>CAWGCX010000015.1:0-239584 GCA_963821255.1 uncultured Alphaproteobacteria bacterium | reverse complement strand
CCGCAACTTTCTTGTAGTAGCCGACACCACAGATCTGGTCACCGACCTTCGTGAAAAAAGTATGCTTCTCGAGCGGCTCGTCTGTGCCAGGGCGCGGCCACCAGTCGGTGGTCACCTTTATCGTTCCCTCCGTGGCATCCTGCATGGTTGTTTCACCGAACGGAGCACCGTGCTTGCCTTTAATGTCTCTCAGCTGTTTGCCCTTAAGAGCAGGGTGCGCGGTTACGATGCCGTCCGACGTGTTGGCGCACCACACATAAAGATCACGGTCCTTAAAGCCGCCCTCGCCTTTGTTGAACATATCAAGTGCTTTCGCCTTGTCCTCTTTCACCGCGGCTACTGCTCTCTCAAGCATGGCTTTAGCTTCCTCTGCAGTGCCGAAGTCAGCGGCCCAGACTGAGGCGGCAGTGGAAAGAACCAGACCCGCGGCATAACCGACGACTAATGCGAGATTGCGTAACATGACTAACCTCCGTACGCTGTTCTACCTGCTCTTGCAGTTATGGTAGCGCTGCAATGAAGTTCTTAATCAGGAAAGATCAACAGTGCCCGGCTGGTTGCTCAATCTCCCTGTGTCATGGATGGCCTTGATTGTCTTCGTGGCCACCTATCTCATCGCAGGTGGGGTGTATTTGGTAGTGACCAAGCTCGCAGTAACCGAGTGGGGACGAGCCTTCAAGGCGGTGTCCCCCGGCATGTTACCGCCACTCGGCATTCTTTTCGCGCTGTTGGTTGGATTCATTGCGGTCGAGGTCTGGAGCAATTTCGATAAGGCAAACACCGCAACTACGACCGAGGCCAGCACGCTTCGTGCTGTCGTTCTACTCGCCGAAGCTTTTCCCGACGAACAGAGGACGCGCATTTATGCGCTGGTCAACCGTCACATCGATGAATCCGTGAACAAAGAATGGCCGGAGATGGCGGAACAGCGAGCCACCCTCGCAACTTTGCCAACGGCTCTGATCGAGGTATTGCGCGTCACGCTCGGACTAAAGCCTGCCGATGACAGCCAGCGAGCCGCACAGCTTGAGATGTTGAAACAGCTTCATACCGCGCTAGATGCCAGACGCCAGCGCATTGTTATCAGCGAGTATGCCGTAGGCGAAGTTAAATGGTTGGGCATTCTGCTTCAGGGACTCTGCACCTTGGTCGCTATTGCCATGGTTCACAGCGACAACCGGCGCGCGTGCGCTATCACATTGATGCTCTTTGCAACCGGTATTGCGCTGTCGGTGGTCCTGATCGCCGCTTATAGCCGTCCATTTTCTGCCGGGGGGTATTTTGTAGCTCCAGAATCGCTGAAACAAGTTATCCCAAGCAAGGTCCATTTCGGGGGGTGATTGGCCCATCGATCTGTTGAAAACGTCCGCTTTGGGTCAGAAGCGGATCTCCCGCTAGGTCCAACACGATTTCCGCTTCGTGCCAAACGCGGACATAGACAGTCACTCCTTATTGCGCCGGACCGACAGGTCACGAATGGCTTGGCGCAAGGTGGGAAAGATTCGGATTCGGTCCCCCGCAAAACCCCGTGACCGAGCCCAGTTTCGCCACTCAGTTGCCCTCCCGGCAGCATTTAGTCGTATGCCGCGAGTTCTAGTATTCCCACCAATTCGGTGACGGTAAGCAGTCCGGTTGCATCGATGTTGGTAACGGGAAGCAGGTCGATCACGACGTGACGTAAGTTTGGCCCTGCCTCATCAACGACTCGCAGCAACTCCCGTTTAAAGTAGGGCGCGTTAAAAAAGGTGATCGGCGCGTTGAAGCGAAAGAGCAGCACCCCAGGAATTTGCTGACCGCCCTCATGTCGCTCGAGCGAGTGAAGTCCTGGATGACCTTCGATCTTGCCCAAAATTTCGACGCGTGGCCGCGACATCAATTTAACAAAGCGCAGCACCGCAAGGACCACCGCAATTAGAATGCCGTTGACGGCCCCCACTGCCACAACGCCGAGCGTGGCAAGTGCTGACAGAGCGGCCTCGGTCCGATCAATTTGATAAAAAAGGCTGACGCTGCGAATATCGATCAAGGACAAACCAGCGACGACGAGCACGGCACCGAGCGCCGCCATCGGGACGTATTGCAATGGTGCGGTGAAAAACAGCAGCACAAGCGCTACCGCGGCGGCGGCCACGAGCCCAACGGCATGCGTTTTACCCCCTGCCGCATCGCTCATGGCGGTGCGCGAGTCGCCCCGCTTACGGCGAATCCTTGCGACACGGCGGATGCCGCATTTGCCAGGCCCAACGCCGCGAAGTCCTGGTCTGGCTGGATGTCGTATCCGTTTTTCGTGGCAAAACTTCGAGCCGTAAGCATCAGACTTGAGAAGCTGATAAGTGCTAAGCCCGCCGCTTCCGCCAGAAGCGAAGGAAGAAGCGCGAGATTGGCGCCAGGCAGCGTAAATGCTGGCAGACCACCCGGAACGGGGCCCACCGTCTTCACTCCGAAGCCGGTCAGATGGAAGAGGAAAACCGCAGCGCCCGCCAGCGTCATACCAACAAGAGCTGCGGGTAGCCACGGCAGTAAGCGGGGTGCAATCACCATGACAAGAAATGTTCCGGCAGCAACGGTGAGGGTCGGCTCGTGGCTCTCGGCGAGTTTCCCAAAGATCTCTACTAACCGGGGCAAAGTCCCGCTCTCAAAAACCGCAAAGCCCAAGATCTTGTCCGCCTGTCCCAAGATTATGGACAGCGCCACTCCATTGAGAAAGCCTACCAAGATGGGCCTCGACAAGAAGTCCGCGAGCGCGCCCAGGCGAAGAAAGCTTGCGGCGACACATATCAATCCCGTGAGCAAGGCCAGCATCGCCGATAAGGAGGCGTAAGCCACTTCGTCACCTGCAGCGAGGGGAGCGACTGCGGCCGCAATCACGGCACACGTTGCCGCATCGGGGCCGACAATGAGTTGGCGCGACGAGCCGAAAATCGCGTAGGCCAAGAGGGGCAATAGGCTTGAATAAAGACCGATCTCTGGACGGAATCCTGCAAGCCCGGCATATGCAATCCCAACCGGCACCGCCACCGCTGCGACCGCGAGGCCCGCTTTTATGTCAGCTGGCGCGTCCTCGAGCTTGTACTCAAGCAGCTCGGCGAGACCAGGAGCGAAACGGGCTAGAGGCGGCATTAGGAAGTATCACCGCGGGCGTGAATTGTGGGAAATCTCTGCCCACTCAATCCTCCGCTAGGAAATAGCTCCTGGATTCCGCTTTGACAATCGAGAACTCGATGTCCGCTATGACCGGACATAGGCCCAAGTGCCTACGTCGCGATTCTTTCGACGTCGATTTCGTCGATCAATTTCTTCGGAAGTAAAGTTTGCTTTTTCCGCAGCGTCGATGAAATGCGCGACGATGCGCGCCTCCGCCACCATTTGGGAGCCGAGCATCGCTCCGCTTCACAGATCGCCTCGGCGTCAGCGGCATCGTTCCGCTTGACGTAGGGCTTCACATAGGCCGGCGGCATCAAGCGCGCGTTATGGCCGAGCGCCTTGACCTCGCGCGACCAATGATGCGACGTGGCACAGGCCTCGATGCCAACCAGGCACGGCGACAGCTTCTGGAAGAATGCCAGGACGTAGCGGCGCTTCAGCTGACGGCGGCTCTAACAGCCCCCACATCCTTGGCACTCATGTGCCCGTGGGAGAGCCGTCCACAGCATCACAAGCGGACATTGGAGTGTTGCCTGCGAACACTTTCCGATTTACGTGCCTGAATAGGCTAAGCCCAAGAGGTCGCGCTATGCTCTAAAATGATGGCTCAACCACAGATAGACAGGAGCCATGGGAAACGAGATTAGGGGACCGCTGCCGGTCAAGGTCGATTCGACATCCAATGGCGAGTTTCGCCCGGTGCCACTGACCGAGCATGTGGCGCGCGCCAACAGCGAAGCCGAACAGCGGATCGGCAAGCACGCCGAGAGGGTGGGACTTGGACGAAGGGCGTTCCTACAATCGCTCTGCGGTGCGGCGACCACGTTGCTCACGTTGAACGAAGCCTTCGCGGCACTTGGCAACACTGGCGGTCTCTTTCGTTTGCCCAAGGAAAGCGCATTCGAGCCCGCAGCGGCAGCAGAGGCGTTAGCCGGCGACGAGTTCATTTTCGACGTGCAAACTCACATGGTCGACCCGGCTGGCGCTTGGCGCCACTCCGCCGGCAAATATTGGGAGCAGATCCTCGCCAACTTCCCCCAAGGCTCCTGCGGCGAGGAGGATCCGGTCGATTGCTTTTCCGCCGAGAAGTTCATCAAGCACGTATTCATGGACAGCGATACCGACCTTGCCGTGCTGTCTTTCGTGCCCGAATTGCCCGAAAACAACCCACTCTCGCTCGAGGAAGCAAATCGGGTGCGTGTTCTGGTTGACCGGATGGCGGGCGCTAACCGGCTCTTTCTCCACGCCATGGTGGTGCCGAATGCTGGCCCAGAGATAGCACCGCTCCAGCTCATGAAGGATGCGGTCGACCGTTATCCCATCGCGGCCTGGAAGTGCTACACGCAATGGGGTCCTGAAGGCAGCGGCTTCGAACTTGACAGCTCCGACATAGGCATTCCCTTCATCGAACGGGCGCGCGAGCTCGGTGTGCGCAACATTTGCATCCATAAGGGTCTGCTGTTCTCGGGATTCCCGGAAGAATTCGGCCGATGCGCCGATGTAGGCCGCGCCGCAGCGCTATATCCCGACATGAATTTCATAATTTACCACTCCGGCTATGAGGCGGGAACGACCGAGGGCCCCTACGATCCAGCGAATGCCACCCGCGGCGCCGATACTCTGATCAATTCGGTGGAGACCAACGGCATCGGCCGAAACGCCAATGTCTATGCCGAACTCGGTTCGACCTGGCGCTTCGTCATGCGCGACCCGACCACCGCCGCGCACCTTCTTGGCAAGCTCTTGAAGCACATCGGTGAGGACAATGTGCTCTGGGGCACGGACTTAATCTGGTATGGCTCACCTCAGGACCAGATCCAGGCCTTCCGAAGCTTTCAAATCACACCGGCGCTGATCGAAGCGCACGGGTACCCTGAGCTTACGCCCTCGCTCAAGCAAAAGGTGTTCGGCCTCAATGGTGCTCGCGTCTATGGTATCGATGTACCGGAGCGGCGTCGAAAAACTGAGGCTGATCCGATCGGGACACGCAAGCAAGCTTATCAGAAAATGGCGGATCCGACTTTCGAGACCTACGGACCTAAGACCGATTCCGAGTATGAAGCTCTGGTCGCCGACCGCGGCGGCCTTCCGGCCTGAAGCACTCACCTCGGAGACGCGTTCAAGTCTCGCCGCGCGCCCAGGAAAGCGAACACCCGCCACAGAAAACGTTGCAACCGGCAGCATACCGGGCGCATAGCAGGTGATGGCTCGCCAAAGGAGGAACTTCCATGCTCCGTGAGCTGCAGAACATCATCCTCCTTCGCGATTGGCGAAAGCCAACCAGCAGAGCCGAATGGTCTGTCGGGATCCTTGGCGGCGTCATCGCTCTGATCGGCATCATTCTCGCCTTGGGCGGCGCCAAGCTGATCGGCGCCGGCGGCTCTTGGTACTATCTTTTCGCCGGACTTGCGCTGATCGTCGCCGGCTTAGCGGTCGCGCAGCGCAAACTGCTCGGCGCCTGGATCTATGCCGGCGCTTTCGTGGTGACCGCGCTCTGGGCTTTTTGGGAAGTCGGCCTTAACGGCTGGGCACTGGTGCCGCGTCTGGTCGGGCCGCTCGTTCTCTTGCTGCTCGTCATTTTGTCCTTGCCTGTATTGGACGCGAACCGCGGGCGTCGGCGAAGGCTGTTCGGACTCGGCGGCTTTGCGCTCATTGTGATCGTGTTGGGCGTCGCAGTGGCGCAGGCCAACCGGCCAGACGGTCCCGGCGCGATGCCCGAACCATTCGCGCAAGCCATGGCGGACGCCTCGCTCATGCAAGTCGGCGCCGATTGGCCCGCCTACGGCGGGACCTACAACGCGCAGCGTTACTCGCCGCTCGATCAGATCAATCGCGAGAACGTGCGCGGGCTCGAACGCGCGTGGACCTTCCGCACCGGCGACATGCCGAAGGAGCGCTGGGGCGCGGAAACGACGCCGCTCAAGATCGGCGATACGCTCTACCTGTGCACGGGGCGCAGCACGCTTATCGCGATCGACGCCGCCACTGGCGCGGAACGTTGGCGCCATGATCCGGAGGTCGCCGATGCAAGCATTCCATATACGGCTGCGTGCCGCGGCGTCGCGTATTACGCGGCGCCAAACACCGATCCCGCCGGCGCATGCGCGACGCGCATCATTGCGGGCACGCTCGACGCGCGGCTGATTGCCGTCGATGCGCGCACCGGAACGCCGTGTGCGGATTTCGGCAAGAACGGCGGCGTCGATATCACAATCGGCATGGGCGAAACCGGACCGGGCATGGTGTCGATCACCTCGGCGCCGACCATCGTCAGGGGCGTGGTCATCACCGGCCATCAGGTTCTCGACGGCCAGCGCGCGAATGCGCCTTCGGGCGTGGTGCAGGGTTTCGATGCAATCACCGGCGCGCTGCGCTGGGCCTGGGACATGGAGCATCCGGAACGCACGGGTCTGCCGCCCGAGGGCGAAACCTATGCCCGCGGAACGCCCAACATGTGGACGACCGCGACCGGTGATGAGGCGCTGGGGTTCGTCTATCTGCCGCTCGGCAACGCCGCGGCAGATTATTGGAGTTCGCACCGATCGCAAGCCGAGAACCAACACTCCGCCGCGCTCGTCGCTCTCAATGTCGAGACCGGCCGCGAGGTCTGGCGCTTCCAAACCGTCCATATGGGCGTCTGGGACTATGATCTGGGCTCGCAGCCGACCCTGATCGACTTTCCCACCGAGGCGGGCGTCGTTCCCGCCGTCATCCTCCCCAGCAAACAAGGCGAGATCTACATTCTCGATCGGCGCACTGGCGTTCCGCTCCACGGCGTCGAAGAGCGCCCAGTCCCAGGCGGCGGCTTGGAGCCGGAATTGCGCAGCCCGACGCAGCCCTTCTCGCGCTATCACACTTTGCGCATGCCCGATCTTCGCGAACGCGACATGTGGGGCATGTCGCTGATCGATCAGATGATCTGCCGCATCCAATTCCGCCAAGCGACCTATCACGGTATCTACACGCCGCCGACCACAGAGACGCGCTGGATCCAGTATCCGAGCTACAATGGCGGCTCCGATTGGGGCGGGATCGCCGTCGATCCGCGCCGCGGCGTGATCATCGCCAATTACAGCGACTTGCCGAACTACAACCGTCTCGTCCCGCGTGACGAAGCAACCCGACGCGGATGGGCGCCGCGCGATCAGGCGCGCGGGGGCGACATGAGTTCAGGCGCCGAAGGCGCCGGCGATCCGCAAATGGGTGTGCCGTTCGCCATCGACGTCAACGCGGGCTGGCGCATGCCATCCACGGGTCTCCTCTGCAAACAGCCGCCCTATGGCGGCATACGCGCCATCGATCTGCGCACGGGGCGAACCATTTGGGATCGCCCGCTCGGCACGGCGCGTCGCAACGGCCCATGGGGCATTCCTTCCATGCTGCCGATCAATATCGGCACGCCGAACAATGGCGGCGCGGTCGTCACCGCGGGCGGACTCGTCTTCATCGCTGCGGCGACCGACAATCTCATCCGCGCCATCGATGTCGAAACCGGCGCGACGCTGTGGCAGGATCTCTTGCCGGCCGGCGGTCAAGCCAATCCGATGGTCTATGAGATCGGCGGCCGGCAATATCTCGTCATCATGGCTGGCGGGCATCACTTCATGGAGACCCCGCCCGGAGATTACGTCATCGCTTACACGCTGCCGCAACGCTGAGGGCGCGCCTTACCGTGCCTTATCTCAACAAGTCTGATGTCGCCTCAGCTACCACAGCGCGATCATCCGGAGGAGCGCCCGTGGATGCCCGAAGGAGCAGCTATCACGATGTCTATGCCAGCTGGCAGCATGACCCGGAGGGTTTTTGGGGCGAAGCCGCGCAAGAGATCGACTGGATCGAGCCGGCGAAGCAGGTGTTCGATCCCGATGCCGGCATCTACGGGCGCTGGTTCGTCGGCGGCGTCTGCAATACCTGCTGGAACGCGGTCGACCGCCATGTGATGCAAGGCCGCGGCGAACAACCGGCGATCATTTACGATTCGCCGCTGGCTGGTCAGAAGCGCACGCTCACCTATCACGAACTCCAGGTCGAGACCCAGGTGTTGGCTGCGATCCTGGGCAAGCTTCGGCGTCACCAAGGGCGACCGTGTCGTGATCTATATGCCGATGGTGCCGGAGGCAGTATTCGCCATGCTCGCCTGCGCGCGCATAGGCGCGGTGCACTCGGTGGTGTTCGGCGGCTTCGCGGCGAACGAGCTCGCGACCCGTATCGACGACGCCAAGCCGAAGGTGATCCTGTCGGCTAGCTGCGGGCTCGAGCCCGGCCGCATCGTCAAGTACAAGCCGCTGCTCGACGAGGCGATCCGGCTCTCGTCGCACAAGCCCGACGCCTGCCTGATCCTGCAGCGCCCACAGGAGGAGGCGGCGATGGTTGCTGGCCGCGACCTCGATTGGGCGAAGGCGCGCGACGAAGCGATCATTTCTGCGCGCTCGGGGTACGATTGCGTGCCGGTCGCGGCCACCGACCCGCTCTACATCCTCTACACCTCGGGCACCACCGGGCGGCCCAAGGGCGTGGTGCGCGACAACGGCGGCCACTTGGTTGCGCTCAAATGGTCGATGCGGAACCTCTACGGCATTGAGCCGGGGGAGGTTTACTGGGCCGCCTCCGACATTGGCTGGGTGGTCGGCCACAGCTACATCGTCTACGGGCCGCTGCTCCATGGCTGCACGTCGATCCTTTACGAAGGAAAGCCGGTGGGCACGCCCGACGCCGGCGCGTTCTGGCGCGTGATTGCCGAGCACCAATGCGTCGCGATGTTCACCGCGCCGACCGCGTTCCGCGCGATCAAGAAGGAGGACCCGCAAGGAAATTCTTCGCGCAATACGACCTCAAGAAGATTCCGTACGCTGTTCCTCGCCGGCGAGCGCGCCGATCCCGACACCCTCGTCTGGGCGGAGAACCTGCTGAAGAAACCGGTGATCGACCATTGGTGGCAGACCGAGACCGGATGGGCGATCGCCGGCAATCCGGTGGGCCTCGGGCAATTGCCGGTGAAGTACGGCTCGTCGACGGTGGCGATGCCCGGCTACGACCTGCGCGTGGTCGACGACACCTGTAAGGAAGTGCCGGCAAACACCATGGGATCGATCGTCGTCAAATTGCCGCTGCCACCGGCGTGCCTGCCGACGCTGTGGCAGCAGGACGACTGGTTCAAGCAAAACTACCTCGCCGAGTTCCCCGGCTACTACAAGACCGCGGACGCCGGCTTCAAGGACGACGACGGCTACATCTACGTGATGAGCCGCACCGACGACATCATCAACGTCGCCGGCCACCGGCTCTCGACCGGCGGCATGGAGGAGGTGCTGAGCGGCCACAAGGACGTCGCCGAGTGCGCAGTGATCGGCGTTGCCGACGCGCTCAAGGGCGAGATCCCCTGCGGCTTCATCGTGCTCAAGGCGGGCGTTAACCGGCCGGTTGCCGAGATCGAGAAGGAATGCATCGGCCTCATCCGCGAGAAGATCGGGCCGGTTGCGGCCTTCAAGCTGACGATCACGCTCGCCCGGCTGCCGAAGACGCGCTCGGGCAAGATCCTGCGAGGCACCATGAAGAAGATCGCTGACGGCGAGCCTTGGACCATGCCGGCGACGATCGACGATCCCGCGATCCTGGACGAGGTCGGCAGCGCGCTGAAGCGCAAGGGCGTCGTCGCGTGAACGACTTACGCATGACGCTACCGGACGAGAACGCGCCATCTTGGTAACTGTCCGCGTTACCCCCAAAAGCGGACATAACGGTGCACTACACGATCGTCCGCTTTGCGCTCACTAGCATACCTCGTCCCATCATCAAGGAGACGCATTGGACCTAATGCTCCAGATCCTGTATTAGGGCACGCGCTACAGTCGCTTTGCTGATCAGAAGAAACTTGCCAGGGCAGCCGCTGCCCGCCTAGCAGGTCGAACGCTCCGTGAACCCGGGCAGTGAACATCCTGGCAAAGACTGTAAACATCGGGGATTTCTGTAAACACTAAGCGCTTGCAGCCAGATCAGAAATAGACGAATTGATGCTAATCCTGTATTAGGCCAGAGGGACACCAAGCAGCAATCACAACGCAATATCCGTGTCAGACACGCTCGAAACTGCGAACCCTATCCATGGCAAAGCTGCCAGAGCGCAGACCTCGCACGAACGGGGTTCGGCGCTTGGGATTCGCCACGACTGGACGGCTTACGAGATCCTCGCGCTGCTGACCGCCCCGCTGCTCGACCTAGTCGATCAGGCGCGCGCGGTGCACCGAGGCCACCACGCCGACGGCGCGGTGCAGCTTGCGAGCCTGCTTTCGATCAAGACCGGAGCCTGCCCCGAGGACTGCAAATACTGTCCGCAGTCCGCGCATTACGCCAAGCAGACCGGGCTTGGCCGCGAGGCGCTGCTCGAAGTTGACGACGTGCTCGCCAAGGCGCAGCTCGCGCGGGAGGCGGGCGCTACGCGCTTCTGCATGGGCGCCGCCTGGCGCGAGGTGAAGGAGGGGCCGGCCTTCGACAGCGTGCTCGACATGGTGCGCGGCGTCCGCGCGCTCGGCATGGAGGCTTGCGTCACGCTCGGCATGCTGACTCAGGCACAGGCCGACCGGCTCGCCGATGCTGGGCTCACCGCCTACAACCACAATCTCGACACCTCGCCCGAGTTCTACGGCGAGATCATCACCACGCGCACCTATCAGGACCGGCTCGACACGATCGCGCATGTGCGCGACGCCGGCATCGAGGTCTGTTGCGGCGGCATCATCGGCATGGGCGAAAGCATCGAGGACCGCGCGCGGCTGCTGCAGACACTCGCCACGCTCGATCCACATCCCGAGAGCGTGCCGATCAATGCGCTCGTTGCCGTGCCCGGCACGCCGCTTGAGGACCGCCCGCCGGTCGATCCGCTCGATCTCGTGCGCATGGTGGCGGCCGCGCGCATCACCATGCCCGCGTGCCGGGTGAGGCTCTCGGCGGGCCGGCGCGCGCTGACCCGCGAGGCACAGGTGCTCTGCTTCCTCGCGGGCGCGAACTCGATCTTCTACGGCGACAGACTGCTCACCACCGCCAATAACGACACGCGCGACGACCTCGCTCTGATCGAGGAAGCCGGCCTGTCAGTGCAGGATTCGGTCCTGCGCTAATGCCGCTTGGAGACGAGCTTCGGCGGCTGGCCGGGGTTGGTGTGGTAGGTGACCATCAGCATGGCGAGCAGGATCGACGCGAACAGGCCCGCTAGCGTCCCGATCCAGACCGGCGTGTCGGCGAGGTCGCTGCGCCGCGCAATCTCCAACGCGAGGCTTCCAGCGCCGAGTGACGAGACGGCGGCATAGATGGCGACAAGGCCCGGCGTCTTGGAATCGTCGGGGCCCAGCCCCGCACCGCGCGACAAGACCAGATTGCGGATGATGACTGCGATCGTCGAGCCGAGAAAGCCCGCGAGCAGCGCGAGATACCAGTTCTCCATCGTCCCGCCGAGCAGCAGGCCGACCAACGCGCCGACCACCGTCCCGACCAACAACACGATCAATACGCTAGCTGAAGTCATTTTTTGCCCCCTCCCTTGGACCCGGCTCGCATCGAGGACCAAGCCCTGTCATCTCAGGCGACGGAGTATGCTCCGAGCGCAGGGGCGAGAAAAGCGACGCCGGTCCGCCAGCCCACATGTCTTGCGCTTGCGCCAAGCGGGCGCTAGGCAGTCGTTTCCGCCGCTTGCAGCGTCCTGTTCATGTCCCGCATCGTCTATGTCAACGGCGCCTACCTCCCCGAGGAGGAGGCCAAGGTCTCGGTCTTCGACCGCGCCTTCCTGTTCGGCGATGGGGTCTACGAGGTCACGGCCGTGGTCGGCGGCCGGCTGGTCGACTTCGCGGGCCATCTCGAGCGGCTCGACCGGTCGCTGTCAGAGATTGCGCTCGCGCCGCCGCTCAGCCACGCGGCGTTGCGGGCGATGCATGAGGAGCTCATCGCGCGGAACGGTGTCGCGGAAGGCGGGGTCTATCTGCAGATCACGCGCGGCGTGGCCGACCGCGATTTCCTCTACCCGGAAGGTGCCGCGCCGACGGTGGTCGCCTTCCCGCAAAGCCGGCCCGTGCTGGAGCACCCTTGCGCGGCGGCGGGAATCAAGGTCGTGACCATCCCCGACCTTCGCTGGAAGCGCCGCGACATCAAATCCACCTCGATGCTCGCTCAAGTGATGGGCAAGCAGGCAGCCAAGCTGAAAGGTGCCTACGAGGCTTGGATGATGGAGGACGGCTTCGTCACCGAAGGCACCTCGTCGACGGCCTTCATCGTTGACAGCGACGGCGTGGTCCGCACCCAGCCGCTCGGGCCGCATGTGCTTACCGGCGTGACGCGCCGCGCGGTGCTCAGGCTCGCCGCGGACCAGGGCGTGCGCACCGAGGAGCGTCCGTTCAGCGTCAAGGAGGTCTTTGCAGCGCGCGAAGCCTTCATCACCGCCGCCACGGCCTTCGTTCTGCCTGTCGTGGAGATCGACGGGGTTCCGATCGGCGACGGCCGCCCTGGCCCGGTCGTGCGCGCCTTCCGCACGCTCTATATCGAGGAAGCGCTGAAATCTTGAGGTATCGCATGGGCTTTCTTGCGCCGCAGAGGCAAGTTGCCGCGGGTTATGCAACCGCGAAGCCTGGTTCATCGTTAAGGAGGCATGACACGCTTCCTCTATTGGCTCGTCTATCACTTCGATCTCGGACCACTCGGGCCGCATCTGCTTGACTTCGCGGTGCAGAATTGGCTGAGGCGCGCCAGCAAGCTCGACGGGCAACCAGTGGTGCGGCGGCAGGCTCGTGGCCTTTTCGCCATGCTGCACCTCCGCGCGGCCGACGAAAGGATGTGAGGCGACTCGCTCCACGCGATGAGATCATTATGGCCGGGCTCGCTTCGGCCATTCGTGTCTTCGGTCCTCCATTGACATCGTGGATTGCTCGCGCCGGAAAGGCGAGTCGTTCCTCTAAATGACAGGAAAGCGTGGTGGAAGCTGCTCCATTAAATCTTGGTCGCGCGCTGCCGCCGCTCGCCGTCAAGCGAGTCGCCGTGCTGCTGAACGCAAGCGCGGGCGCCTTCCACAAGACCCACGCCGAGGATGTGCGTTCGACGCTGGAGAAGGCGTTTGCGAGCCATGGCGTCACCGCCGAGATTCACTTCATCGAAAGCGACGGCCTGCGCGCCGGGGCCGAGACGGCGCTCGCGTCGGCCAAGCGCCGCGAGATTGACGCCGTGGTCATCGGCGGCGGCGACGGTAGCGTGCGCGTGGCTGCTGGCCTGCTTGCCGAAAGCGATATTCCGCTTGGCGTGCTCCCTCTCGGCACGCTCAATCATTTCGCCAAAGACCTTGGCATCCCGCTCGACGTCGACGCGGCGGCCGCGACCATCGCCGCGGGTCTTACCCGGCTCGTCGATCTTGGCGAGGTCAACGGCAAAACCTTTGTCAACACCTCCTCGATCGGCATCTATCCCTACATGGTCATCGACCGCGAGCGGCGGCGGAGAACTGGTCCGAGGGGCACCAAATGGATGGCGATGGTGCCGGCCTTCTTCCGCATGCTGCGCCACTTCCCGCGGCGGCGGCTGCATATTGGCGCGAGAGGATTGGCGCGGCCTTACCGCACGCCTTGCCTGTTCGTCGGCAACAACGAGTACTCTACCGAGCTGTTCGCCTTCGGCCGCCGCGCCCATCTCGATAGAGGCGTGTTGTGGTTCTACGTGGTGAAGCCGCGCAACGCGCTCGAATTCTTCTGGATGGTGTGCCGCTTGTGTTTCGGGCGGCTGGACCAGGCGCGCGATATGGACACGTTCGAGCTCGGCGCGGCTGAGATCAACACCAAGACCAGCCGTTTGCCGGTAGCGCTCGACGGGGACGTGATGACGATATTGTCCCCGCTCCGCTATCGCTCCCGCCCGCGCGCCTTGCGGGTCATCGTGCCAGAGACGTCTTAATCCGGAAGCGAATCGGTTATGTTCGCGCGCATGTCCTCTTCCGCGGACAGGCTGGACGTCAAACGCAAGCTCGTGGGCTTGCGTCCCGGGCTGCTGCAGGCGCTCGAGCTTTTGGCGCGCGATGCCGGCACGAGCCTCGATGCGCTGGCAGAGGAGGCTTTCACCGACCTCCTGCGCAAAAATCGCCGACCGCTCTCGCTGAAAGAGGCTCTCAAGGAGAGCGCGCGGCTCCTGCCCGCCAACGACGACGCCCCGCCGCAACGCCACCGGACTTGACGCTTCTGCCGGTCTCGCGCCATGTCGGGCGATGATCGACTGGCTTGCAGACGGCGCTAACGCCATCGCCACAGCGGGCCATCTCGACGGCGCGCGCCTCGGCTTGCTATGGGGCCTTCCCTTCGCCGGGCTATTGCTCTCCATCGCCTTCCTGCCAGTGCTTATGCCGCATTTTTGGGAGCGTCATTTCGGCAAGGTCGCCTTCTTCTGGGCGCTTGCGCTGCTGGTGCCCGCAGCGTTCGTCTTCGGGTTGCCGCCGACCATCGCGGCGCTCTTGCACACCGTGCTTCTCGAATATGTCCCGTTCATTCTTATCGCGTTCGCGCTGTTCGTGGTCGCGGGCGGCATCCGGATCAGCGGGAACTTCGTCGGCACGCCGGGCACCAATACGGCGATGCTCGCCGCAGGGACTTTGTCGGCGAGTTTCGTCGGCACGACCGGCGCCTCGATGGTGCTGATCCGCCCCATGATCCGCGCTAACGAAGGCCGCCGGCACAAAGTGCATGTGTTCGTGTTCTTTATTTTCCTCGTCTCGAATATCGGCGGCGCCCTGACGCCGCTTGGCGATCCGCCGCTCTTCCTCGGCTTCCTCAAGGGTGTCGACTTCCTGTGGACCTTCGAGGCGATGCTGCTGCCCATGCTGTTCATGGGCATCCCCCTGCTCGCGCTGTTCTATGCGGTCGATCGCGCCGCCTGGGCCCGCGAGTTGCCCGCGCTTCGCGGCGCTACCCGCGCACCGGAGCGGATCCGTATCGAGGGCGCGCACAATCTTTTCTATCTTCTGATCGTCGCGCTGACGGTGCTGGCGAGCGGCTTGTGGAACCGCGATGCTACGGTTCCCGTGGGTTTCGGCATCGAGATGCCGGTCAACGGGCTTTTGCGCGACTTTGTGCTGATCTGGATCGCGCTCGTCTCATGGATGACCACGCGCAAGTCGGTGCGCGTGGAGAACGCGTTCACCTGGGCGCCCATGCAAGAAGTGGCCATGCTGTTCGCCGCCATCTTCATCACCATGATCCCGATGCTGGCGATGCTGAAGGCGGGCACGGAGGGCCCGTTCGCGCCGCTGCTCGCGCTCGTCACGACGCCTGACGGCAAGCCGATCGACGCCGCCTATTTCTGGCTGACCGGGCTTCTTTCGAGCTTCCTCGACAACGCACCGACTTATCTCGTGTTCTTCAATCTCGCGGGCGGCGACGCGCAGGAGCTGATGGGGCCGCTTGCCTCGACCCTGCTCGCGATCTCGGCGGGCGCGGTGTTCATGGGCGCCATGACCTATATCGGAAATGCGCCGAACTTCATGGTGCGGTCGATCTGCGAGGAGCGCGGCGTCAAGATGCCGAGTTTCATCGGCTACATGCTGTGGTCTGCCGCGATCCTCTTGCCGTTGTTCGCGGTCTTCACCTGGATCTGGTTCTTGTAGCCTTGCCTACTCCTTGAGCCGGGCGAGGATGGCCTCAAGCGCGGCAGCAGTCTCCGCCTTGCCGCGCTTCCGCAAATCGAGCAGGACCTTGAAGCCGTCGCCCTCCTCGCGGATCACGCTCCCCTCGCCCGCCATGTCGTCATAGATACCGAGCACCTTGTAGCAGCGGATCGGCTCGGCGAAGCCCTTCACATTGATCGGCGCCTGCTCCTCCACTGAGACCTCGTCCTTAACCAGCGAATAGGTCTCGTGACCGATCAGGATGCCGTCGATGTCGGATTTCGACTGAAGCCGCGCGGTCAGGTTCACCGCGCTGCCGATGATCGTGTAGTCCATGCGGTCGTCGCTGCCGAAATTGCCGACCGTCACATAGCCCGTGTTGACGCCGATGCGTAGGTGAAAGGGCTTCTCTGCCCCGAGCTCCTGCCATTCGGCCTGCAGCTCGCGCAGGCGCCGCAGCATGGTCACCGCCATGCGTACGCAGGCCCGGGCGTCTTCCTTCACGCCCTTCGACTCGGGATCGCCGAAGAACACCATGATCGCGTCGCCGATATATTTGTCGATGGTAGCGCCGTGCGCGAGCGCGATATTCGTCATCTCCGTAAGGTAGCGGTTGAGCAAATTGGTGAGGTCCTCGGATTCGAGCTTGTCGGTTGTCTCGGTGAAGTTCACCACATCGGAGAAGAAGATCGTCAGCTTCTTGCGGCTCGAAGCGATCTCGACATTCTGCGCGCCGGTGAAGATCGAGTGGTAGATCTGAGGCGAGAGATATTTGGAGAGCTTTTTCGACAGCGCTTCGAGCGCCTTGTTCTTGTGCGCGAGCTCCTGGCTCACCGCGTTGAGCTGCTGCTCGTTGCGGTCCGAGAGCTTCATCAGCCTGCGCGTCGTGCGGAACAGCTTCTGGTAGTCCTTCAGGAGCTGCTCGAAGCGCTTACGGTCGCCCGCGTCGGCAAAGCTGCCATTCGCCAGCAGGTCCTGCGCCGCCGAGATGATTTGCTCTTCACCCGCGAACAGATCGTCGGAGGACATCAGCCGGCCATCTTCTCAAGATGGAACTTGGCGTTCTGCAGGTCCTCGCCGAATTCCTCGCCGAGCTCCTGCATCGTGTCGTCTTCCTTGTCGTAGAACCAATGCACGTCGACCGCGGCGCCCTTGGCGGCGGCGGCTTCGAGCTTGTCCATCAGCATCATCACGGCCTTGGCGCTTGAGCTGTTGAGATAGATGAGCTCGAACTCGACGCGGCAGCTCCCCTGCCCCAACCCGCCGAGATAAGCGTCGAGCGCGGCGAAGACGGGTCCGTAGAACTCCGTCACGTCCTCAGGGTACGACTCGCCCGCGATCTTCAGATGATGGCTCGCGAAGTCGAAGCGCACCGCGGGCGTGCGGGCGCTGGCCGGAATGTCGAGATTGTCTGGCATCTTTCCGGCCCTCAGATGGTCGCTTTCAGCGCGAAGAACGTATAGTCGCCGAGATCGGTGAAATCGAATTCGATCGGCTTCGAGGCACGGCGCGCGATCTCCATGAAGCCGAGGCCCGCGCCCTTGCTCCCTTCCTCCGGGTCGGCGCGCAGCTGCTCCTTGTAGAGCGCCCTTAACTCCTCCTTGCTCATTTCCCTGATGCGGCTGAGCCTCGCATGCAGGCGCTCGACGTCGCCGCGCTCGATTAGGTTGCCGGCGCAGACGACATACTCGTTGCCTTCCCTGCCGATCGTGAGGATCCCGTAGCGCAACTCCTTGAGCGCGCGTTCGTCGGCAGCCGGAGGCAGCGGCGCTTCGACCTTCTCGGCGGAGTAGCGGATGATGTTCTGCATCTGCTCGACGAACACGGCGAATACGCTGCGCAGCGTCTTAGTATCGGCGTCGTCGATGGTGAGCTTCTGCTTGAGCGCCTCGCCGACGCCGCTCAGCACTCGCTCGGTCACATAGCCGCTATAGGCGAAGATGACCCCCTGCTTGTGCAGTATTCCGCGCAGGTCCAGCAATTGGGAAGCAAGCATCGGAGCTCCTTAGGAATGCGGCGCGAAGCCGAGCACAGTGAGGTCGTCGCGGCGAATCTGCTGGCCCTGATATTTGGCGAGCGCCTGCCGTAAGGAATCTTCCTGCTCGCGCATGGGGATGCCGCGGCATTTCTTGAGAAGCTCTTGGAATCTCCGCTTTCCGAAGGAGCGCCCGCGCGGGCCGCCGATCTGATCGATCAGACCGTCGGTGGTCAGGTAGAAATTGTCGCTCGCATCATAGGGGAAGGTCGTATCGGTGAAGGCCGTCTCGTGCGGATAGCGCCGATAGCCGAGCCCGGTGCGATCGCCTTTGATCTCGATGACGCCGTCGCGGTTCGCGCGCCAGAGCGAGAAGCGCGCGCCGGCGAAGGTGATGCGCTGCTTCTGCGGATCGACGAAGCAGATGCCGGCTTCGAGGCCGTCGTCGGTCTCGCCGCGGTTCTCCTCCTGGCCGAGCAGGCTCTTCACCCCGCGATGCAGCCCGCTCAGCACCGCGCTTGGCTTGTCGCTTGCGGCAACGCGCAGCATGCGGTCGAGCAGGCCCCAGGCGATCAGGGTCATGAACGCGCCCGGCACGCCATGGCCGGTGCAGTCGCCGACCATCACCGCATAGCCCTTGCTGATCGGCTGGAACCAGAAGAAGTCACCGCCGACGATGTCGCGCGGCTCCCAGATCAGGAAATGATCCGCGGCGACGGCCTCGAGCTCTTGGCGCGCCGGGAGCACGGCGTGCTGGATGCGGCTCGCATAGCGCAGGCTTTGCAGGATGAGCTGGTTGGCGGCGGCGGCGCGGCGCTCGCTCTCCTTGACCTCGGTCAGGTCGCTATAGACGGCGACCGTCCCTCCCGCCCCGGTGTGACGCTCGCTCACCTGGAGCCAACGGCCGTCAGACCAATGCTCAAGCAGCGGCTCGCCTGGATTGCGATGCAGAGCGAGACGCTGGCGGAGCCAGCTTTCAGTCTGTCCCCGCGCATCGGCGATGAGGCCGTGCTCGACGGCGCGGCTGATGATCTCCTCGAAGGTCGCGCCGGATTTCGGCGGCCCGTCGCCATGATCGAATAGTTCGGCATATTTGTAGTTGCCGAGCACGAGTTGGTCGTCCTTGTCGAACAGCGAGAAGCCTTCCGAGATGGTCTCGATCGCGTCCGTCAGGCGCTGCTCGCTCTCGGCGAGCGCTTGCTGCTCGGCGGTCTTACGCGCGGTGACCTCGCTCCAGGAGCCGATCACTTCGAGCGGGTTGCCGTTGCGGTCGCGCACGAGATGCTGCTCGTCGCTGACCCAGCAATAAATGCCGTCCTTCTTGCGGAAGCGGTATTCGGCGACGTGCCGCCCCTCCTCGAACAGTCTGGCCTGCTCGGCCTCGACCTGAGGAAGGTCTTCCGGGTGCACGCGGGTGCGCCAGAAGTCGGGCTTCTTCAGATAATCGTCTGGCTCGTAGCCCAGCACGCGCTTGATGTTGTCGCTGACGAAGGTCGGCGCGTAGTCGCCGGTTGCCTTGAAGCTGTAGACCACGGCGGGCGCGCCGTGCAGCAGCAGGTCGAAGCGGGCGCGCGCGGCGTTCTCGGCCTGCTCGGCTTCCTTGCGCGCGGTGATGTTGCTCCATGAGCCCACGATCTCGGCGGGCTCGCCGTCGTCGCCGCGCAAGAGATATTGCTCGTCCGCGACCCAGATATATTTGCCACTTATCTTGCGGAAGCGGTACTCCGCGGTGTGGCGGCCGGTCTCGAACAGCTTGGCCTGCTCGGCCTCGACTTGCGCGAGGTCTTCGGGATGCACGTTGTTCCGCCAGAAATCGGCGTGCTCCAGATATTTCTCCGGGCAATAGCCGAGCAGCCGCTTGATGTTCTCGCTGATGAAGGTCGGCGCGTAGTCGTCCTTGGCCTTGAAGCTGTAGATGACCGCCGGTGCGCTCTCCAGAAGCGCCGAGAGCCGGGCCTGGTTGGCATCTTTCGCCGCCTCGGCGGCCTTGCGCGCGCTGATGTCGCTCCACGAGCCGACGACTTCCGCCGGCTCGTGCGCCGCGTCGCGGACGAGATGCTGCTCGTCGTTCACCCAGCAATAGGAGCCGTCCTTACGGCGGAAGCGGTATTCAAGCGTCTGCTCGCCCGTTTCGAAGAGCTGGGCGACCTCGGCTTCGATGCGCGGAAGATCCTCGGGGTGAACGTGTTCGCGCCAGAAATTCGGATTGCCGAGATATTCGGCGGGGGCATAGCCGAACAAGCGCGTGATGTTCCGGCTGACGAAGCTCGGCGCGAAATCGTCACGCGCCTTGAAGCTGTAGATGACCGCGGGCGAAGCATCGAGCAGACGCTTAAGCCGCGCATCGGCGGCGGCCTCGGTCTCGGCGAGATGAAGCCGCTCGCCTTCCTGCTGCTCGCGTGTCGCGTCGGCCAAGACAGTCTCGACGATGTCGGCTACGTGCCCCGAATCCGTCTCAGGCTTCAGCATCTTAGCAAGCGAGGCCGCAGCAATCTCGGCGTATTTTCTGGGGGTCATGGGGGGAACCGGCGTTCGAGGCAGTCGGGCGGGCAGAACGTTCCGCCTGGCCGGGCATAGTTTCGGGAGCGCCAAGCTCTGTCAATGGCAAGACGCCGCCCGCGCCCGTGACGCGTACGGCAGATGCCTAAAACTCGGGCATGGTTATCCGACACCTCGGCCCAGGACGCTCCGCCGTGGCCTAGGTGCAACAGCGACGTTCGCGCGGTGCTCCCGCCTTACGGCTGTGGCGCAGGCGTCGTAGTGGCCGGCGTTGTCGCGCTTCGGCCGAGCACGCAGTCGAACCAACCTGCCTCGCCGAACGTGCACTTATGCCGTTGGCTCTGCACGACCGCGAAGATCGCAGCAATAATCAGCAATATGAGAAGAATCCGCATGGTTAGCACCCTCCCTTGTCTCTCTCCCCGCGCGTAACCTATACGAATGCAAGGCAAACCAAAAGGGCCGGCACTCCGGCCGGCCCTGATGGCTTGGTCTAGCCATGGCCTCCCAAACTATTCCTTCGGGACCTCGGGGCTACCCGAGCCGGTCGGGGCCTGCTTGCCTTCCGCAGAGGCCACCTGCACCAGGCCTGCCTTGCAGCCCTGCTTGGACTCGTCTTGCGAGAGCTTGCCGTTACCGTCGGTGTCGACCATCTTGAAATTCACGATGAACGGCGCGGCTTCGTCCTCCGACAGCACGTCGGACTCGTGATCTGTCTGGCTCCAGACCGTCTGGCACTTGGCGTCGTCGAGCAAGGCGGCCGGACGACCGGAGGCGTCGCCGCCTTCCTGTTTCGGCGGCACAGGGGCGCCACCGCCGGCGAACGCAAAGCTCGCGCTGCACATCAAAGCGAAAGCGGCAATGGTTGAGCGTTTCATCTCGATATCTCCTACTTGGGGCATGGGGAGTTAGGGGCTTTGCGCGCAAACGCATGGCCGCAGCAAGGCTGGCCGATGTCGGATTTTTTCCCGCAGCTCGAGCGATCTGCGCTCAAATCCAGCCACACGCACGTTTAGGATGAAGTTCCGCTACGTGCTAATAGTACGGGTTACGATATTTGTAGCGGGGCCCGTAGCCGTAGGATTCGCCCCAATAGCGGGGATACTTGCGGTAACCGTATTTCCGGTATTTGTACCGCGGCTCGTAACTGTGGCGCGGGCCGATATAGATATTCACGCCCGGGCCGCCGCCCCAGCCCCAACCGTAATTGCGCTTGGCGGACGCGGTGTCGGGGGTGAGACTCACCAGCCCCAACGCCAGCGCCCCAACTGCGATGCCCGTAAGAACATGTCTCATGCGATCTCTCCTTGAATGGATTGGCGTCCTCGGCGACGCGCTTAGATCGGGAACGCGAGCATTGCGCGACCGTTCCGCCCGTCACAACATCGCCCCATGCGTGGCTCGAACAAGATGTTTCGATGATGTCTGAAGATCGTCGCATCTCGCGCTACGAGTTCTTGCGTGCCGCACTTGCGCTCTCTGCCGCGCCGCTCTTGCGCTTCATGCCCGCGCGCGCGGCGGATGATGCGTCCAGCGTGATGGAGATCGCGCCCGGCGTGTTCGTGCATCAGGGCCGCTACGAGATGCAGTCGCCGGAGAATCGCGGCGACATGGCGAATGCGGCCTTCGTGGTCGGCAGCGAGGCCGTCGCGGTCATCGATACTTTGGGAAGCGTGGTGGTGGCGCGCGAGCTACGCGACGCGATACGCGCCGCCACCGATAAACCGATCCGCTACGTGATCAACACGCATATGCATCCCGACCACACGCTCGGCAACGCGGCCTTCAAGGAAGACAAGCCTGACTTTGTCGGCCACTACAAGCTTCCCCGCGCGCTTGCCACGCGCGCCGACCGCTATCTCGAGAGCAACAAGCGGATGCTCGGCGAAGCGGCATTCGCGGGCATTGAGATCGTCATGCCCACAAGGACCGTGCAAGAAGGCGTGATCATCGAGCTCGGCAGACGCGACCTGCTGCTCGAAGCGCAACCCACAGCGCATACCGATAACGATCTGATCGTCACCGACGGCGCCACCAAGACGCTGTTCCTCGGCGACCTGCTCTTCTCCGTCCATGTGCCGACGCTCGACGGATCGATCACGGGCTGGCTCGGACTGATCGACACGCTCAAGACGCGGGAGGCGGCGCGCGTCGTGCCGGGGCATGGCCCGCACGCCATGCGGCTGCCAGCCGCGTTGGATCCCGAGCAGCGTTATCTCTCAACCATCGCTATGGACGTGAAGCGCCTGATCGCGGAAGGCAAGACGCTGGAGGATGCGACCGAGACCGCTGGCTTCTCGGAGCGGAACTCCTGGAAACTGTTCGACGACTATCATGTCCGCAACGTCAGCGCGGCGTTCTCCGAACTCGAATGGCAGTGATATAATGGAGCAAATCATTCCAAGGAGCATGAGATATGCCCTTTCCGCTCAATAGCTTAGCCAAGGTCGGCAGCGTGGCTGCCATCGCCTTCGGCCTCACGCTCGCCGCGCCGGCGAGCGCGCAGGAGGTCTGGCCGCATCTGAAGCAGATGACGTTCGGCGACCGCGCCATCGCCGAAGGCGACGGCATGGTGGTGCTCGAAGCACCCGAGACGGCGGAGGACGCGGCGCTCGTGCCGCTTACCGTGCGCGTGCCGCCGCAGGTCAAGCAGAACCTCAAGTCGCTGACGCTCGTCATCGACAAGAACCCGGATCCCGTGATCGCGAAGCTCAGCTACGGCCCTGCCGCGGGCAATGGCGGCGAGCGGAGCTTCTCCACGCGCGTGCGCATCGAGAGTTTCTCGTATGTGCGCGCGATCCTCGAGACCGAGGACGGCAGCCTGCACATGGCGAGCAAATTCGTCAAAGCGGCCGGCGGCTGCGCGGCCATGGCGGCCAAGGATGTCGACAAGGAGAACGAAGGGCTCGGGCAGATGATCGTCAAGGCCACACCGCCCGCGCTCGACTCGAACCCGATCTGGTCGGGCCAGGTCATGCTCAAGCATCCGAACAGCAACGGCATGCAGCGTGATATCGATACGTTCGGCTACATCCCGGCGCGCTTCGTCAAGGAGATGACGGTGAAGCGCGGCGGCGAGCTCGTGTTCAAGCTCGACAGCACGTTCTCGATCTCCACCAACCCGAATTTCCGCTTTACCTTCGGGCTCGGCGCCGACAATCACCTCGACGTTGTCATCAAGGACACGGACGGCACAGTGTTCGCCGGACAGTCCAAGCCGACCGGCTCGTGATCGTGCCGACGAGGTCGTGACTTACAAAGAGGTCGAAGTTGTCTTAGCGGGCTGCTGACTGGTTTGGCAATTCCAAAACGCAGTCAGGGATAGCATCGCCGCGAGGATGGCGAGATAAGGCGCCACAAAAACCCAAAAACTCGCTGCCACAAGCAGCACGGGTGTCCTTCAAGATTAGGGCTCCTATTCCCAGGACTGCGAGCCTAGGCAGAATACTCGTAGAAATTTCCGCGTGCCAGAGCGCGCATTGGATAAAATACCGCTCGTACGAGGGTTACACGCTTTACTGCTTCTTGCTTGCGTAGAAGGCTTCTGCCCGCGAGATGACCCCGTCGGGATTCTTTTCGAACAGCTCTTTGGAGTGCTCGCCGCCGAAGCAATAGGTCTTGCCCTTATAGACCGTGTTGATCGAGCAGTCGGTCTTATAGACCTTTTCGAGCGCGAGGCTCGTCACGCAGGCATTGTCGAACTCGCCTCGCGCCTCCGCGGCGAGCGCGCCCGTGGTCAAGCCCAGCAGGACGGCGCCGGCACACACGAAGGAAGCCCGGATCACGTTTCCTCCTCCGAAGACATTGGTGGGCGCACAAGGACTCGAACCTTGGACCCGCTGATTAAGAGTTACCGGGACCTCATCTCGCCAGAGTTCGCCAGCTTGCGACCGCAATTGAAATTCCTAGCGGTTTGAACGGGTGCATGCCAAAGTGCTTTTGCCCGCGATAGACGGTTTGCGCAAGGGGCCCCATTTGGGGCCTTTCTCTTGCTCTCCTGGCCGTGGATAGCCCCATCTTTCGCGCGACCTTTGCCGCAACGCACGAGCAGACGTTCTGAATAAAGTCACCGCGCGTCGTGCCGCTCGGTGGGCGCTCTATGCTGGAAACTTCAATGACTTAACAGCTAGGAAGCGTGGCAAGCCGGACCCACTGTGCATTTGAAGTAAGGTCCTGTGTTTGCCCCAAGAACAAGTAGCAGCGGTTGGTCCATGTCCGCTTTGCCTCCAGAAGCGGACATTCGTCAGCGCATTGAGCAGGTCTGCTATGTGCCATGAGCGGACATAATTGTCCGGCGAGTTACTCCTTGTAGTAGCCGACTGCGCAAATCTGGTCACCGGCCTTCGTGTAGAAGGTGGTCTTCTCTAGCGGCTTGTCTGAGCCAGGGCGCGGCCACCAGTAAGTGGTCTCTTTTATCGTTCCCTCGGTGGCATTTTGCATAATCGTTTCACCTAACGGAGCGCCGTGCTTGCCCTTAATCTCTCTCAGATGTTTGCCCTTAAGCGTGGGATGCGCCGTGAAGATACCGTCCGAGGCGTTGGCGCAGTAGACATAGAGATCACGGTCCTTAAAGTCGCCCTCGCCCTTGTTGAACATATCGAGTGCTTTCGCCTTGTTCTCCTTCACCGCGGCAACTGCCTTCTCGAGCATGGCCTTGGCTTCCTCTGCGGTGCCGTACTGGGCTGTCATGACTACCCTCCATAGAGCTAAGCTCGCTCTGCGAGTTAGTTTCTTCCGAAATACCCACCGTGGCAACGTCCTTCGTGAAGGTCCGCTTTGGGTCATCGGGAGGGGACACAGAGACTTCGCACAAGGCCGCAATGAACCATTCTCATCATGGTCAGAGCCACAAACATGACCATGCGTTGAGCTCTAAGGGTCTCGTGATCGACGCGGTGCTCGAACTCAATGGCGAATGGCAGGCGAAGCAAACCATCAGCGACGAAACTGATCCAAACTCTGGCGGAAATGTCGTCTATCTGTCCCCCGGGATGAGGATCGCCTCAAATCGCTGGTCCGCGTTCGCCACAGTCGGCATTCCGATCATCAACGATCTTAATGGCCTGCAATCGGAGCCAACCTACCGGCTGTTCGGGGGTGTTCTGGTCGGCTTTTGACCCCGAGCACTGGATGGGAAGGCCGGTCGTGCTTCCAGATTACTCCTGCTTCCCGCTATGCTCGCGGTCGCTGCCCATTTCTCGCATTAGCTCTTCGTGTTCCGGAGCGTTCTCCACAAGGGTCTCATATTGCTCGGGTGTTAGCTCAGGCAACTTGCGGACGAACGCCACCACGTCCCAAAGCAGCTCGTCGTCATGGGTGATGCCCCAGGCTGGCATGCCCGTCATTTTCACGCCGTGCTTGACGACCCAGAACTGTTCGGCAGGCGTGAGATCGGTTTTGCGCCGAAGCTCCGGCGCGCGCGGGTATAGACCGCGACTGGCCTCAGTTCGCTTCATGCCGGGTGCAAGATGGCAGTGGCTGCACATCTCCGCGTATTGCCCCGCCCCTCTCGATATGCGGTTCGAGTCGTCCAGATCATTTGGGACGATGGTATTGCGTGCCCGGGCAGCGATCGAGCGGTCCCGTACAGTTTCAAGCAGCCAATAGACCGGTTGCGTATGAGGCACGTCAGCCGCAATGTTGTACAGGCCAGCATAAATCCCCACCGCGGCGGCACCTACGAGCACCAACAGCGTACCTGCCACTAGCGCCCAACACCTTCCGGCGTTCATCTATTTCTCCGTAGCCTGCATGGCGCTGTGTATGTGGCTCTTGCACGCCTCCATGTCATTCTTGGCCATCATCTGTTGCGCCGCTTCCATTTCCTTCGGGGCTGTCGTCTTTGCCTCACCCGCGCCCATGGCCTGAATGTCAGCCTTCAACGCGTTTATGGCGGTGTTGCTACACTCCGCATGATGCGCCTCATGGCCGAGAGCCGCAGTAAGCGGTAGTCCCGCAAGGCCAGCCAAAACGACCAATCGAAGCGAGGTGTTCCTGAGCCGTAGATTTCGCATGTTAAGCATCCTTTTCATCTATCCTGATCAGATAACGCCGGACTCGCAATTTGAGATAGAAGGTGCGGCGAAAAGGTTCCCTCTGGTCCAGCCATTTCGGATTACCGGTGCTGCCACGGTCCATGTCCGCTTTGGGTCATCAGCGGACATTTAAGCGCGGATCAGCGATGTCCGCTTTGCCCCCAAGAGCGGACATGCTCAGCGTCAACATCAATGTCCGCTAAGTGCCATTAGCTGACATCCCAATCAGACCTCGCAGCGTGCCCGCCACGTGATAAACACCCGCGGAAGAGTGCCGAGCCGCATGTCGGCCCTGCCTTACGCTGCCTGACCTTACGTCCGAGGGCCAACAATGGAAGACAAGAAAGTAGCAGCTAATGGAAGACAGGCCTTGCATAGACTGATTTGGGGAATCGTCGAATTCCGCGAGCATCAGTTGCCCAAGTATGCGGAGCGGTTTCGCGACCTAGCGCTTGCGCAGTCGCCGGATACGCTCATGGTCACCTGCTCGGACAGCCGGGTGGTGCCAGATCTGTTGGTTTCCACCCATCCGGGCGACCTGTTCACGATGCGCAATGTGGGCAATCTGATTCCGCCGGCGACCGCGGAGGGGATCTCGATCGGCGACGTCTCCGAGGCAAGTGCGATCGAGTACGCCGTGCAAGTTCTGAAGGTCGCGCACATCGTTGTGTGCGGTCATTCCCAATGCGGTGCCATGAAAGCGGTGTTGGCGTGCAACCCGAGGCCAGACGCGCCGAATCTCGAAAAATGGCTGCATCACGCCAGCACTGCAGCATTCAGGCTCGAACACGAGGGCGCGCTGGAAGCGGGGCTGCAGCCCGACGACCAGTTGTCTCAGCTCAACGTGCTGGTGCAACTCGAGCACCTGATGTCGTATCCCATCGTGCGGGCGAAGGTCGCGGCGGGAACCCTCCATTTGAGCGGCTGGTGGTTCGACATCGCCACCGGCACGATGTATTCCTACGAGCGCACAAGCCGCTCGTTCGCGGTTATCGACCGCCAGGTAGCTGAACAGCTGATCGCTCGTCTCGACGGGGGCGAGTAGTGACAGATCGGAGCTTTAGCCGGAGAGACGCTTGCCACAGATGTCCGCTTTGGGTCATTAGCCGACGTAACGGCCCGTTCGCGTCATGTCCGATTTACCCCCAATAGCGGACATTCGTCAGCGCGAGTGGCATGTCCGCTATGTGCCACTAACGGACCTTGTGAACCCAGCCGAGCTTTTTTGGCCCTCTCATTCGCGAGGCCCACCGAGAGAAAATCCCGCCACTTGGGCTGAGGTCGCGTCGGCTGGTTTTGAAAAACCCAATGGCAACACAGCTTGTCCCTTCTTTGACTTTGGATAGTCCACGCAAAAGCTCGTGCCAACGAAAGTCACGGTAATGTGGTTGCCCCGCACCTGGACGCGAAAAGCCGTCGTCCGCTGACATTGCTTTACCTCAAGTCCTCGTTTGTCTGCGTCAAAGCTGCAGCACCGAATAGCCACTGGCAGAAAAGTGAAGCCACGACCGCACCAGCAAGCTGTGCGAGAATAAATGCAGGAGCCCCGGCGGGTTGGATGCCGGAAAACGTGTCCGTGAGCGACCTCGCTACCGTCACGGCGGGATTGGCAAAACTGGTTGATGCCGTGAACCAATATGCAGAAACGATATAGAGGCCCACGATGGCGGGGATAGCTTCCGGCTTCCACCGCAGTCCTCCGAAAATCGTCAAGACCAAACCAAAAGTCGCCACCGCTTCAGCCAACCAAAGGCTGGCTTCGGCTCGTTGTGAGGTGGATAGCTCCAGGATCGGGAGGGCAAACATGGCGTGCGCCAGCCACGTCCCAAAAACCGCGCCAACCATCTGGCAGGCGATATAGGCGAGGGCAACGGCGGTCCCCACGGAACCTCTAATCAAGAAAGCTAGAGTAACAGCAGGGTTCAAATGAGCGCCCGATATGGGCGACAGGATCGTAATCAGCACGTAGAGCATGGCGCCGGTGGCAAGCGAATTACAAAGCAGGGCAATGGCTACGTTACCTGCAGCAAGGCGCTCCGCCATTATGCCTGAGCCAACGATGGCAGCCAGGAGAAACGCCGCGCCAACGCCTTCCGCAACTAAGCGACGGGACAGTGCGGGCACGAGCTAAGCTGTCTCGGTTTCAGCTGTTGTTTTGCCAATCTCGTCAATCTGCTTTTGCAGGCTGAGCTTGCTGAGCTTCTCGAATGGCAGGCTCAGGAAAACTCCGATGCGTTGAGTTAACATCCGCATGGTGGCGGCGAAGACGGTTGCCCTTTCGGCGTCTGTGCCTTGAGCCTTGGCTGGATCGGGCAGCCCCCAATGAGCCGTCATAGGCTGACCCGGCCAGATGGGGCAAACCTCGTTCGCCGCGTTGTCGCAAACCGTGAAGACGAAATCGAGCTTCGGAGCATCCGGCGTGGCGAACTCATCCCAAGGTTTTGATCGCAGGCCACTCACGTCGTAGTGCGCATTCCTCAGCATTTGTAACGCCAGGGGATGCACATAACCCGCAGGCTGGCTGCCCGCGCTAAAGGCTTTGAACTTGCCACGTCCGAGTCGGTTCAGAATGGCTTCCGCCATGATCGAGCGTGCCGAATTTCCCGTGCAAAGAAAAAGCACGTTCAGGGGCTTTCTACTCACGATGTCCATTCGCTCCTCCCTCAGCAGCACTCTGCCAAAGCAGACGCGATCAGTGGCTGGCAGACCTTAGGCTTTCCTTGGCAACAATCCTGGACCAAAAATGCGAGCAGCTTGCGCGTCCCGTTGACATCGACCCTGTAGATTACTGACCGGCCTTCCTTGCGGGACGCGACTAGCCCCGCCCGCGACAACACGGCGAGATGTGACGACATGGTGTTTGCGGGGATCTTGAGCTGCTCCGCGATGTCGCCTGCGGGCATTCCTTGAGGACCACGATTGATCAGGAGACGGAAAACGCGGAGTCGGCTTTCCTGACCGAGCGCACTTAGGGCTTGAACAGCAGAGTTTAATTCCATAATATTAGAAACATCGAATTTTAGGATTTGTCAAGAGCTGGGCCCGTGTTAGCAAGGCCCAGAACAAGGATCACGCCATGATCTCGACAGAGGATGAAGCCACCCGCGCCGCTGTGCGGGACCACTATGCGTCCGTAGTAACAGGGACTTCAAAGGAACGTTCTGCATCCGCGCCAAATAGCGAAGGCGAGTGCTGTGCCCCCTCCTGCTGCGGCACAAGCACCCCATCTTCAAAAGAAGAAGAATGCCGTGCACCGTCCTGCTGCGACGGGAGCACCTCTTCGTCCTTGAGGGTCGGCTATTCAACTGCCGACCTCTCAAGCGCGCCCGAAGGCGCTGATATGGGTCTTGGCTGCGGTAACCCCCAATCCATCGCTTCCCTAGAGTCCGGTGAAATTGTCCTCGACCTCGGGGCGGGCGCAGGCTTCGACACTTTCATAGCGGCGCGGCAAGTGGGACCTAGTGGCAAGGTAATCGGTGTCGATATGACACCAGCGATGATTGAGAAAGCCCGCCACAACGCCGCCAAAGCAGGATTTGGAAATGTCGAATTTCGGCTCGGGGAAATCGAGCATCTGCCTGTGGCCGATGCAAGCGTAGACGTGATTATCTCGAATTGCGTGATAAATCTCTCGCCCGATAAGCCCGCTGTCTTCGCTGGAGCCTTCCGAGTGCTGAAACCGGGCGGTCGCTTAGCGATATCCGATGTCGTTGCGATTAAGCCAATACCCGACACGCTTGCGAAGTCCGTCGCAGCGCATGCATGTTGCATCTCAGGTGCGCCTGAATTGGGGTCATTAGAAGCAATGCTTGCGGCGTCCGGCTTCATAGACATCCGCATTACCATCAACCAGCAGAGCCACGAGTTCATCCGAGACTGGCTGCCCGGGAGCGGGGCCGAGGAATTCGTAGCATCGGCCACAATTCAGGCCATGAAAGAGTAAGTGACGTGATCCCGCCGAAGAAATCATCGGGCGATTGTGGCAGGAATCAATTCGCGCGCGCTCTTGTGTCGAAAACGCAGTGGAAGGCGCGCAGTCAATGACACTTCCGCTCAGCGTCATAAGCTGATTTCGGGGTCACCTGCCGCGATGTCCGTTTCGTGCCGAGCGGATACCGGCATGCGTTAAGCACGTTCCGGGACCCTCCAAATGCGAGGGCGACCGTTAATGCCGGTCCCCAATGGTGCTAAATGTTGCCCTCAATGGGGCGGCCCTCCGAATATCCTTCGGATGACTTCATCGACATCTGTATCAAAGCAGCGGCCATGGCTGAGCAAAATTCGCTGCGGCTGCCATGAGTGGATCTTTCGGATCGCCGCCTTCGTCTTCCGCCGTTGGAAGAGTAGCGGCAGCTGCATGCCGAAGAATATTTGGCCATAGGGATGATACATCCCGGAGAGCTTAGCGGCCGTTCGCCAAGGCTCGGAAATCTTGTCCAATTCGATGTTGATGATCGTGTCAGTGAGGATCAGAGTCCTTGAAGCCTTGTGGAAGAAAATGAACTCCTTGAAATAGCCGCCGGGAAAAAGTAGTTGATCGATTTCCCCGCGCCACTCTTCGGGCGCACTAGCGTCGAGGTCTCTTGTGAAGTCGATATCCACGTGCCGGGCCCGTGCCCGTTGGCGCACACGTGATGATGCCCACGAAATCGTTTCGGGAAACGCCCTCGCCCATTCCCCGATATGCGCATAGTGGAATTGGTTGGGCGACACGAGATGACGAACCGTCCCCAGCCCGTGCAGCTCCTTGGCCAGTCTCTCGTCGAACTTGACCGGAGAATGGAGAAAGAGGTCGCCGTTTGAAAGGCGAACCACTGTCATGCGGGTCGTGAACGGAAGCGGCAGCCTGATCCCGCCTACAGTCAAATATTCGAATGGGCCATCGACGATGCCGATGTCCAACGCGACTTGCTTGTAGACATTAATTGGCTCGTAAAGCGAGGCACCCATTTTGCAGACCCCACGCTGCAGCTCGTCCGATATTTTGACCGGAAGGTGCCTACTCGACAGCCAAATGCCGGTCTACCGGGCAACTCGCGAGCCCATGTCCGCTTTGGGTCAGTAGCGGAAATGGCGTCACGACCGCGTCACGTCCGTTCTTTCCCTCAAAGCAGACATTCGTCAGCGCATTGAGCATGTCTGCTTTGTGCCAGAAGCGGAAGTTACCCAACTAAGAAGGGCTCGATCTGGCCGCCCGGACGTGAAGTCCGCGGTGTGGCAATTGCCACAGCGTAAATCCAAGCGGTGGTCTATGATTCCCGTACACTCAAGATGGTCTTGAGCGATTGACCTGGAAGATCTTCGCGATGACCAACACCGACAACACCGACAACAGCGTCCACACGGTCTATGTTCTCGTGTTTAGCCTTCTCGGAACCCTAATCAGCTTACCGGTAGTCTGGATCTTGACCGCCGCATATTCACCTGGGGTCATTGCTTAAGGCAAGTCGTGGCATAGGTGTTTTTATGCATGTCCGTTTCTGGGGAACACGGGGCTCCCTGCCCAAACCAGGCCCCGATACCCTACGCTTTGGCGGTAATACCTCGTGTATTGAGGTACGGACAGCTGCCGACACGCTCGTAATCATTGACTGCGGCAGCGGCCTCCACGGCCTAGGGCAAGCCCTAACGCAGGTCGGCAAGCCCGGTCTAAAGGGCCATATTCTAATCAGTCATACTCATTGGGATCACATTCAGGGCATCCCCTTCTTTGATCCCTTTTTCCCGCCTGGAAACGAATGGGACATCTACGCTCCCAAAGGGCTTGGGCAATCCTTACACGACACTTTGGCTGGGCAGATGCAATATGACTATTTCCCTGTGCGGCTCGATCAAATGGGCGCCAAGATCCGCTATCACGAGTTGATCGAAGGTGATTTCCAAATCGGCGATCTGATGGTCAGGACGCAATACATGAACCATACCGCCCTCACACTCGGTTACCGATTGGAGGCCGACGGCGCGGCCTTAGTGTACGCTTCAGATCACGAGCCTTTCTCGCGTCATCTGGCGTCCGGCAAAGGGGAGATACAGGGCCAGGATCGCCGGCATTGCGAATTTCTCGCCGGCGCTGACCTCGTCATCCATGACGCGCAGTTCACCTTGAATGAATACGCGAGCAAGATCGGATGGGGACACAGCACCGTCGAATATGCCATCGCGATGAGCCGAGAGGCAGAAGTGGGTCGGTTGGCCCTGACTCATCATGACCCCCTCAGAACAGACGATGCCATCGATGACATTGTGAGGAACGCTCGCGATGACCAATGCAACATGTCACCGGCCTTCGAAATCTTCGCGGCAGCCGAGGGACAAAGTCTTGAGCTGCGAGGCCACGACAGGGCTGTAACGAGCAATGAAGCTACGATCTTAAACACCCCAGCGTTAGCCACCCCCTTGCTTTTGATGGCCGTAAAGGATCCTGTTGCGGCCAACACAATACGAGAAGCGGCGCAAGCAGACGGGATTACGGTATTGGAATCGGGCGGTGTCACAGAAGCTTTAAACATCGCACAGTCTGTTCAACCTTCGCTGGTCATTCTGGAGTGGGAACCGGATGATGCCGATGCTGTCGAGGGGCAAAAGGGGGCCCATAGATTGGGAGATGTACGTGCACTGGACGTTCCAATCCTCTTTGTAGCGGACGAGGAGACGGTACGTGCTCAGACGGCGGAAACAGGTTGGCTGATCAGGCCATTTTCATCCGCTTACGCGCGAACCCGCATCCGAGCGTGTTTACTTCGTGCAGCTTGCCGGTGGGAGCGAGTGCTGACATCACAGAATGAGGAGCAGCGCCTCGCAATCCTTCATGATCTCAAGATCCTAGACACGCCCCCCGAAGAACGCTTCGATCGAATAACGCGACTAGCCGCCTCTATCTTCAACGCTCCCATGGCGCTCATTAGCTTAGTGGATCGAGAGCGCCAGTGGTTCAAGTCGACTTACGGGCTGGACGCAAGCGAAACGTCGCGTGAGATGTCGTTTTGTTCCCATGCCGTCGCTTCGCAGGAGGTTCTCGTGGTTCCAGATACATTTCAAGATCCGCGATTCTCAGACAACCCGCTGGTCACTGAGGCACCTCGGATTCGGTTTTATGCAGGCTGCCCGATCTTCGTGGGAGCGAACTGCATCGGAACCGTGTGCGTGTTGGATAACCGGCCACGTCAGATTGATGCGGACGCGGTCGGCCTGTTGCACGATCTAGCCGCGCTCGCTGAGATAGAACTGAGCAAACCGCAGCGCACTAAAGACTGATCTCCCCGGGGGTGCCTTGCGAAGCTGCCTTGCGAAGCGCCGCGTGTCCGCTTTGGGTCATTAGCGGACATTGGCGCGCGCATCAGCGATGTCCGCTTTACCCCCAAGAGCGGACATGGTCAGCGTCGCCATCAATGTCCGCTAAGTGCCAGAAACGGAAGTGCGGGATGCCCTGGGTACGCGACCGCCACGAAGGTCCTGACGCGCTTCATATTGGTGCTATCCGCAGATGCCTACGCTATGCAACTTTGTAAACAAGGCCTAATTCCCATAAACCAGAAAGTGAAAACCGTAGTAAGCGATGAAGACCAAAACAAATGCGAAAATGTACAACCCCGTCATGAAGTAAGCCTCGGTCCACAGCGATTTCTGTTCTAGCACAAGAAAATCACGTCCCTTGGTCGGGCCAAGAACGATTAGCAGGAGCAGGATCGCAATGATGAGCAAATGGCCAACCGCATCGATCATGCCAAACTTAACAATGGCAAGCAGGAAAATTGAGACGAGACCGAAGGTCACAGCACGGGACAGCAGCGATGCGCTGCTCAGCGCCATGAAGGTCAAGTTGAACTCAACAAAGCCGGCGAGCACCATGTACGTGCGTGGGTCGAAGCCCATCAGTAGGTCCGGCTCGCGCTCGAGCAGCGGCTGCGTCCAGATTGGGTAAGCCCACTTCTCGATGGCAGCCCAAAGCAGCGTCAGCCCTGTGGTTGCATACAGCACGATATATCGGGACATCAGCCAACCGGGGCCGGATATCGAAGCGGCGAGGAAGTAGTACGACACGCCGAGGAGGATGAGGTAGTCCATCAAGTGAAAGATGCCATATTGCGTGATGGCGGCGATGTATAGGATCGCGATACCCAGGCCGATTAACGGCACCGTGTATGGGTGCAGCGCGCACAGGGACATTCCGAACTGTAACCACGGGACCCAACTATAGTCGGTCGCCAATTCGGGAGTGAGAAAGAACGCATGACCGGAAATGCCGTAGGCGCCCGCAGCCGCAAAGAAAATGAGGGCGGCGAAGCGCATGATCGCGAATGCCACGGGCTCGCTCACCGTGTAGGGGCGCAGTGCATTCTCGAAGATGCGCTTGCGCAATGCATAGCGGTCCAGCCAGAAGAACGCGTACATCAGAACAACGGATGCGAGGAAGAAGTATACAAATTGACCGGTCAGGACGTCGCCGACGGGCAGGGGCGGCTTGCTCAAGTCATACTCGGCAAACCACTTGACATGCGCGTGTGCGGCGAGCGGCCACGCGACCGTTCCGCCGAGCAGCGTGATGAACTGGCGCCGACTCAGGTTGGACATGGGGCTTCCTCCCCCAGGAATGACCACTAGCAATCGACGGACCCGTCAATCGGTGCGCAGCCGCGCGCCAACCGCCGGTCTAGTTAGAAGCCCGCGGTGAAGCTGGAAGCTGGGTCCCAAGTCATCGGCGCTCCCTGGGCTCTCAAGAGCATATTTCTGGACAACCCGCTCCGGCGTTGAGGTGACAATATGCAACGAGCGCACTCGGAACTCTGTGGCTTGTCAGCCACACCAGCGTAAATTTGCGAGATAAGGAAATTCCCAGCTTTGGGCCGGTCCAAACGTATTGGAACTCTGTCCGCTCCGGGTCATTAACGGACATACTGACAAGTCCGTGCCATGTCCGCTTTACCCCCAATGAAGGAGGTTGGGCGGCGCATGGCGAAGCGTTTAGAAAAAAGTCTAATCTTCGTTAGCAATCCATCCGCGACCGGCACACCGCTTGGCTTACATCCCCATCGCCTTGTGCGCTGCGTTCATGTGTTCCATGCAACCAGCTTCGTTGCCCTTCTTCATCTCGGCTTTGGACATGTCGAGATGCATTGTCGCCTCCTTCTTCTTTGTGGCGTCACTCATCTTTGCGATCATGTCCTCCATTTGCTTCATATGAGCTTCAGTGCACTCCTCCGCTGCATAAGCAGGCGAGAGGCTAATTATTGCAACAAAGGTCGCTACGGCGACTGTTTTGAGCATGACATCCTCCTAAAAGACTTGGAAGGAACGCGGCGCCCAGCAATAGGGCTGCGCCTTTCACTAAACCCGCTGAGGGTTCTGACGTTCCGCGCGTTTTCTTCCATCCTCAACTACGGCTCGTGCGCGGCCACCGCGTCGCATCCATGTCAGCATTTGGCCGTCGGTTTATGAATACACGCCCTCGTAACTCGTGGGGGCGCCTCCTTGAAACTGCCCCGTAAAGTGCGCGCCACGCTCATAGTTGCCTTGGCCATTACCGACCAAGGTATGGGTTTATCCATCCCTCTGTTGAATGGAGACGTTGTCTACCGAGGCACTAGAATGCGACGCCCGACGCCACCCCTCTAGTCGAACGCTGTCATTTGCGCACAACAGGAGAAGTTTCATTATGCTTCGTGGACTATCGATAGCGGTGGTTTTGTCCGGCTTGGCGTTGACGCCAATGGCCTCGACATCAATTGCTGCGGAGCCGTCTGAGGTCTCGGATCAGGATATTGCGGATGCTTACCTCTATCTGCTTGGACGCCTTCTCGTTCTCCGGCAGGAAAACATCGATTTCCGCGACGAGGGATTCAAATGGAATGAGATAATCTATCGCACCCCGGGAGGCGTGGCGTGGGCGAACCCCAATCTCGACGTGGCCTATTCGGAAGCCTGGGTAGCGGTTGATGAGAACACGCCGGTCATTCTCGAAGTCCCGAAGATCGAAGGGGGTCGCTACTATAGCTGGCAAATGCTGAACGGCTGGGGCGAGACGGTGCTGAACATCAACGAGCGCACACCTTCCCGGATCGCCCCTTCGGCAAATATGCCCTTGTTCTCAAAGGCTCTAACCCGCCGATCCCGAAAGCTCGCGTTCCCGCAATTCAAGGAGAAGCTTGCAACTCGGCGTGTCCAAGAACGGCTGGACGCGGCCCTCGACAATCAGCAACTACGGTGAGGATTATCTTTCTCGCACGGCAATCAACCTGATCGGCATTTGGGCGAACAACACGAACGAGGTCGTCTATTTCAAGACTGACTCTGATGGCACAGGCACCAAGCTCGATGGCGGCAAGACCTATACGATCACCTTTCCTAAGGATGCACTCCCGCTATCGAAGATCCGTTACTTCTGGTCGGTCATTGCCGTCGACTCATCGAAATTCCAGGTCATCCCCAATGAGCAGAACCGCTATCCGCTCAACAAGCAATCTGGCGTGAAGGCGAATGATGACGGATCGCTGACTCTCCATTTCGCGCCAACGCAGCCGGAGGATGCGCCGGAGCCAAACTGGCTGCCCACGCCCAAGGGTGAGAACTACAACCTCACGTTCCGCTTTTACGGTCCCTCACGGGACATCGTAGAGGGCGCGTATTTCCCGCCGCCGCTGGTTCAGGCTCGCTAGAGAAGAAGATCATCATGAGATAGCGGACATTCGTCAGCGGAGGTGGGATGTCCGCTAAGTGCCATTAGCGGACATTTGCTTGACTTGGCCCTACTGTGCGGTGGGTTGTTTCCGACGGGTCTCACAGAAAGTCCATCACGCAATGAGGGCGGAGAACGGACGGGCCTGAATATGACCGCTGCGCGTACCCATCGGTGTCCTCACTGAGCGCGAAATGTTGCGGCAAGCCCGATGCCGCCGGTGATCACAGCTGCACCAAGCAGGTCCAACATGAAACCCGCGCGGACCATCTGCGGCAGTGCAATAAACCCCGTACCGAACACGAGCGCGTTAGGAACAGTACCCACGGGTAGCATAAAGCCACAGGAGGCGGCGAGCGCGACTGCTACGCCAATTAACATTGGAGCCGCATCCGAACCAATCACCAGGCTTCCGGCAATGGGCAAGAACGCCGCCGTCGCCGCTGTGTTGCTTATTAACTCGGTCATGAACACCAAGAGCAAAGACACACCAGCAACGAGCACGATAACGGGCATTCCATGCAGGAATGAGAGGCCATTGCCGATCCAGACTGCAAGGCCTGAGCTCTCCATCGCTTGCGCGAGGCTCAACCCACCGCCGAACAGGATGAAAATATCCCATGGCGTCTTGCGAGCGGTCGAATAGTCGAGAAGAAAGGTCCGACTTCGCCAATCGGCTGGAACTACAAAGAGTGCGATGGCTCCAGCTATCGCAATACCGGAATCGCTTATCTTGAAACCGACTAGATCCCCCACGAATGGATGCAAGATCCAGCAAGCGACAACGACAGCGAAATGCAAAGCCACGCGCTTCTCTGGCACAGTCATGCGGCCCATGTGCTGCAACAGATCGACAACGGAACGAGCCTCAGCGCCCGCAAGCGCGGGGAAGGGAAAAACCACTCGGGTCAAAATCAAAAATGTTAGCCCTAGCATCACTGCCGCAATAGGGAAGCCGATCGCCATCCACTCGGCAAAGCTCACCTCAACTTTGAAAGTCTGGGCGAGATAGCCCGCCGCGAGTGCATTCGGCGGCGAGCCAATCAGGGTCGCCATGCCGCCGATAGATGCGGCATAGGCGACACCTAGCGTCATTGCCGCCGCAAAATTGGTTCCGTCGCGTCCATGGGCCCGTTCAGGCGGCAAGACGACGACGATGAGGGAAATAGCTATCGGCAGCATCATAATCGTGGTCGCCGTGTTGCTGATCCACATGCTGATCGCTGCCGTCGAGAGCATCACCCCGGCAAGCAGATTGAGCGGCCGATTGCCAACGCGCAGGATGATGTGAAAGGCGATGCGCCGGTGCAGATTCCAACGTTCGACCGCGAGCCCGATGAGGAAGCCTCCGAGCAAAAGGAATATGACCGGATCGGCGAAGGGTGCCGCTGCGGCGCCGATATTCGCGACGCCGAGCAGAGGAAAGAATACCAAGCGGCAGGAGCGCCGTGACAAAAAGGGGGAGGGCATCGGTGGTCCACCAGATGGCCATCCAAACGGCAAGCGCCGCCGTGGCCCAGCCAGGAGCCGAAAGTCCGGCGGGCGCAGGGCTGAGGTAAAGTGTCGCAAAGGCGAGGGGTCCAAGCACAAGGCCGACGAGCTGGTAAGTCTTGTAGTCCCGCCCTGTTCGTCCCTCCTTGAACATAGCGCGCTTCCCCCCGCAGGAATGTCTCTATAGCGGCCCTGTCGGGAAAATCGCGCGAGATTCTCCGGCCAAAGCGAGCAGCTCGATGGCAGTACTACACCGGGTCCGCTACGGGTCATTAGCGGACATCGGCGAGCGAATTATGCATGTCCGTTTTACCCCTGAAAGCGGACATGCTCGGCGCCACCATCGACGTCTGCTAAGTGCCAGAAACGGACATTGACCAGTCCTGAGTCCGTGCAGTCGGCAAAAGCAACGAGAAGGCGGCTTGGACCCCAAGCCAAAATGCGAGCCCCGTTCTTGGTGTGACTGCGCCGCGATGCGGAAGCCGCGGGCAGCGGCCCACCATGCGCTTCGTTCCCACCAACTGAGCCTGTTGACGCCAGTTTCGGCGCGACAGTGCAAGTGGTAGGTCCGTCACGAATACGTGACTTGGGTGACCGACGGAGGAACCAATTAAGCCTACAATCGTAAAAATATGAAAGGATCTCCCCAGATCCCCCCACTGACAGGAGATGAGCATGAGAACGTACATCAGTTCTGCGCTCGCGGGCGCTTTGGTGCTTGGTTTAGCCACGGCGACGCTGGCTGCCACCACGGGTGAGTTCGACAACATGTGCACACAGGGTCTGGCCATGGGCAAAGACGTGCAAACGGACTGCTCGGTCAATGCGACGATCAAAGGCAAGACCTACTGCTTTGGCAACGAAGATGCTAAGGCCGCCTTTATGAAGGACCCCGAGGGCAATCTGGCGAAAGCGCAGACCTACTACTCCAAGAAGCACCCCGGGTAAGCCGGAAGACGTCGATAACAACAAGGCTCTCCCCTTGCCTGGGGAGGGCCTTTTGCTGTCGGGGGTAGCCCCGGGACGCCATATGGGCCTCTACACGCAGACCCGAACAGGCTGTCCCAAAAAGGGATCGACGAACCCTAGCTCTTCTTGGATGTCACAACGTGAACGCGACCGGGTACTTGGGTCACCTTTTTGCTATTGAAGATGTTCATCCATCCCGAAGATGCTCATGTCTTTTATGAGCATCTTCTGTAACTGGGGATGGCCGGGGCGTTACACCGCAACTATCTTGACCGATTGAACGGCTGGCGCGCCGTAGCGACCCCGGCTGGATGCCCCGCTTTTCAGTGGTGGTGGGCAGAAACGCTCTTGACGATTTCGGACAGCAGATCACGCGGCGCCGAATGGCTGACGTCGCCGAGACTGAGGATGCCGACCATCCGCTTGCTCTTGTTGATCACTGGCAGCCGGCGGACCTTCAGCTCTTCCATGTGCCGCACCGCCTTGGCGAGGTCATCGTCTTCTCGGCAGCAATGGATGCCTGGGGTCATCACGTCGCGCGCCGTCGCGCGGCGGGCATCGAAGCCGTCCTCCGCCAACCCTTTGCAGACGATGTCGCGATCAGTCACCATGCCGATCAGTCGGTCATTCTCGCCGATCGGAATGGCGCCTATATCATGCTGACGCATCAATTTCGCGAGGTCGGTGACAGGGGTGTCGGGAGCGACCCAGTCGACGCCCTTATGCATCACTTCTTTGACTTTCATGGGTGGACCTCCGTTGGTGGAGTTGAATGCGCTCTATGAAAAGCAGCACGGTCCCCCCGTCCGACACCCATTATACAACGGACAGTGACGTTGGGTTCCCTGGGACGGTGGCCGAACACGGGAATTTAGCGGAAACAGTTTCAACTTTCTAAGCGCCAGAAACCGGTTGGTAGAAGCCCAAAGTTGAACTCAGGTGCTCACGGTGCATGGCTCTGCGCCGCGCGGTTGCGCGACTGCGTCGTGTTGCCGGTCGAGAAGCTTCCTCGTTGGGTGCAGCCTTGCCCATTCGCCATGTCCGCTATGGGTCACTAGCGGACATTAGCGAGCGAATTTGGTATGTCCGCTTTACACCTGAAAGCGGACATGCTGAGCGTTATCCCGGAATAACCTTTGGACCCCTGCAGGGCCCTAGTCGAAGGCTGGCAGCGCGCGCGGCGTAAGCGCGAGTCGGGATTCCTCGTCCAGCACTGACTGGGTGCGCCGGTACAATGCATCGGCCTCAGCGGCGGAGTTTCCAATCGCCACGAGCCCGATCCGCCCGTTCTCGGCCAGTGACGCCAACATGTTGAAAACAACCCCGACCTCACGCGTCTGGTCGAAGTGGAGGCCGTGGCGAACAGCGATGTCGAACAGGTCGTCGGGCGACAAGGCGCGATAGGCGGGTGACTTTAAGTGGTCGTCGGCGACGAAGTGCTTCTCGTGGCCGGCCGGGGTAAGGAATATCGCCGTGTCGGGATCGTAGGTGCCATCGGTCAGGAATTGCAGGGTCAAGAACGGGTGCGTCGTTCCACCCTTTCGCAGATTCACCTCGATGGCGTAAGGCTGCCAGCCTTCCTTGTCTGAGCGGGCGACCACGAAATCGATTGCGAAGCGGCCAAGAACCCCTTCTTTGGCAAGCCTCGTCCCGACCCTCTTGGCTTCACGGGTGATCATGGGCGCGTATGCAGGATCGGCCGGGAAACGGCAGCCAAGATAGCTCTGTCCGCCTGTCCCGCCGAGCAGCTGATCATGCGTCGACAGCAGCTCGACCTCGCCCAGGGGCGTAACACGCAGTTGCACACTCGGGCTCCGGAATTCTTCGCCGGCGATCCATTCCTCGACGACGCCCCCTAGTTGTTCCAGCCTCTCGCAGAACGCCTCATAGCTCATGCCGGCGAGCTCGCAACGCATGACGCGCAGACGATCCTCTATCCGGAAAGCTTCGTCCGGTGCGCCCGGTGGCGGCAAACCTCGCAAGTCGACGAGCGCATTTCCCTGTCCCGAGAACGCCTCGTTGAGCTTGACGATGACTTGGCATACACTAGGCTTTTCATGTCGGATGGCGCGGATAGCCTCAATCGCCTCCGCGGTAGAATGGATGTTCTCGCAACCCGCGGGGTGCGGAACGCCTTCCTCGACGAATAAGCGGCGGGACCCGCTTTTCGTGCCGAAGGCTAAGAACTTCGGATCCGCACCGTACATCGGGATGCCGAGCCGCAAGGCCAGGTCGCGCTCGAAAGTAGTAGTATTAAAGGGTACCAGATGGGCGCGATCGCGGTCTGCGATCAGGGAGCGGATCCGCTCGATCAGATGCGGTCGCTCGAGCAGCTTGACGGTGAGCGGCCGGGGGCTTCGGTCCTGCGGAGAGACAAGGAAAAGGCGCGACCGAGCGTGGCTCGCAATCACGCCCGGGAGCAGTCCCAGATAATAATCCACCGTGCTTGGCAGAATTGACTGTGAGGTGACGTAGATCAGCCGGGCGCGGGGCTGCCGAAGCAGCAGGAGGAGAAAAAGGAATCGCTCCTCGTAGGCCTGCATCTCGGCGCCTTTGACGTCGAACTCGGCCGTGATCGATGGAACGACGACAATGGTCTGCTCGTCCTGATTGAGGGCACTGATAGACGCCCACAGCGGAATGAGCTTTTGTTGTAGCCGCGCGAAACGGTTGGCAGCTTCCTCGGCCGATAGGCCAAGTTCAGGTAAACGCAATGTGCCGGGCTCTGACATTTTTTGCAGTGACGGGGCGCGTCAGCAGTGAGCAGTGTAGATCGCGCTCCGACGCCCAACACGCAGCGCGGTCGATATCGCCTGGATCAGACCGGCCAAGTTTGACGGGCGCGTTAAATCCGCCCATCAAAATGTTGGCAATGGCTGGCTAGTCAGTCAGCAGTCTACTCCAATTATTTGATCTCCCACGTAGCCTTGTGGTTGACGATCCAGGCCGTGCGGCCGCCGACCGTCTCGTGAAGTCCCACCACAGTGTAGGGAACCGTTCCCGTGATACCCTTATATTTCCCCGTACCGCCCATCAGGTAGTGGTTTTTGTCGTCGAAGGTCGTGAATACGTTGTCACCATCTTTGTCGGTTTCAACGCAGCTACCGTTGAGGTGATTTGTCTCTCCCACCACGCTCCAGTGATAGAGGCAGCGAACTGACATGTCGTGGAACGGGCCCTCTCCTTTGACATTGCGGGTGATTCCAGTCTCGTCAACGATGGACCCCGTGCCAACTCCGCTATCGATCTTTGCCACGGAGTTACCTACATAGTACGTGTCGTATTCCGCTTCGCCGGTCTTCGGAAACTCAGCAGATACTGCTGGAGCTGCGCAAAACGTAAGTACGACAGTCATCGAAGCGAGCATCGATTTCATAGCGGTACCTCCTTCACGGACATCCGACGGTCGACTGGCGATCTAGGGCCAGCGATGTGCACTGAAGTCACTTCCGGAATAATACCACGATGTCATGTCCGCTTTGGGTCATGAGCGGACATTGGAGCGCGGATCCAGCGATGTCCGCTTCACCCTAAGAGCGGACATGCTCAGAGTCGGCACGAACAATCTGCAAGCGCCACTGAGGGATAGCTGACATTTAGCGAACCGCTGCCGCGTCAAATATTGCGCTGTGGCAATGGTGATCGTGTGGCCTAGACCTCGACCTCGATATCAGCTCCAGAGACGCGCACGTTGTAGCGCGTGACGTCGCCATATGCCGGTGCGCAAAGGACCTCTCCCGTTCGGATATCGAACCTTGCACCATGCCAAGGGCAAGTCACCTCGTGGCCCTCGATGTCTCCCTCCGCCAATGGCCCTTCCTCATGGGTGCAGGCGTTGTCCAGGGCAAAGAACGAGCCCTCGATGTTGAATAGGGCAATCTCTTTGCCCTTAATGTTCACCATCCGCGCCTGACCTGGAGCGATCTCGCTCGCGCTCGCAACCTTCACAAACTCACCCATGCAGCTGGTCCAGCTGTTCAGGCGTGAACACTGAAACTGCCGTGTCGTGCTGTCGCGGTAAGCGATGCGAACTGCGTGTGTGTCATATGAACGAGCGTCGCGTGGTCTCCACCCTCGAGATAGACGTCCGGCTGTTCTTCGATGCTGTCATCGACAACGACATCGAGGCCGTAGCATTCGCCAACTGGAGGAATGGCGCCCGGCACGCAGTCATCGAACAATTCTTCGATCTCGTACTCGGCTGCCAGGTCAACATCCAAGCCCAGTTGCCTCCGGAGGTCGTCTAGGCGGATTTGGTGCGAGGCAGGCAATATGGCGAGTACATAGCCATACTCATCGCGGAGCACGACGGCTTTGGCAATCCGGTCACCTGAAACCCGGCAGGCCTCAGCAGTACGCATCGCTGACTTCGTTGGTTCGTGTACGATGATGTCATACACGACGTTCTTGGTAGCCAAGTATCGTTGGAACGTGGGGGAAATAGCCATGTTCGACTCTCCTCCGAGGCGCAAGCCACGCATTCCGTGAGAGTCGCAGCCGACGCCTCACTATGCGCGCCTGCTCGAAACGTAATAGTTATTATACGCTCGTCGTCTCCTAGCGACAATCCGGGATCGGTCAGTTCGAGAAGTGGAGGCTGTTATAGGCGTCGCTCTAATGAACTGATTCACGGAGGTCCAACGACGTCGCGAAACACGTGGGCCCCGGCGCGTGAAGCATCGCGGGGCCCTTTTGTGTCTCGCCTCGGTGGAGGATTTGGTTCCTCCCTTGCGAAGGATGTCTGGACTTCAGCAGTCATTTTCGAGACCTCCCGCGTCTAGCCGCGCTTGAGTCTCGACATGATTTCGATTTGTCGGCGGTGCAGATCAGCGGGCTGCCTGGCAACGATCGACCCTTGACCCACACCGTGACCTTGCGCGTGGCAAGGTCATTCGCTCTTGCCAGGTGGCGTCATTCGATCTCCTCACCAAGATTGATCCAGCGGACACCATTATCCGCGTCGGCTGCTCGCTACCTGATCAGGAGCAAACTCCTACCACTCGCGGGAGCCCCGCTCCCTGACGCCGCGGCAGGTGCAGCACTCCAAATATAGGGCGCGATCTCGATGGGTGCCAGTGGCCAAATTCGTCAGTGGTCGCAACTCGGCGACGATAAACACCTTTTTCGTAGGGCAAGTGGGGAATCACGTCGAGATCGATAGCGTAGAGCTTAAGGTCAACTGGTGATTGAAGCGTGAACTGAACGAGAAGTGGGGGCTCGGCGTCGAAGGCTATAGCGAGATCGAGGATCTTGCCCATGCTGGGTCCTTCGACGACCAGGCGCATCGTCTCGGTCCCGTCGCTTATTATAAATTCCCCCACGCCGAGGGAAGGGCCGAGTGGAAGGCTGCTGGCGGCGTCCTGTTCGGACTAAGCGATGCGGTCTCGGACTTTACCTACAAGTTTGATCTTGAGGTTGAGTTCTAACACTGACGTAAAAGAAGCCCGGTCCCATCTCGCTGGATGAAGTAGTGGACTTGCATAAACTGCCGCGGACAAAGTAGCCGCAGCCCGCGAACGACGAGGCAAGGGGAAATCGAGCTTAAGCGGGCTTGGCGACAAAGAGTTGGCACCATCCGCTCGCAGCGACGGGATCTTCCACCACCTTGCATGAAGCAGGGGCTACGAACTGGACGCAACCTGAGCATTGCTGCCCGTCTTTTGGGTTGTCCTGATATTTCGCGGCTTCGTGTGTGAGTTTCGTCGTCTGCGCGAACAAACTCCCCGCCATTGCGTTCGTTGAGATGATGGCCCCGGCAATTACCGGTACGCACGTCAGCAGCGAGCGGCGACAAACGCCTTTCTTGGTCGAGCTGGATGGATTGGTCATGCGAGCACTCCTACATTGCCCAGAAATGAAGCGAGTCTCGCGAGATAGAACCTTTGGCTTACATGGAAAGTTCCAGGCACCCCCATTTCTGGCGTCTGGCCACGTCCAGCCAGCATTATTTGCCACCGAGGATCAAGCGTCGGCGTCTTCTAAGTGCCAGAAGCAGGTCAGTCACGGACTGAGCCCTCAGGACAAAGCCTATTTGCCACTTAGTTACGCGCGCGCGCCGTATGGCAACGCAGGCTGCCCCCGCGACCTTGGTCCCCTCGTCTCGGTCCCATAGGTGCCTGGGGAAAGCACACCGCCCGAAGTTGCTTCAACTTCTTATTAGAGAGAATAATAAGGAATTGAAGCAATCATTTCGGCCTCCGCTGGTCTTCGCATGTTCATTCCTTGTAGTAGCCGACACTGCAAATCTGGTTGCCGACTTTCGTGTAAAAGGTCGTCTTCTCAAGCGGCTTCTCTGAGCCAGGGCGTGGCCACCAGTAGGTAACCTCTTTTATCGTCCCTTCGGTGGCGTTCTGCATCATCTCTTGACCAAGCGGATAGCCCTTCTTGCCTTTGATGTCTTGCAGATGTTCACCCTTGAGGTAGGGATGCGCCGTCACAACGCCGTCCGAGGCGTTGGCGCAGCTTACATAGAGGTCACGATCCCTGAACTCGCCCTCTGCCTTGTTGAACATGTCCAGCGCCTTTGCTTTGTCCTCTTTCACCGCAACTACCGCTTTCTCAAGCATGGCCTTGGCTTCCTCGGGAGTGCCATATTCGGCTGCTCGAGTTGGTTCGAGAGCGACAGATAGAAGGGCTATTTGCAGCGCGACAAAAGTTGCAAGCCGAAACATGGTCTCCTCCAATTTGCGGTCGGAGCCTTGAGACTATCAGTTGCCGCGCTCCGAATGCCATCCCGTGTGTGACTGCATTTCCGGGCCTCGTTAGCCGCAACAGCGCAACAGCCAATGTGGGTGAGATGCTTAATATGGACCTGACCCCCATTGGTCCCCTCCGCGGGTCCCAGACAGGCAGGGGGGAAACACACCGCCGTTGGGAGGACCTCGAGTTTCCAAGGAGGACCAGCTCTCTCATCGGAGGTCTCGCCGCCTGTTGCTTCCGATATGCTTCCGGTGTGCAAGCTTCGAAAGGTGCGCGCGTGTTAAGTGCTTGATTAATTGGTGGGCGCAGTAGGACTCGAACCTACGACCCGCTGATTAAGAGTCAGCTGCTCTACCACCTGAGCTATGCGCCCTAAGTTGCCGCCTTCCCCTTGGCAAGGCGCGCCCTTGAGGGTGCTCCCCTTACCACCCGACAGCTTGCCCGTCCAGTTCGGCTGAAGCTCACCAGAGCGGCCCGAGTTCCTCGCGCCGGATCGGCAGCTTGCGGTTGATATGGGCGTTCAGCACGAAGCCGAAGCCCACCATCATGGTCAGCATCGAGGTGCCGCCGTAAGAGACGAGCGGCAGCGGCAGGCCGACCACCGGCAGGAGCCCCGTCACCATGGCCACGTTGACGAACACATAGGTGAAGAGGCAAAGGCCCATGCCGGCCGCGACGAGACGCGCGAAGGTGCTGCGGCATCTGAGCGCCATATAGGCAATGAACATCAGAGCGAGAAGATAGAGTGTGAGCAAGATGATCGCACCGACAAAGCCCATTTCCTCGGCATACATGGTGAAGATGAAGTCGGTGTGCTTCTCGGGCAGGAAATTGAGCTGGGTCTGCGTACCCTGCATGTAGCCCTTGCCGGTCAGCCCGCCAGAGCCGATGGCGATCTTCGACTGAAGGATATGGTAGCCGGAGCCGAGCGGATCCCGCTCGGGGTCGAAGAATGTGAGCACCCGCTCCTGCTGATAATCGTGCAGTTTCTCCCAGATATGCGGCAGGATGGCGATGACCGCGGTGATCGCACCGATGAAATAGATCCAGCTCACGCCCGCGAGGAACAGGAGCCCGCCGCCGATCGCCATGAACAAAAGCGCGGTGCCGAGATCGGGCTGGTCGAGCGCGAGCACCACAGGGAGCCCGATCATGAGAAGCGGTATGAGCACGAAGTCCGGACGCGATACGCGCTTCGGCGGAAGCCATTGGTAGTAGCGGGCAAGCGCCAGCACGAGCGCGATCTTCATCAACTCCGAGGGCTGGAAGCTCGCATCGCCCACGCCGAGCCAACGCCGCGCTCCGCCTGCGTCCACGCCGATCAAGAGCACCAGTGCGAGCAGGATGAGTGCTACGAGATAAAGCGGATAGGCAGCGCGCATCCACCATTTGAGATCAGTAAGCGCAATCACGAAGACGAGCGCGAGCCCGGCGCAGAAACGCAGCACGTGCCTGTTCGCCCAAGGTTCGAGCGTACCGCCGGCCACGGAATAGAGCGCGGCCGTGCCGAATAGGGTGATGAGCGCGATGAGCGCCAGGAACGGCCAATTGAGCAGCGCGAGCTTCTTCTTGAGGGCGACTGCCGGCAAATCGAAATTCTCGGCGAGGAAAAGCGGCTTCATGGCGCGCCTCCCGAGCTGCCGCCTTGCCCCCCGGCCGCATCGGCAGCGGCATGGACAGGCGCGGGCTGGGCCTCGCCGCTCGCGGCGTCATTGCTCGCGACTTTGTCGTCCGGGACGAAGACAGGCCGCCCGGCTGGATTGCGCAGCAGGACCTCGGTCATGACGTCTTTCACCACAGGCGCTGCTGCGCGCGAGCCGCCGCCACCATGCTCAACCACGCAGGCCGCCGCGTAGCGGGGCGCATGCGCCGGCGCAAACGCGATGAACAGCGCGTGGTGCTCTGACTCCCAGCCGCCGAGCGTCGACTTGTTGGCGAGGCTCACCACCTGGGAGGTGCCGGTCTTGCCGGCCATCTGCACGTCGGGAAGAGCGAGCGCCGAGCGAACGGCGGTGCCGCCTTTCTCGTTGACCGCGCCGAGCATGCCGCCGCGCACGTAGTGCAGATAGGCTGGGTCGATGTCGAGCAGCGGCGTAAGCTCGGGCTCGGGCGCGCCCTTCTCCGGCACCACGAGATGGGGCACGACCGCCCTCCCCGTGGCGATGCGTGCCGCCATGACGGCAAGCTGGAGCGGCGTCGATTGCATGAAGCCCTGGCCGATGCCCGCGATCACCGTCTCGCCGCCATACCAAGGCTCGCCCAGCGCCTGGCGCTTCCAGCTCGCGTCGGGCACGATGCCCTTCTTCTGTCCGGCCAGGCCGCAATCGTGGATCTGGCCGAGACCGAGCTTCCGCGCCATGGCGGCCAGCGTGTTGATGCCCATGCGCTTCGCTGTCTCGTAGAAATAGACGTCGCAGGACTGCTTGATCGCTTCGTGCACGTTGATGCCGCCGCCGTGTGCGCGCCAGCAACGGAAACGCGCGCGGCCCACCGCGTAGACGCCGGGGCAGCGCATCGTCTCGTTCGGCGTGATCACGCCGGCCGAGAGGCCAGCGAGCGCCGTGCAGACTTTGAACGTGGAGCCTGGCGGATAGAGGCCGCGGATCGCGCGGTTCTCGAAGGGATGGTCCCTTGTCCCCGCGAGAGCGCGCCAGTGGCTCGCATCGGGCCTGAAGGCGACGTCGTTCGGATCGAAGGTCGGCGTCGACGCCATCACAAGAATCTCGCCGGTCACGACGTCGAGCACCACGATCGAAGCCACGCGGTGCTCCGAAAGCCGGTCGAGCGCGATCTCCTGCAGTTCGTGGTCCACGGTGAGGACGAGGTCTCTCCCCCGCGTGCTCGGCGCAGACCCAAGCTCGCGCATGATGCGCCCATGCGCGTCGACCTCGTAGGTGATGCTGCCGGGCTTGCCTCTGAGCGGCGCATCGAAACCCTTCTCGATGCCGGTCTTGCCGGTGCGGAAGCCGGGAAGCCGCATGACCGGGTCTTCGTGGATCTCTTCCTTGTCGGCCATGCCGACATAACCGACGACGTGGGCGAGCCCGCGCGCATGCTGATAGTGCCGGTAGGCACCCTGGTCAGTGCGGACACCGGGCAGCTGCGGCGCGAGCACGTTTAGGAGCCCGAACTGGCGCCAGGTGAGGCCCTCGGTGACGAGCACCGGGTAATAGCCGCTCTGGCGTCTGGTAGCGCGCATCACGCGGTCGCGCTCTCCGGCCGAGACGGGGACGATGGTTCCGATCATATCGAGCGTGCGGGAGAGGTCTTTGCAGAATACCGGAATGACGAGAACGCGCAGGTTTTCGCGGTCTTCGGCGATCGGCATGCCGAAGCGGTCGTAAATGGCGCCACGCGAAGGTGCCACGAGATGGAAGGTCAGGCGGTTCTCGTCAGAGAGCAGCCGATAGTCGGACGATTCCAGGATCTGGAGCTGGTGCAGCCGCCAGCCGAGCAGGCCGAACAACCCGATTTGCGCCCCCCCGAACAAGACCATGCGGCGGGAAAAGCGATGGCGCAGGCGCCGTTCGTCGCGGGTTGGGCCTTCGTCGTCGGTGATCACGTCCGCCCCCGGAAGATCAAGGCGCGGAACCGGTTGCCATGCCTGATCCAGTCGACGCCGCGCAGCACGACGGGAAAGAGCAGGATCGACGCGAACGCCCCGAAGACGATCGGCCGCGGATCGATCCAGCGCATGTAGAACAGCGAGGCGACCAGCCAGCCGAACCCGGCAAGGAGTGCGACAAAGACGATCCAGAAGAGCCAGAGCGCGCGCATGCGGCGTCCCTCGCCTAGCCCCCGCGCCCATTCGCCGACGATCGCCGCTATCAGCGCAAGCAGACCGAAAAAGCCGAGGGGCCCGCCGCTCATCACGTCGGTAAGCAGGCCGAGCAACATGGCAACGGCCGGGTTGAGCACGGCGTCAGGGATGGTGCGCCAGCAGAACACCATCATGACCACGACCAGAGGCAGGATGAAGGTCGCGTCCGGCGGAAGGCCCAACGGAACGGCGGTCGCGAGCACCAAGAGCAGGATCGACAAGACCGGAAGGGCGACGGCGCTCATTGTTGTGTCTGCGCGCCTGCTGTGGCTTGCGTTCCGGTCTCGGAGCCAGCCTGCTGAATTGTCGCGCCGGACGGCAGCCCGGAACCCGTGTTGGCCTCGCCCGGCTCACGTGCTTTTTCGCCAGAATCGGGCGTCTTCGAAAGCGGGCGATCGGCGGCAGCGGCCGGTGGATCGGTCGCGGCGAGCGCTGGCGTATCGAAGAACAGCACGCTCACCGTATCGAGCGCGCTCAGATCGGCGTGCGGGCGTACTTTGTAGGCCCCCTTGGCGCCGGCAACCATGCCCACGCGCAAGCCCCGCGGCAGCACGCCATCGCTCCCCGACGTATAGACCTCGTCGCCGACTTGGAGCACAGCACCATCGGGGACGAGTTCGAGCTGGAGTTCGGTGCCGTTGTCGCCGACCGCGAGCGCGCGAATGCCGGCGGGGCCCGCCAGCACCGGGATGCGGCTGTTGAGGTCGTTAAGCAGGAGTACGCGCGCGACCGAGGCGCCGGCGTCGACGGTGCGCCCGATGAGCCCGTCGCCATTGATGACGGCGTAGCCCACGCGGAGGCCGTGATCGCGCCCAAGATTGATGAGCGCACTCCGCATGAAGGGGCCGCGCGCGTCGGCGATCACGCTGCCGGTGACGTAGTGCAGCGCCGGATCGTCGACCGCATTCAGCAGCGCGCGTAACTGGGCGACCTTGCGCTCGGCAGTCTTGGCGCGCCACTCATATTGCTTGAGCCCGGCATTCTCGACGGTCAAGCGGTCGATCTCGCTGAACAGGCCGGCATAGGATCTGGCGCGCTCCATCACGTGCCGCGCCTGGATGGCCGGGATCGACGCGACTTCCAGCACCGGCACCGTCATGTCAACGAGCCAGTCGCGTGCGTCGATAACGATCCCGTGGCTGATGCGGCTCATCACGAGCAGCACCGCGCAGATAAAGAATAGCGCGAAGTTCAACAGCTCGGCCGGCGCCCGCCAGGAGCGGCGGGGCCTGAGATAAGACGGTGCGCGCGGCGTCCACATGCTTCTCACTTCGAGGCGGCCCGAGAGGACCTTCCGCCTCTTCCAGTATTGGGCCCGCGCCGGCAAAGAACGCGCGCGCCCAGCAAACAGTTACGGCTCGCTCATGGCTTGATCAGGAGATCGGCCATGGCGTCGACCTGCTCGAGGACCTTGCCGGTTCCCCGCACCACGCAGCGCAAGGGATCGTCGGCGATCCTGAATTTCACGCCGGTCTCGTTTAACAGCCTGACATCGATCCGCTCGAGCAGCGCGCCGCCGCCCGTGAGATAGATGCCGGTCTCGTAGATGTCGGCCACGATCTCGGGCGGCACATCGGCAAGCGCCTGACGGATGCCGGAGACGATCTGCTGGATCGGGAGCGTGAGCGCCTCGGCGATGTCCTCGGGCTCGAGCGTGATCTCGGTGGGGAAGCCGCGCTGGAGGTCGCGGCCCTTCAAATGGATGGAGATGCGCTCGCCGTTCGACTTCGGCACGGCCGAGCCCGCCTCGCGCTTGATGACCTCTGCGCTCGACGCGCCGATCAGGAGATGGTGTTTGAAGCGGACATAGTTGACGATCGCCTCGTCCATGGCGTTGCCGGCGGTGCGGATCGAGCGCGCATACATGACCGAGCCCATGGAGAGCACCGCAATGTCGGTGGTGCCGCCGCCGATATCCAGCAGCATGGAGCCGCGCGTCTCGGAGATCGGCAGGTTGGCGCCGATCGCCGCCGCCACCGGCTCCTCTATGAGATAGACGCGGCGCGCGCCGGCTGCCAGCCCCGCCTCGTGGACGGCGCGGCGTTCGACCGGCGTCGCGCTCGCCGGCACGCAGATCATGATGCGCGGATTGTTGAAGATCCGGCGCTTGTGCACGCGGCGGATGAAGAACTTGATCATCTCCTCGGCAGCGGCGAAATCGGCGATCACGCCGTCGCGCAGAGGTTGCACCGTCTCGATCTTGTGCGGGGTGCGGCCAAGCATGGTCTTGGCCTCGTGGCCGACGGCGATAACCCGGCGCTCGTCGCCGCGCTGCGCGATGGCAACGACCGAAGGTTCCTCGAGAACAATACCCCGCCCCGGCACGTACACAAGCGTGTTCGCCGTGCCGAGGTCGATGGCCATGTCCGCCGAGACAAGGCCCAAGGCCCGCGTGAGCATACGCCGCCCCACAAAGGCTCCGCCCGAGGGAGCCGAGAACGCCACGGATGCGCGAGCGACAAGGACCGGCCGTCCCTTGCCCGCCGGGGTTCGTGGCCGCTCTGTCGTGCGCTCCGCTATGTTGATGCAATTCGCCCCGGGGCACAATGCATCGGAGGCGCAAAATTAAAAAAACAATTCGCTTGCGCCCCAAGCGCCCGAGGCCTCGCACCGGGACCAGGCGAGCTTAACCGGCAGGCACGGTCACGGTTAACGGGGCCGATGAGCTGCCGCGGCCAAGCGACTCGCGCGCCGCCCAATTCCACTGCAGCGCCTCAGGAGGCAAGCATCGTCTCGGGCTTCCGCCTTGCCTCGCGCGCGAGCAATTTGTTCAGCGCACTGACATAAGCGCGTGCGGAGGCGACCAGCGTGTCGGTGTCGGAGCCGCGCCCCGTAACGGTCTTGCCGTCGGCCTCAAGCCGCACCGTCACCTCGGCCTGGGCGTCGGTCCCTTCCGTCACGGCGCTCACTTGGTAGAGCGGCAGCCGCGCCTCGTGCGGCACGATCGCCTTGATGGCACGGAAGGTCGCATCGACCGGGCCGTCGCCCGTCGACTCGAAGGTCTGATGCTTGCCGTCGACGTCGAGCGTGATGGTCGCCTTTTGCGGACCGCCGGTGCCGGCGATCACGGTGAGCGCCACGACCTTGATGCGGTCATGCGCGGACGCGATCTCCTGATCGACCAGCGCCTCGAGATCCTCGTCATAGACATGCTTCTTGCGGTCGGCGAGCGCCTTGAAGCGAACGAAGGCATCCTCGAAGGCGTTGTCGCCGAGCTCGTAGCCGAGCTCCTTCAGCTTCTCGCGGAAGGCATGCCGCCCGGAGTGCTTGCCCATCACCAACGAGGACTCCTTCAGCCCGACGCTCTCCGGCGTCATGATCTCGAAGGTGCTTGCGTGCTTCAGTACGCCGTCCTGGTGGATGCCGCTCTCATGCGCGAACGCATTCCGGCCGACGATCGCCTTGTTGTACTGCACCGGGAAGGCGGTGACGCGGGAGACGAGCTTCGAGGCGCGGGTCAGCATGGTCGTGTCGATGCCCGTCCAGAAAGGCATGGCGTCGCCGCGCGTCTTGATGGCCATGACGATCTCTTCCAGCGCCGCATTTCCGGCGCGCTCGCCGAGCCCGTTGACCGCGCATTCGACCTGCCGCGCGCCTCCGACCACGCCGGCAAGTGAATTGGCGACGGCCAAGCCGAGATCGTTGTGGCAATGTGTGGAGAAGACGATCGCGTCGGCGCCCGGCACGCGCTCGACCAGCATGCGGATCAGGCCCGCGAACTCGTCAGGCGTGGCATAGCCTACGGTGTCCGGGATATTGACCGTGGTCGCGCCCGCCTTGATCGCGGCCTCCACGCAGCGACAGAGGAAATCGTGCTCGGTGCGGGTCGCGTCCATGGCCGACCATTCGACATCGTCGGTATAGGACCGCGCGCGCGTGACGGACTGGGTGATGCGCTCGAGCACCTCGGCCTCGTCGATAGCCATCTGGTACTTGCGATGCAGTGGCGAAGTCCCGATGAAGGTATGGATGCGCCCGCGCGCGGCCGGCTTGATGGCCTCCGCGCAAGTCTCGATGTCCTTCATCTGAGCGCGCGCGAGCCCGCAGATCACGGCCTTCTTGGCGCGGCGGGCGATCTCCTGCACGCTGTCGAAATCCCCCTGGCTCGCGATCGGGAAGCCGGCTTCGATGATGTCGACGCCCATCTCGTCGAGGACCTCGGCAACTTCGAGCTTCTCGTCGAAGGTCATGGTGGCGCCGGGGCATTGCTCCCCATCGCGCAAAGTGGTGTCGAAGATGACCACACGGTCCTTGTTAGCGTGGGGCTTCGGGTGAACCGGATTGGACTCCATCTCTCTCGTCCTTAAGGCTTGGCGGCCAGTCTAGCATGACCGGCCAGCGACTTGACTCTTCGTGGGTTTGTCTTGCCATCCCCTGAACGCCCGCCCCGTGTAATCGGAGCCCTGGGAAGCTCAGGGGCGTCTAAGGACGAGGCGCAGCGCGCAGACATATACCGCCCCGCGCATGGCCACGCCGGATTTCTCGGTCATCTGCTGTTTCAACCGCTGCATGGGCGAAAAATAGTGCGAAGGCCACGCCAGGGCAAGCACGCGCTATTTCGCGGCAAGGGCGGCAATGCCGACCTCCTAGGGAATGCGCCGCCCATTCTTGAGCCAGCCTATCGCCTTGCGTTGTGGGTATCCGGCCGTCGCTCCCCTTGAGGACGGACTTGGCGAGCTTGCGCGAGGCGTGCAGGCGCTGAGCCAAGGCAGCCATGGCACGCGTACGCCAATCGTCGGGGCCTACGAACACGGTGCCCACGTCCTTATACCCGTTCCAAAGGGCCGCAACGACGTGGCCTTCTTCCGTGGTGGCGGCATCCATGTCGTGCATCGTCGCGTCATCGTAGAACGCCCGAAGACGAAATATTCGAGCACGAAGCCGGGCGATAGCGGCCGAACTGCCCGGTGCCGAGCATGCGCGCCGCAAAGAGCTGGGCGGCAAGCCAAGGCCTGCCGCGCCGAGCCGGAAGGCGATGACCGAGACGCCTTGCAGGGGGGTCGCGCGAGAGAAGGTGGGAGCTTCCTGCGCGACCTTGGCCTCCGCTTTTTCCACGCTAAGCGACCCCGCTTGCATTAACTATCCCGTGTGGCCCCTGCCCGCCGAAGACAAGCATGGTTAAGGCCCCGCCCGGCCTTAGCCCCCGGTAACAATGAAGGTCGTGCGATCGAGCCCCGTATTCCCGTTTCGCGGATCGTGGGCATAGACGATCACCTCGTAAAGGCCGGGCTCTTTGGCGGGCACCTTGGCCGCGAACTGGCTGGTCTCGCCCGCATAAGCGAGGGCAATTTCCGAGATGCGCTCGCCGTTCCGCCGCACGATCGCCATTACTACGAGCTTTTTGGCATCCCACAAGCCGCCCGGCTCGATGGGGCATCCGCACATCATCACCACGTTGGCGCGGACATCCACGCTGTCCGCATCCGGCGAGACCCTGATATGCGCGGGCGGGTTGAGCACATCGACGACGAGGCCCGGCAGCTCCAGCACCCAGGCGTCCCCACGCGTAACGTTCCGGCCGGGAACGACCCATTGCGTGGCGAGCACGCGCGTTGCAGCCTGAGGCTGGCCGAGCGGGCCGTAGGCCTCGGCCTCGATCAGGCGCGGTTCATCGAGATCGAGGGTCGTGGTGAATTTGGCGGCCGAGTTGTCGGACAACACCGCGCGGCTGCCACGGTTCTCGTGCATGATCAGCGCGGTATCGCCGGTGCCGCCTTGCGTCACGCCGGTGGCCAGGATCTGGCCGGTTTGCGCGTCGCGCAACACCATGCGCATGCCGCCCATGCTGGTGCCGATGAACTTCGAGTCCTTGGCGAGCACGCGCACGGTGATCTCGGTCGGTTCGGCGCACGCAACGGCCGGAACCATGCAGGCCACGAGCGATAGAGCGGCGACGGTAGCGCGCATCCTTGATTCCTCCCTGGCAGGCGGGCAGGCCGTATTATACGCTATTTCCTGTCGGTGCCGCGGCGTTTCGGCGTGCGTTTCGGAGGCGGCGCGGCGTCTGGTAGGTCTACGTCGTGTTGGTTGACGAAGATCAGCACCGCAAGAACCGTCAGGAGGATGCGGAACGCGGGCTCCTGGGCATTCCACGTTTGCGATTGCCACATGGCGAACCATTCCCCGGCCACCACCATGAAGCCGAAGCCCCAGATGAGGAACCCGAGTAGGCACGCGCCGATGACGAAGGCCTTGGCCTCGTTGAACAGATCGGCTGGCGCATAGCGGGCCTGGAACAGGCGCATGCCACCGACGAGGAAGAGCGCGCCGGCGATGGCCTCCGCAGCGATGATCGCCGCATAAGCGAGGTGCCAGAGGGTCGGGCTCGTAATCGCCCGATACATGAGCGCGTTGCCGGGATAGGTCGTATCCATGCTCATCACGTGCTGCACGAACAGATAATTCGTGCCGTAATCGGTGATGTTGTCGAAGGCGACGAGCAGGCAGAACGACGCAAGCACGACGCTCATGACGATCTTGGCGTAGCGCGTGGTCAGCATCGGTGAGGGACTCCGCACCGCAATTGTCATTGCCCGGCTTGGCCGGGAAACCCAGTAATCCAAGTCTTCACAGAATTAACGTGAGCCCAGCGCGTATTAGATTCCCGCTTTCGCGGGAATGACGCCATCGGAGCCAGGCATCCGCCGCCTCAGTTCTTGCTCTTGTCGACCATCTTGCGCTCGGCGATCCACGGCATCATCTCGCGCAGGCGCTTGCCGACCACTTCCATGTCGTGCGTGTCGCATTTGGCGCGCATCGCTTTGAAGCTCGTCTGGTTGACGCGGTTCTCCAGCATCCAGTCCTTGACGAACTTGCCGGATTGGATGTCGGCCAGCACTTGCTTCATCGCCGCTTTGCTCTCGGGACCCACCACGCGCGGGCCGGAGACATACTCGCCGTACTCCGCGGTGTTGGACACCGAGTAGTTCATGTTGGCGATGCCGCCCTCATAGATGAGGTCGACGATCAGCTTTACCTCGTGCACGCACTCGAAATAGGCCATCTCCGGCGCGTAGCCGGCCTCGACCAGCGTCTCGTAGCCGTTCCGCATCAGCTCGACCAGGCCGCCGCAGAGCACCGACTGCTCGCCGAAGAGATCCGTTTCGCATTCCTCGCGGAACGTCGTCCCGATGATGCCGGCGCGGCCGCCGCCGATCGCCGCGGCGTAAGAGAGAGTGAGATCGTGCGCGTTTCCGGTCGCGTCCTGTGCGATCGCCATGAGGCAGGGGACGCCCGCGCCGCGCGAATATTCAGCGCGCACGGTGTGGCCCGGTCCCTTGGGCGCCACCATGCAGACATCCATGTCGGGGCGCGGCTCAATCAAGTTGAAATGGATGTTGAGGCCGTGTGCGAAGAAGAGCGCCGCACCTTCTTTCATATTGGGCTTGAGGTCGTTCTCCCAAATCCCCGCCTGCAGCTCGTCGGGTGTGAGCAGCATGACCACGTCGGCCCATTTGGCGGCCTCGGGCACGTCCATGACCTTGAGTCCTGCCTTCTCGGCCTTGGCGGCGGATTTCGAGCCGGCACGCAAACCCACGGCGACGTTCTTGATGCCGGATTCCTTCAGGTTTAGCGCATGCGCGTGCCCCTGACTGCCATAGCCGATGATGGCGACCTTCTTGCCCTTGATCAGATTGAGATCGGCATCCCGATCGTAATAGACGCGCATGCGAACTCCCCTACCCTGAAAATACTCCTAGGCTCGCGGCGTTTGTGCCGCCCAGAACGGTCCTTTGCAACCCTGCTAAGTCCGGTCGGACCCACGGGATATGGCGGCGATGCCCGTGCGGCAGACCTCGACCAGGCCGAGCGGCTGCATCTGCGCGATGAATTGCTCGATCTTCGTTGGCTCGCCAGTGATCTCGAACACGAAATGCCCCGTCGAGGAGTCGATGATCTGGGCGCCCAGAGCCTCGGACAGCCGCAGCGCCTCGACCCGCTTGTCGCCGAGGGAGGCCACCTTGACCATGGCAAGCTCGTGCTCGATCGGGCTGCCTTTGACGGTGAGGTTGGTCACGGAATGGATCGGGACCAGCCGCTCGAGCTGATGCTGGATCTGCTCGATCACCATGGGCGTGCCGGAGGTGACAATGGTGATGCGCGAGAGATGCGCCTCGTGCTCGGTCTCGGACACGGTGAGCGACTCGATATTGTAGCCGCGACCCGAGAACAGGCCGATGACGCGCGCAAGCACGCCCGGCTCGTTGTCGACCAGCACGCTCATCGTGTGCCGCTCGAGCTTCTGCTGCGGCTTACCGACCGGATAGGCCGATCCAGGCTGAGACATCAGTGCTGATCCCTCTTGTCGGTAGGCGAGGCGGCTTCGGCGCTGCCGTTCCCACCCGGGCCATGGCCCTTGCCGCCGGCGAGCTCGATCATGCGGAGAGCGATCGCGATCATCAGGATCGAGGCAGGCAGAACGAGCATCGACCACTCGAAGGGCTTTCCGGAATCCACGGTGCCCACCACGACGCGGGCGAAGATGACGATCAGGACCACGATCACCACCTCGGACAGGATGCCCTTCAGTTGGCTCACGCCCTCGATGCGCATCCAGTTCGGCAAGGTGTCGACGTAGTCATCGGGCAGCGTGAAGACGAAGCCGATGGCGATGCCGTAACCGAAGATCACGAGCACGATGCCGAACAGGAAGGCGTCGACCGCTTCCAGCACGGGCACGGTGGCCGCCCGTTCCGCCACCGCCTCGGCATGCGGCGCCAACAGCGTGTGCCAGGCCTCGTAGAGATAGAGGCCGCCCTGGAAAAACATCAGCAGAGAGCCGATCAGCGCTACCCCCGAGCCGAACAGCATAACCGTCCTCAGGCCGAGCAGGAAGTTCAGGAGTGCGCGCTTTCCGTCCGTCATTCAGGTCGCCCCTTGCAGATCGCCCTTGTCGTCAGTCAGGCCACAAAGCGGAGGCCTAGACCATCACCTTGCCTTCTTCTGTGATGGCGTTTTCGAGGTCTTCCTCGGTGAGGTCGTCCCCCATCAGCATGTTGTTGTGCGCCTCCCCGCTCGGGATCATCGGGAAGCAATTGGCATGCTTGTCGACTCGGCAGTCGAAGATGACGGGTTTCGGCACGGCGATCATCTCGCGGATCGCGTCGTCGAGTTCGGACGGCTTCTCGGCCCTGATGCCGACGCCCTGATAGGCCTCTGCCAGCTTGACGAAATCCGGCAGCGCCTCGGTGTAGGAATGGGAGTAGCGGCCGCCATGCAAGAGTTCCTGCCACTGGCGCACCATGCCCATATATTCATTGTTCAAAATGAAGATCTTGATCGGCAGGTCGTATTGCGCGGCCGTCGACATTTCCTGCATGGTCATGAGCACCGAGGCCTCGCCAGCGATGTCGATGACGAGCGAGTTCGGGTGCGCCATCTGCACGCCGACGGCGGCAGGCAGACCATAACCCATCGTGCCGAGCCCGCCTGACGTCATCCAGCGGTTCGGTTCCTCGAACTTGAAGAACTGCGCGGCCCACATTTGGTGCTGGCCCACCTCGGTCGTGATGTAGACGTCGTGACCACGGGTCAGCGCGTAGAGCCGCTCGATCGCGTATTGCGGCATGATCACATCGTCGCGCTTGCGGTAGCGCAGACATTGCCGCGCGCGCCAGCGGTCGATCTCGCCCCACCAGGCCTGAAGCGCCACCTGGTCGGGCTTCGTCTTCTTCTTCTGCCAGGCGTCGATCATCTGCTGCAGCACGAGCGCGCAATCGCCCACGATCGGCACGTCGACGCGCACATTCTTGTTGATCGAGGAGCGGTCGATATCGACGTGGATCTTCTTGGAGCCGGGCGAGAACGCATCGAGCCGGCCGGTGATTCGGTCGTCGAAGCGCGCCCCAATGCAGATCATCACGTCGCAATCGTGCATGGCGTTGTTGGCTTCGTAGGTGCCGTGCATGCCGAGCATGCCGAGCCATTGCGGATCCGACGCGGGATAGGCGCCGAGCCCCATCAAGGTCGAGGTGATGGGGAAGCCCGTCATGCGCACGAGCTCGCGCAAGCGACGGCTCGCCTCAGGCCCCGAATTGATGACGCCGCCGCCGGTGTAGAAGAGCGGCCGTTTCGCGTTCGCCATGAGCTCGACAGCTGCCACCACCGCCTGCTCGTCGCCGGTCGTCGCCGGCCGGTAGCTCTTATGCTGCGAGTTAGTGAGGCCCGTGTACTCGCCCGTCTGGAACTGGATGTCCTTCGGGATGTCGACCACGACCGGACCAGGGCGGCCGGTGCGCGCGACATAGAACGCCTCGTGCAGCACGCGCGACAGCGCGTTCACGTCCTTGACGAGATAATTGTGCTTGGTGCAGGGGCGCGTGATGCCGACCGTGTCGCATTCCTGGAACGCGTCGTTGCCGATCAGATGTGTCGGTACCTGGCCGGTGATGCAGACGATCGGGATCGAGTCCATCAGCGCGTCGGTTAGCCCGGTGACGGCGTTGGTCGCGCCGGGGCCGGAGGTCACGAGCACGCAGCCGACCTTGCCGGTCGACCGCGCATAGCCTTCGGCGGCATGCACGGCGCCCTGCTCATGGCGGACGAGGATGTGCTTGATCCGATCCTGCTTGAACAGCTCGTCATAGATCGGCAGCACAGCGCCGCCCGGATAGCCGAAAATGTGCTCGACGCCCTGATCGGCGAGCGCTTCGAGCACCATTTCTGCGCCTGTCATCGTGCGCGACATCTCAACCCACTGGCACGAGCTTAGCCCCGCGGCATGGAACGTCCGCCGCCGGCAAGCTCGAAGAATGGCGGAAAAGCCTGAATAAGGCGCGCACCCTAAGACTTGCTTGACTGAGGGTCAACGAGAAACGCGAATGAATGGCAACATTTGGCCGACTTTCCTTTCCGAATATTGCTGGCTATTGTGAGTTGTCGGGACTTTATTGCTTGCCACCAGCGGCGCGGAAAACGCCCGGCCTATGACTCGCCCCGACACCCCTGCAAAATCGCGACCTGGACAAGACAGAGCTTCGCGCCTATGTCCTAGCCGCTTTGTGGATCGCGCCAGCCACTCGCGGCGTTTGGGCAGTTTGAAGCTGCGCGATACAACATCTGACCCCTCCCCGAATGCCGCAGGCCCATTCAGACGTTCCTGCCGCCAACGGCACCGACTCCGACGCGCCGGTAAGCCGCGCCTTCTGGGCGCTGACGCTTGGCTCGATCGGCGTCGTCTATGGCGATATCGGCACGAGCCCCCTCTACGCGCTCCGCATCGCGGTGGAGGCGGCGACCAGTGAAGGCCAAGTCACCGAGAGCGCGGTGCTCGGCGTGCTGTCGCTCATCTTCTGGTCGCTGATCATCGTCGTCACGCTCAAATACGTGCTCGTCCTCTTGCGCGCCGACAATAACGGCGAAGGCGGCACGCTCGCGCTGACAGCGCTTGCCTTCCGCGCGCTCGGCAAGCGCACGCCGCTCGTCATCGCTCTCGGCATCGTCGGCGCGTCGATGTTCTACGGCTCGACGCTGATCACGCCGGCGCTGTCGGTTCTCTCAGCGGTCGAAGGCCTTCATGTCGCGACCGCGGCGTTCGGGCCATACGTGCTGCCGCTCACCGTCGTGATCCTGGTCGCACTGTTCGCGGTGCAGTCGCGCGGCACGGCGCGGGTTGCAACCTTCTTCGCGCCGATCATGATCCTCTGGTTCATCGTGATCGCGGTGGCTGGCGCCGTCGAAATCGTGGCGAACCCTGCGATCCTCGCCGCGCTCAATCCCGTGCATGGGCTGAGCTTCCTCGCGAGCAACGGCCTCATAGGCCTCGTGACACTCGCTGCCGTGTTCCTCGCGGTGACGGGGTCGGAGGCGCTTTACAACGATCTCGGCCATTTTGGCCGGAAGCCGATCCAGACCGCATGGCTCTTTTTGGTGCTGCCTGCCCTGCTGCTGAATTATTTCGGCCAAGGGGCGCTCGTGCTCGCCGAGCCGCGCACGCTGGAGAACCCTTTCTACCTGCTGTTTCCCGACTGGGCGCTTTACCCGATGGTGGCGCTCGCCACCGTCGCCACAGCGATCGCAAGCCAGGCGGTCATCACCGGCGCCTATTCGATCACGCGCCAAGCCATGCAGCTCGGCTTCCTGCCGCGCATGGAGGTGCGTCACACCTCCGAGGCGCTGGCGGGCCAGATCTACATGCCGCGCGTGAACTGGCTCTTGCTGACGGGCACCCTGCTGCTCGTCTTTATGTTCAGATCGTCGAGCGAGCTGGCTGCGGCCTATGTGTTGGCCGTGGCGACCACGGAATGGACCGCCGGCGTGCTCGGCTTCATCGTCATCTGGAAGCTATGGCGCTGGCCGCTCTGGGCCGCGGCGGGGTTGATGATCCCGTTGATTTTCGTCGACACGGCGTTCGTGTTCGCGAGCATGCTCGAACTGCTCGAAGGCGCCTGGATGCCGGTTTTGGTCGGCGCTGCCTTGGTCATGGTCATGTACACCTGGCGTCGAGGCACGCGGCTGCTCGCGCAGAAGACGCGGCGCGTCGAGGTGCCGTTCCAGCCGCTGATCGAGACTTTAGAAAAGAAGCTGCCGCATCTCGTGCCCGGGACTGCCGTGTTCCTGACGAGCGATCCGGATTTCGCGCCGACAGCGCTCCTGCACAATCTCAAGCACAACAAGGTGCTGCACGAGCACAACGTGATCCTCACCATCGTCAACGAGGACATTCCGCGCGTGAGCACGAAGGACCGTGTGCGGATCGAAAAGGTCGCGGACAAGTTCATGCGGCTCGCGCTGCATTTCGGCTTTATGGAGCGGCCTAACGTGCCGCGCGCGCTCGCGATCGCGCGCAAGCAGGGCTGGAACTTCGACATCATGTCGACGTCGTTCTTCTTGTCGAGGCGGTCGGTGCGGAGCGATCCGCGCTCGGCGATGCCAGGCTGGCAGGACAAGCTCTATATCTTCCTCGCCCACAACGCCGACGATGCGTCGAGCTACTTCCAGCTCCCGACAGACCGCGTGGTCGAGATCGGTACGCAAGTCACGGTGTGATCCTTCCTCCCCCGGGAAGGGGAGATTTGGGTGGGATCCGACCCCCGGCGCACCTAGGTGTGCGCCGACCTCCCCCTTTCAGGCGAGGGAGAGAGCGCTGCGACAGCGGCATTTGCGTCGGGCACCCACTCCCAATCCGTCATGAAGCGGCGGAGCCATGTCATCTGGCGCTTGGCGTAGCGTCGCGTCTCGGTCTTGGCCTTAGTGGCAGCGTCCTCCAGGCCGGTAGCGCCGGCTTGGTAAGCGGCAAGCTCGCGTACGCCATGCGCGCGCATGGCGGGCAGGCCTGGGTCTAGTCCGAGCGCCATAAGTGTGCGGACCTCTTCGAGGGCTCCCGCCCCGACCATGCGGTCGAAGCGCGTGTCGATCTTCGCGTAGACGACCTCTCGCTCGGGCGCGATGACGAGCTTTGCGACCTCCGTTGGAGCGAACACCGGCCGCGTGCTGGCGCCCTGCCATTCGGCCAGCGACACGCCGGTCGCGTCGATCACCTCGAGCGCGCGAACCACGCGTTGGGGATCGGTGGGCCTGAGCTTAGCGGCCATGGCTGGATCGCGCGCCGCCAGCTCGGCATGCAAGGCGGCAGCATCGCTCGCGCCAGACTGCTCCCGCCAATACGCGCGGATCTCGGGCGGGATGTCGGGCACGGGGGCAAGCCCCTCGAGCAGCGCCTTGAAGTAAAGCCCGGTGCCCCCGACGAAGATCGGCACCCTCCCCACTTTGCGCGCTTCGGCAATCGCGGCCGCCGCATCCTCGAGGAAGCGCCCCGCGGAATAGGCTTCGCGTGCGGGTACCGCCCCGTAAAGGCGGTGCGGCGCGCGCGCCATGTCGGCGGCGGTCGGACGCGCGGTGAGCACTGCAAGCTCGCGATAGACCTGCATGGAATCGGCGTTGACGACCGTACCGCCGACGCGCTCAGCAAGGGCAAGCGCGGCGGCCGATTTGCCGCTCGCGGTCGGCCCTGCGATGAAGATGGCCTGCAGCCCGCTCGCTTGGGAACTGGTCACTTGGTGAGAAGTCACTTGGTGACTGGTCACTTCGTGACCAGCCAGGGACGGCTCCACAGCCGGTAGACGGACCAATAGGTGTTCTCGACGAGAAAGCCGAAAGCGAGCGACTCCTTGGCCCAATCGCCGTCGCCGCCAAGCGTGCCGCTGAGCTTGCCGCTGAACGCGCCCCACTTCTCCTTCTGCTCGGCGACGAAGCGCTCGACATACTCGCCAAGCGTGAGCTCCTGATCCGGAAGCGCACGTGCCTCTGTCCCTACGCCGAAAAAGTGGCCGAGTGCGCCTTTCGATATGATGCGCACCTGATCGAGATAGCGCTCGGTCACGGGTTCCTTGGCCTCGGCGGCGAACACCGCATAGTCCTTGCGCGGCATGTGCACCCCGATCACAACAAGCGCGTTCCGCAGCATGCCGATGTCGGCGCCGTCGTCAAAATAGAGCAGGCCGCCGCAAGCCTCTTGCGTCGGCGCGCCGCGTAACGGGTCGGACGAGGGCTGGTCGAGCCCGTAAGAGCCGAGATCCGGACCAAACCCGTAAGGCGTGATCATGATCGGGACGTTGAGACCGAGCCCTTGCGGCACGGCCCGGGTGAGATCGCCCGGATGCGCCGGAAGCTCGCGCCCCGGCCAATCGCTCCCCAAGATCGTGACGCCCGCCTCAGCCTTCGCCATGGGAGACCTCGGCCTGGAGGATCAACTTGTCGGGACGGCGACGAATTTAAGCTCGCCCTTCGCGTCGGAGAGCAGCAGCAGCACGGAACGCCGCCCGGCCTTGCGCACGGCCAGCAGCCGCGCCTTCACGTCTTGCGGCTGCTTCACCTTCTCCTGGGTCACCTCGACGATCACGTCGCCCGCCTTCACGTTCTTCTGCGCCGCCGGACTGTCGGGCTTGACCTCGATGATGACCACGCCCTCAACGCCCTGGCCGATGCCGTAACGCTCGCGCAAATCGTCGGTGAGCGGGGCGATGGAGAGGCCGAGCAGGTCTTCGTGCTGAGGCTCCGGCAGCGGCTCTTCCTCGAGGTTCGGCTCGCTCTGCGTCGCGTCGTCGGCCTCTTCGCCTTCGGGCAGGCGCGCGACCGTCACCGTCACGTCCATGGGCGAACCCTTGCGCAATAGCGCGACGGCCACGTTCTTGCCGATCGCCGTGGCGGCGACCGCGCGCGGCAGGCTGCGCATGTTGTCGATGACCTGACCGTCGAACTTGACGATCACATCAGAGGGCTGAATGCCGGCCGCGGCTGCCGGGCTGTCGGGCGAGACCTTGGCGACGAGCGCGCCGGTCGGCTCCTTCAGCCCGAGGCTGCCGGCAATCTCCTCGGTCACGTTCTGCACGTGCACGCCGAGCCAGCCGCGCCGCATCTCGCCATATTGCTTGAGTTGGTCGATGACCTGGACCGCACTGTTCGACGGCACCGCAAAGCCGATGCCGATCGAGCCTCCGGTCGGCGAGATGATGGCGGTGTTCACGCCGATGACCTGGCCGTCCATGTTGAACAGCGGACCGCCGGAATTGCCGCGATTGATGGCGGCGTCGGTCTGCAAGAAATCGTCATAGGGCCCGGCATTGATGTCCCGCTTGGTGGCAGAGATGATGCCGACCGTCACGCTGCCGCCAAGCCCGAACGGGTTGCCGATCGCCATCACCCAGTCGCCCACCCGCATCGTGGAGGAATCGCCGAAGGAGACGGCCTTGAGCGGCTTCTTGGGCTCGACCTTAAGCAGCGCGAGGTCGGTCTTCGGGTCGTGGCCGAGGATCTTGGTGACCTTGAGCTTCGTACCGTCGGTGAAGTTGAGAATGATCTCGTCGGCGCCCTCAATGACGTGATTGTTGGTGACGACGAGGCCCGACGGATCGATGACGAAGCCGGAGCCGAGCGAACTCACTTTGCGCGGCAGGCCGTCTTTGTCCTCGTCATCAAAGAAATCGTCGAAGAACTCCTCGAAGGGCGAGCCCTTGGGCCCCGCTCCTTCGCTCGCGCCCTCCTCCTTGCCGCTCTTCAGGGTCTGGGTCGTCGAGATGTTGACGACCGATTCCTGAAGGCCCTCGGCGACGTCGGCCACGGAATCAGGTCCGCGGCCGAGCGCGGGCGCGCCAGTCAGCGCGACGCCCGTCACGGCGAGCGCGGCCGCCACCGCCGCAATACGAGGCAGGCCAGGCAGGCGCCTAAGCTGTGGCATCGATCGAACTTTCCCGAATCTTCACGGCCTTCAAGATCGACGGCATCTTAGCGGAAATCGGGGAAACAACGCACGCCCTCCGGAAATCGGCAAACGACTCTAGCCTTTCGCGAGCCAAACGACGAGCACGCCTGCCGCGACGGCGATCGTGCCCCCAAGGCGCACGGACTGCTCTGACATGTCGGCGCTGGCCTGCAGGAGCCTGCGGCCGAAGCCGGGCGCCAGAGCCCAGAGCAACCCTTCCAGGACAAGAACGAGGCCGATGGCCACGGCAAGATCGGTCATCGCTGCTTAAGGGCCACGCGGCCTCACGGCGACGGAGTCTCCCCCGGCGCTGGATCGTCCGCCGCAGCCTCGCGTTCCGGCGTCGCGCCTGCCTCGGGCGACCACGCGCCTTGGGGTGGCACATCGCCCGCGCCAGCATCGGGCGGCGATCCCGGTTGCGGCACCGGAGCGGGAGCGGTCGAGCCCGCGCCTGGGGCAGAGCCCGCCGGCGCGGCAGGCGTTCCGGCCGAATCGTTGAAATACTGGAAGAACTGCGAATCGGGGCTGAGCAGCAGCCGCGTGTCGCCAGCTTTCAACGCGCCCACATAGGCCTGCATCGAGCGGTAGAAGGCGAAGAAGTCGGGATCCTGGCCGAAGGCCTCGGCGAAGATGCGGTTCCTCTCGCCATCGCCCGCGCCGCGGATGCGCTCCGATTCGCCAGTGGCGTTGGCTTTGAGCACGGTGACCTCGCGGTCGGCGGTGCCGCGGATACGCCGCGCGGCGCCTTCGCCTTCGGCGCGGAACTCCGAAGCCTCCCTTTGCCGCTCGGTCTGCATGCGGCGGTAGATTGCCTGCATATTGGCTTCGGGCAAGTCGACGCGCTTGATGCGCACGTCGACGATCTTGACTCCGAAGGGCGAAGCCTCCTGATTGACCTGGCCGCCGATGGTACGCATCAAATCTTCGCGCTTGTCGCGCACCACGGCGAGGAAGCTCGCGCCGCCGAGCACGCGCCTCAAAGACGCTTCGAGGATCGCACCGATGCGGGCGCTCGCGATGCGCTCGTCGCGCAGGCTCTGGAAGAACTGCAAGGGATCGGTGATGCGATAGCGGGCGAACGCATCGACCACGAGACGCTTCTTGTCGGAGGCGATCACCTCTTGCGAGGCCGTATCGACGTCGAGGATGCGCTTGTCGAAGAACTCGACGTTCTGGATGAACGGGATCTTCCACTTCAGTCCGGGGCCGGTGATCACGCGCTTCGGTTTGCCGAACTCGAGCACAAGCGCCTGCTGAGTCTGGCTGACTGTGAAGAGCGTGAGATAGGCGACGAACGCGGCAAGGCCGAGAACGACGAGGACGGTGGTCCAGACGGTGCGGCTCATTGGGGCTGGACCTCCACCGCGGGCTCCTGCGGGCGCTGCTTCGAGAATTCGGGCAGCGGCAGATACGGAATGACGCCAGGTCCAGACTTCCCGTCGATGATCACCTTCTCCGTGTCGCCCAGCACCTTCTCCATGGTCTCGATGAAGATGCGCTTGCGGGTCACGTCGGGGGCCTTCTGATATTGCTCGTAGACCTTGAGGAAGCGGTCGGCTTCACCTTTCGCCAAGGCGATGACCTGGTCGCGATAGCCTTGCGCCGCCTGGAGGATGCGCTCCGCCTCGCCGCGCGCCTCGGGGATGATGCGGTTGGCGTACGCCTCAGCCTCATTTTGCAGGCGCTCCTGGTCGGCGCGGGCGGCCTGCACGTCGCGGAAGGCGTCGATGACCTGCGACGGCGGATCGACCTTCTGCAGCTGGACTTGCGTCACCTGGACGCCGGCGCCGTAGCTGTCGAGGATCTGCTGCATGAGGGCCTGCACCGCAGCTTCGGTCTTGGCGCGCGCCTCGGTAAGAATCGGCTCGATGTCGTTCTGGCCGACGATCTCGCGCATGGAGCTTTCGGCCACGGCCTTCACCGTGCCTTCGGGGTTCTGGATGTTGAACAGGAAGTCCGGGGCGTTGGCGATGCGCCAGAACACGACGAAATCGACATCGACGATGTTCTCGTCGCCGGTAAGCATCAGGCTCTCCTCCGGCACGTCGCGGATGGTGCTCGTCGCATCTCGGGAATCGGCCGAGCCACGCATGCCGATCTCGATGCGGTTGATGCGCGTCACCTTGGGCAGCTCGACCTGCTCGATCGGATAGGGCCAGCGGAAGTTCAGGCCGGGCGGGAGCTGGCGGATATATTCGCCGAAGCGGAGCACGATGCCGAGCTCGTCGGGGTTCACCCGCACGGTGAAGCCGAAAAATCCGACCAGCGCGACGAGCAGGACCGCAAGCAGCACAGCGAACGGTCCGCCTATGCGGCCGCCGGGCATGGCCTGCCGCAATTTGTCCTGGCTGCGGCGCAGGATCTCTTCGAGGTCAGGCTGCTGGCCTGGCGCGCCGGGACGCGGGCCCCAGGGCCCTCCGCCGCCTTTCCAGCCGCCGCCTCCGCTCTGATTGCTCCAAGGCATGACGAATTCTTATCCTGACGGTGATGATGGGGGTGGCGCGGATTCGCCCGAAGGTAAAGCCGCTAGCCGACGAGACTAGAAGCAGCAAAATGGCGATCTGCGACATGGGCCGGACGGTTATAGGCCAGTCATCCGGGCCGCGCAATGCGGGCGGTCCCTGCCCTCAATGCCGCTCTAGCATGACGAAGCTGAAGGGATGGTCATCCTTCGGGCCCGGCTCGTGCGCCTCACGCGAGACTTCGCACCAGGCGCTTGCGTCGAATTCCGGAAACCACGTGTCGGCGTTGGGGTGCGCGTGCACCTCGGTGAGATAGATGCGGCCGGCCAGAGGCAGCGCCGCGCGAAACACGTCCTCGCCGCCGATCACCATGATCTCGTCAACCCCGGCCTCGTCGGCCGCCTTGCGCGCGCGGGCAAGCGCGTCCTCGAAGCTCCGCGCAACGACCACGCCGGGCACGTCGAAATCAGGATCGCGGCTCAGCACGATGTTCACGCGTTGGTCGAGCACGCGGCCGAGCGATTCAAATGTGCGTCGGCCCATGATCACGGGCTTGCCGAGCGTCAGCTTGCGGAATTGCTTGAGGTCGCTCGACAGCCGCCAGGGCAAATCCCCTCCCCGCCCGATGGCTCCGTTGTCCGCAACCGCGACGACCAGCGCGATCACGGGCTCGCGTTTGCTCACACCGCGACCTCGGCGCGGATGGCCGGATGCGGGTCGTAGCCCACAAGCTTGAAATCCTGGTAGGCGAAGTCGAACAGCGAGCGCACCTCCGGATTCATCTCCATGCGCGGCAGCGCGCGCGGCAAACGCGACAGTTGCTCGTCGGCCTGGTCGAGATGGTTGAGATAAAGATGCACGTCGCCGAAGGTATGCACGAACGCGCCGGGCTTGAGCGCCGTCACCTGCGCCACCATCAGCGTGAGCAACGCATAGGAAGCGATGTTGAACGGCACGCCGAGGAAGACATCGGCCGAGCGCTGATAGAGCTGACAGGAGAGCCGCCCGTCGCCCACATAAAACTGGAACAGGCAGTGGCAGGGGGGAAGCGCCATCTTGTCGATCTCGCCGACATTCCAGGCGCTCACGATGTGCCGGCGCGAGTCGGGATCGCGCTTAATCCCTTCCACGAGCCGCGTGATCTGATCGACAGTGCCGCCATCGGGCTTCGGCCATGAGCGCCACTGCCGGCCATAGACCGGACCAAGTTCGCCGTTCTCGTCAGCCCACTCGTCCCAGATCGCGACGCCGTGCTCGTTGAGATAGCGAACATTGGTCGACCCTTGCAGGAACCAGAGCAGCTCGTGGACGATCGACTTGACGTGCAGCTTCTTGGTGGTGAGGAGCGGGAAGCCCGCCTCGAGGTCGAAGCGCATCTGCTCGCCGAACAGGCTGAGCGCGCCAGTGCCCGTACGGTCCCCTTTGCGAAGACCTTCGGTGCGGATGCGCGCAAGAAGATCGAGATATTGGCGCAAGAGCTCGGCCTCGCTGCGTGCGGGCCGACACTGAAAACCACGCTGGCCCGAGTCTATTCCTGTTATAAAGTGGCGATCACCAAGTCCAATCGTAAGGTGCCTGCCATGCGCGTTATCCCCGCTCTCATCGTCCTTAGCCACGCCTTCGCGTCACCTGCCCTGGCCTACCCTGTCGGCATCGAGGAGGTGCGCGACATGGCCTTCGCCAAGGGCATCGTGAAGCTCAAGGAGATCGAGCTCGACGATGGCATCTGGGAGGTCGAAGGCAAGGACGCGACCGGCCACGAGATCGAGATGGAAGTCGACGCGCGCAGCGGCGCCATCATCAAGCTCCGCCGCGACTAGGCCGAGCGCCACGGCGCCCCCCAAGTGTCTGGCGCCTGACACCCCGAATCGTTCCTTGGGGATTGGCGAACTACAATCCTTTTTTTTGCCGCCATAGAGGCTTATATCAATCCTCGTCGGCGCAAGCCGACTATGGCGATAAATGGCCTTCGTAATAAGCCACTCGGACCCGGGGGCGGTACCCGGCGCCTCCACCAAAGTGATCAGTGACCGCGATCATTTCGGCGGGGGCGAAATAGGATCGACGAGGGTGTAAAGGTGGTGCTTTCGCTCGGCATGGTACCGCCGTTATCGGGCCAACCCTATAGTTGCCAATGACAACTATGCGGAGGCTCGTCTCGCCGCGTAAGCAGCGCGATAGCCTGAAAATGAAGTCCTAGCCGCTTCGCGGCGACTAGGCGCGGTACGGAGGGCACCGGCCAACAGAAGCCCTCCACTTTATGACGGGGAAAACACGCTGCCTCCAAGTCGCGGCGACCGAGGCGGCGGCACTCAATGGCAGAAGACGAGATACGCTACGATCTCCTGACGCAGGACGCGCTGCGCGGCGTTGTGCGCGAAGTGCTGGCGCGCGTGCAGCGCGAGGGCCTGCCCGGCGAGCACCATCTCTACATCGCCTTCGATACCGGCGCCGACGGCGTGTCGGTCTCACGTCGCCTCAAGGAGCAATATCCGGAGGAGATGACGATAGTCCTGCAATACCAGTTCTGGGATTTGCTGGTGTCGAACGACAGGTTCGAAGTGAAGCTCTCCTTCTCCAACGTGCCGGAGCGTTTGGTCGTCCCCTTCTCTGCCGTGAAGGCCTTCTACGATCCTTCCGCGCAGTTTGGGTTGCAGTTCGGCAAGCCGGGTGCTGCCAACGACTCGGCACGGCAGCATATGGCCGCGGCGCTTCCGGACCTCGTGGGCGAGCCCGAAGAGCTGCGCGGCACCCAAGAGGTCGAAGAGAGCAGCGAGGCGCAGGGCGCCGAGGTCGTCATGTCGCGTCCGCCGGCCGAGGTCGTGCATCTCGACCGCTTCCGCAAGAAATAGCGTGGCCGGGTTTGCCCGGTCTTTAGGCCCTCTGCCCAAAATTTTGCCATCTCTCAAACGCGCGTGCGGGGTAGGTCCTTGAGGCGCCGCACGTTTTCGACTGGCACGATTTCTGTTTAAGCTTCTAGGCTCGCGCGTTGGCGCCGAGCATGGGGAGCGGGTTGGACGATATCGCTGGCGCGGCGCGCATAGGCGAAGGACGCACGGCCGGGGCGCTCGCTCCGGTCGAAGATTATCTTGCCGAATTGCATGCGCGGATCGCCAAGGTCGCTGACGGCAAGCCCGCCGACTACATCCCCGAGCTAGGCAAGGCCGACCCCAATCTCTTCGGCATCGCCATCGCCACGGTCGACGGCGCGGTCTACGCCGTGGGCGACGCCAACGTCCCCTTCACCATCCAGTCGGTGTCGAAGCCCTTCATGTACGGCTACGCGCTCCAGCATTACGGCCGCGAGGCCGTGCTGAAGCATGTCGGCGTGGAGCCGACCGGGGAAGCGTTCAACTCCATCGTGCTCGATGAGGTCGCCAACCGCCCCTTCAATCCGATGGTCAATGCCGGCGCCATCGCCGTGGCGGAGCTGATGCAGGGCGCGACGCAAGACGAGCGCATCGAGAATATGCTCGCGTTGTTCTCGAGCCTCGCCGGCCGCGAGCTTGCGATCGACGCGTGCGTCTACAGGTCGGAGCTTGCGACCGGGCACCGCAACCGCGCCATCGCCTACATGATGCTGAATTTCGGCATGATCACGCGCGATCCGAACGAGGTGCTTGACCTCTATTTCCGGCAGTGCTCGGTGAGCGTCACCTGCCGCGACCTCGCCATCATGGCCGCGACGCTCGCCAATGACGGCAGGAACCCGCTCACGCACGAGGCCGTGCTCGATACGGAATATGTGCGCGACATGCTGTCGGTGATGAATTCCTGCGGCATGTACGACTACGCCGGCGAATGGGCGTACGAAGTCGGCATGCCGGCCAAGAGCGGCGTGTCGGGCTGCATCATCGCCGTGATCCCGGGGCAGATCGGTATCTCCGTCTATTCGCCGCCGATCGACAGCCAAGGTAACAGCGGGCGCGGCATCGCCGTGTGCCAGGAAATCTCCGACGCGTTCGAGCTGCACGCGTTCAACAACCGCACCAACGTCCGGAGCGTGATCAGGCGCGATTACCTGGCCGACCTCGTGCGCTCGAACCGGCTGCGTACGCCCCAGGAACGCAAGATCCTCGCCGAAGAGGGCCGCAAGATCGCCGTGGTCGAAGCGCAAGGCGCGCTGTTCTTCGGCTCGACCGAGCAGCTTCTGCGGCGGCTCGCACAGCTCGCGTCGGACTCGCGCTACATCGTCGTCGACTTCAAGCGCGTTCATCTCGCCGACAGCGCGTCGCGCAGGCTGATCCGGCGCGCGGCACGCTCAATGGCCGGCGGCCCGGCCGAGCTCGTGTTCGTCTCGCTTGCCCCCGAGGGCCCGCTCGGCCCGCTTGCGCTCGATCTCGCCGCGTCTGAGGAGCAGCACCGCGCGCGCGTGTTCTCCGACGTCGATGCGGCTCTCGAATGGTGCGAGGACCAGCTGCTTGCAGATTCGCCCTACAACGTGTCGCAGCCGAAATTCGCCATCAGCGAGCTAGATCTGTTCAAGAGCCTCACGCCCAAGGAATGCCACATGGTCGAGGGCATCGTCCAGCCGCTGCAATTCGAGAAGGGCGACGTGATCATCCGCGAGGGCGCGGACGCTAATTTCCTCTTCGTGCTCGCCCGCGGCAAGGTCAGTGTGCAGATCAGGGTTCCCGGGCAAGGCGGACGGCGAAAGCGCGTCGCCTCGATCGGGCCGGGCTTGAGCTTCGGCGAGATGGCATTGCTCGACGGCGGGAAACGCTCGGCCGACATCGTCGCCGACGAGCGAGTGATCTGTTACGGGTTCCGGGTCGAACAGTTCCAGGCGCTCGCCGCCGAGCACCCGAACATCATGATCACTATTCTCGGCAACCTCACCCGCGAGTTTTCCGAGCGTCTGCGCCACGCGAACGAGGCGATCGGCGTGCTGGAGTAGGCTTAAACGGTGGCGGTGGCGCGGGCCTGCGGCTTGGCGCGCGGCTCCTTCGACGGAACAAGCGGCACGTTCAGCTCGACGTAGAGGCCGTGCGGCCTGAAATCGACTTTGGTCTCGCCGCCGAGATTGTGGCGAATGCCCTTGTCAATGAGCTGCATGCCGAAGCCGTTGTTGCGCCGACCGGGAGCGACTGTTGCGCCCCGTTCCTCCCAGGTGAGCAGCAGCCGGTTGCCGCCTCGCGCGGTCTTCCATGCGATCCAGAGCTGACCATTATTGTGGGACAGCGCACCGTATTTCACGGCGTTGGTGGCAAGCTCGTGCAAGGTCATAGCGAGGATCGAGGTGCATTGCGGGGGCAGCAGCACGTCCGAGCCCTTGATCGTGACGATGGGACCACCCTCGCGGCGATACGGATCCATCTCCCGCTCAACCATGGCCTTGAGGCTCGCGCCAGACCATTGCGATTCGAGCAGGAGATCGTGCGCTCGATGCAGCGCCTGCAGGCGCTCGGCCAGCGTCTGGGCCATCGCCTGCGCGGGCTTCGAGCTTGCCTGGCGCAAGCTCGCCTGCACGAGCGACTGCACGATGGCGAGCGCGTTCTTGACGCGATGATTGAGCTCGCCGACCAGCATGGATTGACGTTGCGCGGTACGGCGGCGCTCGGTGACGTCGCGGAAAATCAGCACCGCACCGGCGAGCGATCCGTCGAAGCCCACAATCGGAGCCCCGCTATGCTCGACCGGCAGCTCGTGGTCGTCGCGGGTGACAAGCAGAGCGCCCGATTCGAGCCGCGTCACGGCGCGCTCGCGCAGAGCCTTGAGTGCCGGATCGTCCACCGGCTTGCGGGTCTCCTCGTCGATGACGCGGAACACCTCCCAGATCGGCCGTCCGCGCGCTTCGGCACCGTCCCAGCCGGTCAGTTCCTCGGCGATTTTGTTGAGCAGCAGCACGCTACCGTTCGGATCGGTGGCGATGACCCCGTCGCCGATCGAGCCGAGCGTGGTGCTCAGCCATTCGCGCTGGCCGCGCAGTTCCATCAAGGCTGCGTTGCGGTCGCGATCGGCGCGGCGCACCGCGCCGATGGTGGTCCAAGCGAACACCGCGAGCACGAGGATGCTCACCACGGCGAAGATGGCTAGCGTCCCCGGACTGTCGAAATAGTTGCCGGCCTGGGCCTTATGCGCGAACCATCCGATCACGAGCGGAAGCACGACGATGCCGGGCAACAGCCTGCGCAGCATCTCGCCTGCCGGCGACTGCTCGATGATCGCCGCGGCGATGCCGTATTCGGGAGAAGCAGCGAGCAACCCGAGAGCAAGCAGGAAGGCGGCGCTCGCCGCATAGATCGGCATGGAAGTGAACGGGAACGGGTAGGAGTCCGTCGCCACGCCGTAGGCGTAGCCCGCGAGCACCACCAGGACTTGCGCGAGCAGGAAGATGGCCAGGATCTGGCTGAAGGCGAAGAGCACGCTCCCCCGCTTCGCGTAGAGCAGCGCCAGCCCGAACAGGATCAGCGAGCCGGTAATGCCTGGAGCGAGCCGCGCCGCTTGCTCGGCGGGGGTGGCGTCCGGCGGGATGAGGGCTTGCTCGATGCCGAGGTCGAAGCCGAGCATGTCCTGGCTCAGGAGGATGACAAGGCCGACCGCGACAAGGGCGAACGCGACGAGCCGCGCGAGCAGGCGCAAGCCCCTGAAGGTGAACCAGAATAGCGCCACCCCCGCGGCGATGAATCCAACCGCGCCGGTTGGGGTGGTCTTCATGAGGTCCGGAAACATCTCCGCCAGTCCGAGCGCGGGGAATCGCCAGGCGGCAAGGATCAGCGCGCCGATGGCGATCACGAGCGTGGCCGCGAGCCTTGCCGCGAGCAACGACAGGCGCTCGCCGCGGGGCGCGGGCAGAGCCAGTTTCGCCATAGCCTCAGCCAATCGTTTTCCTTCCCACCGTGGTCCGCAGCAAAGCGGCAACGCCGTTCAAGCGTAGCCTTCCGCCCTTGAGCGGCGTGTTGCTAAGCCCCTAAACCCCCATTACCACTCGGCAAACACTCAAGACCTGGAAGGGGTGCTTGACCGCGACGCGAACCACAAGGAAAACGTGAGCATGCCCTTACCCGACGGCCTTGAGTTCCCCTGCCGCCCCAACGCGCACCGAAACCGATTCGTTCGGGCCGATCGACGTCCCGGGCGACCGCTATTGGGGCGCTCAGACCGAACGCTCGCGCCGGAATTTCAAGATCGGCGACGAGAAGATGCCGAAGCCCCTGATCCGCGCCATGGCCATGGTCAAGAAGGCCGCGGCGCTCGCCAATTTCGAGCTCGGCCTCATCGACCAGGCCCTGGCTTCGGCCATAGCCCAAGCCGCCGACGAGGTGATCGAAGGCAAGCTCGACGGCCATTTTCCCCTCTCCGTCTGGCAGACCGGCTCCGGTACCCAAACCAACATGAACCTGAACGAGGTGATCGCCAACCGCGCGAGCGAGTTGCTCGGCGGCACTGTCGGCACCAAGCGTCCGGTCCACCCCAACGATCACGTCAATCTCGGACAATCCTCTAACGACACCTTCCCCACGGCCATGCACGTCGCAGCCGCCGTCGAGATCGCCTACCGGCTGGATCCCGCCCTGGCCCGCCTTTCCCAAGCCCTAAAGGACAAGGAGGAGGCCTTCCAGGACATCCTCAAGATCGGCCGCACCCATATGCAGGACGCCACTCCGCTTACTTTAGGGCAGGAATTCGGCGGCTATGCGGCGCAGGTCGAACACGGAATCTCGCGGATCAAGCAGTCGCTTTACGGGCTTTACGAGCTCGCGCAGGGCGGCACGGCCGTGGGTACCGGGCTCAATACCCATCGCCGCTTCGCCGAGCTTTTTGCGAGCAAAATCGCGGAGATGACAAAGCTTCCTTTCGTCACCGCTCGAAACAAATTCGAGGCGCTCGCGAGCCACGACGCATATGTGTTCGCGCATGGCGCACTGACGGCAAGCGCCGTGGGGCTGTTCAAGATCGCCAACGACATCAGGCTGCTCGGCTCAGGCCCGCGCTCGGGCTTCGGGGAGCTCCTACTACCGGAGAACGAGCCGGGCTCCTCGATCATGCCCGGCAAGGTCAACCCCACGCAATGCGAGGCGGTGACCATGGTGGCGGCGCAGGTGATCGGCAACAACGCTACAATCGCGTTTGCCGGCAGCCAGGGGCATCTCGAGCTCAATGTGTTCAAGCCGGTGCTCGCCTACGCGATGCTCCAGTCGATCAGGCTGCTTGCCGACGTGGCCGACAGTTTCACCGAGAATTGCGTGGTCGGCATCGAGGCCAACCACCCGCGGGTCAAGGAGCATATGCAGCGCTCTTTGATGCTCGTCACGGCGCTTGCGCCGCATATCGGCTACGACAAAGCGAGCGAGATCGCCAAGGCGGCGCATAAGCGCGGCACGACCTTGCGGGAGGAGGCGGTGCGCCTCGGCCATGTGAGCGAAGACGAGTTCGACCGGCTGGTGCGGCCAGAGGACATGACCGGTCCCAAGGGGTGAGCAACAAGCGTTCTGTCACGATCGCCCGGCACCGCACTAGCATCTCGCTGGAGGACGAGTTCTGGATGGCGCTCGCCGAGTTCGCGGCGCAAGACGGCAAATCCATCGCGGCCCTGATCACGGAAATCGACCAAGGGCGCGGCGCCGAGGCCCGCGAGCGCGCGAGCCTTTCGTCAGCCATTCGCCTCTATGTGCTGAAGCGTGCGCGGAAGATGCCCTAATACCCGCCGAGGAAGGGGATGCCCTTCTTCCAGGCGTCCCGCTTTTCGCGCTTCACGCGGGAGGCGCGGCGCGGCTTGGGGGCAGGCTGCGGCTCGGTCTCTTCCGTTGGTTCGAGCGCATCGGGGTCGGCCGGCTGCGACTCCGTCTGCTGAAACGGATCGGAGTGCAGTAGCGGATCGGTCTGATCGGTGGGCAGTTGCGGCCCAGTCTGCTCAACCGCGGCGGCGGCAGGCTCAGTCGGCGCAAATTGCTCGGCGGTCGGATGCGGCTCACCCTGCTCAGTTTGTTCAGCAGCGGCAGGCTGCCCCTCAGCCGGATCGGCCGCAGCCTGCTGTGGCTCAGCCGGTTCGGCGGCAGCAGGCTGAGGTTCAGCGGCGGCAGGGGGGGGTTCAGCCGGTTCGGCCTCCTCGGTGGCGACAGGCGGCGGCTCAGCGTCGGGAACAGCCTGCGGCGCCACTTCAAGCGCCGGCGCCTCCGGACTTTCGGACCCGGAGACTTCAGGCAGAGCCTTGGGCCTCGGCAAGGACTTTGCCGGCGTCTTTGCCGCAGTCTCCGTTCCAATCTCCGGCAAAGGCTCAGGTGACGCGTTCGGCACCGGCATCTGCATCGCTTCTGTTGCGGGTACGTCGACGTCGTCCTGTGGCGCGGATCGAAGCGCAGGCACATCCGTTGTACCGCGCACGACGGTTGGCGCCGGAGGCGCGACCGGCGCTGCTTCTTGCGGCGGTCCGGGCTCGCGCGGCGGCTCGCCGAGAGCGGGCAATGCCTGCCCGCGTGCCAAGCCTTGCGCGGGCGCGGGCTCCGCGGGCGCATCTTCGGCGCGTATTGGCTCGGCAGGCGCTTCGGCGGCGGGTTCTTCCTGCGGGGGCGTGCGCCCGCTCACGTCGAGCGTTTCGAGCTTCTCGACGTCTTCCTGGAGGCGGCGAAGCGTGAGGTAGCTTTCAATCGCTGCGGTATCGACGGCAGGCGCAATCTCGCCGGCCTTGTCGAGAGCGCCAACGAAGACGAGGCTTACGGGCGGGATCGCCTTGTTCGCCGCGCCGGTCAAGGTCATCGCCCATTCGCTGTCGAGCTTGAGGCTCGCAAGCTCGACATAGGCGTTGATCTTGGTCTCGACGCCTGAGCCTTGCAGCGTCGCGGGCTGAAGGCGGAGCGTCCCGTTCTTGATGTCGAAAGCAAGCTTCGAGGCCGGATATTTGTAAAGGCCGCTCGTGAGCTTCTCGCCAACTGCGCGCGCATCGGCGGCGATCTGCTCCTTGCTGACCTTGGTCTTCTTGCGCGCCGTCGTCGCCGCGAACTGGCGAAGCGGCTCGGCGCTCAATGGATGGACCGAGCCCGGCCCAAGCGAGAGCGTGCCCTGCCCGGAGAGCCCCGCGACGAGGCCGGGCGGACTTAAACCCTCGCCCTGGGCTGTGAAGGTGAGGTCGAACGCGCCCTTGGCGAGGCCCTTGCCGACGATACCCGCTGAGACCTGTTCGAGCTTGCCGCCCTTGAGTTCGGCGATCGCCTCGAACTCAGCGCCAGCGCCGCGCGCCGACAGGCTGCCCGACGCCCCGAACGTGCCCCCGAACAGGCCGCCCCTGAGGTCGGTCACAGTCAGCCCCTCTTTGGTGACCTGGGCCGCGAGCGTGGCGCCGGTAAGCGGGAAAGCCCGGCCGAGAGACAGCGTCTTGGCGTTGAGTTTCAACTCGCCCTCGGCATGTTCGATTGCGCCAAGCGCGAAGCCGCGCGAGGGCCAGACCTCGGAAGCGCCAGCGCCGACGGCGCCGAGCCCTTCCTCGGTCGAAGGCGTGCGCTGCCACCCCACGAGCACGCCGAGCAGCGATGGCAGCGACACGGCGCCGGCATCGGCATGGAGCGTGAAGCGGGTCCTTTCCCCGCTCGTATCGAAATGGGCCGTGCCTGCCACCGTCTCGCCGGCGACGGTCCCAGCGATCCGATCGACGGCGATGTTGCCGCCTTCCTTGACGACATAGGCACTGAGCGACAACGGCACGTTCGCCGCGCTCGGCGGCGCTTCGAGGTCCGCCATCATCAGCGCGAGACTTGCGTCTTGCGTGGCGATCGAGCCGCGCCCCTGAAGCGCAAGGCCGCTCTCCTGGAACGATCCCTGCCCGTCGAAGGCAAGCGTCATCGCCTTGGTCTCAAGCGCCAGCTTTCCCGTCATGTTGACGTTCGGCACGCCGGAAAGCTCGACGGAAAGCTTGCCCTGGTTGCCGCCCGGCGCCGTGAACCGGTCGGCCGGAAGGTTCGGAAACAGCAGCACGAGCAGAGCCTGCGGCCGTTCCCCGGTGACGCTGCCGTCCAAGTCGATATTCGCCTCTCCGAGACGCGTCGGCTCGCCGACGGCGCGGGCCGTGAGTGCGAGGTCCGAGCCCGCCGCGTTGCCGCCCAATTCCAGCACGGCTTTGGTGGCGTCGCCTTCGCGCGTCGCCGCGAGGCCAACCTCGATGTCGAGCGGCGCGAGGCTCGAAAGATATTTGGACTTGCTCACGTCCTCCGGCAGCCCGGCAAGCTTGGAGGCGATGCGCAGACTGTCGGTGGTGGCCGCACGGAAAGCGAAACCAACGCGGCCCGCAGGCCGGTCACTCAAATGCTCGATCCGGCCGCTGCCAGTGAGTTTCAGCTCGTCGGCCGCCGCGAAGTCGAGCTTCTGCACGTCGACGACATCGTCCACCAGCGTGAAGCGCGCATCGAGCCTGCCGGGCGGGACGTTCGGCAGCAGCAGCTCTCCCACCTCAACGGTCACGCGCAAATCGTCGTCGCGGACTTGCGTCAGGACGTTCGGCGCGGACCCATCGGCCGCCTGTCCGTTGCCGTTCGCTGCCGAAAGCCATGCGCGCCAAATCGGCCCCTCGCCGATCATCTCGCGAAGATCGAGACGATCGCTATCGAGGTTGACCTCTATCAGGCTCCGCTCGCCGCCTTCGTAGTTGAGGGAGCCGCCAAACTTCGTTCCGCTCAATTCGCCCTGCACATCGGCGAGTTTGACCGCGCCGTCGCCGACCGTGGCGTTGGCGGCAAGCGCGAAATCGCCGGTCGAGGCCTGCCCCGTAATGTCGCGGTCGCCGGCGGCCCATCGCGTCAAAGTGCGCATGCTCGCGCCTTCGAGCTTGATCGGTCCCGCAAACACTGGACCGAACTCGCCGCGGCTGAGCTTGCCTTGGACCTCGACCCGGTTCTCGCCAGGAAGCGTCGCCTTGAGCCGCTCGATCTTGACTGCGCCGTTGTTGGTGGCTAGCGCAAGCTCGAAGTTGCCGAGGAGATCGCCGCCAAGCCCGGCCTGCTCGAGCGACGCATTGAGCGAGATCTCGCCGTATTTCGCGGACTCGTTCAGCACGGTGTCGGCAAACATATAGAGCACCGCGGCGGGCGGAAGCCGCTTCTCGGCGTTCGCTACACCAAACAGCGCGTCGAGATCGACGAAGCGGCCGGAAAGCTCCGCGGCGGCCTTAGGGGAAGCGCCCAGGTCGAGCGCGAGCTTGCCCTTGAGCAGTTGCGGGCGCCCTTGCGCATGGACGGTGAGCTCGAATTCGGGAAGCTCGACGCGGTCGGGCGTGGCGGTGAGAGGGCCCTTTAATTCGACGAAGGCGCCGGGATCGGCAGGCACGGGGTCGGCTTGCGGCTGCTCGCCGTTTGTCTGGCCGGCGGGAATGCTCGCAGCATCGCCCTGTATCACGGGTGACGGCTTGGTTACGCGCAGGATGGCATCGCCATCGAAAGAGGGCTTGGCGCCAACCCCGGCCACCACACCGTCAAGCTGGTAGCTGGCGTTGACCTCGGGGTCGCGCAGCGCGGCCTTGAGCCGGAACAATCCGTCGGCATCGGCCTGGTTGGTTGAGAAGCGCAGCTCCTGCCGCCTGCCGTCATAGTCGTAGGCAAGCGCCACCTTATAAGGTCCTGAGAGCGACTGCGCGCTTGCATCGCCCTCGATGCCCTCAAGGACGAGTTGCGGCTTTCCATGCTTGGAGAGTTCCAGGCGCCCGCCGCTGATGCTGACCGAGTCGAGCATCACCTCTTTTGGAGCGAAGGGCAGCGCCACGCCGGGACGGCCCACATCGCGCCAGTTGCCGGTACCGTCCTCCTTGAGATCGAGCCGCAGAACCGGATCGACGATCGTCATCTTGCGCGCCTCGACGGCGCCTGAGAGCAACGAGCCAATATTGAGCCAGGCCTCGATCGAGCGCGCCTCGAGGAACGGCCGCTCGAGGCTGCCCGTCTCGTCGGCGACCTTCACGTCGTCGAACCGGAGCTCGGGCGACGGCAGCAGGACGAGATGCACCTTGCCGTCGACCTTCACGTCGCGGCCGAGCAGCTTGCTCGCTTGCGCCTCGAAAACGGGGCGGTATTCGTTCCAGTCGATGAACAGCGGCGCCGCGAACAACGCGGTCAGCACCACGATCGCCAATGCGGCCAAGCCGAGTAGGAACGAGTTCACGGCGGGTTAGGCCCAGTCCTGTTTGCGAGTGTGCTCATGCGCAGCGACGGCCAAGGAAGCCGGAGCGGCCGGATTCCAGGCAAAGCATTGTTATGGTACCGCAAAAATCTTGCCAGGATTGAGGATATTCAACGGGTCGAGCGCCTTTTTTATGGCGATCATGGCGGCAAGCGCCGAGCCGTGCTCGGCGGCGAGATAGCCAATTTTGCCCTGACCCACGCCATGCTCGCCGGTGCAGGTGCCGCCGCAGGCCAGCGCCCGTTCTACCAGCCGGTCGAGAAACGCCTGTACACATGCCCCCTCGCCCGCATCCTCCGGGTCAATGAGCGGGAGCACGTGGAAGTTCCCGTCGCCCACATGGCCCACGATCGGCGCAAGCAGGCCGAGCCGCTCGATGTCCTTTCGCGTTGCCTCGACGCAGGCGGCGAGCTCGGAGATCGGCACGCAGACATCGGTCGACAGCATCTCGGCGCCGGGCTTCAGCGCACGCGCCGCCCAATAGGCGTCGTGGCGGGCCTGCCAGAGCTTGTTGCGGTCCTCCTGGCGCTCGGCCCACTGCAACGCCTCTCCCCCTTCGGCGCGCGCGATCGCGGCGAAGGCTTCGATCTGTTCGCGCGCTGACGCGGGCGTGCCGTGGAATTCCACGAACAATGTCGGCTGCTCCGGTAGCGAAAGATGCGAGTAGGCATTGCAGGCGCGCATCTGCACCGCGTCGGCCAGCTCGATGCGGGCGAGCGGCAATCCGATCTGCAGCGCGGCGATGGTGGCGTTGCAGGCGCCCTCGACCGAGGCGAACGGACAGACGCCCACGAGGATCGTCTCGGGAATGCCGTAGAGCTTGAGCGTGAGCTCGGTGATGATGCCGAGCGTACCTTCCGATCCTACCAGGAGATGCGTGAGGTCGTAGCCCGCCGCGGATTTCCGCGCGCGGCCGCCGGTCCTGATGACACTGCCGTCTGCGAGCACGGCGCGCAAACCCAGTACCGCGTCGCGCATCGTGCCGTAGCGCACCGCGTTAGTGCCGGAGGCGCGGGTCGCCGCCATACCACCAAACGTTGCGTCGGCGCCGGGATCGACGGGGAAGAACAGGCCGAGGTCGCGCAGATGACCGTTGAGCTGCTTGCGGGTCACGCCCGGCTCGACAACGCAGTCCAAGTCACCCTCATGCACGGCGATGACGCGCTTCATGCGCGACAAATCCAACGATAGTCCGCCGAACGGCGCGTTGAGGTGGCCTTCGAGCGAGGTCCCGGCGCCGAACGGGATGACCGGGACGCGGGCTGCAGCGCAGAGTGCGACCGTCTCGGAGACCTCCTGTTCGGTCAGTACGAACAGCACCGCGTCGGGCGGCTGGGTCTTGAGCCAAGTGAGCGTGTTCGCATGCTGGGTTCTGAGCGCTTCGCTCCGCGAGAAGCGCTCACCAAAGCGCGCGGCTAGCCCGGCAAAGACGGCCTCCTTGCTCTCAGCGTTCGCGTGCTCGGGCGCTTCGGCCATCACGACGGTCATGGCCACATTCTATAAGGCTTTAATCTTAAACAGCAGGTTTTCGTCCGACCGTCAGGCCGAGGCGGCAATCGAGACGACCGCCGCGTAATGCACGCTCGCGGCGGTCAGCACGAAGCCGTGCCAGATCGCGTTCTGATACGGCAACCGGTCCCAGAGATGGAACACGACGCCAACCGTGTAGAGCACGCCTCCGAGGATGAGCAGGGTGAGCGCGCGGCCCGGCAGCGCCGTCATCAAGGGCTCGATCGCGGCAAGCACCGCCCAGCCCTGCATGAGGTAGATCGCGGTGGAAAGACCCTCGAGGAAGCGTGGCGCGAAGAGCTTGATAGCGATGCCGACCACGGCCATGCCCCACACGAAAGCGAGTAGGCCGAGCCCCCAGGCATTGTTCATCTTGATCAGGATGAAGGGCGTGTAGGTTCCGGCGATCAGCAGGAAGATGGAAGCGTGGTCGAGGCGCCGGAAGATCTCCTTCGGCATCGGCCGGGAGATGAGATGATAGCCTGCCGAGCAAGAGAACATGGCGACGAGCGCGAGCCCATAGATCACGAGCGCGACGACCCAGAGCGTCGCTTCCGCTTTGGCGCCGATGAAGAGAAGAGCGGCCAGGGCAACGACGCTCGCCGTCACGCCGACGATATGGATGCATCCGTCGGCGACGCGCTCGCGCTTGCTGTATCCCGGAAAGACGCCGCTCATGTCCTTTGCCTACCTGCCATCAGAGCACAACGCTCTGAATGTCAGCTTACCATGCCGTATGGCAAGCGTAAGACATGCCCGGCACGACGCCGGGCATGACGGGGCAATGACACTGGATGAGAGCTAGTTCCCGCAGGCGACCGCGCCGGTCGTGCACACATAGGGCACGACGACGCCAGTGAAGCAGGTCGTATAGAACTGCGCGGTGACGATGTCCGGGCTGAGCCTGGCCTTTTGCGGCACCCCGCCCGGACGGACGGCTTTCCAGAACGGATCGCCATCGACCCTCTGCGCGCGCAGGCTGATGCTGCTCCATCCCCTTTGCTGCTGCACTTGGTAGGCGCTCTGGAGGGTCAGTTGCTGGGAAGCTTGCGCGGCCGCGGAATGTGAACCTGCGCTATGGGTTGCCTTCACGAGTTCGCAGCCCGCCTCGGCGGGTCCCACGGACCAAACGAAACCTGCAACGGCAAGCCCAGCGACACCCATCCTCAAACCTTGAAGCATCGGTCGGTCTCCAGTTCGTTCTGGTTGGCCTTTTAGAATTCTTGCGCGGACGACTCCAACGCATGGATCAGGCAAAAAGTCGCCTGCTACGCGCGACTGGTCAACGATTGAAACTTAATCCGTCGGACAGGGCGGCCCTTCCGGGCAGGCTCCCGCCCGGTGGCGATGCACGTTCATGCCGTGAGACTTTGCGTCTATGTCGGACTCCACTTCCGTGTCACCTCTATCGTCGGCCGAACCCTGCACCTTCGTGTCCGATGACGCGAAGCCTTTGTCTTCCTCGGTGGTGGTCGTTATGGATTCCGTGACGCTCCCAGCCTGTTCCCCCTCATTCGCGGCGATGACCACGCAAGGCGCGCCGAGCGCGAAAAGCACGATCAGGGCGGCGGCGAGACCTGTCTTCATGGAGATGAACTTCCTCCTTGTTGATTGGTTTGTTCGGCGCACGCGGTCTTGGCGAATTCTGCGAGCTTTGCGAAACGCGGATCGGCTTCGACCGCCTTTGCCACCCGTTTAAAGTCTTCGAAAGCTTCCGGCTGCTGGTAATTCTTACGGATGCGTTCGATATAGGCTTTGATCTCGGGGTATTCATACGCCTCTATGATAAAGGCGCCAAAATAATGGCCGATCAACGCCGAGCTGATCGCCCCGCGCTCCATGAACAGGCCGAGATCTGAGAAGAACCCGAGATATTCGTTGGCTGGGTGTGGGTGAACGCGCCGCCATCGCTCTTGTACAGCTTCTGGCAGCCTTCGATGGCATTCGCGATGCGCAAATAGGGCTTCTGGTCCGAGTAGAACTCGCCAGAAAGGTCGCGCGCGAGCTTAACCTCCTCGGTCTGGTGGTCGAGCTTGGTGTTTCGGTAGTGCAGCGTAATGACGAGGATCTGCGCGATGACAAAGCTCGACACGGCGAATAGCAGCGCCAGCCATTCGCGGCTAAGCAGGCCCTTGTGCCATTGTTGCTCGGCCGCTACCGCCACCGTCTCGGCGCTGGCCAGGGCGTGGTTCTTCAGCCGAAGTTCTTCGTCCTTTTTCAAAGCCGGTCTCGCTAGACGGGTTGAGGACTAAGGCGCGGCGCCTTTCATAAGCCAAGCGCGGACGGAAGCCTAGACCGGCGAACGCCCTTTCTTTTCCCGGCTGCGAGGGTGATATAGTTCCTTGAGATGAATAAGATTCGCGCGGCAAAGGCTGCGCTTCCGCCCCCCGAGCACGAAGACGAGAGCGCTGGAGAGGCCCCGCTTTCGGCCCGTGCCATGCGGCGGCGCCCAGGGCATTACCTCGACGCGCTCAACCCCGAGCAGCGCGAAGCGGTCGAGACGCTCGACGGTCCCCTGCTCGTGCTTGCCGGCGCCGGCACCGGCAAGACCCGCGTGCTCACCACCCGCATCGCCCACATTTTGAGCCTGGGCCGCGCGCGGCCAGGCGAAATCCTCGCCGTCACCTTCACCAACAAGGCGGCGCGCGAGATGAAGCATCGGATCGGCGAGCTGATCGGCGGCGTGGTCGAAGGCATGCCCTGGCTCGGCACCTTCCACGCCATCGGCGTCAAGATCCTGCGAAGGCACGCCGAGCTCGTGGACCTGAAGCCGTCCTTTACTGTGCTCGATACCGACGACCAGATCAGGCTGATCAAGCAATTGCTGCAAGCCGAGAACATCGACGAGAAGCGATGGCCGGCGCGGCTGCTCGCCGCCATGATCGACGGCTGGAAGAACCGCGGGCTAACACCAAAGCGCGTGCCCGAAGGCGAGAGCTTCGCCTTCGCCAACGGCCGCGCCCGCGATCTCTATGCCGCCTATCAGATGCGGCTGAAGGAGCTCAACGCGGTCGATTTCGGTGACCTGCTGCTCGAAAACCTCCGCCTCTTTCAGGAGCATCAGGACGTGCTCGAAAAATACCAGCAGCGCTTCCGCTACATGCTGGTCGACGAGTATCAGGACACGAATGTCGCGCAGTATCTGTGGCTGCGCCTGCTGGCCCAGGGGAACGGCAATATCTGCTGCGTGGGCGACGACGACCAATCGATCTATGGCTGGCGCGGCGCCGAGGTGGACAACATCCTGCGGTTCGAGACCGACTTTCCCGGCGCGAAGGTCATCCGGCTGGAGCGCAATTACCGCTCGACCGGCCACATCCTCGGCGCTGCGTCGGCGTTGATCGCGCACAACAAGGGCCGCCTCGGCAAGACGCTGCGCACCGATGGCGCGAGCGGCGACAAGGTCGTGGTCGAAGGCTGCTGGGACGACGAGGAGGAAGCGCGCGTCATCGGCGAGGACATCGAGCAGCTTCAGCGGCAGGACCACGCTTTGAGCGAGATTGCCATTCTGGTGCGGGCGTCGTTCCAGATGCGCGCCTTCGAGGACCGCTTCATCACCCTTGGCCTCCCCTATCGCGTGATCGGCGGGCCGCGTTTCTATGAGCGCCAGGAGATCAAGGACGCCACCGCCTATTTCGACGTGACGCTCAATGCGGCGAACGACCTGAAATTCGAGCGCATCGTCAATACGCCGCGGCGCGGCTTGGGGGAGGCGACTGTCAAGTCTCTGCACCAGCTTGCGCGCGCGCAGAGCGTGCCGTTGTTCCAGGCAGCGCGGCTGATGGTTGAGACCGAAGAGCTGAAGGCCCGCCCGCGCAAGGCGCTTGCCGATCTGATCGCAGCCTTCGACCGCTGGCGCTCGCTGCTCGACACGATGCGGCATACCGAGCTTGCCGAGCTGATCCTGGATGAGTCCGGCTATACCGGCATGTGGCAGGCCGAGCGCTCGCCGCAGGCGCAATCGAAGCTCGAAAACCTGAAGGAGCTGATCCGCTTCATGGAGGAGTTCGACACGCTTGCCGGCTTCCTCGAGCATGTCGCGCTGGTGATGGATGCGCAGACCGAGGAGGGCGCCGACCGCGTCAATCTGATGACGCTGCACTCGGCCAAGGGGCTCGAGTTCGACACCGTGTTCCTGCCTGGCTGGGACGAAGGCCTGTTGCCGCATCAGCGGAGCCTCGACGAGTCAGGCCGTGCGGGACTGGAAGAAGAGCGCCGGCTTGCGCATGTCGGGCTGACCCGGGCGCGGAAGCGCGCCAAGATCACCTTTGCCCAGCACCGGCGCAATCATGGCACCTGGCAGACCGCGCTCCCCTCGCGATTCATCGACGAGCTTCCGGTCGATCATGTCGAGGTGGCCGAGGAGAAGATGGCGCGAGGCTATGGGCCGAGCCGGTTCGACACGGCGGAGAATCTGTTCGCCGACGGATTCTACGAGACGCCCGGCTGGCAGCGCGCGCAGCGCAATCGGCCGCGCGGGTCGGCTCCTGCGACGCCCCGGCGCGAGCCGCTCACCATCGAGGGCACGCTGGTTGCGGCAAGCGCCGCCGAGGGCCTGGGGCTTGCGATCGGCGAACGTGTGTTCCACCAGAAATTCGGCTATGGCCGGGTGACGCAGATCGACGGCAATAAGCTGACGGTAGATTTCGACAAGGCCGGCCAGAAGAAGGTGGTCGACAGTTTCGTCGAGCGGGTGTGAAACTCGCTTTGTGTGTCCCATAGTGGATTGGTAAGCGGCGATTGGTCTTTGGATGCGTGAGTGCCGGCATAGCGTGTGGTTGCGGTTAGGCGTTCTGGCGGCCTTCGGCACCTGTGCGGCCGTCGCGGTAGCAGCGTCCGAGCCTGGCTGGGCCGTGTATCGCGACCAGGTGCCCGCCCTTCTCTACGGGGATCCCGAGAAAGCGCTGATCTCAATCATCTGCGGCCGCGACGAAAAGACCGACGAGGACGAGACCTGGATCACCATCGAGGTCGAGCCTGGCGTGAAGCCCGCGCCGGTCAATGTCGTGCTGGTGCTCGAGAATGGGACCGCGCGCAAAGAGGTGCCGCTCGAGCCGCGGGCGTGCGCACCCAATCAATGCACAACGCGCTCGGAGGGAGAGGTTTACCGCTACGAGGCGATCTTTCCGGGCCTGGAGCCGGCGCTCGACATCGCGGAGAACGTGAGGAAGCTTTCGATCGATGCGCCGGGCGCCAAGCTCGCCGCAGCCGCCGACGAGAAGGCATTCACGACGTTTGCCGTCTTGTGCCGGAATTGGTGAGGCCGAGCGAGGTCAGCGAGCACGCCGGCAGCCCTTCCCAGATCCGTTCGACAAGCTCAGGCTGATGGTGACTGCAGGGGGCGGAACGGTCGCGGGCGTCGTGGGCGCGGGAACGAAGCTGCTCGCCATCACCAACCCTCTCACCGTCGCGGTGGGGCTCGCGAGCCTCAGCGCGGTGATCTTCCGCCAAGTGTGAACAAGGTGTTCCACACGCGCAACAACTACATGATGCTGCTGGCGCAGAACCTGTACTTCCACGCGCTCGCCAACAATCACGCCGCGCTCACGCTGATCGCAGACGGCGCCGAGGCCGAAGACGTGAAGGAGGACATGGTGCTCTACGCGTTTCTTGCGAAGCATCCGCTGCAATACGATGCGCTGGCGGAGATCAAGGCGGAGATCGAGGCGTTCTTCGCGGAGCGTTGCGGCGTGACCGTCAATTTCGACGCCGAGGACGGCTGCCGCAGGTTGCTCGCAGACGGGCTGATCCGCAGTGACACGAGCGGAAACCTCGATGCGATCGCGCCCGCCGAGGCGCGCGCGCATCTCGACAAGATGTGGGACCGGCTGCTCGACACCGACACGCTTGCCAAGGCGAGCCAAGCGCTCAAGGCATGAGCGACGCCGCGTCCACAGCCGCGGTTTATCAAGCGCGCATCGAGGCGCCTCTTGCGCTCGGACCACGCATCGCGCTCGCGCTCGAGGAAGCGCATCACCCCTCCCCCGTCGCGATCTCTCTGTTCGAGCTCCCGCAAGGACGCTGCGAGATCACGGCGCACTACGCGACCGCACCGGCCCGCGAGGATCTGCTCGCCGTGATCGACGGTGCCGCCGGCGAAGCGTTGGGCGCGCTCAGCATCGACGCGATCCCGGCAAACGACTGGGTGACGCTTTCGCAAGCCAAACGAGGACCTGTCCGAGCCGGGCGCTTTTACGTGCATGGCAGCCACGACCGCGCGCACGCGCCGACGCGGCGCTTCGTGGTCGAGATTGACGCAAACCAAGCTTTCGGCACGGCGCATCACGCGACAACGCGCGGCTGCCTGATTGCGCTCGACGATGCGCTGAAGCGGCGCCCGCCGAAGTGCATTCTCGATCTCGGCACCGGCACGGGCGTGTTGGCAATCGCGGCGGCCAATGCCCTCAAGGCCCGCGTGCTCGCGAGCGACAACGATCCGCTTGCCGCCTCGATTGCCGCCGGCAATGCCGGGGCGAATTGCGCGGCGCGCTTCGTGCGCGTCTTTACGGCGGCGGGTCTCGCCCACCCTACCCTCAGGCGCGCGCGGCCCGACCTGATCCTGGCCAACCTGCTGATGCGCGCTTTGCAGGATCTTGCGCCGGAGCTTGCGCGGCGCATCGCACCCGCCGGCACCGTGGTCCTGTCAGGCCTTACCGCGGACCAGGCGCCACCCATCGTGGCACGCTATCGGGCGCAGGGCTTCATCTTGAGAAACCGAATCGTTCTCGAAGGATGGGCGACTTTGGTAATGACCCGTGGAAGCTGCAACGCGAGGCGCCGCACGCCGGGCTCGCGTTGGGATAGGCGCGACTGCGATTGATCGCGACAGAGCTTTAAGCTTACAAAGCCGACCATGTATCAGAGTTTCGAAGCGGCAAGCGTAGGCCCTGCGAACGGCGAGCGGGTCAAGGCGCTGCAACGCGAGCTTAAGGCGCGGAAGCTCAGGGGCTTCCTCGTGCCCCATAGCGACGAGCATCAGAGCGAGTTCCTGCCGCCCGCGGCGGAGCGACTCGCCTGGCTCACCGGCTTCACCGGCTCGGCGGGTGTCGCCGTCGTGCTCGACCGCGCGGCCGCTCTGTTCGTCGACGGGCGCTATACGCTGCAAGCCCGCGCGCAGACCGACCCCGAGCTGTTCGAGGTCCTCCAGACGCCGGAGGCCAAGCCTTCGGCCTGGCTCGCGGGCAAGGTGCCGAAGGGCGCTGTGGTGGGCTACGATCCCGCGCTCCACACGATCAAGGAGATCCAGCGCCTCACCGAGACGCTCGGCAAGTCAGGCATCAAGCTCGAGCCGGTCGAGGAGGGCAATCTGATCGACGGCTTGTGGAGCGAGCGGCCGAAGGCCTCCACCGTTCCCGTCGTGCTCCACCCTGTCGAGCGCGCGGGAAAAAGCGCGCAGGAGAAGATCGAAGCCGTGCAGGCGGTCCTGAAGGAGGAGAAGGCCGACGCCGTGCTCGTCACACTGCTCGATTCCATCGCCTGGCTGTTCAATATCCGCGGCGGCGACATCAAGCATACGCCGGTTGCGCTTGCCTTCGCGGTCGTGCCGGCGACGGGCCGGCCCACGCTCTATATCGATCCCGCGAAGCTCGCGCCGAACATAAGGCGACGGCTCGAGGAATATGTCGAGATCGCCGAGATCGCAGCGGTGGAAGAGCGACTAAAAACGCTCGGCCGCGCCCGCGCGCGGCTGAGGCTCGATCCCGAGACGACGGCAATCCGCTTCGCGCGCGCGTTCGAGTCCGAGGGCGGCAAGTTCGCGGCCGGTGCCGATCCCTGCATCGCGGCCAAGGCGATCAAGAACGAAGCGGAGATCGAAGGCGCGCGGACGGCGCATCTTCGCGACGGCGTCGCCATGACGCGCTTCCTCGCCTGGCTCGACGAGGTGGGCTCGACCGGCAAGGTCGATGAGGTCGCGGCCGCGCTCAAGCTCGAAGGATTCCGGCGTGAGTCGGGCCAGCTCAAGGACATCAGCTTCGACACGATCTCGGCCTTTGGGCCGAACGGCGCGATCGTGCATCACCGTCCGACATACGCTGCGAAGGAAACGCTCAAATCCGGCTCGCTCTATCTCATCGATTCCGGCGGCCAATATCTCGACGGGACCACCGACGTGACGCGCACGGTCGCGATTGGCGCGCCTTCCGCCGAGATGCGGCGGCATTACGGGCTCGTGCTGAAGGCGCATATCGCGGTCGCCACGGCGCGGTTTCCGAAGGGCACGCGCGGGCAGGATCTCGACCCCTTCGCGCGTCGGCCGTTGTGGGAGGCGGGGCTCGATTTTGACCACGGTACCGGCCACGGGGTCGGCAGCTATCTCGCCGTGCATGAGGGGCCGCAGCGCCTATCGCGGCTCGGCACGCCGGAGCTCGAGCCCGGCATGATCCTGTCGAACGAGCCTGGGCTCTATTTCGAGGGCCTCTACGGCATCAGGCTCGAGAATTTGGTGCTGGTCGCTCCGCTCGCGGCGGTCCCCGGCGGCACGCGCGAGATGATGGGGTTCGAGACGCTGACGCTGGTGCCGTTCGACCGCCGCCTGATCGACCCGAAGCAGCTTCTGCCGTGGGAGCTTGCCTGGCTCAACGATTATCACGCGCGCGTGCGGCGCGAGATCGAGCCGGTGCTGCTCAGCGACGACCGCGCGTGGCTGCGCCACGCCACCGCGCCGATCGGGTAGACTGTGTCGCTCGAAACGCTCGTGTCGGCGGTTGCGGCAATCCTCACCACGCTCGCCTTCGTTCCGCAGGCGCTGCACATCATCCGCCACAAGGAGACACGCGCGATCTCGCTGCAGATGTATGTCGTGTTCGCGATCGGCGTGGCGTTCTGGCTCGCCTTCGGCGTGATGATTTGGAACTGGCCGATGATCGTGGCGAACACGATCACGCTCGCGCTGGCGGTCGCGATCCTCGCGATGAAGCTCCGCTACGGGTGATCATTCGATCAGCTTCAGCCATTCGTCCTCGGTTAGCACGGCGACGCCTAAGTCCTTGGCGTTCTTGAGCTTCGAGCCGGCGCCGGGCCCTGCCACGACGTAGTCCGTGTTCTTGGAGACGGAGCCTGCCACCTTGGCGCCGAGCCATTCGGCGCGCGCCTTCGCCTCCGAGCGGGTCATGCGCTCGAGCGTGCCGGTGAACACCACAGTCTTGCCGGAGATCGGCGAGGCCTGGTCCACGCGCTCGAGCGGCGTTGGCTGCACCTGCTTAAGCAGCGCGTTGACCACCGCGACATTGTGCTTCTCGGCGAAGAACTCGGCGATCGCAGCCGCCATCGTCGGACCGATGCCTTCGACATTGTTGAGGTCGGCGAAGGCCTCGCCTGCCCTGTCCTTGGCCGCCTGCATCGATGCGAGGAAGTTCTCGGTCGTGCCATAAGTCCGCGCGAGCAGCCGCGCAGTCGTCTCGCCGACATGGCGGATGCCGAGCGCATAGATGAAGCGATCGAGTTTGACGGCCCGGCGCGCCTCGATCGCGTCGAACAGCTTCTGCGCGGAGATCGCGCCCCACCCCTCGCGTGCGGGGATCTTAGGGCCGTGCTTGCTCGCGGCGAGCGTGAAGATGTCGGGCGGCGATTGGATAACGCCGTCGGCATAGAGCTCCTGGATGCGTTTCTCGCCCAGGCCCTCGATGTCCAAGGCGTTGCGCGAGACGAAATGCTTGAGCCGCTCGACCCGCTGCGCCGGGCAGATCAGCCCGCCGGTGCAGCGGCGCACGGCATCCTCCTTGCCGGTGTTGGGGTTGATCTCGCGCGTGGCATGGCTGCCGCAGGCCGGGCAGACGGACGGAAAGACGAATCGTTTCGTGCCCTTAGGCCGCTTCTCCTGAACCACACCGAGAATCTGCGGGATGACGTCGCCCGCGCGCTGCACGATCACCGTGTCGCCAATGCGCACGTCCTTGCGGGCGATCTCGTCCTCGTTGTGCAGCGTCGCGTTCTGCACCACGACGCCGCCGACCGCGACCGGATCGAGCTTCGCGACCGGCGTCAAAGCGCCGGTGCGGCCCACCTGAACGTCGATGCCGCGCAGCACCGTGGTCGCCTTCTCGGCAGGGAATTTGTGGGCGACGGCGTAGCGCGGCGAGCGCGAGACGAAGCCGAGCCGCCGCTGCAGGTCGAGCCGGTCGAGCTTGTAGACGATGCCGTCGATGTCGTAGTCGAGCCCCGACCGTCCGCTCTCGATATCGCGGTAGGTCTGAAGCATCTCCTCGATAGTGTGGGTCAGCCTGATCAGCGGGTTCAGCGGAAAGCCCCAGGCGCGCAGGATCTGGTAGGCATCCCACTGCGTCTCGGCCGGAAGCTCCCCCACCTCCCCCCAGCCATAGGCGAAGAAGCGCAAAGGCCGCGACGCGGTGATGCTCGGATCGAGCTGGCGGAGCGAGCCGGCGGCCGCGTTGCGCGGATTGGCGAACAGGCGCTCGCCGCGCGCCGCCTGCTCCTCGTTCATGCGCTGGAAGGCCGCGCGGCTCATATAGATTTCGCCGCGCACCTCGAACGGATCGGGGAAGCCGCGCGACACGACGCGGTCCGGGATATCGGCGATGGTGCGGACATTGGCGGTGACGTTCTCGCCCTCATAGCCGTCGCCGCGTGTGGCCCCTTGCACAAGGCGCCCGCCCTCGTAGCGCAAGGTGATCGAGAGCCCGTCGATCTTCGGCTCGGCGGTGAAGGCGAGACCGTCGAGCGATTTCAGTCCAAGAAAGCGCCCGACGCCGTCGAGGAACTTCCGCAAGCCCGCCTCGTCGAACACATTGCCGAGCGACAGCATGGGCACGCGATGGGTGACCTTGCCGAACGCCTCGACGGGCGCGGCGCCGACCCGCAAAGACGGGCTGTCGTCGCGCACGAGATGCGGGAAGCGTGCCTCGATCTCGTCGTTCCGCGCGCGCAGCGCGTCGTAGGCCGCGTCGCTGATCTCCGGCTCGTCTTTCCGGTAATAGAGCTTGTCGTGATGGGCGATCTCGGCGGCCAGACGTTTGAGCTCGGCCGTGGCCTCCGCCTCATCGAGCGCGGTGACGGGTTTCGCCGCGAGCGGCTTTTGCGCCGCCCCTTTCTTTCCGGTCCTGGTCTTGCTCATGCTCCTGTTAGGCCGAGCGGGTCATCAGCCGCTCGGCGGCGGCGCGCGCCTCGTCGGTGACGGTCTGGCCGGCGAGCATGCGCGCGATCTCCTCGCGGCGATGCGGCCCTTCGAGCGCCGCGACCCGTGTCGCCATCGCGGTGCCCCCTTCGCCGCGCACCGCCTCCTTGGCGATCAGGAGATGGCCGCTTGCCACTGCCGCGACCTGCGGGGCATGCGTGACGGCAAGCACCTGCGCCTGCTCGGCAAGGCGCGCCAGCCGCTCGCCCACCGCCGCGGCAGTCGCCCCGCCGACACCCTGATCAGCCTCGTCGAACACGAGCGTCGGCGCGGAGCCCCGCGCGGCAAGCACCACCTTCAGCGCGAGAATGAAGCGGGCAAGCTCGCCGCCTGACGCCACTTTCATCAGCGGCCCAGGCTCCGCGCCGGGATTGGTGGCGACAAAGAAGGCGATACGGTCGATGCCGGACGGGCCGCCCTGGCCGAGGGGGACGGTCTCGATATGCGTCGCGAAGGACGCCTTGTCGAGGCGGAGCGGCGGAAGCTCGCGCGTCACCTCGACGTTGAGCCGCTTGGCCGCCTTCTTGCGGGCCTCGCTCAAGGCCGTGGCTGCGTTCTCGTAGGCCTTGCGCGCGACTTGCGCGGACGCGGCAAGCTCGGCGGCGCGCGCTTCGCTCACATCGATTGCCGCGAGCTCGGATTCGAGGCGGGCGACCAGGTCAGGCAGATCGTCGACGCCGATCCTGTGCTTGCGGGAGACGGCGCGGAGCGCGAAGAGCCGCTCCTCGGCGCGCTCCAGCTCTTGCGGCTCGACGGCGGTCGCGGCGAGCGCCTCCTCGATCTTCGCCCGCGCGGTATCGGTCTCGGCGAGCACGCGCGCGAGCGCCTCGGCAACCGGCTGAAGCAGCGCCCCGACGGACGTCTGCCGCTCGATGCGGCGGAGCGATGCCGCAAGCCGCGCGCCCGAAGTTCCCTCGCCTTGCAGCGCATCGAGCGTCTCGGCAAGCTCGGCCGCGATCTTCTCGGCATGCATCATGAGCTGGCGCCGCACGGCAAGCCGCTCTTCCTCGCCGCGCGTGGGGCTAAGCACGCGCAGCTCCTCAAGAGCATGCGCGAGATAGTCGGCGTTCGCGCGCGTCGCAGCGCCGGCGCTTTCGTGGCGCGCGCGCATCTCTTCCGCCTCCTGCCAGGCCGCGAACAAACCGGTGACCTCAGCCGCCTTGGCGCCAAGTCCGGCGAACGCGTCAAGCAAGTCGCGGTGGCCGCTCGGATCGATCAGCGCGCGCTCGTCATGCTGGCCGTGGATCTCGACGAGCGCTTGCCCGACCTGCCGCAGTAGCTGCGCGCTCACGCTCGTGTCATTGATGAAGGCGCGGGAGCGTCCGTCCGCGCCCTGCACGCGGCGCAGGATAAGCGCGTCGTCGGCGGCGATGCCGTTCTCGGCGAGCAGGGCGAATACGGGATGGCTCGCGGCAAGATCGAAGCTTGCCGTCACCTGGCCTTGCGCCGCGCCCTGACGCACGAGAGCGGTGTCGCCGCGCGCCCCGAGCGCAAGCGACAAAGCATCTAGCAGGATCGACTTGCCCGCGCCGGTCTCGCCGGTCAGCACGGTCAACCCACCGCCGAATTCGAGATCGAGCCGGTCGATCAGAACAATGTCGCGGATCGACAGGGCGGCTAGCATGGCCAGGCCAAAGGCGCAGCCGTCAGGAGGGCCGGCCTTCCCCTCTCCAGGTCTTGGTGATCCAAGAGCCCGCGTCCTGCCGCGGCTGGACTCCGCGCTGCCCCAGGATCTTGTAGGCGTGCTGGTACCACTTGCTGTCCGGGAAGTTGTGGCCGAGCACGGCCGCCGCAGTCTGAGCCTCGTTGACGATGCCTAACGCCATATAGGCCTCGGTGAGCCGCATCAAGGCCTCTTCCACCTGCTCGGTGGTCTGGTAGTCGGAGACCACGACGCGGAAGCGGTTGATGGCCGCGAGGAAGTTGTTCTTGCGCAGGTAATAGCGGCCGACCGACATTTCGCTTGCGGCCAGGAGGTCGCGCAGGACACGCGCGCGATTGGAGGCCTCGCCCGCGTAGCGCGAGCTCGGGTAGCGCTGCAGCAACGTGTCGTAGGCCGCGAGCGCCCGGCGCGCGTAGGTCTGGTCGCGCTTCGGATCGAGCACCTGCGCGTAATACGACATGCCGATGATGTTCTGCGCGAGGTCGGCTTCCTGCGTGCCGGGATGGAGCGTCAGGTAGCGATCCGACGCCGCGATCGCATCGTCGTATTTGCCGGCCTTGTAATAAGCGTAGGCCGCCATGACGATGGCGCGCCGTGCCTCCTGCGAATAGGGGTGGTTGATATCCACCTGCTCGTATTTGCGGGCGGCTTCCTTGTAGTCGCCCTTGGTGATCATCTGCTCGGCGCTGCCGTAGATGACGTCGGGCGGATCGTTGTTCTCGGGCTCGGCCTTCTTGCTCCAAAGCGAGCCGCAACCAGCAAGCGCGACAGCCAAGAGCGCCACACACGCAACGGAGGCGGGCCGGCGCACGCTTCTGGCCCCTGATGCGCGCGGGCGCGCCGGAGCATGCAGCTTGGAAATCCGACCGGACATTGAACCCCCGAACGTCCCGTGAGCCTTGGCCCCTCGCGCACGAAACCCGAGGCGTTTTGCAAGGTTAGCGCAGGCAGAGGGCACCCAACCAGCGGATTATGGTGCTTTTTTGCCCTTTTCGCCCGGGTTGCCACGGTTTCTACCAGCAACCCGAGCCGACCGACAGCTTCCTCGAACTCGCCAGTTTCGTCATGCCCGGCCGAGGTGCCGGGCATCCAGGAATTTCGGCCGTGCCGCTGTCAAAACGTGGATGGCCGGGCCTTCGCCCGCCGAAGCAAAAGCGGAGAGCCCGAAGCCAGAAGAGGCTTCGGCCCGCGCAGGCGGGACAGCCCGGCCATGACGAGTTGTTGGTTGAAGTTGAGCGACTAGCTGCCGACGCAGCTAACGGATCAGCTCCGCTCGGCGGCGAAATTCGCGGCCGCGAGACGGTGGCTGAGCTCGGCATGACGGACCTCGCGGTAACGCGGGGCCTCGATCATGGTCCAGGCGTCCGCATCCGCGAACAGGGCCTTTAGCACGAGCATATTGAGCCGATGGCCGCCGCGGCGCGAGCGGAAGGCGCCGAGAATGGGTGCGCCGGCGAGCGCGAGGTCGCCGACGGCGTCGAGCGCCTTGTGCCGCACGAACTCGTCGGAGTAGCGCAGACCCTCGCGATTGACGACGCGGTCGTCGCCGATGGCCACGGTGTTGTCGAGCGATGCGCCGAGCGCGAGCCCAGCCGCCCAGAGGCGCTCAACGTCCTTCATGAAGCCGAAGGTGCGCGCGCGGGCCAACTCGCGGCGGAAGGAACCGGGATTGACGTCGATCTCGATGCGTTGCGTGCCGATGAGCGGCGTATCGAACTCGATTTCGACATCGAGATGGAAACCGTTATTCGGGACGAGCTCGCCGTGGGCGCCACCGTCCTCCACGGATATCGGCTTCAGAACCTTGAGGAACCGGCGTGGCGCCTCGAGCTCGGCGAGGCCGACATCGTCGATCGCCTCGACGAAGCCAGCGGCGCTGCCGTCCATGATCGGAACTTCGCAGCTGTCGATCTCGATCTGGGCGTTGTCGACGCCGAGCCCATGCAGCGCGGCCAGCAGATGCTCGACGGTCGCAACGGACGCGCCGTTGCCGTCGCCGAGCACGGTACAGAGATTGACACCCGTGACCGACCGCTGGTCGGCGGGAATCTCGGTGTCGCCATGACCGTTCGAAAGGAGGAAGCGTATGCCGGTGTTGTCGTCGGCCGGACAAAGGGAAATGGAAACTGGCGCTCCGCTATGGACCCCCGTGCCGGTGAGTGATACCTCGCTCGCAAGCGTGGTCTGCCGCGCCCCAATGAAACCCTTCATGGCCCCCGTCGGCCCCCGCGCCGTGTTCTTGAGTTCCCTACCTGCTCAGGAGAACCCCGAGCCCCCCGTCGACCACCGTACCTTGGCATTTCGAACCGGGTTATTATCGGCTCCCGGGATGATGCCTTTCGGTCCAGCTGATCGACCTATTAAGAACCTTAACCCTGCCTCTGGGGGGCGACAAATCACGGTTTCTTTCTGTCTGTTACCGTCCGAGTCGCCGTACAACACACTGAATACGCACACGTTTTCACCCTCGGACGACGGCAGTCGCGCGGCGCCCACCTTGAACGACAAAATCAGTTTGCGCGCCGCCGCAGAAACGCAGGGATCTCGAGATCGTCGTCGGCAAGCGATTCGGCCGGGCCCTCGTCGGCGTCCTGTAACTGGAGGCGCGGGTGCGCCTCGACGCGCTTCGGCAGCGACGGGACGGGGTGCTCCGCACGCGGACGCTCGATCCTGACGTTGCGCGGGGCCTGCGCCGGGCGCGGGATCTCGGGCACGGGCTGCGGCATGGCGAAATCGGGCTCGCGCTGGCCGAAGCCAGGCTCGCGTTTCGCGGGCATCTCCGCATCCTGGCTCTTGCTGCGTCCCCGGCCGACATTGGCGAGGCGCTCGAGGAAACCCACTTTCCGCTTGTGCTCGGAAAGACCGGCTTGCGGCGCGTGGCCGGACTTCGCCTTGATTTCGTTCTGGGCGACGAGCGGCAGCTCCTCGACGCTCGGCATCCGCCGCACCGCGCGCTTGATGGACGTCGGCGGCGCGGGCTGGAAGGTCCGTTGCTGCGGCGCCTGCTTCTGCTGGGCAAGCGGAAGCGCCATGTTGGTCGCCTGCGCCGGACGCTTCTCGATCGTTACATTGCCGGGCGCGCGCCAGACCGCGGGCTGTTCCTGAACCATCTCGGCGGGGCCGAGAACGAGGCTCGGCTCATTCGGGTCGAGGGCGCTTCCGGGCAACGCAGCAAGCCCGGCGAGCCGCTCGGTGAGCCGGCCGCGTTCCTGCGGCATGATCTGAGCTTGCGCGGGCTGTGCCGCCTCGGCGGGCGTAAGGCCAATGCCGGTCGCCACGACAGACACCCGGATCGTGCCGTCGAGCTCGTCATCGAACGTGGCGCCGACGATGATATTGGCCTCGCCATCGGCTTCGGTGCGGATGCGGCTCGCCGCCTCGTCGACTTCATAGAGCGTGAGGTCGTTGCCGCCGGTGATGGAGACGAGCAGACCGCTCGCGCCCTTCATCGACACGTCGTCAAGCAGCGGATTGGAGATCGCAGCCTCCGCTGCCAGGATCGCGCGGCGATCGCCGCTCGCCTCGCCTGTGCCCATCATCGCCTTGCCCATGCCGGCCATGATGGTGCGCACGTCGGCGAAATCGAGATTGATCAGGCCCTCCTTCACCATCAGGTCGGTGATGCAGGAGACGCCCGCGCGCAGCACGTCGTCGGCCATGGCGAAGGCGTCGGCAAAGGTGGTCTTCTCGTTGGCGACGCGGAACAGGTTCTGGTTCGGGATCACGAGCAGCGTGTCGACATATTTCTGCAAGCTCTCGATGCCGATCTCGGCCGCGCGCAGGCGGCGCTGGCCTTCGAACTGGAAGGGCTTGGTGACCACGCCGACGGTGAGGATCCCCTCCTCGCGCGAGGCACGCGCGATCACCGGCGCGGCGCCCGTGCCGGTGCCGCCGCCCATGCCGGCGGTGATGAACACCATGTGGCAGCCGACGAGATGCGCCTTGATGTCGGCCATCGCCTCCTCGGCCGCAGCGGCGCCCACCTCGGGCTTCGAGCCCGCGCCGAGACCTTCGGTGACGTTGGTGCCCATCTGGATGCGGCGCTCGCAAGCCGCGCTGAGCAGCGCCTGCGCGTCGGTATTGGCGACGACGAACTCGACGCCTCTGAGGCCGCCGGCGATCATGTTGTTGACCGCATTGCCGCCGGCGCCACCGATACCGAACACGGTGATACGCGGCTTGAGCTCGGTCAGGTCAGGAACTCTGAGGTTGATGGTCATGGCCGCCTGGTCCTTCATTTTGCTCTGCTCGGCTCCCTTTGCAGGCGCTTCCCCGCGACGCGCCGTCTGGAGCCCCTCTCGTCCGATCAAAAATTGTCCCTTATCCAGTCGCCGACCTTGGCGAAGTAGCCCGTGCCGGTCTTGAGGAAACGCTGCTCGCTGCGCCCCGCGAGCCGGTCCTCGCCGCGCGCAAGATGCAAGAGAAGCCCGATGCCCGCCGCGAAGTCGGGCGCGCCGGCCGCAGCCGGCAGTCCGTTCAACGAGCGCGGCCGGCCAAGCCTTGCCGGGCGCCCGAACATGTTCGACGCGAGCTCGGCAAGGCCGGTGAGCTGGCTCGCGCCGCCGGTCAGAACGAGGTGCTGCGTGACCTCCGAGGCGAGGCCTGCGCTGGCGAGCCGCCGCCGCATCAGGTCGAGGATCTCCTCGATGCGCGGCCTGATGATCTGCGCAAGCTGCGCCTTGGTGATCTGGTTGAGCGCGGGCTGTGGGCTCGCGCTCACGCAAGGATAGGTGATGATCTCGCGCTCGTCGGAGAGCGTCGCAAACGCGCTGCCATGCAGCGTCTTGAGGCGCTCGGCATGGTCGAGCGGCGCGGCAAGCGTGCGGGCGACGTCGATCGTGATGCCGTTGCCGCCGAGCGCGATCGCGTCGGTGTGGACGAAGTGCCCGTCGACGATCACCGCGAGCGTGGTGGTGCCGGCGCCGAAATCGATGCAAGCGACGCCGAGCCGCACTTCGTCCGGCGTCACCACCGAGAGCGCGCTCGCGTAAGGCGCGGCGACGAGGTTGGCGACCCCGAGATGGCAGCGTTCGACGCACAGCATGAGATTGCGCATCGCCGCCTCGTCCGCGGTCACGGCGTGGAGGTCGACCGACAGACGCTCGCCGCACATGCCGTGCGGGTCGCTGATGCCCGGGCTCTCGTCGAGACTATAGGACGTGGGCAGTGCGTGCAGGACGTTGCGCTTGTCGCGGCCCGCATATTGGCGGCCGCCCGCGAGCAACCTCAGGATATCGTCGTCGCGCACCGTGCCCGAGGGGATGGCGACGCTTGCGGAGAAGCTCTCGCTCTTGAGGCGGCCGCAGGTGACGGAGACGTGCACTTCCTCGACGGTCACGCCTGCCATGCGCTCGGCCGCATCGACCGCCGAGCGGATGCAGTGCTCGGCCGTGTCAAGATGGGTGATCGTGCCGGCCTTCAGGCCCTCGGCGCGGGTGTGGTCGAATCCCAATACTTCGAACTGCACGGCTTCGCCCTTGCCTTCGAGCCAATCCGGCGCCGGCGAGGTCTTGGCGATCAGGCAACAGATTTTGCTCGTGCCGATATCGAGCGCGGTCACGATGCGCTGGCGCTTGCTTCTTATTGTGGTCGTGTAGGCCATTCCCCCGCCTCGATCCCTCGTCTCAGGTTCGTCCTTTAGGTGTTGCTGTCTTGGTGCTTGCGGTCGGCGTCTCGGCCGGCGCATTGGCGTCATGCGGCGTGGCCGTGCCGTCTTCGCGCAGGCGCACGGTGATGCGGTCGAGCAGCCGCAAATCGACCGCGGCGATGTCGCGGTTGAGCACGTTGCGGCGCTCGTCCAGCTTGGTGAAGGACTTGAGCGCCTCGTCGATCGCATCGTCGGGCAGCATGATCTCGAGGCCGGAGACGAGCTTCAGGTTCCAGCGCCGGTCGCCGACCCGGACCGCGGCCACGGTCTTGGCCTTGAGGCCGTCGAACGGCTCGAGCGCGGCGATAAGCTCGCGCGCATTCTTAGCCGCCCCCTCGCCCACCACGAACGGCAGATGCTGATAGGCCTCGCGCAGAGCAGGCGCGAGCACCGCCCCTTCCGCATCGACCACATAGGTCTTTCCCTGGCTTTGCCAGATGGCAAAAGGCTCGCGCTCCTCGATCACGACCTGGAGCGTCGAGGGAAGCAGGCGCATGATTTGCGCGTGCCTGATCCATGGCACGGCCTCGAGCCGTGCCTTGGCCGCGTCGGTGTCGAAGCCGACGAGAATGGTATTGGGGCCCGCTTGCAGCGCGGCGGTGATGTCGGAATCCGTCGTGTGGCGCCGGCCTTCGACGGTGATGCGCTCGACGCCGAAGCCAGCGGCCACGGCAAGCCTAACGGCGCCATCGGTGATCGCATTCCACATCCGCGCAGTCTGACCGCCGAGAACCGCGCCGTAGCCGAGCGCGGTCGCAAGAAATACGACGCTCACGATCAGCCATTTGCCGCGCAAACGGTCACGCCTAAGGCCGCCGAGCCTGACGCTGCGCGGAGCGCGCACGATGATGCTGCGCCGCTGGGCGACCGCCGGCAGCCCGCGGTCGCGCGCGGTCGCGATGCCACGCGCGAGCAGGGCTTCCTGCGATCGACCTCTGGCTCGCCCGCGTCCCGGGCCTAGCGGTTGCACGACGCATCCTCCACGATCCAGCGCACCAGCTCGCCAAACGAGCGGCCGGCATGGGCTGCAAGCTCGGGCACGAGAGACGTGGACGTCATGCCAGGCTGGGTATTGACCTCAAGGCAGATCAATTCGCCTGAGCCCTCTGGCCGGTCGTCGTAACGGAAGTCGCCGCGACTGACCCCACGGCAGCCCAGTGCCCGATGGGCCGCTACCGACAGCTTCTGTACCAATTGGTAAACATTTGGTTTAAGCGGCGCCGGGAGCAGGTGAATTGAGCCCCCAGGGGCGTATTTCGCGTCGAAATCGTAGAAGGGCAGGCCCTCGGCAGGCCGAATCTCGATCACCCCGAGCGCCTCGTCGCCCATGACGGCGCAAGTGAGCTCCCGGCCTGGGATATAGCGCTCGACCATGAGCTCCTCGCCGAGCGCCCAGTCAGCGGCATTGAGCTCCTGCGGCGGATGGGCCTGATCCTCGCCCACGATATAGACGCCGACGCTCGACCCCTCCTGGGGCGGCTTGATCACATAAGGCGGCTTCATCGCATGCGCGCGTGCCGCCTTGGCGCGGGAGGTGACGAGGCTTTCGGCGACGGGAACGCCCTCCGCGCGGAGCACGGCCTTGGCGCGCTCCTTGTGCATGGCGAGAGCGGAAGCGAGCACGCCGGAATGGGTATACGGGAGCCCAAGTGTTTCGAGCAGCCCCTGGATGCAGCCGTCCTCGCCGTAGCGCCCATGCAGCGCGTTGAAGCAGACGTCGGGCTTGATCTCGGCGAGACGGGCGGCGACGTCGCGACCGACATCGAGGCGGGTGACGCGGTAGCCCTCGCCTTCGAGCGCGGTCGCGCAGGCCGCGCCCGAGCGGAGCGAAATCTCACGCTCCGACGACAGGCCTCCCATCAGCACCGCGACATGAATCTGCTTGCTTGGCATATGGGCCCCCTCCCGCTGCTGAAGGCGTCATCGCCGGGCTTGACCCGGCGATCCAGTAATCACCGACGATGGTTATTGGATTATCTGCTTTCGCGGGCAAGGGCATGGGAAGGACCTTGGAGCGCCACAAGAGCGCCCTCCACGCTGACCGGAGGCGCTACAACCTCGCGAAGCCCAATTCAACTATCGATGGCGAAGATTGCGTGCACAGCTTGTAATAGCACCGGCGAGGCGCCATATCTAAGGCTACTGGCACGCCGAAACGGCGCTGACGGCAAAGCCTAACGTGCCAACTTCGTGCACGCCCCCTTTCCCGCATTCTCAGCATGAGTGCCCTTCGTAAGCGGCATGCGTCCGGTCGAAGCCCAATCGGGGATCGAGCCACGCGACCGCTGTCTTCGATAATTTCACATCGCAACCACACGAGGCACATCATGACCGCTAACTTCAATCCCCAAGCTGCCGCCGAACAGGCCCGCGCCGCATATCGCAATATGACGGCTCAGTTCGGTCTCGCCGGTCTCGACACCGCCATTCCAGAGGGCGTGCGTTCTGTGGCGGAGAAAAGCGTCGCCCAAACCCGGGAGGCCTTTAATCGCTCCAAGGATGCTCTCGATGCATCCGTCACGACCTTTGAAAGAACCTTCGATGCGGCGGGACAGGGCGCGCTCGCATTCAACCGCAAAGTCATCGACATCGCCCAGCGGAACCTGCTTTCCGTCTTCGATTTGGCCAAGAGCGTGGCAGGCGCCAAGAATCTCGGCGAGATCGTGGAGTTGCAGACGGCCTATTGGCAGACTCAGTTCAACGCCCTGACGGCTCAGGTTGAGGAAGTTCGCGCGCTTTCAACCAAGGTCACCAGTGCTGCGGTCGAGCCAATCAAGGCCCACGTGACGAACGGCATGGAAGACCTCAGGAAGGCGAACTGACCTCTCGCAAGCCGCAATGACGATCCGCACGACCACTAAGACTGTGTCGTTCCACCGGCCTTTTCGTGTGAAGGGTGTGGATCGTTTGCTGCCGGCCGGCGATTACCGGGTGGTGACGGATGAAGAGCTCATCGAGGGCCTGTCCTTTGCGGCGTACCATCGCGTAGCGACTGCCATCTTCGTGCCGGCGCCATCCGGATCCGCAATCGAGATGGTGACGGTCGACCCTGCCGACCTCCAGGTTGCGCAGGAGCAGGATGCGGCGTTGCACGCCGCTCACGCTCGTTGAGCGGCGGACGCAAGCTTAAGCTGCGCGCGCTAAATCGACTCGTAGACAGAATTCGTCACGAGCCCTTTTTCTGGGCGGCGCTTCGGCCGGACTTCCCGCGCTGATCGAGCGACACCATCGGCGAAGCCGCCTGGGTCACCTTCTTCTTGTCCTGCTTCGGCTTCTTCTTCTCGCGATTGCTTCGCTGCTGGCCCTTGGCCATGGCACTCTCCTTCGATCGACGAACGGCGTCGCGGCGAGCGCCGCCAATCCCGCATTTATCCGCTTCTCCGCGCAAAAAAGAAAGCCGCCCGTGGGCGGCTCATTCGTAGAGCAGCACCCCGAGACCGCCATGAAGCGGCCTCGGAGCGAAAATCTTGGACTACGCGCCGGCGCCGATCTGGCGACCCTTCAGCACGGCGTCAACCTCACGCTGGGCCTGCGCCTGGTCCATGTTGTACTTGGCTGCGACCTGAGACACGAGGTCAGCCTTGCCCTTGAAAGCAGAGGCATCCTGGTGCGTAAACTTGCTCCACTTCGCGCAGATGTCCTTCACGACATCCTGCTGGCTCTGGTCTGAAGTTTGCGGATTCGCATTGGTCTGTGTGGATGAATTTTGCATCGGTATGCTCCTAAAAATGAGGAATTCATCTGAATGATCATCATTCAAATCGTATTTGGACCCTGGGCGCATGCTCGCCAAAAGGCAAGTTAATTATAAATATTTTTTGTGATATGGAACGGTTCCAGAAAATGTTTGAAGAAAACTAGTAATCATATGAGCTGAACGTCGATTTAAGTAGGCAGTATCAAAATGTCATCAACTCTACTTGATTTCCGCGCTGCTAGTCCATTTCTTCACGCCTATGTGTACAATACGCGTTTTACAATCAGTAGTTTTGCAGTAGTCCGGATTTTCTCGGCGCAATTCTAAGGCTATCAGGCCGGGAGGCCGAGGCGCTTGATCTCCCATTCGAGCTCCACGCCGCTCGTCCCCTTCACGCGGGCGCGGACCGTCTCGCCGAGCTTTTCCAGGTCGGCGCCGGTGGCGCTGCCCTCGTTGATGAGGAAGTTGCAGTGCATCTCGGAGACCTTGGCGTCGCCCACCGCGAGCCCGCGGCAGCCGGCGGCGTCGATGAGCTGCCAGGCCTTCTTGCCGGGCGGGTTCTTGAAGGTCGAGCCCCCGGTGCGGCTCTTGATCGGCTGCACCTCCTCGCGATAGGCGGCGATGCCGTCCATCTCCGCGAGGATCTTGTCGGGCTCGCCAGGCTCGCCCTGGAACAGAGCCTCGGTGAAGATGTAGTCCTCCGGCGCGCCGCAATGGCGGTAGGCGTAATGCAGCTCGGCAACGGGGAGTACATGCGTGTCGCCCTTGCGATCGACGGCGCGCGCCTCGACCACGACCTCGCAGGTCTCGCGGCCATGCGCACCGCCGTTCATGCGCAGCGCGCCGCCGACGCAGCCCGGAATGCCACGATAGAAGGAGAGCCCTGATATGCCAGCGTCGGCTGCGGCGCGTGCGACCTTCACGTCGGGAACCGCCGCGCCGGCGCGGAGCCGCGAGTTGTCCTCTATTCTGATCTCGCCGAAGCCCTTGCCACCGAGGCGGATCACGACGCCTTCAATGCCGCCGTCGCGCACGAGCAGGTTCGAGCCGAGCCCGATCACCGTGACGGGAATGCCGCTGGGCGTCGCGCGCAGGAAAAAAGCGAGGTCGGCCTCGTCGGCCGGAGAATAGAGCACCTCGGCGGGCCCACCAACCCTGAACCAGGTGAGGTCCGAGAGGGAAGCTTCCGCCTTGAGCTTGCCGCGGAGCTCGGGCAGCGCGGCGGTAAGCTCGCCGAGAAGTCCGTTCCCGTTCACGCGCCAGCCCTCTGTCCGTTGAGCCGCGCGGGCAGCGCGTTGATCCAGTCGGTGATGGTGCCGGCGCCGAGCCCAACCACGAGATCGCCTGAGCGCGCGAGGGACGCGACGGTCTCGGCGAGGTCCTCCTCACCCTCGATAGTCAGCACGTTGGGATGTCCGTGGCGGCGCAGCCCCGAGACAAGCTCATCGCGGTCGATGCCGGGGATCGGCGCTTCACCCGCGGAATAGACCGGAGTCACGACGACGATGTCGGCATCGTCGAGACAAGCCGAGAACTCGTTGAACAGCGCCTGGAGCCGCGTGTAACGGTGCGGCTGCATGATCGCGATAATACGCCCGTTGCCGCCCGCGCGCGCCGCCCGCAAGACTGCGGCGATCTCGACCGGGTGATGCGCGTAGTCGTCAAAGACGCGCACCCCCTGCCATTCGCCGACCGGGGTGAAGCGGCGCTTCACGCCAGAGAAGGTGGCGAAGGTCTCGCGGATCACCTCGTCGCTCACGCCGGCTTCGGTCGCGGCGGCAAGTGCTGCGAGCGCATTCAGCGCATTATAGTGCCCGAGCACCGGCAGCATCAGATCGTCGAGCTTGCGCGCGCCGCCTTTGACACCCGGCCCGAGCTCGGCGTCGAACACGATCCGGTCGGCGCTCGCGCGCAGATTGCCAAGCCTGATATCGGCGTCGCGCGCCACACCGTAGGTGAGCGTGCGGCGCCCGTTGGCCGCGCCGCCAAGCTTCCCGAGCAGCTCGCGCACCACCGGATGGTCGATGCAGGCGATGGCGACCCCGTAGAACGGGATCGCGTCGATGAATTGATGGAAGGCCTGGTGCAGCGCGTCGAGCGAGGGCCAGTAGTCCATGTGCTCGGGGTCGATATTGGTCACGACCCCGATCTGAGTTGGCAGCTTGAGGAAGGTGCCGTCGGACTCGTCGGCCTCGACCACCATCCACTCGCCCTTGCCGATGCGCGCATTGGTGCCCCACGCGTTGATGATGCCGCCAGCGATCACCGTCGGGTCGAGCTCGGCATGTTTGAGAAGATCGGCGATCAGCGCCGTGGTCGTCGTCTTGCCGTGCGTGCCGGTGATCGACACGGTGGCGCAAGGGCGCATCAGCTCGGCCAGCATCTCGGCGCGGCGGATGATGGGAATGCCGCGCTCGTTCGCCGCCTCGAACTCCGGGTTGCCCGGCTTCACCGCACTTGAGATCACGAGATAGGACGCGCCGTCGACATTGGCGGGGTCATGCCCGATCAGGCAGGCGATGCCCCGCGCGCGGAGCCGATCGAGATTGCCGCCGTCCTTGAGGTCGCTGCCCTGCACGCGATAGCCGCGCGTGTGCATCACCTCGGCAATGGCGCTCATGCCGATGCCGCCGATGCCCACGACATGGAACAGACCTGTCTCGTCGGGGTCAGGCAGATGCATTGACTTTACGCCACCCTACTCCTTTGTCTCTTTCGACCCCGCGAGCGCCTCGGCGAGATCGGCGAGCTTCGTAACCGCTTCCGTCTCGGCCATCGCCTTCGACTTGGCGGCTGCAGAGGCGAGCAGCCCGGGCGATCCGAACAGCCGCTCGAGCTCCGCGGCGAGGCGCTCAGGGCTGAGCTCGCTCTGCCTTATGCACCAGCCGCCGCCGCCTTGCTCAAGCCGTGTTGCATTTTCGAGCTGATCGTTGTCAAGGGCGTGCGGCAAGGGCACGAGGATCGCAGGCCTGCCGATCGCCATCAGTTCGGCAACGGTGGAGGCGCCTGAGCGGGCGATGACGAGATGCGCCTGGGCGATCCGTTCGGGGAGGTCGCGGAAGAATGGCGCGAGATGCGCGGCGAGCCCGGCTTCCTCGTAGTAGTGCCGCAAGCCGACAAGATCCTCCTCGCGCGCCTGCTGCACGAGCGTGAGCCGCCAGCGAAACGCCGAGGGCAAAAGATCGAGTGCTTGTGGCAGAAGCTCCGCGAAGAAATGCGCGCCCTGGCTGCCGCCGAACACGAGCAGCAGGAAGCGGCTCGCTGGCTCCGGCGGAACATAGGGGACGTCGCGCACGGCGAGCACCGCGTCGCGCACCGGCGTGCCGGTGACAATGGCTTTGGGCTGCGCCTTGGGGCCGAGATACTTGGTCGGCGAGAAAGACAGCGCCACGCGGTCGACGTAGCGCGAGAGTAGACGGTTGGCGCGGCCCATCACGGCGTTCTGCTCGTGGACCGCGGTCGGGATGCGCAGCGTGCGCGCGGCGAAAATCGGCGGCAGGGTCGGATAGCCGCCGAAGCCGATCACGGCTTTCGGTCCGACCCGCTTGAGCAGGCGGAGCGCGCCGAGATAGCCCATGCCGAGCCTTGAGAAGGTCTTGGCCATGCCGATGGGCGAGCGGCTCGCGATCGTGGCCGACGGAATGCGGTGAATGGCACGCGCCGGGAACTCGACGCCGTATTTCTCGGCGCGGGTATCGGTCGCGAGCTCGACGGCATGCCCGCGCCGCGCAAGCTCCTGCGCGAGCGCCGCCGCCGGAAAGAGATGGCCGCCCGTGCCGCCGGCGGCGAGCAGGAAGGGGCGGTCCGTCATGCGTGCTGGCCTCGCGCGCCGGCCGCTTCCGGCTCGGCTTCAGTCTCGGTCTCACGCCGCGGCTCGAGCCGCCCGGCCATCGGACGCTTGCGCGTCAGCCCGAGTGCAAAGCCCATGGTCAGCGCCATGGCGAGCAGCGAGGACCCACCATAGGAGATGAAGGGCAAGGTCATGCCCTTGGCGGGCAGCAGGCCGACATTCACCGCCATGTTGATCAGCGCCTGCAGCCCGAACAGCATGACGAGCCCGGCAACCGCATGCCTGATGAACCCGTCGGGCTCTTGCGAGGCCTTGGACAGGCCGCGCAACACCGTGAAGGCGAACAGCGCGAGCAGGATCATGCAGGCGATCAGCCCATATTCCTCCGCGGTCACCGCGAAGATGAAATCGGTGTGCGAGTCGGGCAGAACGTTCTTCACCGTACCCTCGCCGGGGCCGCGCCCGAACCAGCCGCCATTCAGGAAGGAGTCGAGCGAGCGGTCGGCTTGATAGGTGTCGCCGGAGGCCGGGTCGAGAAACCGGTCGATGCGCGAGGCGACATGCGGCGCGAGGAAGTACGTTGTGACCAGCCCGGCGGCGCCGGCGGCGCCTAACGCCAGGATCCAAACCATGTTGATGCCGGCCATATAGACGAGCGCGCCCCAGACCACCGTGACGAGCAAGGTCTGGCCGAAATCCGGCTGAAGGACGAGCAGCGCCGCGAATATGGCAAAGAGCGCGACGGCGAGCTCGATGCCCGGTACGTCTCGGCGCTTCTGGCTTTCGTTGAACAGCCACGCGGTAAGCACGACGAAAGCCGGCTTCACGAACTCCGAAGGCTGGATCGAGACGACGCCGATCTGGAGCCAACGCTTGGCGCCCTTGATCTCGGGCCCCAGGAACAAGATCAGCGCCATCAGCGCGCATCCGATCAGGAAGATCAGAAGGCTCGCGCGCCGGATTTGTTTCGGCGCCAGCGTCGAGGCCGCGAACATGATGGCCACCGCAGGGAGCATCAGGGCCGCGTGCCGGCGCACGAAATAGAACGGCTCGAGATCGAGCTTGGCCGCGATCGGCGGGCTTGCCGCGAGCGAGAGCACGAGCCCCGCGCCCATCAGGAGCACGAACCCGAAGAACATCAACCGGTCGACGGTGAACCACCAATCGGAAAGGATTGAGCGGTCGGCGCGGGTGATCCTCATGCCGCCCTCCCCTCCTCCGGCTTCGCGCTCTCAGCACCGTCGAGCTCAAGCACGATGGCGCGGAACGCTTCGCCGCGCTTCTCGAAATTGGCGAACTGGTCATAGGAGGCGCAAGCCGGCGACAAAAGCACGACGGGCTCCGCCGCTTGCGAGCGGCTCGCATCCGCCGCCGCTTCCGCCACGGCCTTGTCGAGCGTGCCGCATTGCACGTGGTCGACCGCGTGGCCGAGCTGCCGCGCGAAGGCGTCGGCCGCCTCGCCGATCAGATAAGCGCGCACGATCCTCGGGAAGAACGGCTCGAGACCGGCCAAGCCCCCCTCTTTCGGCCGGCCCCCGATGATCCAGTATATGTCGGTGAAACTCGCCAAGGCCTTCCCCGCCGCGTCAGCATTGGTAGCCTTGGAGTCATTAACGAACAGCACCAGGCCCTTGCGCGCCACCTGCTCCATGCGGTGGCCGAGGCCCGCGAAGCTCTTAAGGCCTTGCCCGATGGTCTCCGTGGAGAGCCCCTGCGACCGCGCGAGCGCATAGGCGAAGGCGGCGTTCTGCCAGTTATGCGGGCCTCTGAGCGAACCGATACCGGCGAGATCGGCGCGCGCCAATTCCTTGCCGCGCTCCATCTCATGCAGCACGCCTTCCTCCGCCCAAACGCCCGTCTCGATGGGGCGTCCAATGGCGACGCGCTGCACAGCGGACGCCCCTTCGAGGCTGTCGGCGATCGCGCGCGACGGTTCGTCGTCGACGCCGACCACCGCCGTCGCGCTCGCGGGAAGGTGCGCGAAGATGCGCGCCTTGATGCGCGTATAGTCTTCGAGCGTGCCATGGCGGTCGAGATGGTCCGGCGTGATGTTGATGAGGGCTGCCGCGTCGGGCGCGAGTGACGGCGCAAGGTCGATCTGGAAAGACGAAAGTTCCAGCACGTAAGTGAGATCATCTGCGAAGGGGTCGAGGTCGAGAACGGCTTTGCCGATATTGCCGCCAAGCGCGACGCGCTTGCCCGCGGCGTCGAGCAGATGGGCCGTGAGCGCGGTCGTCGTCGACTTCCCGTTGGTGCCGGTGATCGCCACGACTTTGCCCGGCGCGTCCGCTTCGCCGCGCGCGCGGAAGAACAGCTCAATGTCGCCGATCACTTCGATGCCCGCTTCGCGCGCCTTGACGACGCTCCAATGCGGCGCGGGATGGGTGAGCGGAATGCCCGGTGCGAGCACGAGCGCCGCGAAGCGCGCCCAATCGACCGTGGCAAGATCGGTCAGCACGAGGCCGGCGGCGGCAGCCTCCTCGCGCGCTTTCTCCTTGTCATCCCAGGCGAAGACATTGGCGCCCCCCGCTCTCGAGCGCACGAGCCGTGGCGAGGCCGCTCAACCCCAAGCCCAGGACCGCGACGTCGCGTCCTGCGAAGGTGGTCACGGGAATCATGGTGGAAGAACTTAGCGCAATTTCAGCGTGGCGAGGCCAGCAAGCGCAAGCGCCACGGAAATGATCCAGAACCGGATCACCACCGTGGATTCAGGCCATCCCTTCTGCTCGAAATGATGGTGCAGCGGCGCCATGCGGAACACGCGCTTGCCGAACAGCTTGTAGGACATGACCTGGACGATGACCGACGCCGCTTCGAGTACGAACAGCCCGCCGACGATGGCGAGCACGAGCTCGTGCTTGGTCGCGACAGCGATGGTGCCGAGTGCGCCGCCAAGCGCGAGCGAGCCCGTGTCGCCCATGAAGATCTGCGCGGGCGGCGCATTGAACCAGAGGAAGCCGAGGCCTGCGCCGACCAACGCGCCGCAGATGACGGCAAGCTCGCCCGTGCCCTGCACGAAATGGATTTGCAGATAGTCCGCGAACAGAACGTTGCCGACGAAATAGGCGATGAAGCCGAAGGTCGCGGCCGCGATCATCACCGGGACGATGGCAAGGCCGTCGAGGCCGTCGGTAAGGTTCACGGCATTGCCGGCGCCGACGATGATGAAGGCGCCGAACGGAATGAACCACCAGCCAAGATCGATCAGGATGCTTTTGAAGAAGGGTATGGCGAGCGAGGTGGCGAGCGGGGCCTGGCCGACCTGCACGATGACGGCAACCGCGGCAACCGCGGCGGCAGCCTCGATGATGATCCTGATGCGTCCGCGCGAGCCTTCGACCGTCTGCCTGGTCACTTTCAGATAGTCGTCGTAGAGGCCGACCCCGCCATAGACAAGGGTGAGCAGCAACACGACCCAGACATAAGGGTTGGCGAGATTGCCCCAGAGCAGCACCGCGACGGTGACGCCGGACAGGATCATGAGGCCGCCCATGGTGGGCGTGCCCTGCTTCTGCAGCAAATGGCGCTCGGGCCCGTCCTTGCGGATCGGCTGCCCTTTGCCCTGGCGTAGGCGGAGCGACCGAATGATGCGCGGCCCGAACAGGATCACGAACAGGAAGGCGGTGAGGATTGCCCCGCCGGTGCGGAAGGTGATGTAGCGAAAGACGTTGAAGACGGACAGCTCGCCGGCAAGCTGGCTCAGCCAGTAGAGCATCTTTCCCCCTCGCGGCCCTTTAGGCCGGAACGTTCCCCGCGAAGCGCTGCTTCAAGGCCTCGACCAGGGGCGCCATGCGGCTGCCGAGCGAGCCCTTCACCATGATCACGTCGCCCGCGCCTACCGCATCCGTCAAGAGAGGCCTAAGCTCCTCCGCCGATTTGGCATAGGCGCCGCGCCGGCTCACGGGCAAGGCCTCGAATAGCGAGCCCATCAGCTCGCCGCAGGCAAAGACAACATCTACCCCTGCCCCGTCAATGAACTCCGCAAGCTCAGCGTGAAGACGCGGACCCTCGCCGCCGAGTTCCAGCATGTCGCCGAGCACTGCCACGCGGCGCTTGAACTCGGTGCGCGGGGTGAGCCCAAGGGTGGCGAGCGCCGCCCGCATCGAGGCCGGGTTGGCATTATAGGACTCATCGATGATCGCGATGTGTCCGCCATTTGCGGCGACGACAAGGCGCGCGCCGCGCCCCGGCTGGGCTTGCAGCACGGCAAGCGCTTCTCCCGCACGGGCGAGGTCGGCGCCGGCGAGCTTCGCCGCGCAGAGCACGGCGAGCGAATTCTGCACCACATGGCGGCCCGGCGTGCCGATCCGGTAGCGGACAGTCTCGCCCAGGATGTCAGCGCTGACGTCCGAGCTGTCCGGCCCAAGCGCGACGTCGACGAGGCGCGCATCGGCATCGGGAGCTTCGCCGAAGCTGACCACGCGCGCGACATATCGGTGCGCGTGATCTGCGAGCCGGTCGGAATAGGGATTGTCGCGATTGACGATCGCCGTGCCGCCGGGCTCGAGCCCGCGGAAGATTTCGGCCTTGGCGTCGGCGATCTCCGCCACGGAGCGGAAGAAGCCGAGATGCACCGGCGCCACTGTGGTGACGATGGCGATATGCGGGCGGATCAGCCTCGTGAGCGCGTCGAGCTCGCCCGGATGGTTCATGCCGGCCTCGAACACGCCGAAGCGCGTGTCGCGCTTCATGTTGGCGAGCGACAGCGGCACGCCCCAGTGATTGTTGAAGGACTTGACCGAGGCGTGCACCTCACCGCTTGGCGCCAGCGCGAGCCTGAGCGCTTCCTTGCTGCCGGTCTTGCCGGCGCTGCCGGTCACGGCGATCACGACCGCGTCCTTCGCGCGCGCCCGCGCGGCGCGGCCGAGATCGTTCAGGGCTTCCAGCGTATCGCCGACGCGCACGAGCCGATCCTCTACCGCCGCGCCAGCGAAATCGCGCTCCACGATGGCGAGCGCCGCGCCGGCCTCAAGCGCCGATGCGGCGAATTCATGGCCGTCGCGGTTCAAGCCCCTAATGGCGACGAAGGCTTCGCCAGGCGCGATGGAGCGACTGTCGATTGAGAAGCCCGTGACCTCGATCGCGGGCGATGCTGGGCTCGTGCCGCCGGTCGCGACGACGATCTCGCGCAAGGTCCAGAGCGGGTCAGCCAAGTTTCGCCTCCGCTTGGAGCGCAGCCGCCACGGCGTCATGATCCGAGAACGGGATGATTGTCGTGCCGATGGTCTGGCCCGTCTCGTGGCCCTTGCCGGCGATCAGCAGCACGTCGCCCTTGCGGAGCGAGGCGATCGCCTCGGCAATCGCCGCCGCGCGGTCGCCGATCTCGACGGCGCCGGGCGCTGCCGCAAGGATCGCGCGCCTGATCGCGGCAGGCTCCTCGCTGCGCGGGTTGTCGTCGGTGACGATGGCGAGGTCGGCTTTGCTCGCCGCCACCGCGCCCATCTCGGGCCGCTTGCCTTTGTCGCGGTCGCCGCCGCAGCCGAACACGACGAGCAGGCGGCTCTGCACATACGGCCTTAGCGCATCGAGCGCCTTGGCGAGGGCGTCGGGCGTGTGCGCGTAGTCGATGAAGATCGGCGCGCCGCCGCGCGCGCTGCCGGCAAGGTCGAGGCGGCCCCGCGCGCCGCGCAGCTCGGCGAGCAGCGGCAGCACGTCCGCCGCGCGCGATCCCGTCGCAACGCAAAGCCCGGCAGCGACCAGCGCGTTCGATGCCTGGAAGTTCCCGACCAGCTTCAGGCGCAGCGTGTGGCGCTGGCCCTCATGCTCGACGACAAGCGTTTGCGCGAAGCCTTGCGGCTCCGCCGAGACGAGCCGCAGCGTCGTGCCTGCGCGTCCGACAGAGATGAGCGCGAGCCCGTGCGCTTCGGCTTCCGCGGCGACGCGCAGGCCGGCTTCGCTGTCGACATCCACGATGGCGCCAGCGCCGCGCGGCAGCAACTCGGTGAACAGCCTGAGCTTCTGCGCGAAATAGTCCTCGAACGTCGCGTGGTAATCCATGTGATCGCGCGAAATGTTGGTGAACGCGCCGGCCGCGAACGTGATGCCATCCACGCGCCGCTGCTGCAGCCCGTGGCTCGACGCTTCGAGGGCAAGATGCGTGACGCCGTCTTTGGCGAGCCGCGCCAGGATCGCGTGCAGCTCGATCGGATCTGGCGTCGTGTGCTTCAGCGTCTCAGTTCCGCGCGGACTCACCACGCCCACCGTGCCGAGACTAGCCGCACCGAATCCAAGCGCCGTCCAGAGCTGACGCACGAAGGACGCGACCGAGGTCTTGCCGTTCGTGCCGGTGACCGCGACCGCCGTCTCAGGTTGACGCTTAAAGAAGCGCGCGGCGATCAGCGCGAGGCGCCGGCGGGGATCGGCATCTTCGATAATCGGCGCTTGCGAGACCGGATGGGCCACGCCCTGCGGCGCGAGTATCGCGGCAGCGCCGCGTCGCAATGCTTCGGCGATGAACTCGGTGCCGTCGGCTTTCACGCCAGGCAGCGCGGCGAAGAGGAAGCCCGGCTCGACCGCGCGGCTGTCGGCCGCGAGCCCCGTGACGCTGACGCGCGCGAGCGCGGGAGGCAGGTTTGCCTCCGGCCCCAACAGCTCACCTAAGGTCATGCGGAGAGTCTAATAGGAGGCGAGCAGCTTGGCGTCAAACTGGCCCTTGGCATCTTCGAGATCGGGCGCAACCCCAAGGATTGGGCCGATCTTTCCGATGATCTTGCCGGCCGTGGGCGCGGCGTTGACGCCCGCGGTTGCGGCATTGTTGCTGGCTGCGACGCGTTGCGGCTCGTCGAGCATGACGAGGACCAGATATTCGGGGGCGTCGGTCGGGAAAACCGCCAGGAAATTGGTCAAAAGCGCCGATTTCGAATAGCGCCCGCCGACCACCTTCTCCGCCGTGCCGGTCTTGCCGCCGACGCGATATCCTGGGGTATCGGCGCGTTTGGCAGTGCCTTTGAGCACGTTTAGCCGCATCAGCTTGAGCATGGATGCGCTTGTTTGCGCTTTGAGCACGCGTGGGCTCGTTTGCGCGGCCTCTTCGCGCAAGCGCGGCAGGAAGGTCGGCTGCACGCCGATCCCCCCGTTGAAGAGCGGCAAAGAGGCCGTCGCCATTTGCAGCGGCGTGACCGACAGCCCGTGACCGAACGCGATGGTCATGGTGTTCAGCTTCTGCCAATGCGCCGGCACGATCGGCGTCGCGGTCTCGCCGATCTCGGTCGGCACGCGGCGCGTCAGCCCGAGCTTCTTGAGGAAGGCGCGGTGACGCTCCACCCCCATATGCAGCGCCATCTTCGCCGAGGCGATGTTGGACGAATAGATGAAGGCCTCGGGCACGCTCAGCGCGCGGCCCTTGCCGTGGAAATCACTGATCGTGAAGCGCCCGTAATGGATCGGACCGGACGCGTCGTAGCTCGAGCGCATCGACGCAAGCCCTGAGTTCGAGCACACCCGCGACGGTGAACACTTTGAACACCGAGCCCATCTCGTAGACGCCGAAGGCGATGCGGTTGGCGCGCTCCTTGTCGAGCGCCTGCTCGCGGCGGTTCGGATCGTAGTCGGGGAGCGAGACGAGCCCGACCACCTCGCCGGAATGGATGTCGATGACGACAGACGCCGCGGCCTTGGCGCGATAGGTCGCCATCGCCGCCTTCAGCTCCTGGCGCAGCACGTGCTGCACGCCGAGATCGAGCGAGATCGTCACCGACTCTTCGTCCGCTTTATCGGCGGAAGCCACCATGGTGAGCTGCGGATTGTCGTCTACGAACTTCTCGATGCCGCCGAGCCCCCGATTGTCGACGTCGACCAAGCCGACCACCTGGCTCGCGGTCGCCCCCATCGGATAGACGCGGCGATATTCCTCGATGAAGCCGAGACCTGGCAGGCCAAGCTCGTGGATCTCGGCCTGCTGCTTCGGCGTCAGCTCGCGCTTGATGCGCACGAAGCGGCGCCCGTGCTTGAGCTTAGTGAGAAGCTCGCGCGTCTTGATGCCCTGCAGGACGCTCGCGACCTGCTCGACGAGCTCATCCTTGTCGATGACGCGCGCGGGGTCCGCGTAGAGTGTCGCGCCCTTGATGTCGGTCGCAAGCAGGCGTCCGCTGCGGTCGAGAATGTCAGGCCGGTGGATGGTGGTCGAGATGTCCTGCAGGCTGCCGCCGCCGCGTTCGGTACCGGCAAAGCCGAGCGTGACGAGCCGGCCGCCGATCAGCACGAAGGAAAGCGCGAAGGCGACGCAAGCCAAGCGGAAGCGGTTGCGGCAGCGCGTATGATAGGCACGCTCTGCGCGCGCGGCGCTGGGGTCCTGCTTGTTCGTGTGGCGCAACGCCGCTTCGTCCCTAATTGGCGGCAGCCTTCACGGCGGCCGGTTTGGCGGAGGCTTGCCGCGCCGCAGACGGCTTCGGGGCAGCTTGCTTCGGGGAAGCTTGCTGCGCATCAGCCTGCTGAGCGGCTTGCGCCTGAGCCTTGAGGCGGTCGAAATCGCTGTCCGTGACGCTGTCGACGGTCACGACCTGGCGCGGGTCTGACGGCGCGAGCTTGAGGTGCTTCTTGGCAAGCCGCTCAATGCGCTCAGGCCGGTTGAGCAGGCTCCATTCGGCACGCAGCACGGCGATGCCGTCGCGCTCGGCCTCGATCTCCTTGCCGATCGTGGCGATCTCGGCGTCGAGCGCGCGGGTCTCGTATTTCACCTGATAGATGACGTAAGCGAGCGCGAGGAGGCCGAGCAGGAGGCAGATATTGACGAAACGCAACATGGCGGACTCACTTCAACTGACACGCAACGATCCGCGGCTCAAGGAACCCCGAGCGCGGCAAGGTCGAGCGGATGCGAAGGCGCCTCCGTGCGCTCGGCCGCCCTGAGGCGCGCCGAGCGGGCACGGGGGTTTTCCGCGATTTCCCTCTGATTCGGTTCTAGCGGACGCCGGTTAAGAAGCCGGAAGCTTGGCGCGGGCGCCGCCCTTCCTTGCTCCGGCAAATGTCGCGAGCCTTTGGGCGGGGGGGCGCTGCGGCTAGCGAAAAACCGCTTGGCGATGCGGTCTTCCAGCGAATGGAAGGTCACCACGACCAGCCGCCCGCCGGCCTTCAACAGCCGCTCGGCGGCGGCCAAGCCCTTGGCCAGCTCCTCGAGCTCCTCGTTCAGGTAGAGCCTGAGCGCCTGAAAGGTGCGCGTCGCCGGATGCTTCGTTTCGTCCCACTTGCGGCCGACGACACGGGCGACGATCTCGGCAAGCTCACCGGTCGTCTCGATCGGCTTCTCGGCGCGGCGCTTGACGATGGCCTTGGCGATCGCCCGCGCGCGGCGTTCCTCGCCAAGTCTGCCGATAATGCCGGCGAGCTCCTTCTCGGAGAGCGTGTTGACGATATCGGCCGCGGTGGGTCCGTCCTTGCCCATGCGCATGTCGAGCGGCGCATCCTTCATGAAGGAGAAGCCGCGCTCGGACCGGTCGAGTTGCATGGAGGAGACGCCGAGATCGAGCGCCACGCCATCGACCGCCTCTAGGCCAAGGGCGGCGGCGATCGCGTCCATGTCGCTGTAGCGCGCGTTGACGAGCATCAGCCTGCCGCCGAAGAGTGCGGCAAGCGGCGCGCCCTCCACGATCGCATCGGGATCGCGGTCTATAGCGATCACCTTGCAGTCGGCAGAGTCGAGAATGGCCTTGGTGTAACCGCCGGCGCCGAACGTCCCGTCGATGACGATCGCGCCGTCCTTCGGCTCAAGCGCCTGGATTACCTCCGAGAGCATCACGGGATGATGGCGGGCCGGTCCGCCGACGGCAGTCGACCTGCCGCTGCCCGCCATCATTCCCGTGCTCCCTCTGGCCCGCCGCTTCCGCGACGCCCCGCGCCGAGTAGCGTGCGGAGGTCGCGCACTTTCTTGCGTGCCTCCGACAAATGAGATTCGAAGCGCTTTGGCTCCCACATTTGAAATTTTTCGCCGAGACCGACGAAAGTGATGTGCGTGGTAATGCCCGCGTGATCGCGCAGGCGCTCAGGAAGGACCGTACGTCCGTCCTGGTCGATCGTGAGGATTTCGCTCGTGCCGAACAGAGCAGTCGCGAGATGGTCGCGCTCGTCGGAATAAGGGGCGAGGTCTTCGACCAGCCGGTTGATCTTGTCCACGAGGCGCTGGCCGCCTGCATCGAGCGCAGGCGCATCGAGCGACGGATAGCAATAAATGCCGTCAAGGCCGTCCTTGGCGAGGACGGTGCGGAAAGGTGCCGGTACCGAGACTCGGCCTTTGGTGTCGATCTTGTTGGTGAAAGTCGAGACAAACTGGTCCATCTCCCCCTCACGCACCCGAGCCGACGCCGGAACCTGACAAGCTTGAGGTGCAGACCCCCGCCCTTGAGAGAGTTCAGTGGGAGAGGCGGCGCGGATCCCCCCGTGGCCTCAAAGGAAGCGCTGCCTGGCCTCCCCCACTCACTCACCGAACGGGCATTGATGGGATAGCATGGGATTATATGGGCGTCAACGGTCGACACCGGGACAAGCACCCGAATTGGCGGAAATGCACATCTGAAGTGCCGTAAACCTTTACTCGTGGTTAACCAGCGGCAATTGCCGCGCCGCGGCGAAGCGAGCTAAGGTCGCGCAACGGGGAGAACAAGCGTCGTTCCTAATTCGGACTGGCGATTCCGGTTCGGCTTCGGGACATAGAGGGTTTTGCGCGGCGGGATGGCACGGAAAACGGTGAAAGCGGCGGCCGGTCTCGCTGCGCTTGCGCTCGGCGCTATGGCGATCGCCGCCCATGCCGCGCTCGATGGGCCGTACGCGCGGCTTGGACCGCCGGAGGCGCCGGTCAAGCTATTCTACCAGGAGGAAGGCTCAGGCCGGCCGCTGCTCCTGATCCACGGCTTCGGCACGAGCACCTATACCTGGCGGCGCGTGGCGCCCGAGCTTGCCACGAACCACCGGGTGATCGCCGTCGACCTCAAGGGCTTCGGCCAGTCGGACAAGCCGATGGACGAGCGCTACTCGGTGTTCGACCAGGCGGAGCTGCTCGCGCAACTGATCGAGGATCGGAACTTGCGCGATCTCACCCTTGTCGGACATTCCTTCGGCGGGGGCGTGGCACTCCTGCTCGCGCTCGAAGCCGACCAGCGGCTGAAGGGACGCATCTCGCGGCTCGTGCTGCTCAACACCCTCGCCTACCCGCAGAACATGCCGGTGTTCTTCCGCATGTTGAACATGCCGTTCTTCTCGCATGTCGGCGTGCGCATGGTGCCGCCCGCGGTGCAGACGCGCGTCGCGCTCAAGATCGCCTATCACGACGACAGCAAGATCGACGACAGCGAGGTCGAGGTTTACGCGGGCCCGCTCAAGACGGCGGCCGGGAAGCACGCCATCATCCAGAGCGCGCGGCAGATCGTGCCCGAAGATCTCGACGCGCTCGCCGAACGCTACAAGTCGATCGCATTGCCGACTTTGATCCTGTGGTGCGACCACGACCGCATCGTGCCGCTCGACGTCGGTCTGAAGCTGCGTCGCGCCATGCCGAACGCGTCGCTCAAAGTGGTGCAGGGTTGCGGACACATGCCGCAAGAGGAGCAGCCCTCGCAGACGCTCGAGTTGATGCAGGACTTTCTCGGCGGCTAGGCCGATAAGTTTTTCTGATCTGCGACATAGGCAAATACGATTTGCGGTTATGGTGTGCCGGGCGCAGGTTCGCGTCGAACCCTGGCAGCGCGCGTTGCACGCCAAAATAGTGACCACGCGAAACGCCCCCCAGCCCCTCGCGTGGCTTGAGTGGCCCCGGCCGTCATCCCGCGACGGTCGGGCGCCCTCCCCTTCATGATGCATATTTCTCCTCTCCCCTTTGGAGAGAGGGCTCCCGCCGCTCTTGCGCGCGAAGCGAAGCGGAGTTGCGCAAGTCGCATGGCGGGAGGGGTGAGGGGGAATCTTCAGCAGCCGTTGCCCTTACCCGCCCCAAAGGGGAGAGGAGAAAACTGCGGCCACTTGCATGGCAGAATAATTGGAGGCCGGCGGGAGGGTTCTCCTCCGCGCCGGCCGTAACATGTCACCAAGCCTGTAAGCCGGGTTCTGTATCCCGCCTTGCGGCGAGCGATGGCCATTCATCTTGGGCGCAACTCACGCTCGCGCCTCGTGCAACCAACCCGGGCGGCTCATCTGGAAGGGACTGGCGGGTTTCCCCGCCGCGCCGCCCCTATTCGGTCTTGCTCCCGGTGGGGTTTGCCGTGCCGCCTCTGTTACCAGAGACGCGGTGCGCTCTTACCGCACCCTTTCACCCTTACCTCGCCATAGCAGCCTAAGCCTGCGACGGCGGGCGGTTTGCTTTCTGTGGCACTGTCCCTGGGGTCACCCCCGCCGGAGGTTATCCGGCACCGTACTTCCGTGGAGCCCGGACTTTCCTCCCCGCCCAATACGCAAAACATGAGGGCGAAGCGGCCATCCGGCCTGCTGACAGCGGTAATAAGGGGCCTGCCAGACCCAGCGTCAAGCCGTTAGCCGATCTTGGTTAAATTGCAGGCTGGGGAATGGTCGGGGGCCCGGGGCGGGGAGTTTGCGGAATGTTTCTTTCGCCGTAACGGCAAATTGATGCGCGTCTTGCTACTTGTTCCCGTATTTTTGCGCCCGGCCCCGGCCCTTGTTGCAGAGCTTCGAGGCCGGCGCATCCAGGAGACATCACGGCCATGACACTCCATTCCGCTGACGGGCTTCTCTTCGCGTTGGCACGCTCCGCCGCGCTCACGGTTGCGCTCAGCCTGACGATTTCGCACCCGGCCTGGGCGGCCGAGGACCCTGCGCCTGCCGGGCAAGCCATGTCTCCCCTGCCTACCGCGACCCATGGCGAGTTCGACGACAGCTGCACCATGGGGCTTGCCTCCGGTCAGACGGTGAAGACCGACTGCTCGGTGAACTGGACCGGCGAAGACGGCAAGGTCTATTGCTTCTCGTCGGAGGCTTCGAAAGCGGCGTTCCTCAAGAGTCCTGCCGACAATCTGAAGAAGGCGCGCGACTTCGTCGCGAGCCGTCGGGCCGTCGCCGCTGCAGGTGCCAAGGATTTCACCGAGGAAGACATCAACAAGCGCGTCGACGAGGTAATCGCCGAGCGCTCGAAGGACGGCGCCTTCGTCTTCCACGACCCCAAGCTCGATACTGACCTCCATCTCGTGTTCGACAAGATCAAGGTTGTGCGCGGCATGTCGGGCTATGGCTGGTTCGCCAATGTCATCTTCAACGACAAGGATGAGCCCAAGAAGCAATATGCCATCGACTTCTGGTTCAAGCCCGACGGGAACGAGCTGAAGCTCATGGATATCCGGGTGCAGAAGGGGCCGAAGCGCGACGGCGATAGCTGGTTCTTGGTCACGCGGCTGCCTGTCGCATGGTGGTGGCTGCCGGTGCAGGAGCATCCCGGCGACATGGAGGTCACGCGCGCCTGGCACGTGATGAGCGCGATCCACAATTACATCGCCGCCAACAAGACGGCCGATGGCGCGCTCGTGATCAAGGACGAGAAGACCGGCGAGACCGTGCCGCTCGAATTCGTCGAGATGCACCAGCCGGTGCGCCGGCTCAAATCCGACGGCCAGTATTTCGCCTGCACCGACTTCCGCAAGGTCGGCAGCAAGGACGAATATTACGACATCGATTTCTGGGTGGACGAGAAGACCGGCAAGCTCACGGTCGGCAACGTCAAGATGCACAAAGTGCCCGTCCAGGAGGACGGCGTCTGGTCGCAAGTGCCGCGCTACACCTTCGACAAGTTGGAGTTCGACGTTACCAACTGACCTCGTTGATCGCGCAAACGTGACAGCGGCACGCGCAATCGTGAACGGAACTCCCCAACCTCCGCCACGTTGAGCGCTGACAAGGTGTGATGCGACCGCCTTTCGCGCCGGCCGCATTAAGTTCGGGCGCAACAACCATACAAAGGGAGACTCCCATGAGAGCTTTGATTGCGTCGGCCGTTATCGGCACGATGATGCTCGCGGGCGCGGCCATGGCGGCCACCACCGGCGAATTCGACAATATGTGCACCATGGGTCTTGCGATGGGCAAGGAGGTGAAGACCGACTGCTCCATCAACGCCGAGATCGACGGCAAGACCTATTGCTTCGGCAACGAGGACGCCAAGACCGAGTTCATGAAAGACCCCGCCGGCAACCTCGCCAAGGCCAAGAGCCATCAGATGATGGAAGGCAAGACGAAGATGGAGGGGCAGAGCGACAAGATGTAGGCCTGCCTGCGTTCCTCAACAGACTGAAGGCCCGCTTCACTCCACGTGCAGCGGGCCTTCTTGCGCTCAACGGCGCGGCTGGGTGTCCGACAGCCGTTGGCATGGCCCGTAGCCAGGAAGTGGCAGCGCTTATGTCCATTGACGGGAGCACGGGGTTTTCTGTTTTTGGCGCGGGCGCGGTTCCCCTCGCAAATGCATCCCACACCAAAGAGGAAGCGACCAAGGCTTATCTCGTCGCAGCCCTTGCCGGCGCCGCCCTGCTCGGGCTCAACACTTGCCTTCTCGCCGTCGCAGGCGAGTTCTCGTCAACGGCGAGAAGAATCTCACCGACTGCTCGATCAGCGAGAAGATCGACGGCAAGACCTATTGCTTCGGCAACAACGCCGCCAAGGAAGCGTTCCTGAAGGATCCGGCCGCCAACATCGCCAAGGCCCAGGAGACCTTTTCGGCGCCGAAGGAGTAGGCTCGCTCACTCAAGGCCACGCATGAAGGCCCATTCCTTCTGGAGCGGGTCTTTCTCATTCGACCTTCGTGTCGCTCTCATACGACCTCATACGACCTTCGTGCCGTGCCGCTCCGCAAGCAGCCGGTCGAGCGTCGCGCGGGTCGAAGCATCGGCGCGGCCGTCGATGCGCGCTCGGCGGAAGTGAAGCTGGAAGGCCTGCACCACTTGCTCGAGCCCGCGCCCGAACGTACCGGTGGGCTCCACGCCATAGCCGTAAGCCGCGAGCGCCTCTTGCAGCTTCGCGACCTCCTCGCTCTCGTCGCCGACGCCTAAACCCAGATCGCCGGACGGCGGCAGCGGCTCGACCCAAAGCCCGATGCCTGCACGCGCAAGCCGCGCCCAATCGAATTTCTCGCCGGGATCGCGCTTGCGTCCGGGCGCGATGTCCGAATGCGCCAGCACGCGATCCGGCGGAATGGCGTGGCGCGTCAGAATGTCAGTGCAGAGCGCCTCGACGGCCTGCATTTGCGCCTCGGTGAAATCCGGGTAGTCGAAGTCGTAGCCGGGATTGTGAATTTCGATGCCGATTGAACAGGAATTGAGGTCGGTCTCGCCGGCCCAAAAGCTCTGGCCTGCATGCCAGGCGCGCTCGGCCTCTGCCACCATCTGGGTAATCCGCCCGTCCTGGTCGACGAGGTAATGGCAGGAGACTTTGGACACCTCGCAAGTCAGCCAATCGAGCGCCGCCTCGCACGATTCCATGCCGGTATAGTGGAGGATCAGCATGTCAGGCGCGCGGCAGCCCGCCCGCGCCTCGCGGTTCAGCGCGGGGTGCCACAGGGTCGCGAGCTTGCTATCGAGGGCGGCGGTCATGTTTCAACATTGTCATTGCCCGGCTTGACCCGCCTGCGGGCCGAAGCCCTAAACTGGCATCGGCGAACCGTGAGCCCTTCGGCTGGGCGAAGGCCCGGGCACTCCAGTAGCCCCGGCTTCGCAAGACGATCTCGGGCGGCGACTACTGGATTCCCGCTTTCGCGGGAATGACACCAACGGAGGGCGCAAGGCTACATGCCGCGCTCTTTGGCGATCTGGTCGTAGGCCTCGTTGATGGTCGCGACCTTCTCGGTGGCGATCGCGATGAACTCGGGCGGCACGCCGCGCGCGATCAGCTTGTCGGGATGGTTGTCAGAGACCAGCCTACGGTACTGGCTCTTCAGCTCCTCGTTGGTGATCGAAGGCTGGATGCCCAGCACGTCGTAAGGATTGCGCTTGGCGGCGATGACGTGGCGCGCCTTGATGTAGCTGAACTCCGTGTCGGTGAAGCCGAACCGCTTGGCGACCTGGGCAAGGAATTTCTCCTCGTTGTCGTGCAGCGCCTCGTCGGACTTGGCGATGTGGAACAGGCCCTCGAGCACGTCCTCCAGCAGCTTGCGGTTGCCCTTGAACATGGTGGAGAGTTGCTCGGCATAGGCCTCGTAGCCGGCCACGTCCTGCTTGGCGAGATTGAACACGCGCGCGACGTTCTTCATCTCGCCTTCCGGCACCTTGAACACTTCCTTGAAGGCCATGACCTCGTCAGTGGTTACGACGCCGTCGGCCTTGGCCATCTTGGCGCCGAGCGCGATCACGCCCACGGTAAAGGCCACCTGGTTCTCCGCCGGGCCCTCCTGCTCCTGGTCACGGTCGATGACGTAATGGCCAGCCACGCCGCCGAGCAGGGCGCCGATCGGGCCGCCAATGGCAAGCCCGGCAGCGGCTCCTGCAAGCTTCCCCCAAACGGACATCTAGAAAACTCCCCAGACCTGTTGTTCGCTTACAGCATAAGGACTTTTGCGCGGGGCTGCATGTGGAGAATCGCCACGCCAGCGGCGCGCTCAAGCATCAGCTGCCGCGCAAATTGGCGAAAATGGAAAGCTTCGGCTCGTCGATTTCGAGCCCCTCTTTGAGGCGCCGCTCGACATGCAGGGAGCGCGCGAAGGTCCAGAGCGAGAGCCATAGCGCGGCAAGCGCGGTGACGATCAAGCCGACCCAGACGAAGGTCTGCCCGAGCCCGAACAGGTTGGCAGACGCGAGCATAAAGGCCGCCACCACGATGCCGAAGCCGCCGCCAATAACAATCGCGGCGCTCACCGAGGTGATGAAGATAGACAGCGCACTGGCGGCGTGGCGCGAGGGGCTTTTTGGGGCTTCCGTGTCCATGCAGCTCGGCTTCCGGGTTCAGGGGCGACCTCATAGCCCCGTGGAGGCGGGGTGACAAGGGCGATGGTTCACGGGGCGAAGATCAGCTTGAGGGCGCCTTGCGGCTCTGGTGTCTTGGTGGCCATAGCTTCTTTCTTGTCATTGCCCGGCTTGACCGGCCTGCGGGACGAAGCCCTTCGGCGGGGCGAAGGCCCGGGCAATCCAGTTCAGCCCAGAGGCTCGCGATTACTGGATTCCCGCTTTCGCGGGAATGACAATGCTGTAGGACACCGTCAGAAAGAAGGGGTCCATGGCGATTTACGAACTCGACGGACAAAGCCCGGAGCTACCGGCGGACGGACTCTATTGGGTGGCAGACACCGCCGCAGTGATCGGGCGCGTGCGGCTCCATGCCGATGCGAGCGTCTGGTACGGCTCGGTGCTGCGCGGCGACAATGAGTGGATCGAGATCGGTGCACGCTCGCAGGTGCAGGACAATGCGACGCTGCATACCGACCCGGGCTTTCCGCTGACCATCGGGCAGGATTGTGTGATCGGACACAATGTCGTGCTGCATGGCTGCACGATTGGCGATGCAAGCCTCATCGGCATGGGCGCCATCCTGCTGAACGGCGCGAAGATCGGCGCGCATTGCCTGGTCGGCGCGGGCGCGCTGATCACCGAGGGCAAAGAGTTTCCCGACGGCTCCGTCATTCTCGGCGCACCGGCCAAGGCGGTGCGCGAGACCGATGAGAAGGCGCGCGCCATGATCGCGCGCGCGGCGGGCGCCTATGTCAAGCGCTGGAAGCAATATGCCGTGGGGCTCAAGCGCAACTCCTGACATGGGCGGCACGTGGCAGTTCTTCATCGATCGTGGCGGCACCTTCACCGACATTGTGGCGCGGGCGCCTGACGGGCGCGTGCTGACGCACAAACTGCTGTCGGAAAATCCTGAGGCGTATCGCGACGCGGCGATTGCCGGCATTGCCGATCTGCTCGGCGCGCCGCGCGATGCCCCCCTGCCCGCCGAGCTGATCGAGAGCGTGCGCATGGGCACGACGGTCGCGACTAACGCACTGCTCGAGCGCAAGGGCGACCGCGTGCTGCTCATCGTGTCCGACGGATTCCGTGATGCGCTCAAGATCGGCTACCAGGCGCGGCCCAAGATCTTTGCACTCAGGATCGAAAAGCCGTCGATGCTCTACGCGCGCGTCGTGGAGGTGCCTGAGCGCGTGCGCGCCGACGGCACGGTCGAGACGAAGCTCGATCGCGACGCGGTGCGGGCCGCGCTCCAAGCGGCGCGCGGCGAAGGCATCGCGGCCGTGGCCATCGTGTTCATGCACGCTTATGCCTACCCGGCGCATGAGCGCGACGCTGCGGAGATCGCGCGCGCGGCAGGCTTCACGCAAATCTCGGCGAGTCACGAGGTGAGCCCGCTCGTGAAGTTCGTCGGGCGCGGCGACACGACCGTCGTCGACGCTTACCTTTCCCCTTTGCTGCGCCGCTATGTCGAGCGCGTGGCGGCCGCGCTGATCCCCTCCCCAGAAAGGGGAGGGTCGGACCGCCAAGGGCGATCCGGGGAGGGGTCGGGTTCAAGGACCCCCACCCGGCTTGCTGCGCAAGCCGACCTCCCCCTTGCAGGGGGAGGGAGTCCCCGCCTCTTCTTCATGCAGTCCTCGGGCGGGCTGACATCGGCGTCGCTGTTCCGCGGCAAGGACGCAATCCTGTCGGGGCCGGCGGGCGGCGTGGTCGGCGCGGTGGAAACGGCGCGGCTTGCGGGCTTCGACAAGGTCATAGGTTTCGACATGGGCGGCACGTCGACCGATGTCTGTCACTATGCCGGCGCCTACGAGCGCAGCTTCGAGAGCGTTGTGGCGGGCGCGCGGGTGCGCGCGCCGATGATGCTGATCCATACCGTGGCGGCGGGCGGCGGATCGATCCTGCATTACGACGGCGCGCGCTTCCGTGTGGGGCCCGACTCGGCGGGCGCCGATCCGGGGCCGCTGGCCTACCGCCGCGGCGGCCCGCTGACCGTCACCGACGCCAATGTCATGACCGGCAAGCTCAAGCCCGAATTCTTCCCGCGCCTCTTCGGACCAGCGCAAGACCAGCCGCTCGACGAGAGCGCCGTGCGCGCGGCCTTTGCCGCGCTCGCCGAGGCACTCGTGGACACGCGCGCTCCCGAAGAGGTTGCCGACGGCTTCATCAGGATCGCGGTCGAGAACATGGCGAACGCCATCAAGACCATCTCGGTGCAGCGCGGCCACGACGTGACCGAGCATGTGCTGAACGCTTTCGGCGGGGCGGCCGGTCAGCATGCCTGCCTCGTCGCCGATGCGCTTGGCGTCTCGCGCGTGCTGATCCATCCGCTCTCCGGCGTGCTGTCGGCCTATGGCATCGGGCTTGCCGCGCTCTCCGCCACGCGGACCAAGGCGGTGCTCGCGCTGCTCGATGCGGAAGGCCTCAGCACCGCGGAAGGGATCGCTGCACCGCTGCGCGGGGAGGTCGTGGACGAGCTCGTAGCGCAAGGCGTCGCGCGCGATGCGATTACGGTGAGCGTGCAGCTGCATCTGCGCTATCTCGGTACCGACAGCGCCCTGCCTGTCCAGCTTTCGGGAGAGGCGTGGAGCACACTGCGGGACGCGTTTGAGGCGATGCACCTGCAGCGCTTCGGGTTCGCGAGTCCCGACAAGCCGATCGAGATCGAGGCCGTCGAGGTCACAGCTGAAGGGGGCGGCGCGCCGGCTGACAAGCCGGACGTTCCGGCGATTAGCGAATGGCCGGTCGCGCGGACGCATACGCGCATCTTCACCAAAGGTGCATGGCACGACGCGCCGGTGTTCCTGCGCGAAGGCCTGGCGCCTGGACGGCGCGTGCCAGGGCCGGTGCTGATCATCGAGGCGCATCAGACCGTGATGGTCGAGCCCTTCTGGCAGGCCGAGATCACGCCGAGGAACGATCTTCTGCTCACGCGTGTCGCGCAAGAGGCCAGCGCGCGTGCGGGCACCGAAGCCGACCCCGTGCTGCTCGAAGTGTTCAATAACCTCTTCACCTCGGTCGCCGAGCAGATGGGCTACGCGCTGCAGAACACCGCGCGCTCGGTCAACATCAAGGAGCGGCTCGACTTCTCCTGCGCGATCTTCGATGCGCAAGCGCGGCTCGTCGCCAACGCGCCGCACATCCCTGTGCATCTCGGCTCGATGGACCGGAGCGTCGAGACCGTGCTGCGCGAGGTGGGCGACGCATTCCGTCCCGGCGACGTCTACATGCTGAACGCGCCCTATAATGGCGGCACGCATCTTCCCGACATCACCGTGGTCACGCCGGTCTTCGCCGAGGACGGCGCGCAGATTCTGTTCTTCACCGCCTCGCGCGGCCACCACGCCGATATCGGCGGCATCGCGCCGGGGTCGATGAGCCCCGCCGCGACGCGGATCGAAGAAGAGGGCGTCTATATCGATCCGTTCAAGCTCGTCGACGGCGGGCGCTTCCGCGAGCAGGCGGTGCGCGCGCTGCTGACCGAGGGCCCCTACGCTGCCCGCGATCCTGGGCAGAACATCGCCGACCTGAAGGCGCAAGTTTCCGCCAACGCCAAGGGCGTCGCCGAGCTTGGCAAGCTCGTCGCCCATTACGGGCTCGACGTGGTCGCGGCCTATATGGGCCACATCCAGGACAATGCGGCGGAGAGCGTGGCGCGGATCGTCGCAGAACTCGAACCCAGCAGCTTCGAGGTTGAGACCGACTCGGGCGCGCGCATCAAGGTCGCGATCCGCGTCGACCGCGAGGCCCGGCGCACAACCGTCGACTTCACCGGCACGAGCGAACAGCAGACAGACAATTTCAACGCACCCGAGCCGATCACGCGCGCCTGCGTGCTCTACGTCTTCCGCACGCTGATCGACGACGACATCCCGCTCAATGCCGGCTGCCTCCGGCCGATCGACATCGTCGTGCCGGAGGGTTCGATGCTCGCCCCGCGCTACCCCGCCGCCGTCGCCGCCGGCAATGTCGAGACGAGCCAAACCATCGTGAACTGCCTCTACGGCGCGCTCGGGCTGCTTGGCTCGGCGCAAGGCACGATGAACAATCTGAGCTTCGGCAATGCGCGTGTGCAGTATTACGAGACGATCTGCTCCGGCGCGCCAGCCGGCCCCGGCTACGACGGTGCGGCCGCGGTGCAGACGCACATGACCAATTCCCGCCTGACCGATCCGGAGGTTCTCGAGCTCCGCTACCCCGTGCTGCTCGAACGCTTCGAGATCGTGCGCGGCTCGGGCGGCAGGGGCAAATGGCGCGCCGGCGATGGGACGCTGCGCGTCATTCGATTCCTTGAGCGTATGGACTGCGCGATTCTGTCCGGTTTCCGCCGCGTGCGTCCCTTCGGCCTCGACGGCGGCGAGCCGGGGCGCGCGGGCGAGAACCAAGTGCGCCGCAAGGACGGTAGCATCGAAAAGCTCGGCGGTTGCGCGCAGACGGTAGTCGAACCGGGCGATGCGATCGTCATCGAGACGCCGACCGGCGGAGGGTTCGGCCCCGAAGACGCGTAGGCACTCAGATCGCGTCGATCCGGCTCACATCCATGACGATCGGGGCGTGATGATGCGCGGTGTGCGCGCCCAAGGGCGAGCCGCGCACCTGCACGCTCTGCCCGATCAGACCCTCGAATGCTTCCGAAACGGGGCTATCGAAGGAATAGATGTGGATGGTGGTGGTGCTGCCGACCGCGCTGTCCGCATCGCTGCTGCTGAGGCAAGCCGGCACCGGCAAGGTAAGAATGTACGCCTGCTCGGGCCGCCCGGCGGCCTCCTCGAACTGGCCGAGCGAGAGCGTGCCCTCGGCGATCTGATCGGGCTGGTTGTCCTGCATGCACTGGGCGGTGGCCGAGGCGGGTGCCGCGATGCTCATCGCCAAGGCGACCACAAAGGCATGCAACCTCATGAACCAACCCCTGAATGCGCGTCGCATAGTATCCCCCGCGCAAAAAAGGGCGCGGGGGTTAACCCACGCCCTGTTGCCTCTTTTCTTGCAGCGTCGTAGCGCCGCTTACGCCGTCTGCTCGCCGCGGGTCCGCTCGGCCATGAACTGGTCGAATTCGGCCTTGTCCTTGGCCTGGCGAAGGCGCTGCAAGAAGGCCTGGAACTCGGTGGCCTCCTCTTCGAGCCGGCGCAAGGTCGCCTCGCGATAGTCGTCGAAGGCGCGGTTGCCGGTCGAGCCGAACGTCGAAAGCCCGCCGCCGAAACGCGCTGCTTCGCTGGTGAAATAATTCCGCCACTGCACCTTATTTCCGCATCCCATCCGTCCACTCCAGATCAGATAAGCCAAAACGCCGAGGCCAACGGGCCACCACAGCAAGAAGCCGGCAACTGCGGCTGTGATCCACGCCGGCTTCCCATACTGGTCAAGGGTCGCAACCACGTTCATTCGAGGGGTCCTTCCTTCGGTGTGAATGTTATTCACATTTACATAGATGCGGTGGCTTGGCAAGGAGTCAAGGCCGCTTGGCGAAATATGGTGGGGATTGGCTAAGCTTCAATGCATGGGCACGCCGAACGTCATCGTGAGGTGCGCCAAGAAATTTTAACCGCCGGCAGGCAAAGCTTGCCCCTATCGGGGCGGTTTGCGGGCGGGCGGAGTGGAAATCTTAGCCACATCATCCTTGCGTCGACTGACATGCGTAGGGCTTGCGGCTCTCGCGCTGGCGGGTCTGGTCGCGCATACCGCGCACTCGCGTACGCTCAAGGACGTGAAGCCACACAGAGGCGTCACCGCCGCGCATGCCATGCCGATCCAGGGCATCGACGTCTCCTACTGGCAGGGCGATATCGACTGGAAGAAGGTGCGCGCGTCGGGCATTCGCTTCGCCTTCATCAAGGCGACGGAAGGCGGCGACCATGTCGATCCGAAGTTCCTGGAGAACTGGGAGGGCGCGCGGCGCGCCGGCATTGCGCGTGGCGCCTATCATTTCGTTTATTGGTGCCGGCCGGCGCACGAACAGGCGCTGTGGTTCATGCTCAACGTGCCGCAGGACGCCGACGCACTGCCGCCGGTGCTCGACCTCGAATGGAACAGCCATTCGAAGGCCTGCCCCAAGCGCGTGTCGCGCGCCGTCGCGCTCGAGAAGATCAGGACGTTGCTCGACGCGATGCAGGCGCATACGGGAAAACGGCCGATCATCTATACCGATCCCAAGTTCCATAAAGACGTGCTGCAAGGCGAGTTCGGCGAATATCATTTCTGGCTGCGCTCAGTCGCGGCCAAGCCGCATCTCAAATACGGCGACCGGCGCTGGGCGTTCTGGCAGTTCACCATGACGGGGCACGTGCCGGGCGTGAAAGGGCGCGTGGATCGCAACGTGTTCAACGGCACGGAGCAGGACTGGAACCGCGTGCTGCGTTGGCTCTCCGCGGGTCAGTAGTCCCGCCTGATTCCACCACTCATCATGCGTCTTTATTCCTCCCCGCGAGGGGAGGGAGTCGCGCCTTCGGCGCGACGGGTGGGGTGGATAGCATCCTGAGAGTGAGCCCCCCACCCGGCTTGCTGCGCAAACCGACCTCCCTCACGAGGAGGAGGTATGACGAGGCTGCTATTCCGAGAAAAGCAACGCTGCCATCCCAAAATCCGTCATCGCTTTGAAATAATCGCGTTTTTTCAGCGCGTTAGCTTGCGCTGCCAACCATTCTTCGGCTATCGAAGAAGACCACATTGGGAGGGGTCCGAGCCATGCACAAGCTTCTTGCCGCCACAGCCGTCACGTTTGCGCTTGGGCTCGGCCCCGCCGCTTCCGCGGACGAGCCGACCGACATCCTCAACGTCTCCTACGACGTGTCGCGCGAGCTCTTCGCCGACATCAACAAGGCCTTCATTGCCAAGAAGAAGGCCGAGACCGGCAAGGACATCACCGTCAACCAGTCGCATGCCGGCTCCTCGAAGCAGGCCCGCTCGGTGCTCGAAGGGCTCAAGGCAGACGTCGTGACATTCAATCAGGTCACCGACGTGCAGATCCTGCATGACCAGGGGAACCTCATCCCCGCCAACTGGCAGGACCGCCTGCCCAATAAGGCGTCGCCCTATTATTCACTGCCGGCCTTCCTCGTGCGCTCGGGCAACCCGAAGAACATCAAGGACTGGGACGATCTCATCAAGGAGGGTGTGCAGCCCGTCTTCCCCAATCCGAAGACCTCGGGCAACGGGCGCTACACCTATCTCGCGGCCTACGCCTATGCGCTCGAGAAGTTCGGCGGAGACCAGGAGAAGGCGCAGGACTTCGTGCGCAAGATCTTCGCCAACGTGCCGGTGTTCGATACCGGCGGGCGCGCGGCCACCACAACCTTCATCGAACGCGGCATCGGCGACGTGCTGATCACCTTCGAGGCGGAGGTGCAGGCGATCAACCGCCAGTTCGGCCAGGACAAGACGGCGCTCGTCGTGCCGAGCGTGAGCCTGAAGGCCGCGTTCCCCGTCTCGGTGGTGGACAAGGTCGTCGACGCGCGCGGTTCGCGCAAGCTTGCCGAGGACTATCTCGAATTCCTCTACTCGCCCGAGGGCCAGGAGATCGTCGCCTCTTATTACAACCGGCCGACTGATGAGAGCGTCGCCGAGAAGCACGCCAAGGATTTCCCCGAGGTGCGCCTTGTGACGGTCGAGGACGTGTTCGGCGGCTGGGACAAGGTGACCAAGGAGCACCTCGCCGATGGCGGCATCCTCGACAAGATCTACGTGAATCGCTGAGCGCTTAAAGAGACCGTCATCCTGAGGCGCGACCCCCGGACTTGATCCGGGGGGAGCCTCGAAGGAGGACGGTCCTAGGCAATGCGTCCTTCGAGGGCCGCGCGTGCCGCGCGGCCTCCTCAGGATGACGAAGCGGGTATGCTTCCGTCAGGCAGAATGCCGAGTCCTTTGAGATAGATCAGCATGTTGCTTTCGAGGATTTCCTCAGGGCTGAGCGGCACCTTGCGCGATTGCAGCGCGCCTTGCGCGAACAGCGTCGCAACGCCGTGCGAGATCGCCCAGATATGCAGGCTCATCAGCTTGAGCGGTGGGCGCTTCGCTTCCGGCAATTGCCGGCAGAGCGCTACGGCGGCCTTTTGCAACACGTCGAAGGCGCGCTCCGCGGCGGGAAAGGATCGGCCTTCCGCGCTATGCACGAGCCCGCTCTCGAACATCACCGCATAGCTCGCCGGCTCGTCGCGGGCGAAGGCAAGATAGGCCTTGCCCAGCGCATCGAAGGCCGAAAGCGGCGTCGGCACGCCATTGTTCCACGCCATGTCGAGGCGCGCCGCGAAACGCTCGAAGCCCGAGCGCGCGACCTCGGCGAGCAACGCCTCGCGGTCGCGGAAGTGGCGGTAGGGCGCTGCGGGGCTCACGCCGGCAAGCCGCGCCGCCTCGGTCAGGCTGAAGCCCGCCGGTCCGTATTGCTCGATGAGCTTGCGCGCGGCCTCGAGCAGCACCTCTTTGAGGTTGCCGTGGTGATAGGTGCGCGGGCGGCGCCAATGGTTGCGGGCCGAAGGACTCATGTTAGCGGCTTTTACATCAAAGCCCTTAATGGAGCTAGAAGAAGCGGGGCAACTCAGCGCTCGAGGTCGCGCGCGACCCTGAACCCGTAGAAGCTCAGCCGCGTCGCGGTGCTGTTGAGCACGTTGCTGCAGAAGCTCGCCGTCAAATAGCCCGCCGGAAAGTTCCAGGCGCCGCCTCGCAGCGTCCAGTAAATCTCGCCCCGCTCGGTGAAGCGCCCGGCAAGGTCCTTGCCAATGGGGAAAGACTCGACGGCGCGATGCAGCCACTTCGCCCAGTCCTGATCGGCGTGGCTATAGGAGATGAAGGCGCGGTATTTGAACGCGACAGGTTCGGACATCGAAAATGAGCCCACCACGAGGTGCGGCAATCTATCACTTCGCGCGTTGCGCGGGCCATCCGGAGCCTTCGGGCCCGACCGCTACGCCGTGCTAGTCTCCTGCCCGCTTGGTGGGAGGGGGCGAGCGCATGAAGCAGCGGCGGGCAAAGCGCAAGCAGACCGAGTCGCGGGGCTTGCGCGCGACGCTTGCGGCTGAGGCGCCGGGCCTCGCCGGGCTCGCAACGCTCGCCATCGTCTATCTGTTTCACGAACGGCTCTTCGCCGACCTGCACAACTATCCGCTGACCATCCTCCTGTTTCTGTGGCTGTTCGGAACGCTGCTCTGGTGCGCGTTCAGCGTGGTGCGCCATGCCGACGTGGTTGCCGAGCATCTCGGCGAGCCCTACGGCACGCTGGTGTTGACCTTGTCGGTGATCATCATCGAGGTGTCGGTGCTCGCCTCGGTCATGCTGCACGGCGACAATAACCCGACGCTTGCGCGCGACGCCATGTTCGCGACGCTCATGATCGCGTTGAACTTCATGGTGGGCGCGGCGCTCGTGATGGGCGCGCTCCGCTATTTCGAGCAGGAATACAATCTCGCCGGAGCGCGCGCCTATCTTGCGGTGATCGCCGCGCTTGCCGTGTTCACGATGGTCCTGCCGAGATACATGCAAACCGAGCCTGATCCGAGCCAAGCGCCCTACCAGACATTCCTGTTCGCAGCAATTCCGCTTCTCTTTTATTCTGTCTTTCTGATCATCCAGTCGGTGCGGCACGGCGCATTCTTCGCCGAGCCTGGGCATCGCGGCAACACCGCGGCGGCGAAGCCGGAACGCGCACACCATGCGGCCGAAGACGGGCTACTCGCCTATCACGTCGTGATGCTCGTGGCGACGTTGATCGTCGTCGTGCTGCTTGCGGAATATCTTGCCGTCATCATCGATTTCGGGCTCGAAGATCTCGACCTTCCGGATGCGATCGGCGGCGTGCTGATCGCCATTCTCGTGCTGTCGCCGGAAGGGCTCACCGCTTTTCAGGCCGCGCTCGACAATCGGCTGCAGCGCGCGGTGAATGTCTGCCTCGGCTCGGCGCTCGCCACGATCGGGCTCACCGTTCCCGCTGTGCTGATCATCGGGCTCATCACCGGCCGCGAGGTGCATCTCGGGCTCGATCCGGTCGAGACCATCCTGCTCCTCCTCACGTTGTTCATCAGCGGCCTCACCTTCGGCGGCGCGCGCACCAATGTGCTGCAGGGCGTCGTGCATCTTGCCCTGTTCATCGTGTTCGTCGCGCTGATCTTCAGCCCGTAAGGCTTGGTCAGGCGGCGCTTCCGGTGCTACACCAAGGCCGACCCGCGGCAAGTTCCGGCCCCGCCATGGAAGCACGCCCCACCCAAGACGAGCCGCTCAAGGTCGGCTGGCGCGAATGGGTTGCCCTGCCTGAGTTCAATGTCGCCGCCGTCAAGGCCAAGATCGACACGGGCGCGCGGACGAGCGCGCTGCACGCTTATCGCATCGAGCCGTTCCGGCGCGCCGGCGCGCTCTGGATCAAATTCGAGCTGCAGCCGCTACAGCGCATCCAGACCATCAGGGTCGTCTGCGAGGCGCCTGCCGTCGATGAGCGCGTGGTGAAAAACTCGGGCGGCGGTGTCGAGCGCCGCTACATCGTGCGGACATTGGTGCGGCTCGGGGAAGCGTCCTGGCCGATCGAGCTCGCCCTCGCCAATCGCGACCAGATGGGCTTCCGCATGCTGCTCGGCCGCACCGCGCTGAAAGGCCGCGCGCTGGTCGAGCCCGGCCGCTCTTATCTTCTCGGCCGCGGGCCTTCGCTGCTTCGCCGCAAGCCCCGCGTGCCTCCTCTTCCGGCGAGACGGCCCCTGCCCTAACCACAAGACCACTCCGCCGAGACCGCTCCCATGAAGATCGCGTTGCTCGCGCGCAATCCGAAGCTCTACAGCCATCGCCGCATCTGTGAGGCGGCGCGCGCGCGCGGGCATGAGATCGAAGTGGTCAACACGCTGCGCGTTTCGATCAACATCACCTCGAAGCGGCCGGCGCTCTATTACCGTAAGCGGCGGATCGAGGATTTTGACGCGGTCATCCCTCGCATCGGGGCATCGGTCACGTTCTACGGACTCGCGGTGCTGCGCCAGTTCGAGGTGATGGGCATCTATCCGCTGAACGAGTCGGTCGCGATCGGCCGCAGCCGCGACAAGCTCCGCTGCCTGCAGCTTCTCGCGCGGCGCGGCATTGGGCTTCCGGTAACGGCCTTCACCAACGATCCGAAGCAGGCCGAGGACGTGATCGACCTCGTGGGCGGCGCGCCGGTCGTCATCAAGCTGCTCGAAGGCACACAAGGCATCGGCGTAATGCTCGGCGAGACGCTGAAATCGGCGAAGTCGGTGATCGAGGCGTTCCAGGGCGCGAACGTCAACATCCTGGTGCAGGAGTTCATCAAGGAGGCGGGGTCTACGGACATCCGCGCGCTCGTCATCGGCGAGAAGGTCGTGGCGGCGATCAAGCGCCAAGGGCCGCCCGGCGAGTTCCGTTCCAACCTGCATCGCGGCGGCATCGGCGAAAAGGTGAAGATCACGCCGCAGGAGCGCGCCACCGCTGTCAAGGCGGCGCGCACGCTCGGGCTCAATGTTTGCGGCGTCGATATGCTCCGCTCGCGCGACGGGCCGCTGGTGGTGGAGGTCAATTCGTCGCCGGGCATCGAGGGGCTCGAGAAGGCGACAGGTGTCGACGTCGCGGGCCTAATGATCGGATTCCTCGAACGGAACGCGCCGCGCGGCAACACCCGCACCAAGGGCAAAGGGTGAAGCCTGCAAGCGCCAATGACGACTTTGTAATTTCGATCAGCCGCGGGAACGGTGTAAGTCTGCCCTTCCCGACCCGCCCGGGTTTTGGGCTAAATACGGAAAGTCCTGGCTCTGGAGTTCTGCAATGGGTTTGCCGTTTCTGCCCCCAAAAGTTGCCGCGGCCCGCGGTCTCAAGGTTTCCGCGCTCGCCGCGGTCACGGTGCTGGCATTCGCTGGACCGGCAGACCCGGAGGAGAAGAAGCCCGCACCCTGTACCGAGGACGCGATGATCGTGTTCGATGCTTCCGGCTCTATGTCCGGCAACCAGACGCTCGGCATCCCAAACTCCAAGCCGCGCATCGACGAGGTGAAATGGGCGTTGTCGCAGGTGCTGCCGAGCGCGACCAAGTTCCGGCGCGTGGGTCTCATCACCTACGGGCCCGGTCCGTACAACCAGTGCAACGTCAAGCTCGACCTAAAGCCGATGCTCGACGCCGGCGAGGAGATCATGAGCGCGGTCGAGGCGCTGGTGCCGGCCGGCAAAACGCCGCTGACCTCCGCGGTGGAAGAGGCCGCTGAGGTGCTGGACTTCCGGCGCAAGCCCGGCGTGGTCGTGGCCATCACCGACGGCGAGGAGACTTGCGGGCGCTCGCCATGCGAACTCGCGAAGCAACTGCAGGCGGCGGCGCAGCAGCTCACCGTGCACGTGATCGCTTTCCGCTACGAGGGCTATTCCTGGACCGGCGGCAACAGCATCCTCGACCTGATGTGCCTCGCCGAGTCAAATCACGGCCTCTACATCAAGGCGAACAGCGAGGCGGAGCTGGTCGAGGCGCTGGAGAAGACGCTCGACTGCCCGATGGTCTCGGAAGCGCCTCTCGCTCCCCTCACCGCCAGGCCTTGAGGAATAACGCGGCTAGCACTGGCGTTAGAGGCCCATCGCCTTGTGGGCGTCCATCATGTATTCATGCACTCGTCCGTGTTGCCCACCTTCATGACGGCCTTGGATTGATCGAGCGCCGCGTTCGCCGCTTTCTGTTTGTCCGCGTCGGTCATCTTGGCGATCATGCTGTCCATCTGCGCCATGTGGGCGTCGGTGCATGCGGTTTCGGCATAGGCAGTTTTCGAGCACCGCCCAGCAGTCTTGGGACCATGGGGACCGGCTGGAGGTGAAACCAAGTCGGGGCTCAAGCGTTGTTGGCTCGCCCTGAAGCGCGAGGAGTTGGTGCAGTGCAAGAAGGACCTTTCTCGGCGACGATCGAGCGGGCAGGCAGGCTCGGCGCGAAGGCGGAGCGGCACCCTCCCTTCGGAAAGGAGTTTCCGATGGAACTCACCCAAGCTTTGACCGCAATCACGGCGATCATATCGTTCGGCTTCGTTGCCGCCGTCATCCTCGGGATGGTGTAGGCGGCTACTCCGCCGCGTCGGCGATCAGCTTCGGATCGTAATTGAGGATCGGCGCAAGCCAGCGTTCGGCCTGTTCGAGGCTCCAACCCTTGCGCGCCGCATAGTCGGCGGCTTGGTCGCGCCCGATCTTGCCCACGCCGAAATAGCGCGATTCCGGATGCGAGAAGTAAAACCCCGAGACCGCGGCCGCGGGCCACATCGCATAGCTCTCAGTGAGCTGCACGCCGGTCGCGTTCTCCGCATCGAGCAATTCGAACAGGGTGCCCTTCTCGGTGTGGTCGGGCTGCGCCGGATAGCCGGGCGCGGGCCTGATGCCGGCATAGTCTTCCGCGATCAGCGCGTCGTTGCTGAGGTGCTCGCCGGGCGCATAGGCCCACAGCTCGCGCCGCACCTTCGCATGCAGCGCCTCGGCGAAGGCCTCGGCGAGGCGGTCGGCGAGCGCCTTAACCAGGATCTTCGAATAATCGTCATTGGCGCGCTCGAACCGGTGCGCGACATCCTCCTCGCCGACGCCGGCCGTGACGGCAAAGCCGCCGACATAGTCGGCGACGCCCGAGTTTTTCGGTGCGACGAAATCGGCAAGCGCGAGATTGGGCCGGCCCGGATCGCGCGCCATCTGCTGGCGCAGCGTGTGCAGCGTGGCGATGACCTTGGTCCGGCTCTCGTCGGCGTACACCTTGATGTCGTCGCCCACGCCGTTGGCCGGCCAGAAGCCAACCACGCCGTTGGCTGTCAGCCATTGCTCCTTGATGAGCTGCGCGAGCATCGCCTGCGCATCCTCGAACAGGTTGCGCGCGGCCTCGCCATATTTGTCGTCCTCGAGGATGCGCGGATAGGTGCCCTTCAACTCCCAGGCGTGGAAGAACGGCGTCCAGTCGATGTAGCGCGCAAGCGCGGCGAGGTCGTAGGCGCGGAATTCGCGCGTGCCGAGGAAGGTCGGCTTAGGCGGCGCGTAGCCCGCCCAGTCGAGCTTGAGCCTGTTGGCGCGCGCATCGGCGATCGAGGTGCGCGCCTTCTCCGCCTGGCCGCGCGCGTAGGACTCCGCCATGTTGCGATATTCCTCGCGCACGCGGGCGATCGCTTTGGGGCGTTCCTCGGGCGACATGAGTCCCGACACCACGCCGACCGCGCGGCTAGCGTCCGTCACGTAGATCGCCTGACTGCGGTGGTAGTTCGGGCTGATCTTCACCGCAGTATGTACGCGGCTCGTGGTGGCGCCGCCGATGAGCAGCGGCAGGTCGAAGCCCTCGCGCTCCATCTCGGCCGCGACATGACACATCTCGTCAAGCGACGGCGTGATCAGGCCCGACAATCCAATGATATCGACCTTTTTCTCACGCGCCGTGTCGAGAATCTTCTGGGCCGGGACCATGACGCCGAGATCGGTGACCTCGTAATTGTTGCACTGGAGCACGACGCCGACGATGTTCTTGCCGATGTCGTGCACGTCGCCCTTGACGGTAGCGAGCAGGACTTTGCCCGCCGGCTCGCCTTGCGCGAGCCCAAGCTCTTCTTTCTCCTTCTCCATGAAGGGCATGAGATAGGCGACCGCCTGCTTCATCACGCGCGCCGACTTCACCACCTGCGGCAGGAACATCTTGCCGGAGCCGAACAGATCGCCGACCACGTTCATGCCGGCCATCAGCGGGCCTTCGATGACATGCAGCGGACGCGTGGCCTTGGCGCGCGCCTCCTCGGTGTCAGTGTCGATATACGTGCCGATGCCGTGCACGAGCGCATGGACCAGCCGCTCCTCGACCGGCTTCTCCCGCCAGGAGAGATCGATCTCGCGCTTCTGCGCTTCGCCGCCCTTGTAGCGCTCGGCGGCTTCGAGCAGGCGATCGGTCGCGTCGGAACGACGGTTGAGGATCACATCCTCGACGAGTTCGCGGAGCTCCGGATCGATGTCGTCGTAGAGCGCGAGCTGGCCGGCATTGACGATGCCCATGTCCATGCCCGCCTGGATCGCGTGGTAGAGGAACACAGAGTGCATCGCCTCGCGCACGCGCTCGTTGCCGCGGAAGGCGAAGGAAAGGTTCGATACGCCGCCCGAGACGTGCACGTAAGGCAGCCCGGTCTTGATGCGCCGCGTCGCCTCGATGAAGGCGCGGCCGTAATCGTTGTGCTCCTCGATGCCGGTGGCGACCGCGAAGATGTTCGGATCGAAGATGATGTCCTCGGGCGGGAAGCCGACCGTCTCGGTGAGCAGCTTGTAGGCGCGCTTGCAGATCTCGAACTTGCGCTCGGCGGTCTCCGCCTGTCCTGTTTCGTCGAAGGCCATCACCACGACGGCGGCGCCATAGCGGCGGACTTTGCGTGCGTGCTCTAGAAAGGGCTCCTCCCCTTCCTTCAGGCTGATCGAGTTCACGATCGATTTGCCTTGCACGCATTTCAGCCCCGCCTCGATGACCGTCCATTTCGAGCTATCGATCATGATGGGCACGCGCGAGATGTCGGGCTCGGCGGCGAGCAGGTTGAGGAAGGTGCTCATCGCCTTCTCGGAGTCGAGCATGCCCTCGTCCATGTTGACGTCGAGCATGTTGGCGCCGCTCTCGACCTGGTGGCGCGCGACTTCGAGCGCGGCCGCGTAGTCGTTCGCCTCGATCAACTTGCGGAAGCGCGCGGACCCCGTGACGTTGGTCCGCTCGCCAACCATGACGAAATTCTGCGCGGCGTTGGTCATGCTTCTTTTGCACCCGCCCAAGGCTCGGTCCTCCTCTCCCCTTGGGGAGAGGACGGCGCGCTCTCGCGCGCCGGGTGAGGGGGACCGCGCTCGGCCAAGGCCACGGCGATCACTGTGAGAACACCTTCAATGTTGGTGTGAACGTCGACATTCCAGAAACGCAACACCAATAGGCCCTTACGCTCAAGGTCCGCAGTGCGCTGCCGGTCCGCCACGCTGCGCTGATCGGCATGCTGGCCGCCTTCCACCTCCACGACGAGGCGCGCTTCTGCACACAGAAAGTCTGCGACGTACGATCCGCGCGGCGCTTGGCGTCTAAACTTGAAGCCCATCAGTCTCCGATCTCTGAGACGCGACCATAGCTTCCGCTCCGCCTCGGTCGCACGACGACGCAACGAGCGCGCCCTATCGGTGAGTACAATCTTCAAAGCCCCTCACCCTTTCCACCATGCGACTTGCGCAAGCGCTACGCGCGCGCAAGATCGCGGCGGCAAGCCCTCTCCCCAAGGGGAGAGGAGAATCGATACTTGCTTGGACCTTCATCCTTCTCACCCATGCACGAAGGGTTCGAGGCCGGAGAGGCGGAGCTTGTGCACGACCTCAGGCAGAGGGCGCGGCTTGTATTTCGAAACGGCGGCAGCGATGGCGCGGATGTGATCCGGCGTCGTGCCGCAGCAGCCGCCGACAATGTTGATCAACCCATCCTTGGCCCATTCCTCCAGCAGCCCGGCCATGAATTCGGGGCTCTCGTCATATTCGCCCATCTCGTTGGGCAGGCCGGCATTGGGATAGACGCTCACAAGCGTATCCGCCACGCGCGCCATCTCATCGACCGACGGCCTGAGCTGCTCAGCGCCGAACGAGCAATTGAGTCCGATCGAGAAGGGCTTCAGGTGCTCCATCGAGTACCAGAAGGCCTCGGGCGTCTGGCCTGAAAGATTGCGGCCCGAAAGGTCGGTAATGGTGCCGGAGATCATGATGGGCAGTTCCACGCCGAGCGCATCGAAGACCTGCTCGACAGCGTAGCCGGCGGCCTTGGCGTTCAGCGTATCGAACACTGTCTCGATCAGGATGGTATCGACACCGCCTTCGATCAGTCCGCGCGTCTGCACGGAATAGGCCCCGACCAGCTCGTCGAAGCTCACATTGCGGAAGCCGGGATTATTCACGTCCGGCGAGATCGACGCGGTGCGATTGGTCGGGCCGATGGCGCCGGCCACGAAGCGCGGTCTGTCCGGCGTCTTCGCGGTCCAGGCATCGGCCGCTTCGCGCGCGAGCTTCGCCGCCGCGAGATTCATCTCATAGGCGATGTCCTCGAGCCCGTAATCGGCCTGGCTGATGGCTTGCGCGTTGAACGTGTTGGTCTCGGCAATGTCGGCGCCGGCCTCGAAATAGGCGTTGTGGATCTCGCTGATGATCTCGGGCCGGCTGAGCACGAGAAGGTCGTTGTTGCCCTTGAGATCACGGCCGAAATCCTTGAAACGCTCGCCGCGATAGCCCGCCTCGTCCAGCCTGTAGCGCTGGATCATGGTGCCCATGGCGCCATCGAGGATCAGGATGCGCTCGCGGGCAGCGTGCTTCAGGGCTTCAATGCGTTCGCCTCTTGTCATGACGCGGCCTTCTCTTTTGTTTCGGTGAAGGCCTTGGCGGGGCGAAGGCCGAGCAGATGGCAGATCGCGTAGACGAGGTCGGCGCGGTTCAGCGTGTAGAAATGGAACTGGGCGATGCCCTGGTCCACCAGACCGAGCACCTGCTCGGCGGCCACCGCAGCCGCCACCAGATGGCGCGTCTCCTGGTCGTTGTCGAGGCCTTCGAATCTGTGGCCGAGCCATTCGGGCACGCTGGCACCGGACTTGATGGCGAAGCTCGATGCTTGCTTGAAATTGTGGATGGGGATGAGGCCAGGCACGATGGGAATGTCGATGCCCGCCGCGCGCACGCGATCAAGGAAGCGGAAGAACACCTCGTTGTCGAAGAAGAACTGGGTGATTGCGGCGGATGCACCGGCGTCGACTTTGGCCTTCAGCATGTCGAGATCAGCTTCGGGAGTCGCCGACTCCGGATGCTTCTCGGGATAGCAGGCGACCGACACTTCGAAAGGCGCGATCTTCTTGATGCCGGCGGTCAGGTCGGCCGCATTCACGTAGCCGCCCGGCGTCGGCTCGTAGCGCTCGCCAACGCCGCCCGGCGGGTCGCCGCGGAGCGCCACGATCTGGCGCGCGCCCAAATCCCAATAGTCGCGGATGATCTCGTCGATCTCCTCGCGCGTCGCGGCGACGCAAGTGAGATGCGCGGCGGGCTTCAGCGTCGTCTCGCGCAGCATGCGGGCGAGCGTCGCGTGCGTGCGCTCGCGCGTCGAGCCGCCAGCGCCATAAGTGACTGAGACATATTTCGGGCGCAGCGGCTCAAGCCTGCGGATCGAGCCCCACAGAGTCTCCTCCATCGCTGCAGTCTTCGGCGGGAAGAACTCGAACGAGACTTCGATATCGCCGCGGCCGAGAAAGCGGCTTTTCTGTTCGCTGGATGCGAGCATCACGCGGCGGCCTCCACATTGGCCGGGCGCTTTCTCCTCGCAGCGGCGGCGGGCTTCACGCCAAGCCAGAGCGAGACCGTAAGCTTTCCGTCGGCGGGTGCTGGCGCAAGCTCGCGGAAGCGCTCTAGCTTAAGACCGGCGCGCGCAAGCTGGCGCTCGATCTGGCCGCGCGCGAAGCCGAGCCGGCGATGCGCAGACTGCTCGCGCAGGAACTCGAGTTCGTGCGGCGCGAAATCGACCAAAAGCAACTTGCCGCCCGGCGCGAGCAAGCGCGCGGCCTCGGCCACCGCGGCTGCCGGGTCGTCGAGGAAATGCAGCACCTGGTGCAGCACCACTGCATCGGCCGCGCCGTCTTGCAGGGGCACGTTGTAAAGATCGGCATGGCGCACTTGCGCATGCGCAAGCCCGGCGCGCTCAAGCTTCATCCGCGCATAAGAGAGCATCGCGTGGTTGATGTCGAAGCCGAGCGAGCGCGCCGCGCGGCCGCCGAACAGTTCGAGGATGCGGCCGGTGCCGGTGCCGAGATCGACAAGCAGGTCGAATGGCCCCTGCCCTAGTGCCTCGTCCATCGCCACCTCGACATCTTTCTCGGCGACATGTAGCGCGCGGATCTTATCCCACTCGCCGGCATGCACCTTGAAGTAGGCCTGCGCCGCCTCGCCGCGAGTCTTCTGCACGGCCTCGGCGCGCGCGCGGTCGCGGGCGAGCGTGAGGTCTGACGCATCGAGGCTTTCCACCACCGCCCGCGCGAGTGCGCCCTCGGCGCCCTGATCGGCGATACGGAAGAACACCCAAGAGCCCTCGCGGAAGCGCGTGACAAGGCCCGCTTCCGCCATCAGCTTGAGATGCCGGCTGATGCGCGGCTGGCTCTGGCCGAGGATCTGTGTGAGGTCCTTGACGTTCAGCTCGGCGCCAGCCAGCAGCGCGAGGATGCGCAAGCGTGTGGCCTCGCCAGCGCCCCGCAGCGCCGCAAGGGCGCGGGCGCGCGATAAGCCTTGGAGCTTCCGTGCATCGTCACTAGACATAAAGATATGTTTATACGTTCTGGGAGAGCGCTGCAAGTGCCTCGATCAACCTCGATGATGGGCCGAGAAAGCGGCGCCTGATCTAGCGCCTGCCGCGCTGCGCCTTTCCGTCTTCAACCAATCTTGAATTGGCGCAGGGGTTTGCAGCCGACCGTTTGCTGCTACGCTCCCTGCAATCCACCATTCCAACAGCTTAGGGGAAGACATGATCGCGCTACGCCCTGCCCTTTTGCTTCTGACGCTCGGATGTTTCGCGCTCGCGTCTTTCATCGCGCATGCGGAGCAGACGCCGGCGCAGGACGATCGCCTGAAGGAGATCATCGCCGGCGACCACAGATCGGCGGAGAACAGAGCGCGCGACCAATATCGCAATCCACTTGAAACGCTCACCTTCTTCGGCATCAAGCCGGACATGACGGTGGTCGAGATCTATCCGGGCCGGGGCTGGTACACGGAAATTCTCGCGCCCTATCTCAAGGGCAGCGGCACGCTTTATGCGGCTGAGCACCCGGGCGATCCCTCCTACGAGGCGGTTCAGAGGTCGCTCGAAGCCTTCGATCAGAAAGTGAAGGCCGCGCCCGAGCTTTACGGCGAGGTGAAACGGACGAAGTTGACCAAGGACGGCGACATCGCGCCGCCAGGATCCGCAGATCTGGTCGTCACCTTCCGCAACGTGCATAGCTGGATGGGATCGGGCACCGAGAACGAATCCTTCGCCGCCATGTTCAGGGCGCTCAAGCCCGGCGGCGTGCTCGGCCTCGTGCAGCATCGCGGCGATCCCAAGGTCCCGCAGGAACCCAAAGCCGGCACAGGCTACGTGACCGAGGATTACGTGATCGAGCTTGCCAAGAAGGCGGGCTTCGAGCTTGCGGAGAAATCCGAGATCAACGCCAATCCGAAAGACACGAAGGACTATCCCAAGGGCGTCTGGACGCTGCCGCCCTCGCTTCGCCTCGGTGAGGAGGACCGCGAGAAGTACTTGGCGATTGGCGAAAGCGACCGCATGACGCTGAAATTCGTGAAGCCCGCGAGTTAGGCGCGGGCGAATTTCTTGTATTTGATGCGCTTCGGCAGCACGGAATCCTCGCCGAGCCGGCGCTTCTTGTCTTCCTCGTAGTCGGCGAAATTCCCCTCGAACCATTCGACATGGCTGTCGCCTTCGAACGCCAAGATGTGCGTGGCGATGCGATCGAGGAAGAAGCGGTCGTGGCTGATGATGACCGCGCAGCCGGGGAAGTCTTCGAGCGCGGCTTCGATCGAAGACAAGGTCTCGACGTCGAGATCGTTGGTCGGCTCGTCGAGCAGGATGAGGTTGGCGCCGGACTTCAGCATCTTGGCGAGATGCAAGCGGTTGCGCTCGCCGCCCGAGAGCTGGCCGACCTTCTTCTGCTGGTCGGTGCCCTTGAAGTTGAACCAGGCGACATAGGCGCGTGATGGCACGTCGCGGGCGCCAAGCTTGATCACGTCAGAGCCGCCCGAGATTTCCTCGAACACGGTCTTCTTGCCGTCGAGCGCATCGCGCGACTGGTCGACATAGCCGAGCTTCACGGTCTCGCCGACCCGGATCGCGCCGTCGTCCGGCTGTTCCTGGCCGACGATCATGCGGAACAGTGTCGTCTTGCCCGCGCCGTTCGGCCCGATCACCCCGACGATCCCGCCCGGCGGCAGCTTGAAGGAGAGGCCGTCGATCAAGAGGCGCTCGCCGAAGCCCTTCTCCAATTCGCTCGCCTCGATCACCACGTCGCCGAGCCGGGGACCCGGCGGGATGGTGATCTGCGCCTTGCCGGTCTTGTCGCGACCGGCCTCGGCGACCAGCTCCTCATAGGCGCGGATGCGCGCCTTGGACTTCGCCTGCCGCGCCTTGGGGCTCGCCCTGATCCAGTCGAGCTCGCGGGCGAGCGTGCGCTGCTTGGCCTCTTCCTGCTTGCCCTCGACCTCGAGCCGCTTCTGCTTCTGCTCGAGCCACGACGAATAGCTGCCCTTGTAGGGAACACCTGCGCCGCGATCGAGCTCGAGCGTCCATTCGGTGATGTTGTCGAGGAAGTAGCGGTCGTGCGTGACCATGATCACCGTGCCCGGATAGTCGCGCAAATGATGCTCGAGCCATGCGACGCTCTCGGCGTCGAGATGGTTGGTCGGCTCGTCGAGCAGCAGGATATCAGGCCTGGACAGCAGCAGCTTGCAAAGCGCCACGCGCCGCCGTTCGCCGCCCGACAGCGTCTTGACTTGCGTGTCGCCTGGGGGGCAGCGCAGCGCGTCCATCGCCTGCTCGACCTGGGCATCGAGGTCCCACAGATTCTGCGCGTCGATCTGGTCTTGGAGCTGCGCCATCTCGTCGGCGGTCTCGTCGGAATAGTTTACGGCAAGCTCGTTATAGCGGTCGAGCTTGCCCTTCTTCTCCGCCACACCCTCCATGACATTGCCGGTCACGTCCTTGCTCTCGTCGAGCACGGGCTCCTGCGGCAGGTAGCCGGCGCTTACGCCCTCGGCCGCCCAGGCCTCGCCGACAAACTCCTTTTCGTCGCCGGCCATGATGCGGAGCAGGGTCGATTTCCCAGAGCCGTTCACGCCAACCACACCGATCTTGGCACCCGGCAGGAAGGCGAGCGTCACGTCCTTCAAAACCTGCTTGCCGCCCGGATAGGTCTTGGACAAGCGGTTCATGACATAGACGTATTGGGGCGTGGCCATGCGTGTTCTTCGGCTCGTGGTTGCGGGAGAGGCTCGCGGCTTTTAGCCAATCGGCGCACCGAACTCAACGCCCTGGCTGCACAAAACGCCGCATTTCGCGCCGCCATAATCGGCTTGACGGGCCTCGTTCGCGCACGCTACGGCACGCGGAACCTGGCCCGGACAAGGGCTTGAACGAGGGGCGCTTTTCTCAATGAATTCCGTCGGCAGAATGATCGGCCATTTCGGATTTTGCGTGCTCGATCCCGCGGGCATGGGGGGCAGTTACAAGCGCCGCGAGCGCTTCAACAACGCGGTGTTCGTCTCGCCGAAGCGCGACTTCCTTTATACGAAGTGTGAGAAGTGCGCGAACGTGACGCTCAGGCGCTCGCTGCAAAATCTCGTCGCCGACAAGACGCTCCCCGAAAGCATGAGCGACATCGACCGCTGGCACGCGCCGCTCCTGCAGCCGAGCGACCTCAAGCTCACCCGCATCAAGAGCATAAACGACATTCCCTTCAAGTTCGCCGTGGTGCGTAATCCTTATTCGCGGCTGCTGTCGTTCTATCTCGGCGCCAAGGCCGAGAACTACCGCAAGGTAATCGGCACGAGCGAGAAGCCGGCGTTCGGCGAGTTCGTCGATCTCGTTTGCGATCAGGCCGTGGAAGAGATGAACCCACATTGGCGCGTGCAGTATCACAACATCTTCTGCGACGTGATCAAGTACGACCACTTTTTGCGTTTCGAGAACCTCGAAGAGGAGCTCGCCGCCATCATGTCGCGCTACGGCAAGAAAGAGGCCGAGATCCGCAGCGTGCATAAGAACCAGTCCAATGCCGGCTCCAAGCTTGCGTCCTACTACACGCCGGAAATCGCCCAAAAGGTGCGCTACAAGTACGCGATCGATTTCGACTATTTCGGCTATTCCACGGAGCTGCCGGTTTGAGCCCGGAACGGCTTCGCGGAAACGGGTGACAGTTTAAGGGAACGGTCTAAACTCAACTCGAGGGGCGGCTAGGAAGTTCCCGAGAGCCGCGCGACTGGAACAGCATTGGAATACCCCACGGGACAGGCCGCGCAGGACGAGAGGCGCCTCTCTTATCTGCCACATGTCGATGGTCTGCGCGCCATCGCCGTCCTCTCCGTCATCGCCTTCCACGCGGCGCCCTCGCAAGTCCCTGGCGGCTTTGTCGGCGTCGATATCTTCTTCGTCATCTCGGGCTTTTTGATTACCTCGCTGCTGCACAAGGAGATCGCCCGGAACGCGTTCTCTTTGCCGAATTTCCTGGCGCGGCGCGCGCGGCGCATTGTGCCGGCGCTGGCGCTCGTCATGCTCGCCTCCTTCATCGCCGCGTTCTTCATTCTGTCGCCCGAGCAGATGCGCGAGTTCGGGCGCAGCATCACCTCGGCGTCGCTGTTCGGCGCGAACATCCATTTCTACCGGACCACCGACTATTTCGCTCTGTCCGCGCAGGAGCAGCCGCTACTGCACACCTGGTCGCTCGCGATCGAGGAACAGTTCTACCTGATCTGGCCGCTCGTGCTCCTCCTCCTCCTGACGCGCGTGCCGCGCCGGACTGCCTTCATCATTCTTGCCGTGGCCGTCGCCGCCTCGCTTGCGGCGTTCCTCCTCTATTCCTGGACCGAGCCGACCTACGCGTTCTTCATGCCCCATACGCGCGCCTGGGGATTGCTGCTCGGTGCGCTGCTCGCGCTCAGCGTCGACGGGCTCAACTTCTCGCCGCGGACCTCCGAGCTCTTGGCCGTGCTCGGTCTTACGGGGATCGGCGCGAGCATTTTCCTCTTTTCCGAGACGACGCCTTATCCGGGGGTGGCGACAACACTCGCGACCTTGAGTGCCGCGGCGATCATCGCCGCGTGCAGCGGCAACCAGCCCTGGGCCGGACGCCTGCTCGCGTCAACGCCGCTCGTCTTTGTCGGGCTGATCTCCTACTCGCTCTATCTCTGGCACTGGCCGATCTTCAGTTTCGCGCGGCTGCAAGCGCCCTCCTCTTCCGTGACGATGATCGCGCTGATGCTTGCCGCGAGCTTCGTGCTTGCCTGGCTTTCCTGGCGTTATGTCGAGGTCCCGCTCAGAGGCCGGTACGGCCAGGCCATGTTCTCCACGCGCAAGGCTCTCGTCTCAGCCACCTGCCTGCTTGTCGTGATCGCGGCCGTCGGCGCCTCGATCAAGGCCGGCGACGGGTGGGCGTGGCGGCTCGACGGCATCTCGCGCACCGTCTACGACCAGATCGCCTCCACCAATCCGCGGCGCGGCAAATGCGATGGGGTCGAAGGCATCTTCCGCGAGGATCCGTTCTGCGCGTTCGGCCGCGGCAATAGCGCCGGCCAGTCCTACGACATGGCGATCTTCGGCGATTCGAATGCCGATCATTTCGTGCCGATGTTGTCGCGGCTTGCCGAGGCGAAAGGCTTCTCCGGCCGCCAGGTCACGCAGAGCACGTGCGCGCCGCTGTTCGGCGTGTGGCGCATCAATTCTGAGCCATGGCGGGAGAAGACGTGCCGCGAATATCAGGAAGGCATCATCGCCTTTCTCGACGCGAATCCGGGGCTCAAGCTCGCCATCCTGTCGGCGAACTGGTCAGGCTACGGCGTGGGGCTCGGACATAACGGACTGGATCTTGCCAGCGGGAAGGCGTCCGGCGCGCCGGACCCTTCGCCGCAAACGCTTGAGGCACTGCTGCAAACCACGGTGGACTACCTGACCAAGCGCGGCGTGAAAGTGCTCATCCTCGGCCAGGTGCCGCATCTCAAGCAATCGGGCGCGTGGCCCGTCGCCTGCGCCATCGACGCGAAGCGCAAGGGCGCTAGCGCCGAGACCCGCGCCTGCGGAATCCCCGCGCAACCTGTGCGCGAGGTCCTCGGTCCGGCGAATGCGGCAATCAGTGCGGTTGCTTCGCGCGTTCCGGGCGCAAGCGCCGTGCTCGGGAGCGACCTCCTTTGCGACGCCGCGCAATGCTACACGGTGATGGACGGGGTGTTTCTCTACCGCAACCCGGGACATCTCAACCGCGTCGGCTCGGAGCTTCTCGCCAACTACATCGCGCTCCCCGACCTTACCGTGTCGGCGGCGAGCCGCCCTTGACGGCACGCGTCCGTTGACCGCAAATCGCCGCCGGCTCGCGGGACGGGCGGCGCGAGCGGGCGGGAAAGGAGCTTCACGTGGCCCAAAACAGAGACGGAGCGCAGTGGATCCTCAAGGCCATGGTGGCCGTGGCTGGAGCCGACCGCGAGCTCGACGACCGGGAGATCGGCCTGATCTGTCAGGTCTATCAGGACCAGTCGGGCAGCGCGATCGAGGCGGTCGAGGTGGAGCGCGTTGCCTCGGCCAACGAAGCGGGCGACCTGTTCAAGGAATTCGCAGCGGTTTCCAGGACGCTCGGCGTTGAGACGAAGGAGGAGATCGTGCGCGCCGCCTATCTCGTCCTGCTCGCCGACGACCGCATCGCCGGCGAGGAGCGCAAGAAGCTCAAGGACCTCGCCGCGGCCTTGGAGATTTCCGAAATCCATTTCGGGGCGATTCTCGAGGACCTCGCCGTCTGGCTCGCGGCGCAGAAGCGCTAGGCCTGCCCTTTCGCCGCGCCTCGCGCTTCACCGCGCCAAGCGTGAAAAAAGATTCCGATTCTCGCTTCCGCCGCGCTCGGCCCGTTCGCGTCGACCACGACGAGCACCCGAAGCTTGGATTTGTCCATGCGGAACCTCAAATGCGGGATAGAGAGAGCGCAACAATAGGTGTTGCTCCGATCCTCGTGTTGCATTTCCGGCAGGGCCCCGGTGTAAGGATTGACGATGCGCTTCTATCGACCGGAAATATGGACTCTGGTGGCGATTTTTGCGATCGCGGGTCTCGTGCTTGCGTTCGGTCACATTGCCGAAGAGGCGCTGGAGGGCGACGCCACAAAGTTCGATCAGACCATCCTTCTGTTTTTTCGCAACGCCGGCGACATTGGCGATCCGATCGGTCCGCCTTGGATGGAAGAAGCGGCCCGCGACGTGACTGCCCTAGGCAGTTATGCCGTTCTGAGCATCGTAACCTGCGCGGTAGTGGTCTATCTTTTTATGGCGGGACAGCGCACGGCTGCACTTTGGTTGTTAGGAGCAGTCGTCAGTGGCGTTCTGCTTAGCAATTTGCTGAAGCTCACTTTCGAGCGGCCGCGTCCGGATCTTGTGCCTCACGCCGTGCGCGTCTTCACCTCAGGCTTCCCGAGCGGACATGCGACCCTTTCGGCGATCACATATCTAACCCTCGGCGCTCTTCTGGCCAGCCTCCACAGCTCAATCCGCTTCAAGGTGTATTTCCTTGGTCTGGCGATCTCGCTCACCCTCGCCGTTGGAATCAGCCGCATCTATCTCGGCGTCCATTACCCGACCGATGTGCTCGCCGGCTGGTGCATTGGTGCCGCGTGGGCCGCGTTCTGCTGGACTGTGTTCCGTGAATTGCAGCGCCACGGCCAGATCGGGCCGCCGGTCAAACCATAAGGGCGGGCACTGCGGCGGTCGGTTACCCCTTGGAATGCAGCCGTTAGCCGTGGGCCGCCCCTCAACAGCGGACGTCAGACTGGGTCTCCCTGATTTTCGGCAAGTCGATCCAGAGTTGTCTTCATTACTTGGAGGGCTGCATCCATTGCTGCTTGCTGATTGCTGGCAACCTCTTCAGGCAGGAAGTCAGCAATCCACACCACGCGCGTAGCGCCGTTCTCGGCGAAGGCTTGGAGTGATGCGTTGTAGTGTGTGAAAGGTCCACCTTCTGCAGACCAGACAACTCGCCGGGCTTTGTCGTCCACAGTGATGATCGGTTCTCGCAACACCACACCGTTGCCAAATGTGACAATCCGCGCCCCAGGCTCAACGCGCGTATCGGTTACGAATCCAGGTACCAGTCGGGTGTGCAGAGCACCGATATCCCTGATGGCAGACCAAACATCTTCGATTGCCGCTTTGGTCAAAATCTTCTTGCAAATCGAACCCATTCTTTTTCCTGGTCCGCTTGTGGTGGAAAAGTCAGCCGCGCCGTGCCGCCTCGATCGCGGCCACATCGATCTTCTTCATGCCCATCATCGCATCAAACGCGCGCTTTGCCTCATCGCCGCCTGCAGCCAGCGCCTCGGTCAGGACGCGCGGCGTGATTTGCCAGGAGACGCCCCATTTGTCTTTGCACCAGCCGCACTGGCTCTCCTGGCCGCCATTGCCGATGATGGCGTTCCAGTAGCGGTCAGTTTCTTGTTGATCGTCAGTGGCGATCTGGAACGAGAAGGCTTCGTTATGCTTGAACGTGGGCCCGCCGTTGAGGCCGATACAGGGGACGCCGGCGACCGTGAAATCGACCGTCAGCACGTCGCCCTCCTTGCCTGACGGGTAGTCACTCGGTGCACGATGGACGGCACCCACGGCGCTGCCGGGAAAGGTTTCGGCGTAGAAGCGGGCAGCAGCCTCGGCGTCCTTTTCGTACCATAGGCAAATCGTGTTCTTGGCCATTACTTGTCCTTTCGCTTCCTTCTGCATCATTATTTGCCGAACCTCGATGCTAACCGGCCTTCCGCCTAGCCGTCTTTCGCTGAGCGGTGCTGCTCACCGATTTTTTTCGATTGGTCAATCGAGCCGAGTTTGATGCCTTTTTGCGTTTCATAATGTCGCGAAGTGCATCCATGAGATTGATCACGTTGGTGGGTACAGGCTCTTCTTCGGGCGCTTCAACGGTGTGGCCGGCAGCCTTCCGCCTTACGAGTTTGCGTAAGCCCAACTCGTATTCGTCTTTGAAGTCTTCTGGATCGAAGTGACCGGCCTTGCGATCGAGTATGTGACCGGCCAACTCCACCATGTCCTTCTTCAGATGCAAGCTCGTTATGCTCTTGAAGAACTTCTTCTCGTCACGGGCCTCGTAATCGTAGCGAAGGGTGGTGTCGAGCATCCCCTTGCCCCAAGGTTCGGTCGAAAGAATGTGCTCGCGGTTTGCAAAAACAATCCTAGCAAGTGCCACTCTGCGTTTGTCCTTCATCGCATCGCGGATGACCGCAAAGGCTTCCTCACCGCTTTTGTCGTCCGGAACGATGTAGTACGGGCGCTCGTAATAGCGCTTGTCGATCTCATCCTCGGGCACGAACTTATCGATGTCGATCGCCCGTGTGCTCTCGACTTCAACCGCCTCAAGTTCGTCCGGCCCAATCTCAACATAGCTCCCACGTTTGAGTTCGTAACCGCGGCCTTTGTTGTCTCCTTTGACCACACGACCCTTCATTTCATCGACCATCTGCTGACGAAGTCGATTTCCAGTTTTCCGATTGATCTGATGGAAGCGTGTTTTTAAAGATTGACTAGAAGCCGGGTACATCGCGATCGGACACGTGACGAGCGACAGCTTGAGGTAGCCCTTCCAGTAAGCCCGTGGCGCAGCCATACGATTTCCTCCTAGAAGCGCAGAAAACTGAAAAAAGCAGGATATGTTCCAACTTGGGAATTTGTCGGAAGCGAAGCGTTATTCCTTCGCCGGGCGACTTTCGGAATGTCCGCTCTGGGTCAGAAGCGGACTGTTCTTTCAAGAGGCCCCCGACAAGTCGCCTTCCCGCTCGTAGAAACGACGCGAAGTTATCGCGTGCACCCGAGGGGCCCGGTGCGGGCGAAAGGAGGAAAAAATCCATTAAATCAACGGTTTATATTGTAATTGGTGGGCCCGGGAGTTGTGCATAGGCACGCCCAAACAATACGTTAGCGCAAGGTGCGGGCGTAATGCCCCTTTGACGCTCAAAAGGAATTCCTGTAACTCCCGCACCCCTTCGGAGCGTTATCTGCTTCGTGCCATCGCCAGAGTCCTGCGTTCCAGTTGACTGCGGTTCTGCTTTTCCATCGCGAGTTGGCCTGTAGGCTGACTCGGCGCTATCGTTTCTCCCGAGATTGGGCTAGATTGCACTTGCACTTCACGTCATCCCCTCTTGTCCCGTCGGAGTTGGCGATTTGAGCGAGACCCCCGGTACACCGTCAATTTTCTCGCGCCTCCGGTCGCGGAGCTGGGCCTTGTTTTCCCTGCTTGCCGTCATCTTCGCCGCCATTACGCGCAAGCGACGCGCGAACAGGCATTCCTCCCCTCCGCTGTGATATCTCTCGCCCCCTTCGCCGGCACCGCTCTTGGGGCAAGGTTCCCGAGGGGGTGACATGGCGAACAAGCAGGACTTCACACCGGAAGAGTGGAACAAGATCTTGCAGAGCCCCATGCTGGTGGGAATTGCCGTGTCGATGGCGGATCCCAGCGGACTGTGGGGCGCGCTGAAGGAAGCGGCGGCGGGCAGCGCGGAAATCGGCACGGCGAGGCGCGACGCCAGCGCCAACGCGCTCATCAAGGCTGTTATCACGGACATCAATACGACGGATGGACGCTCCGCCCTGCAAAGCGCCCTCCGGAACTGCTTTGCCGATGCGGAACCGGCTCAGTGCGTCGAGCGCTCGCTCGCCAATTTGCATGAGGCCTCTGCGATTCTCGATGCAAAAGCACCTGCCGACGCGGCGGCCTTCAAAACTTGGCTGTGCGCCGTCAGTCAGATAGTGGCGGAGGCTTCGACCGAGGGTGCGTTCCTCGGCTTCGGGGGTGCGCAAGTCAGCGATGCCGAGAAGGCCACGCTCGCCGACATCGCCAAAGCGCTGCGCATGAAAAGCGCGTAAGGATCTTCAACCGGCCGGCATCATGTGAAGCCGATAAAATGAGCGACTGGTTGCTCAATCTTCCCGTGCTGTGGATGGCCGTCGTCGTCTTCGCGGCCACGTATCTCCTTGCCGCAGTCGTGTATTGGGTCGTGACCCGGCTGGCGGTGAACGAACGCGCGCGGACCTTCAAGTCGGTCTCGCCCGGGATGCTACCGCCACTCGGCATCCTTTTTGCCCTTCTGGTCGGCTTCATCGCCGTCGAGGTCTGGAACAATTACGACAAGGCGAAGGTCGCGGTCGCGACCGAGGCCAGCGCGCGCAACTAGTTCCCGAACCGATAATTAATCCGAGCGGTCACGGATTGGATTTCGATGCCGCCGTCCACGACGGGAACTCCACCGCCGACACCAGAGGGGCAGGTGGCGCAACGCACTGTAAAGCGATCGGTATCGAGGTCGACATAGGCGTAATCAACGCCGAAGGAAAACCCGTTGCGCAAAGCATATTCGGCACCTCCGCCCAGCGTGTAGCCATCGGCCCAGGTGCTGGATTTTGCTCTCACCGGCGTAACTTGGTCGAACAAGTCGAGCTCTACGTCCGCCCCGGCCCATCCCCCTTTGCCGTAAGCGAGCCATCGTCCCCGAGCATACCCGACGCGACCCGTCACCGTGGCAAGCAACCCGACATCTGCGCGGTAGCTGTCGGCCTCCGGAAAGAACGGACTCCTGATGCGACTATCTAGGTCGGTGCCTGCCACTGATCCTTCGACACCGAATATCCAAGCGCCAGACTGAAAGTTAAACCCGGTCTGACCGCCGCCCAAAAATCCACCTGCATCAATTCCGAAATTGCTGATCACCACTTCCGGCCCGAGGGTGTTGAACCAGTTGGAATTTTTGTAATCCCAGCTGGCGTCGCTCCAGGCGCCGCCTAGCTGCCCGCCGGCATAGAAGCCAGCCCATTGCGGCTCTGGAGGTGAGTGCAGGAGGCCCCCGGCAGCGCTAGGCGTCACAAAAGCAAGCACCGCGGCGCCGCCTGCAAGAGCTAAGAATTGTCTCTTCATCGGCAATCCGGCATCACGTGTTGTGCGCGAGGACAAGATAAAGCCAAGACCAAGTCCATTGCCCGAGGGCAGGAAGCATTCTAGCCAACCCCTTGAGGAATGCTGTGGCTTGGACGCAACGTCGCGCCTTAGAGTTGCGGCCTCACTGTGAGCTTCGTCTCGCGCATAGAGGTTCTGCGGTTCGACCAAGGCTGGCGGCCGAGTTCGACGAGGAGGCAAAAATGGCTGATCCCAAGACCTATCATTTTGACCTGCCTGACAGCGGGCGTCCGGATTACGTCAAGCTCAAAGAGGAGTGGTTTCCGGACATCAGAGCCGCGGCGCTGCGAACTTCCAAGTCACGCGGTCGCGATCCGATCAAGGCCGTCAACACCGTGGTCATCCATGCGACGGCCGGATCCAGCTCGGCCGGAGCCGCCTCGGTGATCTTCAATGGTGTCGCCAGTTTTCACTGGCTGGTTCCCGACGAGAACGAGCCTCAACATGGTCACTTCGTTTGGGCCACTTGCTACGAGAGCCGGGCCGCATACCATGTCCGCAAATCTGTTTCCCACCCAAAGATCAACGGCGGACAGAACGACATCAACCGCATCTCGCTCGGCATCGAGGTCGTAAATGCGCAGGTGTCGAGCGACACCTTCTCGGACTGGCAAGTCGAGGCCACGGCGGTAATCGTCCGCCATGCCTGGGCCAAGTATCCGAACCTCAAGCACGTCGTCAGTCACGCCATGCTCGACCCCTCCCGGCGTACTGATCCCGGCAATCGGTTTCCGTGGAAGCGGTTCAAGTGGCTGGTACTGGAAGCTGCGGAAGAGCTCCTGCCAAAGCTCGTGGCAATGGCTCGTGATATGCCGGCCGGCGCCTCCCCCGGCACGTGCTGCATGGACAAGCGCGGTTTCGGTGCAAACGTGGTGTGAAAATGGGTTTCTTGCAGGTATCCAGCATCACAAGCTGGACAAGTGTGCTGTACAACCAGCTAACCGCCGGTTCGGAGGGGCGTCGGCTTCGGCCGGCGTCCCTTGTCCGTCTGCGCGGTTGGTGCAGGCACGGGTGCGTATATCGGCGCGCGCCACTGACGCGGGCCACGCTTTTGGCGCCCGATAACGACGCCTTCCCGCCGACAGAAACTACTCGGCAAAAACGGCGGAAGCGACCTAGCAATCCTGTTGGAGCGGCCTCACTAAAGAAGGCCGGCGTGCCGGGCTCGGCTCATGGCGTCCGCAAGCTCGCCGCAACACGCATGGCCAACAACGGCGCTACGGAGGCGCAGCTGATGGCCGTGTTCGGATGGACTGACCCGAAGATGGCCGCGCACTACACGCACACCGCAAACAGGAAGCGCTTGGCCGCTCAATCAATCGACATGTTGAACGCGAGCGGAACATCTATCCCCGCACCTGGGTATCCGGTGCGGGAGAAAGGACAGAAAGCGAAATGAAATCAACGTCGAATTTTGAAAATGGTGGGCCCGGGAGGGCTCGAACCTCCAACCAGACGGTTATGAGCCGCCGGCTCTAACCAGTTGAGCTACGGGCCCCACTTCCCTCGATACGCGCCGCTTTCCACTCGGCGCTTCGCGGAAGCGCCTCATAGCAGACTTGGCGGCTCCGGCGAAACGCCGCAAGGGCGCCGCAAACCTCTCCGCAAGTTAAGTTGCACCGGCCGTACGCCCGCGCGATTCTTCGCGACCCGCCCTCTGCCCCGGTCGGCAAATCTCGGAGACCCCATGCTACGCTCACCCAAGACATCAATCCTCATCCTCATCCTCCTTCTTCTCGCAGCGACCGCGCTCCCCGCCATGACGCCACACGCCCGCGCCCACGACAGCGAGCAGAAGCGGACGCTTTCGCTATCCGCGACCGGCGCGGTCAAGACCACGCCCGACAAAGTCGACATCACAACCGGCGTCACGAGCGAGGCGCCGACGGCACGCGAGGCGCTCGACAAGAACACCGAGGCCATGACCGCGATCGTCCAGGCGCTCAAGGTCGAAGGCATCGAGGCGAAGGACATCCAGACCGTGAATTTCAGCGTGATGCCGGTCTACGAGCAGTTCCCGCCCGACGGGAAGCCCCGACCCGCGCCAAGAATCACCGGCTATCGCGTGGTCAACCAGGTGCATATCCAGGTCCGCGACACGGGCAAGCTCGGCGCGATCCTCGACAAGGTGGTGAGCCTCGGCGCCAACACGATCGATGGCATCGCCTTCGACGTGGCCGAGCCAGACAAGCTGCGCGACGAGGCGCGCAAGCGCGCCGTGCAAAACGCGATCGCCACCGCCAAGGTCTATGCCGAGGCCGCCGGCGTCACGCTCGGACCGATCCTCTCTATCAGCGAGGATGACTCCGGTCCCATCCCCTATGGGCGGCCCAACGCGGCTCGCATGGAGATGTCAAAGGACGTGCCGATCGAAGGCGGGACCGCCACGGTCGAGACACGCATCCGCGTGACCTGGGAGCTGCAATAGGGTCGGGAGGCCGCTCCCCCGGCATGTGTCATTCCCGCGCCTGCCTGCGCGAAGCCGAAGCGGCTTCGCTTCGGCGAAGGCAGGAAAGCGGGAATCCAGTAAGCGCCGACCATCGCGGTCCTGATATGCCCCGGATTACTGGATTGCCCGGTCCGGCCGGGCAATGACAATCGCGGTCAGTCAACGCGCACCCGCTTCACATCCTTGCCGTTTTGTAACGTTAGAGCGAAAGCCCTTCATGCTAAGAGCGGAGCGCCGGGGAAAACGGCGGACTCATGGGAAAACGCTGGTTTCCGATATTGCTTGTCGCGCTGCTCGCGGGCGGCGCGGCCTATTATTACTTCTGGCTCCACCGCGCCGCACCGAAGATTGACGTGCAGACCGCCGTCGCCACGCGCGGTGACGTGCGTCGCGTGGTCGCGACCTCCGGCACTGTGCGCGCGCTCGGCACCGTCGAGATCGGCTCGCAGCTCTCGGGCAATATCGGCGAACTCAACGCCGACTTCTCCTCCGAGGTGAAGGCGAGCCAGGTGCTTGCCCGCATCGAGCCCTCGACCTTCGAGGCGCGGGTGCGCGAGGAGGAAGCGGGGCTTGCCATCGCCAAGGCCAATGTCGCGCTGCAGGAAGCAACCGTGCAGCGGGCGGAGGCCAATCTGCATAAAGCCGAGCTCGATTATTCGCGCGCCGCTGAGCTCGTGCGCAAGGGCGTGGGCGCGCAGGCCGCGCTCGACACCGCGACAGCAGCTAAGGAGAGCGCCGCCGCCGATCTCGGCATGGCCAAGGCCCAGCTCGAAAATGCGCGCGCCACGCTCGAGCAGCGTCAGGCCACGCTCGACAGCGCGCGCATCGACCTAGAACGCACCTATATCCGATCGCCGATCGACGGCGTGGTGATCGAGCGCACCGTCGAGGCGGGGCAGACCGTGGCCGCAAGCATGACGGCGCCGAAGCTCTTCACCATCGCCCAGGATCTCGCCCGCGTGCAGATCGACGCGCAGGTGGACGAGGCCGATATCGGCCAGGTGGCGCGCGACAACGACGTAAGCTTCACCGTGGATGCCTATCCGGACGTGACCTTCAAGGGCAAGGTCGAGCAGGTGCGGCTCGCGCCAATCACGCTCACCAACGTCGTGACCTATACGGTGGTGATTGCCGCCGACAACACGCTCGGCCGGCTGCTTCCCGGCATGACGGCAAATGTCCAGATCGTCACCGGCGAGAACAAGCAGGTCGTGGTCGTACCGACCGAGGCGCTGCGCTATCAGCCCCGCGGGTTGGTGCAGGCCTCGCTCGTGCGCGACACCTGGTCGACCGCGGGGGTCAACCCGCTCGCAACCGACCGGCGGGCGCGGCTGCTTTCACGGTTGAAGGACGAGCTCGAGCTCGGCGAGGACGAGCTCGCCAGAATCAATGCCGGCCTCGAAATCGAGTTTGCCGCGATCCGCAGCGCCGCCGCGGCTACGGGCACGGCCACCGCGCAAGAAGACATGCGCGAGCAGGCGCGGCTCCGCATCGCCAAGGTGCTGCGCTCGGTGCTGTCGCCGGAAAAATACAAGCGCTACGAGGAAATCCAGCGGCAAAGGCCGGCGGGCCCGCGCCGCGGCACGCTCTGGACCTATGAAAACGGCGCCCTCTGGCCACACGAGGTGCGGCTCGGATTGAGCGACGGCACCCTCACCGAGATCCGCGACGGCTTGCCCGAAGGCGCCAATGTCGTGCTGCGCGTGCGCGAGATCGCGCAATGAGCGCGCGGGCTGCGCCGGGCCCGCAGATCGCCGCCCGCGATCTGGTCAAGACCTACAGACTCGGCGGCAGCACGATCGGCGCGTTGCAGGGCATCAGCGTCGACGTGGAGCGCGGCGACTATCTCGCCGTGACGGGACCTTCCGGCTCCGGCAAGTCGACCTTTATGAACTTGGTCGGCGCACTCGACCGGCCGACCAGCGGCTCGCTCAAGGTCGAGGGCCGCGAGCTCCGCAAGCTCCGCTCCGACCGGCTCGCGCAATATCGCAACGAGACGGTCGGCTTCGTGTTCCAAACCTTCAATCTGCTGGCACGCACGAGCGCGCTCGACAATGTCGCCCTCCCCCTTCTCTATTCGCATAAAGGGCACGCACATGCGCGCGAGAAGGCGCGGGCGTCTCTTGAGCGCGTCGGGCTTGCCGACCGCGCACGGCACCAACCTTCCGAGCTTTCCGGCGGACAGCAGCAGCGCGTGGCGATCGCCCGCGCGCTCGTCAACGACCCGCATATCCTTCTCGCCGACGAGCCGACCGGCGCGCTCGACAGCCGCACAACGGAGGAGATCATCGGCCTGTTCGAAGAGCTGAACGAGACCGGGATCACCGTGATCATCGTCACGCATGAGCCGGATATCGCGCGGCGCGCCAAGCGGCGGATCACTTTCCATGACGGGCAGATCGTCGAGGATAGCGCGGCATGAACCCGTTCGATTCGTTCCGCGTCGCCATCGGCGCGCTGAAAACGAACACGCTGCGCAGCTTCCTCGCCATGCTCGGCGTGATCATCGGCGTCGCCTCGGTGATCGTCATGGTGTCGGTGGCGAGCGGCGCCTCCCAGGCGATCGAAGAGCGGATCAGGGCGCTCGGCACCAACCTGCTCATCATCTCGCCGGGATCGTTCACCTCCGGCGGCCGGCGCGCTGGCGAAGGCACGGCGACGGCGCTTTCCGAAGGCGACCTTCAGCTGATCCGCGCCAAGGTGCCGGGCGTCGCGGCAGTCGCAGGCGTGATCTCAGGCCAGGCGCCGGTAGTGGCGGGCGCCGCCAACTGGACGACGTCCATCGACGGCGTGAACGAGGACTTTCTCGAAGTGCGCGATTGGGCGCTCGCGGAGGGCCGCAACTTCACCGAGGCCGAGATGCGCTCAGCCGCCAAGGTGGTGATCCTCGGCGCAACGGTCGCGCGCGAGCTATACGGCGCGGCCCCCGTGCTCGGCGAGCAGCTTCGCATCAAGAACGTACCGTTCACGGTGGTCGGGCTCCTCACCATCAAGGGCCAGTCGGGCTGGGGAAGCGACCAGGACGACACGGCGCTCGTGCCGATCTCGACCGCGCGGCGCCGCCTATTCGGCGCCGAGCAAACCGTGCCCGATAATCTCCGCACGATCATGGTCGAGGTGGCCTCGGCCGAGGAGATGGCCGACGCGCAGGCCGAGATCGAGACGCTGCTCCGCGAGCGGCGGCGCGTGCGCAGCGGAGCGCCGGACGACTTCCGCGTACGCGACATGGCTGACTTCATCCGCACCCGCACCGAGACGCAGAGCATCCTAAGCCTCCTGCTCGGTGCCACAGCGATCATCTCGCTGATCGTCGGCGGCATCGGCATCATGAACATCATGCTGGTATCCGTGACCGAGCGCACCAAGGAGATCGGGCTCCGCATGGCGGTCGGCGCGCGACGCCGCGACATCCTCAATCAGTTCCTGATCGAGGCGGTGACCTTGTGCGTGACCGGCGGGCTGATCGGATTGGCGATCGGCGGAGGTGCGGCGCTCGCCATGTCCATTTGGGGCGCTTGGCCGATAGCGCTCTCGCCCGCGCTCGTGCTGATCGCGCTTGCCTCGGCGGGATTGGTGGGCGTGTTCTTCGGCTATTACCCGGCGCGCCGCGCCTCGCTAATGAACCCGATCGACGCGCTGCGCTATGAGTAGCTCGCTACGGGTGATTAGGCGAGGCGCTCGATGGCGTTGCCCTCGCCCAACACGACAACGGTCGGGTGGTAGTTGCGTGCTTCTTCCGCCGGCACCTGGCAGTAAGACACGATGATGACCTTGTCGCCGGTCTGCACGAGGCGGGCGGCCGCGCCGTTCACCGCGATCGCACCCGAGCCGCGCGGCGCCTCGATGGCGTAGGTGGTGAAGCGGCCGCCGGTATTGATGTTGAGCACGTCGACCTGCTCGTGCGGCAGGATGCCCGAGGCATCGAGCAGGTCGCGGTCGATGGCGATCGAGCCTTCGTAATCGATATCGGCGCCGGTCACCGTCGCGCGGTGAAGCTTCGCCTTGAGCATGATGAGCAGCACTGGCGCCCGTCCTTCAGTCCCAACCCTTGTTCTTTCGCCGATATAAGCCAAGCCGCGCCATGTTGCAATGCAGCAAGCGGCCGCGCGCGGGCCGCGCTGCTTGGGCGGGCGCGGGCAAAGTGGGGGAACCGGCCTTCCCACGACGGTGACCAGAACGCGGCTAGGCGGCGTCTTGCCGTTTGGCCGCTTCCCGGCGGAGCGCCGCGGAGAGCTTCTCGGGCTGCGTGCGCACATTGGTCCGCGCACGCACCGAGCGGCCGTCGAACCCCCGGATCAAAGTCCGTGGGCTAAAGGTTAGTTGTCCAGGAAGCTTCTTAGTTTTCTGGATCGCGAAGGATGTTTGAGTTTTCTGAGCGCCTTCGCTTCGATCTGGCGGATGCGCTCGCGGGTCACCGAGAATTGCTGGCCGACTTCTTCCAGCGTGTGGTCGGTGTTCATGCCGATGCCGAAGCGCATGCGGAGCACGCGCTCCTCGCGCGGCGTGAGGGAGGCGAGCACGCGCGTCGTGGTCTCGCGCAGATTCGACTGGATCGCCGCATCGATCGGCAGCACCGCGTTCTTGTCCTCGATGAAATCGCCGAGATAGGAATCCTCCTCGTCGCCGATCGGCGTCTCGAGGCTGATCGGCTCCTTGGCGATCTTGAGCACCTTCCGCACCTTCTCAAGCGGCATGGCGAGCTTCTCTGAAAGCTCCTCCGGCGTCGGCTCGCGGCCGATCTCGTGCAGCATCTGCCGGCTCGTCCGCACGATCTTGTTGATGGTCTCGATCATGTGCACGGGGATGCGGATGGTGCGCGCCTGGTCGGCGATCGAGCGGGTGATCGCCTGCCGGATCCACCACGTCGCATAGGTCGAGAATTTGTAGCCGCGGCGATATTCGAACTTATCTACGGCCTTCATCAGGCCGATATTGCCTTCCTGAATCAAATCAAGGAACTGCAGGCCGCGGTTCGTGTATTTCTTGGCGATGGAAATCACGAGGCGCAGATTGGCCTCGACCATCTCCTTCTTCGCCTGGCGCGCCTCGCGCTCGCCCTTCTGCACGATATGCACGATGCGGCGGAACTCGGAAATTTCGAGGCCGGTCTCGGCGGCGAGCCGGTGGATCTCGGAGCGCAGCTCCTTCACGAGCCCGCGCTCGTCATGGATGAAATCGGCCCAGCCGCGCTTCTTCAGGCGGCCGACGCGGCGGAGCCAGTTCGGGTCGAGCTCGTTGCCCTGATACTCGTCGAGGAAGTCGTCGCGCTTGACGCCGTAGCCCTCGGCGAGGCGGAGCAGCCGGCCTTCGAAGCCGAGCAGACGCTTGTTGATGTCGTAGAGCGTCTCGACCAGGCTCTCGATGCGGTTCTGGTTGAGCGAGAGCGACTTGATCTCGGCGACGATCTCGTCCTTGAGAACCTTGTAGCGCTTCTCTTGCCCGGTGGAGAGCGAGTCGTTCTTGAGCGCGCGCTCGACGACCTGGTCCTGCAGCTTGCGGAGCTTCTTGTAGTTGGTGGCGACGAGGTCGAAGGTCTCGAGCACTTGCGGCTTGAGCTCGGCCTCCATGGCGGCGAGCGAAAGCGAGTTCTCGAGATCGTCTTCGTCGTCCTCGAATTCCTCTGGCTCGGGCTCGGCCTCCTCCTCTTCGCCCTTGCGCGCGGGTTGCGCCTGGGGGCCGGCTTGCGGGGCCGCTTGACCATTAGCCTCGCCGCCGCCGTTCAGCCCTTCGGGCAGAGGCTGCGAGGGGACCTGCTTGGCGTCGGGGCCCTGATAGGTGGCTTCGAGGTCGATGATGTCGCGGAGCAGGATCTTCCCCTCGTTCAGCTCGTCGCGCCAGATGATGATGGCCTGGAAGGTGAGCGGGCTCTCGCAAAGCCCTGCGATCATGGCCTCGCGGCCGGCCTCGATGCGCTTCGCAATGGCGATCTCGCCCTCGCGGGAAAGAAGCTCGACCGAGCCCATCTCGCGCAGATACATGCGTACGGGGTCGTCGGTACGCTCGGTCGGTTCCTTGGCGGTCTCGACCTTGGCAACGGGCGTCGGCGCGATCACGGCGCGTGGCTCGGCGCCATCGGCCTGCTCGGCGCCCGGCTCCTCGGCCTCGTCGGTGTCGACCACGTTGATGCCCATGTCAGATAGCATGGACATCGTATCCTCGATCTGCTCGGAGGACACCTCCTCGGAGGGGAGCACCTCGTTTAGCTCGTCATAAGTCACGAAGCCGCGCGCCTTGGCGGTCTTGATCAGCTTCTTGACGGCGGCGTCGGACATGTCCAGCACGGGCCCGTCCGGCGTCTCCGTCTGCGTCTCGCCTTGGTCCTCGGTTTCAGCGGTCTTCGTGGCCATCCATCTCACTCCGAAACACGTCTTGGCTCTGCGGGGGGAACGCTTGGAACGCGCCTTCCGCCATGGTGCGGGTCATTTGCGGCAATCGCGTGGGCCAGTGCCCTACCCTTAGGGGCCTTGCCCAAGCGATTAACCTTCTTCTCCCTTAATCGTCAATTAAGCATGACTGCGGCCGACCCAAGTCGCCAGATCCCGCAATACTGGCAGGAACTTGGATGGACTAAAATATAGCTCTCGCAAGGCGCTAGACTAGAGACTAACCTGCGCCGTTACTTGTCCGATCTGCCCCCGCAGAGGGGTCATCTATCTTGTTGGGTACGGTTCCAGCCCCGGCACTTGGCGGTTCATCGCCCGCGTCAGGCCCGAATCAGGGGCGCCTGGCGGTGCATGCCACTTGAGGATGACTTGGCGAGGGCGCCTCCCCCTGTCAAGTCCGTGAACCCCATCCGGCCAAGGATTTTCTCGCGATTGGGCGCCGGTTTGGCCTTGCAGCGGGCGCCGGCACCGGCGGCCCGCGCCTAGCGATACTTCTCGGGCCGGCGCCCAGGCTTCCAGGCGCCCTTCTCGCGCATCACTTCAGCGATCTTCTTGGCGAACCGGTCGTTGAAGACCTGGTCTCCGGAATCCTCCGCCACATCCCGGCTTACGGCGCTCGCCACCTGCCGCTGCAGCTGGGCGAAGCGCTCGAACTCGGCTTCAGACAGGTCCGAAAGCTGATCGGCACCCTCCGCGAGCTCCCTCGAGAGGGCCGGAAGCGCGCGGAAACGGAAAATGAGATCGGCGAATTGCTCTTCGACCTCTTCCCGTGGCGCTGACGGCTGCACAAAGTGCACGCGCGCGAAAACGCTCTCGCTGGCAAGCTTGGCAAAGAGCTTGGCATGCGGGCTTGCCTCGATCAGCTCGACCAGGCGCTCCCGGCCGATGCCGTGCTCCTCGAGCAGCGCGCTTGTGACGAGGCCGAGCAAAGCTGCAAGGCGCCTGTCCCTGATCTCAAGCGTCGCGACCTCCTCGGCGAAGCGATCGAGCAGCCAGGGGTGATTGATGAGCGCGAGCGTGATGACGGTCGCGAAACCGTAGGCCGAGGGAAGCGGCGGCGCGCTGCCGCTTGCTGTCGCCTGGGGTGCAGCCCGCGCCGCTGACCCCTTGCGCGCCGGCCGCTCACGCCAGAGCGCGAACATCCGGTTCTTGATGTCGCGGCGATAATGGTCGCGCACCCGCGCATTGCCGATCTGCGTGAGCAACGTTTCGAGCCGCGCCTCGAACGCCGCGCGCCGCTCCGGCGTGTCGAGCACGTGCGCCGACCGCTCCCGCCGCCAGAGCACGTCGATGAGCGGATGCGAGGCGGCGAGGCACTCGGCAAGCGCGGGCGGTCCCCCGCTGCGCACGAGATCGTCTGGGTCAGAGCCTTGCGGCAGGAAGGCGAAACGGAACGAATGGCCTTCACGCAGGACAGGCAGCATGCGGTCGATGGCGCGCGCGGCAGCCGCTTCGCCCGCCTTATCGCCATCGAAGCAGATGATGGGCTCTGGCGCGAGCTGCCAGAGCAGCTCCATCTGCCGTTCGGTGAAGGCCGTGCCAAGCGTTGCGACCGTGTTGGCGACGCCCGCCTGATGCAGCGCGATCACGTCCATATAGCCCTCGACCACGATCAGCGCGCCTTTCTCGAAAGCAGCCTGACGGGCGCGGGCAAAGTTGAAAACGATCGAGCCCTTATCGAAGAGACGCGTCTCGGGCGAGTTCAGATATTTCGGCTCGGCGGCGGGATCGAGCGCGCGGGCGCCGAAGGCGATGACACGCGACTTGGCATCGAGGATCGGGATGGTGAGCCGGTTGCGGAACCGGTCATAGGGCTCGCGGCCGTCGTCTGGCTTGATGAGAAGCCCCGTCTCGATAAGCTGGCTCTCGGTAAAGCCCTTTTTCAGAAATGCAGCCTTTAGCGCATCGCGCGATTGCGGCGCATGGCCGATGCGGAATTCCTTCAGCGTGTCGCGCGTAAGCCCGCGATGCTCCGCGTAGCCAAGCGCTTCGCGTCCCTCACGCGCCATGAGCTGGTCTTCGAAAAAACGCGCGGCGGCTTCGAGCGCATCGAGCAGGCCGAGCCGTTCTTTTGCGGCACGCTCGAATTGCGGATCGGGTTTGGGAAGCGGAAGCCCGGCTTCAGCGGCGAGCTTCTCGACGGCTTCCGGGAAGGACAAGCCCTCCGTCTCCATGACGAAGGTGAACTGGTCGCCATGCTTGCCAGACGAGAAGCAATGATAGAAGCCCTTCTGGTCGTTGACCGTGAAGGACGGGGTCTTCTCCTTGTTGAAGGGCGAGAGTCCCTTCCACTCGCGCCCGGCGCGCTTCAAGGGCACGCGCCGCCCGACCACCTGCGAGACAGGCAGCCGCGCGCGAATTTCGTCGAGGAAGGAATCAGGGAACTTCATCGTAGGAGTGGGCGCCTGCCGGCGCGGCTACGCCAGTGAAAGCAGCGCTTTCATTTGCCTTCATTACCGCTATTCACTAAAAGAACAAATAGGGAACTTTACTTCCGGTAATTACGGACGTATATACACGGAGCGCAGCGGTGCCGAAGTCGCGTCCAAGGATTCTACTTTCGTCGAGCAAGCCGGTTTCGCAGAGTTCGAGTGGGACGAGGACAAACGCGCATCTAACTGGGACAAACATAATTCGACTTCGAGGACGTAAAACAAATCTTCCGGTGCCCCCACGTTCGTGCTCCCTCGAATCGCCGTCCGGAACCGCGGTGGATGGCAGTTGGGCTGCTGGAAGACGTGGAAATAACCGTCGTCCACACCGTGCGGGATGAACGATGTCGCATTATTTCGGCACGACGAGCGAGGCATTATGAGCGAAGGGCGTATCACCAGGCGATCCACGACCGATCAAAGGCGGGGCAAAACTGACCTCGATCAATTGCGTGGCTTGACCGATGAGGAAATCGACGCTGCGATTAAGCGCGATGCCGATTCCGATCCTGCAAATTTTGATTGGTCGGACGCCGTGCTGGTCATACCGACGCGCAAGGAAGCGATCTCGATCAGGCTCGACGAGGACGTGCTTGCCTTCTTCAAGGGTCTCGGCGCTGGCTATCAGACGCGCATCAACGCCGTGCTCCGCCACTTCATGGCGCAGGCCAAGAGCAGGCAAAAATAGCACCGGGCTGACCGGCAGACCAAAGAGCCGGGTGGAGTGTTCGCCCCTGCCCGGCTCCTGGCACGTTAGTGCTTAGGCGCGAGCATCTTCGCTCAAGGCTGCTGGGGTGTGCAGTGACCGAATTGTGCAAAGGTCCTGCCCAGATTGGTGATCGAACCCGACATCTCACCGGTATTCTTGTCGACGACCGCCGTCCAGGTCTGCAGGCCCTTCCGGCCGTGAAGGATGAGGATCCTTTCGTCTTCGTGGATGTCCGCTGCCGCGAATAGTGCGTCGCGCCGAACAGCCCCGAGAACAGTTTCCTTGACGTTGAGCGTCACCATCGGCGGGAGGTTGGCTTGCCGCGCCGATACCCGCTTGCAGCCGGCAATGGCCGTGCATTCGAACACTTCGGCGACCGCGCACGCATATTTCGCAGACGCCTCAGTGGAAACGAGACTAAAGACCTGCAAGCACAGCCGGCGCCATGACCTTCGAGAGTCGCATCGCTTACCCTTTCCTTGGACTTCGCAGGCGCCATCCTGTCGATCTTGTCTTCCCGCCACAAGAAAAATGCCGCGCAAGTAAAAGAAAAAGCCAGGCGGCGCGGCGGCGCTACCCAGCTTTCAGTCTTCTCGCATCATGCCTCGCACTGAGGCGTGGGCATGACGAAAGCTTCAACCCGGCGCTATTGCTTTCCGAGCGCGCCGGTAAGGATCAGCTCCGGCGGCGCCACGGCCGCGAGCGTCGCCGCGTCAGCACCGCAGAGCAGGCTCATCGATTGGCGCTGCGCGCCGTCGAGCTGCACGGTCTGGCCGGGCTTCAGGCTGATCCGCACGCGTGACGAGGCATAGGGCGCGTCGACGCCCTCATCCTTCCAGACCACGGCGCTGACCGCGCAGCCGCCGCGCTCAGGCACGTAGAACGCGACGATGCGTTGCGTTCCGAGCGTGACGAGGATCGGCTCGCTTGGACCGACCGGACCGAAATTGGTGACGGCTTGGTCGGCGCGCACGGGTGCCGCGGCAGCGCCGAGCATCGCGAACGCAGCGGCAAATGCGGCTGCACAAGAATAGCGAGAAAACGTGACCATGATTGATTCCTTTCGGGTCAAGCGCGGAGAAGTTCCGCGGCTGACCGAATTGATATTGCACTGCGATGACGAATTGATGCTGCGCTGCAACGACAAAAGGCCGCGTGGCGCCGCGCCGCAGGATTTTCGCGAACGACCAATCCAAATTTCGGATCGCGCCTGCGCGCATGCGCTCACGCTTTGACTTCGGGGTCGCGTTTTGCTCACGATTGCGGCACGGCTAGCAAGGAATGCTCATCGCACGGGCAACACTCGCGAAGAGGCACAGATGCTGACCATCATCATGCTCATTCTTCTCGCCCTCGTCGTCCTCGTCATCGTGGCGTGGTGGCTGTTCGAGATCGACCTGCCGGACGTGGTCGTCGCCGGAACAGCGCCGGCGGCCGGCGCCTGCATCGTCTATCGGCACGCTGCTCTTGGATCATCGGCATAACGTTGTTCCTCGCCGGCGTCGCGTACCTGATCTACAAGTGGACACGCAATTCGAAGTCGGGCCCTGACGCCGAGCCCACGTGACGCCAAGCCTTAGCCGCTGAGCTTAGCCTTCACGAGCGCGCTGGCCTTGGCGAAATCCATCTGGCCCGAGTAGCGTGCTTTCAGCGCCGCCATCACCTTGCCCATGTCGCGCACGCTCGTGGCACCCTCTGCCGCGATCGTCTCGGCTATTGCCGCGTCCATCTCCTTGTCGGAGAGCTGCTTGGGCAGGAATTCGCGGATAATCTCGATCTCTTCGCCCTCCTGCGCGGCAAGCTCGGCGCGCCCGGCATCGGCGTAGATCTTCTGCGACTCCTCGCGCTGCTTGATCATTTTGGCGAACAGCTCGAGGAGCTCGGCGTCGGTCGCCTGTTCCTTTCCCGCGGTCCGCGCGGCGATATCGCGGTCCTTGATTGCGGCGCTGACCATGCGGAGCGTCGAGACGCGGCGCTTAGCTTGTGCCTTGGTGGCAGCCTGCAAGGCGGCGGTGATAGTCTCGCGCATGGCTCATCCGCGGGGTTTTCAGGAGGAAGTTTCCAACCTAATCGACGACCAAAATCGAGGCAAGGGATTTTGCCATCCTAATCCATTGTTTTAACAGGAAAATATTTTCCGCTGTGGATTGACCTGTGGGCGCCCCTGACATAAGAGTCCGCGTGGCCTGCGGGGCCAGTCCCCCGCAGCTCTTGATGTTGCGTCACGCGCACCCGACCTAGCAACCGGCCGCCCGCCACGGCCACCCAGGAGCCATGAACGATCGCGCCGACACTCTGGCCCAAGAGGCCGCATCTTCGCGCGTGCGCGCGCTGCCCGATTGGGCCGACCAAGCGCCGACCGCCCTCCTCGTCCTGGCCGACGGCACCGTCATCGAAGGACGGGGCGCGGGCGCGACCGGCATCGCGGTCGGCGAGGTCTGCTTCAACACGGCGATGACCGGCTATCAGGAGATCCTCACCGATCCGTCTTATGCCGGACAGATCATCACCTTCACCTTCCCGCATATCGGCAATGTCGGCACCAACGACGAGGACATGGAATCGGCGAGCCTCGCGGCAGGCGGCGTGCGCGGCTGCGTGCTGCGCGCCTCTATCACAGCGCCGTCCAACTGGCGCGCCAGCCAGCACCTCGACGTGTGGCTCAAGGCGCGCGGCATCATCGCCATCACCGGCATCGACACGCGCGCGCTGACCGCGCTCATCCGCGAGAACGGCATGCCGAACGCGGTGATCGCGCACGATCCAGACGGCAAATTCGAGGTCGAGGCGCTGAAGCGCGAGGCGGCAGCGTGGCCCGGCATGGTCGGGCTCGACCTCGCCAAGGATGTCACCGCCGGCCAAAGCTATGGCTGGAACGAAACGGAGTGGCGCTGGGGCGAAGGCTATGGACGCCAAGAGGCGCCGCGCTTCCACGTCGTTGCCATCGACTATGGGCTCAAGCGCAATATCCTGCGCGACTTGGCAAGCGCCGGGTGCCGGCTCACCGTCGTGCCCGCCACGGCCACGGCGCAAGAAATCCTCGAGCGGAAACCTGACGGCATCTTCCTGTCGAATGGGCCGGGCGATCCGGCCGCGACCGGAATTTATGCCGTGCCCGAGATCAGGAAGCTTGTCGACTCAGGACTCCCGGTGTTCGGGATCTGCCTCGGGCACCAGATGTTGGGCCTGGCGCTCGGCGGCACGACCGCCAAGATGCATCAAGGCCATCACGGCGCGAACCATCCCGTGAAGGACTTCACCACCGAGAAGGTCGAGATCACCTCGATGAATCACGGCTTCGCCGTGGACCGGGAGAGCCTGCCCGCGACCGTCGAGGAGACGCATGTCTCGCTGTTCGACGGCTCCAATTGCGGGCTCAAGGTCAAGGACAGACCGGTGTTCTCGGTGCAATATCACCCCGAGGCCTCACCCGGCCCGCAAGACAGTCATTACCTTTTCACGCGCTTCGTCGAACTGATGCAGGCGCGCAAGCGCGCATGAAACCCGCTTGTCGGCGCCTCGCGAGACTGAAGTGCATCAACCTAGGAAAGGGATGCAGATGACGACCCCTAAACTGAGACTTGCAGGGATCGCGGCTTGTGCGCTGGCCGCCATGCCGTTGGTGCTGCCGTTCGAGCAAGGCCAGAAATGAGACGGCTTCAAGATCGACGGCGACAAATTCTCGACGGCAATCGCCGAGGCCACCACGCCCCCGCCACCGGACATGACGGCAGAAGACGCCAAGCACTGGGAGACTGCGGTGCTGATCCGCTTCGGCACGGCCTATGGCCTGCTTCTTGCCGAGGGCAATGACGAGGACGACGAGTTCTGCGAAAGCGCCAAAGAGCTGAAGGCCGACTCAGAAACGCCGAACGGGTCCAGGGACGCCTCTCCTTTCGGGGAAGAGGGTGTGGAGCATCCCCCGGCGCGCTTGCGGCGGGGGCGGCTTCCTATATAAGCGCGAGCGAGCACTCCTCCTTATGCCCAAGCGCACAGACATAAAGTCCATCCTGATCATCGGGGCTGGGCCGATCGTGATCGGCCAGGCCTGCGAGTTCGACTATTCCGGCACGCAAGCCTGCAAGGCCTTGAAAGAAGAGGGCTACCGGATCGTGCTGGTCAACTCGAACCCGGCCACGATCATGACGGATCCCGACGTGGCCGATGCCACCTATATCGAGCCCATCACGCCCGAGTTCGTCGCCAAGATCATCGAGAAGGAGCGGCCCGACGCGCTCCTCCCAACTATGGGCGGGCAGACGGCGCTCAACACGGCGCTCAGCCTCGATCGCTCCGGTGTCCTCAAGAAGTTCGGCGTTGAGATGATCGGCGCGCGTGCGGCGGTCATCGACAAGGCCGAGGATCGCGAGCTGTTCCGCGAGGCGATGAACGGGATCGGGCTCGAGACACCGCGCTCGCGCCTTGCCGACGCTGGGCCGCTCAAGCGCTCCGATCGCGCGAAATACAAGGAAGAGATCGCGCGCATCGAAGCGGAGCATGCGGATCCAGAGTCGCGCGGTTCGGCGCTCTCAGCGTTCGAGGCGGAGTGGGCAAAGGGCGAGGCCGGGCGGCGGCGGCGCTATGTTGAGAAAGGCCTGATCGAGGCGCTAGAGGCGGTGCAAGAAATCGGCTTGCCGGCGATCATCCGCCCCTCCTTCACCCTCGGCGGCACCGGCGGCGGGATCGCCTATAACCGCGAGGAGTTCCTCGAGATCGTCGAGCGCGGGCTCGACGCTTCCCCGACCAGCGAAGTGCTGATCGAAGAGTTGGTGCTCGGCTGGAAGGAATACGAGATGGAGGTCGTCCGCGACAAGGACGACAATTGCATCATCGTCTGCTCAATCGAGAACATCGATCCGATGGGCGTGCATACCGGCGATTCGATCACCGTCGCGCCGGCGCTTACGTTGACCGACAAGGAATATCAGATCATGCGCAACGCCTCGATCAAGGTGCTGCGCGAGATCGGCGTGGAGACCGGCGGCTCGAACGTGCAGTTCGCGGTCAATCCAAAGGACGGGCGGCTCGTCATCATCGAGATGAACCCGCGCGTGTCGCGGTCATCGGCGCTTGCGTCGAAGGCCACCGGTTTTCCTATCGCCAAGGTCGCGGCCAAGCTCGCTGTCGGCTACACGCTCGACGAGCTCGCCAACGACATCACCGGCGGCGCGACGCCAGCGAGCTTCGAGCCGACCATCGACTATGTCGTGACGAAGATCCCGCGCTTCGCCTTCGAGAAGTTCCCGGGCTCTACTCCCACGCTCACCACCTCGATGAAGTCCGTCGGCGAGGCCATGGCCATCGGCCGCACCTTCCCAGAGTCGCTGCAGAAGGCATTGCGCTCGATGGAAACGGGGCTGACGGGGCTCGACGAATTTCGCTTCGATGGGCTCGGTCAGGGCGACGACAAGAACGTCATCCGCGAAGCGCTCGGCACCCCCTCCCCCGACCGCATCCTCAAGGTCGCACAAGCCTTGCGGCTCGGCGTCGACCCCGCGCAGATCTACGATTCCTGCAATATCGATCCGTGGTTCATCGAGCAGCTGCAGGACATCATCGACTGGGAGGAGCGCGTGCGCGAGCACGGCCTGCCGCAAATGCCGGCGCAGTTCCGCGCGCTCAAGGCGATGGGCTTCTCGGACGAACGGCTTGCCGCTCTCTCAGGGTTGGATGCTGATGAGGTGTCGGCGCGGCGTCGCGCGCTTCGTGTGCATCCCGTCTACAAGCGCATCGACACCTGCGCGGCTGAGTTCGCCTCGCCAACGGCCTATATGTACTCGACCTACGAGACGGGGCTCGCCGGCGCACCCGATTGCGAGGCCCGGCCGTCCGAAAAGGAGAAGATCATCATCTTGGGCGGCGGGCCGAACCGCATCGGCCAGGGCATCGAGTTCGACTATTGCTGCTGCCACGCGGCTTTCGCGCTGTCAGACGCCGGCTACGAGACCATCATGGTCAACTGCAATCCGGAGACGGTCTCGACCGATTACGATACCTCCGACCGCCTCTATTTCGAGCCGCTCACCGAGGAGGACGTGCTGGAGATCGTCCGCACCGAAAGCCAAAACGGCACGGTGAAGGGCGTGATCGTCCAGTTCGGCGGCCAGACGCCGCTCAAGCTCGCCGCGGCGTTCGAACGCGCCCGCGTACCGATCCTCGGCACCTCGCCCGACGCGATCGATCTCGCCGAGGACCGCGATCGCTTCAAGGCGCTGATCGAGCGTCTGGGTTTACGGCAACCGCGCAGCGGCATCGCGCGCTCCGCCGAGCAGGCCAAGGCCATCGCGGCCGAGATCGGCTTCCCGCTCGTCATCCGCCCGTCTTATGTGCTCGGCGGCCGTGCCATGGAGATCGTGCATGACGATGCGCAGCTCGCCCGCTACATCGCGGAAGCCGTCGTGGTCTCAGGCAAGAGCCCGGTGCTGATCGACTCATACTTGCGCGATGCGATCGAGGTCGACGTCGACGCGCTGGCCGACGGCAAGGACGTGTTCATCTGCGGCGTGATGGAGCATATCGAAGAGGCTGGCGTGCATTCCGGCGACTCGGCCTGCTCGCTGCCGCCGCATTCGCTCAGCACCGAGATCGTCGCCGAGCTCGAGCGGCAGACCGTGGAGCTCGCGCGAGCGCTCAACGTCGTCGGCTTGATGAACGTGCAGTTCGCCATCCAGCACGACGACATCTATATCCTGGAAGTCAATCCGCGCGCATCGCGTACAGTGCCGTTCGTCGCCAAGGTCATCGGGCTGCCCGTGGCAGGTATCGCCGCCCAAATCATGGCCGGGCGCAAGCTCGCGTCATTCGGGCTGAGACGGCCCGTGCTCGACCATGTCGCGGTGAAAGAGGCGGTGTTCCCGTTCGCGCGCTTCCCCGGCGTCGATCCGGTGCTCGGGCCCGAGATGCGCTCGACCGGCGAGGTGATGGGCATCGACCGCGACTACGCGGTCGCGTTTGCCAAGAGCCAGCTCGGCGGCGGATCGAAGCTTCCCCTCACAGGCACGGTGTTCGTCTCGGTCAAGGACGCCGACAAGGACAAGGTGCTCGCGCCGGTGCGCATGCTTGCCGAGATGGGCTTCCGCGTCATCGCCACGCGCGGCACCAAGCGGCATCTCGATGCGCACGGCATCCCGTGCGAGCGGGTCAACAAGGTGCTCGAGGGACGCCCGCATATCGTCGACGCGATCACCAATGGCGAGGTGGATATCGTGTTCAACACGACCGAGGGTGCCAAGGCTCTCGCCAACTCCTTCTCGATCCGACGCTCGGCCTTGCTGTACCATATCCCGTATTATACAACGCTGGCCGGCGCCCTGGCCGTGACCGAGGCTATCAAGGCGCTCAAGGCCGGCGGTTTGACCGTCACACCCTTGCAAAGCTATGTCGGCCGGGCCCCCAAAAAGCTCGCCGAGACGGCTTAGAAATCGCCGAAAATCAACAGATTCTTGACTTGGACCGGGCATATCCTGAACACTTGCTTCGGGGGGCCCAAAGGAGCTTTGACCGACATGGAGAAGGTGCCGATGACCGCGGAGGGCTATGCTGCGCTCGAGGCTGAGATCAAGCATCTCAAGTCCGTCGAGCGGCCGCGGATCATCAAGCAGATCGCCGACGCCCGCACCCATGGCGATCTCGCGGAAAACGCCGAGTACCACGCCGCCAAGGAGCAGCAGGGTATCACCGAGGCGCGCGTCGCCGACCTCGAGGACAAGCTGTCGCGCGCCGACATTATCGACGTTTCCAAGCTCAAGGGCGACCAGGTGATGTTCGGGGCGACGGTGACGCTGCAGGACGAGGATACCGACGATAAAGTCAAATATCGGATCGTCGGCGAGACCGAGGCCGAAGTGCGGAGCGGCAAAATCTCCATCACCTCGCCGCTCGCGCGCGCGTTGCTCGGCAAGCGCAAGAAGGACATCGTCGAAGTGTCGACGCCAGGCGGGGGCAAGTCCTACAAAGTGGTCAAGGTCGAGTTCAAGTAATCCGTTTTCCTCAATTCTTCTCAATCAGCGCAGGCGAGCCGGCAGCGAGCGCGGTGCGGAAAGCAGCCGCGGCGCCCTTCAATGCAGCGAACTCGGCGAGGATCACATAGACCGGGATCGGCGCGAGGAAAGCCTGCATGCGTCCCTTGGCCTCGAACGCCTCCCTGAATGCGCCCGAGGTGAGCAGCGGCAGGATTTTCGGCGCGATCCCGCCGCCGATATAGACCCCACCGCGCGCGCCAAGCAGAAGGGCCGCGTCGCCGGCAAAGCGCCCTAGCCACGCTACGAACAGATCGAGCGCCTCGTCGGCGGTTGCATCCTCTCCGCTTAGCCCCCGCACGATCACGTCGTTCGGAACAAGGGGTTTGGCGATCTCGCCGCGGGAGGCGGCGATGGCCTGGTAAAGATCCGCGAGGCCGGGCCCCGACAATGCGCGCTCGGCAGAGAGATGGCCGCGGCCCTGGCGCAGGCGCTCTATCAAATCGAGCTCGCGCGCGTTGTCTGCGCCGAGAGTTATATGTCCGCCCTCCCCCGGCAGCGCGATCCAATGTTCGCCCGACCAGACGAGGCCCGCGACACCGAGGCCGGTGCCCGGCCCGAGGACAAGCTTCGGCGCATGCTCGACCGCCACAACGCCGCCGATGCGGTGCAACTCGTCGGCGGGAAGATGCGGCAGCGAATGCGCCAGCGCCTCGAAGTCGTTGAGCACAAGCAGGTCGTCGAACCCGCCTGCTCGGCAGAACTCGCTCTTGGCGAACGACCAGGAGAGATTGGTGAGGCTGATGTCCTCTTGCGCCACGGGGCCAGCGACGGCGAGCACAGCATCGCGCGGCGGGTTGGCGAGATTTGCGAGGTAAGCCGTCATCGCCGCATGCAAACTGGCATGCTCAGCGCATGGGCCATGGCGGATGTCGGCCAGCTCGAGCGTGGCGAGGTCGGCGACGGCGAAGCGAGCATTGGTCGCGCCGATATCGGCGACGACGATGCGGGGGAGAGGCGGGTTCGCATCGCTCATGGCTCGGCTCCGCGCAAAGTGAGGGTCCAGCCCCTTGCGTAGCGCATTTTGCCCGCGCCCGCGAGCCTCGCGGCACCCGGAAGTGGCATTTCACATGGTCGCCTTCATGGTTGATGATGGCGCGCCGGAGGGCCAAAATCGTGCCGATGGCATGGGTCAACGGCCGGCTTGCATGATCGACAAGCTCGAATTCATCATTGCGCTGGCGCGGGAGCGGCATTTCGGCCACGCGGCGGAATCCTGCGGCGTGAGCCAGCCCACCTTCTCCGCTGCCATCAAGCAGCTCGAAGACACGCTAGGCGTGCTGCTTGTGCAACGCGGCTCGCGCTTCCAGGGTTTCACGCCGGAAGGCGAGCGCGTGCTCGATTGGGCGCGGCGCATCGTCGGCGATACGCGCGCCATGCGCCAGGAAATCGACGCCCTGAAGCGCGGTCTTGCCGGCCACATCAAGATCGCCGCCATCCCGACTGCGCTCGCCATGGTTTCGATGATCACCACCCCCTACCGCGCGCAGCATCCCGATGTGCGCTTCACCGTGCTGTCGCGGAACTCGATCGAGGTGCTCAGCCTGCTGGAAAATCTCGAGGTCGATGCCGGGCTGACCTATCTCGACAACGAGCCGCTCGGCCGCGTGCAGACGGTGCCGCTCTATAGCGAGGACTACCGCCTGCTTGCGGCGTCAGACGGCCCGCTCGGCAAACGCGACAAAGTCACATGGACCGAGGTCGGCAAAGTCCCGCTCTGCCTGCTCACCCCCGACATGCAGAACCGGCGCATCATCGAGGGCCTGCTCAGGCAGGCTGGCGCCGAGGTCGCACCGACACTCGAATCCGACTCGATCGTGGTGCTGTTCGCGCATGTGCGCACGGGCCGCTGGGCGAGCGTGATGCCCGCGAAGCTCGCCGAGGTGCTCGGCCTGACCGAGAAGGTGCGCGCCATCCCGATCGTCGATCCGGTTGTCACGCATTCGATCGGGCTGGTGGTGCCGCAGCGTAACCCGTTGACACCATTGATCAACGCGCTCGTGAACGAAGCCAAACAGCTGGCGCCGATCCTGAGCGCAGGAACCCCGCTCACGGCGGGGCCGGATGCCGCGCGGCGAGCGCGCAAGAGCCGCGCGCCGGGCCCCGTGGTCTAGGGCATGATCGCGACGCCCCACGGCAGGCGTCCGACCGGGACCGACTTCTCCGCCTTGAGCGTCGCGACGTCGATAATTGTCATATCGTTGGTGAGCCCGTTGGCGACGTAGTATTTCGTGCCGTCGGGGCTGAACTCGCCATGCCAGGGGCGCTGGCCCACCAGGATGTACTGCTTGACTTCTTTGCTCGCGGTGTCGACGACGCCGATGCGGTTCGACGGTCCGAGCGGGACGAACAGGAGCTTGCCGTCCTTGCTGAAATCCATCCCGACCGGCTGAAGCTGCTCGGGACGCACGCCCGGCACCTCGAAGCCGATCTCCTTCACGACCTTCCAGCTCTTCGGATCGTCCCAATTGGAGGCGTCGATCACCGAGATGGTGCCGCCGATCTCAGACGACACCCAAAGCTCCTTGCCGTCGGGACTGAACTTCGCTTCGCGCGGGCGGCTGTCGACCAGTATGTTGCCGACGAGCTTCATGGTCGCATTGTCGATGATATGCGCCATGCTGGTGCTTTCGGAGGTGGCGACGGTGTACCGGTCGTCGGCGCTCACCGTCATGCCCTCCGGCTCGACGCCGACCGGCACTTCGCCCAGCACCTCGCCCGACTTGATGTCCATGATGGTGACGAGGCTGTCGTCCTCGTTGGCGATGTAGATGACCTTACCCTTGGAATCGACGGCCATCAGCTCGGGGTCGGGGCCCGATTCCAATTGCCGCGTCACCTCCAGCGTGCCCGTGTCGATGACATCCATGATGTCCCCATCGCCGGCGGCCACGAACAGTTCCTTGTAGTCCGGGCTCAGCATGATGCCGCGCGGGCGTCGCGAGGTCTTGATGGTCTTCTTGATCTCAAGCGTCTCCCCGTCGATGACGGTGACGGTGTTGTCCTTCTCGTTCGACACGAAGATGGTCAGGGCGAAGGACGGCGCGGCGGCGGCGGGAAGGACGAGTAGCGCGGCGGCTCCGGCCACGGCAAGGACGATGCGGGTCATGGGTCTACCTTCGGTCGATAGTCAGCGGAACTTGCACTTGCTCTCGGGCTGGTCGAAGCCGAGCGTGTCGGTGAGATTGGTTTGGTGGAGGAACCCTTCCTGCGGCGAGGTCGAGACGGGAACCCGCGTGCCGCCGCCGAGGATGATCGGTTGCCGCATCTGATGGTCCCAGGTGCGGAAGCTCAGCGCCTGGCCCTTGAAGGCCTCGAGCTTGAAATCGTCGGACAAGAGATAGGCCTTCAGCTCCTTGGGCGTGGTCTTGCCGGATTTCATCGCAGAATTGGCGATCGCGCGGATGGCAACCCAGGCGGTGTAGTCGCGCTCGACCGGCTTGCGCTTGGCGATGCGCGGAATCGCGTTCTGGAAATGCATGGCGCCGGACTCGGTGTAGGACTTGTCCCAGGCGGTGGCCTGCAGGCCTTGCGTGCCGACCACGGGGCGCGGCATGTCGGTGCGGTACATCAGATAATCGCCGAAATCGTCATCGCTGTTGATAACCCAGACGACGTCGTGCTCGGGCGCGCCTTGCGTCTCCATCGGGATCTGCGTCTGCACCTGCTGGTGGCCTGAGTCGAGGTTCCGCGCGCCTGGCGGCAACCTATAGACCCTGTCCTCGACAACCTTGGCACCAAAGCGCTTTGCCGCGCGCTGGATCTGCGCGAGATAATCCTGGTCTTCGGGCGTGTCGCGCCGCATCACGAACCATCGCGGCCATTTCTTCCAGACGAGATATTGCCCGAGCGCGTCGGCGCGCATGGCGAGGTCGGGGATGACGTGGAAGACGTTGTCGCGGCACTCTTCCTGCCGGAGCACCGTGGCGCTCGAGCGGATGTTCATGATCACGGAGTTCTTCGCCTCGGGAAGATCGGCCACGGCGAGCAGGTCCTTGGGCTCCAGATCGGCGATGATGAAGCTGTCGCCAGCGGCGAGCACTTCCTTGGCCTTGGCGACGATGTCGCCGTCCGCCGGGATGATGGCCTCGATCAGCTCGAAGCCATGGCCGACGAAGCCGCCGGCCTGGTTGGCCTCTTTGATCATCAGCCGCGCGCCCTGAATACCTTTGTCGGTGATGATCTCCTCGGCATAAGAGAGCGGAAGCGGCTCCTCATATTCCTTGCCGAGATAGACGATGCGGATCGTGGAAGCGGGTTGCTCGCCGCCCGCATCGGCGGCAGGGGCAGCGGCGGGCTCCGCCGACGTGTCGGTGGGCTGCTTCGTTTTGAGCGCCTCGGCAGGTTTTGCGGCAGGTCCGGGCTTGGCCTCCGCAGGCTTGGGCTTGGACTCGGCGGGCGCAGCTTCGGCTGGAGCTTTGGACGGCGCGTCCTCTGCCGCATCGACCGGGATCGAAACGGCGAAGAACAGGGCAGCAGTAGCGACGAGCGCAGCAATGCGCCACGAACCAAGGATGGACACACTCACCATGGGCTCAAGCTTCGCTCCGATGCCGCCTTTTTCAGCATTGTCCCGCTTCAAATATGGCAATTGTCCCGCCGGCGTTCCAGTTCTCGAATCATAAATAAAATTAATGTGTTGCGCCTCTTGTCGCGCGTTTTGCGGGACCATGTCCGACCGGCCCCTGGGAGCACCTCAAAGGGCCGGCCAAACGACCAAAGCGCGATCTCGACAAACGCTATTGCGGCGGCGGCGGGACGGCGGATGGCTTCAGCGAATCCGGGTTCTTGTAGCGGATCCACGCGATCATCTTCCAGAGATCGTCGGACGTCTTGATGAGCTGGCCGAAGGGCGGCATCGGGCCGACCACGTTCTCAGACCCTTTGCGCACAGAGCCCGTCTTTTGGAGCTCCGCGGAGCCGAGCGCCACCAGGCGGAACAGCGTGTCGTCGTCGCGCCCATAGATCCAGGTCTGGTTGGTCAGCGGCGGGCACATGCCACCACCGCCGCCACCGCCGTGACAGCCATTGCAGCTCAGCCCCATATAGAGCTTGTGACCCGCTTCCTGGGTCGCGTCGATCTTGTCGTTATAGGGATTGTGCAGGCCGCCTTTCGGGACCGCCTTGACGAGGTCTAGTGTCGGGGTGGTGTCGCCCGCCTTGCAGCATTCGCCGCCGGCCGCAGCCGTCTCGCCGCCCGCGGCAGGTTTCTCACCTTCGGCGGCCGCCGGGGTCTCGCCTGCGGGTTTCTCCTCACCGGCTGGGGCCCCGCCCGCGGCGGGCGCTTCGGAGGACGATTTGTCGTCCGTTTTGGCCGGCTCTTCAGCGGCACAGGCGGCCGTGCCAAGGCCCGCTATGAGAACGAGTGCAGAAAGTCCCGTGATGATGTTGCGCACAGTTGTCGTTTCCTTACCCTAGTTGCCATTCTCGTCAGTCTTTTGCAGTCGAGATAGATGAGGTTCGGCGCCCAGCCGGGGGTAGGAGCCAGAAAGGGAGCCCAGTTTGCTTCTCCGGCATGCTTTTGTCATTGGGAAACCGGGCCTTGTGACAGCGCTGTCATACCGCAAAATGGCCGCCAGACAATAGCCGCGGAAGGCCAGCTGCGGCATTTTGCCAGCATATTTTCGGGGATCTTTGCTTAACGGGGCGGGGTCAGTTGGTGATGTCGAAGTCCTTGCCCTCGAAAGTGTAGCGCGGCACCTGCGTCCAGATGCCGTCCTCCTGCACCGGGACCTTGTGCATCTTCACACCCTGCACCTGAAGCTTGCCGGTGGACTCGTCGACCCAGAAGTCGACGTCGTAGTACTCGTCCTTGCTGCCGGGTTTTCGGAAATCCGTGCAGGCGAAATACTGGCCATCGGCCTTGAGCTTGCGGATCGGCTGGTGCATCTCGACGAATTCGAGGTCGACGGTCTCGCCGGTCTTCTCGTCCTTGATGGAGAGTTGACCCTTCTCGTTCTTGTTATTGGCGATGTAATTGTGGATCGCGCTCATCACGTGCCAGCCGCGCGTGATCTCCATGTCGCCGGGGTGCTCGGACACCGGCAGCCACCACCAGGCCACCGGCAGCCGCGTCACCATGATCCACTCCTCGCCGTCGCGCTTCGGGCCCTTCTGCACGCGGATGTCCATGAGCTTCAGGGCGTCGCCCTCGGGCTTGTACCAGAAATCGATGGCGTAGCGCTTCTTGGGCTCGGCCTTGTCGTGGAAGATCACGTTGGCGAACCAGCCATAGCCCGACATGCCGCGCACGACTTTGATCTGCTCGAACACGAGGTTGAGGTCGGCACCGAGCTTCGGATCGTGGAACACGAACACGCCGTCCTTCGACCGCTCGGCGATCGTCTTGTCCACTTCCTGCTTCACCTCCTCTTCGCCGATATCCGCAGCGAAGAGCGGCGCGACTAAAAAAAGAGCCACGGCAACAGCCAAGGCTCCAACCAGTCTCGACAAGCGACCCATGACGGTTTCGCTCATTGGCTTGTGCTTTCCTCAGCGGCGCCTTCGGGCGCCTTGGCTGACCTTGCGTTGCTCAGCACGAGAATGGCCTGCGACGCTTCGAGATTGCCGTTCAGCTCCGCCACGTCGCGCGCCGTCTGCCCGCGCTTGTTCTTGATGTCGGGGTCCGCACCGGCATCCATCAACAGTCCGATCATGGGCGGGCTGTTATGCGCCGCGGCGACCATGAGAGCAGTCATGCCATCATTCGACTGCGCGTCGAGTTTGGCCTTGCGCTCGAGCAGCCCCTTGGCGATGTCGGTCGGCCGCGTGCTGCCCGGCAGGAACATCGCGCCTTCGGCGGGGCCGGTCTGCGCCGCCACGATCATCAGCGGCGTAAGGCCCTCGTTGCCCGACGCCACGCTCACGTCGGCACCGGCATCCATGAGCGCCTTGGCCGCCTCGTATCTGGCTTCAGCGATGGCAAGCGCGAGCGGGCGGTAGTCCCCAATACCCGGCTGCTCGATGTCAGCGCCATTCTCAAGCAGCGCCTTGACGGTCGGAACGTGATCGCGCGTGATGGCCGCCATGAGCGGGGTCATGCCCGCGCCGTCTGAGCGATTGGGATCGGCGCCGAGACCGACCAGCACCTTGATCAAGCCGTCCTTCTTCTGGCGTGCCGCATTCTGAAGCGGCGTCCAACCTTGCGGATCGGGCGCGTTCACGTCGGCACCCTTCTCGACAAGGAGCTTGATGCGGTCGATATCCGAGGCGATCACCGCGTTGGACAGTTCCTGATTGAGGTCCGCGCCTTCGGCGATCCAGCCTTCGAGCTTCTCCTTGGTGACCAACTGGTCGGGCGAGGCGAGGTCCGGCCGCGCCTTGAAGTCCTGAGCCTGCGGCTGGATGTAGCTGCCGTGGGCGGGCAGATCGCCAGCGACCACGCAGCGGCTGCACTGTACGAGCGGCACGCCGTAGTCGCGGAGGATTTTCTCGACCTCCTCCTCGTGATCCTCGAGCGCGAACTCGAGCAGATATTTCAGGAAGGCGTCCGTCTGGCGCACGCCGAGCGCGAGCTCGAACTCGAGCGGCGTCCTGTCGTCCATCAAATTGACCGGAAGGATGGTGATCGGCTCGCCCTTCATGGTCTTGACCCAACCGGCGAAGGGGCCGAACACCGCGGCGACGTCGAACTCGCCGTTCAGCATCCGCTGCACCACGTACCAGGGCTGGTTCTCCGGAACGAGATCGCCGTCGTGGGTCTGCAATTGCAGCTTGACGTTGTCGATGACGCCGCGCTTGGCGAGCGCCGCGCGAATGCCCGAGGTCTGGAACACGCCGATCGTCAGATCCTTGAGCTTGGGATCGTCGAGGTCCTTGATCTCGATGCCCTTGTCGCTGCGGTAAACGAGCACATAGGGCGTCTTGTAAACCGGGAAGGTGGTGAGCAGGCGGCCGTAGGTCGCCGGCACGTCGAACATCACGTCGCACATATGCTCATCGAAGGTTGCGCGGGTCAGGCCGCGCTCGATGAAGGGCTGCCAGTGATAATTGAGCCGCGCGCCCGTGGCATCGGCCAGGAGCTGCGCCAACTTGTTCTGGAAGCCTTCGCGCTTCATGTTGGAAAGGGGCATGTTGCCCGGGTCGGCGCAGACATTCAGGACCCTGAGCTTCTTGTCTTTGTAGGCTGCCTTGGCGGCCGCGCGGATGGCGATGTGCTCGCTAGGCGTCAGCTCGTCGAAGAGCTTGCTCTGGTCTCGCTGAACGGGCTTTTTTTCGGGGGCGGCCGGCGCCTGGGTGGCAAGGCCGAGAGCGGCAAGGCCTAGAGCCAGGGCCGCGACAATAGACAGACGTGAGGGGGACATCCGATCTTCTTTGCTGATAGAGCGGGCACACGAACGAAAAGGGGCAAGCCCGTTGGGCTCGTGGCCCGGCATGAATGCCTAATCTTCCAGCATTATATAGGAAAAAGGCGCCCGATGCCGCAAGGGCACCGGGCGCCGATTTTGTCTAGACGATCCGTCTATTACTCGAACAGACGGAACGTGTTCAGCTCACCGCCCTGCGGGATATGATTCAGGCCAGCGGCCTTGGTCATAGCCGTCGCACCGATGGCGCCGAACTTGTCTTCGAGGTCAAGACCAGCCGTCACGGGAAGGCCGATCCAGCCGCCGATGCCGGAGTACACGCCGACATACTGCTTGCCGCCCACCTTGTAGGTGATCGGGTTGCCGATGATGCCGGACCCGAGCTTGCGGCTCCACAGGATCTTACCGGAGCTCCGGTCGACCGCGCGGAAGTCACCGCCGAGCGAGCCGTAGAACATCAGGCCGCCTTCGGTGACCATGGTGCCGCCCCAGTTCGGGTACGGATCCGGGATCTCCCAGACGGTCTTGCCGGTCAAGACGTCATACTTCTTGATCTTGCCGGTGGTGCCGGGCTTCTCGGGATACATGAACACGTTGGCGAACACATAGACGGTGCCCTGATTGGTGTGGGTCCGCTCCTGGGGCTCCAACTCCATGCACCAGTTGTTGGTGGGCATGTAGAAGATGTTGGGCTCCTTGGGATCGACCGCACCGGGCTGCTGGTCCTTGCCACCCATAGCGGAGGGGCAAGAAGACAACGTTACGGCCAACTTCGAGCGGCGAATGCTCGCGCACCTTGATCGGGCGGCCCGTCTTGAGGTCGACCTTCTCGGCCCAGTCCGTCGTCACGTATTTCGTGGCGCGGTGCAGGGTACCGTCGACGCGATCGAGCACATAGGCAAAGCCGTTACGATCGAAGTGGGTGAGAGCCTTTACCTTCTTACCGTCGATGTCCATGTCGGTAAGGAAGTTCTCGTTGATGCCGTCATAGTCCCACTGGTCGAAGGGGGTCATCTGGTAAGCCCAGACTGCTTCACCAGTCTCGATCTTGCGGGCGAAGATGGTCATCGACCACTTGTTGTCGAACTCACCTTTGTTGCACTCTTCGTGGGTCTTGTCGGGGCAACGATAGGCCGGGCTCCACAGACCGGGGTTACCGGTCGAGTAGTAGACCAGCTTCAGCTCGGGATCGTAGCTGTACCAGCCCCAAGCAGCGCCGCCGCCGATCTTGTAGTCTTCGCCCGGGAAGGTCTTCACACCCAGGTCTGAACCAGCTTGACCGTATTGCGGGTTGGCTTTGTTGGTATCGGCGGTCAAGCACACGTCCTTATCGGTACCCGTGCTGTGGCACACCCATGCCTCAGAGCCGTCCTTCAGATTGAAGGCAGCGACGCGGCCGCGAGCGGCGAACTCGTCACCACCAAAGCCGGCGAACACCTTGTTGTCGGCGATCAACGGAGCCGAGGTGATGGTCTCACCCTTCTCGGGGTAAGCATATTTAACCACCCAGACTTCCTTGCCGGTCTGGCCGTCGAGGGCGATGACAAAGCCATCGAGCGTGCCATAGACGAACTTGCCGTCGGCATAGGAACCGCCGCGATTGACCGTGTCGCAGCAAGCGCGCGGAACAGCGGACTCGTCACGATCGGTCTTCTTCACGTAGCTCCAAACCTGCTTGGGGTTGTCGGCGTCGGTCAGGTCGAGGGCCTGCACCACGTTGCAGTTCGCCATCGAGGGGCAACCCGAGATCATGAACAGCATGGTCTTGCCGCCCACATCCTTGATCACGAGTGGCTGACCTTCGTGACCACGAAGGGCGTTGGTGCCCTGCAGCCAGATCATCTGCAGCTTGTTGACGTTCTTGGTATTGATGTCAGCGAGCGTGCTGTGACGCGTAAGGGCAAAATCACGGCCGGGTGCCGGCCATTGATCAGGATCAGCCATACGAGCAAGCTGCTCCTTATCAGTGTCTGCCATTGCCTGGCCGGACATCGCCATCGTCACCGCGACGATGGTACCGGCCAGAACGCCAAACTTCATTTTCATATCGTTCTCCTCTCCCTAGCTACTCAGTTCACCGAAAGAAGCTGAGCTATTCTGTGTGTGCTTGGATGCGTTGCCTTCTCCGCACAAATGCCAAGAGAGCATCGAGCCCTTGCAAGTTTTCAAGTTGTCACTGTGGATATGGGAGGCTGCCCTAAAGCGCCGAAGCTATTGCATTCCGCCTCGCGCCCCGCGACATGCGGCGGGTTCTCCGATGAACACATCACGCGGTGACACCTCACGAGGAATTACAGCCTAACGCAGAGTTCGAGTACCGACGTTACCGGAATACAAATGGAAACGCTCGGTCTGCTCCTTGCCAAGCTGTCCGCTCATAATTGCCAAATGTCCTCGCATTGCAAGTGAAAAGTGCTCATGACAACGAATTCTGCCAAACAGGATTGCTTTTCGCTGCACTGCATCATCCAAGCGCGCGACACGATCCGGCATCCCGGTGGAATTAAAAGGAAAGTTTTTGTTCGGCCTTGGAGATCGCTCCATTCGCGACGCGCGAGCCTAAGCGCAGTGGAGGAAAGCGCGGAGAAGGCGGAGGCGAAGGTGGCCCGGACACGGGCACAAAATACGCAAGTAAGCATAGGTAAAATAAGAGCGCCCGGTGCCGTGAGGCACCGGGCGTCGGTTTGTCTAGTCGGGCGTCGATTACTCGAAGAGACGGAAGACGTTCAGCTCACCACCCTGCGGGATATGCTGCAGGCCAGCGGCCTTGGTCATCGCCGTCGCACCGATGGCGCCGAACTTGTCACCGAGGTCGAGGCCGGCCGAAGACCAGTTTGGCCCTTACCGAATTCTCGATGGAAAATGGCAGCTCATGGATTGCCATGTTGCCTGCGATCTATTGCCAAAGTCCCGGGTTGATCTGGGAAAGTGGCAATGGATCGGTATGCTTGGCTATCGCCCGCCGCGGCAGGGTCTTGCAGGTTTTTGCGCGTGTTTACGCATGCGTCCGTGTCTCTCGGCGACTCAAGACCACTCGCGCGGGGTTTTCGGGTCGCCGACGGAAGATGCTGGATGGCGATGCGCATGAGCTCGGGCAGCGTGCGCACGCCGAGCTTCGCCTTGAGCTGGGTGCAGGTGTTGGCAACCGTCTTGTAGCTGACATGCAAATGCTCGGCGATCACGCCGTAGGGCTTGCCTTCGGCGACGAGCGCGAGCGTCTGCAGCTCGCGCACGGTCATACGGCGCAGCGGATTGGTCGTCCCCCTCGCCTCCATGAAGGCAACCTCCGAGGCGAGGTCGTGGCTGAGATAGGGGCGGTTCTCGCGCACCCTCTGGAATGCCTTCAGCACTTCGTCCGACGACGTGTCCTTCAGCACATAGCCGGTCGCGCCGACCTCGAGCGCGCGGCTCACGATCACCGGATCGGAATGCATGGTGAAGACGAGGATCGGCGTGCGCTGGTCGTGCAAGCGGAGCCTGCGAATAAAGGACAACCCGCCGAGCGCGCCGGTGCGCATGGCGAGGTCGACGACGATCACGTCGGGCTTCTGCGTGCGGTAGAGGCGGAAGCCGTCGGCGAGGCTCTGCGCCTGGATGATCTGCTCGACGCCCGCGTCCTCCATGAGCTGCTGCACGCCTTGCAGCACGATCGGATGGTCGTCGATGACAAGCACACGGGTCATGTCAGCTCCCCAACCAACTCTGGCATTTTCTTCGCGCGCTCGACAGCTTGACGCCGCACGGGGATTTCGACGCGGATGGTGGTGCCCTGCTGCGGCGTGCTCTCGACCTCGCACGTTCCGCCAAGCGCGCCCACGCGTTCGGTCATCGTGGTTAAGCCGAAGCCTTTCGGCGTCGAGGCCGCGATCCCCTTACCGTTGTCGCTGACGGTAAGCAGCAGCCGGCCGGCCGATTTCTTGCCGCCGTTCTTGCGCGCGGGCGATATCTCGGCGAGATCGATGGCGACGCGGGCCGCCTTGCCGTGGCGGATCGCGTTGGTAATGCCTTCCTGAATGCAGCGGTAGAGCGTGAGGTCGATCGCCTCTCCGTACGAGCCCGCGAGATCCTTGAGCTCAGACGTGATCTCCGAATCCGGATGGCGACGCTGGAAGCCCACGATCAGTTCGTTGATCAAGTCCGCGAGCTTCACCTTGCCGAGCGGGCCGGGCCGGAGCTTCTTGAGCAGCGCGCGGTTCATCACCTTGAGCCGCTCGGCGATGGAAAGGATTTCGCCGACGCGCCGGGAAATCTCGGCGGTGCGGCCGTCAGGGAGCTGGTCGGCGATGGTCCGGATCGACGACGCGTTGGCGGTGATGCCGAACAGGCAGGGGCCGGCTTCGTCGTGCAGCTCGGTGGCGATCTCGCGCCGCTCTTCCTCCTGCACGCTGATGAGCTGGCGGTAGAGCCGAGAGTTCTCCTCGCGCGCGGTGTCGAGCGCACCGGCGAGCGTGTTGAAACGCTCGGTGATGACGGCAAGCTCCTTCACCTTCGGCGGTTCCATCCGCGTGCCGTATTGGCCATCTTCGAGCTTGAGCATGCCCTTGGAGAGGGACGCGAGCGGATCAAGCACGCGGCCGAGGACGAGATAGAGGATGCCGAGGATGAGCGCGCTAAGCCCGAGCCACACGACGGCGAGCGATGAGAAATCGTTCCACGCCTCGGCGATCTCGTCGGAGGGCTCGCCGGTGATGATGATCGGGTTCGAGCCGTCGACCGCGACAACGCGGACAGCGCGGCCCCCGATCTGCGGCTTTACCAATGCGACAAACCAGTCGGGCACGCTTTCTTGCGCCTCGCCCGCCGGCGTGGCGCCTGGCTGCGGCGAGATCACGTTGAGCTGCCCGAGCACGTCCATGAACATGATGCGGACATGACGCAGGTGCTTGAGCTGCAGCGGCAGCACCTGCTCGAGCTGATTGAGCTGCCCTTTCGCGACGAGGTCCTTCATCGTCACGGCGACGAAGCGCTGGGCGACTTCCAGCGAGGCCTCGATCTCGACCCTGGTTGCGGTGCGGGTGTTGAGTATAGAGACGGCGCCCGCCATCAGCGCGGCAAAGAGGTTGATCGCTGCCACGGCGAGAAGAAGCTGCGCCCGGACGGGCCGATCATACCAAAGCTTTTGCAGCACGCCGCGTCAGTCTCCACGACCAAATGCGCCCTCAGCGCTTACGGCGATTGGCCAAGTGCAAGCGCTGGCGCTTCCGATCCCATTCAAGTCTTCCGTTTCGTTTTCAATAGCTCATTTTCCGGAAGAGTTGGCGAAGAGTTGGCATTGGAAGCGCAAAAAAATGCAGTCGATGTCGGAACTGGCGAAATAGCAATGGCAGGCTTGGCAATAAGATTGCCATTTCTTCCCGTGACGAAAAATCGCAATCGCGCCTTCCAAGCTGCCGTTTGGTTCTCAGTGGAAGCCGTTACGGTCGAAATGCACCAGCACCTTGCGCGGCTTTCCGTCGACTTCGAGGTCCACAAGGATGTTCTCGTTGACGCCGTCAAGTCCCACTGATCGAAAGGCGTCATCTGATAGGCGAACACCACCTCGCCGTTCTCGACCTTGCGGCCGAAAATGGTCATCGACCATTTGTTGTCGTAGGTGCCGTCGTTGCACTTCTCATGGGTGTGATCATCACCCGTGTAAGCGCAGCGCAGGCCCGGGCTCCAGTGACCGGGGTTGCCGGTCGATGCATAGACCATCTTCAGCTCGGGATCGTAGCTGAACCAGGCCCACCGAGCGCCGCCGCCGATCTTCCACTCGCCTTCCGGATAGCTCGAGATGCCGAGGTCCTTGCCGGTCCGGATGCTCGACTAGGCTCGTTGCCTCTAGGCGGGGGCGAGATGCCGGGTCAAGTCGTGATCGGGGACGTTGGTCAAGTCCTTCTGCAGGTCGTCGACCACAAGTTCGGCAACCGGTTTGTCGAGGCTCTTCCTGAGCTCCGTCAAGGCGCCGGCCGGTGCGACAAGAACCAGTCGGTCGAATTGCTTGCGTTTATGGCCGGCATCGATCTCGTGGGCGACGAGCTTGACGAAATCTTCCTCGGCCGCCTCCTTCAGGTCGCGGCGCGGCTCGATGGCATGGCGCGTCGACGTTGCGCTCTCATGCCCGCGCGACGGCCGGTCCCGGCCGAGATCGCTCGTGCGATCGTGCAGTTCGGTCGAGACGAAGCTCGCGACTGTGCGGAACACACCCTTCTTATCGCGCTCGACGAAGCGCGCCTTGCCCCCATCGGCGATGACGTACCAGATTTTCGGTTTCTTCCTCATGGGCGCCTCACATCTTCCGGATTGCGCCTAGCGTAACGCGCGAGGCATGCCGGCGGTGCCCTTATTCCCGGGCGCCGAGGCTCATTGAGGTCCGCAAGCTCGCTCTTGGTGAGCGGGATTTGTGGCATCGGGTGCTTGGGCAGCACGATGCTCGGCGCGGCGGGTGAAACAGCGCGCAAGGGCGCGCCGGATCAAGTCCCGTCGTCCGGGACGAGATAAGGCTTGGCCTCGGCCCAATTGCGCGGGCGCACGATGATATGATTGTGCACGGCCAGCACGCCCGGCACGTTCTCGACCGCGACGCCGGCCGCGAGCCTCTCCTCCTCGGTGTTGACGACGCCCCAGAGATTGGCCGCGCCGTCATGCACCGTGATGTTCACGAGCCAGGGCCGCCACGGCTCGTCTGCAAGAGCGGCAAGCGCGTCGTCGCGGATCTCGGAATCCTTGCGCGGCTTCTTCGCCTTCTGTTTGGCCGGTTTGCCGGCAAGCGCCTGGATCAGATTGGCGCGGGAAACGATGCCGACCAGCCTGCCCTTGTCCACAATCGGCACGCGCTTGATCGCGTTCTCCTCGAGCATGAGCGCGATGTCGGCGATCGGCGTATCGGGCTTGGCAGCGACGATGTCGCGCGTCATCAGCTCGGAGACTTTCTGCCCGTGCGCCTTGACGTAATCGGTGGCGAGCGTGCGGTTGGGGGTTAGGAGCTCGAGCCACCAGGAGCGTGCCCGCGCTGTGCCGAGCTCGGCCCGCCGGACGAGATCGCCCTCGCTCACGATGCCGAGCAGCTTGCCCGATGCATCGACCACGGGCAGCGCGCTGATACGGCTCGCGAGCATCTGCTCGGCCGCATCCTTGGCGGTCGCATCCGGAGCGATGGTGACCACCTGGGTGGTCATGATATCGGCGGCATTCATCTTGTCTCTCCTGGTTCGGCCCTTCCCACATCGCGGCTCACTGCGTCACGCGCCTTGATCCCCCTCAAGGCGGGCGCCCCGCGCGGCCTCGTGTATTGTGCGTTCAACGCCCATTCGCCTCAATTGTCGGCTATGTTGGGCGCTGGTTCAATCAGGCCCGACCGAGGAGGAGAGAATGGCCCCGAAAGACGCCGAAATGCCGAGCTACGAGACCTTGCGAGACGACATCCAGACGATTGCCAAGCACCTTTCGAGCCTGCGCGGGGACATCGACAAGGTCACGGCGTCCGTCAAGCGCGCCGGCGCCCATCAGGCGGAGCACGCGCGTGACGCGGCTTCCGACATGCTGACTTCCGTCGAGAAGGCCGTGCAGCGGGACCCGGTCACCGCGGTCGGCATCGCGCTCGGCGTCGGGCTCCTGCTCGGGATTATTCTCCGCCGCTAGGACAATGCCCGCGCGCGAGACCTTGATTTCATTTCAAGGACTTTCGCCTGATCCCGCGCATTCTGCGTTAGGATGAGACTTTCGTTGGAAGTAGGAGCGATGCGCCATGCAGTTTCCGCTGGAAATCAGCTTCCGCAACATGGACCCCTCGCCCGCCGTCGAGGCGCGCATCCGCGAGAAGGCGGCAAAGCTCGAGCGCTTCCATGACCGCATCATTGGCTGCACGGTCGTCGTCGAGGCGCCGCATCGCAGCCAGCACAAGGGCAAGCTCTACAGCGTGCGCTTGGACATCAGCGTGCCCGGCAAGGACATCGTGGTCGACCGCGCAAAGCCCGTCGATCACGCGCATGAGGATGTCTATGTTGCGGTGCGCGATGCTTTCAACGCCGCGACGCGCCGGCTCGAGGACCAGGTGCGCAAACGCCGCGAGGGCTCGAAGCTGCGCGGGACAGGAGGGGAGCCAGCGGCCGAATAGTTCGGTTCACGCCTTCCAGAACGGCTTCGTCTTGGCAAAGCGCGCATAGGCGTCTTGCGCGTCTGCAAGCAGGCTCTTGGTGGCGGGATCCTTACGCCAGGCTTGCGCATCTTTGCTCTCCGCATCGCCTGAGCCGAGCAAGGTCTTGTGCGTGGCGAGGTCGTTGAGGCCGCCGAGCGCGTCTTGCAAATCTTTCAGCGCGGCAAGTGACTCGGCGCGGCGCGTGCGCGCCTTATCACCCGCGAAGGTGCCGGCGAAGAATTCCGTCGCATAGCGAAGCCGTTTCGCGCGGATACGCAGCTTGTGCAGCGCGCCGACGCCTAAATCCGCGAGCTTCGCGCCACGCCTCTTGATCGGTTTGCGCAGCAGAGCCAGCTCGTCCTTGATGAGCTCTTTCACGGGACGGTCGTTCCTGGTTTCGTCCTCGTCGTCGTCCTCATCCTCGTCATCGTCATGCGCCCAGGCGCCGACCTCGACCCATTCGGCGAGATCGAGCAGCGCGCCGCGAAACCGGTCCGAGCGAACCGAGCCGCGTGCCCGCGCATAGGCCGCTGCGTGGCGCTCCTCGAACTCGCGCTGCGTGGCGGCGACCGCTTCAGGGTCGGCGTGCTCCTCGCTCAAGAGCGGCAGCACGTCGGCGGCGAACACGTCGAGCTCGCGCGCGGGCCCAAGCTCGCCCGTGATCCATCTGAGCTCTTCGACGATCCGGTCCCGCTCGTCGCCCGCGACGATATCCTCGAACAGCGCGATCGCGGCGCGCAGGCGCCTTAGCCCGATGCGCATCTGGTGCAGAGCCTCGGGCTGGCCGGCGCTGGTGCCCGGCTCGTTGACGATGATCTGCCTGAGGCAATTCCGTGCGATTGCGCGGAAGGCTTCGGCGCAAGAGGCGTCGGGCGGAATATCGAGATCGCGCGCCTTTTCGGCGAGGCGCCCACCGCCCTCGACCAGCTCGAAGCCGCGCTCGGCCTTGGTCTTGACCGCCACTCTCAAGGGCACGGTTTCGCCGAGCTTGCGCGCAAGCTGGAAGAGCGCCGCGGGCTCTCCGCGCTTCAACTCGAGCTCGACCTCGGACACGGGTGCAAACCGCGTGCCCGAGACCATCTCGCCCTCGTCGATGGCGACCTCGACGGTAGCGTCCTCGCGCTCGGCCATGCGGATACTGCGCCTGATGCGCGTCTCGAACAGCGGTCCTAGCGCCGCGCGGACCTCGGGCGTGAGCAGCGGCGCGAGCGCCGTGCCCTCCGCCGCCGCAAGATCGGGCGCGGGGCCAGGCAGCTCCTGCTCCCATTCGAGGCGTTCAAGCAACTCGGCCTCGCTGCCGGCAGACTTGATGGTCTGGATGAAGCGGCCGCCTTTGTCGCGCACGCGCAGATAGACGCCCGCGCGCCTGAGCGCAAAATCCGGCGTGTCGTAATAGGTCGAGAGCAAGAGCTCGTCCTGCGCCGCGCCGGCACGCGCGTGAAGCACCTTGTGCGCCCTCACCCGCGCCGCGTCGGCGGAATCGAGGTCGAGCTTTAGCTCGATCTCCCGCGGCCCTTCCACAACCTCGCCGGCACCCACAGCGGCAACTCCATGACATAACGCAGATTTTCGCCGCTGGCGGAAGGCTTCGCGCTGCTCGGCGCACGGCGCGAGGAGCAGGCCCGACAGAGCCAATATCCGCTGTCACAATCAAGCCTGATTTCGGGGGGCGCGAAAGCGGGCGCTATCCCGCTGGGACGAGAGCGAGGCCGCGAATGCCGTCGCTCCCTTCGAGCCGCTTGAGCTCCTTGCCGGTCTCGGGATTGAGCACCGAGATGTCGCCCGACATCCAATTGACCACATAGGCCCGGCTGCCGCTCGGCAAGATGACGGAGCGAACGGCACCGAGCCCTCGCATTTGCCGACAATGCAGGTCATCCACGACGACGGGCGCGGCATCTTGCCGGATACCGCACTCGGATTCGGATTGCTGTCATGCGCGAACGCGTCAACGCGCTCGGCCGATCGTGTGTCATCCAGAGCGCACCGTCGCACGGCGCCGCACTCCGCGTGGTTATCCCGATCACGCCGCCCGCCGCAAGGCGCGCGAGCACTGAGATGGGCTCGCTCCGCGGGCACGTTCGATATCGACCGGACCGGGTCTGGGCAAGGCCAAACCGGCCGGACGCCTTGGACCGGAGCTGCTGAAATGGGCTTCGAAGCGTGACCGAAGCGCAGGCTTCGGAACTTCGCGCAAGGTGCCGCGTTCGGATATCGGCGCTCAGGCGCCATTTGGCTTGGTCCCCTCCCCTCCCCTCACACTCGGCCGAGCGTATCGTGCGAACCCTGCTGCTGCACAATCCGGGCGCCGGCAATGCGCGTCCGGGCAAGGATGAATTGCTGGCGCGGTTCGAGGCCGCACGCTTCTCGCCGTCCTATCAGTCGACCAAGGACAAAAGCTACAAGGACGCTCTGCGCAAGAAATGGGACCTCGTGGTCGTCGCTGGCGGCGACGGAACGGTTATCCGGGTCGCGCGCAATCTGCGCGAACGCAGCATCCCTCTCGCCATCCTGCCGCTCGGCACGGCAAACAATATCGCAAGCGTGCTCGACCTCCTTGACCGTGACATCGAGGCAATCATCGCGGGCCTTGGTGATGCGCCGCGCAAGCGTCTCGATGTCGGCCTCGCGCGCGGCCCCTGGGGCAAGCGGCGGTTTCTGGAAGCCGTGGGGTTTGGAACGATTGCGGCGGCGATCGCCCATGCCGAGGGAAAGGATAGGAAACCCAAATCCGCCAAGACGCTCGGCATCGACATGGGCCGCGAAGAATTGCAGGAGCATCTCCACGAGGCGGAAGCCCTGCGCTTCGAGGTCGAAGTCGACGGCGAGGTGTTCGCCGGCGAGTTCCTGCTGGTCGAGATCTTGAATATCAGCCGGACCGGCCCGGCACTCCCCATGTCCTTCCTGGCCGAACCGGACGACGGACAACTCGACATCGTGTTCCTGTTCAAGAACGACCGCGCACCGATGCTGAAATGGCTCGAGGATCCAGAAGGCCAAGTCTGCCCCGCGACGGTCCGCCGAGGGCGCAAGGTGCGCCTCAAATGGGAGCATGGACATGCGCGGATCGACGACCGCGTCTATGTTCCGCCGAAATCCGCAAGCACGGTCAAGATCGCGATCGAGGAGAAGAGCTTCAACGTTCTCGTCCCGGAGCGCGACGAAAGCTAGCTGTCGCGTCTATCGGGGAAGACTTCGGTGAGCCTGTTGTGCGTCTTCTGGTCGGTATAGTCGAGGCAGAGCGGCGTCACCGAGATCAGGTTCGCGCGCACAGCCCAGAGGTCGGTGCCTTTGGGCGGCTCGGCGCGGCGGCGCTCGATGCCGACCCAGTAATAGGCGCGTCCGCGCGTGTCGGTGCGGTCCTCGATGCGCAAGAGCTCCGGATCGCGCTGTCCCTGCACCGTTGCGGCAATACCCTTGACCGCGCCAGGCTCGCAATTCGGATAATTGACGTTGATCACCACGCCCTCGGACCAGCCCACGTCGAGCAGCTTGCGCAGGAGCTCGGCGCCGTGCTCGATCGGCGTCTCCCAGATCGGCGGATGGCGAACCTCCCGGTCGGTCTCGACCGCTCCGCAGACGAGGCTCATGGCAATCGATGGAATGCCGAGCAGTGTGCCTTGGATCGCGCCCGCCACAGTGCCGGAATAGGTCACGTCGTCGGCGAGGTTCTGGCCGCGATTGACGCCGGACAGAACGAGATTGGGCGGCTTGTCCTTGAGCAGGAACCGTACGCCCATGATCACGCAGTCCGTGGGCGTCCCCCTCACCGCATACCGCCGTGTGTCGAGCTCGCGCATGCGCAATGGCTCGGCGAGCGTCAGCGAATGCGAAGCGCCGCTATTGTCGGTCTCCGGCGCCACGATCCAAACATCGTCGGTGATGTCGGAGGCGATCTGCTCGAGTACGGCAATGCCGCGGGCGCCGATGCCGTCGTCGTTGGTGATGAGAATGCGCATGGCTGCCGCCTACCGTCCCGGACTTGCGAGCCGCGGTTCCGCCCGCGGGATCGGACCTGAGATGGTGGGAGGTTTCAGCGATTGCAGAAAGTGCTTGGCCCACAGGCTGATCGGATTGCGCGAAAGGGCGTCGAATATCGCGCGATGGCGCTCGCGGCGTTCGGCCAACGGCATGTCGAGAGCCCGCGCGATGGCGCCGGCAACGGAGTCGGGATCGTAAGGATTGACGAGCAGCGCGCGTTCGCACTCGGCTGCGCTCCCGGCAAATCGCGACAGGATCAGCACGCCGGGATCGACCGGCTCCTGGGCCGCGACATATTCCTTCGCCACGAGGTTCATGCCGTCGCGGAGCGGCGTTACGAGGGCGACGCGCGCGGCGCGGTAAAGCCCCGCGAGGCTCGACCGGCTGTAGGTCCTGTTCAAATAACGGATCGGCGTCCAGGCGACCTCGCCATACATGCCGTTGATGCGGCCCGCGGCGGCGCCGACCGCCTGTTCGAGCTCGGAATATTCGGGAATCTCCGAGCGGCTTCGCGGCGCGATCTGAAGATAGGTGACCTTGTTCTGCCACTCGGGGTGCACCGCGTAGAACCGCTCGAACGCCTCCATGCGCTGGATCAGGCCTTTCGAATAGTCGAGCCGGTCGACGCCGATCACGAGAGCGCGATTGCCGAGGCTCTCGACGACATCGCGAACGAAGGCAGACTGCGACGCGCGGCGCGCAAGCCGCTGGAACTCGGCGGGCTCGATGCCCACCGGGAAGCTGCCGATCCGCGTCTCGCGGCCGCCATTCGTGAAGACGAGCTGGTGGCCGGCCACTTCGAAGACGGGCCGGTCCGACGCACGCTGCTCGGCGACCAGGTAGCGAGCAAAATTGCCGACATCGGCCTCGGTCTGGAAGCCGACAAGGTCGTATTCCAGGAACAGCGGCAGCAGCCGTTCGTGGTTCGGTAGGACGGTGATGACTTCCGGCGCTGGAAACGGCACGTGCAAGAAGAACCCGACGCGGTTCTTGTGCCCGCGCGCGCGGAGTTCCGCAGCGATGGGGATCAAATGGTAGTCGTGCACCCAGACGATGTCGTCGGGCTGCAGGATCTTGGACAGCTCGTTGGCGAAGTGCCGGTTGACGCGGAAATAGCCAGTGAGGTCGCGGCGGTTGAACTCGGTGAGGTCGATCCGGTAGTGCAGGACCGGCCACAGCACCCGGTTGGCGAAGCCGTTGTAATATTCCTGGTAGTCCTCCTCGGACAGGTCGGTCACGACGAAGCTCCGCTGCGCGGTCTCGATCTTGCGCGTGGCGACCTCGCCTGCCGGGACAACATCGCCGCTCCACCCGAACCACACGGTCTCCGCATGCTTGCGGATCGGCGCGAGCGCGACCTCAAGCCCGCCCGCGCGCTTGCCGTCAGAGCTAGGCGTCGCGACACGATTGGAGACGAGGATCAGCCGCGCCAATATCGGTCCTCCCAGCTTCGCGAGAGCCGCATCGCCGTCAGGATCAGGCCCGCCATGGAATAGGTCTGCGGGAAGTTGCCCCACATCTCGCCGGTCTGCGGGTGGATGTCCTCAGCGAGCAGGCCGTAGCGGTTGCGATGCCCGAGCGCATCGACGAACAGCTCGTGCGCCTCCTCTCGCCGGCCGAGCCACCACCAGGCGTCGATCAGCCAGAACCGGCAGGTGAGGAACGCGGCTTCAGGCATGCCGAAATCGTCGCTATTCGCGTAGCGCATCATGTGCTGGCCGCGCCTGAGTTCCTTCTCGATCGCCGCGACGGTCGAGACAAAGCGCGCGTCGCTTGGTTCGATCAGGCCGATATCGGGGAGCAGCAGCACGCTCGCGTCGAGTTCGTCGGCGCCGAACCCGACGGTAAACGCGCCGCGCTTCTCGCTCCAGGCGCGTTCGAGCAGCGTCGACTGAAGCCTATCCGCGATCTTGGCCCAATGCGCCGCACGGCCGGGCAGGCCGAGATGCGCCGCGATCGCGGCAAGCCGGCTGCATCCGGCCCAGCACATCGCGGCGGAATAGGTATGCACCAGCGTGCGCCCGCGATATTCCCAGATGCCGGCATCGGGCTCGAAGGCGAGCGCCTCGGCCTTCTCCCCAAGCATCTCCAGCAGCTGGAAGAGGCCCTCATTGCCCGGACGCGGCAGACGCCTGTCGAAAAACATCGGCATGGCCGCGAGGATGATGCTGCCAAATGTGTCATGTTGGTTCTGATTGACGGCGTCGTTGCCGACGCGCACCGGGCCGTCTCCGCGATAGCCGGCAAGGTCCGGCGCGATCCTCTCGTCGAGCTGGTCTGTGGGCACGACGCCGTAGACCGGCCTTAGCTTGTCCTCCGAGGCGATGCCGAGAATGAAGGAAATGAACCCCTCCATCGTCTTCGAGGCGCCGAGCCGGTTCAGCGCTTTCACCACGAAATAGGCGTCGCGCAGCCAGCAGAAGCGGTAGTCCCAGGTGCGGCCTGAGCCCGGCGCCTCGGGGATCGAGGTCGTGAGCGCGGCGACGATGCCGCCCGTCTCCTCGAAATTAGAGAGCTTCAGCGCGATCGCCGCGCGGATGATCGCCTCCTGCCAGTCATAGGCGATCGAGAGGCGCCGCACCCAGCTCGTCCAATAGTCGCGCGTGCGGTCGGCGAACTCGCGGCAGGTCGTGACGATGTCTCCGGTCATCGACTCGTCCGGCCCAAGCATCATGTGGATCGGCTTGGTCAAGACGAAGGACGCTTCCTTATCGATATAAGAGAGCGGTCCGTCGGTGGTGAGGCGGACGGCAAGCCCGGAGCCTCGATACGTGATGTGATTGCTGCCGATGGAGCGCTCGGCGATCGGCTGCCCGTAGCCGCAAGTCGGCCGCAACCTGATCGCGATGCGGGGAAGTCCCGCGACAGGCTCGATGATGCGGATGAGCTGCGGCGGGCGGAAGATGCGGCCGAAATTATAGAAGCGCGGCGCGAAGTCGGTGATCTTGACCGCGGCGCCGTTTTTGTCGGTGAGCACCGTCGAGACGACGGCCGTGTTGCGCTCGTAGTCCGACGCGTAATCGACCATGCCGTCGAGCACCACGTCGGAGAATCCCTTCTCCTCATCTCCCGCGACAAGGCGCGAGAACACCGGATCCCCGTCGAAGCGCGGATAGCACCACCAGACGAGACGCGAAGCCGGCTCGAGCAGAGCGGCGGTCTGCCCGTTGCCGATGACGGCGAGGTCTAGGCCGAAGTCTTTGCCGTTCTTCATGCGCGGCCCCCACTCCGACGCCAGATGTCTGTGAGCCAGTCTCGAACGTCCTGAGGCGATTCGAACGTGCCGCTCGCGCCTTCGATCGATCTGCCTACGGAATAGCCAATGCCGCCGAGCTCCGGCAGAACGGCGAAAACGGATTCGTCCGTCGTATCGTCGCCGATGAAGATCGGCATGCGGCCGGCGAAGGGTTCGCAAGCCATCAGCTCCATTACCGCGGAGCCTTTGCTGAACAATTTCGACTTGACGTCGATGACGGATTTTCCGACGAGGACTTCAATGTCGCCATCGTCCGCGACGATCCCGCTCACGCCGTCTTTCAGGACCGCTTCGTGCTCAGGCGCGAGCCGATAGTGCAATGCGATCGAGTGCGACTTGTCCTCGACGAGGATGCGCGGATCGGCCTCGGCGAGGCGGTGCAGCTTCTCCCGAAGCGCGTCGTTGAGCAGAAAGGGCCGCTGCAGAACGGCGGCCCCATCGGCGATCCGCATCTCGGCACCGTGGCCGCCGATCGCTGGCGTGACGAGCGGTGAGAAGAGCCGGTCGATGGTCTCGATGGTGCGCCCGCTGACAAGAGCCACGGCACCGCCCGCGCGCTCAGTCAGCTCCGCAAGCACGCGGAGCAGCGCAGACGGGACGACAACGTCGGTAGGCGTCGGCGCGATGTCGACCAGCGTGCCGTCGACGTCGAGCAGAAGCGCCGTTCTTGTCATATCGACGCGGGCGGGCGGCAGGTAAGTCTCCTGATTGCGGGCGATCCGATGAGGGGTGGGCGCGCAAACCGCGCCGCTTAAGTAACGATCTCGCTGCGGATTGGTTCGCCCGCCGGAGCAGAAAAAAGTCTTGATTAATGAAAGTCGCGCGAGGGGAAGAGCACCTTCGCCTGGTCGCGCGGATGACGCTGCACCCGCGTCGCCCCCCGCGCTGATCTGTCGCGCGAATCGGGCGGAGGCAGGCGCGCGAAACCGTCTGCCGGCGCGCGCGGCGGCTTCAACTCTTCGAACTCGTGCAGCGTGTTAAGCAGATGCGAGCAGTCTTCGATCCTCTCGGCGACGAGATGGGCGACGATGCCCTGGCGTTGCAACCGTCCGGTGACGCGCATCATGCGCGCGGTCATCACCGTGCGGCGAAAGCGCTCGAGCGTCTTCGGCCAGACCACGATATTGGCGATGCCGGTCTCGTCTTCGAGCGTGATGAAGACGACACCCTTGGCCGAGCCCGGCCGCTGGCGCACGAGCACGATGCCCGCGACCGAGAGCCAGGCCCCGTCCTCCGTCGTGACGAGCGCGCGGCCCACGTGGCACGGTGACAGTACGGCGCGCAGCAGTGCGAGCGGATGCGTGCGCAAAGTGAGCCGCATCGAGACATAGTCCTGCACCACATGCTCGCCCATGGTCATGGCGGGGAGCGCGACCTCCGGCTCGGGCCCGCAATCCTCTTCACCGGCTTGCGAGAAGAGCGGCAGCGGGCGCTCCGCCTTCAGCGCCACGATCTCCCAGAGCGCCGCGCGTCGCTCAAGCCCCATCGAGCGATAGGCATCAGCGCGGGCGAGCACTTCGAGCGCTGGCGGGCGGATCCCGGCGCGGCGCCACAGATCCTTCGGATGCGCGTAAGAATTCTGCCGACAGGAGACGATCCAGCCGGCGTCGTCCTCGCCGAGCCCCTTGATCATGCGAAGCCCAAGCCTCAGCGCCCATCCATCTTGCGCCGGCTCGAGCGTGCAGTCCCAATGCGAGAGATTGACGTCGGGCGGGCGCACCTCGACGCCATGCTCGCGCGCGTCGCGCACGATCTGCGCCGGCGCGTAGAAGCCCATCGGCTGAGAGTTGAGCAACGCGCAGGCGAAGACCGCAGGGTAATGGCATTTGAGCCAGGCCGAGACATAGACGAGCAGCGCGAAGCTCGCGGCGTGGCTCTCGGGAAAGCCGTATTCGCCGAAGCCCTCGATCTGCCGGAAGCAGCGCTCGGCGAAGTCCAGCTCATAGCCGCGCGCGACCATGCCGGAGATGAATTTCTGGCGGAAGGTCTGGATCGTGCCCGACCGGCGGAAAGTCGCCATGGCGCGGCGCAAGCCATCGGCCTCGTCGGGCGTGAAGCCCGCGCCGACGATGGCGATGCGCATGGCCTGCTCCTGGAACAGCGGCACGCCGAGCGTGCGCCCGAGCACCTCGCGCAGCTCCTCGGACGGATAGTCGGGCTTCTCCTCGCCGTTCCGGCGGCGTAAATAGGGGTGGACCATATCGCCCTGGATCGGGCCGGGGCGCACGATCGCCACCTCGATGACGAGGTCGTAGAAATTGCGCGGGCGCATGCGCGGCAGGAAGCTCATCTGCGCGCGGCTCTCGACCTGGAACACGCCGAGCGAATCCGCCTCGCACAGCATGTCGTAGACGGCCGCGTCGTCCTCGGGCAGAGAGGCGAGCGTGTGGCTCACCCCGTAATGGTCCTTAAGCAAATCGAAGCCCTTGCGGATGCAGGTCAGCATGCCAAGCCCGAGCACGTCCACCTTCAGCATGCCGACTTCGTCGAGATCGTCCTTGTCCCACTCGATGACGGTGCGCTCCTCCATGGCGGCGTTCTCGACCGGCACCGCCTCGTCGAGGCGCCCGCGCGTGATGACGAAGCCGCCGACATGTTGCGAGAGATGGCGCGGGAAGCCGATCAGCTCCTCGACCAGTTCGAGGCAGAGTCTCAGCCGCGCGTCGGCCGGATCGAGCCCTACCTCGCGGAGCCGGCTTGCGTCGATCCCGGTCTCCGACCAGCCCCAGACCTGCGAGGCGAGCGCTGAGACCATGTCGGCCGACAGCCCCATGGCCTTCGCCACCTCGCGCACGGCGCTCCGCGCGCGGTAGCTGATCACCGTGGCGGCAAGCCCCGCCCGCTCGCGCCCGTATTTGCCGTATATATATTGAATCACCTCCTCGCGGCGCTCGTGCTCGAAATCGACGTCGATGTCGGGCGGCTCGTTACGCGCGGCCGAGACGAAGCGCTCGAACACCATGTCCATGCGGTCGGGGCTGACGCTCGTGATGCCGAGCACGAAGCAGACCAACGAGTTGGCGGCGGACCCCCTCCCCTGGCAGAGAATGTCGTTCTCGCGCGCGAAGCGTACGATGTCGTGCACGGTGAGGAAATAGGGCGCGTAGCGCAGGTTGGCGATGATGGCGAGCTCGCGGTCGAGCTCGGCCTGAATGCCGGCGGGCACGCCTTCGGGATAGCGGTCGCGCACATGCGCGCTGACGAGCCGGTCGAGCTCTTCCTGCGGGTCGCGGCCGTTCGAGACTTCGTCAGGATATTCGTAGGCGAGTTGGTCGAGGTTGAAGGCGATCCGGTCGGCGATCTCGACCGTACGGGCGAGCGCCGCCTCGTGCCCGCAGAACAGGCGACGCATCTCCTCTGCGCTCTTCAGATGCCGCTCGGCATTTTTCAGGACGCGCAAGCCAGCCTGGTCGATCGTGCATTTCTCGCGGATACAGGTGAGGACATCGGCAAGCGCGCGGCGCTCGGGCGCATGCATGGTGACGGCGTTGCTCGCGACCAGCGGAACGCGCGCGGCCTCCGCGATCCCGGCCAGCGTCTCGATGCGGCGCGCATCGTCGCCGCGATAAAGGTGATTGGCGGCGAGATAGAAATTGCCGGGAAATCGCAGGGCGATGCGCGCGAGCTGCTCGGCTAAGGCGGCGTCGGGCTGCTCAGGCGGCAGATATATAAAGAGTGTGCCCTGGCCATGGGCTTCAACGTCCTCCATGTGCAGCTCGCATGAGCCCTTCTCGGCGCGGCGGCGCCCGACAGTGATGAGGCGCGTCAGGCGCCCGTAAGCTTCGCGGTCGGTGGGCAGCGCCACGAGACACTGCCCATCCGCAAGCTGCAGCTCCGCGCCGACCAGGATGCGCTGCCCGAGCTTCTTGGCTTCCGCATGCGCGCGCACGAGGCCCGCGACGGAGTTGCAGTCGGTGATCGCTATCGCCGGATGGCCGAGATCTGCCGCGCGGCGCACATATTCCTCGGGGTGGGAGGCGCCGGCGAGGAAGGTGAAATTCGTCCGCACATTGAGCTCGACATAGGTCATGGCCTCAGCCTCCGAGCCCGTGCAGGAACCAGCAGCTGCGCGCGCCGCATGAAGCGTCCGCCGTGCGGAACAGCCAAAGCTGCAGCCCGCAGGCGCTCCGCATCCACCAATAGTCGCGCGCCCCCGAACGCCAGGCGGGATCGTCGTGCCACCATTCGGGCTCGATCCGCTCAGGGCCTGCGAGCGGCGTCACCGAAAGATGCCGCCCCCGCAACTTTATGGAAGAGGGCAGACCAGTATCGGCAGACTCGGCTACGGGCTCGGGGCGCGACAGAAGGCGCGTAGGGCGCGCAATGGGCGGCGCGATCCACGCGCCTGCCGGCGACGGTGCAGCCGCGGAAAAAACCGCATAAGCCCGCTCCGGCAGATGGCTCTCGGCATTCGCAAAGCAGAGCACGCGCCCATGGTCGAAGCGGTTGACCAGCCGGTCGACCAGCTCGCTGGCGACCAGCTCGCCATCGTCCAAGTCTTGCGCGCTGAGCGCTTCCCCCTGCTCGGCGGGAAGCGGCTCGCAGCGTTCGGCTTCCACCGAGACACGCTCGATGCCGAAGCCCGCATCGAGCCCGTCGAGCCGGTCGCGTACGAGACGCATGAGCAACCGCGGCGAACGGCTCGGCCGCGCGGTGGCGATGGCGAAGGTCTGCCGCGTGTTGTCGACGCGATCGAAGGCGAGGCGCGCGAGGCGCACACCCTTCCCGTCCCGCTCGAGCCGGGCGCAGAGCCGCTCGATCGCAATAGCGAACGCGCCTTCGACATCCTCGGTGCGGGCAATGGGCTCGGCGAAGGCAAGCGTCTCGCGCAAAGGCGCCTCGAAGCGCCGATAGGGAAGCGGCTCGTCCTGTTCGCCAAGCGCCTGTTCGAGGCGCGTCACGGCGGAAAGCCCGAAACGCGCGGCAAGCGTCCGGCGCGGCAACGGATAAAGCGCGCCGATGGTGGTGAGCCCGAGCCTCTGGCTGAGCTCGGCCGCCTCCTCCACGATCCTGAGCGCCGCGACCGGCAAGGGCGCAATCGCTACGGCATTCGCGCCAGGCTCGACCAATGTGCAAGCCCCGCCGTAATGGGCGAGCGCCCAGGCGGCACCCGGCGTGTCGGCGAGCGCCAAACGCACGGTGAAGCCGAGCCGTTCGATCCATCCGGCGAGTGTGCCGAGCATCGCCGTCTCGCCGCCGTAGAGATGCGCGACCCCCGTCACGTCGAGGAAGATGCCGTCGCCGCCGTCGATCGCAACCATGGGGCTCGCACGCTCCATCAGCCGCGCGAGCGTCTCGATGAGCTTCGCATCGGCAAGCGGCGCGGCGGGACGCGTCAGAAGCTGCGGGCAGATTGCGCGCGCATCGGCAAGCGCCATGCCGTCGCGCACGCCTTCGCGGCGCGCGCGGGCGTTGGCGGCGTGCACGAGGAGGCGGTTCGCGCTCTCGGCGACGAGCGCGAAGGGCACCTCACGCAACGGCGCTTTGCGGCGCTCGATCCTGTCGATCGGAAGAAGCGGAAACCACAGACAGAGAACGCGACGCATGATCCCACTCCACACAATATTGGCCGGGCAGACCCTCCCGGTTGCGCACAAGACGAAGATCGAGACGAAGCGGCGCGGGCCAGAGGCCGCTTGCCGCCACGCCGCTCGCGGCCGCGGCGCCGGCAAGAGCGACGCGCCAGCGCGTGCGCGCGGACGGCACGAGGCCGTCTTCGCGCGACGGCTCGGCGCAACCCCGCGTCACCAGGCCTATGCCGCCGCCCTCCTCGGCGGCGAGTTGGAGGCGCCGCGCCTGGATCAGCCCAAGCGGCTTGTCAAGCTCGAGCACGACCTGCCAGCCCGCGCGCAAGCCTTCGTGCGCCGCATGCAGAAGGTCTTCGGCACGGGCGAGCCGCACGAGCACGATGCGTGCGGGGTCGAGCCCAAGCTGCACGAGTCCCGGCGGATAGAGGCGGTTGTCAGACCAGCCGGGCGCGCACCAAAGGATGCGTCCGCGCGTCCGCGCCAGCACGAGCACAATAAAGAGTGTGGCGCTTGGCCCGCCCGCCTCATGCAGCGCGCCGAAGCGGAGCGCTTCGCCAAGATAGGTGTCGGCAGCCCCGAAGGAGAGATAGGCCGGGCTCTTCCCGCCACTCTCTTCCAGGGCGCGCAAGGAGGCGCGCAACGCCGCGAGCGGATTGGGGCGCACAATCTCCCTCCTGCTGATGATGTTCTCTATTTGTTCTATAACTCGGGGACGGAGTCAAATGCCAAGTCTGGCGCAGCTAAGGCTCTGTAAGCTTTACAGAATCCGAATGCGCGGCCGCGCGATCATCAGCCAGAAGATGGCGAGCACCGAAGCAAAGGCCGGAAAGCCGAAGGCGAACCATCTGCGGAAAGACGGTGATATTCGGCCGGCAATGGCCGCGCATGCTTGACCGAAGCCATCGCCAGATCGCGCATGCGGGTTTGTATGCGCACAACGGGCAGCCAAAACAGTTCGGTCACCGCATAGAGAAGAAGAGACAGCAAAATCCACCCCTCCAAGAAGGAATAGCCGACGAGCCAGACGAGAGCCGCGCCGGTGATCGGCTGGAGCACCACCGCGCTCGCGGTGAACAGATAATCGGCGATCACCACGATGCGCGCGACGCCCGCGATAGCGCGCGGGTCGCCCGTCCGATGCGCGAGCAGCATGAAGAAGGCGATGCCGGCGCCAGTCCCGAGCAGAACGCTCGCGCCGATGATGTGCAGATATTTCAGGATCAGGTAGGCCATGGATGGGCGCGTCTCACGCGGAGGCGAGATCGGCGACATGCTCGCCGATGGCGAGGGAAGACGTAAGCCCCGGCGATTCGATGCCGTAGAGCGCGATATAAGACGGGTGGCCGGTTTGCGCGGGGCCTTGGATGGCGAAATCGCCAAACCCGCTATTCGTAACCTTCGGCCTGATGCCACAATAAGCCGGCACGAGCGCGCCGTCGGGCAGCCCCGGCCAATAGCGGCGGATCGCGGCGTAGAAAGAGTCCGCGCGGGTGGCATCGACGCCGTAGTCGATGCGGTCGGTCCATTCGAGGTCCGGCCCGAAGCGCGTCTGGCCGCCCATGTCGAGCGTGAGATGCACGCCGAGCGATCCGGGGACCGGCAGCGGATAGATAAGCTGGTGGCGGAACGGCGCTTTGGCCCCGCTCAGCACGAAATAGCTGCCCTTCGCCAGGAATCTCGGCGGGATGGTCGCTTGATCGAGACCGTCGAGGCGGCCTGCGAGATCCCAGGCATCGAGCCCCGCCGCATTCACGAGCAGTCCGGCTTTCAGCTCGAACGGCTCGGCGCCGCCGGTCCGGATCGTGACAGCGCTGGCACCGAGCTCGGCGCCGAGCACCGGCGTGCGCAGCGCGATCGTGCAGCCGGCATTTTCGGCGTCGCCCTGATAAGCGAGCATCAAGGCATGGCTGTCGACGATGCCGGAAGACGGAGAGTGCAGCGCACTCGATGCGCGCAAGTCCGGTTCGAAACTCTTGAGCCCGGCGGCGCCGAACAGGACCAAGTCCTCGACGCCGTTCGTTTCGGCCCGCGCCCGCAAAGCCTCCAGCGCCGCATCCTCGCCGGGCTCCGTCGCGACGACGAGCTTGCCGCATCGCCTGTACGGCACGCCCCGCTCCTCGCAATAGCGGTAGAGCATGCGGCGCCCGTCCACGCAGAGCCGCGCCTTGAGGCTGCCCGGCTCGTAATAGAGGCCGGCATGGATCACCTCGCTGTTGCGCGACGACGTGCCGGTGCCGATGGCGCGCTCTTTTTCGAGCAGCAGGACCTTCAGGCCGCGCTGCGCGAGGGCGCGCGCGATTGCCAGCCCGACGATTCCGGCTCCGACTACGACCGCTTCGACGCTTTGCAAGGATGCCATGCCCGCTGCTGAATCTGCGGCAGAGTCATTTATATAGGTTCGAGCGCAGCAGCGCGAACCCGCCATAGGTTTGCGGCCGGAGCACGATATAACCGTCGGGCACGTCGCCCTTATAGTCCGGGGGCAGGATCAGGAACTTGCCGCCTTTACCCTTGTCGACGCCGAGCAGACCTGCGTCCTCGAGCGGCACCTGCCAAGCATCGACGATATTGGGGTTGAGCGAGCCGCCATTCGCCGGCGGGATCTCGATCACGACGGGCCCGACCTCCTTCGTGTTGTAGAACGTCATGAGGTAGATCGAGTTCTGGATTTGGGGTCAGCGTCTGGTTGTGCCAGTCGAGCGGGCGTCCCCAATAGACGACATCGTTCTCCTTCGCCGGGGTCTTGGTCAGCATCTCCTGGCGCATGAGGTCGTAATTGACCGCCGGCTTGCCCCAGATCGCCGCCTCGACGGCGCGGCGCTCGATGGTGCGCTCGGGCAAGCTCCTCCGCAGAGTACGATGCAGCCAGGGGGTCGTTCCATCCTTTAGGGCGCGCCCGCGAGGCGCCCTTATGCGGGCTCGCGCTTGATGCAGCGGAAGCTGAGATGGCAGGTCGAGGTGTCGATCGGCTCGGCGTGGCGCGCGGCAGGCCGATAGCGCCGGCAGTAGTTCGGCGCGCAAAGATGCGAGCCGCCTTTTATCACCTTGCGCGGGATCTTGATCTGCGGCTGGCAGGGATCGTAGCTGTCCTCGGCGCGTGGCCCGCGCGGGTTCACCGGCATGCAGCAGGATTGCTGCTGCTTGTAGCCCGCCACGAACCAGTCCGTCGTCCACTCCCAGGTGTTGCCGATCATGTCGTAGAGGCCGTAGCCGTTCGGCGGATAGATGCCGACCGGCGAGGTCCCCTCGTAGCCGTCGGTCATCAGGTTCTGCCAGGGGAACTCGCCCTGCCAGATATTCGCCATGGACTTCCCGCCGGACTCCAATTCATCGCCCCAGGCATAGTCGGCGCCGTCAAGCCCACCGCGCGCGGCGAACTCCCATTCGGCCTCGGTCGGCAACACCTTGCCGGCCCAATGCGCATAAGCCTCGGCATCGCGGTAGGAGATGTGCACGACGGGATGGTCGTCGAGGCCCTTGATCGAGCTGCCCGGCCCGTAAGGGTGCTGCCAGTCTGCGCCGAAGCCGAAGGTCCACCAGTTGGACCAGTCCTTGAGGTTCACCGGGCCTCGCGACTTCACGAATACGAGCGAGCCCGCGCGCAGCATATGCGGCAGCGCGCCCGGATAGTCCTTCGGGTCGGGCGCGATCTCGGCGAAGGTGACGTGACCGGTGTCGCGCACGAAGCGGCGGAACTCGCGATTGGTCACCGGCGTCCTGTCGATCCAGAAGCCGTCGACCTTGACGCGATGCGCGGGCGCCTCTTCCGGGTAGTGCCGGTCGGAGCCCATGGTGAACTCGCCGCCCGCGACGAACACCATCTCGCCGTAGGGGATCGACCGCGGCTTGAGCGCCGCTCCCCCTCCCCGCTTCACTTTGCGCGCAAGGCTCATGGCGATGGTTTATTGCGCGGATTGCGGCGCGGGTCGAAGGTGGCGATGCGCTCTTCAGGCTTCACGAAGTCGGGGCCGCCCTCCGTCGTGACCTTGGTCACGAAGTCGACGATGCTCTGCTTGGTGGGCCCGTCGTTCCACGATGGCAGCGGATCGGTCTCAGCCGAGGCGCCGCTCGCGAGCACGACGAGCGAAAAGATCGCTACGAGCCACGTTCCAAGAACTTTCCTCATTGCCGGCATTGGAGCCTTCCTTTTCGACGAAACGGCGGCTTAAGCTAAATGACCGAGCGAATTCCCGGGCGAATTTCTCCCGCTTTTATGTATGCTGGACGTGAGCCATAAGACAAAATCAAATGATGCGATTGCTTCCGGTCAAAGGATGTAATTCTTCCCTATGACCCGGGACGACTTTGAGCTGGCCGCGGCCTTGCGTATCCTCCGCTCGCCCCGCCGCCCATCTAGTCTTTAGTCGCCGCTTGCTGCTTCCGACATCTTCGCGATCGCGTCGTCGACAGTGAAGGTGTTGGGCTTCTGCACCGGCGGGAACTCCTTGAAGGTGTCGGCAAACTTCGCCGCCGCCGTCTGCGCCACGTAGATGAAATAGGCGTTGTGCAGGAAGAAGTCCCAGTATGTGTTCGACGTCGTGCTGGCGAACTCGTAAGGGTCGGTCCGAAGATTGAAGATCTTCGGCATCCTTAGCCGGGTAAACGGATCGCCCCATACGGCCATGGTGCCCGCGGTCCGCTGCTCCATGAACACGATCTTCCAGTTGTCGTAGCGAAGACCGAGCATGTCGCCATCATCGCTGAGGTAGAAGAAGTAATTGCGAGGCCCTTCTTCTCTTTGCCCGTCAGGTAGGGCACCAGGTTGAACCCGTCGATATGGTTCTTGTAGATCCGGCCGATCGCCTTGTAGCCCCTCTTCACCTTGTTCACGATGTCCGGCTCGCCGGCCATGGCGAGAAAAGTCGGGAACCAGTCGTGGTGCTGAACGATCTCGTTCGAGATCGACCCGGCTTTGATCTTGCCCGGCCAGCGTATGAGCTGCGGCACGCGGAAGGCGCCTTCCCAGTTCGTGTTCTTACTACAAAGAGTTCGAAGCCCGGAACAGGTTCGAAGGCGAGATTTTCGACGCGGCCGTCACCTTTAAGTTCTGACGGCGGCCGGCGCGCGGATATTGCGCTCTAACCAGCCGCGTCTCTTTGGGGTCGCCCTGGCTGCCTGCCGGCACTAGATTGCTGGCCGTGGACAGCATCGAACGACAGACGGCGCCGCTGCAGCATTCGCCTTGCGTTGGGGTTTGCACGCTCGACCATGTTACCGGCTGGTGCCTTGGGTGCGGCCGGAGCGGGGACGAGGTCGCGCGCTGGATCGCGATGACCGACGCGGAGCGCCTTGCTTGCTGGGCCGATCTTCCGCCGCGGCTCGAGCGCCTCGCCGTCGAGGCCCATCTGCTTCCATGGGCGCCTGCACGCATCGCGGCCTGGGCGAGCGAGACGCTCGCCGCCGCGACCGGCACGTTTGTCGTGGGCGTCCCGGGCGCGCTCGCGGAATTCCCCTGCGGGCCGGGGCAGGTGGCGAGCTTCACGCGCGGACCGGATTGCGTGATCGCGCGCGCGGCGAAAGCCGCGTTGCGACTCAGGCTCCACGAGAAGCTTAGAGCGTTTGTTTTCGGCAAGACTGGCCCGATCGTTCTCGGGTTGCCCAAGGCACGCATCGTCTTCCCCATCGCAGATACGCTGACCCTGCTCGGGGCAGACCACAAAGCCGTCGACGTGCAACATCGCGAGCAGCTTCTGTTCGATTTCGGCCTTGGGCGGGCGGGAAGCCGGTTTTGCATCCGCACCGGCGAGCCCGAGCTCGCCGCAAGCCTCCGTGCGCAGTGCGGCTCTCCCTGGCCGGCGGTCATGGCCGCCATCGGCCCCATGCTCCTGACGAATGGCCCGCATCGCGTGGTGGAAAGCGCGCTCGCGCGGATCGAGGTCCTTGCCTCGATCCCCACGCCGGGAGCGCTCACGCCGCAAGGCGCACGCACGCATTTCTTGCCGGAATTCCTGACGGCGGGTGAGGAAGCGCCGGCGGGGTTGGCGCTCCCGGATTACGCGCTGCCGGTCGCGATCTATTATCCCCCTGAGGCAACTGATCCTTAGTCTTTTGGCGAGAAGCCCACGTCGAGCAGGACGAGGTCGTCAGCGGGCAGGCGCGGCGAGCGCGCGGTCAGCCGCTCTCCGCTGCAAGCGCTGTCGGCGCTAACGGTCGAGATCGCCATGATGCCGAGGGACAGCGCGGCCGCCTGCGCGATGGCGTCCTCCCCATCGGTCCGAGGGGCGGCCTTGCCCTCCGGCGAATAGAATGTGTGCTTGCCGATCGGCTGTCCCTCACCGCGCGCCCAGTCAGGCACAGACCCGCCGCGCCTTCCCCGCACGATCTCAGGATTAAGGAAATGCGTCGCGCCCGCGGTTGGATCGGGCATCGCCCCGTTGAGGACGGCATCCACGATGCGCTCCGCGATCAGATAGCGGGGATCGGTGCGAGACAGCTGCTCCATCTCCCGCCGCTTCGTCATCCACGGCTCGAACTGCCAAGGGTGAGTCACGACGTCCTTGACGCTGTCGCCCCACCGCCCCGTCCGCTTGCGATTGAGGATCACGTGGGTAACCGCCGCCTTGCCTTCCTCGGACTCGCCGGATGCTTCGAAGGCGATGGTCCTGATCAGATAGTCCCGCTCCTTGGGATCGTCGGCCGCTATCGCCTGACGGAGTCGAAGGATCAGCGGATTTACGGAGGCGATCGGCTTCGCCGACTGCGGCGCTGCCGGAAGGGGACAGCGCGGCGCATCGCCGAGCGCCGCGTAGGCGGACGTCGCGCCACCGAAGAGAATAGACGCAAATACGAACAATAGGCGTCGGACCCGCACTCTGGTCTCCTTCCGGGGATGTTGGGATGAAGATGCGGATTCGCCGCAGGAAATGGCTTATTTCATGACGAGAAACGAGCAATCTTGCGAATAATTGGGGCAAGGCAACCCGCAAGCCGTCCGATATGCCTGGAAAACCTTGGTTTTCGGGCGCGGATGGTTGACCTAAACCACGAAACACCTGGAAAATTCTGTCTTATGCCGCCCGGAGGCGCCGAATGTCCTCGCGCCAGCCCGCGACCAGGCTGTCCTGCTCGGGATCGCCGCCCTCGTCCCGCACACGGCGCTTGCGGAAAGCGAGCTCGTGCTGCGCGTTGACGAGCGCCGCGGACGCGTCTCTGCGCAGGCGGTCTACGAGGCGCGTGCGCAGCATGGAATCGCCGACGATCGCGCGATATTCGTCCTCGGTGACACTGTCCCCGACTTCGCCCGCGAGCTCCTCGCGGATCACCTGCCGCTCCCAGACGCCGCTCCGCCAGACGGCGAGCGCCATGAGCACCAGGAATGGCACGAAGAGCGTTAGTTGCATCGCGCTCCCCACCATGAAGGCCTGCAGGAAGCCGATATCGGGGAGCTTGGAGGCGTCCGGCAACGGCTTTCCCGCGGATACCCGGGTCAGCGCGGCGTAAAGCGGCAGAGCGTTGTTGATCATATGCGCCAGGATGGACAGGAGCAGGCCCACGACGGGGGCCGCGATCTTCAGCCAAGTGCGCCGCGTCTGTAGCGCGAGCCCGAGCGACGCGCCGAAGATTGCCGTGAACATAGCGTGCCCACCGAGCCCGAACAACGCGTAGCGCATGCCGAGTTGCAGGCCGAAGGCCGGCTCGCCGAACTTCGCATAGAGCTTGGTGACATAGAGGGCCGTCTCGAACCACGTGAAGCCGACGCCTATGAGCGCGCCGTAAACGAGCCCGTCGCGCATGTTGTCGAACTCAGGGCGCAACAGCCAGAACAGCAGGATCACGCCGAGCGCCTTGGCGATCTCCTCGACGATCGGCGCGGAAAGCGGCGCCGCGATCATCAGCGGCGCGTCGGGGCCGAGAAGCACGGCAAGCGTGGGGTAGTGCGCAAGCCAGTCGTCGACCAGCTTGAAGACCGCGTTGTTCAACGGCAGCGCGAGCGCGGTGGAGATGCACCCGCCCCAAAGGAAAGCTGCGGCGAACAACCACGGCGATTCCCGCTCGCGCCGATCGAGGAACCAGAGCAGCGTGACTGGCACGGCGGCGAGCATAGTCGAGAGCGCTAGCGCCCGCGCGAACACGGCCAGGAGCTCCGGCTTCATGCCGGCGAAGAGGCTGAGATGAATGAGGGTCGCGAAGATGAGCACGGCGAGCAGCACGAAGATGATCGCCCTGCCCACGCCGCTCCGCCTGAGCGGCGAACCTGTCAGGAGGCGGTCGCAGCTCGACGAGGATATCAACGGCGCGCTCCGCTCGGGCCTGCCAGGTGACGTCTAGCGTCCGCCGAACGCCCGTTTCAGGAAATCGGGGATAACGCCTTGGCGCTCCGCTCGCTGCGCGCCGCGTTTCGCCGCTTGCTTCTGCGCTTGGGCTTGAGGCGCGCCGGACGCGGCAAGGGGCGGCTGACTCGCGGTCCGCTGGGTGGCGGGCGGCCGGGTCGCGGCGCGCTGTGACGCGGAGGGTCGGGGCTTGGCTGGCTGGGTCGCTGCCGGCTGGCTTTCGCCGGCAGGCTCGGTGGAGGCGGTCGGCGCGCTAAGCGCTGGTGGTGTGCTGGCAGTCGCAGAAGTGCCCGGCGCAAGAATTCGCTCGTCGACCCAGCCTGTCGCACCGCTCTGGAGCTCCTTGATCCTGGCAAAGCCTCCTTCGCGGCCGAGCACGCGAAGCTGCCGCCCGGCGGGGAAGGCATAAAGCACGGGCGCGGAGGCAGACGGGTTTCCGTAGATCGAGCTCAGCCTTGTGGTGACCAGGATCTCGCCCTTGCCGTCGTCAACGGGCTCGCTCTCGCTTGGGAGTGCGGCCGCGCCGGCCGGCGGCAGAGCGCCCGTCACGTTGGCCGTCTCGGAAGGATCGGGAGGCGGCCCGACCACGACCACGGCTTCCTGCGCGGCATCGCCGCTGAACTTGAACCACAGCAGCGAGCCGCCGGCCACGAGAGCCAAGCCACCAGCAACCAGGAGCGTTTCCCTTCGCATGACTTCCGTCCCATCCAAGGCAAGGGATGGGCCCCTACGCCTGATCTTCGGATTGTACCGCCTAAACAGCGACCCGTCGTGGGCGGGCAACCCTTCCATCCCAGTCTACCGGCGCGAGCGCCTTGACGCAAAAGGTGTAAATGATCGTTCTGCAAAGCGGCGCGCGCCCGAGATGGTTCCCGGTGGGGCGTTATTTGCGCGCGAGCAGTGTCTCTTTTGCCTCGTTGATGCGGGCGGCGAGATAGGTCGAGCCGCCCTGATCGGGATGGAATTTCATCATCAGCCGGCGATGCGCGGCGCGGATTTCGGCCTCTTTGGCGCCACGTTTGAGGCCGAGCACCTCGTAGGCTTCGTCGGCGGCCATGCCGTTGCGGCGCCCGCGCGCGCCCTTCGTCCCTTCGCGCGCGCCCGAGAACGCGTGCTTCTCACGCCAGCCGGGGATGCGCCGCTCGAGATAAGCTTCCAGAAGAAGCGTGCCCTGCGCGTCGGTGCCGCGAAGCTCTTCGAGCAGCTCGGCAAGCTCGCGCTCGCTCAAGGAGGACAAGGCCTTGCCCGCGAACCGGCCCTTGAGGCAAGTCCCCTCCATGCGGCCGGTGTCGTGGTCGAGCACCATTTCGAGCCCCTGGGTGCGGACGCCCGATTTCTGTCCGGGTGTCTTGCGCTTCGGCGCGAAGGGATTGGTCGTCAGGTCCCACGGGCCGATCGGCAGGCCGATGCGGTGCCCGAAAAGAATGAGCATGAAGGCGGCAAAGGCAATGAAGACCGGCATGGGAGTCGCTTGCTAGGTTTCTCGGTCGGACCCGCCGCAGAGTAGCATGGGCCAGGCACTTGCTCGATGCCGCGCAATATGGGTTCGGCGGCGGCCAAGACAATCGTTGCGCGAGGGGAATCCGCCCCCGATTGAATCGTCATGCCCGGCCGAAGTGCCGGGCATCCACGAATTGGGCGAGCGGCACAGCCGAAATTCGTGGATGGCCGGGACAAGCCCGGCCATGACGAGGCGGTACTGGTGGCGAGATTGCGCGCTAGCCCTTGCGGGGCTTCCGCAAAAGATAAGTGTCCATGATCCAGCCCTTCCGGTCGCGAGCCTCGCGCCTGAGGCGCTCGATCTCTTGGGCCACGTCGCCGAGCCTGCCCGAGACGAGGATTTCGTCCTCGGTGCCGAGATAGGCGCCCCAATAGATCTCGGTGTCGGGGTCGACGGTTTTGAAGGCGCATTGTCCGTCGAGCATCACCACGACGCTGTCGGCATTGGCCGGAAAACCTTCCGCAAGCTTGCGGCCGGTCGTGATTAAGATGGATTCGCCGATGCGGTTGAGCGGAATTTTGTGGGCGGCGGCGAGCGCCTGCACGCTCGAGATGCCCGGCACGACTTCATAGTCCAGGTCGAAGCTTCCCTTCGCGGCGATCCGCTCGAAGACGCGCAGCATGCTGTCGTAAAGGGCGGGCTCGCCCCAGGCGAGAAAGACGCCGGTTTCGCCCTCGCTGAACTCCTCGACGAGCAGCCGTTCATACACTTGCTGGACCGCGTCGTGCCAATCGGCGACACCCTGCTCGTAGGCGGGGTGCGACCGGTCGCGCTCCGGTACGTCGAAATCCACCAGCCGATGGCCGGAGTCCGCGGCAGTGAACCGCTCGCAGATCGCGTGGCGCAACTGCGCGAGGTCGGCCTTCTCGTCCCCCTTATTCGGGATGAACAAAATGTCGGCCTGATTGAGCGCGGCAATCGCCTGCACGGTGACGTGCTCGGGATTGCCGGCGCCGATGCCGACGATCAGGACTTTTCGCTTCATCCGGCGCGCGCGGTCTCCTTGGGGTTCGCGCGGGCGACCATGCCATAGCGCCAGAATGAATAGCAAATATGCTAACGGCGGCAGCACGGAAGATGCAGCGGTCGCGCAAAAGAGAATGTGCTAAAGCTGCCACATGCTGGTCCCAACGGAATTCACGCCGGCCACATCGCTGATCGGCGGGGTGATGATCGGCATCGCCGCCGTGATGCTGATGGCGCTCGACGGGCGCATCGCCGGCATCAGCGGCATGATCGGCCGTCTGCTTCCGCCTTATGAGGGCGCCGATCCGAAGGGCGCCGGAGCTTTCCTGCTTGGGTTGATCGCCGCGCCGCTCGTCTATGCGCTCTTCGCGGGCGGACCGTTTGCGCAAACCGTCTCCGACAATGCGGCGCTGATGAGCGTGGCGGGACTTCTGGTCGGCTTCGGCGCCGCGCTTGGCGGCGGCTGCACCAGTGGGCACGGCGTGTGCGGACTGTCGCGCCTGTCGGTCCGCTCGATGATCGCGACGGCCGTCTTTATGTTTACGGGCTTCGCCACGATGTTCGTCATGCGCCACGTGATCGGGGGCTGAGGCGATGCGCCTTCTCGCCAATCTCGCCGCCGGTCTCATCTTCGGTCTCGGTCTTCTCATCTCCGGGATGGCGAACCCGGCGAAGGTGCAGAACTTCCTCGACCTCACAGGCAGCTTCGACCCGAGCCTCATCTTCGTCATGGCGGGCGCAGTCGTCGTGAGCTTCATCGGCTATCGGCTGGTCTCGCGGCGGACGAAGCCCGTCCTCGGCGAGGTTTTCCGCATCCCAACGCGAAACGATATCGATGCCGCCCTCATCGCCGGGTCCGCCCTGTTCGGCATAGGCTGGGCCCTCTCCGGCTACTGTCCAGGCCCCGCAATCACATCCATACCCCTCCTCGCACAGGGCACGCTAATCTTCGTGCCAGCCATGATCGCCGGGATTGGGCTCGCGCGCCTTCTGACCCGTACGCGCGCCGGCAGCAGCGCCGCAAGCCCGCGCAAGGCCTAGCTGCGCCTTGCCAGATCGCCCTTGACTCGCCGCTGTTAATTATTCCTAATCTCTACCGGTTAGCTCGTGTATAGGTCGGGATGGCCGAGAAATCGGGGGTTATGCTTTGCAGAAGACGTGCACCGTGACACTCATGACCCTGGCGTCATTCAGCCTCGTCGCGGCGATCATCCTCGGCGTCCTCTAGCCTGCGCTCGAGCGGCCGCGTCGCGGCCTAGGCGCTCGCCCCCTCCGAGGTTCCACGGCGCGCTAGACGCCTAGCGCACCGATAATCAGACCTGATACAGGTAGAGGCGGGGGCTTCAACAGCAACACAACCCACTTGGTTTTAACCGGCGCCGCAAGTTTGTGCGGCGGCTGTGGAGTGCGACTAAAGGCATGACGCTCACCGTCATTCTCGCCTCGTCTGCCGCGCTGCTCGTGCTCGCCGCGTTCGGCGTCACTCTGCATCGGGAACCGGCGGGCCGCATCGTGGTGTACGGGGGATCGCTCGCGATTTCAGCCGTCGTCCTCGTCGCGGCACTCGCGCATCTGCTCGGCGCTGGTCCGAGCGAGACCACGACGCTGCCGGTGGGGCTACCGTGGCTGCATGCGCGCTTTCAGCTCGATGCGCTCGCGGCCTTCTTTCTTGCCGTGGTCAATCTCGGCGCGGCGCTGGGGAGCCTTTACGCGCTCGGCTACGGCAAACACGAGCAATCGCCGCAGCGCGTCCTGCCGTTCTATCCGCTGTTCCTCGCCGGCATGACGCTGGTCGTCGTCGCCGACGATGCCTTCAGCTTCCTCTTCACCTGGGAGTTCATGTCGCTGTCGTCCTGGGCGCTGGTGATGGCGCATGACGAAGTGCCGGAGAACCGGCGCGCGGGTTACATCTATCTCGTGATGGCGAGCTTCGGCACTCTGTGCCTGCTGCTTGCCTTCGGCCTGCTCGCCGGCCCTGACGGGCAATACGCCTTCAGCGCCATGCGGGAAAGCACCCCCTCCCCCGGCACAAGCGCGCTCGTTCTGATCCTCGTGCTGATCGGCACCGGCTCGAAGGCTGGGCTCGTGCCGCTGCATGTCTGGCTGCCGCTCGCGCATCCCGCGGCGCCGAGCCATGTGTCGGCTTTGCTGAGCGGGGTGATGACCAAGGTCGCGGTCTACGGCTTCATCCGCATCGTGTTCGACCTGCTCGGAACGCCGGAATGGTGGTGGAGCATGGTCGTGCTGGCGCTTGCCGGGATCACCTGCGTGATGGGCGTGCTCTACGCGCTGATGCAGCACGATCTGAAGCGCCTGCTCGCCTATCATACGGTCGAGAATATCGGCATCATCTTCATCGGCCTCGGGCTCGCGCTCGCCTTCCAGGCGCATGGCATGCCGGTTCCCGCGGCGCTCGCCTTTACCGCGGCGCTGCTGCATGTGTTCAACCATTCGCTGTTCAAGAGCCTCTTGTTCTTCGGCTCAGGCGCCGTGCTCGCCGCAACGCACGAGCGCGACATGGAGCATCTCGGCGGCCTCATCCATCCCATGCCGCTCACGGCATTTGCGTTTCTCATCGGCTGCGTCGCGATCTCGGCCTTGCCGCCGCTGAACGGCTTCGTCTCCGAATGGCTGACCTTCCAGGCGATCCTGCTCAGCCCGCAACTGCCATCCTGGGGGCTCAAATTCCTCGTGCCCGCTGTCGGTGCGCTCTTGGCGCTCTCTGCGGCGCTCGCAGCTGCGTGTTTCGTCAAGGCCTTCGGCGTCACCTTTCTCGGCCGTCCACGCACCGAGGCCGCTCGGCGCGCGCACGAAGCGGATCGCTTCTCGCTCGCCGCCATGTTCATCCTCGCCGCGATCTGCCTGCTTGCCGGCATTCTCCCCGGCTATTTCATCGACGCACTTGGTCCCGTTGCCAAGGCGATGGTCGGCGACAGCATGCCGGTGCAGCGTGACGTGCCGTATCTCTCGATCGTGCCCATCGCGGAAAGCCGCAGCTCCTATAACGGGTTGCTCGTGTTCCTCTTCACGGCGGTCTCTGTGACAGCCGCCGCGCTGGCGATGCACCGGTTCGCCTCCGACCGTCTGCGGCGCGCGCCCGCCTGGGATTGCGGCTATCCGGACCCGAGCCCGCTCACGCAATATTCGGCGTCGAGCTTCGCGCAACCGATCCGCCGGGTGTTCGGCACGCTGGTCTTCCGCGCCAGCGAACAGGTCGACATGCCGCCTCCCGGCGATGCGCGGCCCGCGCGTCTCGTCGTGCGGCTCAGCGATCTCGTCTGGGATGCGCTCTATGCCCCCATCGCGGGCGCCGTCACATTCGTGGCGAACCGCCTCGAGCCGCTGCAGTCTCTCAGCATCCGCCATTATCTCAGTTTCGTCTTCGCGGCCCTTGTCGGCCTTCTGCTCGTGCTCGCGATATGGCCCTGATCCTCGACCTTGCGGTTCAAGCCGCGCAGATGCTGCTCGTGCTGGCGCTTGCGCCGCTGCTCACGGGCTTCGTGCGCAAGGTGAAGGCGCGACTTTTGCTCCGGCAGGGACCGCCGCTGATCCAGCCCTACCGCGATCTCATACGCCTGTTGCGCAAGGACGTGGTGCTCGCGCATAACGCCTCCTGGCTGTTCCGGGTCATTCCCTATCTGATCTTCGCCGCGACTTGGGTCGCCGCGTCGCTCGTGCCCACCTTCGGCACCGGCTTGATGTTCTCCTGGACCGCCGATCTCATCGCCATCATCGCCCTTCTCGCCAGCGCGCGCTTCTTCCTCGCGCTGGCAGGGCTCGATGTCGGCACAAGCTTCGGCGGTATCGGCTCGAGCCGCGAGGTCATGATCGCATCGCTCGCCGAGCCGGCCATGCTGATGATCGTGTTCACGCTCGCGCTGATGGCGGGCTCGACCCAGCTCTCCACCATGGCCAGCTTTCTCGCTTCTAGCGAGGTGGGCTTAAGCGTCTCGCTCGGGCTCGCGCTGATCGCATTGATCATGGTGGCGATTGCCGAGAACGCGCGCATCCCGGTCGACAATCCGGCAACGCATCTCGAGCTCACCATGGTGCATGAAGCCATGGTGCTGGAATATTCGGGGCGGCACCTCGCGCTGATCGATCTCTCCGCCCAGCTCAAGCTCCTGCTCTATGTCTCGCTGATCGTTTGCCTGTTCACGCCCTGGGGTATTGCGCCGAGCGGCGCTGGGGCGGGCGCCCTGCTTCTCGGTGTCGCGGCGTATCTCGTGAAGCTTGCCGCCGGCGGCTCGCTGCTCGCTTTGTTCGAGACCTCCATCGCCAAGATGCGCGTGTTCCGCGTGCCCGAGTTCCTCGGCGCAGCGCTCATGCTCGGCCTGCTCGGCACATTGCTCCTGTTCGTAGCGGGGAGCCATTAGATGGACGCGCTCACCCTCGACATCGCGCATCTGCTTGCCGGCTCGCTCGTGCTGGTGAGCTTCATGCTGCTCTACCAGGACCGTCTCTACGCGCTGCTCAACGTCTATGCGCTGCATGCCGTCGTGCTCGCTCTGTCGGTGGCATGGCAGGCCTATGCCCAAGACGCGCCGCATCTCTACATCACCGCGGCCATCGCGCTCGTATTCAAGGCGATCATCATCCCCGTCGCATTGCACCGCATGATCAAGCAGCTCGGGATTCATCGCGAAATCGAGACGGTGGTCGGCATCGGCCCGACCATGCTGCTCGGAATCGGCCTCGTGGCGCTGTCCATGGTCGTGATCCTGCGCGTCACGCCCGAAGCCGATCCGCTGGCGCGTGAGGACCTCGCCTTCGCGCTTGCGGTGGTGCTGCTCGGGCTCTTGATGATGGTCACGCGGAGAAACGTCGTGAGCCAGGTGGTGGGCTTCATGTCGCTCGAGAACGGCTTGGTGCTTGCGGCGACCGGCGCCAAGGGCATGCCGTTCGTGGTCGAGATCAGTGTCGCCTTCTCCATCCTGATCGCCTTCATCGTGATCGGCATCTTTTTGTTCCGCATCCGCGAGCGGTTCGACAGCGTCGACGTGCATGCGCTCGACAGGTTCAGAGGAGAGCGTCCGTGAATTTCAGTGCGGTAACAGCCGTCCTCGCCATCCCCGCAATCGCCGCGGCTGTGCTCGCGCTGTTGCCGAGCTACAGGGTCTCGGCGCGTCTCAATGTGCTGGCGACGTTCCTGACCTTCCTCGCAGCGTTCTCGCTCTTCTTCCACCGGCCGGAGACCGGGCCCTACGTGCTCGTGGACGACCTCAACAACGTCTTCATCGTGCTCACGACGTTCGTCGGCTTCACCACCAGCGTGTTCAGCGCGAGCTATATCGAGCACGAGATCGAGACCGGGCGACTGACCCCTGCCTTCCTGCGCTTCTATCACGCCATGTATCAGGTGCTGATGTTCTCCATGAACCTCGCGCTCGTCACCAACAATATCGGCGTGATGTGGGTGGGAATCGAGCTCGCCACGCTGACCACCGTCTTGATGGTCGGCATCTACCGCACGCATGAGGCACTCGAGGCCGCGTGGAAATATTTCATCCTGGGCAGCGTCGGCATCGCGCTTGCGCTGTTCGGCACCATCCTCGTCTACATGGCTGCCGAGCCGGCTATCGGAACCGGCCCGAATGCCATGGTGTGGACCGATCTCGTGGCGCACGCCGCCTCCTTCGATCCGGCCCTGCTCAACCTTGCCTTCGTGTTCCTGCTGCTCGGCTACGGCACCAAGGTCGGGCTCGTGCCGCTGCATGCCTGGCTGCCAGACGCGCATGCCGAAGGTCCCACGCCGATTTCCGCCGTGCTGTCGGGTCTACTGCTCAACGTCGGGCTCTACGCGTTGCTCCGCTTCAAGATGCTGCTCGCGGCCAATCCGGAGGCGCTCGCGCCGGGGCCGCTGATGATCACGCTCGGCCTTGCCTCGCTCCTGTTCGCGGCGTTCATGCTGTACCGCAGGCGCGACATCAAGCGGATGTTCGCCTACTCCTCCATCGAGCACATGGGCATTGTCACTTTCGCCTTCGGCATGGGCGGGCCGCTCGCCAATTTTGCCGGGCTCCTGCATATGAGCCTGCATTCGCTGACCAAGTCGGCGATTTTCTTCGCGGCCGGCGGCATCTCCCAGGTCAAGGGCACGCAGAACATGGCCGATATCGGCGGCCTCACCACCACCAATCCCGTGCTCGGCTGGGGACTCGTGCTCGGCGTGGTCGCCATCGCCGGACTGCCGCCGCTCGGCCTCTTCATGAGCGAGTTCCTGGTCATAAGCTCGACCTTCGCGCGCGAGCCGCTGCTGGCAATTCCGCTCGTACTCGGGATCCTGATCGGGATTGGCGCGCTGTTCCTCAGGATCAACAGCGTCGCTTTCGGCGAGCCGCGGGGCGAGAACCACAAGGCCAAGGGGTCCTACGTCCCGATGTTCGCCCATCTCGCGCTCGTGCTCGCGGCGGGCATCTATCTGCCGGGGCCGCTCGTGACCTGGTTCCAGAACGTGGCGAAGCTGCTCGGATAGCGACCATGGCCGCACTCACCGACATCGCCAGGAAGGGCCGCAGGGTGGAGGCGCACCACCCTTGGCCGCACACCGTCGTCACCGGCGATGGTTGGAAGCAATTGGCACAGGAGCTTGTCGACGAGCGCGCCACGATGCTCGGGCTTTGGGGCGACAAGAGCGCGGTGCATCTCGCGCTCATTGAGGAGCCCTCCGCGGAGATCGGCGTCTTCACGTTCGAATGTGCGGGCGGCAAGTTTCCCTCCATCGGCGCGCTGCACCCCCCCGCGATCAGGCTGGAGCGCGCCATCTCCGACCTTTACGGCCTGAAGCCGGTGGGCCTGTCCGATGGAAGACCCTGGCTCGATCTCGGCTTCTGGGGGGTTGCCCATCCGCTCGGGCGCCGGAAAAAGAGCGGCAAGCCCGGGCCCTACGATTTCTTGCCCGTCGAGGGAGAGGGTCTGCACCAAATCCCGGTCGGACCGGTTCATGCCGGCATCATCGAGCCCGGACATTTCCGCTTCACCGCCAATGGCGAAGCGGTCGTGCGGCTGGAAGAGCGCCTCGGCTACGTGCACAAAGGCATCGAGTCGTTGATGGCGGGGGCGAGCATCGGCACGGGCGCGAAGCTTGCGGGCCGCACCTCGGGCGATAGCACCGTCGCCTACGCGCTCGCGTTTGCGCGGGCGATCGAGGCGGCGCTCGGGATCGATGTGCCGCCGCGCGCGGTCTGGCTCCGCGCGCTGATGGCGGAGCTCGAGCGTATCGCCAACCATTTCGGCGATTTCGGCGCGATCTGCAACGATGCGTCCTTCTCCTTGATGTATGCGGAATGTGGCATCCTGCGCGAGCGGACCCTGCGTGCCGCGCGAGCCTGCTTCGGCCACAGATTGATGATGGACCGCGTGGTACCGGGCGGCGTCACCGACGATCTCGGCGCGGACGGCATCGCGCAACTTCGTGCGCTGATCGAGACCGTGCGGCGCCGCTTTCCCGCGCTTGTGGAGATCTACGACAACACCGCCTCGCTACAGGACCGCACGGTCTCGACCGGCTATCTCGCGCCGACGCTCGCGCGGGCCTTCGGCGCCGGCGGCTATGTCGGGCGCGGCTCGGGCCGTCCCTTCGACGCACGCGCGGCGGTTGCCTACCCGCCTTACGACCAGCTCGACTTCGAGGTGCCTGTCCGTGATGACGGTGACGTCAATGCCCGCGTTTGGATCCGCATCCGCGAAGTGGAGCAGAGCCTCAGGCTGATCGAGCAGATCCTACAGCAACTGCCGCAAGGGAAGCTGCGCGCGGAGCTCGGCAAGCCCGGGGGCTCTCGCGAAGGTCTCGGCCTGGTCGAAGGGTTCAGGGGCGACATCCTCGTCGCGGTACGCATCGGTGATGACGGCAAGATCGAGCGTTGTCACTTGCGCGATCCGTCATGGTTCCAATGGCCGCTGCTGGAAGCCGTGGTCGAAGGCAACATCGTCGCTGACTTCCCGCTCTGCAACAAATCCTTCAACTGCTCCTATTCGGGCCACGATCTCTGAGGGGCGAGCATGCGCAGACTTTTCCTGTTCACAAATCTACTGCGCGACCCCGTCACGGAGCCGCCCCCCACAACCGACGATGCGGAGCTCGCCGAGCTCGCGGCAAGCCTCGACCGCGCCGCGCGCCGCAAGCTCGGCCGCAGCCTCGCGATCCGCGAGGTCGATGCCGGCTCCTGCAATGGCTGCGAGCTCGAGATCCATGCGCTCAACAACGCGTTCTACGACCTCGAACGCTTCGGCCTGCGCTTCGTCGCCTCGCCGCGCCACGCCGACGTGTTGCTCGTCACAGGCCCGGTCAGCAAGAACATGCGTGAGGCGCTCGAGCGCACCTATGTCGCAACGCCAGACCCGAAATGGGTCGTGGCGGTCGGCGACTGCGCGGCCGGCGGTGGCATATTTTCAAACAGCTACGCCGTCGTGAAGGGTGGCGTCTCGGAGGTCGTGCCCGTGGATTTGCACATTCGCGGCTGTCCGCCCGATCCCCTCTCTCTGCTGAAGGGACTTCTGTCGTTGCTCGAAGGTACGAGCTGAACCGGCCTACGCGTCCGGCGATTGCGGCGGACGCCGAGCAGTAGCGCGCCGTGGAACGCGATGACGGCGTCCTTGCCCGCAATCGTGAAGCCGCGATGGCCGACGACTCAACTTTAACCAAGATCAAATTTCAGGGGATTGCCGCACCAAATTTGGGCAGCGACCTAATTTGCCACAGAAGGCCCAAATCGCGGCGGAGTCCTCTGCCACGGATAGCCGCCCTGGGCCATGCTGTAGCCGAGATCGTAGAGTTGGCCCATATAGACGGGGTCGAAGGCCTGCGTGCTGGTGTCGGGGAAATCGCCGGGAATATAGGCGAGATTGTAGTCGATGCCGTTCTTCTTCGAGAATACGTAGAGCTCGTAAAGATCGCCGACGCCTTGGCTCTTGATAAGGCTCGACACCGCGCGCCCGGCGATCGAAAGCGTCCTCGCCTTGACCGGCTTATATTCAGGCGCGACGCGTCCGTTGCGCACAATATAGGCACGGCGGCGCGGGTTGATGCCGAGATGGCCGTCCGTTGGCTTCGCCATGAACTGCGTCGGCACCAGAAATACTTCGCGCGTCGCGCCCCCATCGACGTGCATCTCTTCATAGACCGCGCCGTTGGCCGCGACCTTGACGAAGCCCGGGGGAAAGACCGCGGGGATAGCCGCCGAGGCAAGCAGCACTTGGCGGAACAGCGCGACCGCGTCGGGGCCGCCGGACACGGCGATCTGTCCCATATCCCAGATCACCGGCCGCTCGGCATCGAGGTTGGTGGTGCCGATCAGAAGGCGCCTGCCTCTTCGGTGCTGGGCGGCAACCTCCGCGAGGAAATCCTTGGTCACGTAAAACGCGACGATCTTGGCAAGCGGCGCGTTACTGCTGAGGGAATCACCCCCGAGCAGTCCCCTGATGGGCCGCGCGATGGCGATGTCCCTCGTCGACGACTCGGTGAAGACGCGCTTCAAAGCCGGATCGTATTTCGGCCCGAGAAACGCGAACGGCGCGGTGAGCGCGCCGGTGGAGACGCCGGTGACGACGTCGAATTCGGGCCGGGTGCCGGATGCCGTCCACCCGCCGAGCAGGCCTGCGCCGAACGCGCCGTCCGAGCCGCCGCCCGACAACGCCAGGAAATTGACCACGGGTCGCTTTCCGCCGCGCAGCATCTCCGGGCGGTTGGCACGCACCTGCGCCCATTTCTCTTTCACCATCTGGTCGGCGTTGGGCGGGAGCTCATCGCCCCAAAAGCGAACCGGGGTCGGGCCGGCGCCCACGACCGTCGCTTCGCCTTCGAGCGCAACAGGAAGCGGGTTGCGTGCAATCGCCGCCGCGCAGCTCGCAAGCGCAAGTGCAAGCAGGCTCGCCGAGGCGGCACGGAAATATCTGTTGCTCACCGAGGTTTTCCCCTGCCCACCGTCCGTGCGATCAGTATCGCAGTCGTCTCCTCGTCGATCCCGCGCCTAAGCCGGCTTGACACTCACGGCAACGGCGCGCGTCACCTCGAGCACCACTTCGTCGCCCGCTTCCAATGCGTTGATATTGATGTTCGGTCCCGCCTTGATGGTCCGGGTCTTTCCGCCGGTACCGGCGAAGGTAATGGTCCGCTGGTGGCGATTGATCGCCTTGATCGTGTCGGTGATTTCGATCGTGGTGAGGTCGCTCGCGCCGTGCGGCGTGACCTCGACCCAATCCTGCTCGGCGACCGTCGGGTCATCCAGGCCCATGCCTGCGGTCTCCTCGGCCTCGATGCTGTCTCCCTGCTGCCCCTTGTTCACCTTGCGCACGGCGACCGCGATCTCGTCCTGATAGCTGATGGTGATCTTCTCCCGAACCTTGATCACCTTGATATGCTCGGGCCCGACCTTGACCACGACCCAATTGTTGTGCGGCCCGACGATCGTCACCACCTGCCGCGTTTCATCTATGGCTTCGACAGTGCCGACCATGGTGATAACGCCAGCGTCAGCTTCGACCTCGACCGCTCCTCCGGCCCTTACGCCTCCGACCGTCAGAAGCGAAGCGGCCATGGCGAAAGCGGCAATTGCAACGCACTTCAGAACTCTCATCGTCTTTTCCCCTTACTGCCTACCTGTTGATCCCTCACCAGCGAAAGTTCACGCCCATGATCGGTCCATGCTGGACAACGTCGAGGGCGTTCGTTCCATGCCGTCCTTTCTCGCTGTAATCGACGGCGAGTGCGCGATAGCCAACCACGATGTGGAACGGGGTTCTGGAGCAGTTGACATCGAAGCCGTAGGTTCCGACGAGTTGCCACGAGAACTCACTGCCGGCGCCGAAGCCACCAAAATCGCGAGCAGGCAACGTCCGATCCCGACGCCATCTGGTGCCGGACCGCGCGCCGACGACCGGATCGACCCATCAAGCTGGCCGGAGCGCGCGAGGCTACGTTGCGCGATCGCTGAAGCTTAAGACCAAGTTCGGGCAAATCGACCGTGAGCGTGCCCGTCAACCTCAGCGAAAGATCGACGTCTTGGTTCCAATAGCGCGCGCTTCCCATCAGGTCCAAGGCCGTGAAGCCACCCTGCGCACCCTGCCATCGCGCAATCTCGTAGGCGATGCCTGATTGGATGATGGTCTGCTGGTAGTCGAGTGGGCGCGGCCTTGGACGTTCAGAGTGGCTCTGTCGAACCGGCCGAGCGGACTTCTGGTAATGTCGAACCGTCCGGGAAATCCTAGATCGGCCCATACGAGGTCGGTAAAGAGCGCGAAGCGGCCTTTGCGCGCCTCGAAATAGCTCATCCAAGCGAGCATCGAGTTGCTCTTCTCGATGATCTCGATGAAATCCTCATTGACGTGAGCCTTGTGCCCGCGCGCGGTGACGTCGCCGTTGATGCTTGTCGCCCAGCCATATGGCGTGAAGCTGAACTGCCAGTGGTCTGGCGAATCATTCTGGCTTGCGCCGTCATAGAGACCGCCGCTCAGCGCAGGACCCGTTTGGGCGAAAACGCTTGCGAGCGCGCATACAAGAAGAACCCGGAAGTCCCGCAAGCCCATGACTTTCCCGGTCCTTTCTCGCTGTAATCGACAGCGAGTTGCGATAGCCCGGAAGCCTTATGTCCGGCAGCGGTCTGGACCGCAGCGGACCCTGATTTTACCACCCCTGCCGATGCAACAACTGTGGCCGGTTTACAACAGTGCCAAAGAATGCGCGGGGTATGACTTCACTTGATCAAATGGTCCGAGCCCCCGACTACTCAAAAAGCGCAAATACTGGCCGCAAAAACACGCCTGAGGACGAAGCGGTCCACGAGCTCAAGATCGTATGGGATCCGCTCTGAGGCGCGAGACGGGCGCGACTCGCGGAGAAGTCTGCCCTTGATCAGCGGCCCGTTGGCGCCGCGGTTATCTCGCTGTCGAGGCTATTGGGACGCTCGATCGATGATCGCCGCGCCGGCCCGCGCTGCCGAAACCCAGGCCCTTTTTGCCCGCGCGCTCGGCGGTCAAAAGGTCTCCGAGCACAAAACCCAACTCCGGCACAAAGGCGGCCAGCTGGTCGACGCGAGCCTGACCGCTTACCCTATCGCCGGCGCGCGCGGCGAGATTGTCGGCGTCGCGGAGGTCGTAAGCGAAGCGGGCCGGGCGGAACCGGTTGCCAGACCGCAGCGGCACAAGCGCCAGACGCAGTCAGCCGCATGTCCCGCATCGATTTGCTGACCAATCTACCTAACCGCTCGTTCTTCACCACGCTCGGCGAGGACGCAATCGCAGACGCAAGGCGCACGCGGCGCGATCTATATGCGTTGGTCGTCGCGCTCAGGCGAAGCACAACGTCGAAACGTTTGAAAGCTCTACCAGCGTGGACCCACGCCGATCACGAATTTAAAGCTCGTGTGCCGGCGATAAGGCCTTCCCGCTCTCACCACACGCATCCTTCTAGCCGTCGGGGGGAACATCTGTCGATTTGTCGACATGTGCTTGGGGGTCGTCACGACCGGGTAATAGACGACGGCGGGAGACCAGCGCGTCGTATCAGGTGCTCTCGTGACCACCGCGTGAGCGGGCAGTGATGCAACTCGGATGCCCGGAACTCTTGGCAACTGATCGCCAGCTATGTGGGGCTTGGCCGGAGGACCGAGGCGCGGCTTCAACTGAGGACCGATCGATCCCGTCAGATCGGTATTCTGCCTGGCCGACGGGCGCGGCTTCAGCGGGGCTAGCGGCGGCTGTTGTGACTTGTCCTGGAGGGCTGGAGCTGTGTCCCGGCTGACCGTGTCGACCTTCGTTTCGCCCCGCGGCATCAAGTGGGCGCCGTAAACATAGAGGGCAAGACCTATGGCCAGGCAGGCCGGCAGGCACAGATCACGCGATACGCGACTTATAGGGAAACCCGCGAAGGTTCGCTAACACAGGATTGGATTTTGTGCGGAAAGTGTTAACCAAAACTGACGGCGCAGCGGATTTGCGAAAAAAGGTACTGCGCAGGCTACACGCGCTCGGGAGCCCGGTACTGGCTCCGGCGCACGGCCCGTCCAGCGTTGGAACGCGCGCGTGAAGCTCGCAATCTCGCTGTAGCCAAGCAAAAGCGCAATGGACGTGACGGTATGGGACGACTTGCGAATGAGATCGAGCGCCCGCTCCATGCGCACCTGCTCCACGAACTCCCGATAAGTCAGATTCTCGTGCGCGAGTTGACGCTGAGCTTTCGCGTTCCCATGCCCAACAATTTTGCGGCGCCGTCGATATCGACAACGAGCCGCCTCGGCGCTGCTCGCGGCGGTCGCTCTGATACCACCTGTCGCAGATCGCGAAAGGTCACCGCTTGTTTCAAGGGAAATGGGGCTAAGGCGATGCGGTCCAGTAGATGTGATTCAAAGACGATGGCGTTGGTATGAGCGCAAAGATGACAGGCGCTTGGAAAGTTCACTTCAAGCTCGCGCCAAAGTTGCGGGCGATCGCACTCCAATCCAACCCGTAGAGATAACCATGCCGGCCCTAAATATCTCCGTAGCATCGGTTTGATGACGTGATCAGCGTGGTGCCTTCGTCCGAAGCTGATGGGTTCGGTAACGCGATAGCCCCAGCGCACCAACTCATCGAAGACTTCAATGGTGATCTCGGTGCCTGATTGATAAAGCTTACCGCGAGGCGCGAGCGCTAAAGCAGCGCGCGAACATCGGACGCGCCAAGCATGTGTCTCACCGGGGGCCCAAAATCATAACCCCCAGGAGATACGCGCTACGCTTCGTCCATAAGTCACGGGCTAATTTTCTGCTGCTGCAAGCAATGCGGAATGGTAAGCTCCGTCGTGAAGATTTAAGCGGTGGGTGGTGTTGTTCTGTCGATCGCGACGTGAAGCCTATTTGCGCGGCGTTCCGCCCGCAGGCTCTACCTTTCTTCAAACCGTCTTTTTTATCACGCAGAAGGGTGTCGTTCGCGCCCTTCTGCGCAGACAGTTAGCCCCAAGGAGGAGCAAATGAGTGACGACAGATCGCTTGAGTGTTTGAAACCTACAGCCGAGACTTCTTGGCTTAGAACTGGTCTCGTGAATTTGTGCTCTGCGTCGACTGCGTTATTGCTTGGGGCGACCGCTTTAGCATCGGTCGCGATATCAAACCCAGTCGATGCGCAGCCTGCTGAGCAGCAGAAGCCGAATATCCTCTTCATCATGGGCGACGACATCGGCTGGATGCAGGTCGTCAGCTACCAAGGAGGTCTGGGTCTCGGCGAAACGCCCAACATTGACCGCATTGCCAATGAGGGCGCTCGGTTTGTGAGCTACTACGCCGAGCAAAGTTGCACGGCAGGACGCAATGCTTTCTTCACCGGCATGACCCCGCTGCGCACCGGCATGATCCCACCCCAACTGCCGGGCAGCCCATCATATCTGCGGCCCGGCACGCCCGCGATCGCCAAGTTCCTGCACGACCTTGGCTATAACACGGGCGAGTTCGGCAAGAACCACCTGGGCGACCATACCGATGCGCTGCCGACCGCGCACGGTTTCCAGGAGTTCTGGGGCTATCTCTACCACCTGGACGCAATGGAGCAGGTGAGCTTTCCCGACATCAACAAGAGCCCGACACAACAAGGCTTCGCGCCGCCGTGCAAGAACACAGCCATCCCGGGCCTGGAGGAGGTCCCCGGCGCCGTGGATCCGAAGACAACCACCTGCCTGACGCCTCCGCGTCCTGTCCTCTCGTGCAAGTCCTCCGATGGCACATCGGCGAACCAAACGTGCAAAGACGAAGGCCCGCTCACGCTAGAGCGTTCAAAAACGGTGGACGAGGAGATCTCGGCCAAGGTCATCGACTTCCTCGACCGCAGCGACCCCGAGAAAACCAACAAGCCGTTCTTCATCTGGTACAACCCCGCGCGCATGCATATCACGACGATGCTGTCACCAAAGTACCAGGCAATGCTGGGTGAGGAAGGCGGCAAGGACTGGGGCATCAATGAAGCCGGCATGAAGCAGATGGACGACAACATCGGCTTGGTGCTGAAGAAGCTTGAAGAGATGGGCGAGCTCGACAACACCATCATCGCCTTCACTACCGACAACGGTGCTGAGAGCCAGACTTTCCCGGATGGGGGCATGACGCCCTTCAAGGGGAGCAAGCTCACCACCTGGGAAGGCGGGATGCGTGTACCGATGGTCGTCCGCTGGCCAGGCCACATCAAGCCGGGCACCCTGAAGACCGAAATCTTCGCATCCTACGACTGGCTGCCGACGCTTGTGGAAATAGCCGGCGGCCCCAAGGGCAATGACCTCAGGGCTCAAATCGAGAAAGGCGAATATCCTGGCATCGTCAAGACCCACCTCGACGGTGTGAACCAAATAGATTATCTGACTGGCAAGTCGGAGAAATCGGCGCGCGACTACTTCTACTATTACACCGGGGCGACACCGTCGGCGGTGCGGTACAAAAACTGGAAGATCTATTTCACCATGGAGGGCTCGACCGGAGCCTCTGCGCTTCTGGGACCTCAGACCTTTGGGTGGGCCCAGGTCCAGAACATCAAGCGCGATCCCTTCGAGCAGGCGGTGGGCGAAGAGCAAAAGTCGGTGTTGTCCATCGGCGGTGCCCTCGCCTCCCCCAGCACCGCATATCTCTATAACTGGAACATGCTTCCGGTCGGTCAGCAACTGTGGCTGAAGGAGCTTTCGTCCTACATCGACTTCCCGCCGCTACAGGATCCTGCGAGCTACAACCTCACCCAGGTGCTTGAGCAAGTTAAGAAGTTGGGGAACAAGGGCGTGAGTCAATAATCAGGAAGACCGACGCATAGATCAGAGAGCGGGCGGCCCGAAAGGGTCGCCCGCTCGCACAAACTGTGCCTCTCCGCGCTTACCCTCGCAGCAGGAGTGATCAACATGAATCCAGATCCGTGTTCCTTCGGCATCAATCGTCGTGCGCTGTTCGCGACGCTGGGGGCGTTTGCGAGGTGATCGAAGGGCTGACCGAGCAGCGAGGCAACTATCATCGCGTCAACTGAATGGACGAGGCGAAGAAGGATGTGGATCGATATCCGTAGGAAAAAAATGATTTGAAGTGCAATTTCGGATTTGAAAACGCTCCCTGAGTGTGATGGCGCCAACGATAGGTGATGTGATGAAACGACTGAACCGACTCGGTGCTGCACTGCTAGCCACAGCCTTTTCTGTTGTCGCTCCGCCGTGCTTTGCCCAACAGTCGACTTCGCAGACGAAACCCAACATTCTGGTCATCATGGCGGATGACATCGGCTATTGGAATATCAGCGCCTATAATCGCGGCATGATGGGCTACCGTACGCCCAATATCGATCGCATCGCTAACGAAGGCGCGATCTTCACCGATTACTACGGCCAGCAATCCTGCACCGCGGGGCGCGCGGCGTTCATCACCGGCCAAAGCCCAATGCGCACTGGGCTGTTAAAAGTCGGGCTTCCAGGAGCGAAAGAAGGCTTGTCGGAGAAGGACCCGACACTCGCCGATCTGGTAAAACCGCTAGGCTACATGACCGGGCAATTTGGCAAGAACCATCTCGGAGACCGCAACGAATTTTTGCCAACCGTGCATGGCTTTGATGAGTTTTTCGGCAATCTTTATCACCTCAATGCCGAGGACGAGCCGGAACATCCAGATTATCCCAAGGGGACGGAGTTCAAGCTAAAGTTCGGCCCGCGTGGCGTGCTCAGATGCACGGCAACGACAGTGGACACTCCAGGAGAAGACCCGCGATTTGGCAAATGGGGCAAGCAGAACTGCGAAGACACCGGTCCTCTCGACAAGAAGCGCATGGAGACGGTTGACCAAGAATTTCTTAACGCCACGCTCGACTTTATCGACCGCGCCAACCGGGACAAAAAGCCGTTCCTTGCCTGGTTCAATCCAAGCCGGATGCATATCTGGACCCGTCTCAAGCCGGAGTTTGACGGGAAGACGGGACTGGGAGTCTACCCCGACGGCATGGTGGAGCATGACGGGCAGGTCGGCCAGCTCCTCAAGAAGCTTGACGATCTCGGCATCGCTGAAAATACGATCGTGATCTACACAACGGACAACGGGGCTGAGGCGTTTAGCTGGCCTGACGGCGGCACCACCCCGTTCCGCGGAGAGAAAAACACCAACTGGGAAGGCGGCTACCGCGTGCCGGCGATGGTGCGCTGGCCCGGCGTAGTACCTCCGCGCACCGAACTGAATGATATTTTTTCGGCCGAGGATTGGGTGCCGACCCTCGTTGCGGCGGCGGGCAATCCCGATGTCAAGAACGAGCTCTTGCAAGGCTATGAGGTAGCCGGCAAGACCTTCAAGGTGCACCTCGATGGCTACGACCAGCGCGACTTGCTGTCAGTCAAGGGCTCTGATAAGCGCCGCGAGTTTTTCTATTGGACTGACGATGGCAACTTGGCGGGCCTTCGCTTCGATCAATACAAGGTGGCGTTCATGGAGCAGCCGGCGCATGGCTTGGAGGTCTGGATGCAGCCGCTAGTTCCGCTACGCGCCCCCAAGATCTTCAATCTAAGATCTGATCCCTTCGAGCGTGCCGAGCACGAGGCGGGCGGTTATGACAAATGGTTCGTTGAGCACGCATTTGTGCTTGTGCCGGCGCAGGCAATCGTCGGACAGCAGCTCGCAACCTTCCGGGAGTTCCCCCCGCGACAGAAACCAGGCAGTTTCTCGATCGACCAGGCCATGGAAAAACTGATGACTGAGAAGGGCAGCGATTAGCTCGACACCACCAATTTATGGAGACCAGTATGAAGCCCCATCCCTGTCCCGTCAGCATCGATCGCCGCAGTCTGTTCCCGGCGCTCGCGGCGGTCGCAATCCTGTTGGCGGCACTTGTTCCAGTCTCGGCGTACGCCGAGGCACCTTCAACCGTCGATGCGTTGCCATCTTGGAACGATGGCGCTGCAAAGCAGGCGATCGTCGACTTCGTGAAAGCCACCACCGACAAGTCGAGCCCTGACTTCGTGCCGCCCGAAGAGCGGATCGCGACCTTCGACCAGGACGGTACGCTCTGGGTCGAGCATCCCATGTACAGCCAGGTGGTGTACTGCCTGGATCGGGTGCCTGCTTTGGTAAAGGCCAAGCCGGAACTCGCCAATATCGAACCTTTCAAAACGGTGCTGTCCGGCGACCGCGAGGCAATGGCAAAGCTGACAATGCATGACCTCGAAAAGATCCTCTTCGCCACGCTGACCGGCATGACGGTCGACACATTTGAAGCGGAAGCCAAGAAGTGGACCGAGATGGCCAAGGACGGTCGCTGGAAGCGTCCTTATACCGAACTCACCTATCAGCCGATGCAGGAAGTGCTGAGCTATCTGCGCGCCAACGGCTTCAAGACCTACATCGTCACCGGCGGTGGCCAGGACTTCGTGCGGGTCTATTCCGAGAAAGTCTATGGCATTCCCCCGGAGCAAGTGGTGGGCACAGCCGCCGGTACGACTACAGCTATGACCAGGACGGCAAGCCGATCCTGACCAAGGACCCCAAGCTCCTCCTCAATGACAACGATGCAGGCAAGCCCGAGGGCATTCACCTGATGATCGGCCGCCGTCCTGTGGCCGCGTTTGGCAACTCCACCGGCGACCGGCAGATGCTGGAATACACGGGCGCCGGCGACGGGCTGCGGCTGAAAGTGCTCGTGCTTCACGACGACGCTGAGCGCGAATACGCCTACGGACCGGCCCAGGGTCTTCCCGACACGAAAGTGGGCACCTTCACACAGGAGCTCTACGACGAGGCAAAGAAGGACGGTTGGGTCGTCATCAGCATGAAGAACGACTGGAAGCGCATCTTCGGGTTTGAAAGCGCTCCCTGAGGCGAAAGGTCTAATTGGTAGAGAGGTGTGCTTGGGTGACACTGACGTCGGTTCGGGATCATCGTCTCTGCCACCTTCACGCATGCGGCATTTCCCCTCGTGGCGCGACGCCAAGGGTGGCAGCATCGTGCTCGCCTGTGGTCTAAAACATGGGGGTATTCAATGCGACTTTCCAAGTTCACGCCCTGCGCGCTCCTTGCGAGTCTTTATTTCGTGCCGGCCCAGGCCGTCGCGGCCCCAGCTTATGCCTGCTCGGTCGCCGAGATTTTCGAGTGCACGCCTGTTGCCGGCTGCCAGCGCGTATCGGCGCAGCAGGCTAATCTCCCGCCTTTCGTGACGCTCAACGTGAAGCAGAAGCAACTATTCTCCGGCTTGTTCGGTGGCCAGGGACTATTTGATCCCGGTGACGCCTATGAAGACCAGCAGGTGCTTATCCTGCACGGCCGGCACGGACTTTTGACATGGACCGCGGTCGTAGCGAAGGACACGGGTCAGATGTCCATGTCGATCGCAAATTTGGGCAAAACCTTCGCGCAGTTCGGCCATTGCACGCCGCAACAATAGCGAAGGTCGAAGCTTCAGCTACAGCCCGGACTCGATCGCGCGCAGCAGCTTGAAGCGCATCGCGCTGTCATTGCTCCTGAGCGCGATCACGAAGCGCACGCGCCCGTTCTTGGCGGTGTTGGCGTAGCCGGCCAGCGTGCGCACCCCGGAAAAGGTCCCGGTCTTATAGAGGGAGCCACCGCGGCCGCCTTTGAGCAGAGTGGCATGGGGCTCGAAAAGATGGAGCAGCTTCGCAAGGCCGCGCGCCGTGAAATGGTTGTCGCGGCTGATGCCCGAGCCCTCCTCGAGATGGATGGCCTCGGCGAGATCGTGCTTGGCGAGGAGTTCGTTAGCCACTTTGAGCGACTTCTCGAGACTGACGGGCCCACCCAGGCGGTGCCCGCCGATCTCCAGGAAGACCTGGTTGGTGATATAGTTGTTGGAGCCGAGGAGCATCCCGGTGAGGACCTCCGAGAGGGTGCGCGACTGGAGGTGAACATAGACCGGCTCCAAGCCCTCGGGCACGGTCCCGGTCGTGATCTTACCCTTAACGCTGACGCCGGCCTGCTCGATGAACGCGGCGAGCAGCTCGCCGGCGTATTGCAGGCTCACGGCGGGGTCCTGAGTTAGGCTGATGCGGCCACGACCGTTGGGGCCGCGCGCCCGGAACTGGCTGATCGCAAGTGGGGTGATCGGGGTTTGTGGCTCGGCGGAGCGGACCGTCTTGCCGCGGCGCACGGCGGCGATCGTGTTGAAGTTCACCGCGAGCGCGGAGTTCAGCGCGTCATAGGCTTCGTCGGTGTCCTCGATGCCCGGGATGCGGAGATCGGAGGGGTAGTAGCTCCCATCGAGCACGATGCCGGTGATGGGTTCCTTGCCGATCGCGGCGACCAGCTGGGGCGCGAGCAGAGCCAATTCTTCGGAGATCAGGAAGGGATCGCCGCCCCCACGCACGTAAAGCACCCGGTTGGCGTCCAAATAGAAACGGGTCTGGAAGCGGTAGTCGCCGCCCAGGGTCTCCATCGCGAGCCAAGCCGTCACGATCTTGGCGACGGAGGCCGGGACGAAGGGCTTGTTAGCGTTCTGGGCCACGAGCTCGTTGCCCTCGGCGTCCATCACCAGCACCAGTCCCGAGGGTGCAAGCGCCGCGACCCTCTCTTGGACCCCGGCCAAGGCCCGAGCGGGCAGCACGAGCAGGCCGCAGGCGACGGCGAGCGCGAGCAGGCGAGACCAAATGGTGGCCATAGCCGGCCCGATCATCGGCTTCGAATGCGTCTTTGGGTGCATGTGCGTCGTTGGCTCAAACCCTAGTGCCCGTTGCCATTTATGGCACGAGGCAAAATAGATGTCCGCCCCTAACTCTAAGCGAACTTCTCTCCGCTGGCTAATGAACCAACTTTAACATGCAGCCTACTTCATGTGCCTGTCGAAAGCCGCACGCCATGAGCACGCGGCGCTAGTGGCGCTTAGCGCGACAAGGCGCCAAGATCCGACATCATGGGGCAGCCAAAGTATCTTCTGGAACGCCTCGACAAGCTCCTCTTGACTGTTCGTCCCGATATAGAGCCCGCCGGTCGCTTCTGCGAGACACCTCACGTCTATCGCGCTCTGCCCGCCCGTCCAGAAGGCCGTCATCCGGAAACCGATGACATGCACGGTGAGTTCGGCGCCCTCGGCGGCAAGCTTCTTGCCGAGATCGAGGGGGGGGCTGCCGAAGCGTCGGACCCGACGGTAACTGTCTGCAAACGATCCTGCGTCAGGCGTTATCCGGCTGGTCCATCCTCATCGAGGTCAATCTGGTTGAGCTCTGCACGTCGTGCCTTTCGGCTACGACCGGCCAGCCGCCTGTGCCCAAGAAAGCCGACCAGGAACCCTCCAATCGCTACGAACGCCGCGATCAAAACGTGGTCGCCAACGTGCCAACCATAGAATGCGGAGAGCGCGGCGTCGGCCAGCAACGCCACAACGGCTCCGCAGACGCCTGCCATGAAAGAGCCGCCTGTGGGCATGGGCGCATATTTTTCCGCCCTTTCGACAGCGAGGCGTTCACGCCATTTCTGAGGCATGGGGAAAGAGCATCCATGCGATGAGGGATTTAGGATTTCGTCTTCGTCTTGGTCTTGCCGACCATCTTCTTCGCGATCTCCTCGGCGACCAGCCGTTCTGAGTGGGGGATGATGGGCTTGCTGCTCCACCCCGGTCGCGAGGAGGATGGGTTACGCTCACCGGGTTCGCACCGCGTCACGGGATGAGCGGCTATCTCCCTTTCAAGCCGAGCGGCCTCTTCTGCAAGAGTCTCTCCAAGCAATACCCTCTTGGTCGCCCGCAAGCGATAGGGCTGCGCCTTTTTGGCCGAGCTCATATCTAGGTATCTCCCGATGTGGAAAGTTGAACTCAAGCCCATCGCTCAATGAGCTTGCTAGGAAGGCGTTACTAACTCTCTATGGCTGAATCGAGGGCATTGGCGAGCGCCTTAGCCTTCGAAAGTGCAGCCCTATGCTTTTCGCCGTCGGACCGCGTGTCGGGGACACCGCCCAATGCAACCGAAACCATGCAGCGTATTGTGTCGGAGCCCCGAACCAGGGTGATCGAGAATTGATCGGTACGGCCGTTGCGGACAACTTCAATCTCGTCCATCAATCCTCAATGCCTCCGTTTTTCTCTAGTCGCCACAGGCTTGGGCGAACTCTCGCGAGAGTGCGTGGATTTGGTTTAGTGCTGCCTGCTCTTGATCGGCCTCGGAGCGATTGTCGGGAGGTCCTTCCAGTGCGACACGCACCCGACCCGAAATCTCGCCCCGCTCGGTGGCGAATTTGAATTTGTAGGAGCCAGGCCCATCCGGCTCCAGCACGATGCTGCGGGTCATGAACCGAGCCCTTCCCTATTCCATATGCGAATACAGGACTATGCGGAGCGACGTCCGAATGCCCTCGGTCGTGGACTTGCTATTAACCCCTCGCGCTGCGCAAGCTTGCGCGCCGCCTTTCTACCCCTGCGAATGGCCTCCCCTTTCTCTCGCGCTTTTCTTTGCGACGGCTTCTCATAGGCTCTGCGGCGCTTGATTTCACGGAATAGGCCATCGCGCTGAAGTTTCTTCTTCAAGATCCTGAGGGCCTGCTCGACATTGTTGTCGCGAACAAAAACTTTCAGAGCGAGATCCTTTCGATATGCATACGTTCGTCGGAATGGACTGACGTCTTGTCTGCACCTTGGCTCCACTCGGCACCGATCTGGGTAGGTGGCGTGCGTGGGCTCCGCGTCACAGGGAACGCCATCAAGGGATGACCATACTCGCTGGAGGGTCACCCACGCACTGCTGGACCGTGCGCTCTTTGAGGTTCTGTGTCGAGAACTCATTTCCCGAGCGCGACGTGGTGCTTTCTAGAGGTGGCCTGACGGCCGGGAGTTCACGTACATGACGCCACAACAAGTGATAATGCCACGGCGCCTGTCCGCGGGGCTTCGCGTCTTTGCCGCGATCGTGTGCGTGCTCCTGCTCGACGCCGGTGACGCGCGGGCTGAAGCAACGAGTGCTCCGGCGCGGCACATCAACGCGCAACGGCTACAAGCGACACTCGAGAAATTGAGCGAGTTTGGCCGCAATCCCGAAGGCGGCGTTACGCGCCTCGGCTTTTCACAGACCGAGTTGGATGCGCGGACCTATGTGATGGGTCTCATGAAGGATGCAGGCCTCGAGGTCTGCGTCGACCC
>CAWGCX010000014.1:0-367116 GCA_963821255.1 uncultured Alphaproteobacteria bacterium | reverse complement strand
GCGATGTGGCAGCAAAGCAGCCCCGAAGAAGGCGGCACGGCGGAAGCTCAAGCGGGCGATCATGGTTCTCGCCCACGGCGGCCTTGTGTTCCATCCTCGCTTCGATCTTCCTCAAGTCGTGCAGTCCGTTCATGCCGGTGTTCCGATTCCACGGGGAGTCAGTTTGTTTCACCATGTGTTGCTGGACGGCCATCAGGGCAGTTTCGCGACCGCGTTGATGCGGATCTTGTAAGGGGGGCCAGGGTGTGATGCTCGCTTTTTGGGTCCGATATGGCCAGTTACTGACACTCTGCTGTGCCCAAGAGCGTGTTGAGGACGGCGGTCAGGTCTGGGCCGGCGACGAAGGCGTCGGCGCCTTTCTCTATAGCATCGCGCCGCGCCACCCCGCCGAAGCCGACAACAAAGATGCCCACCTCGCGTGCGGCGAGATCGCTGGCGCCGTCGCCGATAAGCGCCACCGAATGCTGAGAAGCCGCCAATGCGCGGCACACGATGGCCTTGCCGTCCTGGCGCGACAGCGGCGACCCGCGGTCGAAGTCGCGGTAGGTGCCCTCGTCTGCGAAGATCAGGTCGACGGCGTGAACCCGTGACGCCGGAATTTCTAATACCCGGGCGAGGGGTTCTATGGCCTGGCGCAACCCCCCGCTCACGATGTGCACGGGCTTGCCGGCACGGTGCAGTGCCATGATGGTCTCACGTGCACCCGGCATCATCTCTTCGACATAACGCTGGCCCAGCCATTCAATCGCCGCGCGGTCGGGACAAACCGCAGAAAGGCGCCGCTCATAGACGGCGTCGAGTGGGAGCGACCCTGTCATAGCGGCAGCCGTCAGCGGCGCGACCTCGTTCTCGACTCCGGCGCGACGGGCCAGTTCGTCGATCCCTTCGATGCGGCTTAGCGTGCTATCGCAGTCAAAGCAGACGATGTCGAAATTTTGCGCCTCACGCCTCACAGCTCGAATTCCACGGCCTGTTCGATTGGCGGCAGGGCTCTGATCTCGGCCAAGGCGCTCGCCGACAGCGGCGCGGATGTGCTGATCAAGGCAATCGCGTTCTCGGAGGTTTCGCCAACGCCCACATGCATGCGCGAGATGTTGATGTTCTCCCGGCCCAGAACACCGCCAAGCGCTCCGACGACTCCGGGCTGGTCATGATGGCGCGTGAACAAGAAGTGTCCTTCCGGCACCGCCTCCACATCAAAGTCGTCGATGCGTACCAGCCGGGCATGGCGCTCGCCAAGCAAAGTGCCGGCAACGGTAGTGCTTTTGCCATCTGTGACGGCGCAAATCTCGACGAGAGACACGAAGTCCTTTGCGTTTTCCGTCCGCGACTCCCTGACTTCTATACCTTGCGATTTGGCGAGGTGACCGGCGTTCACACGGTTGACGCGGCCGGTCATGCGTCGGCTGAGGAGCCCAACCAGAGCCTCCGCCGTGATCGGCCGCGAATCGAGCTCGGCAACGCGGCCGAACAGACGCACCACGAGCTCCGATATGGGATCTTCGCAGATGGAGCCCACTAGCCGGCCCAGCGCACAAGCCAGCTGCTGATATGGGATCGTCCGCGCGAGTTGATCCGATGTGACGCGGGGAAGGTTCACAGCGGTTTCCGCCGCGCCCGTCGCGAGGAACTGGATCACGTTCTGCGCGATCGTGAGGCTCGCCGCCTGCTGCGCTTCCTCCGTGGAGGCGCCGAGATGGGGCGTCAAAACCACATTGTCGAGCGCCAAGAGCGGCGAGCCCGCCGGCGGTTCCTTTTCGTAGACATCGAACGCGGCCCCGGCGAGATGCCCGCTCTTGAGCGCATCGACCAGCGCTGCCTCGTCGACCAGCCCGCCCCGGGCACAATTGATGAGCCGCGCTCCGCGCTTCATCGCGGCAAGACGCGCGGCGTCGATCAAGTGGCGCGTTTTTTCCGTCAGGGGGCAGTGAAGGCTGACGTAGTCGGCATTCGCCAGAAGAGCGTCGAACTCGCTTGGCTCAGCGGCCGATTCCTCCATGATGTCCGGGCCGACGAACGGATCATATGCCAAGACCTGCATCTTGAACCCGACGCAGCGTCTTGCCACCAAGCGCCCGATCGTTCCAAAGCCTATAATGCCAATGGTCTTGCCTGCAAGCTCCACTCCGGAATAGCGCGCCGGCTGCCACTCATTCTGCCGTAGCGAACGGTCAGCCTGAGGTAGATGGCGGCTCAAAGACAGCAAATGTGCAAGGGTGAGTTCGGCTGTCGTCGTCGCATTGGCGTCAGGCGTATTGAACACCACGATGCCGCGCTCCGTTGCGGCGTCCACGTCGATGTTGTCGACGCCGATGCCCGCTCTGCCAATGACCCTCAGCCGGGTGCCGGCGGCGATCACCGGTCGGGTAACCCGCGTCTTGGAGCGAACGATGAGAGCATCGTAGTCCGATATGCGCGCGGTGAGCGCCGCCTCGTCGAGCCCCGTCTCCACGTCGACATGGAATCTGGCATCGCTTGCAAGAAGCTCACAGCCGTCGGCGTGGATAGAGTCCGCGACCAGCACGCTATAGAGGGCATTCATTAGACTACCATTTCGCTAGGGGACCAAAACAGGCGTTGCGCGCAACGAAGATCAAGCATGCGAGACTCGCGCTTCTTCCTCTTCCGTCGGCTCTGCCTTGACGTAGGACTCCAGGGGCGGACACGAGCAGACCAGGTGGCGGTCACCATAGACATTGTCGACCCGATTGACCGGAGGCCAATATTTGTCGACGCGGAAGGCGCCTGCGGGAAAACACGCGCATTCCCGGGAATACGGGCGCTGCCACTCGCCGATGAGGTCTTCGACGGTATGGGGTGCGTTCTTCAAGGGATTGTTCGTGCGATGCGATCGACCTTGTTCGATGGCGCGTGCCTCCTCGCGAATAGCAAGGAGTGCTTCGCAGAACCGGTCCAACTCCTCCTTGGTCTCCGACTCCGTCGGCTCGATCATGAGCGTGCCCGGAACTGGCCAGCTCATCGTCGGTGGATGGAAACCGCAATCGATGAGCCGCTTGGCAACGTCATCGACGGTCACGTCGGCGCTTACGTTGAGCGGCCGCGTATCGATGATGCATTCATGCGCCACGCGCCCCTTGCTGCCGGTGTAGAGCACGTCGTAGGCGCCTGAAAGGCGCTTAGCGATATAGTTCGCACTCAGGATCGCGACGCGCGTGGCTTGTGTGAGTCCGGCCCCGCCCATCATCAGGAGATAGCTCCAAGAGATCGCCAGGATGCACGCGGATCCGAACGGCGCCGCCGAAACTGTCATGGCGTTGCCATCAGTCTCGGGATGCCCGGGCAAAAACGGAACCAAGTGCGCCTTAACGCCGATCGGTCCCATGCCAGGCCCGCCGCCGCCATGCGGAATGCAGAAAGTCTTGTGAAGGTTCAGATGGCCTACATCGGCTCCAAAATCGCCCGGCCGTGCAAGCCCGACCAGAGCGTTCATGTTCGCCCCATCGAGATAGACTTGTCCGCCATACGCGTGGGTAATCTCACAGATCTCGCGCGCCGTCTCTTCGAACACGCCATGTGTCGATGGATAGGTGATCATCGCTGCCGCAAGATTGGCGGCATTCGCCTCGGCCTTGGCGCGGAAATCCTCGACGTCGATATTGCCGTGCGCGTCCGTCCCCACGACCACGACCTTGAAGCCGCACATCGTGGCCGAGGCGGGATTGGTGCCGTGCGCGGAGGCTGGGATCAGGCAGATATTGCGATGACCCTCGCCACGGCCCTTGTGGTAGGCGCGGATGGTGAGAAGGCCGGCATACTCCCCTTGTGCGCCGGAATTGGGCTGCATCGAGAACGCGTCATAGCCGGTGATCTCGCATAGTTTCTCCGAGAGGTCCTCGATCATCTCGACATAACCCAAGGCCTGATCGGTCGGCGCGAAAGGATGAATTTCTGCAAACTCGGGCCATGTGATCGGCAGCATCTCGGCCGTCGCGTTGAGCTTCATGGTGCATGAGCCAAGCGGGATCATAGCGCGATCCAGTGCCAGATCGCGGTCCGCGAGACGACGCATGTAGCGCGTCATTTCGCTTTCCGCCCAATTCATATGGAACACGGGATGGGTGAGATAGGCGGACTGCCGGATCAGCGCCTCGGGGAGCCGATACTCGGGGTAGTCTTCGGAATAGACCAGCTGGTCCCCGCCGAACGCACGCCAAACGGCTTCGAGCGTGTCGGGCCGCGTGCGCTCATCGACCGTGATGCCGATGCGGTCCGTTCCGACCTTCCGCAAGTTCACACCAGTGTCGACCGCGTTCTTCAGGATGAGCCCTTGATAGGGCCCGACATCAACGGTGATCGTGTCGAAGAAGGCTTCGGGGCCTATTTTGAAGCCGAGCGATTCGAGACCGTCGGCCAGCCGGGCCGCCTTACGATGCACGCGCTCGGCGATCGCCTTCAGGCCTTTGGGGCCGTGGAACACAGCGTACATGGACGCGATCACGGCCGGCAGGACCTGCGCCGTGCAAATGTTCGACGTGGCGCTCTCGCGCCTGATGTGCTGCTCGCGCGTCTGGAGCGCCAGGCGGTAGGCGCGGTTTCCGCGCGCATCAATCGAGACGCCCACGAGGCGTCCGGGCAAAGCGCGTTTATAGTCGTCTTTGACGGCGATATAGGCGGCATGCGGACCGCCATAGCCCATGGGCATGCCGAGCCGCTGCATGGAGCCGACAGCGATGTCTGCTCCCATCTCGCCGGGCGGCTTGAGGAGCATGAGCGCCAGCGGGTCGGCTGCGACGACGGCAAGCGCTTCGCTCTCGTGCAAACGGGCTATGACCTCTGAATAGTCGTGGAAAGCGCCTTCCACGCCCGGGTACTGGAACAGTGCACCGAAGATATTCGCCGGCTCCAGGTCCTTGCAGGGATCGCCGACAATTATCTCCCAGCCAAGCGGCTCGGCGCGGGTTTTCAAGACGGCGATGGTCTGCGGCAGGCACTGGGCATCGACAAAGAAGGCGCTCGCCTTCGACTTGGTGACGCGATGTGCCAGCGCCATGGCTTCGGCTGCGGCGGTGGCCTCGTCGAGCAGGGAGGCATTGGCGATGTCGAGCCCCGTCAAGTCGGCCACCAGCGTCTGAAAGTTGAGCAGCGCCTCAAGCCGCCCCTGACTGATCTCCGGCTGATAAGGGGTGTAGGCCGTGTACCAGGCCGGATTCTCCAGGATGTTGCGTTGGATCGCGGGCGGCATAATCGTGCCGTGATACCCTTGCCCGATGAGTGAGGTCAGGACACGATTCTTGTTTGCCGTCTCGCGCAAGCGGTCGAGCGCGCCGCGCTCCGACAGCGGCCGGCCGAAGTCGAGTGGCGTGGATTGTCGAATGTCTACGGGCACGGTCTGAGCAATGAGATCGTCTAGGCTTGCCACGCCCACGACCTCGAGCATCGCCGCCATCTCCTCAGGAGATGGCCCGATGTGACGACGGTTGGCGAAGTCGTAAGGCTCGTAGATCGTTCTCGGTGTCATGACGGTTTCCAATCAGCCGACAAGCGCTTTGTAGGCAGCTTCGTCCATGAGCCCATCGACGGAGGTAACGTCGGCAAGCTTTAGCTTGTAGAACCAGCCATCGCTCTCCGGATTGGCGTTCACGATCGAGGGGTCATCGATGATGGCTTCGTTGATCGCCACCACTTCGCCCGCAAGTGGAGCGTAGACGTCGGAGGCGGCCTTCACGGATTCCACGACGGCGGCCTCTTGACCCTTGTCGAGAGTCGTGCCGACCTCAGGCAGTTGCACGAAGACGAGATCGCCCAACTGCTCTGCCGCATGGGCGGTAATGCCGACCGTCGCAACGTCTCCATCGATCTTCAACCACTCATGGTTTTTGGTGAATTTCAGCAAAGCGTACCTCCTTGAAGGTGGACGGACTCAGCCGCGTTTGTAGTGGTGCTCAACGAAGGGAAGGGGAGTGACAGTGGCCGGCAGCCGCTTGCCGCGGACTTCGGCGAAGAGTTGGGTGCCAAGGTCGGAAAGGGGGGTCGGGACATAGCCCATGGCGATTGGTCGATCCAGACTTGGGCCGAACCCGCCGGACGTGACGTGCCCAACCAATACGCCGCCGGCATCGTCTGCAAAAATAGGCGCGCCCGCGCGAACTGGCATCCTGCCCTCGGGCGCCAAGCCGACACGACGAGCCCCGGTACCCCTCTCCAGCTCGTCAAAAATGATGGGCGAGCCTGGAAATCCGCCGAGGCGCTCTCCGCCCCCACGGCGAGACTTTGGAATCGCCCACGACAGTCCGGCCATGACCGGCGTTGTCGCCCCGTCGAGGTCGGCGCCATAGAGGCACAAGCCTGCCTCGAGCCGCAACGTGTCGCGTGCGGCGAGTCCGGCCGGCGTAACGTCTGGATCTTCCAGCAAGCCTTCCACGATCTCGCGGGCAACATCCGGCGGCATGGAAATCTCAAATCCGTCTTCGCCTGTGTAACCGGAGCGCATGACCACGCAAGGCGTGCCCATGATGGGCATTTCGCGCACGTCCATGAATCGCATTTCTTTGCAAGCGGGGGCGAGCTTTGCCAGCGCCGCCTCCGCCTTGGGACCCTGCAACGCGATCAAGGCATGGTCCGACCGCTCGACATCACAGTGCTGAGCGAGGCCATTGTGTAGGAGAGCTTCGTCGTTCTCCTTGCACGCGGCATTGACCACGAGGAGAAAGTGATCGCCACGATTGGCGACCATCAGGTCGTCAAGAATGCCGCCGCGCTCGTTGGTGAAGAAGGTGTAACGCTGCTTGCCTGGGACCAACTCCAGGATATCGGCGGGGACGAGGCGCTCGAGCGCGCGTGCGGCGTCAGCTAGCACGCCAGATTTCGGACGCAGCACGATCTGACCCATGTGTGAGATGTCGAACAAGCCTGCCGCCGTGCGCGTATGCCGGTGCTCTGCCAACACACCTGTTGGATAATTTAGCGGCATGTCATAACCGGCGAACGGCGCCATGCGTGCGCCCAAGTCCAGATGCAGGGGGTGCAACGGCGTCTGCTTTAAATCTTCCGACACTATCTTGGTAACGTCGACACCCATACAGAGGCTCCTCGGACTCCTGGGTCATATCAGCTTCCGCCGCTGGCGGCTTTTGCTGGCACTAGTCAAACATGCCCAACGGGTCTTGCGGGTGCCCAGTCACCTTTGAGACAGAGACGGCCCAACTTTGTTTACTGGGGTCGAACGGCAAAACGGTTTCTGCATGGCAAGGGGCTGTTTCGCCGTAGGCTACCTTGCCAACGAAGCACTGGTAAGCCTGCCCGGCGACGGTATCCATAACTGTATGGGTTGGATCAGAAGCGCAGTTTTTTTCCCAATCAACATCCGAGAAACGGTTTTGGAGCTTTTCCCCGCAATGACGTTTTTCCAAAATCCGAATGTGGACGTATGCCCGGTTGGTGATCCAGTCCTGTTTTCCCGACACGAAAATACCCGAAAGGGTGCTACCGCCACTGCCATTCGGTGTGAGCGAAAATCGTCCATCCGATGCCGCTGCTAGCAGAGCCGAGCGTCGATCCCAAATATCTGAAAGCCTCTTGCTTTCACCCTTATCCGCGTCTTTTGCCAAAAAGAATTGGTCGAGGTCCTTTCTAAACGTTTTTAACTCGGTGCCCTCAAACAGGTCCCTCTCTCGGCCATAGACATACCAGTAAGCGGTGTAGGTAAGCGGGAGCGCAATTAGGAAAACCAACAAAAAGGTTCTTGTTCGCATGAGTGGAAGGCGCGCCCTCCCGGCTGTTGGCGAGTGTGTTCTGGTAACGGACCCAGTCCAGCAACCCGTTGTGAGACTCACAGGCCCCCGCCAGGGGGCCTCTTTCTGATCCCGGTCCCCGACACCCCCGACTGGTTGGACAGCATTTCGAGAGCAGGCGCTAACCGAGGCACACGCCTTTAGACATCGCGTGACGAATGATCGAAGCCGTCCGGATTGGGCGTCAAGCGATCGGCGAGTTCATTAGCTCTCGCGGTGGCTGTGATACCTTGAGCAAGTTCAATCTCGTCCGCCAGTCTGTTCCAGGACCTGTGTATGCGTTCAAGGGTTCGCTGCTCCGCGCGTGAAGCAGCGCGGTTCGCCATCAGCAAACATTGCCGCGCGCGTAATCGACACTCTTTGGGATCACCGAGCATGGCTCCCACCTTTCTGCCAGGCGGGAGTCTTAGGCTCTCAGTCACCGGGGCCTGTTGTTGCTATTTACCCAGTGATTAAGGAAGTTTGCGCCTTCCGGGGGATAATAGCGAGTCCAATACGTCCGGCGGCGGCTTAAGGTTTCTGACCACCAGCCCGCTTGGTATTGGCTGTTTCTTTGAACCCCACCACCCACCCACGGACTCACGGGCCCCCGCCAGGAGTGATATTTGGCGAGCGCCCGCTTCTGGAGCACCAGGCGGCCGGTGCTGTCGCTAATCGACACGGACAAGGCGCGATGGAGGACCCCGCGCTGGTGCACCTCGATCTTGCCAAGAACTCCGACCGAGGCGTCATCGCTATCGACCAGCACAACAAGCTCATGGTTAGTCTCGACGTTCATCATGCCCCTTAGCCGCTTGGAAGGCTCGCCACCCAGGCGCCGCCGAGGATCACAGCGATCACCGCGCTGAGATACCAGCCACGCCGAAGGCTTGCGTCGGAACGGTTGAGGAGCCGGTCGAGGATCATCACAACCAACAGCACGCCCCCGAGCACCGTGCCTGGCAAAAGATAAGTCGCATTGTTACCGAGGATGCGCGGGGTGAGCGCGAGGAGAATGATCGTCCCAGCTAAGGATGACCATAGAACGAGCAACGAATGTTCAAGCCCCAGCCGGTGCGCGAGCCCCTGCAAACCGTATTGCGCATCGCCTTGGAGATCGGGAATCGTATTGGCGACATTTAGCGCTAGCGACATCAGCGCGCCGAGGGGGAAACTGAATAGAACGGCGGGCGTGAGACTGTCCGCTGCCACGAACGCCCAGACCGGTAGTGCCGGAATGAAGACACTGTACGGGACCCAGCTATAAACAGTCCCCTTCGCCCAGAAGTTATATGCCATGCCCGAGATGAGCACAGCGAGGGCGACGACCAGCGTGGACCAGCTGAACGACAGCGACAAGAGAGTGCCGGCGATCGCCGCGACGCACGAAATCACAAGGGCAGCCCGCGGACCGATATCGCCGCGAACGATCGGCTTTCTCGGCTTTGTTTTCGCATCGAGGTCGATGTCGCAAAAATCATTCATGCTCCCGATTGAGGCATGAATCAAAAGGATCGAAAGGAATATTGAAGCGACTGGGATCCCCTGCGCCAAGTCCGCGGCAATAAGGTAGAACAGGGTCCCCGCCAGCGCATTTATCAACGCGGGGAAGGGGTGGATGACGAAGACGATTCCCCTGAGCGATTTCAGCGCCGTAGACAGATTGGTGAAAGCTGAAAGGTTGGGGGTCATTTCACCTGCCGACCCGATAGCCATCGGGTCGCACATCGAAGCTACCTCTGATAGACTTCTGCACGGTCATCGACCCCGATATTCTTGGCAAGGCTACAGATGGTGGGTTCATGAGGCTGAGTCCCGCGATGCCGCGATACGGCTCTTCTACGCATTGGCAAAGGCTGACATAGAGTCGCCGATGCCGATCGACGCGACTGGATTGGCCTTCTGGAAAGTACTGGAATCAATTGACGAAATTTTCGCCGAGAATATCAACGCACTTCATCGCCAGCGAGGCCGTGCGGCTGGTTGGGCTGCGCGAGTACAGTCGGTATCTGACTTTATTTGTACTAGCCTGGAAATTTATCGACGAGAAGTACGCGACCATTCATCGGCTTGCCTTCGAGAAACTCGGCGATTGACTGGGCGGAGGAGGCATCGAACCGATGAGTAGTATCGTTTCGGTGGGCACTGCCGTCCCGCCCTTTCTGATGCGCCAGGAGGAGGCCAGACAACTGGCCGGAGATCATTTCGCCTGCAATATCGTCGACATCGCCAAATATCTTCAGGTCTTCAAAAACGCGCTGGTGAGTGAACGCTATTTCTGCGTGGAACCAGATTGGTTTCGCCGCGACCATAGCCTCGCGACCAAGAACCGTCTCTATCTGGAATGGGCCGAGAAGCTATCCCTAGCCGCGATTGAAAAGTGCCTTGAGGGCGTCGGCGTTGCCCGCGAGGAGATCGATCACTTCGTCTTCGTCTCGTCGAGCGGAATTGCGACGCCGAGCCTTGACGTCGCCATCATCAACAAGCTCGGGCTAAGAACCGATATCAGACGTCTGCCACTGTTTGGACTGGGATGTGCCGGGGGCGCCGCTGGAATTGCGCTGTGCAATTCGCTTGCCTCTGCGTCGTCGTCGGCGACGATCCTGCTCGTCGCGGTCGAGATCAACTCGCTAACCTTTCAGCCCGCCGACCTGACTAAATCGAACCTGGTCGCCACCAGCCTGTTTGGCGACGGAGCGGCCGCAGTGTTGTTCGGTGGCGATTCTGACGGCCCAATTAAGGTCCTCAAGAGCGTCAGCCTCCTCAGGCGGCATACCGATCACTTGATGGGATGGGACTTTGTCGACACCGGCTTTCGGGTCGTCTTTTCGCGTGCGGTTCCCGATGTCATCATGGACATGATGCCGGAAGCGGTGCGCGAGGTAATCGATGGACGGGGAATCACCACCGATCAAATCGACGCCTTCATTTTTCATCCAGGTGGCAAGCGCATCCTCGAGGCCTACCAGGACGTTCTCGGCCGTCGACCGGAGGATTTTGTGTCGAGCTATGGAGTGCTTAACCGCTACGGCAACATGTCGAGCGCTACCGTGCTCTTCGTGCTCGACGACCAGTTACGAAAGGTGAGCCACCGCTCCGGTGCGTACGGTCTCCTGGCAGCCTTCGGGCCAGGCTTTTCGGCCGAAACCACTCTCGTACAATGGACGTGAAGAACGCGACCTGACCGGGTCGACGCAACTAATCTCTGCGTCGAACCCCACAGCGGGTTTCCCCTTCCCAAGCTGCTGGGGCACCTTTTTGGATGCTTTCAGGCCTCGCCTAACGATCGTCGGGTCTCCATCGGGCATGAATAGGACGGCCGTATTCTCCCCTCAAATACCCAAGCTGCAGCGCCGCGCGCAGGCCAGGGGCGTCACGAGACAGCGCCGGTGGTAATGCCCGCCCATCCCCATTGCCGAAGCTCCCAAAAAGACATGAGCATCTTCGATCTGTGAATTGGGCAGCTTTTTTAACGTGACCGTGTCTGTCCTATTCCTGTCAGAAGCCATTCAACTGACACGCGGCACGCGAGGCAGAAGGGCACTATCAGATTGTGTGGCATGAGTGAGGCTCCTCGGCCCTCATATTTGGCGTAAGTGTCACGAGTGATGCCAAGCAGTAGCGCCATCTCGTCTACCGGATAGCGAGCCGCTGTCCGCGCTTGCCTTACCCGCGCAGCGAACGCAGCGCGATATTCCCGTGGCGTTACGCGGCGTTTCCTTGGAGTTGTTATTGCGGCTCCGCTCCGTTTAGCCATGCCGTTCCCTACTGGCGCATGCCAACTTACTTAGGCTATCGGCAAGCACCCTCGACTTCTGTCGAAGGATAATGACGTTGCCGGGTCGCCGCCTTACCGCCTCCACAAATGCAGCAGGAGCTACAGCATGGTCCGCGACGACCGTGATTAGCTCCACCCGAGTGTCCCGGTCATCCCACAGCTCGATCCGATAAGGCTGCTGAAGCACAGCCGAGTGCGACCGTTGCAAGATCGAAGCAAATGTCGGCACGGGGCTCAGCATAGTCGCCATCGGTGGTGATAAGCTTTCTCACTCGTCGAATCTCTGGACCAGACGGGACTTCAGCTGGCCCCTTGTCCGAGTGAGGATTTTGCGCCTATCGACTAAAGCTGTCCAAAAAAGATTTGAGGAAGACCGGCAGAGTTTCTTCTGCGGCCCGTAGACTTATCCAGTCGCGCGGAGATGCTGCTTACGGCATGTCCGCTTGGGGTCAAACCCGGCCCAAAAGGCCGTGTCCGCGTTTAGTCCGCATTCCTTCCAAAAGCTGACGTTGTCGGCATTGCACCGAAGCCACTCAAACGATCCAACCAAGCTCCCTCGCCTTGTCGTTGGCGAGCCTCCAGGCCTCACTCAAAAACTCAGCCGCGGTCATAGAAATACGGAGATCATCGTGGTCGACCATGCGCTTCGCGAGTAACTGCGGAGAGTTATCGGGCTTGTAATATGTGACGGAATAGAACGACCCGGGCCGGATCACGATGATCTCGTCGTCGACCAACGATACCCGGAGATCGGACTTTGCGGTCATGCCGCGAGATCATACAGGCAAAAGCGTGCCGGGGGTTCTCACAAACGTCACGGCAACCATTGAAGACTAGTGTCCGCTTGTTGCTGTCTTACGCACAGAGGGCGACCTCGTTCGAACTAAAGGGGGCTTCTGCCAGCTTCCTGCCTTCGCGGCTTCCTCCTCGGACTGTTGCTCCGTCTTTTGGCAGTTCCGCCCGGGAAATGATGTAGATTGGGCGTAGACTTGGAGCAGAGGTGACAATGAAGCGTATTGCCGCGCTGATCGTGGCTCTTGCCGCAGCCGTTTCGCTTGCAAGCTGCGGCGGAGAGGAAGACGCTGATGCGATACCGGTCGCCGTGGTCGGCCCAGTTACGGGTCAAAATGCCTCTTTCGGCGCCCAAATGAAGAACGGCGGCGAACTGGCCGTCGAAGACATCAACGCTGCGGGCGGAGTGCTCGGCAAGAAGCTCGACCTCTCGATCGGCGATGATGCCTGCTATCCGGAGCGGGCGGTGACCATCGCCAACCAGATGACCGGGAGCAATGTGGCGCTCGTCGCCGGACATTATTGCTCCAACTCTTCGATCGCGGCATCGAAGGTCTATGCCAAGAGCGACACGGTGCAAATCTCTCCAGCCTCCACCAATCCCACCCTCACTGACGATCGCGCCGGCCCCAACATCTACCGCGTTTGCGGCCGTGACGATCAACAGGGGAGTGTCGCCGGCACGTATCTCGCGAAGAACTTCGCTGACAAGAACATTGCCATCGTCCATGACAAGAGCGCCTACGGCAAAGACCTCGCCGAAGAAACGAGGAAGGCGCTCAACGCAGCGGGCAAACAGGAAGTGATGTACGAGACCTATGCCGCGGGCGAGAGGGATTATTCGGGGCTCGTCTCCAAGCTCAGGCAGGCGGATGTCGATGTGCTGTTCTTGGGCGGTTACCACACCGAAGCCGGGCTGATCGTGCGGCAGATGCGCGATCAGGGCATGGACACCCTGCTCATGGGCGGCGATACGCTCGCCACTCAAGACTATTGGTCGATCGCCGGCCTCGCCGGCGAGGGCACACTGATGACCTTCTTGCCCGACCCGCGCAAAAACCCGGCGGCCACCGAGGTCGTCAAGCGCTTCAAAGATAGGGGCATCGAGCCTGAAGGTTTTGTGCTTTACACCTATGCCGCGCTCCAAGCCTGGACACAGGCGGCGCAGACGGCCGGCACTACGGACATGGGGGGCGTTGTCAAGGCCCTCAACGAGAACGAGTTCGACACCGTGATCGGTAAGTTCCGATTCAACGAGAAGGGTGACCCCAACTTGCCGCCTTATGCCGTCTATCGCTGGTCTAACGGAACCTACGAGGAGATCGGCGATGAGGCCCCGGCACCTGCCGGTTAGCGTCTGCTAGGGGTCAGAAGCGGACCTCGCCCGATGGTCGCCGCCCTACGTAAATTCAAGCCAGCGGGCGATTGAGTCGCGAAGCCGAGCTTTGCGGATTACTCGTCACGTCTTCCAGGTTGGTTCCGCGGAAAGCGGAACTAGTGCTTCAGCGGCAATCTGCTCGCCCAGCTTGCGATGGTGCTCGACAGCCTCGCTGGTGCCGAAGTCGTCCAACTCGAACAGTTGCCTGATCTCGATTTCGCTTTCCTCGTTATGGGGGTTGGGGCAGCGCTTGAACCATTCGATCGCCTCAGAAAGCGATTTACATTGCAAGGTCCAGTAGCCCGCTACCAGCTCCTTGGTCTCTGCAAATGGGCCATCTCTCACTGTGCGCTTGTTGCCGGAGAACCTCACTCGAGCACCCTTGGAACTTGGCTGCAACCCGTTGCCATCGAGCATCACCCCGGCCTTCACATCTCCTCGTTGAACTTCGCCATGGCCGAGAGCAGTTCCTCTGAGGGCATCTTGCCGGCTTCGGAGTCCTGAGTTCGCTTTAACTATCACCATGAAGCGCATTGTCGTTTCTCCTCGTCGGTTCGGTTCGGGGCTGGATCAATCCTGGCTCTACTGTGACGTCGAACCAAAGCGCTGCAAAATCGACAGCTGCATGACATTTTTTCCCCCAAAGCGGCCATTGAAGGGGTTTATCCTGCGTTCTGATAAGATGGCATTATTGCGGCGAACATCCTTCATTGCCTCAGTAGGCGACCATGCGCAGATCTTGGCTTTGGCAAAATGCCGACACGCTCGCGACGGTGGTGACGGCCATCGCCGCCTTGGTGGCGTTGCTCTACGCCCATCTGCAGATCACTGAAGGCCGCCGAGCCCAGCGGGAGGCGAACGCTAACGAGCTATGGCGTGAAACGCTACGGCTCGGCTTTGACAATCCGAAGCTTTCCGATCCGAGCCTGAAGCTTGCCGACTTCGACTATGACAAGCTTACGATCGACGGCAGCAGGGAGCTGTTCCAGCAATACGAGATCTACGTTGATACCGTTCTGAACGCGAGCGACGAGATCCTGGAAATCTCACCAACCGAGCCCTGGAAAACCTCGCTGCGCATTCAGCTCTTGCCGCATCGCGACTATTTGCTGTCGCCCCACTTCAAGCAGTCGGGCTACCTCGACCAGTACGGCGCAAACCTACGGTCCCTGCTGCGCGAGATTCTGAACGGACCATAGTCAAACCGACTCACTATCATGAGCCCCTGCTGATCAATCGAATATCCGCTATGGCACTTAGTGGACATCAGTGCACATGTGGGCATGTCCGCTCTTAGGGGTGAAGCGGACATCCGTTACTGGCGCTCTAATGTCCGCCAATGACCCAAAGCAGACATAGGCCAGGCTTGCGTCGTCTCCTGCCACAAGACGCTCTAAAGCCTTTTGAAAGATCCCACGGAACTAGGGAATGACAAAAAAGTTTCGTAAGGTCGGTTCCGCGAAAGACCTATGGTGCCTTGATCCCTAAGAGTATCGAAGAATTGGATGATGCTCGGCGGCTTCAGCTGCTTGTCCAGAGCGTCACAGACTATGCGATTTACCTACTAAGCATCGACGGGCGTGTGCTCACTTGGAACTCAGGTGCCGCAAAACTAAAGGGCTACCATGAAAAAGAAATCATTGGTCGGTCCTTCTGCTGATTTTTACACGCCCGAAGATCGGGAACTTAGGGATTCCTCAAAAGGGTCTTGCGATCGCTGCCCAAACCGGTCGGTTTGAAATTGAAGGGTGGAGGGTTCGAAAGGACGGAACTCGCTTTTGGGCGCTTGCCGTAATTGATGCTGTGCGCAATGAAGCGGGAGAGTTGCTCGGCTTTGCCAAGATCACACGCGACCTTACAGAACGACAGTTTGCTCACCAATCCCTCTTCGAAAGTGAGCGGCGTTATCGGCAGCTGATCGAGGCAGTCACCGACTATGCGATCTACCAACTAGATGCCAACGGTTTGGTCGCAACCTGGAACCCCGGTGCGGAGCGGATCAAAGGTTATAAGGCCGATGAGATCATCGGCCGTCATTTCAGTTGCTTCTATACCGTCGAAGATCAGAAGGCTGGACTGCCGGACAAAGTGCTCGATATTGCGAGGCGCGAAGGCCGGTATGAAGCCGAGGCGTGGCGGGTACGAAAGGACGGCAGCCGACTATTCGCATCCGTCGTGATCGACCCAATCCGAAGTGAAGAGGGCGAGATCATTGGCTTTGCGAAGGTCACTCGCGACATCACCGAAAAGCACGAGGTGCAAAACGCGCTCAAAGCAGCGCAAGAGCAGCTCGCCGTTTCGCAGAAGATGGAGGCAGTCGGTCAGCTAAGCGGCGGAATAGCCCATGACTTCAACAATCTGATGATGATTGTGCTTGGCAACCTGGAAACGGCTCAGCGCCATATACGAGACATAGCTAACCTTCACCCCAATCTCGAACGCAATTTCAATAATGCGATGCGCGGAGCGCAGCGTGCTGCATCACTTACCAGCAGGCTGTTGGCGTTCTCGCGACGGCAGCCGCTCGATCCCAAGCCCCTGGACGTGAACAAATTCCTGTCTGGATCTGCCGAGTTCCTACAGCGCTCGCTTGGTGAGTTGATCGATGTCGAGGTGGTCGGTGCGGCGGGCCTTTGGCAGATCGAGGTGGACAACAATCAACTGGAGACCGCCCTGCTCAACATCGCAATCAACGCGCGCGACGCCATGCCTAAAGGTGGCAGACTGACCATCGAAGCGGCCAACACCTACCTCGATGCTACCTATTGCCAACCAATTCCGGAGCTCTCGCCAGGGCAGTTCGTGGTGATTTGTATGACTGATACCGGGGAAGGAATGGACAGTGACGTCGTAAGTCGCGCGTTCGAGCCGTTCTTTACCACGAAGGAGGTGGGACACGGCACCGGCCTAGGTCTAAGTCAAGTCTATGGGTTCGTGAAGCAGTCGGGAGGGCACGTCAAAATTTATAGTGAGGTTGGTCAAGGCACGACGGTCAAACTCTATTTTCCTCGGTTTGCGGGTGAACTCGCCGAAGAGGACAATGACGCGCTGGAAATTCTCGCACAAGGAGAACAGGGGGAGACCATCCTTCTTGTTGAAGACGATAAGGACGTGCGCACCTATTTATCCGATGCCTTGCGAGATTTGCACTACCGCGTGCTCTCCGCTGCGAATGCGACAATCGCACTTAAGCTGCTGGCTGAAGATAAGCTTCGTATCGACCTCCTGCTTACCGATATCGTGATGCCCGGAATGAATGGGCGGAGCTTGGCAAGAAAGCAACGCAGCTGAGGCCGCCTCTAAAGGTGCTCTATATGACCGGATACTCCAGGAACGCGGTGGTGCATCATGGTCGCCTCGACCAAGGCGTCGATCTTTTGCAGAAGCCGATTTCGACACAGGTATTGGCCGCGCGCCTACGCGATACATTAGACTAGTTCCTGTCTGCTTGTGGCACTTAGCGGACATTCTGCTCGCCGGTCTCGATGTCCGCTCTTGACCCTTAGCGGACATTACGTGTGGATTGTCACAGGGGGGTGAGCATACACTTGCGGTAATATTGATGACCCCTCGAAGTGTGTATGGGGTGACAATGAACCAGTCCCTTCGCTTGCTCCTCACGTCCACTGGTTTGGCTCTGCTGGGGATCATACCGGCAACGGCCCAACAAATCACCGGGACGCCCGGTTCGCCAAGCGGCGACCACGCCCATCGATGGCAATTCCATCCCAATCCGCCGCCCGAAGCGGTATCGCTGCTGGGCACGGCCCAGTCCGCCGAAGGCGGATACCCCGAGCGGTCCAGCGGCCTCGACAGCGCCGTATCGCACACGCAGTGTGAGTGCAAGTATCGCGTCTGGTTCCACGGTCTAGTATTGCGGCTAGCCATCCATCCGCCGGGGTATCGCCCGCTCCTCCTAATCGCCTTGCGATAGTGCGATAGGCGTGGATAACACCGCTCCATTGTATTCAGCGACACGCTTGCCCTTCCGCATTCGGCTTCGGGCCGTTCCGCCGCGGTTTCGCGTCGGTTCCTCAAGCACTCCGCTATAACGGGTAACAAAGATTTTCACGCGCAACGCTTGTAGTCCGTTTCGTCAAGGCCCATATGTTTAGCACTGGCACGCCGGACCACTAGGCGCTGACGGTAAAGATTACCGTGCCAATTACGTGCACGCTCCTTTCCCGAAAAATTAGCACTCAGCACCACGACCACCCTTTAGGGGCCAAAGGTCCGGCGGTTGTCCAGCCGTGCTTGACCCCAAGAGGTATTTCATGCCCGCCACCCATAATCCCCAAGCTGCCGCCGACCGGGCCCGCGCCACCTATCGCAAAATGACAGACCAGCTCGGTAACCTCGGCCTCGACACCGCCGTGCCGGAGGGCGTGCGTGTCCTTGCCGAAACCGTGGCACAGACCCGCGTGGCCTATGACCGCTCTTTGGAGGCTTTCGATGCATCCTTGACGACGTTCGAAAGGACCTTCGAAGCTGCCGCCCAAGGTGCTGCCGCCTTCAACCGCAAGATCGTCGACCTCGCCCGGCGCAATGTCGATGCGAGCTTTGACTTAGCCACGAGCCTGGCGGGCGCCAAGAACCTCGCCGACATAGTCGAGCTGCAAGCGGCCTTTTGGCGCAAGCAGTTCGGCGTATTGACAGCGCAAGCAGACGAAGTCCGTGTGTTGTCAACGAAGGTGACCGCCGCTGCCGCCGAGCCAGTCAAGTCACAGATGGCGCGCGACGCGGATGGGCGGGCGCACTGAGTCATCCCCGGTCCTTAAGCGAGCACTGTTATCGCTTGTCTAAGTTCGCGAGGCTGGAGGAAACGAGATGAATGCCGCGACCATTCTGAAATTCAAGGGAGATGCTGATCGTTAACACTGCCGCAAATAAGTCACTGCTCGAAATCGCAAAGCTGCTCGTCGCAACATGGCATTGGCTGCATGGTCATCCTGGGAGACGACGACAAGGTCGTGGGCATCGTGTCGGAGCGCGATCTCATGCGGGCCATCGGCCAAGGGGGCCCCAAAATATTGGACGAGCCAGTCTCGGACTTCATGACCAAGACTGTGGTCACGGCGCGAGAGGCCGACACGGTCGACCAGCTAATGTCGGAAATGACGATGCATCGGTTTCGTCACATGCCTGTGGTTGAGAGAGGTCAGCTTCTCGGCCTCGTATCCATTGGCGACCTGGTCAAGATCCACGTCGCGGATGCCGAGTTTGAGTCGGGCGCGTCGCGCCAGTACATCACGGCATCTCCTAGTCTGCTTTCTGACCAAGCACGAGGGAGACTTGCCGGTGGCGCATGAACACGAAAAATCAGCGACCAAATCTTCGTTCAGAAAAAGACCAGTCAGCTAGTTTTCTGATCTGGATCATCTCGGGTTTGTATCTGCTTGCGATGGTTTGGTTTCTGCTGCTGTCTCCGACGGGCGGACACGGCACGCAGGAAGCTCAACCGTGGCTCGTGGCAGCAGTTATCGTGTTCACAGCTTCATATGGCATTCTTATGTTGTTGCTTTGGCCGCATGAAAATCCCATCTGAACGGAGAACCAATAATATGAACCGGGGGTGAGATTGAGACCAGGGAATGAGCGCCGTCCCCGGGGCCATGAACGGCTCATATGATAACAGCGTTAACCGGCTTGGTTATGGCGTGTCCCGCGACCCTGGGAGTGGGGTCAACCTGTTTGATAACGATGGAAATCGCATCGGATATCAAAACAACGGGGACGAGTGAAAGTCGCGGTGGACGGAAAGCTAGAAAGAGTGGCTTTCTCCCCGCGGCCCTCCCGCTGCCTCTCTGATCGATCTTAGCGCCGAAGCCGAGGAGCCTCCCCGAAGGCCTTGCGGGGAAATCACCATGCCGACATGAAGTGAGTAGACGAGCTCTTATCGCAAGCAGCCGAGTCCGCTTTTGGCACTTTCACAGCGGAATCCTACAGGCGATTGTAGCTGTTTTTATTACTTCTTCATGGCCATCGTCGTCATCAGATACGAAACCAAGACCGCCGCACGTCGAGCATTGACGTTCATTGTCCGTATCTTTGTCAACGACACCATCGCCATTACAGTCTGGACAAGTTTTTATTTTCATGCCTGCTCCTGCTCACCCCTGTGGACTGGCAGAGCTATCCAGGGGGTCCTAGAGCCAGATTGCTTGTTCATTGACATAGGATGCCTTCACGCAGGCTACCGCGCTGAACGGTTGATGGTTGATGTCCGCTATTGGCACTTAACGGACTTGAGGCTTGCCGACGGCGATGTCCTCTTACCGGTTCAAAGCGGACAATACCTTGCCTTTCGTCGTTGCGCAAAATCCTGAGTCTCAGAATTGAAAGGGGGGCATGCAATGTGCATGCCCCCACTCCATTCTGATTAACCGCCGCCGCCACCGATGCGTGGCGGTTTGTTCGGATCCAGCGCCGGCACGGGGTTCGACGGGTCCTGTAGGTTGGGCCGCAGGTCGTTCGAGGCTCCGCCAGGGAAGCGGCGGATGTTCGGGTACTTGATGATCGATTTGTCGAACTCGATCAGCGGCGGATAAATCAACGAGAGGATTAATGGCAAGCTGTTGGATTCCGAAGCCGAGCCCATGTCCTATCGCGAAACCGCAGCAATGGACGGCGCGTCTGCGCTGTTTCCCGACGTTTTCGGCGACTGATGGCGAAATCCCGCGTCCGCTTCTGACCCACAGCGGACAGCAAGACGCAGCTCGCGAGGCATGATGGCTGAAGCCCGAATTGACTTTGACGGTCCGACACCTCGCCTTTGCTCGCGGGCTTTTGCGCCAAGCGACATTGGGTTAGCCAATCCAACTACAGCGTTTATAGGTCCGTAGCCAGCGCAGGAGTCCCTTGAGCCGGTTGTCGGAGTGGGCCTGATCAGGTCATGATGTCTTCTTGATAACGACCTAACCTGCTTTTAGCCTAAACGGTTGGAGACAATAGATGGACGACAAGAATAGTTCGAACGTTCAGCACCCTCTCCACGCGGCTTTAATGATCTTCCATGCGACGGTGCGAACTGCATTCGAGACTGCCGCCGCCTTTTGGCGCCCATGGTTCCTTGAACCCGAAAAAAAGATGTTGCCGCAAGACAGCACTCAAAAGCAGCATCTCAGGAAGACCCTCAGCCGACAAAGCGCGAGCAGGAAACGACGGAGAAAAAGCCCAAGGCGCCGATAAAGCGCGCGCAACGGCCAAAGACATTAACGCAAGAAGCGAAGATGGAGAAAAAGCCCAAGGCGCCGATAAAGCGTTCGTTGAAAGATGAGCAGGAACTGCAGCGAGAAGACCGAGCCCAAAAAACAGAACGCTTACGCAAGCTTCGACTGGCGAAAGAAGCAGCCGACCGGGAGAAAAATCCATCCAGCAATGGCCGTGACTAAGCGCAGCATGCCATCAAGGAATGATGTTTTGATTAGTGGACCTGAGCCGATGCTCGATGGAGCCTACAAGCTGCCAAACGTCGAGAGGCAATAAGGTCCGCTTTTGGCACATAGCGGACGTGCAAACCGCGCTGATGAATGTCCGCTTAGCGGCGCCGAGCGGACAATGCGGCAAGAACCATGTCCGCTTCTGACCCAAAGCGGATGTTTCCGAGCGCCAACCCCGGGTTTCGAGTCCTAAAGATCTCCGCTAAGATCTGGAAAGATCGGGCCTGGACGGGCACATGAACGATTCCGCCAATCCGACCATTAGCCCAGAAAACCCGGGTGGATCGGGCATCCGCCAAGCGGTTTCGAATGCCGCGGCTTATCTGCTGCATAATCACACTATCCCCCTGCTGGCGGTACTTTTCTGCGCCGCCGCGGCAATTGCATTGTGGCAACTTTCGCGCTTGTCGTTGCAGCTTATCCAATCATCAGCCTTGCAAGCTGCGTCCCAGCAATCCGACTCGCTTAGAGAGCTTCGCAAGCTTTACACGTCGGAGGTGGCGGATCGAGTAGCGCCCCACGGGATAGAGGTCACGCACGATTACGCAACAAAGGAGAAGGCCATTCCCCTGCCTGCAACCTTCAGCATGGAGCTGAGCGAGCTGATTAGCAAACAAAGCATCGGCATGCAGGCGCGCTTGTATAGCGACTTTCCCTTTCCTTGGCGGAAGGAGGGTGGACCAAGGGACGATTTTGAGAGGGAAGCGATCCGTCAGTTACGGCAATTCCCTGACCAACCCTTCTACCGATTTGAAGATTTTCGTGGGCGCCAATCCCTACGCTATGCCGTAGCCGACCGAATGGAGGCTGGGTGTGTCTCCTGTCACAACACTCATCCTGACAGCCCCAAGACTGACTGGAAATTGGGAGACGTAAGAGGGGTTCTCGAGATCATCCGCCCCTTGGATAGCATCATTGCGCAGACCCGTGCAGGCTTGCGGGAAACATTCGCGCTGATGGCCTTATTAGGCGTACTAGGGCTATCCGGTTTGGGGCTGATGGTCGGCAGACTACGTCAAAGCCAAGCCGACGCGCGTGAACGCGAGGTAGCAGATCAACAGCACAATGCGGCGATGCAAGCCGAGCTCGCGCGGGTCTCCCGCCTGACGACGATGGGCGAGATGGCGAGTTCCATCGCGCATGAGATTAATCAACCGCTCGCAAGCGTCGTGAACAATGCCAATGCGGCTCGGCGCTGGCTCGATAGAGATCCGCCTAATACCGAGGAGGTACAAGCGGCCTTAGCGCGCATCGTGATGGATGGAGAACGAGGCAGCCACATCATTGGAAACATTCGCTCGATGGTGAAAAAGGGCGACCTGAGCCGAGCTCAGATCGATCTGAACGAACTGATAAATGACGCGATTAGGCTTGCTGAGGACCAGTTTCAAAGGCATGGAGTGTCCATTCGATCTGAGCTTGCCGATGACCTGCCGAGAGTGATGGCGGACCGCGTTCAGCTACAGCAAGTCATGCTCAATTTGCTGATGAATGCCGACGAGGCAATGCTATCCGTTTACGATCATGAGCGGCTGGTGCGCGTGCGATCCGAGAAACACGATAAGGGAGCGCTGATAGAAGTGGCCGACTCCGGTACTGGAATTGAGCCCGAGAACGCTAAGCGGATCTTTGAAGCGTTCTTTACGACCAAATCAGAAGGCATGGGCATGGGACTTTCTATCTGTCGGTCCATCGTAGAATCACATGGTGGCCGCATAACCGTAGCGAAGGCTATTCCGCACGGATCGTTGTTCCAAGTCATCTTGCCCGGCGAAAGGAAATAGGTCCTGAGAGCAAAGCCATGCCGCCCGAGATGTTTCGGTTACCTCTCGGTGAGACTGAACGCGCCCCGATGGCGCGGACTTGTCGGTATGTCCCCTAATGACCAAAGCGGACATGACGACCATCCAGAATGTCGTTCGTTTCCCCAAGGGGAGCCCGCTGATAGACTGGATTGTCCTCTTTCTTGCTGAAGGCTACTCCGTCGCTTGGCAAGACTCTCAGCACACCCTGCACCTTGAACACCACCATGATATAGTGATCTATAATTCAGGATGTCCGAGCTCCCAATGCAAAGATCCAATCTTAAGCTCGAGCGTCGCAGCAAGGCCGGTGCGCCTCAATTAGATAGGGGCGCTGTTTCGTCGGAGCCGCTTGACGCATGGGACTGGGCCGGGCGCATATCGGTGGTTGGACTATTCGTTCTCGCGGTCGGTTACACCCTATTTGTTGTGCATGAGCTATTCGTTCCCGTCGTTACCGCGTGGGTGATGGGTGCCATCCTACGTCCGATCGTCGAATGGGCCGAGAGACATGGCGTGCCGAGAGTCGTGGCGGTTATTGCTACAGCGACGGTTGCGCTCCTTATACTGCTCGCAATCGTGGGTGTCCTCTCTACGCCCTTGGGCTATTGGATCGGACGCACCGCAGAACTCGCGCAGCTGATAAAGGGGAAATTGCAACTCCTAAATCAACCCTTGGCGATCGTTGATGAGTTTGCTCACGCACTTTCCGAAATTTCCGGCGAGCCAGCGCCCGCATCCATCGTGAACTACGATACTTCGACGATTATTCTCGGAATCGTATCGACCCTTACTCCGGTCATAACGCAGTTCGTACTCTTCTTTTTTGCCATGATTTTCTGGATGCTTTACGCGAATGAAGTCAAAGGCGGCATTGCTCGCCTCTTCTTTGGCGACAGGGCGGGCGAGGTGGCACGTAGGATCCTGGATGACGCAGAGAAGAATGTGAGCCAGTATTTCGGCACCCTTGTCGTGGTAAATCTCTGTCTCGCGGTCCTTGCGGTTGGACTGGCTTCGGCAGTGGGGTTACCTAATCCACTCCTTTGGGGTGTGCTCGCAGGCACGCTGAGTTTTATTCCCTACCTCGGTCCAGCGATAATAGTGGCCACGTTCGCTGTAATTGGCCTCTTGAGCTTTCCGAGTCTCACGCACGCATTCGTCGCGCCTATCATCTGGATCTTCGTGACGACTTTGGAGGGGCAATTCATTACACCCATGATCATTGGACACCGCCTCACTCTAAATCCTTTACTCGTCTTTTTGTCGGTTGCCTTCTGGGCTTGGATGTGGGGCGCCATGGGTGCACTTCTCGCCGTCCCGCTGCTCATTTCCGTCGTTGTCGCAAATAAACATCTTTCTTCGTACTTCGCGGTTCGCGCTTCGTAGTCTGCAGCAAGCTCGACTGTCCGCTTGGATCGTCGCGAGCGGCCCCAACCCCTTGGCGAGGAATTCGGCCTCATGCTCGGCTCACCGAATCCGGTGAGTTCATCCTCGACGCCGACGGGTCTGCGACCAAGCCGGCCGGTCCGCCGGGGTGTGCTGACTTCTCCGAAGGGCGAGTCTACCCTTCCGGCCTGCTTGGGTGGGGATGTCCGACAATGCCTCTATCGGCGGACGGGGTCCGTGCCTAGGCTGCGGCATTACGCCAGGGAAGGGGCCTCGATTATGACGTTGTCACCCAAGCAGCGGGAGCTATGTCGTAACTCCGAATATGATTTCTCGAGCCTGAAGGCCGTCTATGTCAACTGTACGCTCAAGCCCTCACCTCAGCTTTCGCATACCGAAGGGCTTATGGAGGTATCGAAGGCAATCATGCGGGAGAACGGTATCGCGGTGACCTCGATCCGTGCGGTCGATTGCGACATCGCCTTCGGCGTCTATCCGGACATGCGCGAGCATGGCTTTAAGCGTGACGCCTGGCCAGAAATTTGGCCCACGATCCTCGAAGCCGACATCCTTGTGATCGGTTCGCCAATCTGGCTCGGACAGATCTCCGCGGTGTGCAGCAACATCATCCAGCGACTCTACGGCATGTCGGCGATGCTGAACAATAAGGGCCAGTGGATCTATTACGGAAAGACCGGCGGCTGCGTGATCACCGGCAACGAAGACGGCATCAAGCATTGTTCGATGGAAATCCTCTACTCTCTTCAGCATCTTGGCTACGTCATCCCACCACAAGCCGATTGCGGCTGGATCGGCGAGGCCGGGCCGGGGCCCTCCTATCTCGACGAAGGCTCAGGCGGACCGCAAAACGACTTTACCCAGCGCAACACGACCTTCATGACTTGGAACCTCATGCACACGGCGCGGCTCTTGCGCGAAGCGGGTGGCTTTCCCGCGCATGGTAACCAGCGCGTACTTTGGGACGCCGGCTGCCGTTTCGACCATCCCAATCCCGATTACCGGTGAGCAAAGAGCGTGAAAGGAGACCTATTAGTCAAGCCGTTCCCGGCGTGGCAACGATCTTATCTGGTGTCCCTTCCGAAAACTAAATCCGACAGTATTGATGGTGAAGGTCCGCCCAGGACGTCGCTAGTGACGATGCGGCCGCGGCGCTCAATGGGTCGACGATGTGGGGCGTCTTTCTGCAGGCCGAGATGCTGCCTTCACCCAGCCCAGCGGCCACCACGGGTGTGGGTACGTTAGTTCTCATGCCCAAACTCCGAGAGTGATCTAACACTCCACTCGGAGTTGTGAGGGCAGGTGCGTCCACAAAATAGTTTTGTGTTCCACAAAACTAGGGTCAGGACCCCTGAACGAAAAACTCGGATGACGACATCGAGCCCAGGACGGACCTCAATCAGCTAGTCGGTGGCTCACCGTTTGTTAACCGCCAATTGCGCGGCGAAAGCCCGTTTGTAGGCGGGCCGCGCTTCGCCGCGGGCGAGATAGGCGGCCAGGTTTGGAAATTCGTCCAGAATGCCCGATAATTTCAGCCTGAGCAGCACCGACACCATCAAAAGGTCGCCCGCGCTGAACGCACCTTCAAGCCAGTCGGCATCACCCAAGCGAACGGAAAGTTGGTTTAGCCGGCCGCGAACGCGATCTTCCACCAGAGGAATGCGCTCAGCATGCCAGGGCTTGTCGCCCTCGAGCAGCCTCGCGGTTCCAAGTTCAAGGATGGGCGGTTCCACCGTGTTGAGCGCGGCAAACATCCATGTGATCGCGCGCGCGCGGGCATTGGCATCGTCCGGCAGCAGACCCGCATGGCGCTTGGCGATATGGAACACGATCGACCCCGTTTCGAACAGGGCGAGATCGCCTTCCTCATAGGTCGGAATCTGGCCGAAAGGGTGAAGCGCCAGATGCGCGGATTCCTTCATCGCACGGAATGAAACAAGGCGAACCTCGTAGGGCTGCCCCACTTCTTCTAGCGCCCAGCGAACGCGCGTATCACGCGCCAGTCCCTTGCCGCCATCGGGTGACCGTTCAAAGGCGGTAATGGTGATGGTCATCGTGAGGCTCCTCCTTGGCCAAATCATCGGCTGCGGGGCTGGCAAGCTGTCAAGGCAAACTCACCGAGATTGAAGACGACGCCGTTCCATGTCCGGTTTGTCCGCATAGCCGACCTTTGCAAACTCTAATTCCATCTGATGTCGTCGGAAAAGCGCTGGGAGGCGGTGTATGGAAATTGCGCGCGATTCTGGTCTGGCGGAGGGCGCAGGCGATGGGCCGCTGAAGAGACGGGTCTACTAGGGCGTTGCCGATTGGAGCGCTTTAGCGGTCTCGCTACGACGGCAACGGATCGCCGGATTGTTCCGCCGCTAGGTAGGCGGCGTACCAGTCCGGCCAATCCGCATCGTGTTGACCGATGCGCTTCTCGTGTTCGCCGTGTGCGAGCGCCGCGCGGCGGAGCGCGCTCGCCAGGTCCGTCGCGGATGCGAAGGTCGTAGCGCTCGAGTCAACCCGACCTGGGAGCCGGGTGGTGACCTCTTGCAGCAGCCAACCGTTTCCGTCCGGGTCGCTGAACGACGCGTACGAGGCGTAGGAACGCCGCAGGGGGTCGAGTCCCGGAGCGCGCGCCTCCGAGGCGGCGATGAAGCCGCCGCCGAGGCTTCCGCCAGCGTCGTGGAAGACCTCGCTGACGCCCACGCCCTGCGAGATGAGTTCGGCGCGGGCGGCGTCGATGTCATGAACCGCCAGGAGGAGACCGGCGATTGAGCCCGGCTCTGCCAGGGTGACGCCCTTGTTACCGATGAGGATCGAGGCGCTTGACCCCGGCGGCGTCAGGTGCACGGCGCGATAGCCGTGGGGGCCGGCGATGTCGACGTCCTCTCGCCAACCCAGTCCCTGGTAGAAGCGCTTGGCGCGATCAACGTCCGACGCGGGGATTACAACGACCTCTAGCTTCATATCGACTGTCCCGCTCATGGCTCGTTCCTCAAGTTTGGGTGGTCTGAGATTGGAATACTGACTTTCGGGCGAACGAGAGCACCTGTATCATTATCCCTTCGAAAGGACGACGACCATGGCGACGACAGAACGCGCAGTCCTAGCTGGCGGCTGCTTCTGGGGCATGCAGGATTTGATCCGCAAGCTGCCCGGTGTCATCAGGACCCGTGTGGGCTATACCGGCGGCGACGTCCCGAACGCCACCTATCGCAATCACGGCACACATGCCGAGGGCATCGAAATCATCTTCGACCCCTCGAAGATCAGCTACAGGCGGATCTTGGAGTATTTCTTCCAGATCCACGATCCCACCACTAAAGATCGACAGGGCAACGACGTTGGCAGCTCCTACCGGTCGGTGATTTATTATGTCGATGAGGAGCAGAAGCGAATTGCGGAGGACACCATTGCCGACGTGAACGCCTCAGGTCGCTGGCCTGACAAGGTCTTTACGGAGGTGGAGCCTGCAGGCGACTTCTGGGAGGCAGAGCCCGAGCATCAGGATTACCTGGAGCGCTATCCAAACGGCTATACCTGCCACTATCCGCGTGCCGACTGGGTGCTGCCCAAGCGGAGCGCGGCCGAATAGGCATTCTGGCTGACCGGCCGCCTTAAAAAAATATCAAGGTGGTCATCCCGCTCAAACCTTGCTGGTCCTCCCCCGCACGCGCGCTGAGTTCACGGATTAAGTACGTCCATGCCTGACCAAATTCTGGTCCTTTACGGGTCCTATCGCTCTGATCGCATGGGTATCCGTTTGGCGAACTTTGTGGTCGCCACCTTGCGCAGTCGCGGCGCGGACGCGGAGTTGATTGACGCCAGAGCCGTTTCTCTGCCCATGCTCGATCGCATGTACAAAGAATTCGCGCCGGGAACGGCTCCACCCGCCATGGAAGCTCTTGCGACCAAGATCAAAGCGGCTGACGCTTTCGTGTTCGTAACCGGAGAATACAATTGGGGAATGCAGCCGGGCCTCAAGAATATGACCGATCATTTTCTCGAGGAATGGTTCTGGCGCCCCGCGGCGATCGTCAGCTATTCGGCCGGAAGGTTTGCCGGGGCAAGGGCAAATACCGCTTGGCACGGCACACTGTCGGAGATGGGTATGGTCGTCGTTTCCAGCACGCTCGCCGTGGGCCAGATCGCGGATGCGTTGGATGCCAACTGTCAGCCGATCGGTGCACTCGGTGAAGCACTACAACAAGCGTTCCCGCGATTCGCTGATGATCTCGCGTGGTGGACTGAAGCGGCGAAGGCTCAGCGTGCCCGCAAGCTACCGCCATACTGACGGATCGCCTAAGTCGGCTTTGGGTCAAAAGCGGACGTCTTGTGGATCCCCAGCTCAACAAGAATTCTAACGACTAGGTCCGGTGAGCGTGACCCGGCCGTCGCAAAGCCGCCCGGTTTCGATCAAGCCGCTTTTGGCAACATACCATGCGGATCGAGCACGAATTTGACAGCCGCTCCTTTGTCAAAATCTTCATAGCCCTTGGGCGCTTCTTCCAGCGAAATGACGCGCGCGTTGACAATGTCGGCGATGGGCAGGCGGTCGTGCCAGATCGCCTGCATGAGCTGTCGATTGTAGCGCAGCGTGGGCGTCTGACCGGTGTGAAATGAGTGTGATTTCGACCAGCCAAGCCCGAAGCGCAATGACAATGCTCCCTTAGCCGCTTGCTTGTCGTGCGAGCCCGGATCCTCGGTGACGTACAGGCCAGGAATGCCGATCGAGCCGGCTGCACGCGTTACTTCCATCGCCTGATTGAGGACTACCGCAGCTTGCTCCTTACCGTCATGGCCCTTCGCTTCGAATCCGACCGCATCAATGAAGCTGTCGACAACCGGTTCGCCCACGACTGCCTCCACGAGCTCACCAAGCTTGTCGCTCTTGTTAATATCGATCGGCTCAAAGCCGACTTTCTTCGCATGCGCGAGACGTTTTGTGTTGCTGTCGCCAATCATAACTACGGCAGCCCCCAAAATACGTGCGGAGGCCGCCGCTGCGAGCCCCACAGGGCCAGCGCCAGCGACATAGACGATTGAGCCCACCCCGACTTTTGCCGTGACCGCGCCATGGAATCCGGTTGGCAAAATATCGGTTAGCATCGTCAGGTCACGGATCTTTGCGAGCGCCGTGTCACGGTCGGGGAACTTTAGCAAGTTGAAGTCGGCATAGGGGATCATCACGAACCGTGCCTGGCCGCCGATCCATCCGCCCATGTCGACATACCCATATGCGCCCCCGGGGCGGTTATCGTTCACCGTCAAGCACACGCCTGTATCCTGTTCGCGGCAGTTTCGGCAACGACCGCAGGCAACATTGAAGGGGACCGATACAACGTCGCCAATATCTACGAACTCGACGTCGTTGCCCTTTTCGATCACCTCGCCAGTGATCTCATGTCCCAACACCAGCCCCGATTGGGCGGTGGTGCGGCCTCGAACCATGTGCTGATCCGATCCACAGATATTGGTCGAGACGACTTTCAAGATCACCGCGTGGTTGATCTTACGGCCGTGCGGATCCTCAAACTTTGGGTCGGCGATGTCGTGAACTTCGACCACGCCGGGCTTGATATAAACAACACCACGATTCTTGCTCATTGCGGCACTCCTGACTCGCGATACCAATTGCGAATCGATCGCTGTCCACGCGGTAAGGGCGTAGGCGTTTTTTTGTTTTGTGCGACCATTAGACGTAACCTGGCATTGAAAGGTTCCCGAGGCTGCATTCCGTCTAGACGGCGTCCGATGAATGGCCATCCGAACTTGGCCTAGTCTCCAATAACGCCTCATAGACCCGTCGCGGCAAGAGCGGCGTTCCGAGCCAATCTGGCCGTCTTTATGTTTCGGGTGGAGTGGCCTCGTGGTCCTTCCATGCGGAGCCAATCTTCGTGGAGTTGCCTATCTTGCCCCGTGCGAGCTTCGATAGTCCCGAGTCCCAGGAGCGGCCTTGAGAACAGCCAAGAGACAAATTGATCGTCTCCTGTCCCCATAACCATGGCCAGGCCGATTACGGTGGCGATCGTACTCATCAGGTTTCGGCGGTATCACGCTGGAACGGGAAAACAATGTTCCAGTCAGCCGCCATGTCGACGATGGTCCAATCCTGCGCGGCGCGCGCTAGCTCCAGTGCCTTGTCTAGACACCCAACTTTTAATGCTCCGCTCTCCTCAGGTCCGGATTCGCATGAGCCAGCGATTTCAGCCTGTCGAACGCGAAGATGAACTGGATACAGTTCGGCTGCTCTAGCCGAAGCGTGCCGTCATTGTCGAATACGCCGATGCGATCACCCACGCGCTCGCCGCGCCTTCCATGACGGGAGCGGGTCTGCCGCAACTTATTTTAAGGCGACCAACAGGTCACTCCCATCGATCTTATATATTTCGCGACCGGCAATGGAATTCAGAATGGCCGCGTTCCTTCCAGCTGCGGTAACAAAGCTTGTATCCCCCAACCCGTGCGTAACCTCGTTCTGCGATTGAACGAAGATCGTGCGGTCGGGTGGCCCATCCCAAGTCACCGCGTACCCATCTCGATCCTGGTTCTTATGCAAGCGCCGCCTCAGCTCCGGGCCGATGATCGACGACTCGAGTATGGTTTCGTTATCCAGGCCGGTGCACAAGATGACGCAATCGTAGACGACAACCTCCGTCTTGCCAGTCGAGACGATGTGAGCCGTGATCAAAACCCCCGCGGGCTCTTCGCGTGTATCGACGACTTCGGTGTTGGCTTGAACATGCACGACTGGGAAAGCTTTGTCCGACGGCGGAAAGTGACGCAAGCGGTAAAGCTGCTGGTAGAGCGTTTGGGCATAAAGAGGCGGCATGCCGTTCGCCACGCTCTTGTCGTCCTCATTGATTGCTTCGCGCGCCTCTCTGCTGAGACTCGAAAACATTTGTGCGTAGGCGGTTGAAAACGCCTCACGCGAAAAGTTGCTGGTATCCAAGGCGCGAAATGACGTTTCGCTCGTGACCCAGTCAATCCGCACCGGTCGTTCTGAAAATATGTCCAGCAGATAGCTCAGACACTCTGCAGCCGACTGTCCTCCGCCGACGACGAGAATACGGCTCAGCGACTCCGGGAATGTGAAAGCGAGAAGCCTAGAGACGTCGACGATTCTATCCGATCGGCTCACTTCGACTCCGGACTTCGGCCGCGCGCCGCATCCGAAAACGATGTGCTTCGTCTCGCAGCGGCCGTGGGTTCCGGCATCGACGACGAACGAATTTCTTGTAGCGTCGTAGTCGACGCAGTACACCTCCACCCCGAAAACCACCTCGCCGATCTGTCCAGCAACCCATCTGAAATAGTCTTCAAACTCAAGTCGCGTCGGATAGATCGTCGATGAGCAGAAGAACTGGTCGAGGCGCGCTTGCGCCTTAAGATAGTTCAGAAAGGAAAATTTGCTTGTGGGATCCATGGGAGTGACGAGGTCTCGATAGAACTCCGTCTGCATCAGAGAGCCCGGGAACATCTGTAGCGAGTGCCAAAATACCGTCGCCTCGCACTCGAAGAAGGTCGCGGTGATGGACGTCAGTCCCCGCTCCCTCGCAGTCGTCAGGAGAGACGCTAAGCTAAGATTTGCCGGGCCTGCGCCTACGCCTATAAGATCCCTCTCCACGTCCACACCCTTCGGTTTAGGTGGTCTTTCGGCTTCTGCCGTGTCTCTGCAAGCAAGCCGCTTCTTTTAACGTTCTGGGACGGCAACTGCTCCCAATCGGGGACCTTAGCATGGCCTTACCGCGAACTCCGGCTCTGGCGACAGACTGTGTCGTCTTCGATCCGTTGGCGTACTGCTCGTTCGCCGCGGGCATGAACCCCGAGGCATTTCCCTGGACCTGGGCTCCAGCCTATCTGGTGCGCGACAACGACCGTGCCTACGGACACGCCTTCACGTCTCGGCTGAGGGCTATGGGTATCCGCGACCGACCGATCTCTCCTGGATCGCCGTGGCAAAATGGTTGTGCTGAACGTTTGATCGGCACACACTGCGCCGCGAGTGCCTGGATCAAGTGGTGATCTTCAGCGAGATGCACCCTTCGGCGAGTTCTTTCCACTTATGCGGCGTATTATAATCAGGCGCGGCCGCCATACTCCTGACGCCAGCGGTAACAGGTGACCTCGGTGACGCCGATCGATCGGATCGCCTCGACAACAGGCGTCCCCTGCGCCGTCAGCACGTCAACCTGCCGCAGCACGGCGATGATCTCTTCAGGCTTGTGTCTCTTCCTTCCCATTCCCCGTCCTCCTCAGGCCAAAAGCCATACTCCGAGTCGGACCGTGGCGAAGCCAGCAAGTTACTCCTTGTAGTAGCCGACACCACAAATTTGGTCACCGACCTTCGTATATAGGGTCTTCTTCTCGAAGGGCTCTTCCGAGCCGGGTCGAGGCCACCAGTAGGTGGTCTCCTTTATCGTTCCCTCGGTGGCATTCTGCATAATCGTTTCACCGAACGGAGCGCCGTGCTTGCCCTTAATGTCTCTCAGTTGTTTGCCCCTATTCATATAAGGCTGCGCCGTTACGATGCCGTCCGAGGCGTTGGCGCACCACACATAAAGGTCTCGGTCCTTGAAGCCGCCTTCGCCCTTGTTGAACATATCAAGCGCCTTCGCCTTGTCCTCTTTCACCGCGGCCACTGCTCTCTCAAGCATAGCTTTGGCTTCCTCTACGGTGCCGAAGTCAGCTGCCCAGACTGAGGCGCTGGAAGGAACCAGGATCAAGGCATGACCAACGACGAATGCGAGAATGCGTAACATGACCAACCTCCATAGAGCAGCAACGGGCTGATGATTTCGCGGGCAAATCCCTCCTAGATTATCCTCTCAAGGAAGAAAGTCACGTTGCATCCAATGTGCCATCGGCAGCGTTGGATACGCATTACAAAACCCCCACGAAGACCAGGCAGGTTAGACCGACTTAAATCCGTGGGTGGTGGTAAACTGCAACAATGCGCTGCGATATTGGCGCGCCCCACCCACGCATTCCTAACCCCGCTTAGCCCGAACTATTTCCAGGTCATCGCTTTTCTCGCTTACCAGGGAAATCCGCGGGGCTCGGCGTAACCAGCGCAAGATCCCTTCAGCCGGATATCGTTGCCGATGATCCGGCACAGGTAGATTTTTGTATTGGGATTATTGCGAACCTCGGCGTCGGTCACGGGATAGCCATAGGATCGGGCTACACGCGCGATCTGCCTCTCCTCGCAATACGGCGTGGATATCAGACCGTGTTTGGTGACCTGGAAATTGTCGCGGCATTCTATGCGTGCCGCGGCGGGCGATACTGCGACCGACGTGAATAAGGTTATCGAGAAGAAGGTCGATAGTTTGTTTGAGTGCATAGGCTACAACCTCCGCATTCATATCCGTAACCCATTACCAGGAAAGGACACAGCATGTGGGCACTGGTGATTTTCACTATTGCAACAACTGGCCCAGCATCTAGCAACGTGACATCGCTAGAGTTCGCCTCGCAGCATCTTTGCCTGATCGCGGAACGACAACTCGAGTCTCTAACGGAGCCTGTAGTTTCGGCTGGCCTCGTTAGATACGAGGTCGTTGGAACATGCGTGCAGGTTAGTGAGGAGTCGAAGAAAAAATGACCGAGCCTGGTTGGTACCTTCCCGCACAAAGGGCGGTTCTGCTGCCAAAATTTTGCCAAGCAAGTTTGGTACCATTTCGTACATGAGGTAGCCGAAGGGGGTGGCAGTACCACGACGGGTTATGGAACAGGATTTAACATTAAGAGAGGCACTTGCTGCGGATCGCTTGGACGATTTTGTCCAGCAGGGAGTGGCCGTGGGCGCTGAGTTAGTGAACGGCTCGGAGATTGAGCGTGCGTTAGCCCTTCTTATTACTCAGCATCGCAGAGCCGGGTATCGGCACTCTAGCCCTTGGGCAGCGCGATGCAACTCGACAAAGTTGCCCAAAACATCCGTTGTGAGCCCCAAGCATCCTGACCCTGTCTAGGACGAGGCAAAGCGCAACTTAAGGCTTCATCTGTCGCCCTCCGCCGCAAATCCTGTGAGATAGAGTTGCTCCGCAATCAAAGCAACGTTTGACGAACAAAGTCCGCTTTGGGTCATTAGCGGACATCGGCGAGCGAATTATGCATGTCCGTTTTACCCCTGAAAGCGGACATGTTCAGCGCCACCATCAACGTCTGCTAAGTGCCAATTTCGGACATTCGCGAGGAGTGGTCCGCATCACCGTTCGGGTGTAAGATTCAGGGAACGGCGAGCGGTGGGTACACTTCTCTAGAGGAGAAGACTCACATGGAGCGGAGAAACTTAATACTCAGCCTATTCGCAATCGGATGCTTTATCGCGACTGCTACGCTAATCCCAGGCCTCGGCACTGCTCAGGCAGACAAAGTCAAAGCGGCAATGGCAGATTTGAAAGCGAAAACGGAAAAACTTGGAACGCCGAAGGTCGAAGGGAAAGACCTGTATTTCGGCACGACGAAAGTGGATAACTCGGTTGTTGATGCGGTCGCAAAGGAGCACGGCGGTGTGGCCACGCTGTTCGTAAAGAGTGGGGATCAGTACGTGCGTGTGGCCACGACGGTCAAGAAGGAGGACGGTACAAGCGCGGTCGGAACCGCCCTGGACGTAAAGAAAGCCGCTATTGCAAGGCTCAACAATGGCGAAGCGTACTATGGATACGCGACCGTTTTCGGCAAGACTTACGACGCTGGATATGAGCCCATTAAGGACGCATCTGGTGCGGTCATCGGGGCTTACTTTGTCGGCCAGCCAAATTAGACCCTAGTTAACACAACAAGGGGCGGTCAGCAGGGGCAGCATTGCCATGTCCGCTATGGGTCAACAGCGGACGTGTGACCCTACCTCGTGAAAGTCCGCTATGGCAGGGTAAGCTGTCATGGCTTGATGACGAGCGTCTGCAAACGGATTTGCAAACAAACCACACAACACCACGGCACCGAGCATTATATAGTGATAGGGATGATCGCAGGAAAAATGCTGAACCAGAGCACACGCTTAGCTATGGGACGGCACGTGCTAACATGAGAATCTTCGAACTCGAAAGACGTTGTGCGGTCATCCGCACCGTGGGTTCGAATACTACCCTCTCCGCCATTTCCTTGGCCGCGGGCATGCCCAGGTAGCGGCGCAATGCAAACGCGCTGCAAACGTACTTGGGCTCTGAACCGATTTCAGAGTCCGACCTGAGCCTACGAGTGGACATGATTATCGGCAGGCCTCGAGTCCGCTAAGTGCCATAAGCGGCCATCGAGCTGAAGCGGCACCGACAAAAGAATCGCTATTGACGCGATAAGGGCGCAGGCTCCAGTTCATCACATCCGCTTCTCGAACGAGGTTGAGAGCAACCGAAGGCCTTTCCAACACCCGCGACACTACCCGACATACTTGGGGTTGCATGGACAGCTTACCGGTATCCGACAAAGCTAATTCGGGAGTTCCCGGACTGGACGACGTTTTGTCCGGTGGATTCACGAGAGGCTGCTTGTTTCTGCTTGAAGGCAATCCGGGGACCGGAAAGACCACCACGGCCCTTCGGTTCCTTCTTGAAGGTGCGGTTGCGGGCGAGCGAAATCTCTACATTACTTTATCAGAAACCAGATCTGAGCTGCTGAACGGAGCCGATTCTCACGGTTGGACCTTGGGCCCGAACATTGAAGTGTTCGAGCTTCAGTCAGCCGACAATCTGCTTGATGACGATCAACAACAAAGCCTTCTCTATTCCTCGGAGCTGGAACTCGGCGAGACCGTAAAGCGCATCTTCGACGCGGTCGAGCGCATCAAACCCCACAGAATTGTGCTCGACAGCCTTTCGGAGATTCGCCTTCTCGCGCAAAGCTCTCTTCGGTATCGCCGCCAGCTCCTGGCGCTCAAACATTATTTTGCCCGGTGTAACGCGACCGTATTGATGCTGGATGATCTAACGACCGATCTTCTGGACAAAACTGCGCATAGCATCGCACACGGCGTCATCCGTTTGGAGGAACTGACACCAACCTACGGCGGCGAACGCCGTCGCATGCGGGTCATGAAATACCGTGGCCAAGCTTTCCGCGGCGGTTACCACGACTTCGTAATCAAGACCGGTGGCGTAGAAATCTTTCCCAGGCTCGTTTCCAAGGAGCATGTTAGCATTCATCCGGCTACTGTCTTTTCCAGCGGCAATATCGAGTTAGACGCGCTTCTCGGTGGCGGCGTTGAAAGTGGCTCGAGCACTCTCATCATCGGTCCGGCCGGTGCCGGCAAATCCCTAATTGGCTTTCAATTCGCCGCAGCCGCCATCCGCCGCGGCGAGAAGGCGGCTCTGTTCGCTTTCGATGAGGAGCTCGGCCTTTTGTTCCGGCGCACCAAGGGGATGGGCATTGATTTAGAGGAGTTTCGCCAAGACGGCAGCCTGATCGTCGAGCAGATCGACGCGGCCGAACTGTCTCCCGGCGAATTTGCCCATCGAGTTGGTCAATGCGTGCAAAATAAGGGCGTGCGAACGGTCATCATCGATAGCCTCAATGGCTATCAAATGGCGATGCCTGAGGAACAATCCCTCATTCTGCATATGCATGAGCTGTTGCAATATCTCAATCGCCTCGGCACAGCGACCTTCGTAACGGTCGCCCAACACGGGCTGGTTGGAGATATGAAATCGCCAGTCGACGTTACGTATCTCGCCGACACGGTGATTCTGCTGCGCTTCTTTGAAGCGGGGGGAAGGGTTCGCCGGGCCATCTCCGTGATCAAGAAGCGAACGGGGTGGCATGAGGATACAATTCGCGAGATGGAAATTACCAGTCGCGGCCTCGTGCTCGGAGAACCTCTAGACGAGTTTCATGGCGTCTTGCGCGGTGTCCCGACCCATGTCGGCAAGCCAAAGCCCTCGCCCCAAGAAGCGTAATGCCCTTTGGCGGTCCACAATCGGAACGCGTTTTAATTCTCGCTCCGCACGGGCGCGACGCGGAAATTGCGTCAAAGTTGTTGCAGGAGGCCGGGTGGCCGACACTGATCTGCGCGGACATCGCAAATTGGTGCATCGAGTTAAAAAACGGTGCTGCCTTTAGCGTGGTGGTCGAAGAGGCTTTGATAGCAGGCGATCTGACATGCATCGCCGAGTGGATTAAAGAGCAGCCGCCCTGGTCGGATTTTCCCATCGTAGTTCTGACGAGTCACGGAAACGCGCCCGGACGCCAAACAATTGCTGACAGACTTCTGAATGTTCTGGGAAACGTAAGCTTTCTGGAGCGACCCTTCCACCCAAGCACACTCGTGAGTGTTGCTCGTTCAGCCTTGGTCTCTCGTCGCCGACAATACCAAGCGCGCGAGATGCTCGAGCGGCATAGTCTGCTTACAGCCGAATTGCAGCACCGCACAAAGAACCTACTCGCCGTTATCCGAGCCATCGCTTCGGCGAGCTTGGAAGATAGCCACGGACGTGACGCCTTCTTTTCTCGCCTTCATGCTTTGGCGGCAGCCCAGGATCTCATCATCGATGGTTCCACACGAGGAGCCCTGATGCAAGATGTCGTCGGCAAAGCGATTGAGAGTTTTGCCAATCGCGTCTCGGTTGACGGGCCCCAAGTTTTCCTCAATCCGAATGCTGCCCAGGGTTTTGCGCTTATCCTTCACGAATTGACGACGAACGCTACCAAACACGGCGCTTTGAAGACCGACACCGGAACTGTTTCGGTACGCTGGTCTTTCGATGCCGCTTCTGCAGAGCCCGCCATTTTCTTTCAATGGCAGGAACGCGGGGGTCCACGGGTCACGCCGCCGAAGCGAAAGGGTTTCGGCAGCGTTCTGCTTGAACGCGCAGTCGCCGCTGCCGACGACCCGCCACGTTTTGACTACGCTCCAGAGGGATTTACTTACGAGGTGAGAGCGACCCTCGTCCAGCAACGCCAGTCCGAATGATGTCCGCTTTGGGTCAAAAGCTGACTTGCTGGCGACGGACGCAAATTTCCACTCTTCCTGCGCAAACATATCGGCGGCAGGACCCGCTCCGTACATGCGCTCACAATGAAAGCCCGCCGTGCTTGACGCGCGGCGGGCTTGGCTGTCGCCGATGCTTAGGGGGGACTAACTCGGCAGCAGCACAGTGTCGATCACGTGGATTACGCCGTTCGACTGAATCACGTTCTTGATGGTGATTTTGGCGGCGTCACCCTTGGCGTCCCAGACCCAGATCGCGCCATCCTTCACTTCGACGGTGAGTTTGTCGCCTGCCACGGTCTTGAGCATGGCTTTGCCGTCTCCCTTCTTCACCAGCTCCATCAGATCGCCAGCGGTTACGCGGCCGGGGACCACGTGATAGGTCAGAACCTGGGTCAGCTGCCTCTTGTTCTCGGGCTTGAGCAGAGTGTCGACCGTGCCGGCCGGCAGCTTGGCGAAGGCGTCGTTGGTCGGTGCGAACACGGTGAAGGGACCTTTGCCGGACAGAGTATCGACCAAATCGGCGGCCTTTACTGCGGCGACCAGCGTGGTGTGGTCCTTCGAGTTGACGGCGTTCTGGACGATGTTTTTGGACGGGAACATTGGCGCGCCGCCCACCATGACGGTCGCTTCCTTGGCGAAGGTCGGCACAGTGGTGATGGCTGCGACAGCGAGACCTGCGGCAGCGGCGCCGGCAAGAGCGAACTTGATAAACTTCATGTCATCCTCCTGATTGGCTCGTGTAGTCCCATTGGGGGGTACGAGCGGAGTTACGGAGAGGACTTTCCCGCGGATGCAGCGCGTCCGGCGTTTTTTTAATGACGTTGTCGTGATCGGCAGCAAGTAATGAAGTTAAAGCGCGGCGAGCTTTCCGTTGGCGATCACCGGGCCGGTGGGCTGTCCGGTAGGCGACCCGCCTAGCGGTTCCACGGAGATGGCGAGCACCGCATCGGCCGTGACGTGGGGGCGAAGCTCCGCCGGTACCATCACCTTCACCGGGTGCCCGGGATCGATCAGACCAAGCGAATGCGGCTTGCCCCCCGAGGGAATGACCCAAAGCTCTAAGGCATGCTGCTCTTGGCCGGTCAGAATTGCCGCCGGAACGATCGTGAGACTGCCGTCAACCGGATTGGCAGCTGCGAAAAATCCGGATTTGCCCGATGTCTCGTCGAGCTTTGCGACAAGCGGCGGCCGCAGCGTTGGAGCTTGCGCCAGATACAGCGCGGCAAGACAAGCCGTGGCGAGAGCGCTGGCGCCGAGCGCCAGCCCGCGCCAGAAGGGGAGGCTTTGCCAGAGGCCCGATTGCTTCGTCACACGCGAGCCGCGATTGAGCGCAGCCTCAATGCGGGCCCAAGCCCCGGCAGGCGGATGCACCGGAGCAATGCCCTCGGCGAGTCCGCCGAGCTTCTCTTCCCAAAAGGCAACCTCGCGCGCGAATGCCGGCTCGCGCGCGATACGCTGCTCGATCGAGCGCCGCTCATTCGCGCTCAGCACGCCTAGCACGTATTCGGCAGCGCTCGGCGCATGCCGATCGTCTTCGTTTCTGGCGCCTGAATCGCTCATCGCTCCAGACACTGTTTCAGCTTGGCGAGGCCGCGCCTGATCCAGCTCTTCATCGTGCCGAGCGGCACACCTGCACGCTCCGCCAGTTCCTCATAGGTGAAGCCCCCCAAGAAGGCGGCCCGAATTGCCAATGATTGACGCTTTTCGATCTCATCCAGACAGGATTTGAGCCGCTCGTGCTCCTGCTGGGCCTCCAGCAGCTCGGAAGCGAGCGGCGCAGGATCGACGACCCTGTCGGCTGCCTCGATCGGCTGATTCACCCACCGAGGCGCGCCCGACCGTGCACGGTCGATGGCCCGGTTCCGCGCGATCGCCACAAGCCAGGTAATCGGGCTCGCCCGGTTCGCGTCGAACGAGGCCGCCTTCTGCCAAATTGTCAGGTAAACGTCCTGCAACACGTCCTCGGCCTCGCTGCGGTCATTCAATATACGGAGGCAGACGCCAAAAAGCTTCGCCGCAGTCATGTCGTAGACTAGGCGAAGCGCCTCGCGATCGGCGCTGGCTACTCGATTGAGTGCCGCCGAAAGTTGCGCGCGCCTTGCGTCGGCGTCCATGGCTTGGCGTCCGTGCAGGTAAGACTCTAGAACCCTTCTGCTTAGCGCGGGACTGCAGCCCCGACGAAGCTTAATTTTCACTCAGCGATGGCCTAATCCGCCGCACCGCGAAGCAGAAATTCCGATGGCTGAATGTCTGCTTTGGGTCGATTGTGTTGATAAACGTTTTGGAGGTCGCGAACGAGCAATATTGATTTACAAAAATGACCAGGCGCGCAACATCGATTCAAAAAACGCGACGCCTGGATTCTTGCTCATGCGCCGCACGTTGCCGACTAAATACTTGACGTTCTCAACCTTTCGACAAAATCGAAACCCAAGCGATGCCCATCTGAAATCCCGCGGAGCAGAGGCAGCGTGCTGCGTCGCAAGCGTTTGTTTCCTTCCAAAGCCCCTGGGCTTTTGGATCTAAGAAGTTATTGTGTTGAACCCCAAGCCCGACTTGTGGGTTTGATGGCCGACTGCGCCCACTCCAACTGGCATCATCCGCATCCTTACTGCTGGCACCTAGCAGAAAGAATGGCGCCAAGAGCGCCGATTGGGACGGCCTCCGCTTTGGGTCAGAAGCGGATGCCTTGCGAGTCCCGCGTCACGTCGACTCATGACCCATAGCGGACTTCGAAAGTAGCCAGTCATCCACTTCGACTAGATAACAAACCGATGTGAGATTCCCCGGTAATCCCTACTCCATCTCGATTATTGAGTGCGTACAAAGCCCGAATTGATCAGCCGCCGGTGAAAAGCCATGATCTGGCTGCGCGGCTCGCATCCGGAATAGCGACCCGCACAAACCACCATCAGTCGCTTGCGCTCCCGCTGCACGCCGGACAGCGGTAGCCCGGCGGCCTCGAGCAACACTGTTCCGAGGTACGCAATATCGAGCGGGTCGAAGTCTGGCAATGGCGGTACCGGATAGTTTAGGCCTTCCATTGCATAGAAGGTGATGAAGGGTCCTGGCGCTCCGCTGCTGCCAACATCGGGACTGTCGTCGCCCCACACATCGTTGACCAGATCGTGCGTCGCGCTCGGCTGATGATCGCCGTAACGCGTCACGAGCACGGGTTCGCCTGGAAAGCGGCGCTTGATCTCATCCATCAGGAAGTTGCCGTCGCGCATGGCCATGCCAGCCCGGCGAAGATACTCGCTCATCTCCGCCGACGTGCCGGGACCGCCGCCTGGTACGTTCTCTCGCGGCATGTACGCCCGATCGTAGGGGCCGTGCGCCGCCATGGTCTGGATATAGACGAAAAGCGGCTGCTTGGAGGATTTCAAATGCAGGTCCATCGCGTCGAGCGCATTCTGAAAATAGAACCGGTCCCGCTCGCGATTAGTCGGAGCGTTCTGCGCGGTTTGATCGAGGATCTCGGAGAAACCGATCGAGCGGTAAAACCGGTCGAGCCGGAGAAAGCCGTTGTTCATGGGGAACAGCATCAGGGTACGATAGCCACAACTCGCAAGTACTTGCGGCAACGTTTCGTTGAGCCGGCCTTCCATGAGTACCTGCACGAACATCCGCATGTCGCCGAAGGCCTTGGTCGAGATGCCGGTCAACAACGCAAATTCGGTGACCCATGACCCGCCGCCATAGGCCTCGACGCGTAGCCGGTGCAAACGTTGGTCACCGGAGAGAAAGAAGCGGTCGAGGGCCCGGTCGTATTGTAGGCCGGGGAATAATGCGGGCGGCACCAGGGACTCTTGATGGAGCAGGACGATGTGTGGCGACGACCCCGAGGTCTTGCAGTGGGATTCGCTGGCAAAATCGGGAAGCGGCGTTCCCGCCGCGGCCGCCATTAACTGTCCGCGCCTCAGAGTACGCCACGTCTCGTCCCAAGATAAATAGAACGCGGAAATATGAGAGTTGCCTTGCGTGAACAGGCGGAACGCACCGCTCTCGGCGGTTGCCCGTGGCTCAAAAGCTCCTGCCACCGTCACTGAAACAATGACGGCCAATATGGAAGCCAAGCGCGGGAGCCGCGTCGTATCGAAGCGCCAAGCCGCTGTCGTTAGGACGGTGGCGGCCGCGCAAGCGCCAAGAACACTCACAACAATGCGCCGGTAGTCGCCCCATAAGAACTCAAAAGTTGAGGAGTTCAGGTAGAAGAAAAGATCATAGGAGTGCAGGCCCATGTGCATCGTCGCCTGCTTCGTGACAGAAATGAGAAAAACGATTGCGACGAGCGACGCAGCGGTCACGCTCGCAAAGAGCAGCCGCCGGGATAACGCCGTAAGGAAGAAGACCATGCCCGCCGTAACCGCGGTTGCAAAGTAGAACCGCACGGCGATTGGTTCGGTAAGGAATAGGAAGATGAAGGTCGCAGCCAGCAACGCGAGCGCACAAGCAACAGGGGCGATCCGCGCCGCCCTTTCCCCCAGCACACTACCCCACATGTGAACCCGCGCTAGTACTTCTAGCCTCTGCCTTGGGTCACATTACTGTCACAAATGCCCAGCGCAAGTCTGTTGGCGGCACTTATCGGACTTTCAGCTCGCGCTATCGCCTATGCCTTCCCAGACGCGTCTCGAGGACGGGAGAGCTTCATCCGGTTCTGACCCTTGGCAGACATTGCCAACGTGATCATGTGGCAGTTAGGCCGGTGGCGACCAATCTAGTTGTTCGAGCAAGCGACCAATAACCTTCGACTGGTTAGTAAGGAAAAACCGCTCGCAGTCGCCAACATGTGGCGCCTTGGCTAAACTTGGGGTTAGGTTGACTGGTCCGCATCCTGGAGCGAATTCATGCAGCCGACTAGCGAACAAACCGATCAATCCCAAACGAATGGCCCGATCGAGTCGGGCGGCGCAGATCAGGCGAGCCCGAATTCGCACCGCCAAACTGTGCTGCGTAGCCTGCATCAGGCGCTTCACGCCATGCAAGCTGGCGATTTTTCGATACGGTTGGCGATCGCCGGGGAAGGCATCGAAGCTAAGATCTCGCTGCGCGCGACATCCCCCTTACGGAGCAATTCTAACCGCTCCGGCTATTCCGCTGCGATGGGGAACGGTATTGGCCCCCGGCCAATCTGATCTGTCAGTCGTGGACGTTTGACAGACGTTGCCAAGGACTCGTCTGCGCGCACCCTGAACCAAATCGCGTAGAGCGCGGGCACGACCAGGAGCGTCAACACGGTTGCCACGAACAGGCCGCCCATAATGGTGATCGCCATTGGGCCCCAAAAGATGCTGCGTGCCAGTGGAATCATACCGAGGATGGCGGCAAGCGCAGTTAGCAACACTGGCCGCGCGCGCCGCACCGTGGCGTCGATGATGGCGCGATGCCGACCGTGACCAGCTGCGATGTCGTGGTCGATTTGATCGACCAGAATGATGGTGTTACGCATGATCATCCCGGCAAGCGCGATGAGGCCGAGCAGCGCTACAAAACCGAACGGCTGGTTGGACAGGAGTAATGCCCCTGTGGCGCCGATTAGCCCAAGGGGTGCGGTTACGAACACCAAGGCTAGCCGCGAGAAGCTCTGCAGCTGGATCATCAGCAGCGTCAACATCACCACAGCCATGGCCGGGAACACTGCCGCCAAAGCGACATTCGCCTTCGCGCTCTCTTCGATCGAGCCACCGGTCTCGATGCGGTAACCGTAGGGCACCGCATCCTCGATCCCCCCGAGCTTCGCCAGAACCTCGGTGCTGACGTCGGGCGCTTGCACGCCGTCGACGATGTCACCGCGCGCGGTGAGCACGAGGTCGCGGTTGCGGCGCCACAGGATTGGCTCCTCGAATTCGTAATGGAGTCGTGCGATCTGCGATAGCGGCACAGGTACGCCGTTTCGGGTCGTTATGGTCAGCGCCGGCAGATGGCCAAGCTCGAGGCGTTCATTCGGAACAGCACGCGCCACCACATCGATGTGCTCGATGCCCTCGCGATATTGTGTGATGGTGAGTCCCGAGAGCAGGGTCTGTAACGTCTGCGCCACGTCCTGCGGCGTCAACCCAAGCGCGCGGGCGCGGTCCTGGTCGACCTCGAGGCGGATCGACTTGACCTGTTCGCTCCAGTCTAGGTGCGGATCAACGATCTTGGGATTTGCCGCCATGACTTGGCGGACCTGCTCGGCAATCTCGCGCACCTTCATCGGATCGGGGCCGATCACGCGGAACTGCACGGGGAAGCCCACCGGCGGACCGAACACGAAGCGGTCCACTCGAGTCCGCGCTTCCGGCAGGGCGCCATCGGCAAGAGCCTGTTCGAGCCGGGCCTTGACGCGCTCGCGGGCCTCCAGGTCATGGGTGACGATGACGATCTGAGCGAAATTCGGATTTGGCAGCACCGGGTTCAGCCCGAGCCAAAAGCGCGGGGAGCCCTGGCCGACATAGGTGGTGTAGGTGACAATGTCGGGATCGCCCGCAAGGAAGCCCTCGGCCTTCTTCGCCGCCGCGTCGGTAACGCCGATCGCCGTGCCTTCCGGGAGCCGCATCTCAAAGAACAATTCAGACCGGGTCGAAGTCGGGAAGAACTGTTGCTGGACCAGGCCGAAACCCGCGACGGCAGCGAAGAACATGAGAATTGTGGTAGCAACGACGGTCCTGCGCCAGCGCAACGCAACTTCGATCAACCGTCGCAGCGCGCGGTAGCTCCGTGTGTCGTAGATCGCGTCTGGATTGTCGTGAGCCCGGTGCTTGGCGAAGTCAGGCAAGAGCTTGAGCCCAAGATAAGGGGTAAACACCACCGCGACGATCCAGGAGGCAATGAGCGCGAGGCCGACGACCCAGAAAATTCCGCCGGCATATTCGCCGGAGCTCGACTTGGCGAAACCGACCGGCAAGAAGCCCGCAGCGGTGACCAGTGTGCCTGTCAGCATCGGGAACGCGGTCGAGGTCCAGGCGTAAGTCGCAGCGCGCACGCGATCCCATCCCTGCTCCATTTTCACCACCATCATCTCGATAGCGATGATCGCGTCGTCGACGAGCAGCCCGAGAGCAATGATGAGCGCACCGAGCGTAATCCGGTGCAGGTCGAGCCCGGCGCTGTACATGACGAGAAGCACGATGGCCAAGACGAGCGGCACCGACAGCGCAACGACGATGCCGGTGCGCCAGCCGAGCGACAGAAAGCCCACGACCAAGACGATGGCGAGCGCCTCGCTAAAGCTCTTGACGAATTCCGATACCGACTCGTCGACAATATGGGGTTGATCGGCGATCTGGCTGACCTCGATGCCGACCGGCAGCTCCGCCGTGACGGACTTCATTGCCTCTTTTAGATTCTCACCGAGTGTGATGATGTTCGCCCCGTCCGCCATCGAGACACCGAGCCCGAGGCCAGGCTTGCCGCCTTCGCGTACAATGAAGGTCGGCGGGTCCTCGTAGCCGCGCTTGACCGAGGCGATGTCGCCGAGCCGGAACGCACGTCCGTCCGCCTGCACCGGCACGGCGGCGATGGCATCGGCGCCCGAGAATGCTCCGGTGACCCGCACATTGATGCGGTCAGCCGACGTATCGACCGATCCGCCGGAGACCACGGCGTTCTGCTTGGCGACGCTGTCGAAGATCTGCTGCGGGGTTATGCCGAGGGTGGCGAGCTTCGCGTGGCTGAACTCGATGAAAATCTTCTGCGGGCGTTCGCCGATGATATCCACTTTGTTGACGTCGGGAACGCGCAACAGGGTTTGGCGAATGTCCTCGGCCCACGTCTTGAGTTCGGCGAGGCTCAAGCCGTCAGCCGTCAGCATGTAGATGACGGAATAGACGTCACCGTATTCGTCATTGAAGCTCGGGCCGATAATGCCGGCGGGCAAATCGCCCCTGATGTCTCCCACTTTCTTGCGCACCTGGTACCAAAGGTCCTTGACCTTGGCGGGCGGGGTTCTGTCCGTGAGAAAAACCTGGATGAAGGAAACTCCCGGCTGTGAATAGCTTTGCACTCGGTCGAGGTAGGGTAGTTCCTGCAGCTTCTTTTCAACCTTGTCGGCGACCTGCGTCTGCATTTCGGCGGCTGTCGCGCCGGGCCAGGCGACGTTCACGATCATCGTCTTGATCGTGAAGGAAGGATCCTCGGCACGGCCGAGGTTGAAGTAGGAGTAGGCCCCGGCCGCGCCGAGCAACAGGATCATGAACAGGACGAGCGGCTGATGCGTGATAGCCCATTCAGAAAGATTGAAACGCCTCATGATCGAGTCCTCAGGTTCCTAGCCTCGCCTCCGCAAAGAGCACGGTCATCCTTTAGCGCTCATCGATAGCGCGTACCCTTTGACCCGCGTCGAGCTTCTGGACGCCGAGCTTGACGATCCGGTCGCCATTGGCGACGCCGGAGGTGACAAGCGCCGTGTCCTCGGTGAAGGACGCAACCTTTACTGGCCGCAGCTCAAGCTCACCCGATTTGTCGACCACATAGACCGATGGCCCGGTCCCACGGTTGAGGATCGCCGCGAGCGGCAGCTTCGCCACCGACGCGTCAGCGGAGTGCGACAGTGTCACCGTTGCAGTCATGCCGAGTGCGACAGAGTCGTCGGGATTCTCGATGGTAAAGCGCGCAGCGTATGTGCGGGTTGCGACATCGGCCTGCGGCGACAGCTCGCGCAGCTGGGCAGTGAAATTCCGACCCGGTCGCGACCACAGCTGAACCATGGCTTCCGAGCTGCGCGCTTCTGTCAGCCACGTCTCCGGCAGCGCAACAACGGCTTCCTTCTCGCCGCGGTGGGCAAGCCGCACGACCGGCTGGCCGACGGCAACGACTTGGCCGGGCTCGGCGAGCGTCGCCGTGATCACGCCGTCGGCATCGGCCTTAAGATCGGAATAGTCGAGCTGGTTGTGCGCGAGGTCGAGAGCGCGCTTGGCACGCTCAAGCCGCCCTTCGGCCTCATCCTTCGCCGCCTTCTTGCGATCGAAGTCGGCGATCGAGACCCAGCCGCGTGTCTTCAGCGCGGTATAGCGTTCCAGCTCGGAGGCGGCTTGTTGAAGGCTCGAGGTCGCCGCGGCGAATTCGGCCTCGGCGCTCTCAACCTCCAACTTCAGGTCCTGCGGGTCGAGCCGCGCCACCACATCGCCGACCTGCACCACATCGCCGACGTTGACGACACGGCTCACGATCTTGCCGGCGACCCTGAAGCCCAGATCCGTTTCGTAGCGGGCGCGCACCACTCCCACGAATTCGCGCGTCGCACTCTCGTTATTGAAGGCGACGCGCTGAACTTGTACCGGGCGCTCAGGCTTGGCGGTCGCTGAGACCGCGTGATCGTCGCACGCCGCGAGCAAAAGAAGTAAGCCGATGACGGCCACGGCGCGCAGCAGTGAGATTGACGACGACATGGCGGCCGCTCCTTCACTATGTTGCATGATGAATGACGAAAGGCGTATATCGTCACCTTGAGGGCACGCTTCGGCTCTGTGTGAGAACGACATCAGACTTACCTGCAGGGGGTGATGGCTTGGATCAGAAAGCGGACCGATTCGCGGGCTTCGGTCTCGAGGTTCTGCCCGTCCTGGAGGCATTGACCGATTAGCACGGGATGGGTGAAGACCACGAGGGATCGCAAAATCAGCTCCGCCGTTGTGCGCGGGTCAACCGCCTCGAGTTCGCCTGCCTCGATCCCATCGCGCAAGATCAGCTCCACGACGCTGCGGAGGGCGTCCTTGTGGGCCCGAATGTGGTCCCAGTTCTGCTCGATCGCGACCAGCACGATGTCATTGACTCGCTGCTCGATGAGCAGATTTTCCTTATGGTAGGCCAGAATTCCAAGGACCAGCCGCTCGAGTTCGTTGAGAGGCGGGCGCCTTGGAGCGCGCAATCGCCCAGGCAGTTTCCTCGACCTCTGACAGGCAGCGCTGGCAGATGGCCTGGACGATGGCGGTCTTGGAGGGGAAGAAGCGGTAGACATTGGCCGGCGACATGCCAAGCTCGGCCGCAATGTCGGCCACCGCAGTCTTGGCAAATCCCAGCCGACGGAACAGCGCCTCTGCAGTCTCCACGATCCGCGCGCGCGTATCGTCAGGTTTAGATCTCACCTGCGGTTTCATCGACGGTGGCTCCAGTGGTCAATGAATAGTGATAAATTTAATAATTCGTCAGCCAAATGTCAAGCGGGCTCTCGAGAACAGGGCCTTTGTCACGTTGTCGGCGTTCAGTCGCGGAGAATGTAGCGCGCAACCGGCGTCATGCGGCGGCGGATGCCGCGGCCCAAGTGCGGAATGCGGCGCGAAACTCCTTGAAGTGCGGTCGGCGCAGCAGATGACGTTGATGGGTGAATGCGTTGTATGTGGCGGCATGGATGGCGAGGAAACGTTGGACTGAGCCGGGTGATTTAAACCGCTGCAGTTTTCGTTCTCGGCGCCGTATCGGCTGATGCGAATTCTCCGCCCCGTTGTTTGCTCGCAAGCCCCGATCGTGCTCAGCCGTGAGACCGATCGCGCGGAACGCTGCTGGGGATCGCAGCCGGTCGGTCACAAACCGGCTCGGCGCAAAGCCGTGCTTCCTAAGCAATTTCACCATGAGTCTCTTTGCGGCTTGTGCGTCCCGTCTGCGCTGGACGAGGAAATCCAGCACCTTTCCCTCGTAGTCGACCGCCCGCCAGAGCCAGTATTTACCGCCGCGGATCGAGATCACAATTTCATCGAGATGCCAATGATCGCTCGGTCGCGGCCGCGAACGGCGGATATTCGCCGCGATCGACGGCCCAAACTTCAGGAACCACCTCCGGACCGTCTCGTAGGACGCGTCAATGCCTCGCTCGGCCAGCAATTCCTCGACATCCCGAAAGGACAGCGTGAACCTGGCATATAGCCAGTGGCGGATGATTTCGGGCGGGAAGCGGTGGCGCTTAAACGATTAGTCTCCTCCGATGATGCTAGTCGGCGACGGACCGCAAAGCTATCCGAGTTACCGTGACATTGCCCTCTGGAGCGGACGAGCGGTGTCGCCGAGCGGAACCAGATTCGCGACGCCTCGCTACGCTCAGGAGCGGGAGCAGATGCCGAGAAGAACGGGCCGGAGGGATTTCCTCCACGTGCTTGACAAAGTTCGGTCACAAGTCCGCCCCCTCCATGCCTAATAAGTGGGCAGTTGCACAAGAGGCTTCCGGTCCTGAATTTCCGAAAACTTGCAAGTTCGCAACAGACGATGTCATAACTGAAATAACTTTCATTAACTTTCGTCACAAAAATCGTGGAGGTGTACCGTGGCGGGCAAATCATCGAAATCTGAGGATGAGTTAATCGACGCCGTAGCCGCTGCGCAGCTGGGCAACGGCCCGCTTCCTACCGGCGAAGTCGTGGGCGTGGACAAGATCCGCGATCTCCTGTTTGGCAACCAGATGCAAGACTATGACCGCCGCTTCACCAAGCTGGAGGAGCGGTTTCTCCAGCGCTTCAAGGACATTGAGTCCGAGACGGCGCGCAACCTTAGCGCCTTCGAATCGAACGCGAAGAAGCAGGTGGAGTTGCTCGTGGCCCAACTCGGCGAAGAGAAGGACTTGCGCGCCGATGCCGACAAGGAGATCGAGCGGACGCTGCGCGAGCATAACCAGGCGCTGGAAAAGCGGCTTCGCGCGATATCGGACCAATTGAGCCAGCTCGAGCGCGATACGGCCGATCGCCTGACCCAGGAAGCGCAATCGTTGCGCGAGGAGATCAAACGCAAGAACGATGATCTTCAGCACACCATCGAGAAAATGTTCGCCGAGCTCAGCAACGTCAAAACCGATCGCAACCTGCTGGCCGGGTTGTTCGTCGAGGTCGCCAAGTGCCTGAATCAGGACGCAGCGAGCGTCGCCAAGGGCGGAATTGAGCCATCGCGCGGCCGGGCGGCCAGCTAGCCGGCAGGTGGCCCGGTCCCCCGATATTCTTGAGGGGCTGCTTCGCCCGCCCCCGGGCGAGGGCGCGATTGATCGGAAAGCGCTGGCTGGTCTGCTCGTCGAAATTGCGCATAGCCTGAGGCCGGAGCTGCGCGGGCAGCAGAACGGAGTGCCCCCCGGCGATCTACAGCTCGGGCAGCTGCGGACCTTGCTGGTCGGCCGCGAGATCGAGACGTTATCGCGGCTCGCCGGCGTGGTGGACGATCCCGAGCGCTTGGCAGCCGTGATCGGGAACGTCTTGCCGACCGCGATCGCCCAGGCGACGAGCGATACGCGGATGGGGCACGTGTTGGCGCCTGTCATGGAGAAGGCGGCGGAGAGTTCGATCCGCAGCGATCCCACGACGTTGGTCAACATCCTCTATCCGACGATTGTGCCGGCGATTCGCAAATCGATCGGCGAGACGATTGACGAGACGTTCCAGCGGCTCAACCAGACCCTGAAATACAGCCTCACCTGGCGAGGGCTCAAATGGCGCTGGGAGGCCTGGCGTACCGGACGGCCCTTCGCGGAGGTCGTGCTCAAGCATACGCTGGTCTACCAGGTCGAACACGTGTTCCTGGTCCATCGTCACACGGGGTTGTTGATCGCGCATGGGGCCGCCGAGAATGCGGTAAGCCAAGACCCGCAGCTCGTTTCTTCGATGCTGGTGGCAATCCAGGATTTTGTCCGCGATTCCTTCAGCGGCGCCGAGCATCAGGGGCTCGACTCGGTGCAGCTGGGAGAGCTGCGGCTTTGGTGCGAGCCCGGCCCGTTTGCCTTGTTGGTCGCGGTTATCCGCGGCGACCCGCCGGAGGGGCTGCACGACGCAATGCGCAACACCCTGTCGCGCATTCACGCCGAGCGACATCATGCGCTCGAAAACTTCGACGGCGATAGCTCCGGCCTCGGCGACGTCGAGGCGCGTCTGCGCGAATTGGTCGCGCTTGGCGCGCATGAACCGCCACGCTCTAGGCTAGGGCGCGTGATTGTTGTGGGTTCGCTGTTGCTCCTGCTGTTCTTAGCGGCGGCATGGATAGCATGGTGGTGGTACAACCAACAGCTTTGGGAGGGCTATCTAGAACGGCTGCGGACGCAGCCCGGAATTGTGATCACTGAAGCGGACAAGCATGACGGCAAGTTCGTGGTATCAGGCTTACGCGATCCGCTCGCCGTTGACCCGCTTGCGCTGCTTGGCGAGGCGGGGATCGATCCGGCGCGCGTCGTAGCGCATTTCGATCCCTATCAGGCCCTTGACCCGCAATTGGTGCTGAAACGGCTTGAGCTATCGCTCGATCCGCCGTCGAGCGTGACCCTGTCGATCGCGGGCAGCCGCATCGTAGCGCGAGGGTCAGCGCCGCGCCCGTGGCTCGACCGCGCGCACGCTGTTGCGCAGATGCTGCCGGCCGGGGCGCCAGGCTTTGACCTCGCCGGGGTAAGCAACGAGAGCGAGGCCGCCGAGCAGAGCCGGCAGGTGGTCGAACGGCGATGGCAAGCGTATGTGGATCGGCTGCGGGCCGAGCCCGGTATCGTCATCACGCAGTCGGAGGCGCGCGGCGACAAGTTCATCTTATCAGGCTTGCGCGATCCGCTCGCTGTCGACCCGCTTAAGTTCCTGAACGAGGGCGGGATCGATCCGGCCCGGGTGGTGGCGCAGTTCGATGCTTATCAGGCACTCGACCCGCAATTCGTGCTCGAGCGGCTACAGGCTTCCCTCGGCCCGCCGCCTGGCGTGACGCTCTCAATCGATGGCGACCGCATCGTGGCGCAAGGTTCGGCCTCGTCACCGTGGATCGCGCGCGCGCGCGCGGCTGGCAGGTTACTGCCGACAGGGGCGCCCGTTTTCGACGTGTCGGCTGTGCGCAATATCAGCGAGGGGGCGCTCGGCAAATTGCGTGGCGCTATCCAGGCGCGCAGCATCCGGTTTGACAGCGGCGTGTCGCTGCCGGCGGCCGGGCAGGAGAAAATCCTCGATGAGATAGCGGCCGAGCTGAACGAGCTCGCGGCTTTGTCTTCGAGCCTGCACGTTATCACCAGGGTGACGCTGACCGGGCATTCCGACGACCAGGGCCAGGGCACCTCAAACCTGTCGCTGAGCGCGGCGCGCGCCGAGGCGGTACGCGCGCTATTGAAGAAACGCGGAGTCGATCCGGATCTGCTTGCGGTACGCGGCGCCGGCCCGCTCGAGCCGCTCGAGGCCGACACCTCCGATGTCGCGCGCTCGGTCAACCGGCGGGTTTCGTTCTCGATCGCGATCGAGGAACAGCAATGACGGCGGTGCTGCAAAAGAAGATCTGCATGCTTGGCGGCTTCTCGGTGGGCAAGACCAGCCTGGTCAAGCGTTACGTCCACAGCGTGTTCTCCGAATCCTATCTCACCACCGTCGGAGTCAAGATCGACAAGAAGACCGTGGACCTCTCCGTTCGAACCGTGAACCTCATCCTCTGGGATCTCGCGGGCGAGGACGACATCAACTCTTTCCGCATGACCAATATGCGCGGCGCCGCCGGATACGTGCTAGTCGCCGACGGGACGCGGCCTTCGACCCTCGATGTCGCGTTTTCGCTGCGCCAACGCGTCGAAGCCGAATATGGTCCGCTGCCGTTCGTATTGCTGCTGAACAAGAGCGACCTCAAGGAGCAATGGGCCATCAGCGACGCCGACTTGGCGGGGCTGCGAGAGAAAGGCTTGTGGGTAGAGCCAAGCAGCGCGCGAACCGGCGAGGGCGTGGAAGATGCCTTCAAAGACCTCGCGATCCGCACCACGAGTTGAAGCATGGACAGCCTGCCCGCAAGCCTGGCCGAGCGGCTGCGAGAGTTGACCTATAAGGAGCGGGCGGTGGCCTATCTTCAGGTCGATGCCGCGCTCACTCTGGTCGGCGCTGGCGGGCACCTCGAGAATTATGGGCTGGCGGCTATCCGCGTCGGTGAGTCGGCGGTCGAGCAGGTGTTCTTCCTCGAAGGGCTTCTGCCACTGGAGGAGACGTCCTTTTTCGTGCCCTCGGTCGAGCTCGACTGCGGCCGCGCCGCCGATCTCCATTTCCATCTCGACGCCGGCACTGTGTGGGTGGTGCTGCTCGACGTCACGGCTTACCGCGACGCGACCCGCCGTCTTCAGCAGAAGGCCTATGAGATGACGCTGCTCCAGGAGAAGGAGGCGCAGCTCAATCGACGGCTGGAGGAGAGAAGTCGAGAGCTTGAGGCCGCCAACGACTTTCTCGTCAGGATCTCGACGAAGATCTCGCACTACCTCGCGCCACAAATCTACAACAGCATCTTCAGCGGTCAGAAGGACGTCACCATCCACACCGAGCGCAAGGAGCTCACCATCTTCTTCTCGGATATTATGGGTTTCACCGCCACCACGGAGCGCCTTCAGCCGGAGCAGATCACACTCCTCCTCAACGAGTATTTCACGGAGATGTCTGCGATTGCCCTCAAGCATGGCGGCACCGTCGATAAGTTTATCGGTGATGCCCTGGTGATCTTCTTCGGCGACCCCGAGACCAAGGGCACAATGGAGGACGCGAGAGCCTGCCTCAATATGGCGACAGAGATGCAGCGCCGGCTGGCCGAACTCAACGTCAAATGGCGTGGCGCGGGTACCGAACAGCCGTTTCGCGTGCGCATGGGCATCAACACCGGGTTCTGCAACGTTGGCAACTTCGGCAGCATCGACCGCATGGACTACACCGCCATCGGTGCCGAGGTGAATCTCGCGGCCCGGCTGCAATCGATCGCCGAGCCTGGACATATCGTCATTAGCTACGAGACCTACGCTCTTGTACGCGACATCGTGGCGGCGCGCGCCTTGCCAGAGATCACGGTGAAAGGCATCCGCCGCGCGGTGGTTCCCTATGTCGTCGAGGGTGTGCTGGACGACGCGGGGCGGAAGATCGAGATCTTCAGCGAACACATGACCGGGCTAGATTTCTATCTCGATCCCAGGGCCGTCGACGCCACCGCCATCGAGCGCATTCGGGAGACGCTCAGAAATGCGATTGCTGCTTTAGAGGGGCGCGGCGGGGAGGAGGCGCCAGTTGGGTCGCACCACCGGACCGACTGAGCAGCTCGACTTCACGTAGATCTGCACGTAGCCGGCGGCAGGACCAGGTTCGTGTTTGCCGCCACCTCGAAAGCCGAACTTCCCCTTCGTCATTCCTGCCCTCCCTAAGCTAACTGCGCGCTGCAGGCCCAGATATTCCTGCTTGAGGTGATGGCGGGCTGGATCGATACGGATTTCGTCCAATTCAGTGAGTGAACTCCCTTTCATGAATCAGTCATTCCTTATGTCCCGGTGTGAATGCAGCCGCGAGCTCTCGTACGAGTGGCTTCATGAAGAACGTGTTGTCATGAGGAATAACGTTCACCTGCACTCCAATTGCGTTGAGCTCGGCTGCAACAATGGGTCCAACCGCCGCAACGACTATGCGTTCGAGACCTTGCCGCAGCTCCGCTTCTCGGCCGAAGGCGCGGGCGACGTCTCGGAACCGTCGAACCTGGGGCGCGCTTGTAAAGGCGATCGCGTCGATCTCGCCGGCAGCCATTTCAGCAATCACGGCCATCACGCGCGCATCGTCGGCTTCAGAAGCGTAGACATATGGAAGCACGGGATCTGCTTTCGCGCCGGCGCCCTTGAGGAATTGCAAAAGTCGCTCATTCGCATTGCCGGGATATAGCTGCACGCCAACGCGACGCCTGGTGAGGTCATGCCGTTTAAGTGCCGCGATAACGCCTTCAGTCGTGGGTTCGTCGGCGGGCATGTCGGTGACCAATCCGATTTCTCGCAGCGCGCGCACTGGTTTTGGTCCACGCGTGATCTTCCGTGTCTCGGCGAGCGCGGCACGGAAGGCGGGTTCCAGGTCAAGGCGTCGAGCGAAACCGAGGAGCCGCCGTAGACCTTCACCCGTCATCAGCACAAGGTCGTTACACGTCCCTTTCGCGAAGCGGCGTAGCCACGCGTTTATGGGTACCGGATCAGGCGCATCGCGGATGGCGATCATTGGACAGGGAACGGTATCGGCACCGCGCTCCTCCAGCATGCGGAGCAGCTGGCCAAGTTCGCGGGTTTCCGGTACCACAATTCGTCGTCCGGTCAGCTCTTCCGTCATCGCCTAAGCTCTTCCGTCGTGCTCAAACTCGCATTTCACGCCGATGGCCACTTTCGAGACGCCGACACCAGGTGATCCAGCTCAAACTTTAGGGTCCGGGCGATGGCGGCGCTCAGCCCGGCTCATCGATAGGGCGCGTCAAGCGAAATATTCTTTGCGATCACCCGCTCCCAGCGGTCGCCATTCGCAAGCAGGCGCTCCTTGTTGTAGTAGAGCTCCTCGGGTGTCTCGGTTGCGAACTCGAAGTTCGGTCCCAGGACGATGGCGTCGACAGGACAGGCCTCCTGGCAGAAGCCGCAGTAAATGCATTTCATCATGTCGATATCGAAGCGGGTCGTCCGCCGCGTGCCGTCGTCGCGTCGCGGTCCCGCCTCGATGGTGATGGCCTGCGCCGGGCAGATTGCCTCGCACAGCTTGCAGGCGATGCAGCGCTCCTCACCGTTCGGATAGCGCCGCAGCGCAAGCTCGCCGCGAAAGCGGGGTGAGAGCGCCCCCTTCTCAAACGGATAGTTCAGCGTCACCTTCGGCTTGAAGAAGTAGCGCATCGCCAGGAAGAACGCGGACACGAACTCAGTCAAAAAAATCGACCGGGCCGCTTGATCTAGCCTGGATCTTTTCCTGCCGGACCTCACCAGTTTGGCCATACGCTCGAACATCTCGCGCCCGGATTTCCGACCTGTCCGCCTCCCTCAGCTCGTACTAGAACTTGACCCCCATGATCTGCATTGCGGGTCCAGCCTTCAATCACCTGTGCCGGGGTTTGGCGATAGCAACTTGGCCTTGTCGGGCTTGCCTTCCCAGTCCTTGGCATCTGGCGGCGGCTCACGTTTTACCGTGATGTTCGGCCAAACCTGAGCATATTGGGTATTGATCTCAAGCCACTTTTCGAGTCCCGGCTCAGTGTCCGGCTTGATCGCATCAACAGGGCATTCCGGCTCGCAGACGCCACAGTCGATGCATTCGTCAGGGTGGATGACGAGCATGTTCTCACCCTCATAGAAGCAGTCCACCGGACATACCTCGACACAGTCCATGTACTTGCATTTGATACAGCTTTCATTGACGATATAGGTCAATTAAGCCTCCTTCCAGCAACTCGCCCGACCAAAAGGCGATCTCCGTCGTCGAACTCATGCATGATCATCCACGGTCAACGTCTCCGTGAGAGTGTGAGGCGGGTGACGTGTGTCGCCGCGTTGGTTCAACCGGCGCACGTACAGGATTGTGGCCTCAGGCCGCTCAGCTTTGACCTTTAATGCAGCAATGAGCGCGTCTTCAGCGACAACGACAATTCGGTCCGCCTTCCTCTTCACTCTAAGTCCGACAGTGAATTGCCACGACATTTTTGGCCTTCCTCAAAGCTGGGTTAGGCTACGAACAGCGCTCAGCGGAGCATCGACCACCTCTTCTTTTGTGCCGGTGTTTCGCGTCGCGGCGCACTCAGCGCGCACGCCTAAATTCACAAATAGAGAATGGGGCGGACGCTGGTGTAATGGGCATCACATGCTACATGGTCCGCCCCACGGCGCGCTGCATGTATTGGCATTAGTCAACAATGGCGCGCGTATCTGACAGATGGCAATTCGGTCACCCCAGCACAAGTGAAGTCGATCAAAAAGCAAGAAGGAAATCTGTAAACTTGAGCCGCCCGGAACGGGCTCGAACTGGCGGGAACGTTTCGTATGAGGGCTTTACGCAGGGGCGGCATGGCATGCACTCGCCCTAGCGAGCGGCGGCAGGCTCGACCGCGGCATCAGAAGCAACACCGAGTCATCCCTATTCATCAGGGAACGGCGCCGACAGCTCCTCTGAAGCTCCGGCTGGGCTTTGTCACCGGCGTTCAGTCGCGGTGAAGAGCGGGCACAGGCGTCATGCTGACGGGCTAGGAGTTGGATGGGTCGTCAGTCGGTTCAAGCGGGGCGGTCCCGTTGCCGTCGAAGTGCCATGTGGAATACTCCGCAATCGCCCGATTCGGAAGCTCGCTAGCTCCGACCGACCGCTCCAGCAACCAGCGTGAGGCAAACTGCCCAGAAGGAACCCAACAAGCCCCTAAAGGCCTCGGGCCACACGGCATAAGCTCGGGATAAACGAAAGGTCCGCTAACAGCGGACACGGCCAACCCCGCCACTGCCCGATAAATTAACAAAATCTGCCAGAAGCGGAATTCCGTATTTGACGCACTTACACGCGCCCACCTCAGGCCACGTGTCTAGGCCTTGCCAACGCGGTCCAACGCCGCCCCAAGCCGATCGCCCGCGGCGCTGAGCAGGTGCTTTGCAAACTCAAGGTCACAGCCGTGGAGGAGCATAACGGCAATCTTTACGCTTCCATTCGCGCGCGACAGGGCATTCCGCACATCATCGCGGCTTCGCCCCGTCAGCTGTATCAACATGTCCTCACTGCGCTTCACGAGCTTTTCATTCACGGCCCGGACGTCGACCATCAGGCCTCGATACACCTTCCCCAGGAGAGTCATGAGGAGAGTGGATAGGGTGTTCAAGGCGACCTTCTGGGCCGTGCCTGCTTTCATCCGTGTGGATCCGGCGATCGGCTCGGAACCAGTATCCAGCAAGATCGGGTGATCAGCCTCGTCGAGGATGGGAGAGGCGCCGTTGTTTGCAATGCCCAACGTCAGGGCGCCACAACGCTTAGCCTCTCTGAGGCATGCCAAGGTAAAACGCGTCGTGCCGCTAGCGGCGACCGCAATCAGCACGTCCTGGGCGGTAACCGCGTGCTGAACGATAAGTCTAGTTCCACCCTCGGCGTCATCCTCCGCGCCTTCGACTGATCGCAGCAAGGCTTCTTCGCCCCCGGCTATGAGAAATAATAGCCGTTCGTCAGGCCAGCCAAACGTTGGAGCGAGCTCGGCGCCGTCCTGTACAGCCAGCCGCCCAGAGGTGCCAGCGCCGGCATAGATCAGTCGGCCCCGATCTTGGAGGCGTGCCTGCATTGCGACTGCGGCTGAGGCAATTTGCTTGCGAACAGCGTAAACCGCCGCGACGGCGGCAAACTGGCTTTCAACGATGGTTTCGGCGATATCCTCAGCATCCCAGACATCGATACTCGAATAGCGGGGGCTGGAGCGCTCCGTGCTCATCGGCATTTCAAGTCCAATGGGACACTTGTATCTACTACAGAGTCAGGCGAAATCGCTTCTAGTAGGAATGGCACGTAGACTGAAGCTGGACAAGAGCAGCCAACGTGCGGGAGCGTCACATTCAGCGAGCAAAGGCTGGGACTTTTAGTGATTAACGGCGAAATATTGATGGCTGCTGAGTTGGGAAAGTCACCCCACGTGGTGTCCCGCCAATTCGAACTGCTCAGCCGCCCTCTAAATCAACTTTGCACCTCGCTCAAGGCAAGGCCGCCTCGCGTGGTGGTGACTTGCGCGCGCGGCAGCTCCGCATATGCAGCAAGCTTTGGGAAACATCTCATCGAACGGTATTTGGGGATCCCAGTCGCTGCGGCCGCGCCGAGCATCACGACCATCTACGGTCGAGACTTGCAGCTTGAAAGCCAGTTCTTCCTCGTGATTTCCCAATCGGGCCGCAGTGATGATCTGATTGAGACGGCCGCATCCGCAAGGAGGGCGGGGGCACTGACGGCGGCGATTATAAACGACGTGGACAGTCCGCTCGCGGCCACGTGTGACATAGTGCTTCCAATGGCGGCCGGATTGGAATCGAGCGTGGCGGCAACGAAGACCTTTATCGCCTCCCTCGCCGCTTTGCTGAACTTGGTTGCGGCTTGGTCAGACGAGACTTCGTTAGAGGCCGCTCTAAACCGCCTACCAGGAAGATTGGCCGAAGCCACGCACCTCGATTGGTCTCGCGCCGTTGACGCGATTTCATGTGCAAATAGTCTCGTCACCTTAGGGCGCGGACCTACCCTCGCCATTGCACAGGAGGCGGCCTTGAAGCTGAAGGAGGTCTGCAACCTTCACGCAGAGGCCTATAGCGGGGCCGAATTCCAGCACGGTCCTATTGCACTCGTGTCGAGCGGCTACCCCGTTTTGATTTTCATGCCGAGTGATAAGAGCGCGGAGCCACTCTCAACACTTACAGCGGATCTTTGCCGAAAAAGGGCAGCCGTTTTCACAACGGGTCGCGACGATCTCCCCGGCGCGGTCCGGCTGCCGATCCTCCAACCAGATCGTCCGGAAACCGATGCCGTTTGTTTGATTCAGAGCTTCTTCGGACTTGCCGTTCACTTGGCCACTCATCGAGGCGTAAACGTCGATCAACCCAGGAACTTGCAGAAGGTCACCCGGACCAGATGAATCGACAGGGCTTGCATGCGGTCGCCGCCGACCATGTTTTTGACGGCTCCACAAGACATGAAAACGCGTTGGTCCTCATCGAAGGATCCGAGATAAAGTCCTTGCTACCGCAATCAGAGCTTCCCGCAGATCTATGCACTCATCATCTCCCTGCCGGCGCATGGCTGGCTCCGGGTTTCATTGACCTCCAGGTCAACGGCGGGGGGGATATCCTTTTCAACGATTCACCGACACCGGAAACCATCATAACGATCGCGGGCGCCCATCGGAAGTTCGGGACCACCGCGCTCCTACCGACATTCATTACCGACACCCGCGAGAAGATGCGGGCTGCCATGGCTGCGGTCCTTGAGGCGCTTGATAGAGAACCGAGCGTTCTCGGGATTCATCTGGAGGGACCATTCCTATCGCCGGAAAAGGCGGGTGTGCACGATCCCCGCCTGATGCGAGCGCCGGATGAAGCAGACCTTGAGATGTTGTGCAGTGAGTGGAGAGGGCAGTTGCTTGTCACCCTAGCTCCCGAGCGCGTTCCCGAGGGGTTTATCAAACAACTCACAAATTCCGGCCGTCACGTGTCGTTTGGGCACTCGATGGCCAGCTATGAGGAGACCCGTTCGGCAATGCTAGAAGGCCTCACCGGCTTTACACATTTGTTCAATGCCATGCGGCCACTCCAGAGCAGAGACCCCGGACCAATTGCTGCGGCTTTGGAATCGTCTAATGCCTGGTATGGGCTGATTGTCGATGGCTGGCACGTGAACCCTGCGATGCTTCGCCTTGCCTTGCGAGGTTGTGGGCATCCGATGCTTGTCACCGACGCCATGCCACCGGTCGGTGGCCGCCGGTCAACCTTTCAGCTATACGGAAGCGAGGTCCGGGTCGTGCGGGGGCGTTCTTTCAGGGCCGACGGCACGCTGGCCGGAGCCGCGCTCGATATGGCGGCTGCGGTCCGCAATTGCCGGGACCTTCTCCACGTCTCCTTGCCGGACGCCCTGCGGTTTGCCTCCCGGAATCCGGCGGAATTCATTGGAGTTGGAAATAGGCTCGGCCGGCTAGCCCCAGGATACCGCGCCGATATGGTCGCCATCGATCCGGAACCTGTTGCCGTTCTGGGAACGTGGGTGGCAGGCGAATCAGAGAGTTGATCGCTTGGCTTCCGGCGGCGACCCCACGATTTACGTACACACCCAAATCATTCGGATTTTCCTGAGTGACTTACTCTGGCCATCTTTGGCCTGTTTTTGGCACTGCATTAACACTTGCCCGGTAATCTTTCCGTTACTATGCCGAAGCAATTTTTTATAGGGGTCGATGGGGGTGCAACTTCCTGCCGAGCCCGTATTCGCGACATGGACGGCAATTTGCTGGGGGAAGGGAAAGGTGGCCCAGCCAACATTCACTCGGATCTGCCGCTGGCCAAGGAGTCTATTCGTACGGCCACGAAGTCGGCTTTAGCGGCTGCCGGCTTGGATGAGGGAAGCCTAAAGCGCGCGCATGCGGGACTTGGTCTGGCGGGGGCCGGTCTGAAAACCGCTTCCGACCGCCTGCTTTCGGAACTTACGTGCTTCGCCTCGGTCGAGCTGGAAACCGACGCCTATGTCGCCTGGCTTGGAGCACATAAAGGTAGAGACGGCGGGATCGCCATATTGGGCACCGGTTCTTGCGGTCTTGCCATCGTCAAGGACCGGTGCATAGCTGTTGCGGGTTGGGGGCCCGAAGTGTCCGACGAGGCCGGTGGCCAAAGGATGGGTCGGGAAGCGTTGCGGCGTACGCTTTGGACTTATGATGGCCGAGCCGAGGAAACCGGACTTGCAGCCGCCATTCTGACCCGGTTCAATTGGGAACCCGCCAAAATTGTCTCTTTTGCTGCGAGTGCCAGCTCAGCCGATTACGCAAGGTTTGCACCACTGATTTTCAAATATGCCTCGGCCGAAGACGCCCTGGCGATCGACCTGGTGAACGAGGCGGCCGAGGCCGCCGCGAACATCATCGACAGACTTCTGGCTGCGGGTGCGCCCGCAGTCAGCTTGATTGGCGGCCTCGCAGAGCCTCTCCTGCCTTGGCTGCCACCCAGGCTATCCGACTTCATAACGCCACCGCAAAGCGAGCCTGTCGACGGGGCGATCCTGATGGCCCACCGGGCCTTCTTCAAGCTTGAGGCAGTGACGCGGCGCGCCGGCTAACCAGCGAGCCGCTCGATCTGGGCGCCGCATTGGCCGAGCTTGTCCTCGATGCGCTCGAAACCACGATCGAGGTGGTAAACGCGGCTGATCATGGTCTCGCCCTGCGCGGCAAGGCCGGCGATGATCAGCGAGACCGAAGCCCTGAGATCGGTGGCCATTACTTGCGCGCCGCGTAAACCGTCCACCCCGGTCACCAGTGCGGTATCGCCTTTGAGATCGATACGCGCGCCGACGAACACGTAGCGAGCTCGTAGCTCCGCTTCTGACCCTTAGCGGACATAGCTCTTAAAGATCGCGGCTATTCGCCGGTCGCTGCGAGAGGAAGATTGAGCCCAAGCTCGGCTGCCTTCTCTCGGACCTCCGCTTCGGTGCGCCTCAGGAAGGTAGCAATGTGGCAGACAGTGCGCCCGTGCTCAATCCTGTTGCGAAGAGAGAACAGGTCGCTCTTGGACCATTCTTTGCCAGTGTTGAGATCAGCCTGTTCGGTCATGTGATCCACCCTAACTCCCGCGCCTTGTCGTTGGCGAGCTTCCAAGCGGCGGTTAGGAAGTCTGCTAGGGTCATAGAGACGCGACTGTCCTCCTTCCTCGGGAAGCTTCTAGCGAGAAGCTGAGGGGAGTTTGCCGGCTTGTGATACTTCACCACGTAGTCGTCGGTGCCCGACGCCGAAACTACAATCTCGCTACCCTGCACCGCCACGCGAAGCACGGGGGTGTTCGGCGGGCGGGCCGGCGGCCGGCGGTTGTTCCATTGCATGGATAGTGGCCGGGGATTTCTAGAGGACATTGGGACACTCCCCCCGCATTTTGCAGGCGGGAGCGTGACTTACTACTCTCAGCCACCGGTGCCCGAGGCTCTCTCTGACCGGTGATTTGGACAGCCTAACAGAGATTCACGGCGGTCGAGGTCTTTAGTCTAAGAGTGATTTCGCTCACTGCCTGTCCAGCTAGGTCAGCTAATGACCCGTAGCAGACCTCACTAGGATTGAGGTTGTTGGGCGAGCGAGGCTCTTACCTCATACGTGAATTCCTCCTGCGAGTAGCCGCGGTTTGTTCGTGCCGAGGTCAAATCAGCAACCGAAGCCAATGTCGAGCGTTATAAATTCCATACGGGCCCGCAGCCGACTGGGCGCAGCGGGCCGGCATCTCTAGGCTCTCCACCCCGAATTCCGCAGCGGTGGTATCTGTCGTTGTAGTGAGGTTCCGCCAATGCGGATTGCACAGATCGCGCCCCTATATGAATCGGTACCGCCGAAATATTACGGAGGGACCGAGCGCGTCGTCGCGCATCTGAGCAATGAGCTTGTGCGCCGGGGGCATGAAGTCGTGCTGTTCGCGAGCGGCGACAGTTCGACGCTTGCCGATCTCGTTCTGTGCCGGCCCAAGGCTTTGCGGCTCGACGAGAACAAGCTTTCCTGGGACCTGCCGGCGCATCTCGCGATGCTTGCGAAGGTACGCGCGCGGGCCGACGAGTTCGATATCCTGCACTTTCATCTCGATTGCTATCACATGCCCCTTTTTGCGGATATCGCCGACCGAACGCTGACGACGCTGCACGGGCGGCAGGACATAAGAGACCTGTGGGATTTCTATCGGGCCTATCCGCATTTTCCGCTCGTATCGATCTCGGAAAGTCAGCGCGCGCCCGTACCGCATTTGCGGTGGATCAGCACGATCCCTCACGGCTATCCCGTCTCGCAATACGCGTTCTCCGCCGAGCCGAGCGGAGGTTATCTCGCCTTCCTTGGCCGCATCGCGCCTGAAAAGGGCGTCGACCGGGCTATAAAGATTGCCATGCTTGCCGGCATGACGTTGCGGATCGCCGCGAAGATCGACTTTGCGGATCGCGGCTATTTTCACGATCAGATCGCTCCGCTGTTGGGAACGCCGCACGCCGACTATATCGGCGAGATCGGCGAGACCAAGAAAGCCGACTTCCTCGGCAACGCGCTCGCCCTCGTCTTCCCGATAGATTGGCCGGAACCGTTCGGGCTGGTCATGATCGAGGCGTTGGCTTGCGGCACGCCGGTCATCGGGTTCAATCGTGGGTCGGTTCCCGAGATCATCGAGCACGGCGTCACTGGATTTGTTGTCGATTGCGTCGAGGAGGCGGCGGAAGCCGTGCAGCTTGTGCGGAGCCTAGATCGGGCCACCGTCCGGAAGGCCTTTGAGCAGCGCTTCTCGGCTGAGATGATGGCCCAAGCGTATGAAACAGCTTATTTGGCCGTCCTCTCGGGCGTACTGCGGCCCACTTTGCAGTCGCCAAATCGAGAGGACGTTACAAGCGTGAGCGACCTCGTGTCAGCCGAACGGCTCAAGTCGAGCCCCGTTTCAGAAGCTGCGGCATAGTTATCCTTGCAGTCCGCACGGCATTGCGCTTAAGCGCGAGAGGCTATGGTCGTAACAGCGGCGGAAAGGGCGCTTGAGGTATCCGAACGCGCGGCAGTCGCGCGCGACGCGCTCCATGTCCTGAAGCATGACGACCTTTTCGCGGTCTTCGACGCCTATGGCGATTTTCACGGCGAGCTTCACCCCGTGGGACCAAGCGAGGGCGCCGACGGGCTCTTCCAGGACGACACTCGGATTTTGTCCAAGCTCAGCCTGCGCATTCACGGGCAAAGTCCTGAGCTCTTGAGCGGCAGCGTCGGGCGCGACAACGTCGTCTTTACCGCGCACCTCACCAATGCTGTCTTCAGGGACCGCCACGGCATCCTCGTGCCTGAAAAGGAGCTTTACATCGTCCGCCGCAGATTGCTTTGGCGGTGCAAGCTCTATGAGGCATTGCAGATACAGAGCTTCGCGGCGGAACCGGTGGCGTTGGATCTGACCTTCGAGGCAGACGCCGATTTCCGCGACGTGTTCGAGCTCAGGGGTATGACCCGTATCCGCCGCGGCGAGTCGCTGAAGCCTTGCGTGGACGCCGACTGCTTCACCTTGTCCTATCGCGGCCTTGACGGCGAGACGAGAGTGACCGCCCTCGCGTTCTCGGCGCCCGCGCAGATCCGGGACCGGCGGATCATTCTACCGGTCGAGGTCGAGCCAAGTGCAAGCCAGCATATATTGATGACGATCGCCAGCGACGGCGACACGTCGAGGCCGAGCCGCACCGCCTTACTCGCGGCGTTGAAGGGCGCGAAGCGCGAGGCGCGCCGCCATATCAAGGCGCTCGACCGCATCGCCACGTCCAACGCCGCGTTCGACAGATGGATCGACCGAGCCTCTGCCGATCTCGCCCTTTTGATCACCGAGCTCGAGACCGGCCCTTATCCCTATGCTGGAATTCCCTGGTTCAGCGTGCCTTTCGGCAGGGACGCGCTGGTCACGGCGCTGCAGGTACTTTGGATCAATCCGGCGCTCGCGCGCGGGGTCTTGGCCTATTTGAGCGCGGCGCAGGCGGCCGAGCGGTCGAGCTTCCACGACGCGGAGCCCGGAAAGATCCTGCACGAAACCCGCAAGGGCGAGATGGCGCGGCTGCGCGAAGTACCGTTCGGACGCTATTACGGCGGCGTCGATGCGACTCCGCTGTTCGTCATGTTGGCCGGCGCATACCTGAAGCGGACGAACGACGTGGCATTTTGTGCCGAGCTATGGCCCGCGATCCGCGAGGCGCTGAACTGGATCGAGGCTTTTGGCGATGCCGACGGCGACGGCTTCGTTGAATATCTGCGCGCAGAAGCTGGCGGGCTGCAAAATCAAGGCTGGAAGGATTCCGACAGCTCGATTTTCCACGAGGACGGCAGCTGGGCCAAAGGCGCCATAGCCGTGGTCGAGATGCAGGCCTACGTGGTCGCGGGTTGGCGGGCCGCTGCCGAGATCGCTTCCGTGCTCGAGGACACCGAGACGTCGTCGCGGCTGCTGCAAAAGGCGGATGCGTTGCAGCAAGCCATCAATCGCCGATTCTGGTGCGAGGAACTGGGCACCTATGCTCTGGCGCTCGATGGCGACAAGCGCCGATGCGAGATAAGCACCTCAAATGCGGGCCATGTGCTGTTCTGCGGCGTGGCGGATGAGGAGAAGGCGAAAGCTGTGCGGCGCAATCTGATGGATCCACGCATCTTTAGCGGTTGGGGCATCCGGACGGTCGCGACGGATGCGAGCCTCTATAATCCGATGTCCTATCACAACGGCTCCATCTGGCCGCACGACTGCTCGATCGCGGCGAGCGGACTTTCCCGTTACGGTATGAATGACGCCGCTGGCCGCATTTTTACCGCGTTATTCGATGCGGCCTGCCGCTTTCCCGACTTCAGGCTCCCCGAATTGTTCTGCGGATTTCCACGCCATGCCAGCGAAGCACCCGTGAGCTACCCTTCGGCCTGCACGCCTCAGGCCTGGGCGAGCGGCGCCGTTTTCCTCATGCTGCAAGCGAGCCTTGGCATCGAAGTCGAGGCAAGGACCGGAACGATCCTCGTAGCGAACCCGTATCTGCCCGATTGGCTGGACCGCGTTACCGTGAACGAGCTGCCCGTTGGAAACGGCCGCGCCACGCTACACTTTCGCCGCCGGCGCGACGGAGTCGAGGTGGGCATGACCGCTATCGAAGGGCCCTTGCACCTGACGCGCTTGGCCGACAAACGGTCTAGGCGCGGTTTCTAAGCTGCCTGTCTAGTGCATTCGCGCGGTGACGGCCGTCAGCGTGTCCGCTTGGCCGGCTTTCGCGCGGTGGTCTTGCGTGGCGGGCTCTTACGCGCCGCGCTTTTCTTGGCGGCTCCGGTGCGGCTCGCGGGGCTAGTGGCACGCGCTGCCGCCATGCGTCCACTGCCTTCCGGTTCAGATCGCCTTCCGCGAGCGTGTTGAGCTTCTTGTCGGCCGCCTTTTCCTCCTTGAGGTTGGCATTGAGCAGACCGGTAACGTTGGTATGGCCGAACTCCTGAGCCCACGCGATCAGCGTGCCTTAGCGTGAAATCTCGTAATGCTCGATAGCCTGCGCGGTCACCCCTAAGCAGCCGCCAAGCCCAAACTGCCGCGTGACTGAACCGTTAGTTGCAGCGCGGGCCTGCTCCCTCCATAATTGGGTCTCCGCTGCCGGGTGCCGTAATGGCCGAGCCCGTCGGGCTAAAATACCGCGCCTTTATCTCCTACAGCCACACCGACACAAGTTGGGCTAAGTAGCTGCACGGCAAGCTCGAAGGCTTCAGCATCGACAAGGACCTGGTCGGCCGTCCCGACCACATCGTCAATTGCTCGGACGGCAGCTGACGACGCGGCCGTAGGCCATGGTCAGCCATGGGTCGACCTCGTGATTGTTCTGGGTTCGATCTTCTGCGGGGCTCAGCGTGCCACTACCTATCTAGTGAGAATGCACCTGACGGGTGTTTTGGGGGCATTCCTCATGCGCGACCGCCGAGGCAAAAATGGCTCGCTGCTACATTCGCTGGTTCGAAGACATCGGCGCCGACGACGTGGCTTCCGTGGGCGGCAAGAATGCCTCCCTTGGCGAGATGGTGCGGAATCTCGGCCGTTACGACATCAAAGTACCACCCGGCTTTGCGATCACTGCTGACGGTTACCGGCACTTCCTTTCCGCGAACAAGCTTGAAGCGGTGATTGCGTCGAGGCTCGCTGAGCTTGACGGAAAAGCCTCCGTCGCAGAAGTCGGCTCGGCGCTCCGCGCTGGGGTGCTGAAGGCAGAGTGGCCGGAGGATCTGTCGGCAGCCATTTGTCAAGCCTACCGGGATCTGTCGCAGCGCTCAGGTTTGGATGAAGCCGATGTGGCGGTGCGCTCAAGCGCAACGGCGGAGGATCTACCGGATGCGAGCTTTGCCGGTCAGCAGGAGACCTTCCTCAATGTTTGCGGCGAGGCTGCCGTGCTTGACGCCTGCCGCCGCTGCTTCGCCTCGCTGTTCACCGATCGCGCCATCAGCTATCGCGAAGCCAAGGAATTCGATCACCTGAAAGTGGCGCTTGCGATAGGCGTGCAAGAGATGGTGCGGTCCGACCTCGCAGGCGCCGGGGTCATGTTTTCAATAGATACCGAAACGGGTTTCGATCGCGTCGTGCTCATCGATGCCGCGTGGGGACTGGGCGAGACCGTCGTGCAAGGGACTATCGACCCTGACGAATATCAGGTCTTCAAGCCCCTTCTCGCAGATGCCGCGCTAAACCCAATTGTTCACAAGCGGTGCGGTGGCAAGGCGCTCAAAATGATCTACGCGGAGGAAGGCGAGCGGTCGACGCGCAACGTTCCAACTTCGCCCGCCGAGCGCTCCGCCTACGTTCTCACCGACGCCGAGATTTTGCAGCTTGCCCGTTCCGCCTGCATCATTGAGCGCCACTACCGCGGGCCCATGGATATCGAATGGGCGAAGGACGGGCGGAGCGGGCAGCTGTTCGTTGTGCAAGCGCGCCCGGAGACTGTTCAGTCACGTGCGCAAGCGGGCGTCCAGCGCACTTACAAGATCGTGCGGAAGGGCCGAAAGCTCGTCTTCGGCCTCAGCGTTGGCGGTAGCGTTGTCTCTGGTCCGGTCTGCATAATTCGCGATCCCAAGAATATCGATCGCTTCATCTCAGGCGGGGTGCTGGTGACAACCACCACCAATCCCGATTGGGTGCCGATCATGAAACGCGCGGCAGCCATCGTCACTGATCGCGGCGGGCGCACGTCTCATGCCGCCATCGTCAGCCGGGAGCTTGGGGTTCCGGCCATTGTTGGCACGGGCGATGCCACCGAGGTACTGCAACAGGAGCAATACGTGACGGTTTCCTGCGCCGAAGGAGACGAGGGATTCGTCTACGAGGGCATCGCCGAGGTTGTCACCGAAGAGATGGACGTGACGGCGGTGCCAAACACGCGCACAAAGATCATGCTCAATCTGGCCAATCCTGCAGCCGCGTTTCGCTGGTGGCGGCTGCCGGCGGATGGGGTGGGGCTGGCCCGCATGGAGTTCGTGATTGCCAATCACGTCAAGGTGCACCCCATGGCGCTTGTCCATTTCGATAGACTGACGCATGGGAAAGCCATGACCGCTATTGCCGAGCTCACGCGTGGTTACGAGCACAAAGCGGACTATTTCGTCGATCGGCTCTCGCTGGGGCTCGCGCGTATCGCCGCCGCGCTCTATCCGAAGCCAGTGATCGTGAGGATGAGCGATTTCAAGACCAATGAGTATGCCAATCTGATCGGCGGCGCCGATTTTGAGCCGAAGGAGGAAAATCCAATGCTCGGCTTTCGCGGTGCGTCGCGCTACTACTCACCGGAATATCGGGACGGGTTCGCCTTAGAATGCCGCGCAATCCGGCGTTTGAGGGAGGAAATGGGCTTCACCAATGTTGTGGTGATGATTCCCTTCTGTCGCACTCCTGACGAGGCCGGTCGCGTCCTCGAGGTCATGGCGGAGAATGGTCTTGCGAGTGGTCAAAACGGCCTTGAGGTCTATGTGATGTGCGAAATCCCGTCGAACGTCATTCTGGCTGCCGATTTCGCCGAACGCTTCGACGGCTTCTCCATCGGCTCCAATGACTTGACCCAGCTGACGCTTGGAGTTGACCGCGACTCCGAGCTGCTTGCTAGCGTCTTCGACGAGCAGAACGAGGCCGTCAAATGGATGATCCGCAGCGTTATTCAGGCCGCCCACAAGGCGGGTGCGAAGGTGGGGTTATGTGGCGAGGCGCCAAGCAATCATCCGGAGTTTGCCGAATTCCTGGTCGAGTGCGGCATCGATTCAATTTCGGTTGTGCCTGACGGCTTCGTCAGAGTGAAGAAGCACGTCGCCGAAGCCGAATCCCGAAGAAACTAGACGACACCCCGCGAAACGGAGTTCAAGCAACGCCGCCACTCGCTGTTGATGACGACGATTTCGTCGCCCTGCAATTCGACGCCAAAGTCGTCATCGGCAGGTGCAGGCGACCTCTGGTGACCGCGGTGTCCAGCGCAGCCGTGAGCCTCGGACTGATCGTGACGGACTCCTGATCAACGCTTTGAAGCATGCCTTCCCAAGCGGCGAGAAGGGCGACATCCTCGTTAGTTACGGCGCAGAGGAGTTCGGATGGCAGCTCTCGGTTTCCGACAATGGCACAGGGGCGTAGGAAAAAGACGGCGAGCCTCCGCATACGGGCCTTGGCACGAGCATCGTCGAGGTTCTGGCGCATCAACTCAAGCCGACCGTCCAGAAGAAAAGCGGCCCTCAGGGCAGCACAGTGACGATCACGGCCTCCGCTGTCGCCGCTGAGCAGGAATGATCACAAGCTCCAACGCATAGCCGTCCAATCGTCCTCCAATCGGCGCAACCGTCGGAACCAAATACTGTCTCGTAGGTTGCTTCCTCATACCCCATTTTTCTCGTAGAGCAAAAACGCGAGGCTCCCGCCGAGGGGGATCCCATGAAACTCAGATTCATTCTTTTTGCGGCGGCGCTCTGTCTCTCGGCTGGAACCGCGAGCGCCGAACCCACATTTCTTGCAGGGCCTGACTTGCGCCATGCCGTGGCCGGCAAGACGGTCTACCTCAAGATTTCCGGCTTCGATCTGCCGATCCGCTATTCGGCCAGCGGGCGCATGAGCGGAAAGATGAGCGCCACGGCCGCAGCCCTGTCCAGAGGCGACGGGGCCGTCGACAATGGCCGCTGGTGGATCGAGGGTAACGAACTCTGCCAGCGCTGGACAAGCTGGTTGGGCGGCAAGGCCTACTGCTACAAGTTCACCATTAAGGGCAAGTCTGTCCGCTGGATCCGCAACGACGGACGCTCAGGCACCGCCCGCATCGGCTAAGATGAATGTAAGCGCCCCAGGAAACTGATTCGAGAAGCCTCAGCACTGGGAAGAAGTAGGGGGCCGCAGTTGAAAAGGTCCGTGGTCTTCATAACTTGCGCGGCACGTGCCTCGGCGTCATGAGGGGTGCCACACTTCGTAGTCTACCCCCCCATTCAGACCACAAAAGCTGGACGTCTCAGTAGGCTGGTTCTTCCCACTTGGATCACGCACAGGAAAAGGCGATAATGAATCGGACCCATTGGGAGAGGCGACTACAGGAGCGAGGGCTATGAGCATTTTATGGACCATCCTCATTGGTTTTATTGCAGGCGTATTGGCAAAACTGTTTACGTCCGGTCCTAATGAGCCAAGTGGTTTCATCATGACCACCCTCCTCGGCATCGTGGGGGCTTTCGTTGCCACCTTTCTCGGACAAGCTCTCGGCTGGTACACCGCGGGCGAAGGTGCCGGTCTTATTGGGGCGACCATCGGGGCAGTCGTAGTACTTCTTGTTTGGGGGGCCATTGCTGCCAGGCGCGCTCCTTGAAGTGACCTTGCCGGGTCTTTTTCGGGACGACAATCGACGCTGTCCTGCCAGGGGTCGTAATTGGCGACGCTTTCGGCCAGCAATTGCTCAAGCGCCGCAGCAGACATCGAAAGGCGCTGAGCCGTTGGATTGTCGGAAAATGTCCAACAGTCATGAATGGGGCCGAACCGGCCTCTGCCGCGCTTGCGCACTTGCAGATGGGTTGCATTGGACCGCGCCGGTTCTAGACGGCCGATTACACTCAAGATCGTATTCGCAGACCGCTGTCGCCCGCTAACGGCAAAGTCCGCACCGGAGCGAGCGATCAGCTAGCGTAGCGTCGAGAGAAACGCCCGGGCCTTTTCCCAGGCGCCATGGTCGAGCAAGTCGCTGTGGTCGCCTTGGGGAAAGATCTCGAGGCGCTTCGGCTCGTTCGCGGCAGCAAAGAGGCGCTTTCCCATCTCGACCGGGATCACCCGATCGTGCGCGCCATGCAGGATCAGCAGCGGTGCGGTGACGCCGCTAATGTTGCGCGCGTTGTCGTAACGGTCGGTGATGAGAAGGCTGAGCGGCAGCCAGAAATAAGTCGACCGTGCCACATCGATCGTCGAGGTGAGCGGCGCTTCAAGCACGACGGCCGCGACGGGCCGCTCGCCCGCGAGTCGCACCGCCTGGCCTGAGCCGAGCGACTCGCCGAACGCAACGATCCGCTCAGGCGGCACGCCGCGCCCGACGAGGTAATTGTAAGCGGCGATGGCATCCGCCACGTTGTTCGCTTCGGTGGGGCGTCCGTCCGAGCCACCGTAAGAGCGGTTGTTGAGATAGAAGACGCCGGAGCCGTCTTGCCGCATCGTCTCGATCTTGCGCGCGCGATTGGCGGCGTTCGCCGCGTTGCCGTGGAAATAGAGGATCGTGTTCTTCCCCTCGCGCGCGGGCGCATGCCAGGCGACGAGAGTGACGCCGTTATCAGCCGCAAGCTCGACCTCTTCGACGCCGTCGAGTCCGGCCTCCGCCGGCGGGACGCGGGAGGGATCTGGAAAATACATGAGCACGCGGTTGCCGAAATAGACTGCGATACAGATGAGCGCATAGAGCGCGGCGAGGCCTAGAGCGATCTTGATCATTTCCTGCGTTCCGCCTGTGCGCACGGATCCCGCGTTCCCGAAAGGGGCAATCGCGTCCTATGTTAGTCTGATCCTCGGCGCAAATGGGAGCTCGGTATGGCGCAACATGCAGAGAGCGCCGTCAAAATCGCCGGTGCGGGCGGCGAGGGGCCCGTGTTCGACACGATCGTCGCGGCGTTCGCCGACGATCCGGTCGTGCGCTGGAGCTTTCCGGAGGTGCACGCTTATCGCGAGCTCTTTCCGAGTTTCGCGCGGGCGTTCGCCGGCCGCGCGTTTTCCGAGGATTCCGCCTATTGCACGGAGGACTTCGCCGGCGCCGCGCTTTGGCTTCCGCCCGGCACGGGTCCCGATGAGGAGGCGATGGCCGCAATCGTAATGGATACGATGAGCGAGACTCAGCAGTCTCAAATCTTCACCCTGATGGAGCAGATGGGCCAATACCATCCGCACGAGCCGCACTGGTATCTCCCACTGATCGGAGTCCAGCCGTCAAAACAGGGCAACGGCTATGGGTCGGCGCTGTTGCGCGCGTCGCTTGCGCGAAGCGACGCCGACGGTGCGCCCGCCTATCTCGAAGCGACGAGCGAGCGCAATGTCCCGCTCTACGAGCGCCACGGCTTCGTCAGGCTCGGTACGATCCAGGCGGGATCGTCGCCGCCGCTGGTTCCCATGCTGCGCGAGAGCCGTCAGCGGAAATAGATCTGGATGGAGAAGGTGAGCGCGGTCGCGCTCATGCCGCCGGACGGGGCGGGGAAGGGGGCCGCTGCGCGCACGGCGGCGAGGGCCCTCTGATCGAGTGCTGTGTTGCCGCTCGACCTTCCGACGCGCACGGACCTGAGCGCCCCGCTCGGACCGATGCCGAAGACCACCGTCGTGCTGCCTGGCTTGCCGAGGCGCGGCCTGTGGCGCGCGAGCTTGCCCCAAACTTGCGAGCGATAGGCCCCGCTCGACACGGGCTTCGCCTTTGCGGGCGCGGCTTGCGGGGCAGAACTCTCCTTGGCAGGCTTCGGCTCCGGCGGCCGTTTCCGGTCCTTGACGAAGCCGAGCGCCATCGGCTTCCAGAGCGGTTTCTTGGCGTCCGCGTGGCTGTTCGCATCCGCGCGCGCGCTTGCGACCTGGCGTCGCTCCGGCTGCTCGCGAATTTTTTCCGGTTCTTCCGCAGTCTTCATCGGAGCGGGCTCCGCCACCGGCGCTTGCGGCTTGCGCAAAGGAACCGTGATCTCAGGAAGCGCGTCGACCGCACCTGTGACGTCTGGGTCGGCCTCGAAGGCCGGAACGGGCGGAGGCGCGGGCGAAGCGGCTTCGTCGAGATCCGCCGCGGCCGCAAGGTCGACCGGCGCCTCTTCACTCGCGCCGATCGTCTCGGACATCGTCTCCTTTAGAGACGATGCCGCGGATGCGATGAACGAAGGCTCTTGTTCGACGGTGGCGGCTTCGGCAACGGGCGTTTTGGTATTCAGGGCTTCCGCTTCTGGTGCGGCGACGGACTCCGGATCGGACGGCTCGGAGACGAAGGCGTGGTCTGTCGCCGCCGCTTCGAGCAGCGCTGCAGCCTCGGCCTCGGCCTCAGTGGCAGCGGGCTCAGCGATCGCCGCAAGCTCTTCAGCGGGGTCAGATGGCGCAGCGGCTTGCCCGTCCTCGGCGGGGGCGAGAGCGGTTTCGGGCGCGTTCGGAGCGGGCGCGTCTATCGGCGCTGCGGGTGCGGCAAGCTCGGCACCGGCGTCCGGTTTGACCGGCGCGGACTCGGCTTGCTGGGAGACAGTTTCGGCCTCGGGGCGCGCGACAACGAGCTCGGCTGAGGCATCAGGCGGCAGTTCGGCCGTCTTCACCTCGGGCGCGACAGGCGCTGCGGCTTCGATGGGCGCGGCCTCAAGTAGGGACGCGGTCTTTAGCGTCGGCTCTCTTTCCAGCCTCGGCGCGGAGGTGGCTAGCAGAAACACGTGCACGCTTGCCACGAGCACGACGGCGCCAAGCAGCGCGCAAAACGATTGCAGGAGGCGGTCTTCTGACACGCGGATGCGGCTCGATTTACCCTCACCGCCGATAGCACTCCCCGAGGGTTAACAACCCGTAAACGCGCGGCGACTGTTGCAATTCCGCCACCAAACTCCAGGCCAAATATGGTCTGATGTCGGGCGGATGAGTATTGCGTACCGTAGCGTATCCTTTGTGGCGTTGCGTAGGGGGCTAAGTTCAGATGCGTATCGTTGTCGCCTTTGTGGCGGCCCTAGCCGTGCTTTCGGCACTCGGGGGCTGCTTTCATCACCAGCAAGCTATGACCCAGCCGGAAGTCTTGCCGCCCTTGAAGTAGGTGGGGACTTCCGCACATTCGTCTTGAGTGCGGGACCTCTCGTCCCCGCACTCTGACGGCATTCGCGCGTCCACGATTCGACCTCACGCCTTACCGCTCGCGTGTTGTATTGCCGGCAAACCCGTGCTTTTCTTGCCCCGCCTTCAGGGGAACCAGCCGCATGCCCGGTCCGATCGCGCGCGAAGCCAAGGCCGAGCGCGCCACGCCCAAGCTTTACGAGAACGTCACGAGCCCGTTCGACGGCATGCTCAACGACGACATCGCCATCGAGCGCAGAGGCGATGCGCTTAAGGTGCTGAAAGGCGCCTGCCCGAAATCCGTCGCGGGCTTCGAGCGCAAGCTTCCTAGGGCGCAGGCCAGCGTGCGGGGGAAGCCGGTCGAGCTTGCGGCGGCCATCAAGGAGGCCGCGCGCCTGATCGGTGAGGCTGAGCTTCCGCTCTTCGGCGGGCTTGCTACTGATGTTGAAGGCATGCGCGCAGCGCTCGCGGTCGCCGAGTGCGCAGGCGGTATTGTCGATCATGCCCTGAGTGGAGCGCTCTACCGCAATCTCAAAGTGCTGCAGATCTCGGGCTGGATCACCTCGACGCTGACCGAGACGCGCAATCGCGCCGATCTGATCATCGTCGTGGGCGACGTGCCGAAGCTCCATCCGCGCTTCATGGAGCGCATCGTCGAGCCGCCGGCCTCGATGTTTGACGTGACGGCGAAGAAGCGCACGGTCGTGTTCATCGGCAAGGGTGGCGATGCGGCCCTCGGATCGCAGGCAGGCGAGACAGTCGTGCTTCCGTGCAAGATTGAGCAGGCTGGCGAGGTCATCGGCACGCTTAGGGCGCGGCTGCGCGGGTTTCGCATCAAGGCGCGCAAGGTGGCAGGCGTTCCGCTCGCCGAGATCGACGCGCTCGCCGAACGCTGCCGCAAGGCGACCTACGGCGTGATCGTGTGGGCTCCACCCGTGCTCGACTTTCCGCACGCCGAGCTCACCGTCGATCAGCTTGTGGGACTCGCGAAGGATCTCAACCAGACGATCCGCTTCGCGGGGCTTTCACTCGGCGGCGCCGAGGGCGCCGTCACCGCGGCTGCCACCACGACCTGGATCACGGGCTATCCTTTGCGCGTGAGCTTCGCGAGCGGCGCACCCGACTACGATCCCTACCGCCACGACATCGCAAGGATGTTGGCCGACGGGGAAGGGGACCTGCTCGTATGGACCGCGTCTTTCTCGCCCGATCTTGCGCCGCCCAAGACGAAGCTGCCGGCAGTCGTGCTCGGCACGCCCGGGCTCAAGCTTGCCAAGCCGCCGGAGGTCTTCATTCCGATCGGCACACCAGGCGTCGACCACGCAGGCCGGCTTGTGCGCGTCGACAATGTCGTGTCGTTGCCCCTCAAGAATCTTGGCCGGTCCGAGCTGCCGTCAGCCGCCTCGATCTTCTCCGCCGTCGAAGCCGCGCTTTAGTTCAGGCTGCTGTCGTTAGCGCCCCCCGGAGGCAGGCCGGTTGCCTCGTCGACGATGCAGCAGCTCGATATCCAGCCCGAATAACCGCGCCAGCTTGCGGCGCACCAGGGCCGCGTCGTCTTGCCGTCTTCGGGAGGACGACAAGTGCCGATGGTGATTCCAGTCGAGCCCTCGGGAATGGCGACCACAATGTTGTAGGCGGTGGAGGGTCCGGCACGGAGATTCTGCACGCCGCCAGCGACTTTCGGCAGAACGCGATAGGTTGTCGGCGGTCGCGCGGAGGGAATGATGGCGGGAGGCTCCGCGGGGAGACTCTTTGCTCTGACTTCCCAGGCTCTGGCGTCGCCGGTCAGCACTTCGACGATATCGTCCATACCCTGGATCAGGCCGCCCACGACGTCCTTGGCATTGAGGCGCCGCTGGATCCGTTCGCCGATCAATTCCTGTGTGTGCGCACTTTGCATTCTTTGCACGGCGCTCCCGACGTCCATTGCGAGTTTGGAGTCGTCCGGAAAGATGGTCAGTAGGATGCCGTTGCGATGCTCTCCTCCGACCCTCCAATGCTCCGATAGCTGCCTTGCATATTCCGCGGGCTGCTCCGGCAGGTCCGTCAACAGGGCGAAGACGACCTGGGCGCCGGACTTTGCTTCGAGATCGACCAGCCGTTGCGTGAGGTTCGCTCGGGTGGCCGGCGCGAGGTAGCCGATCTCATCCGTGACGCGCTCTTTGTAGGCGGGAAGGGATGACCGGCCGGACAGCCAATCGGGGTTGGCCCAGAGCCAGACTCCCGCAGCCAGCAGTCCAAGCAAAGGCACTGCGAGGAGGAAAGGCCAATGGCCCCGCGGCGCTTTCGCTACGGTCTTGGCGCCGACCGCTGTGGCGACAGGCGTCGCTGCGGTTGCGTCGCTTGGTGCGGCGGCGGCAGCAGTCCTCGCTCCGACCCGTAAGCGAATCGAGCGCATGGCCGAGACGATCCACGTGATGACGAAAATCGCGCCCGATATCCACCTCGGCCGCGTTGAGGAAGGCTAAGCCGTGCAGTGATTCCGGCAGGTCCTTGACCGTGGGCATGGCGGCGTTTTCCACGAGGACCGGAATCACCGGAACCTGCTCTCTCAGCGCCGTCTCGATCTCGACGCGAACAGGGTCGGCTTCGTTGTGGATGCGACGCGTGCCGTCAGGGTCAGGCGCTAGCCAGCGCGGCCCGATGACCACGATGAGAATTTCGCTCTTGAGCAGTTCGCCTCTGATGTGAACGCGGTAGTCCACGCCCAAAGGGATGTTGTCGATGTCCATGAATACGGAGTCTTCGCCGAAGCGTGCCTTGAGCTGGTCGGCGATGCGCCCGGCTATGGCTGCCGAATTGGAGCGGCGATAGGAAATGACAACTCTCGGCATTGGCGGTCTTCCGCACCTCGCGCCGCGCGCGAAATCTTACAAGAGAAGGTCGACCAGGGTAAGAGCGAGTTGTCATGCCGCCTCTCCCATGCTTTGTTGCCGCGCCGCCCGGCAGGCCAACTGCGCGCGGCCATAACGGCCGCGTTCCAGACGGAGCTCCCACGCCATGTTGATCAAGCTGACCGGCGGCAGGATTTATGACCCCGCCAACAATGTGAGCGGCGCCGTCCGCGACATCTATGTCGAGGACGGCAAGATCATAGCGGCGCGGCCCGATGCGCGCGCCGACGAGACCTACGACATCACGGGCAAGATCGTGATGGCTGGCGCCATCGACCCGCACACGCATATCGGCGGCGGCAAGATGACCATCGCCCGCGCGCTGCTGCCGGAGGACCATCGCGGCGATCCGGTCACGCGCACCAAGCTCACGCGCGCGGGCTCGGGCCGCTCGGTTCCGTCGACGCATGTCACCGGTTACCGCTACGCGGAGATGGGCTACACGTCCTGCTTCGAGCCCGCCATGCTGCCCGCCAATGCGCGCCAGGCGCATATGGAGATGGGCGACACGCCAATGGTCGACAAAGGCGCGTTCGTCATGCTGGGCTCCGACGACTATTTCCTGCGCCAGCTCGCAGCGAAGGAGGACTTCGCGGCGATCAAGGACTATGTCGCGTGGACCATGCACGCAGCGCAGGCGATCGCCGTGAAGGTGGTGAACCCCGGCGGCATCAGCGCCTTCAAGTTCAATCAGCGCAAGCTCGATCTCGACCAGGAGCACGTCTACTACCACGTCACGCCGCGCCAAATCATCCTGACGCTCGCGCGCGCGCTCGAAGAGCTCGGCGTCGTGCATCCGCTGCACATCCACGGCTGCAATCTCGGCATTCCCGGGAATATCGAGACGACGCTCGACACGATCCGCGCGGCGGAGGGCCTGCGCATCCACATGACGCATACGCAGTTCCTGAGCTACGGCACGGAGGGCGAGAAGAAGTTCTCCTCGGGCGCCGCGCGGCTCTGCGAGCTCGCGGCCAAGCATCCGAATGTCTCGATCGACGTGGGCCAGGTGCTGTTCGGCCAGACCTGCACCGCATCGGGCGACTCGATGCGCCAGTTCGCCATCTCGAGAAGCGCGAGCCCGAAGAAGCCCGTGATCATGGACATCGAATGCGACGCGGGCTGCGGCGTGGTGCCGATGCGCTATCGCGACAAGAGCTTCGTTAACGCCATGCAATGGGTGATCGGGCTCGAGACGTTCCTCCTGTTCGACGATCCGTGGCGCATCTTCCTCACGACCGACCATCCGAATGGCGCGCCGTTCTTCTTCTACCCGCATCTCATCAGGCTGCTCATGGACAAGAGCTTCCGCGACGACGCGCTGCAGAAGATCAACCCGGACGCTCAGGCGCAGGCCGAGGTGCTGAAGTCGATCACGCGCGAATATACGCTGGACGAGATCGCGATCCTGACCCGTGCCGGCCCCGCGCGCAGTCTTGGTTTGCAGGACCGCGGCCATCTCGGCGTCGGCGCCGCGGCCGACATCACCATCTATACCGACAATCCGGACCGCGAAGCGATGTTCGCCACGCCCGACTATGTGTTCAAGGGCGGCGAGCTCGTGGTGAAGAAGGGCAAAGTGGTGAAGGTCGTGCAGGGGGCAACGCATGTGATGCGTCCCGGCTACGACAAGGGCATCGAAAGGAAGCTCGACGCCTATTTCGACCGGTACGGCACGGTGCGCATGCAGAACTTCAAGCTCGCCGACGAAGAGATCGTGCGCGGCGACAACGGCGCGATCATCGTGCAGCCGACGGGTGCGCGGGCGGCCTGAGTCCCGCGCTCAGCTCTCAGTGAATGGCGTACCCTACTCGTCGCTCTTGGGACGCGTGCCCAGGATGTCGAAATCGGCCTCTTGGATTTGATGTTTCTGCACGATGCTCGCCGTTGCGGCGAGCGCGCGCTGGCAGGCTTCGTGGCCTAAGCGCTTGTCGGCTTCAGAGACCGCCTCTCCTTCCGCCACGCGGTCGGCGACGGTGAAGCAGAGATCGATGTCCTGCGCGCGAGCGGCGCTTCCGCCGAGGATCAAGGGCAGGGCGAGAGCGATGGCTGCTAGTCTGACCGGCATGTGCGCACCTCGCACCTACTCGGCAGCGAGCCTCACATACTGGCCGTTGGCCACCGGGCAGGCGGCCCACAGCTCCGTAAGCGCCGCGATCAGCTCGGCCATCTGCTCGTCGGTATGCACGGGCGACGGCGTGAAGCGCATGCGTTCCGTGCCCCGCTTCACGGTCGGATAATTGATCGGCTGCACATAGATCCGATAGTGCGTGAGCAGCGTGTCGGTCACGGCCTTGCAGTGGACCGGATCGCCGACGAGCACGGGCACGATGTGGCTTGGATTGTCCATGACGGGCAGCCTGACTTCGGCCATCAGCCGCTTCAGCTTGCCGACGCGTTCGCTGAGCCGCGCGCGCTCGGTCCCGCTCTGCTTCAAATGCCGGATCGAGGCCAGCGCGCCTGCGACCAGCGCCGGCGCAAGCGAGGTGGTGAAGATGAAGCCAGGCGCGTAGGAGCGGATGGCGTCGCAGCAGGCGGCGCTCGCCGCAAGATAGCCGCCCATCACGCCAAAGCCCTTGGCCAGCGTGCCGTTTATGATGTCGATGCGGTCCATGACCCCATCGCGCTCGGCGATGCCGCCGCCACGCGGCCCGTACAGGCCAACGGCATGCACCTCATCGAGATAGGTGAGCGCGTTGTATTTCTCCGCCAGGTCGCAGATCGCGGCGATCGGCGCGATATGGCCGTCCATCGAATAGACGCTCTCGAAGGCAATGATCTTCGGCGTGCCGCGCGGGAAGCGCTGCAACAGCTCCCCGAGATGCTCAATGTCGTTATGGCGGAAGATCAGCTTCTCGCCCCCGCCATGGCGGATGCCCTCGATCATCGAGGCGTGATTCTTCTCGTCGGAGAAGATCACGGTGCCGGGAATGAGCTTAACCAGCGTGGAGAGCGTGGCCTCGTTGGCGATATAGGCCGAGGTGAACAGGAGCGCCGCCTCCTTGCCGTGCAGGTCGGCGAGCTCGGCCTCGAGCTCCACATGATAGTGCGTGGTGCCGGAGATGTTGCGTGTGCCGCCGGAGCCCGCCCCGACCTCCTCGATCGCCTCGTGCATGGCAGCGAGCACCTTCGGGTGCTGGCTCATGCCGAGATAGTCGTTGGAGCACCAGACGGTCACGCCGCGCCTGTCGCCTTGCGCAAAGTGGTCCGCCGCGGGGTAGGCCCCGCAGCGCCGTTTCAGGTCGGCGAAGACGCGATAGCGCCCCTCGCGATGCAGCGCCTCAAGGTGCTGCCGGAAGCGATCCTCGTAGTCCATCCCAGTCCTCAGTCATCTCAACCCTTGATGCCGGCTCGCCCTGCCGGTGGCGTGGATATTGTTATCTATCTTGAAACGGCAAGCTCCCGCCCCACGCCTTGATCTATCTTAAAAGCGCGCCCGCAAAGGCGCGTTCGGCCTAACTAGCATCAATACGGGCGCCGTCACAAGAAGGGCAACCTCATGGCAGGGCAGTGTTTTCGCCGCATGAGACGAAGGGACGCGCCAAGATCGGCAAGGACGTTGGATAGCTTTCCGGGGAGCGTTGCCGAACCCTTCCAAGAATCAGCGGCGGGGCGTGCTCCAATGCGCGTCAAGGTGAGCAGCGATTAGGCATGTGGTGCGCGGGACGGCGCCTCGCCCGCGCGGGTTGCAAGCTACGTCAGGCCGCTTCGCCGCCGCTCGCGCGCGTCGCGCAAGGATTTGACAAACCTTAGCTTTTCGACAAGATACGGCGCGGGAAAGCGCGAAACTTCGTGGCGGAAATGTCACAATAAGGCCAAAAACGTCCGCGCCCGCTTTGATAGCAATTTACCTTCCCGACGGACCGGTATAAGCAGATTTCAGAACTCTCTGCGGGGGGATTTCTGTCCAGAACGGGGTTTCCCCGAAAACGGTGCCGAGAGGCTAATTCGAAGCGAGAGTTTGGATTAGGCCATTTATCAGGGAAGGTGGAGATGGAAATGTTTGGGGGACTCACAAAAACATCCAGCCGCATCGCCATCGCAGCCGCACTTGGCATGGTGCTCGGGGGTTATGCCCTGACCAGCCCTGCCAAAGCGCAGGATGTCGGTGGTGACTGCTGCGCGGATCTCGAGGAGCGGGTGGCTGAGCTCGAGGCTACGACTGTCCGCAAGGGCAACAAGAAGGTTTCCGTCACGCTGTCCGGTTGGGTGGTCAAGTCCATGAACTGGTGGGATGACGGCGGCCACGGCAACTTCGCCGTCGGTGACAAGGACTACGACCTTGGCACCCGCTTCGCCATCACCGGCTCGGCGACGATCGCGCCAGGTTGGTCCGCCGGTTACAACATCACCGTCACGACCGGTGGCACGGCCTTCGGCATCCGGAGCAACAATCGCGACGAGTTCCAGACCGTCAACGGCGATCTCTACGGCAGCAGCTTCGGTCACATCAACACGCTCTACTCTTACGGCTACGTCAAGAGCGACACGTGGGGCACGCTGAACTGGGGTCATCTGAGCCCGGCCTCTGACAACCCGGCCGTTCTTGCCGATGCCTCGGGCACCGTCATCGAATCCAACTTCGTGTTCTTCGAGGGCGGCGGCTTTGCCCTTAGGCAAAGCAAAACCGGCGCGAGCCCCAACGCAGGCGGTGTCTGGAACAGCTTCGCACTCTGCAACTCGGCCGTCGCGCCCGGCGCCGACTGCTTCGGCGCGGCCCAGCCGGCCGTCCGATACGACTCGCCGACCTGGTGGGGTTTCAGGTTCGAGACGTCGTACGGCACTGCCGACGTCGTTCCGGCCATCCTGGACGATGACGCCTCGAAGGGCTTTCAAACGAACGGCGCCTTCCAGGACCATCCGACGACGGACAAGTCTAGCTTCTGGGATGCGGCTGTCTTCTACAACGACGATTGGTGGACCAACTGGAAAGTGTCGGCGGCCTACGCCTACACTTGGCTGCAATCCAACCCGCTCAATGGCGGCGAGGAGCAGATCCATCAGGTTGGCGGCACGATCCTGCACAATCCGTCCGGCCTCGGCATCTATGGCATGGGCGAGTGGGAATTGGTCGACAAGGCCAACAACGCGCGGTGCCCGGGCTTTGGCCGCGCTTTCGGCTAGCCCCGATCTGGATAGTGCTGGCAACCCGCTCGTAGTCGCGACTTCCGTGAGCGGGTGCCTCGTCGGCGGAAGCCTGCCGGACACGAAGATGTGGGGTGTCAAGCCCTTCTGGCAGAGCCACTGGTGGGAAGGGGTCGGCAAGACCATCTGGTACGGCGAATGGGCCCAGTATGAAGACTTCTATGGGCTGGCTCTCGCACAAGGTCTTGGCGGTACCTTCAACAATTGCACCAGCGGCGATTGCTCGATCCGCGGTTCGGAGCTCAATCGCTACGGCGCGGGCGTGGTGCAGGAAATCGACTCCGCTGCCATGCATCTCTGGCTCCGTTGGCAGCATCAAGAGCTCGATGTCGGCCTGGTCGACAACGGCCTCGGCGGTGTCAATGTCAAGCAGGGCTTCGAGGACTTCGACCTCTTCCAGGCGGGCGGTATCTGGTTCTTCTAAACCGCGACCCGGACAACACGACACGGAAGCCGCCCTTCGGGGCGGCTTCTTTTTTCCCTCTCGCCAAGTCAAAAGGCCGGACGGTCGGAAGGCCAGAATCCAGAACCTAAACTTTCGGGCCTCTGGCTTCTGATTTCTGACTTCTGGTTTCCCGCCTCCGCCTGTGCCAGAATCCGGCCATGCAAAAGAAGGCCGCGCGGGACGAGCCGGAACCGAAGCCAGTCCTCACCGTCAAGGACGTGTCATATTGGTACGGCGCCAAGCAGGCGCTCGACGACGTGAGCTTCGAGGTCTATCCGGGCCGGGTGACGGCCCTGCTCGGGCCTAACGGCGCCGGCAAGACCACCCTCTTCTCCTTGATCACGCGCCTGTTTGACGCGCCCACGGGGCGGATCGAGATCTGCGGCCGCTCGGCCGCCGAATGGGGCGCGCGGGCGCTCGGGCCGCTCGGCGTGGTGTTCCAGCAGCCGACGCTCGACCTCGACCTCACCGTCAAGCAGAACTTGCGCTACTTCGCGGCGCTGCGCGGGCTCAAGCGCAAGGAGGCCGACGAGCGCATGGTCCGGGCGCTCAAGGAACTCGACATGGCGGAGCGCATCGGCGAGCGCGTGCGGTCGCTGAACGGCGGCCATCGCCGCCGCGTCGAGATCGCCCGCAGCCTGCTGCACAGCCCGAAACTGCTGCTGCTCGACGAGCCGACCATCGGGCTCGACGATCCGACGCGTGCGGCCATCGTGCGGCACGTGCATGAGCTTGCCCGTAGCGGCGGAATCGGCGTGCTGTGGGCCACGCATCTCTTCGACGAGGTCGAGCCGGACGACGCGCTGCTCGTCCTCGACCGCGGCCGGATCGTTGCGCGCGGCATTGCCAAGGACGTGGTGGCCGAGACCGGCGCGGGCGACCTCGGCGGCGCCTTCCGGCTGCTCATCGCCGGCGACACCGAGGAGGACGTCGCCGCATGAACTTAATGCATTACGTGCGTGCCTTTTACGGCATCGTTTGGCGCGAGATGCTGCGCTTCATCCAGCAGCGCGAGCGCTTCTTCGCGGCGCTTGTCAGGCCGCTAATCTGGCTCGTCATCTTCGCCGCGGGCTTCCGCGCGGCGCTCGGCATCTCGATCATCCCGCCCTACGAGACTTACATCACCTACGACGTGTACATCACGCCCGGCCTGCTCGCCATGATCCAGCTCTTCAACGGGATGCAGAGCTCGCTGTCGATGGTGTATGACCGGGAGATGGGCTCGATGCGCGTGCTGCTGACCACGCCGCTCCCGCGCTGGTTCCTGCTGACCGCGCGCCTCTTTGCGAGCGTGATCGTGTCGCTCTTCCAGGTCTACGCGTTTCTTTTGATCGCCTGGTTCTGGGGCGTGGAAATGCCGCTGTGGGGCTATTTGGCGGCACTTCCGGCGTTCATCCTCACCGGCATGATGTTCGGCGCGCTCGGCATGCTGCTCTCCTCCACCATCAAGCAGCTCGAGAACTTCGCCGGCGTCATGAATTTCGTGATCTTCCCGATGTTTTTCGCCTCCACGGCGCTCTATCCACTGTGGAAGATGAAGGAAGGCAGCATCTGGCTGCATTACATCGCGCTCTATAATCCCTTCAGCTGGGCGGTCGAGCTGATCCGGTTCGCGCTCTACCTCCAGGTCAACTGGCAGGCACTCGGCATCGTGGTAGGCTGCACGGCGCTGTTCCTCGCACTGTCCTTCTGGGCCTACGATCCTTCTCGCGGCATCCAGCAGCGCAAGGTCGCAGCCCCAGCCATGTCAGGGTAGGGCCCGCGCGGGGCCCTAACGGGTGAGATTTCACGCGGCTCTCTGCTGGCGAACCAAACCTCCCCTCCTGGGGGAGGTGAGCGCATAGCGCGCCGGGTGGGGCGGCAGTCCGAGACGCTGGACACCTACTCCACCCCCCGGGCGCTAGTCTTTTGATGCGCTACCGCTTCGCTACTTGAGCGCGAGCGCGCCACTTCCTCCCCACCTGCCCTCGCCGAAGCGAAGCTCCGGCTTCGCGCAGGCAGGTCCAGGGCAGGGATTAGGCCAATCTCTAAACGGCGGTGAAGTTCGCGGGGTGGCGGCGCATCAGATCCGCAAGTATCGTCTCGATAACCTCGGGCGTGCGCTCGCGCTGCGGCACCTCGATCGTCTCGATCGCGACGACGTGAGTCGGACGCGGGGCCAGCAGCACGAGCTGGTCGGCAAGCAGGATGGCCTCGCGCGCATTGTGCGTGACGAGAATTGCCGTGGTTGGCCGCGCCGACCAGACATCGAGCAACAGCCGCCGCAGCCGGTCGGCGGTGCGCTCGTCGAGCGAGACGAACGGCTCGTCGAGCAGGAGGAGATCGGGCTTAGTGGCGAAGGCCCGCGCGAGCGCCACGCGGCGCGCGAGTCCGAGCGACAGTTCCTGCGGATAGCGCGGCAGCATGTCGGCGATACCGACCGCATGCGCGAGCCGATCGAGGTCGGCCTCGGTGAACCCTGGCGCCGCTACCAGCTCGATATTCTGCTTAACCGTGCGCCAGGGAAGCAGGCGCGGGTCCTGGAACATCAAGCCGATCCGTGCATCGGGCGCCAGACTGATGTCGCCGGTGTAGCGGGCGTCCAACCCGGCAATGATTCTGAGCAGCGTGGTCTTGCCGCAGCCGGACGGCCCCATCAGCACCGTCATGCTCTCGGACTCAACGGCGAGGACAAAGTCCCTTATCGCTGGGATCAACGTGCCGTCGGCCCCAACATAAGTCTTGTCCACGATGCGGATTTCAAACCGGCTTGTTACGCCAGCGTGTTGAATGTCGTTCAATGGGCTGCACCAACAAATATTCGATTGCCAGCATGATGGCGACGAAGGCGAGCGTGTAGCCGAGAATCGCCGTCACGTTGAAAAGCTGAAAGTTGAGGTGGAGCTCGAAGCCCACACCGTTCGGGCGCCCGAGCAACTCGACCACCAACACGATTTTCCAGATGAGCGAAAGGCCTCCGCGCGAAGCGGCGGCGAAATAGGGCTGCAGCTGCGGCAGCGTGACGTTGCGTAAGCGGCTCCAGGCCGAAAGCCGGTAGGCGCGGGCCATCTCGTCGAGGCCCGGATCGAGTGCGCGCGCCCCCTCGCGTAAGGTCACCACGACATTCGGGATCTTGTTCAGCGCTACGGCGCCGATCGCCGCCGCTTCGTTCAGCCCGAACCAGACATAAGCGAGGATGATGATCACGAGCGCCGGCAGGTTGAGCAGCACGATCAGCCACGGGTCGAGCACGCGATTGAGCGCAGGCATCTGGCCCATGGCGAGCCCGATCACGCTGCCGATCAGCATCGCCACCACGAAGGAGGCAAGCACACGCCAAAGCGTGATGCCAAGCTCAGTGAGCATGTCGCCATGCAGCGTCTCTTGGTAAATGTAGTTCAGCACCGCCACCGGGCCCGGGAGCAGCCGGCTCTGCGCGATCTCCGCGGCGATGAACCAGAAGAGCAGGAAGCCCGCGATGGAGAGAATGGGGACGAGCGGCCCGCGCCAGATACTTGTCGCTTGTCCTTGGGCAGACACGGCGCCGTCGTAGGCGATCGTCATGACTTGCCGCCCTGCCAGAACGTGCCGGGCGCAAGCTCCGTGCCCGCACCGACGAGCTTCTCGCCACCAAGCTCGCGCAGGAACTGATAAAGGACCTTGGCGTCTGCCTCATTCTCGGCCGCCGAGCGCTCGGGGATGCCCTCCCGGTAGTGGCGCCGTAATGCCTCGAAGGTCGCGTCATTGAAGCTCGGATCGTTCTCGCCCATCAGCTTCTTCAGCCGCTCCCATTCCTGGTCCGACGTGGCGAGCAAGTCGTCGGCCTTGGTGGCGGCGCGCAGGAAGCCCTGGATGCCGTCGAGATTCTTCTTGGCCCAGGCCTCGCTGAACACATAGCCGACCATGGCGACTTCGCCCTTGGCGCCAAGCTCGCGCACGACGTCCTCGAGCCTGATGAGCTGGGTGAAACCCTCAGCCTCCAGCCGCGCCGCGTAAGGCCAGAAATTGAGCACGGCGTCGATTGCGCCCTGTTTGGCGCGCTCATTCAGCAAAGGCGGAGCGCCAAATTCCTGCCTGGTGTCGGTCCTGAGATCGAGATTGGCGGTGCGGAGCGCATAGGCCACGATCAAGAGCCAGCTCTTGTCGAGCGGACCGCCGGCCACGCCGATCTTCTTACCCTTGAGATCGGCAAGCGTCTTGATCGGCGAGTTCGGGGGCAGCATGATCGAACCGAGCGCCGTGGTAAAGGGTGAGAAGGTGAAATCGCCGCCGCTCGAGCGCTCGCGCGAGACCCACAGCCAGTCCGTGGCGACGATGTCTACGGAGGCGCCTTGCAGCCCCACCGTGGTCGCTTGGGTACTTGCGAGCGGAACGATGTCGAGCTCGATGCCTTCGGCCTTGTCGAGCTCGTTGGCCTGAATTGTATCGAGCACCCAACTCACCGTGCCGAATTTGAGCACGCCGATGGTGATTTTCTTCGCCGCGCCGACGGGCTCGGCCGCGGCAAGACTCGCAACGGCACAAAGCAATAGAGCTAACAGTCCTGACCGCAACGGGCGCTCCTCCACGTTGTTATGTACGCATCCAATTTCGTTGGGGCTGGCCAGGCGGCGCGGCGGACGCACACTGCCGCCGCTCGCGCGGCCGACACGCGGCCCAAGGTCCTCTGGCGAGGCCCGGAAGAGATATAAGCGTTCTTCGGCGAGAGTGGCGGCGCCTACTCTACCCATCCCGGCGTTTATGGCAAGAATCCATTGAGCATATGCCAGATTGGGCAGTCCCTTGAGAAAAATTGCCAAATTCCCGCCCTGCATCAGTTCGCGGCCTTCAGACGGTAACCGTGGCCGCGCACCGTCTCCAGCAGTGGCTCGCTTCCGGGCGGATCGATCTTGCGCCTGAGCCGCGCAATGTAGACGTCGACCACGTTGGTGAGCGGGTCCTCGCTATAGCCCCACACTTGGTTGAGGATGCGCGTCCGCGAAAACACACGGCCCGGCGCGCCCATCAGCAGCTCGAGGATGGCAAGCTCTTTCGCCGTGAGCTTGATCGCTTCGCCGCCCCGGCGCACTTCGAGCAGCTCCCGGTCGAGCGTGAGATCGGCGACCTGGAGAACCTTTGTCTTCGGAGCGAATTGGTGCGCGCGCCGGACCAGGGCCTCGATGCGGGCGAGCAGCTCGTCGAAATCGAACGGTTTGGTGAGATAGTCGTCGGCGCCGATCTTCAGCCCCTTGATCCTGTCCTCGATCGCGTCCATGGCGGTCAGCATCAAGATCGGCGTGTGGTCGCCTTCGAGCCTAAGCTTCTGGCAGACGTCGAAGCCGTGCATGTCAGGAAGCATCAGGTCGAGGACGATCACGTCGAACTCGCCGCTCTTGGCAAGCTCCACGCCCTCGGCGCCGGAAGGAGCGACGGTCACGCCGTGATTTTCGGCGCGCAAGCCGCGGTCGATGAAATCGGCGACGCGGGGTTCGTCCTCGACGAGAAGCACGTTCACGTGGCGGCCCCCGCGCTGCCGGCCGGCACGGCTTTGGCGCGCGCGGCCTTGGCCTCAGCGGTTTCGTCGACTGCGGCCCCGGCAGGGAAGGTCACCGTCACAATCGCGCCTTCGCCCACGCGGCTTTGCATCGCGATGCTGCCTTTATGCGCCTCCACGATGGCCTTGGCGACGGGCAGGCCGAGGCCAAGCCCCTCTTCGTTCATGGATGCGGCGTTGCCGCCCCGGCGGAAGCGCTCGAAAATGCCGTCGAGCTCCTCCGGCGCTATGCCGATGCCGCGGTCCTTCACGCGCACCGCGACCTCGCCGTCAAGGCTCTCGATCGCGACATCGACCGTGCCTTTCGGGTTGGAGTAGCGCACGGCATTGTCGAGCAGGACGAGGAAAAGCTGCCTGAGTCGCGCGGGGTCGCCGTGCACCACGGCGTGGCTTGGGCTGTCCTTCAAGGCGATATCCACCGACTTGCCGGTGCTGATGACGCGCATGTCGCCACACACTTTCTGCAGCAGATCGCCAAGATCGATCGGCTGGAGGTTCAGGTGGGCGGCACCCGCGCCTTGGCGCGCAATGAACAGAAGGTCGTTGACCAGGACCGAAAGATGCTTCGCCTGCTCGACGATGCGCTCGATGGAGCGCTTGTAGGCGCCCACCGGTTTGCTCTTGCCGCGCAGCGTGATCTCGCCCTCGCCGCGGATGATGGTGAGCGGCGTGCGCAACTCGTGACTGATGTCGGCAAAGAAACCGCGCCGTGTCTCGTCGATCTTGCGGAGCGATTCGTTTGCCTGGCGAAGTTCTTCGGTGCGCTGTTGGACTTCAGATTCGAGATTGGCGTGCGCGTCCTGCAGCGCCTGGCGGTTCGTCTGAAGGTCGGAGGCCATGCGGTTGAAGCTTCGGCCGAGGTCGGCGAACTCGTCGCTGCCGGCGATGTCGATGCGGTGAGAGAGGTCGCCTTCGGCAAGGGTCGACGTCCCGCGCAAGAGTTCCGCCAGCGGCGCACGCAAGCCGCGCAGCAGAAGAACAAGCAGCGCGATGGTGGCGAGGATGGCGAGCGCCGCGTGGATCTGGCTGATGCGCTCAAGCCGCGAGAGAAGACGCGTTGCATTGGAGTCGATGCGCAGAACTTCGGCAGTCTCATCCGCGACGGCCACTTCGATGAGCCCGTTGAGCTTCTGATCGAGGCCGCCCTTCATCAGTTCGAGCAAGTTCTGCCAAGCGATGTCGGGCCGGCCGCGGCTCCTGAGCTGCTCGACCTCGCCCAGCTGATCGAGCGTTTGCTTGAATTCGCGCTCGATCGCTGCAATCCGTTCGAGCTCAGCGGACTCGGCCGTGCGTTCGTCGGAACCGACAAGAGCAAGTTCCTTTTTAGAGAGCTCTTTCAAGGCAGCAAGGTCGGACTCGATGACCTTGTTCAGATAGGCGGCGCCGAGCGGCCGATCGGAGATCCCGGTCATCAGCGTGTCGGTCCAGGCCTTGAACAGTTGCTGGCTGTGGCGGGAGAGCTGCAACTGTCGCTCGAGCTGCTCATGTGCGACCTGCGAGCGCGTGAAATAGCTGTGGGACTGGGTGACCCCCCAATAAGCGAGTGCCGCAGCCGACAGCGACATGGCGAGCAGCAGGCCCGCGGCGATGAGGAGCTTGGTCTGGTAGCGCATGACAGGCCTCATGGCCGAAATCCGGGAGGGCAGGAAATCCCGAGCTTCAGACTTTGGTAAACCGAGCCGGACGGAGACCTGGAAGGAGGCCGCCGTTCGCCATCGCAGTCCTTGTATATACTGAATCGGTCCCGATCCTTTGAGACCCGCCCGGCGCTATAGGCCAGAATGCGGGGCAACCGCAGCGATTCAAGGCTGACGGGGGGAAAGAAAGAAGGTTGCTGCCAGTAGGGCGCAGGCGAGCTGCGGCGTCAAAGCGCAGCGCGGCCTGGATCTTTGCCCGGGGCTGATCCTGACGCTTGCCGCGGCAGGGCAAGCGGCCGCCGAATTCGAGATCCAGGAATTCGACGATCGACCCGGGCGAGATGCAGCTCCAAAATCGCGGGGCGTGGCACTCTGGGCTGGCCAAGGGGGAAGCCGATGTCGAGGGCTTTCTGCCTGACGACGAGGAAACATTTCGCCAAACCCAGGAATTCGAGCTGCAGATGAGCATCACGGTTGGCTCGTTGCGCTCACCCACGGATTCGACCAACCCGACGGCGACACCTTCAGACTGAGCGCCATCGAGGGCGAGACCAGTTCGAGCTGGTTACGCTCGAAGGAGACGTCCGACGTCGCGGCGAGACGGACCACCGCACGGTTGGCCCGCCAGATTCTGATCATTTTCTCGAGGACGATCGCCCAGCACGCGACCGACGCGAGCACCAGCGAGAGCATCACGCCCCTTGAAGACGGGGTCGGCCTGCATGACGAGGCCCCAGACCGAATAGTCGGGGCTCGGTGTTGCGGCGATGGCGATTTCCTGCTCGTCCTCCACTGGCTTACCCTATTTCGTCAACTCGACATTCGTGCGGCTGGAAACGTTGAGGTCCTTGAGGCAGTCGGTGAGCGGCCCTGTCTCGGCCTTGCATTCCATTACGTCATTGATGAGGAAACTGCCGACCTCCTCGCAGGCCGTGTCTTCGATGTCGAAGAGCTTGACCGTGCGCTTGTCGGCCTTGAGCGGAGCGAGATCGACGGCGAAGCGCTTGCCGATTACGCCGTCTGACTTGAACAGCACGATATCGAGCTTGAGCTCCTGGTAGTTCGTCGTGCCCTTGTTCTGAATCACGATATAGGCGCGGCAGGTCTTGCCCTGCGGCTCGAGCTTGTTGAGCTCGATGGCGATCGATCCCTCGGCGGCTGCCGCACCAAGAGCGAGGAGCAGCGTGGTTGCTGCCGCCGCGATAAGGGTTGCGGTGCCGGCCGTGCGTACGCGCCGCTCAACGGCGCCTTCGGAAAAGAATGAACACTGCATTTTGCTACCCTGCTTGCTAGATCCAGAGCCTCGCCAGGGTCTGCTGGCAAGAGGGGTATGCCATCTTTCCGACCTTGTAGCCCAGCCAAAAAAGCTAACCCGCCGGACGCACAGGACTCATAACGACGACCGTCGGCTTTCGATCTCGGGCTTGAGGCACTTCGCGAGGACCCACGGTTCAGGAAAATCTGGCTCTAATGAGTGGCCGGACCTCGAACTTCGAAACCAGAATTTCTACCTGAAGTGCCCGGGCGATATCTAACGCCGGCCCGGAATCTCAGCATATTACCCGCTGATACTTTAGGATTTAGAGGCCTCGAAAAGGCCGGCGCAGATTGTGCTCGCCTCGCAGCCATGAAGGGGCGGCAGAATGGATTCCCTCAAAAAGAACGGTGCCGATCCCGTCGTTGCCTGGGCCATCCTGACGGCGCCTCCGAGTGGATTATTCTCAGGCCGCGTTCATGGTGACAAGGCGCACCTGCCGCGTACGAGCGCGGGACACGCCTAGAACGAAAGCGATCCTTGGAATTTGAGCGCCGTGTCGGAGGTGACGTCGGTCAGCCCGAACTGAACGCCGACATTCATGGAGAATTCCATCTCAGCCGGCCTGGCGACTTTGTGATTGTTGTCATCGTCATCGCCATTGCCGTTGCCAATGTCATCATCGCCGCCGCCGCCCGGCATGTAGAACAGCGTGGGCCCGAGGCTATGGTTCTGGTCGTCGAACGATCCGGCATTGGAGAGATCCTCGATCTCGCCGAACATCTCGGCGCCGACCGCCCATTTCTTGGCGAAATTGTATTGCGCGCGCCAGCCATATTCGAAACCGAGCCCATCGGTCTCGCGGTTGTCGCCAACCTGGGCACCGAACAGCGGGTTGATCGTGAGCAGGGCGTTGCCGCTCGCCAGCTCAATGATTGGTCCGAACTCAATTTCGTCGGCTTCGCCGCCACGCGTCGCGAACCCGTAGCCACCCTGGAACGCGAGGCCAAGGCCGTTACCTTTGCGCTCGACGATCTCGTACTGGAGTTCCAATTCGACTGAGCTCAAGGCGAAATTGCCATCCAGCGGTTCGTCGGTGCCAAGTGTGGTGGAGAGCATGATCCGCTCGGTGATGCCGTATTGGATCTCGAAATCGTGGCTCTGCCGGAGGAACTCGCCTTCTTCCTCCTCCTCGAGCGCTCCTTCTTCGTCGCCGTCCTCCTCGGCCTCTTCCCTTTCGGCCTTGGGAAAGCCCGAATGGACGGCGCCGCGATATTCGAGCTCGGCCTCGCCCTTCTCGACCTCAGATTCCTGAATCTCGAACTCGGCAAAAGCAGGTTTTGTCCAGACAAAGATCAACCCTGCCATGGCCAGTGCAGACACCGCAACCATCGCTGAGGTGTGCGGCCAGCTGGGTTTGCATGGGTAGTGTCGCAAGAGATCCCCCCGATTGCCGACGTTGCCCCCAACGTCTAAGTCTCAGCCATCAAAAAGTAGCAGAGCTGATCTTGCGCCGCCATAGCTAACAAAGTTGGGAATAGTTCCCGGACGATTGCCATCATTTGTCGGCGAAGTCGGGAAACCCTGGTAGCTCGCGACGGCTAGCCTCCTGGGAAACTTTGGCACATCGCGTGTCGCTATAGTCCAACTCTAACCAGGAGGCTTCGTATGATTAGTAGGGTAGGATTGACTGTTTCTTTTTGCCTTGCGCACCACCTTAGCCTCGAAGTTCCCGCAGCCAACGGTTAGCCATCTGCCGCGAAGCCGATGGGCAAGCCTGAGGTGCCGCCCTGCCCGTATTCCGATTGCGGCACCACGGTAGGGTCAATCTGGCAAAACCTTTGCTAATAGCAATGCTCGACACAGAGGAAAGGACGCGTAACATCGCAGCTCACGCCATAAAGTTAGAACAGGTAGAAAACTAATGCCAAGGCTCATCATCCTTGTCGCGCTGGCTTCGTTGCTCGGCACGATCACCAGTAAGGGCTATTCGGCCGAAAGTGCGAGCCAGGGCCAGATCTTGGATCCCGCAGCCCACAATCTGACGCGCCTGGAGCCGCTCCGCTTCGGCAGCGAGACAGACAACTCTGCCCTGCAGCCGAAGGAGTACCGTCTAAAAGTCGGCCAGGGCTATCGCTGGAAGATCCAGGCGACTCCCGGCTCAGAATACGCTTTCATCGCACCGGCTTTCTTCCGCAACATCTGGATCCGCAAGGTCGAGGCCGGCGAAGTGGAGATCAAGTCAGCGACGCTTGACGAGATCGAGTTCGAGAATGGGGGCGAAGCGGAACTTTTCTTCGTCGCCATCCGTCCCGGAACTTACGAGTACGGCTCCAAAGGAATGATGGAGCGCGGCATGGTAGGCAAAATCATTGTCGAGTTGGTCGACGGGGCTGCAGCTGCGGGGTCGCCAAAACAAGGCGATTAAGTCGTGATAGTGATGTCGTCCTGATATGTGAGCTGGAAAGATCGTCGCCAATGTCTGCAGCCTACTCAAGGCGACGTTCGGCGAAAATCGCTGCCGGAGCTGATGCGGATCGCCATCAATCATCTGCATCGATCACGAGCACGGCTATTCGGCGAGCGGAAGGAACGAGAAGCCTAGCGAGGAGGGCTGAGCCCTCGATCTTTTGGCTTGACGAGCCGTGCCCCGCTCCGCTCTTTCCCCATCATGTTGATCAAGGTTCTCGGCTCGGCGGCGGGCGGCGGCTTTCCGCAATGGAATTGCAACGGCCGTAACTCGGCCGATGTGCGCGCACATGTGCCGGGTTTGGTGCCCAGCACGCAAGCCTCGGTCGCCGTCAGCGCCGATGGAAGGCAATGGGTCCTGCTCAACGCGAGCCCGGACCTCAGGCAGCAGATCAACGACACACCCGAGCTTCATCCGGCGCCCGACGGCCCGCCGCGCAACAGCCCGATCAAGGCGGTGGTGCTGACCAATGGCGACGTGGACGCGATCGCCGGTCTCCTCACTTTGCGCGAAGGCCAGCCCTTCAACGTTTATGGCAGCGCGCGCGTGCTCGGAATCCTGACGTCTAACAGCATCTTCGACGTGCTCAATCCTGACCTCGTCAAGCGCATCCCCATGACGCTCGAGCGTGCCTTCGATGTGGAAGGACCCGAGGGCCCGGTCGGGATTGTCATCGAAGCGTTCGTGGTGCCGGCCAAAGTGCCGCTCTACCTCGAAGACGCCGGCGCAGGTCCCGATTTCGGCGCGCAAGAAGGCGACACGGTCGGGCTGAAAGTCACAGACCGCGCCACAGGGCGGCACTTCTTCTATATCCCGGGATGCGCGCGGGTCGACGATGCGCTGCGCGCGCGGCTTAAGGCCGCTCCTCTCCTCTTCTTCGACGGCACGCTCTACGCCAATGACGAGATGATCGCGCAAGGCCTGCTCAACAAGACGGGCGAGCGCATCGGCCATATCAATATGTCGGGCGAGAATGGCAGCGTCGCGCAGTTCGGCCCGCTCAAGATCGAGCGCAAGGTCTTCATCCACATCAACAACTCCAACCCCGTGCTGCGCGAGGGCTCGCCCGAGCGCGCCAGCGTCGAGGCGGCCGGGTGGGAGGTCGCCTACGACGGGATGGAGGTAAGGGTCTGAGCTGTGGTGTCGCGCAGGCTCTAGCTTGCGCGCGTGCGCAGATCGCCGAAGGCCACGACATTGCCGGGCTGCTCCGTCGCGGCAGCGCTCGCAGCCTTGCCGGCAGCGCTTAGCCAATAAGCCGCGATCCGGTTGGCGAAGGGCCCTGGCTTCTCGACGAACAAGATCTCAGCCTTGGCGCGCGCCTCTTTGCGCAGCGCCTTATGGCGCTTGCGGCAGCGCTTGAGGAACGCCGCGATCTCCTCGGGCTTGCCGAATGTCATGGTAGGCGTGGAGACGAGCTGCGTGAGGAGCGCGATGTCGTGGTCATCGCCGAGGAGTTGTGACAGGGTCCGCGACGCCTCGACCCTCGCGGAAAGCTCCGACGGCCAGCACGCGGCGAGTAGCTGCATCTGCCGCCAATGATGCTGCACCCCCTTGCGCCATTGATGCACGTCCTCGGCGCTGTCGGAGGCGACGCTATGGCGGAACGCCTGCCGCGCTTCGCGGTAGCAGCGCTTGAGCCCCTCGGCGAGCGGGCTGAAATCGTCGGGATAGACGGCGAGGCCGGCGAAACGGGGCCTGAGCTCGAGTAGGGCGCGCATGGCTTCGGAGGCGGCGCTTTGCTCGAGATTCTGCTCGGCCGCATGGCGCCGCTTCTGCAGCCAGCCACGCAAGGACTGGATCGGCCCATCGCCCGGACCGGACTCGGTCTCGCGTGCGAGCTTGTCGACCGCGTCCGTCAAAGCTTGCGCGTCACGCGCCGCCGCGAGCCCGCGGGCAATGCCGGCGATCCGGTCGGTCAAGTTGAGGAATACGGGATCCGGGATGCCCGGCCGTGCGAGCAGAAGGAGCGAGCGAAGCCGCTTCAGGCATTTGCGGGCGCTGTGCACGCCGCTATGGCGCTCCGGCGGCGAGCCGAGTGCCGTGTGCGCCAAGTCGAGCTCGGCGAACGACACGCCGCGCAAGCCATCGCTCACTCTCGTCGCCGGATCGAGACGATAGCTCATGCTGGCCTCAGCCTGGTCCCTGCCGCTCCCCGCCCTATGATCCTCGGGACGGGCGCTCGCGGTCAAGCGGCAAGGGGAAGTTGTACCCTTGGGGATATTCTGTGGACAGTCCGCGCCAAGGCGACGTGGCGGCAAGCCAGTTTTGCGTCCTCGATTTAGGGTCTTGGCTTGTCACAATGTCGGTAATGACGGCCGCCGAATCGGCACCCGCCGCGAGCACGAGCGGCGCGCGGTCGAGCGTGATGCCGCCGATCGCGACCAGCGGGCAGCGAATCTTGGACTTCCATTTGGCGAGACGGGGTAGCCCCTGCGGCGACCAGGGCATCGCTTTCAGCGTGGTCGCGTAGACCGGTCCAAGCGCCACATAGTCGGCCTCCGCGGCGAGCGCGGCCGCGAGTTCCTCTTCATTGTGCGTGCTGACGCCGACTTTGATTCCCGCGGCCCTGATGGCGCGAAGATCGGCGCCCGCGAGGTCTTGCTGGCCGAGATGTACGAAGGGCGCGCCCGCCGCGATCGCGTCCTGCCAATTGTCGTTCACCACGAGCGTGCAGTCATATGCGGAGCAGAGCGCGACCGCCTTTTCGATCTCAGCGCGCACGGTCGCCTGGTCTTTGTCTTTGATGCGGAGCTGCACGAGCCTGATGCCTTGCGGCAAGAGCCGCGCGAGCCAATCAGTGTCGGGGAGGATGGGATAGAACGGGTCGAGGCGGATCACGACCGGGCTCTGGCGGACGGACGGGCGCACGATCACGAAGCGTGGTCGATCTTGAAGAAGGGCGTGCCAGCGACCGGCGTCGAAGGCTCGGCCATGTCGCGCGGCTCGATAATACCCGCCTCGAAGGCAAGCCGTCCCGCCTCGACCGCGCGGGCGAAGGCTTGCGCCATCTTCACCGGATCGCCGGCGTTGGCGATCGCTGTGTTGAGCAGCACGGCGTCATAGCCCATCTCCATGATCTCTGCGGCATGCGACGGCGTGCCGATGCCGGCATCGACGATCAGCGGCGTGTCGGGGAAATAGGCGCGCAGTGTCTTGAGCCCATCGCGGTTGACAGGCCCGCGCGCCGAGCCGATCGGCGCCGCCCACGGCATCAATACGGAGCAGCCTGCGGCCACGAGGCGTTCGGCGGCGCTCAGATCTTCCGTCGTGTAAGGGAGCACGGCGAAGCCCTCGCCTGCGAGTGCGGCGGCAGCCTCTACCAGGCCGAACAGGTCGGGCTGCAAAGTATCGTCGTTGGCGATCACTTCGAGTTTGATCCAGTTCGTGCCGAACAGCTCGCGCGCCATATGCGCGGTTGCGATCGCCTCCTTGGCTGTGCGGCAGCCGGCGGTATTGGGCAGCACTCGGCAGCCGAGCTCTTCGATCAGCGCCCAGAAGCCCTGGCCGGTGCGCGCGCGTGCCGACTCGCGCCTGAGCGAGACGGTGACGATCTCAGCGCCCGACGCCGCGACCGTCCGCTTCAGACATTCGGGCGAAGGGTATTGTGCGGTGCCGAGTAGGAGCCGCGAGGTGGATTGGTCGCCGTAAAGCGTGAGCATCAGCCGCCCTGCCTTGGGGCCACGATCTCGATCTCGTCGGCCTCGGCGAGCGCGGTTGCGGCGCGCGAGGCGGCAGCAACGAAACCGCCGTTCACGGCGGTCGCGATCCGCGCATCGGCGAAACCGAGCGCGGCGCAGAGCGATGCAAGATCGCGCGCCTCGGTGACGAACGGTTCGCCGTTAAGCAGGATCTGCAACGAACACCTCCTCGTGCCGCGCGCCGGTCTCGACGAAGGTCGCGACAAGCTCGGCCAGAGCAGGCGCGAGCAGAAAGCCGTGCCGGTAAAGGCCGTTGACGTAGATATAGCCCTTTGCCGCGATAATCCTAGGCCGATTGTCCGGGAAGGCGGGGCGCGCGCTGGCGCCCTGCCGCACGATCTCGGCCTCAGCGAAGGCGGGGTCGAGCGCGTAGGCCGCCGAGAGCAGGTCGAGCGCCGAGCGCACGCTGACTGGCCCCGTTTCCTCGCTCTCGATCACCGTGGCACCGATCATATAAAGACCGTCTCCCCAAGGTACGATGTAGAGCGGGAAACGCGGATGCAGAAAGCGCACGGGATGCGCGAGATGCACCTCGCGGCTCCTGACCACGATCCGCTCGCCGCGCACGCCGCGAAGCGTGGGCAAATCGTTTTTGGCGGCGAGGCCACGGCAGTCGATCACGAGGTCGGCGTCCTGCGGCATGCCGACCTCGCCGAGCTTTACCCGCGTGCCGGCTGCTTGCGCCGCGTCGAGCAGAAAGGCCAAGGCCTGGTCAGGGGCGAGATGCGCCTCGCCCGCATAATAGAGTGCGCCTGCGAAGCGCTTCGCGAGGTCGGGCTCGAGCTGCGCCAGTCCGGTCCGGTCGAGGCGATCGCCGCCTTCCGTCATGCGCGCGAAGCGGTCGATCAGCACGCGATCCCGCGAAGGCGCAACGATCAGCGTGCCGTTCGCCACCGTGCCGGGATAGGTCTTAAGCCACAGCGCGATGCTCCGCTCGCCGAGCGCGCGGATCACAGGCTCGGCGCTCTCCTCCTCGCAGCGCGGTGCGAGCATGGCGCCGGCGAAGGGACTGCACGCGTCGGCGAACGGTGTGGCCGAACGCTCGTAAAGCGTGACGCGATGCCCGGCCCGGGCAAGCGTGAGCGCCTGCCAGAGGCCGACGACGCCCGCGCCGCGCACCGCGAGGTGCATTTTTGCTACTGCCATACTCGACGCATAGCGCCTTGGCGCGCGCGCGTCTAATCCCCGAGCGCGATCCCTTCGCGGCGAGGGTCCGCGCCACCTTCGAGCCCGTCGGGCCCGACGGCGATGATATGCAGCCCGCTCGTCAGTGGCATGCGTCTAACCTTGTGCCCCAAGGCTTCCATCGCCGTGGCAAGTGGATCCCATTGTTCGCCGGCTTCGAGCAGGAAGGTGTCCTCGGTACTGCCGAAATTGACGAGGGCCGCAGCGCGGGCCGGGTCCAGGCCCCAGTCGAGGAGGGCGACGAGCGCTTTGAGATTGAAGAAGATGATGGCTGGACCACCCGGAGAGCCCAGCACATAGCGTAGCTTCCCGTCCTCGCGAAACACGATGGTGGGGTTCATGGAGCTGCGGGGCCGCTTCCGCGCCTCAACGCGGTTGGCGATGGGCCGTCCCTCCCCATCAGCGGCTGCGAAGGAGAAGTCAGTGAGCTGGTTGTTGAGCAGGAAGCCGCGGACCATGGCGCGCGCGCCGAAGGCATATTCGATGCTCGTCGTCATCGAGAAGGCATTGCCTTCTCCGTCCACGATGGAGATCTGGCTCGTGCCTGCGCCTTCGCGCGTTCCGTCACGCCCGCGCGCGTCGGCCCGCGTGCCCGGCGGCGTGCCGGCGGTCACATGCGCTTGCGCACGCGTCGGATCGATCAGCGCGCCCCGCTTCGTGAGATAATCTGCATCGAGCAACCCAGCGACGGGCACCGCCACGAAATCGGGATCGGCGAGGAAGCGTGCGCGGTCGGCAAGCGCGAGGCGCTCGGCCTCAGCAATGAGATGCACGGCTTCCGCACCAACCGGCGCCGTGCCGAGCTCGAAGGGCGCGATCAGCCCGAGCACCTGGCCCACGGCAACCGCACCGGACGACGGCGGACCTGCCCCGCAGACGCGATGCGTCCGGTAGAGCACGCAGACCGGCTCGCGCTCCATGGCGCGGTAGCTTGCGAGGTCCTCCGCGGAGAGGCTGCCGGGAATGCGCGGGTCGCTCTGCACGACGGCGGCAACATCGCGTGCGATGTCGCCGCGATAGAACGCGTCGGGCCCTTCGCGCGCGATCGTGGCGAAGGTTTCGGCAAGCGCCGGGTTCTTGAGCTTATAGCCAGAGGGCCACGGTCTTCCGTCCGCGTCGAAGAAATGCGCGCGAGCCTCCGGCGTGAAGGTTGCGGGGTCCGCCTCCGACAGCATCTTGGCGAGGCGCGGCGAGACGGCGAAGCCCTCGCGGGCGAGCGCGATTGCCAGCTCGAACAGCTCCGCCCAGGCAAGCTTGCCATGCCTGACATGAGCGAGCTTCAGTGCCGCAAGCGCGCCGGGCACGCCCACCGAAAGCCCGCTCGCGATCGCCTTGCCCTTTGGCAGCTCCTTGCCGTCTCGATCGAGGAAAAGCTCAGGCGTGGCGGCCGAGGGCGCGGTCTCGCGGCCGTCATAGCTTGCAAGGCGCTTCGCGCGCGCATCGAAGGTCAGGATGAAGCCCCCGCCGCCAATGCCCGAAGATTGCGGCTCGACGAGGTTGAGAACCATCTGCGCGGCGATGCCGGCATCGACGGCGCTACCGCCTTTACGCAGAATGGCGAGGGCGGCTTCCGCAGCAAGCGGGTGCGCGGTGACCACCATCTGCTTCCGGGCCTTGACCAGCGGCTTAGCAGTGACGCGGCTCGCGCCCTCCGGCTGCTCGAAGGCATGCGCGGCGGGGCCGAGCACGAGCAACAGGGCAATGAAGGCGCCAAGAAATGGACGGATGATCTCTGCCATCCGACTGAACATAGCCATCCCGCCCTGCGAGCGGGAGGTATGAAAAGCCTGTTCTGGCGAAAGGAAAGCGAGCAGGCGGGCGGGGAGGGGGCCCCGCGTCCGGTGCGGGGGGATGCCTTAAGACACGGGAACCTCATTGAGCGGACGGAACGCGACGCATCCGCTCGAAAGGACCTCACCCCTGCCCCGCCTGCTCGGGCAACAACAGGAGGCGGGATTGCGCCTGCCTCCTGCGCCACTTGGAACGGCGGTACTCAATAACACCTTGGCTTTCGTTCCCATTTTGTTCTAGGCCGAGTCGGCCGCCTCCGTCAAGCGGTCCGGGCACTGGTGTCCCAAGCCGGTCACCCTGTTTCGGCATCCGCAGGTATAACCAAGACGTGGTCGACCCTTATAATCGGACGTCGATCGGCACCAAAGTCGTCGTCGTCTGGTAGACCGAGCAAAAATCCAAGAAATAGGCGATTTTCTTGGATTTTATCCTACAATTAACTGATCGAAATTTCCGATTTGTCTACTCTGATTGGCCAGACTCTATTGGATTGATTTAACGTGTATCTAACTCGTGGGTGTTAGCTTGCGCGTCAGGTTCCACCGTTCGGGTCAACAAAGGGCGGCGGGGGCCGTTGAAGCCTGAAACAAAGGGAGTGTCGAAAATGAGGACTTCTATTGTGCGTTTCGTCAAGGACGAGTCCGGTGCCACGGCCATCGAGTATGGCCTGATCGCAGCCGGCATCGGCGTGGCCATCCTGGTCGGTATCGACGCGGTCAGTGGCGCCTTGAACGGGCTGTTCGCCGGCGAGCTCAAGTAAGGTCCAAGCCGAACTCAACGAGTTCAAACCTGTGCCGGGCCCCTTGGGGGCCCGGCCTCGTTTTTGCCTCCTGCGGATGCCTCCCGCGGCGGCAAGGCGCTTCGGCGTGGCCCGCTTGACGCTCTCGGCAAGCTCGCGCTGGAAGCCGCGCTGCTTCTCAGCCACCCAAGAGAACAGGCCGCCGAACGAGCCTTCAGCCTTGGGGGGCGCGACTTGCGAGGCGGTGAAGGTCGCTCCCCTCGCGGAGTGGAGCTGTCCTACTGGCGCCTCCTTGGCAAAAGCTCGTGCTGATGCTCGGAGGCGGGAACGCAGCGTGGACCGAAACGGTTTGGAGCCTCTGCGCCATCGGCGGCGCGCTCGTCATCGTCCTGTTCGGCGCGACCCTGTTCCTCGCCTCGCTCGGACCCGCGCGGCCGTTCTGATTAGCCAAGATTAAATTTCGGCAATCCAGCGCAGTTTCTCGCCCGCGCACTGCAAAGCTTTGGCATGATCGCGACAGGGTGCCGAACGCGAACTGGGAGTAAACCATGACGAAGACTAAAATCGTGGCGGCCGCTGCCGCCATTGTCGCGGTCGCTGCGGTCATCGGCAGCGTGCAGGCCCATCAATGGGGCGGCCCGCGCCATCACGGCATGATGCACAAAGCCTCCATGCACGGCGATTGGCGCGGCCATAGAGGCGGCCATCACGGCGGCAAATGGATGTGCGGCATGGCGAAGCACATCGACGGACGCCTCGCCTTCCTGAAGACCGAGCTCAAGATCACCCCCGAGCAGGAGAAGCTCTGGGAGGACTTCGCGACGGTCGCCAAGGATAACGCAACGTCGATGCAGGAGCGTTGTGAGGCGAAGAAGGCGAAGTGGAAGGACGCGAAGGAGAAGGGCGAGAGCAAAGAGCGGCCGCCTCTGCCCGAGCGCCTCGACGCCCGTGCCGAGTTGCTCGAGGCGAAGCTCGAAGCGCTTCGCGCCAAGACGAACGCAGTCAAGCCGCTCTATGACGCGCTCAACAACGAGCAGAAGAAGACGGCCGACGAGTTGATCCGCGGCTAGTCCCACAAGGCTTGCAAGCTAACGGCCAGGCGGGCCTCCCCCTGGCCGTTTTTTGTGCACCGCAACCATCGATCGGCTCCCGCGTTTGGTGGTCGACCAGGGTTTGATCACTGGCCGCAATCCGGACGACCTCGAAGCCTTTTCCGCCAAGATTAGCGGCACGAGCGCCGCGCCGTGGCTTAGCCTACCCCTCTCCTTTTCCCTCCCGCGAGGGTGGGGCGCAGCGCGCGATGGCTGCCCCCCACCCGCCGCCCGCTTTGCGCGCCGTCGGACCTCCCCCACAAGGGGAGGTATGAAGCCGTCTAAATGAGCAACTCACGAAGGGATATCGATGCTGCGCTTGCGCCGCAGCCGGGTATGCTATTTCTTTTTGCCGCACGCGATTGTAGCGGGACGACCCCATATCCTAAGTCTCGGTGCATGCATGGGAGGCCGGGCGGGACCCCGTGATCTCCCCCACTGACAAAGGAGGAGTAACATGGCGCTCCAGCTAGGCGACATCGCCCCCGATTTCGAGGCCGACACCACGGAAGGCCGCATCCGCTTCCACGAGTGGCTCGGCGAGTCCTGGGGCGTGCTGTTCTCGCATCCGAAGGATTTCACGCCGGTCTGCACCACCGAGCTCGGCTACATGGCGCGGATCAAGCCGGAATTCGACAGACGCGGGGTCAAGATCATCGGGCTCAGCGTCGATCCGGTCACCTCGCACGCGAAATGGGCGGAAGACATCAAGGAGACGCAAGGCACCGCGCCGAACTTTCCGATGATCGGCGACACGACGCTTGCGATCTCGAAGCTCTACGGCATGCTGCCCAAAGACCTCGAAGGCACGTGCGACGGTCGCACCCCCGCCGACAACCAGACCGTGCGCAACGTGTTCGTCATCGGACCGGACAAGAAGATCAAGCTGATCCTGGTCTACCCGATGACCACGGGCCGCAATTTCGACGAGGTGCTGCGGGTGATCGACTCGCTGCAGCTCACCGCCAAGCATCGCGTGGCGACGCCGGCGAACTGGACCGAGGGCGGCGACGTGATCATCGCCGGTTCCGTGTCCGACGATGAGGCGAAGAAGATCTATCCCGACGGCTGGAAGGCGCCGCGGCCCTATATCCGCATCGTCCCGCAGCCGCGGGGGTAGCTGGTCGGCGCAACTTCACTTCGGCCGGGCATGACGAAGAATGGTGAGGTATCGCACCCATGTCACTCCCGACAACGCCCGCGCTGACGGTCGATTGCGTCGTGTTCGATCCCGAGGGCCGCGTGCTCTTGATCCGGCGCAAGAACGAGCCGTTCAAGGGCGCCTATGCGCTACCTGGGGGCTTCGCCGAGATCGGCGAGACGGTCGAGGCCGCGTGCCGCCGCGAGCTTCTCGAAGAGACGGGCCTTGAGGCCGGCGCGCTGCGCCTCGTCGGCGTATATTCCGATCCCACGCGCGACCCGCGCGGGCATACGGTGAGCGTGGTTTATCTCACGCAGTTGAGTGATGCAGCCAAACCGCGCGCGGGCTCGGATGCCGTGGGCGCCGAGTACGTCTATGACTGGCGCAAGCACAAGCTCGCCTTCGACCACACACAGATCCTGGAAGATGCTGAGGCTCTTCGTTCGAAGCGGACCCGCTATGTTGGTCATAATGGCCTGCGAATAGAGGACTAAGCCAAGCGCCATAGCCTTCCAGAGTCAGCACTTGTGAGGCACTGAAACACGATGCAAAGCGAGGAGCCTTTCGATTTCGACCCGGGTTACCGACTGGCAGCAAGAGGTCGCCAAGAGGCTGAAGACGAACGGTTGGCTCTCTTGGAACGCATCTTCGACCCGCTCTCTCGCCAGCGGCGTTCCTTGGTTCAGCCTGGTTGGCGATGCCTTGAGGTCGGGGCAGGCCGAGGCTCGATGGCCGTCTGGCTCGCCGAACGGGTCGGCGACAGGGGCCATGTGGTGGCGACAGACATCGATGTCAGTTATCTGAAAAGCCTTAACCTTACGAACCTCGAAGTGCACCAGCACAACATGCTCGATGACCCGCTGGACGCGCTGGTCCCCGGCTCATTCGACTTAGTTTGCTCACGTTTGCTGCTGTTCTGGCTTGCGGGCAAACAGGAGACCGCTATCCGCCGCATGGTCGAGTGTTTGCGACCAGGCGGATGGCTCGTCGATGAGGATGGGGACTGGGGTATGGTTTTACCCGTAGATCCTTCTCATCCGCTCTCCACCAAGTATGACGCCGTGTGGGAAGGTGGCGAATGGTGGGCATCTCGGGGGTACGATCCCGTCTTCGGACGCAAGCTGCCGGTGTTATTCGAGCATTGCGGTTTGGAGAACATTCGGCATGAGGCGAATACCGAGGTAGTACGCGGCGGTAGCTCGTGGGCGCGATGGTGGTGCGAGACCCTAGAAGGCATCCGTGCATGCGAGCAAAGCGCCGGCAGTCTGACAGCAGCGCAGGAAAAGGGATACAAGGTACTCTCGGCCCCCCTGGCGGACCCATCATTCTGGTTTATGACCGGGCTTCTTCATGCCTGCTGGGGCCAACGTCCGGGGGACTAATCACGCTAATTTGTGAAGCGAACGGAGCGAGGGAATACGACTTCTGCTGTCAGAGATTGCCCGCGAGGAGACATGGAGGCCACGATTGCGAGCCTCTGGGCGATAGACAGCAGGCTGGGTCTCTGAGGCCGCGGATGGGTTTGGAGGATAGAGTTAGCCGACCGCTCATCTGCGAAACGATAAGCCGGTGCCGCCAGTTGGGAGGCCTCGCCATGCAAGCGCAAGACGTCATCGGGGCACCTGGAGATCCCCCAACTGGTAATGGCCTGACCAATACCAGCGACCGCATCGTCGCGCGGTTGGAGCGACTGCCGCTGACCTCCTATCAACATTGCATTTTCGCGATCGTAGCGATGGCATGGCTATTCGACTCGGTCGATCTTGCCTCGCTCACCTTCGTTCTCGGATCGATTCGAGAGGAATTCAGCCTCTCTACCCGCGATGCTGGTTTGCTCTCCAGCATGAGCTTCATCGGGATGTTCTTCGGCGCGAGTATAGCTGGCATTGCCGCCGACCGTTTCGGCCGCAAAGTTGTGTTCCAGATCAGTGTGATCTTTTGGGGCCTCGGCAGCCTCTGGTGCTCCTATGCGCCGGACCCCCAGTCGCTCGGTTATGCGCGATTGCTCTTAGGCTTTGGCATGGGGATGGAATTCCCGGTAGCGCTAGCCATCGTGTGCGAGATAATCCCAGCTCTTCAGCGGGGCCGCTACATCGCCATTCTAGAGGGCTTTTGGCCCATCGGGTTTATTACCGCCGGCCTGCTCAGCCTTGTGATCTTGCCATATTGGGGCTGGCGTGGCGTGTTCCTGCTGCAGGCCATTCCAGCACTTTTCGTATTCGTCATTCGCCGTTATGTGCCGGAATCACCGCGTTGGTTGGCTGAGCGCGGTCGGTCAGTCGATGCCGAAAAAGTTATGGGGGAGATCGAGACTAAAGTGAAAAGGCGCATAGGCGGCGCGGAGCTACCGACGCCGCGCACCAACCCAATCCGACCCCTTGCCAACGGTGCGAAGAATAGCTTTCCGCTCTTCGAGCTGTGGAGCTCCGATCTTGCACGTCGCACACTGATGATCTGGACGGTCTGGTTCTTTGCCCTGTTGGGCTACTACGGTCTCACCACGTGGCTTGGGGCACTGCTGCAGGCGTCCGGCCATACGGTTACGAAATCGGTTACGTATACACTCCTGATCTCGCTGGCTGGTCTGCCTGGCTTTGCCACGGCGGCGTGGCTTGTCGAGGCGTGGGGACGCAAACCGACCTGCGTGCTCATGCTACTTGGTAGTGCGGTCTGCGCCTATCTTTATGGCCATGCAGGATCACTGACACAGCTGATCACTTTTGGCCTCGGCATGCAGTTCTTCCTGTTTGGAATGTGGGCTGTTCTCTATGCCTATACGCCGGAGCTCTATCCGACGCGGGCACGCGCGACCGGTGCCGGCTGTGCTTCGGCGATCGGCCGGGTAGGTGCGTTGATCGGACCCTACGCTGTGGGCGTTGTGCTGCCCTATTTGGGCCAGCCCGGTGTATTTGCCCTCGGTGCCGGGTCATTTGTCGTTGCTGCAGCGGCAGTCTGGATCCTGGGCAACGAAACACGCGGTCTAACGCTGGAGGAAATTGCCCGATGAGATCAGGCGATCAAACGGGACACTAGACCATTCCGTACTCGGGCGGGGTTGGTGGATCCTTTCCAATCAAAACTTCAGTTTTTGGCACTTAGCGGACATGCCGGTAAGAGCACTCAAGCCACCTTGCACTGGCAAGGTTGCAGGGGGGAATGGCCGCCTACCAAAAAGGCCTTGCCATCCGCGAGAAGCCCGGCTTCGCCGAACCTGGAAATGCCGACCTGCAGCGGGAGCTGTCAGTCAGCTACCAATAAGATCGGGCAGGGGCCGCTTGCGCGCCCAGCAATCGACCCCAGCCGCAGTCTAGGCGGCGCGCTCGCAATCCTCTATCTAGGCGTCATGAACAAGAGCCCGCGCGCCAAGGATTTCGAAGCGAAGCCTGCGCCAGCCGGCACCGGCAAGATCGGGGTGCTGCTCATCAATCTCGGCACGCCCGACGCCACGACCTATTGGCCGATGCGGCGCTACCTGAAGGAATTCCTCTCCGACCGCCGCGTGATCGAGACGAACCGCGCGCTCTGGTGGGCGATCCTGAACGGCGTGGTGCTGGTGAAGCGTCCGGTCTCGAGCGGGGCGAAATACCGCTCGATCTGGAACGAGGCGCTCGACGAGTCGCCGCTCCGCACCATCACCCGCGCCCAGGCCGAGAAGGTGGCAGCGGCATTCGCGGGGCGGCCCGGAATCGTGGTCGATTGGGCGATGCGCTACGGCAACCCGTCTATTCACGAGCGCATCGATGCGCTCGTGGCGCAAGGTTGCGACCGCATCGTCTCCTTCCCGCTCTATCCGCAATATGCCGCGGCGACGACGGCGACCGCCAACGACAAGGTGTTCGAGGCGCTGACCAAGCTGCGCGCGCAGCCCGCGCTTCGCACCGTTCCACCATACCCTGCCGATCCCGTCTATATCGAGGCGCTTGCCGACTCGATCAGGACGCATCTCGCCGGGCTCGACTTCGCGCCCGAGGCGATCCTCGCCTCGTTCCACGGCCTGCCGCAGGACTATGTCGACAAGGGCGATCCCTACCAGGCGCAATGCGTGCAGACGACAGAGGCGCTGCGCGCGGCGCTCGGCCCCGAGCTTGGCGCCAAGCTCAAGCTCACCTTCCAATCGCGCTTCGGGCGCGCCGAATGGATCAAGCCTTATACCGACAAGACGGTGGAGGCTCTGGCGCGCGACGGTGTCAAGTCCATCGCCATCGTCACGCCGGGCTTCGCCGCCGATTGCGTCGAGACGCTCGAAGAGATCGCCGACGAGAACAGGGAGATCTTCCTCGAGCATGGCGGCGAGCGCTTCGCCTACATCCCGTGCCTCAACGACAGCGCGGGCGGGATCGCCGTGCTCGTGCATCTGATCGAGCGGGAGCTTCAGGGCTGGGCGTGACGCCTATCGTGTTGGGTCAGGGTCTTATTGTCATGCCCGCGAAGGCGGGCATCCAGTAACCTAGATCGGTGACTATGGATCGCCCGGTCAAGCCGGGCGATGACACCGAGGGAGTGTCAGAGGCAGGCGTGATCCGACTAGCGCCCTATATCGCAGCGTCTTGCCTGCTCTTGATGGCGGCGCTCGCGGCGTCGGCCGAGGAACGCTACGCCTATGTGACGGTGGCGGGGGCGCCTGGCGACGGCGAGGAGGCACTCGCCGCTTCGCTCAGCCGCAAGCTCGCGTCCATCGGGCTCGCGCCGGCAAGCGCCTTCCAGGCCAATGTCTACGAGGTGCAGGGCACGGTTCGCGTCGCGCCATCATCCAAGGGCAAGGAGAGCGTCACCATCGTCTGGGTGGTGCTCGACCCGGACGGTCAGCAGCTCGGCGTGGTGCGCCAGATGCGGGACGTCCGGAAGGGCTCGCTCGACAAGAGGTGGGGGCCAGCGGCCGACGCGGCGGCTGAAGCCGCCGCTGCCGACATCGCGGCGCTTCTGCCGCGTTAGGTATCTTCGGAGATGGCATCAGCGGCCCTTACATTCGGGGCCGGCTGCACCATTTATCTGTCGCCGGAAATATGGCTAGCAGACTAAAGTGAACAAGAACCCGGTCTAGCCAAGACACCTTCGGGAAGACACCTTCGGGAGGGGTGCCAATGTTCGGCTTCGATATCTTCGTCCTTTCCCTCTTCGTCCTCATCGTCCTGCTCATTCTCTCCGCGGTCAAGATCGTGCCGCAGGGCTACAACTACACCGTCGAGCGCTTCGGCCGCTATACGCGCACGCTGCGCCCAGGCCTTACCCTCATCATCCCCTTCATCGACCGGGTCGGCCGGAAGATGAACGTGATGGAGCAGGTGGTAGACGTGCCGAGCCAGGAGGTCATCACCCGCGACAACGCCATGGTGCGGGTCGACGGCGTGGTCTTCTTCCAGGTGCTCGACGCCGCGCAGGCGAGCTACGAGGTGAGCAACCTCAACGTCGCCATCCTCAACCTCACCATGACCAATATCCGCACGGTGATGGGCTCGATGGACCTTGACGAGCTGCTTTCGCAGCGCGACGAGATCAACCATCGCCTGCTCAAGGTGGTCGATGACGCCACGCATAATTGGGGCGTCAAGGTCACTCGTATCGAGATCAAGGACATCGAGCCGCCGCGCGACCTGGTCGACTCGATGGCGCGGCAGATGAAAGCTGAGCGCGACAAGCGCGCGGCGATCCTGGTGGCGGAGGGCGAGCGGCAGGCGGCCATCCTGAGTGCCGAGGGCGCCAAGCAGGCGCAGATCCTCGCCGCCGAAGGCCGCCGCGAGGCTGCTTATCGCGACGCGGAGGCGCGCGAGCGCGAGGCCGAGGCCGAAGCCAAGGCGACCACGATGGTCAGCACCGCGATTGCCTCCGGCAGCGTCCAGGCCATCAACTACTTCGTCGCCAACAACTATATCGGCGCGCTGAAGGCGCTGGCCGAGGCGAAGAACCAGAAGGTGCTGATCCTGCCGCTCGAATCCTCGTCGGTGATCGGCGCGATTGCCGGCGTCGGCGAGATCGCGCGCGAGGCGTTCGCCGGTGGTGGCAACTCCGCCACGCCCGGCGACTCGAAGCCGCGCGAGACGCAGCGCGTGCGGCCCGGCGGCGCGGTTCCTACCGTCTAGGAGGCTCGCAACTCAGATGGAAACGATTGCGGCGCTCGGCCCTTGGTTCTGGATGATCCTGGCCGCCATCCTGTTCGTGCTCGAGCTCGTGTCGCCCGGCATCTTCCTGATGTGGTTCGGCGTGGCCGCGGCAATCACCGGGCTCATCGTGTTCCGCTACGACATCGGCTGGCAGTGGCAGATCCTGTCGTTCGGCGGGCTCTCGCTCGTCTCGGCGCTGCTCGCCAACAAATATCTGACGCGCAATCCATCGGAAAGCGAGCGGCCGCTGCTCAATGAGCGGGCGATCCAGCTCGTCGGACAGTCCTTCGATCTGCTCGACCCGATCGTCAATGGGCGCGGCAGCATCAAGACCGGCGATACGGTCTGGCGCGTCGAGGGACCCGAGCTGCCGCGAGGCACGCGCATCACGGTGGTCGGCGCCGACGGCACGCTGCTCAAGGTCGTGCCGGCATAGTCGCCGCGCCGGTCGAGCCTAAGCGTCAAGCTCGACGATCTCCACGACCTGAGGCGGCACCTCGGCGGTCTTGTCGTCGAGCGGCCAGAGCGCCGTCGCGTGCCGCGTCGCGCCTCCACCCGAGACGCTCACTTCCGCGAACCCGGCTTCGCGCAACGGAGCCGCGATCGTAGCGTTGCTCGCGAGCCGCTCGAGCCAGCTCAGGGCGATGGTCGCCCGGTAGCGCCGTCCTTTGCGCAGCGTGAATTCCGTCATGATCGTGTTAGCCGTTAAGCACAGGATGCGAACAAAATAGGATCGCGCGGTGCTTACCCCAAAAGGCGGGGGCGTTGCCACATTGGCGACCCATCCGTCGTTAATCTTGTTGCCGCTCAGCAGGAAGGGACCAATGGCCAGTATCGTCATCATCAATCCTCGCTTCGACGTGTCCTTCTGGGGCATGGAGAACTGCATGAGCTTTCTAGGCAAGCGTGCCAACCTGCCGGTTGCGTGCCTCGCTTTGCTTGCCGCGCTTGTGCCCGATCATCACGACGTGACGCTGGTCGACGAGAATGTCGAGGACATCGACTTCGACCAAGTCTCGCGAGGCCGACCTCGTCTGCCTGACGGGCATGAGCATCCAGGGACGGCGCATGGGCGAGATCATCGAGGAGGTCAAGTCGCGCGGCGTCATGGTCGCCGTGGGCGGTCCGATGGCCACGGTCGAGCCCGAGCAGCTCGAAGATCTGGCCGATGTGCTGTTCGTGGGCGAGGCCGACGAGACCTGGCCGCAATTCCTGCGCGACTGGGAGAACGGGACGCATAAGCGCCGCTACGAGCAGACGGATAAGACCGACGTCACCACCTTGCCGCTGCCGCGCGTCGAGCTGCTCAAAGCCGACCGCTACATGTTCGGCAGCATGCAGATCTCCCGCGGCTGCCCGTTCACCTGCGAGTTCTGCGACATCATCGTCACGTTCGGCAGCAAGCCCCGGCTCAAGACGAGCGAGCAGGTCATCGCCGAGCTCGAAGCATTCCTTAGAGCCGGGCTCAAGATCGTGTTCGTCGTTGACGACAACCTGATCGGCAACAAGAAAGCGATCAAGCCGGTGCTGCGCGACATCATCGGCTGGCAGCAGGCGAACGAATACCCGCTCGTGCTGTTCACCGAGGCCTCGCTCGACCTGGCCGAGGACGATGAGCTGATGCAGCTAATGGGTCTTGCCGGTTTCCAGAGCGTGTTCATCGGCATCGAGACCCCGAACGAGGACTCGCTCAGGGAAACCAAGAAGCTGCAGAACGTGCGGCCGAACGCCGGCACGCTGCTCGAGCGCGTGCACCGCGTCCAGCAGCACGGCATCGACGTCTGGTGCGGCATGATCGTCGGCTTCGACCACGACGATCCGACGATCTTCCAGGTAATGCCGGGCTTCCTCTCGGAGGCGCGCATCTCCGCCGCACTGATCGGCATGCTGCATGCGATCCCGACCACGCCGCTCTTTACGACGGCTGAAGAAAGAAGGCCGGCTCAACGACGACGAGGCGGTCGACCGCTACGGCACCAATGTCATTCCGCTCGGCATGTCGCGCGAGCAGCTAAGCCAGGGCTTCGTCGAGGTGATGCAAACCTCCTATACAGCCGAGGCCTATTTCGAGCGGCTGGACGCACTCTTCATCGACCGCAATTTCAAATACACGATGCACCAGCTGCCGTATTGGAAGAGCCACCGGCTGGCCTGGGCCAAGCGCTGCCTGCTGAATTATGTCAAGTCTAGCGTCGTTGCCTCGCGTCTCCTCCGGCAGGTCGAGGACGAGACGCTGCGGTCACGCTACAAGGAGCAGCTCAAGCGCGTCGCCGCGCGCGCGCTGGCGCGAGCCGCATATCCTGTTTGTCTATACCATCAAGGTGGCGATGCACTATCACTTCGAGGCGCTGGCGAGCGCTCTTGGCCAGGCCAAGGGTCCCAACGGGGCCATGCCCAATGCCGGGCGCTCTTTCTCGCGGATCAAGCGTCTGCAGGTTGTCGAGAAGGAGCGGGCGGTCGCCAAAGACCGCGCGGTCGAGAAGGAACGGGTGGTCGCTTAAGGACTGCCCTATACCTCCCCCTCGTGGGGGAAGTCCGGCGCGCTCGCGCGCCGGGGTGGGGAGCTGACGCTCCGCGCTGCTGACAAACTTTGGACCCTTCGCCCCACCCGACGCGCCGAACGATCTCGCTTCGCTCGTTCGGGCGCGTCGCCCTCCCCTCGCGGGAGGGATGAGGCCGCGGCGGAGGCGAGCCTACAGCAGCAGGTCGCCGAGAATACCGAGCAGGATCGCGCCGAGCACGAACCAGATCGCAAGCCGCTGCCAGGACGGCATCGAGCCGTAGCTGGCCTTGGCGGCTGACATATCGAGCCGGTCTTCGCTGGTCAGCAGGGAATCCCGCTTGTTGGACTGTTTGTTCATGGCGCTCATATAGGTTCAATCAAGCCAAAAGGGGAGGGTCAGGCGAGCCTGTCAGGCGACGCCTGCGCGCAGCAGGTCGTGGATGTGGATGACGCCGACCGGGCGCCCGTCCTCGACCACGAACAGGGCCGTGATGCTCGAGGCGTTGATCATCTCGAGCGCGGCGCTCGCCAGAAGATCGGGGGCAACGGTCTTGGGCCCCGGCGTCATGATGTCGGCGGCGCAGCGCGCGAGCAGCCCGTCGCCCATATGACGCCTGAGATCGCCGTCGGTGATGATGCCGCCTGAGCATGCCGCCTCCATCGATCGACGCCGAGGCAGCCAAGCGCCTTCTCGGTCATCACCACGATGGCCTCGGCCATGGCCGCGTCGGCTCGGCGCGAGCGGCAGGCGGTCGCCTTTATGCATCAGGTCGCCCACGAATTTCAGCCGCGCGCCGAGCTGGCCGCCAGGATGCAGCGCCTTGAAGTCGATCGCAGTGAAGCCCTTGCTTTCGAGCAGTGCGAGCGCGAGGCAGTCGCCGAGCGCAAGCTGCATGATGGTCGAGGTGGTGGGCGCGAGCCCGTGCGGGCAGGCTTCCTTCGCCTGCGGCAGCGCGAGCACGATCTCGGCGGCCTGGGCGAGCGTGGATTGCGGGTTGGACGTCACCGCGATCAGGGGCACGGCAAAGCGCCGCGAGTAGGAGACGATATTGGACGAGCTCGACGGTCTCTCCGGACCAGGAGAAGGCGAGGATCGCGTCGTCGCGGGTGATCATGCCGAGGTCGCCGTGGCTCGCCTCGCTTGGATGCACGAAATACGCGGGCGTGCCGGTGGAGGAAAGCGTCGCCGCGACCTTCAGCCCGACATGGCCGCTCTTGCCCATCCCGGTGACGATCACCCGGCCGCGGCAGGCCCGTAAGGACTGGACCGCCTCGGCGAAGCTCCCGATCAGCTCGCTTGCGAGCGCCGCCTTCAGCGCATTCAAGCCCTCGGTCTCGAGCTGAAGGGTTCGCGTCGCGGAAAGGATGGCTTCGCTCTGGGCAGTCTTGCAGCGAAAGGTCGTGCTTGAGGCCGGCCGGCATCTGCTCCCCCGTCTTGGCGCCTCGATTCTAGCACGGATTGTGGCGCCGTCAGGTCCAGGCCCGCCCATTTTCGGCACAGGCCTGGCGTGCAAACCAGTCTCCAGGAGCAGCATATCGCCGCCACCGCGCAGCATCGGTTCAACCATTTGATCCTCGATCTCGCGGGCTCGATGGCCGATAGCGACTATGAGCGACCTTTCCGGCGCGGACGATCTCGGCCCCATCCCCTTCGCAGGACGTCAACGATTACCTGAGCGGGAAATCAAGCTTAGAGGCACTTATACATCGCAGCTGGACGAGCGGTATCAAGGAAGGCGTGACGGCGGAGTTTTATTTCAACGAGTACTTTTCGGTGTACGGGCGCTTCGAGCACACAGCCTTCACCTCGACGATCGCAGCGAGCTATTTCACCGAGAACGAGGTGCGCCTCGGGGTGCGCGTCCGGCGCTACCTCAAACGAGCTTCTTCAATTCGGCGCTGAGCGTGGCGCGCAAATCGGGCCGGTCGAGGGCGTAAGCGATGTTGGCGGCGAGAAAGCCCGCCTTCTGACCGCAATCGAAGACGCGGCCCTCGGTTTTCACGGCATAGAAGGGCAGGCGTTTGACCAGAAGCGCGATCATCGCATCGGTCAGCTGGATCTCGCCGCCGGCGCCCTTCTCTTGCTCCGACAGATAGCCGAAGATCTCGGGCTGCAGGATATAGCGGCCGAGGATGGCAAGGTTCGACGGCGCAGTGCCGGCCTTGGGCTTCTCCACCATGCCGGTTATCGGGAACACCGTGCCGTTGCCTTCGCCTGTCGCGACCACGCCATAGCTCTGCACCTGATCGTCAGGCACCGGATCGACCGCGATGATGTTGCCGCCGAGCTGCGCGTAAGCGTCGAGCATCTGCGCGAGGCAGGTCTTGCCCTCGGTCTTGACCAGAACGTCGGGCAGGAGAAGCGCGAAGGGCTCGTTGCCGACAAGCTCGCGCGCGCACCACACCGCGTGGCCGAGGCCAAGCGGCTCCTGCTGGCGGACGAAACTCGTGCTGCCGGCAGGCGGCAGGTCGCGGAGCAGCGCTTCGAGCTCTTGCGTCTTGCCGCGTTCGGCGAGCACCTGCTCGAGCTCGAATGCCCGGTCGAAATGATCCTCGATTGCGCCCTTGTTGCGGCCGGTGACGAAGATGAAATGCTCGATCCCCGCTTCGCGCGCTTCGTCGACCACGTGCTGAATGAGCGGGCGGTCGACAACCGTCAGCATCTCTTTCGGCATGGCCTTGGTGGCGGGCAGGAAGCGGGTGCCAAGCCCAGCCACCGGAAACACGGCCTTGCGGACGCGAGCAGCCATCTGATCTCCCGTTAAAGTTAAGATAGGCGTGGGCGCGGGGCGCGGACCGGGTTAGAAGTCCCTCAACATCTTTCCGATAGCAAGCGATGAATTTCGCAAGGCGCGCGCAAGGTCGAACATGACGGTCCTGGTCACAGGCGGTGCAGGCTTCATCGGCAGCCACATGGTGCTCGACCTGCTCGACGCGGGCGAGAAGGTGGTCGTGCTCGACAATCTCTCGACCGGCTTTCGCTGGGCGGTGCCGGACGAGGCCATATTCGTCGAAGGCGATGTCGGGGACCGCGATCTCCTGCGGCGCCTGTTCCTGCGCTATCCGATCGAGTCGATCATCCATTTTGCCGGATCGATCGTGGTGCCGGAGTTGATCGCCGATCCGCTCGGCTATTATCTCAACAATACCTGCAAGTCGCGGACCCTGATCGCGGCGGCGGTCGAGGTCAAAATCCCGCATTTCATCTTCTCCTCGACGGCCGCCGTCTACGGCATGCCGGAGGTGAACCCGGTCACCGAGGAGGCGCGCCTCCTGCCGATCTCGCCCTACGGCAGCTCAAAGCTCATGACCGAGATCATGCTGCGCGACACGGCGGTCGCGACGGACCTCCGCTATGTGGCCTTGCGCTATTTCAACGTCGCGGGTGCCGACCCGCTCGGCCGCAGCGGCCAGTCGACGCCCCGCGCCACGCATCTCATCAAGGTCGCATCGGAGACCGCGCTCGGGCAGAGGCCGTATCTCGAAGTGTTCGGCACGGATTATCCGACCGAGGACGGCACCTGCATCCGCGACTATATCCATGTCAGCGACCTCGTCCGCGCGCATCTCGACGCGCTGCGCTATCTCAGGGCAGGGGGGATAAGCGAGGTGTTGAACTGCGGCTACGGCCACGGCTTCTCGGTGCGCGAGGTGGTCTCCGCGGTGAAGCGGATCTCGGGCAGCGACTTCGCGGTGCGCGAGGTGCCGCGCAGGCCTGGCGATCCGGCCGCGCTAGTCGCGGGGCCAAAGCGTATCGAGAAAGTGCTCGGCTGGAAGCCGCGCCTTGCCGATCTCGACACCATCGTGGGCCATGCGCTTGCCTGGGAGAAGCGGCTCGTCGATTTTCGCGCCGCCTCGTAGTCGCGAAGTCCCGCCTTTTTTGCCTTTTCAGCGCCGCAAGCCCCCGCCACAATCGCGCCCGCTCGAATCGTGGTTCGACGGGGTTTCCTATGCGGGCAGTCGCTGCTTGGCTTTCGGCTCTCTGTGTCGCGCTTGCGGTTTCTGCCGAAGCGCCTCGCGCGAACGCGCAGGCCGACCCTGCGGTCGTGGCCTATAAGCGCGCGGTCGAGCAGCGCTTCGCCAAATGGCTGCAGGATCTGTGGCCCGAGGCGGAAGCGGCCGGCATCTCGCGCAAGACCTTCGACAGAGAGCTGAAGACCGTGAAGCTCGACTGGTCCTTGCCGCATCTCGTGCTGCCGAACCCGGCCGCACCCGGAGGCCCCGCGCTTCCACAATCGCTCGTGCCGAAGCCCATGCATCAGGCGGAGTTCGACATCCCGGAGCACTATTTCGGCAAGTCTGCGCTCACATCGCTTGCGGCTACCGGTCGCGCCAAGATGAAGCAATACGCTCCCGAGCTTACCGCCATCCAGAAGCGCTATCAGGTGCCGGCGAGCATCATCGTCTCGATCTGGGGGCGCGAGACGGGGTTCGGCCAGGCTGACCTGCCGCATGACGCGCTTACGGCTATTGCCACGCAAGCCTTCATGGGCCGGCGTCCGGACGAGTTCCGGCCGGAGCTCATCGGCGCGCTGAAAATCATCGAGTTAGGTCACGCCAAGCGCGCGGAGATGAAGAGCTCCTGGGCGGGCGCCATGGGCTACACACAGTTCCTGCCGGGCGATTTCGAGGAACATGCCGTCGATCACGACGGCGACGGCAGGCGCGATATCTGGAACTCCGTGCCTGACGCGCTCGCCTCCGCTGGCAATTCGCTGCACAGCCAGGGCTGGGACGGGGCGCAGACCTGGGCCTATGAGGTGACGCTGCCCAAAGGCTTCGACTGCACGCAGCAAGGACCGGACCTCGCGCGCCCGATCTCGGACTGGATGGCGCTCGGCGTGGCGCGCGTGAAGGATCGCGCTTTCCCCGAGGCGCGCCTCAACGACCAGACCTTCCTCGTCCTGCCCGCGGGGATGAAAGGCCCGGCCTTTCTCGCCACCAACAATTTCTCGGTGCTGAAGCTCTACAACAACTCCGACGTCTACGCGATTTTCGTGGGCCACGTGGCCGACATGATCGGCGGCGCGCCGGTCGACTTCGTGGGCAAATGGCAGCCGGTCGGGCGCTTCGCACGCAACCGCATCCAGCGCTTCCAGGAGATCATGGTCGCGCAGGGGCATGATGTCGGCAAAGTCGACGGGCTTTCCGGCTTCAAGACGCGCCGCACGATAGGCAAGGAAGAGCAGAGGCTCGGTTTGCCGCTCACCTGCTATCCGAGCAGCGCGCTGATCGACCGCGTGTTGAAAGCCGCCCAGAATTAGTGAGACGCGCGCGCTAAAGAACTTCATCATGGCCGGGCTTGTCCCGGCCATCCACGAATTTCTCCTTACCGCTTGCCCAATTCGTGGATGCCCGGCACTTCGGCCGGGCATGACGAGGGTATCTGGACTGGTATCCCAACAGGTTCCGGCCTAGGTTTTGCCCGCGGCCCTTGGTAAATTCCCGCCAATGCAAATCGTCCGAAAACCCACGCTTTTGACCCTCACCGCGGCCGCCGCGCTGGTTCTCTGCCAGCCTCAGGCCGCCCGCGCCGATAAATTCCAGGCCTGCGTGCAGGGCTTGTGGCCCTCAGCCAAGGCGGCCGGCGTGAAGCGCGAAACGTTCGACCGCGCCACGCAAGGGCTCACCCACAACCCGAAGGTGATCGAGCAGGCGACCTTCCAGCCCGAATATAAGCGGCCGGTCGGCGAATATATCGACCGCGCCGTCTCCGATAAGCGGCTCGAGACCGGCAAGCAGATGCTGGCGGACAACAAGGAGCTGCTCGACAAGCTCGAGGCGAAATACGGGGTCGACCGGCATGTCCTCGTCGCCGTGTGGGGGATGGAGTCGAATTACGGCACCCAGCCCGGCGACATGAACGTGATCCAATCGCTCGCGACGCTGATCTGCTCGGGCACCAAGTCGAAATTCGCGCGTCCTCAATTCGTCTCCGCGCTGAAGATCCTGCAGCGAGGCGATATCAACTACGAGGCGATGAACGGCTCCTGGGCCGGCGCCATGGGGCACACCCAGTTCATCCCCACCACCTATTCGGCCTATGCCGTCGACCATGACGGCGATGGCAAACGCGACATCTGGGGCAACGTGCCCGACGCGCTCGCCTCCACCGCGAGCTATCTGAAAGTTTCGAATTGGCAGCCGGGAGCCGCCTGGGGCTACGAGGTGAGGGTGCCCAAGGGCTTCAATGCGAAAGGCGTCAGCGAGAAGAAGCTGCGGTCGCTTGCCGAGTGGCAGAAGGCAGGCTTCGTGCGGGTGGACGGCAAGCCCTATCCGCGGCCTGGCGACAAGGCAGGACTGTTTGCGCCGGAAGGAAATAATGGGCCGGCGTTTTTGGTCCTCAACAATTTCCGCTCGATCCTCCGCTACAATCAGTCGAACTCCTATGCGCTCGCGGTCGGCCATTTGTCCGACCGGCTGCGCGGGGGAGGGCCGTTCGTGCAGGCCTGGCCGACCGACGAGAACCGCCTCTCGCTCGACCAGCGCAAGGAGCTGCAACAGCTTCTCGTGGTGCGCGGGCTTCTGGAAGGGGAGCCTGACGGGGTGATCGGGCCGATGACGCTCGAAGCGGTGAAAACTTACCAGCGCAACAAGAACTTACCCGTAGACGGCTACCCGACGCTGACCATCCTCAAGGCCTTGCGCGCCGAGGGCTAGGCTGCTTGAATCGGAAGATCATGTCCTTTCGTGCGCCATATCCTCGTCTGAACCGGGCGGCAGCGCGGCTCGGCGCGTTGCCCGTGATCGGTGCCCTGCTCGTGCTCGCGGCGTCGCAAGCGCTCGCGCAAGGCTCTGACGTCCGGCGCAGCTATATCGACGCATTTCCCGCCGGCGACCGCTACCGGATCGTCGTGCTCGGCGATTCGCTCGGCGAGGGCCTGTGGTCGGGGATGTATCGCGCCATGGAGTCCGACACCACGCTCGAATTCGTCAACCGCTCCAAGGGGAATGGGAGCTTGTTTCGCGACGACACGCATACCGAGCTCGCCAAGATGCTCAAGACCGAGAACTACCAGGTCGCCGTCGTGATGTTCGGTGCCAATGACGCCCAGGCGGCCAAGAAGGACGGCACTTGGCACAAGGTCGGCACCGAGGCCTGGCGCGAGGTGTACGGAAAACGCGTGGAGGACTTCATCAAGCAGCTTCGCGCGGCCAAGATCGCGACGTATTGGGTCGGCCTGCCGATCATGCGGAGCCCGGGGCAGACGGAAGACGCCGAGGTGTTGAACGAAGTGTTCCGCGAGAAGGCGTTCATCAACGGCGCCAAGTTCGTCGATGTGTGGAACGGCTTCGCCGATGAAGGCGGCCGCTTCAGCCCTTACGGTCCGGACCTCGACGGGCAGGCGCGGCGCATGCGGGCCGATGATGGGATGCATTTCACCATGCGCGGCAACGTCAAGCTCGCGCACTATGTCGAGAAGGACCTGCGCAAGGACCTCAATGCCGCCAAGCAGGAGCGCAACGTTCCCCTGGCCGGGAGCGAGGAGGAGCAGGCGAAGCTCGCCGGCGCAAGCGCCCCCGCAAGACAGGCGCCCACGGCGGAAACGCCGGCCACGCCGTCACCGAGCCCAGCTGCCCCGCCGGCGGCCGGAGAGGCGGGTGCAGCGAGCGGGCAGGGGGAGGATCAGCCGGCGCCGGCAACGCCTCTGCAGGAGATCCAGGTCGGGGACGTGAGCGTGGTTCGGCCCGCGATCTCGGACTCCTCGCTCAAGGCCGCGGCGCAGAGCGCCGCGGGCGCGGGGGCGTCGGGCATGCAGGACGCCGAAACGATCACCAACGCGCTTCCCGGTGGCTTGACCGCCGTTGCGACCCTGTCGGTGACCACCGATGTGTCGCTGACCTCGTCACGGCCGCGGCTCCCGCTGTCGCAACGCCCCTATTACCGGGTGCTCATCAAGGGCGAGCAGCTCAAGCCGAAATCCGGCCGCGCCGACGACTACGCTTGGCCGCCGGGTTAGGTCCCGTCATACCGGCGAAAGCCGGCATCCAGAATCGCCACCTCTGTGCCAGTCGCTCTGGATTCCGGCTTGCGCCGGAATGACGAATTCTAGGCGTCGACGAGCACCTTGAAGCCGCCATAGATCATGCGCTTCGCGTCGAAGGGCATGTCCCCCTCCATCATCTTGGCAAGCCGCGGGTCCTTCATGACCTTGGCGTTGATCTTGTCGCGATCGCGCCGCGACTTGTAGACGATATAGGAGAACATCACCGTCTCGTTCGGCTTGCGCTTGACGCTGCGCGGGAAGGAGGTCCACTTGCCGACCTTCACGTCGTCGGCGACGCATTCCTTGAACTCGAGCGCGCCGAGCTCGCGCCAGATCTTGCCGGCCTTGCGCGCCAGGCGGCGATAGGCCTCCACATTCTTCTTCGGCACAGGCACGATGAAACCGTCGACATAGGCCATTGATTGTCCTCCTGATGCGCGCCGGGCTAGGTCACACGCGGCGGTAATGCCCCTCCATGAACTGGACCCACTTGCCGTCCTCGCCAAGCGCGCACGAGCGGAGGATCCAGTGGTTGTCATCGACTATCTCGACGATGTCCTGATACTTGCTCATCGACCCGTCGCCCGAGAAGTTCGGGCCCTCGGTGTCGAGCGTCAACACGTTCCCGGTTTCGTCGAGCTTGCCGCCATAGGTCCAAAGATGCGTCATGCACGAGGCGATGAACGAGCCGACGAAGCGCTGCTCGGCCGGGTCGTAGCCGAGCGTGATGATGCTTTTGACCACGGTGCCGTCGGGGCTCTCGCCTTCACCTTCGACGAGCGTCCAGAGCCCACCAAGCGAGCGCGCCGTGTTGCTGCTGCGGGTCTTGGTCGGGGGTTGATCGGGCCCCGTCATGCACTCGGCCTCGAAGGTCCAGTCGCCTATCAGCTTCTGCAGCCAGAGATGTTCCTTCTGCACGTCGGCTTTCATGGCGTCCTCCTAACTTTGTGCTTCACTCGGCAGTTCGCAGTTGATCATCCAGGGCGTGCCGAACCGGTCGGTCAGCATGCCGAATTTCTTGGCCCAGAACGTCTCGGTGAGCGGCATGGTCACCGTGCCGCCTTCGGCGAAGGCATTGAAGATGCGCTCGGCCTCGTCAGGGTCCTCAAGAACCAGCGCGACGGAGATGCCCTGCATCTTCTCCTGCATTCCAGGCGGTGAATCGGAGGCCATCAGCACGGCGTCGCCGACATGCAGGCGCGCATGCAGGATCTTGGCGCGCCAATCGGGCGGCACATAGTCCGCCGCCGGGGTGCCTTCGTGCGGCCGCATGGCGACGATCTTGCCTCCAAGCACCTTGGCGTAATGCCGCATGGCTTCCTCGCAATCGCCTTCGAAGGTGAGATAGGCGTAAATCTGCATCGCTGGTCCTTCGCGTTCTACGCTGTTGCGAGATCGGTTTCGAGCCGATCGAGCGTCCCGGTCCAGCCGGCCTGCATTGCGTCGCGCCCGACCTCGAACACCTCGCGCTCTGGATCGGTCGCCTCATAGGGCACCCAGCGGACCGTGACGGTGGTCTTGCCGTCCTTCTCGGAGAAGGTGATCGTCGACAAGATCTGTCGCGGCCAGCCCGGGTTCATCGGATGCACCGTGATGCCCTCGTTCTCGTCGGAGAACGAAACAATAAAGACAAGGCGCTTCTTGGGCTCGATCTCGCGATAACGCAGCTTGCCCCACATCGTCTGGCCTTCGAAGTCCATGCGGTAGTGACAGATGCCGCCGGGACGGAAATCGAGCTTGACCACTTCGGTCTTCGAGCCTTTCGGGCCCCACCAATGCGACATGCGCTCGGGGTCAGACCAGGCACGCCACATGCGGTCGAGCGGCGCATCGAATTCCCGCCGGATGAAGAACTCGAAGCCCGCCGGCTCGGGGGCGCCCGGCTTCGCCTTGATGTCGTTCACGATGCTGCTCCGTCTGCCGCTACGGCGCGCCCGCATAAGCGCGCTCGAGCGCGGCGATGTCGAATTTCTTCATTTGCATGAAGGCCTTGGTGACGCGTTCGGCCTTCTTGGGCTCGCCGCGCGACAGCATCTCCGTGAGCACGGTCGGCACCACCTGCCAGGAGAGCCAGCCAGCCGCACGGACCTTCTTGGCCGCCTTCGCTGAGCTTGCTCCAATAGTGGTCGATCTCATCCTGCGTCTTGCAGTGGATCTGGAAGGAGATCGCCTCGCTGAACTTGAACTGCGGCCCGCCGTTCAATGCGACGAAAGGCTGTCCGTTGAGCTCAAAGGCGGCGACCATGACGGTACCCGGCTCCTTGCCGGTGATGTCCTCGCCCTCGTTGCCGTAGCGGCTGATATTGGTGATGCGCGAGACCTTGAGCACCGAGCAATAGAACTTCGCGGCGTCCTCAGCCTCGGTGTCGAACCACAGGCAAGGCGTGATCTTCTGGGCGGCAGTCGGCATGGCTTGCTCCTATCAACGTGTGAACGATTAGGCGGCGTCGGCGCCTTTCTCGGCGCCGCAGCAAGCTTTCGCTTTGGCCGCATCGTCATACTCGTCGTGGCGGCGCCACCATTCGTAGGGTTTGCCCTGCGGCCAGCCTTTCGGCGAATCCTCCCAAGTCTCCTGCCGGCCATAGGGGGTGATGTCGAGAAAGCCAAAGGTGGTGCCGAGCAGCTCCCCGCCACGCTGCGTGGTGAAGTAGGTGCGGTAGACTTTGTCGCCGTCGCGCAGGAACACGCTCCATCCGTGCTCCTCACCGTCTTGATATTCACCCGGACGCGGCTCTTTCGGGCCGACGCCGAGATCGTAGCTGAAGTCGGTCCCGAAGGAAGAGAACCAAGGGAAGGTCCAGCCCATGCGCTTTTTGTAGACTTCGAGCTTTTTGCGTGGGGCGCGCGAGACGAAAGCCACTGACACGTCGCGCGCATTGAGATGCGCAAGATGGGGGAGGTGATCGGCGACCATCGAGCAGCCGTCGCAACCCACGTCGCTGTTGGGCCCGAACATGAAATGATAGAGCAGGAGCTGCTTGCGGCCGTCGAACAGGTCGAGCAACGTCACCTTGCCATCCGGACCCTCGAAACTGTAGGGCTTGTCGATCAGCACCATCGGCAAATGGCGGCGTTCAGCCGCGAGCGCGTCATGGGCCTTGGTGAGCTGCTTCTCCTTGACGAGAAGCGCGGCGCGCGCGGCCTCCCATTCGGCCTGCGAGACGATCTTGGGGAGGGCATCGGTGTTGCGGGAGGGAAGCATGGGGGAACTCCTCTTTACGCGGCTGTGGGGGCGGCGGGCGTCATCCAGCCAATCCCGGCGCCGCCAGGCTCCATGAGGATGGCGATGCGCCCGACGCAAGGCACGTCGAAGATCGGCTTGATCAGGCGCGCGCCGGCCTTCACCGCCTTCTCGACGCGCGCGTCGAGGTCGTCGACGGCGAGATAGGCCATCCAGCTTTCCGGCACGCCGTCGAACTCGGGCGCATCGATGGGGAAGATGCCGGCGACCGGCCTGCCGGCCTCGGACGCCACCCAATAGCTTCTCCCGTCGGGCATGGCGTTCGGCGCGAAGGTCCAACCGATAGTCTCGGCATAGAAGCGCTTGGCGCGCTCCACGTCGCGCGTCATCAGTTCGTTCCAGCAGAACGTGCCGTGCGCCACGTCGGGACACGCAGCATCGTCGTGCGCGGATGAGAGGGTTTCGGTCTTTGCCATGTCACGCCGCCTCCTGCTCGGCCATGTAGACGACGAGCTTGTCGAGGCATCCGGTCCAGCCATAGAGGTGGCCGTCGCGCGCCTTCTCGTCGAAGAACTTCTCGTGCATTAGGGTCAGCAGCGAGCCCGTGCCGTCGGGCTTGATCAGCACGGTCACGAGCGACTGGCGCTCGGGCATCGTGATCCACTGCCAAGTGAAGACGAGCTTCTCGTTCGGCACCACTTCCTTGTAGGTGCCGCTGACGTGGTGCTTTTCGCCGTCGAGCGTGCGGAACGCGACGGCATAGCGGCCGCCGGTCCTGACATCGGTCTCGGAGTGTTCGACCGGCCCCGCGTCGGGGCCGAACCATTTCACGATTTTCTTGGGGTCCGTCCATGCGGCGTAGACCTCGTGCGGGGCAGCTTTGAGCCGCCGTTTGAGGGTGAGGCTCGGTTCGATGAGGACGCCGGTTTCGATGGACATGACTGCTCCTCCTCAAGAAAAGCTGCAAGCCGGTCGAGCCGCTCCGACCAGAAGCGCTGATAGCGGTTGAGCCAGCCGACAGCTTCGTGCATCGGTGTGGCCACGAGACGGCAGGACACGGTCCGGCCCGTCTTGTTCCTTTCGATCAGGCCGGCATCCGACAGCACGTCGAGATGCTTCATGATCGCGGGCAAGGACACGGGAAACGGCCTGGCAAGCTCGCTGATTGAAACGCTTTCACGCTGGTCGAGTTGCGCGAGCAGCGCCCGCCGCGTGGGGTCCGCGAGGGCCGCGAAGGTGCGATCGAGCGTCTGAGCCTCATACTTAACCATATGGTTAAGTATGAGGAACGTTCATCCGGCTGTCAACCCGTTCGTGGAAATTGCGCGGAAATTTGTGTCCGATCCGGAATGTTTTATCAACGCCCTAGCGTAGCGTGCCCGCAGCCAACAGCGGGCATCGTTCCATGTCAGCCCCACCCCAAGGTCGGAGGAGAAGCAGAGAATCATCATTGCAGCGTGTGCGCTCGTATTCGCCACCACCACCGCCTATGCGGCCAAAGAGGCGCTGACCGAAGAGCAGATCCTGGGCGTCCAGACGACGATTAAGGCCATGGAGTGTTCGGTCGAGGACACCGCCATTGAGGCCGAAGGTTCCGGCTACGAGGCCGACGACGTCATGTGCAAGGACGGCCAATACGACGTGTATCTCGACAAGGAGTACAAGGTGAAAAATAAGGTCAAAGAGGACTAGGCCGCGCGGCGTGGGCAACGGCTTCGGCCGTTGCCCACCTTTGAGCTTCCGCATCCGTTGACAGGGGAGGCCGCCCTTTCTATGGTCCGGCCGGTTCGCGGCCGTTGCCTTGGGCGATGCGCCGCCACTCCAATTCCCGCAAGCGATGGATGCTTTTGCCATGAAGATCAAGAATTCGCTCCGCGCGCTCCGCAAGCGCCATCGCAACAACCGCGTGGTGCGCCGCCGCGGGCGTCTCTACGTCATCAACAAGACCAACCGGCGCTACAAAGCGCGCCAGGGCTAGGCCTATGGGCGGAAGGGCGAAGTTCCGTCTGCCTCTTGCTATCCTGACGCTGCTGCTTGTTTGCGCGCCGCGCGCCGAGGCCTCCGACACCGCCTCTGGCTTGCGCCTCGCCCAGGCCGAAACCGACCTGCCGCCGTTCGATGCACCCGTAGAGGAATCTGAGGAGCCCGGGCTCGATCTCGAATTCAGCCCCGAGGACGAGATCGGTCCGCGCGACGAGATCGCGCCGCAGCCGCATTCCGCGGGAGAGACCAAGCAGGACCGGCTCGGCGGCGACAAGGCCGAGACCCCGGCGCCGCAGCCCGTGGATCGGGCAACGCTACTCGCGCAGCTTTATGAGCGCCTGACCGCGGCGCCCGACATCGGCGCGGCGCGGGCGCTGATGAAAACGATCGAGCAGGTCTGGCGGACATCCGAGAGCGATACCGCCAATTTGCTGATGAGCCGCGCCGAGCGCCTCATCAAGGAGAACGATCCGGAGCTCGCGCTCAAGATTCTCGACGCGACGGTCGACGTCGCACCCGACGTCGCCGAGGCCTACTACATGCGGGCGCGGATGGCGTTCGAGCAGCGCGACCATAAACGCGCGGTGCCGGACCTTAAGCGCGCGATCGAACTCGATCCGAAGCACTACAAAGCGCTCAACGATCTCGGCATCGCGCAGTTCGAGCTTGGCGAGAGGAAGGAGGCGCTTGCCACCTTCCGCAAGGCGGTCGCAGTGAATCCGTTCCTCGAGCAGGCAAAGCGCGAGGTAGAGCTGCTGGAGCGCGAGGTCGAGGGCCAGGAGCTTTAGCTAGACGCCTTCGAAGCTGTCTTCGCCGACGACCGCGATGCGCAGCATGTTGGTCGCGCCGGATTTCCCGAGCGGGACGCCGGCCGAGATGATCACGCTGTCGCCCGGCTTTGCGAAGCCTTCCCTGTCGGCGATGCGGCACGCCTTGACGACCATGTCGTCGAGGTCGCTCGGATCGTCGGTCAGCACGCAATGCTGTCCCCAGACCAGCGCGAGCTTGCGCCCCGTGGTGGGAATGGGAGTCAGCGCGATGATCGGCTGGGAGGGCCGCTCGCGCGCGGCGCGCAACGCGGTGGCACCCGAGGCCGTGTAGCAGACGATTGCCGCGAGATTCAGCGTCTCGGCTATAGTGCGGGCGGCTGCGGAGATGGCGTCGGCGCCGGTCGCTTGCGGGTCGATGCGCTGAGCGTGGATGATCGTCTCGTAGAGCGGGTCGCGTTCCACCTCGATGGCGACGCTGTCCATGGTCTCCACGGCCGCGACCGGATATTTGCCGACCGCCGACTCGGCGGAGAGCATCACCGCATCGGCGCCTTCGAACACGGCGGTCGCGACGTCGGAGACCTCGGCGCGGGTCGGCGCGGGCGAATAGATCATCGATTCCAGCATCTGCGTGGCGATGACCACCGGCTTGCCGGCGTTGCGCGCCGCGCGGATGATCTGTTTCTGGAAGCCCGGCACCTTCTCCACCGGCAGCTCGACGCCGAGATCGCCGCGCGCCACCATGATGCCGTCGGCGATCTCGATGATGTTCTTGAGGTCGCCCAGCGCCGAGGGCTTCTCGATCTTGGCCATGACGTTGGCGCGGCCGCGCGCGAGCTTCTTCGCTTCGGCGACGTCCTCGGCGCGCTGCACGAAAGAGAGCGCGATCCAGGACACGCCGAGCGACAGCGCGAAATCGACATCGGCGCGGTCCTTGTCGGTCAGCGCGCGCAAGGGCAGCACGGTGTCGGGCAGGCTGATGCCCTTGCGGCTGCCGAGCACGCCGCTCGTCATGACTTCTGCATCGATGCGCACGTCGCTCGCCTCGACCACGCGCAGCCTGAACTTGCCGTCGTCGATCAAGAGCGTATGGCCCTGCTTGACGGCTTCGAAGATCTCCGGATGCGGGAGTTGCACGCGGCCAAGCCCGCCGATCGCCTCGCGGCGGACGAAGCTCAAAATGTCGCCTTCGGTCAGCCTGATCGCGCCCGAGTCGAACTTGCCGATGCGGAGCTTCGGCCCTTGCAGGTCTACGAGGATGCCGATCGGGCGCGAGGCCTCGATCTCAAGCTTGCGCACGATGCCGTGGGCCTCGCGCAAGCCCTCATGCGTCGCGTGGCTCATGTTCACGCGGAATACGTCCGCGCCCGCATGGAACAGGCGTCGCATCGTCTCTTCGTTGTTGGAGGCAGGACCGAGCGTGGCGACGATCTTGACCCGGCGATTTCGCCTCATTGGGACTTCGCTTCGTCCTCAGGGTCGGTGAGACGGACGGTCCAGTCCCGCTCCTCGCCGGTATCGACCTCGAAGAACCCGGTGCGCTTATAGCCGCGCTTCGAGCAATCCTTGGTGTCGCGGATGGTGAAGGACTTGTCGTCGGTACACATGAAGAGCGTTCCGGCCCATTCGCCGCCCCGGTCGTAGTCGACGGCGTTGATGTAATAGAAGCGGCCGATGAGCACGCCCTTGAGCAGGGTCTCGCAGGTGTGGGAGGCGATGTTCCACCAGCCTTCGGTGGCCCAACCTTCGGCATCCTTGTAGCCGATGGAGACGCCGACCCGGCTTGCGGTCGTGTTGCAGAGCTTGAGGTCGGCACGGGCCTGCTCGATGCCGAGGCCAAGCAGGCAGAAAAGCGCGAGCGCGGGCAGAAGGCCAAAACGCCATCCCCTGCGGGAGGCGAGACCACGCGTGCCTGGGCCGGTCGAATTCGCAGCGAGCATCAACGTCTTAGTACGGTTGAACAAAGTTAAGGCTTCGTAAGATAGCACCGAATCGGCCGCGCCGGAGAGGGCTTATCAGCGGATGTCCCGCAAGCGCCGGCAAAGTCACCGGCAATTGCGTCGCAACCTTGGCCATCTTTCAGCTTTTTTCTTGCCGTGTGAAAGGGCGGAGCGCAAGTTAAACTGGCGCAACGGTGGGCCTCGCGTGGAGCAAAGTCTGGACGGTTTGTTGGCGGAGGAGGGGCGGTCCAAGCCCTATCGGCGCATCGAAGGCGATTTGAGCCTCGGGATCCTGATCCTTTGCGATCATGCCGAGAACACGCTCCCCGAAGCCTACGGAACGCTAGGCTTGCGATCCGAAGACCTACACCGCCACATCGCCTACGATCTCGGCGCCGCGGGGGTGACCGAGCATCTCGCCAACGCGCTCGGGGCGCCAGCGCTGCTCACGCGCTTTTCGCGCCTCCTCATCGACCCCAATCGCGGGGTAGACGACCCGACGCTGATCATGCAGCTCTCCGATGGCCTCATCGTGCCGGCCAATGTCGGCCTCAGCGCGGAAGAGATCGAAGCCCGCGTCAACCGCTTCTACCTGCCCTATCATCGCGCCGTGGACCGCGCGATCGAGGCGGGGATCTCTGCCGGCAAGCCGCCGGTCGTGCTCTCGGTCCACAGCTTCACGCAAGCCTGGAAGGGCGTGCCGCGGCCCTGGCATGTGTCGGTGCTGTGGGACAAGGACCCGCGGCTCGCGCTGCCGCTGCTAGAAGCTCTGCGGGCCTTTCCCGACATCGAGGTCGGCGACAACGTGCCGTACTCAGGCCAGCTCAAGGGCGACGCGCTCTACCGCCACGCCACCTCGCGCGGGCTCGCGCATGCGCTGGTCGAGGTGCGGCAGGACCTGATCCTCGCCGAGGACGGCCAGGCGGAGTGGGGCGGGCGGTTGGCAACCGCGCTCTCCCAGGTGATGCGCACGGGCGGGGCGCTGCATGCCATCGAGCTGCACGGCTCCAACAACGAGGTTTCCGGGCACGCTGGTGCTTGTGCCGCCGGCTGAGCCCCTTTGGATAAGCGGGATAATTCAGTCCGCGCCTTGCTGGGGCCGAAAGGCGCGCCCTAAGCTTTCCGCCGTCATCGAATCGCAAGAAAGCCCGGGGGTTCAGCCGTGCCGCTACAGTCGTCAGCCAAAGACCAGCTCCGCGCCATTGTCGCCCGCATCGAGCGGCTGGAGGAAGAGAAGGCGGCGCTCGCCGCCGATCTGCGCGAGGTCTATGCCGAGGCCAAGGGCAACGGCTTCGACGTCAAGGCGCTCAAATCGGTGATCCGCATCCGCAAGCAGGACGAGAACAAGCGGCGCGAGGCCGAGGCGGTGCTCTCCACCTATTTGCACGCGCTCGGAATTACGGAGGCGGAAGCCGCGTAAAACCTTGAACGGCGACCTCCACACGCTCGACATCGTTCTGCGCCTCGGGGCGGCGGCGGCCGCCGGCATGCTCATCGGCCTCAATCGCGACATGGCCGACAAACCGATCGGCATGCGCACGCTCGGGCTGGTCGCGCTCGGCGCGGCGCTGGCCTCGCTTGCGGTCATCGAGGTCAAGGACCTCGCGGACCATCCGGACGCGCTGAGCCGCGTGGTGCAGGGCGCGATCCAGGGCATCATGGCCGGGATCAGCTTCATCGGCGCCGGTGTCATCCTGCGCGACCGGGAAGCGAAGACCGTCGAGGGCCTGACCACGGCCGCGACCGTCTGGGTGACGGCCGCGCTCGGCATCGCCTGCGGGCTCGGCGCCTGGGTCATTGCCGGCGTCGCGCTTGCGCTGTCGCTCGCGCTGCTGCTCGCGGTCGGATGGCTCGAGCGCATCACGCCGAACACGCCGACCGGTCGCACGAAGCCCAAGCGATGGCGTTCTGATTAGAAGCAGCTAAGATTAGTGCTTGCTGGCAAGGCGGGTCGGAGCGGACTTCGCCGGCTCCATCTCGGCATAGAGGCTCTTCACCGCCTGGCCCGAGAACTGCTGCGCCGAGGCAAGCCCAGTATAGCCTGAGGTCTTGCGCAGCTGGAAGTTGCTCGGGCGCTCCATACCTTCGAACACGTGATCGAGATTGCCCTGCGCGGGATGAACGAGCGGCGCCACAGTGCGGCTGTAGGTGATCGACTCGTCCGTCATCAGCGTTGCGATTTCAAACGGCACGTAGCTCGCCTCGTCCGGATGATCGTCGTCGACCTCGGGCGCGCTCACAACCTCGGCGTCATGATAGAGCGGGAAATTGCCTGCCGCGCCGCCCGTCGTCTTTGGCTTGATGCTCGGCCGCGCAAACGGCACGCCGCCCGCGCTCGCATAGGCGAAGAGCCGACCGGGCGGAGGCGGCTGCCTGGCATCTTGGGTCACCTTAAGCTCGGCAGGGATCGTTTCCGGCGAGAACGAGGCGAGGATCAGCTTCGGCGCCTCTTCGGCTTCGGCCTCGATCGAAGGCTTCAGCAACCCGGGCTCGGCCGAGGCGACCATGGTCCTGCTCGGGACCATCCCCTTGGCCAGCGCGAGCTTGTAGTCGGTCTTGGTGATCGGCTTCCCGTCCTTCGGCAGATATTTCGTGTCGCCGTCGGGGAAGAGCGCGGCAAGCTCAAGCCGCGGGATGCGCGGCCACATGCGCACATTGCCCGTGTCGACATGCACGAAGGGGATGCCCGAGGTCGGGTAGTAGCCGACGCCGCCGATCTCCCGCACGAGAGCGGAATTGCGGAGCGTCTTCACCTGCACGTCGGGGAAGTGGATGTCGGCGGCCTTGCCCTGGATGTGCTGGCTGCGCTTAGCCTGTCCGCCACCTTTCCGGCGCATCTTCGCATTGGTCTTGGCGCTGCGAAATCCTGAGATGAGATGGATGGGCTCCCTAGAGCGGAGATCCCGATGCAGAGTCCAGATGAGATCGATCAGCTGGGGATCCATCTTGGTCTCTTCTTCGGCGCGCCAGTCGCGCATGAAGGTGTTGAGCTTCTTGAGCCCATCATCGTCATACTTGCCGTCGCGCTTGAAGGTGACGGTCACCGTCTCTTTGGTGTGGATGTTGTACATGGTCAGCGTGCGCGTCTCGCCGAGCGCGCGCGCTTGCGGCATCAACGACGAAGAAGCGGAAGCTAAGAGCATAAAGCCGGCGCCAAGCACGGCGCAGCGCGCGGCAATCCCCCGAATACGCATCCTGTGCCTTCCCTCACCGGCATTGCAGAGCCGGCATTCCCCGTGGGTGCCAAGTCCCCTCAGACCGAGCACCGGCGCCAAGCATCCGTCCCATGCCGAGCGTTAAGTAAGAGTATTAGCCAAATTGCGGGAAAGCAAGGCAAACGGGTTAACGAGACCAGGAATCTCGCACCAAAGTTAACAGGATGTCCCCAGCTTTTTAGGGCCTAAAGTCCAAGCGCTGCGGCCATTCTGGCGTCGTAGCCGTATAAATCCCCATAGGTCGAGACCGAGCCGTCAGGATTAACCTTGGCCGTGAAATAGGTGATGTGGACCGGGATTTTCTGCCTGAGCGGGATCTGCCAGTCGTAGCTGGCGTCCATCGCCGAGAGCGTGCGCGCTGGGCTCCACCCCTGGTCGTGGCTCAAGATGGCCGCGGCGAGCTGGTCGGGGTTCTGGACCCGCACGCAGCCATGGCTCTCGGCCCGGACCGCGCGTGAGAAGAGCTGCTTCTGATTCGTGTCGTGCATGTAGACGTCGTGCTTGTTGGGGAACACGAACTTCACCTTGCCAAGCACGTTCCCGGGTCCCGGCGGCTGATACAGCTCCAGGCTGCGGATATCGATTCGGTTCCAGTCTAGCGAGCGTGGATCGATTTCCCGGCCGCCATATCTGACGCGCAGCCCATGGCGCTGTAGGACCGTGGTGTTCCAGCCGCCGCCCCCGAAGAACCATGACGCTTCCTGGCGGAGATAGGGCCTGATCTCATCCACCTTGATCGAGTTCGGCACATGCCAATAGGGACCGAACACGACGGTCCGCATCTCGTTCGAGAAGACCGGGGTCTGCGTGTTGGGCTTGCCGACGATGACGCGGGCGTTGTGGATCGTCTCATCGTCCTTGACGACGCGCAACGCGAATTCGGGAATGTTGACGGTGACGTAGAAGGCGCCGAGATCGTGCGGCAGCCAGCGCCAGCGCTCCATGTTGAGGAGGACGGTCCTAATGCTGGCCGCGCCGCCCTTGGCCTGGCGCTTGTTCGGCTCGTTCATGAGCCGCCGCGTGCCTGGGCCGACCACGCCGTCGGGGTAAGAGCCGTGCGCGCTCTGGAACTGCTTCACGGCCTCGAGCACCGTATCGTCGAACATCTCCTCGTCGACGCTCCCAACGGACTGCACTTCGAGGAGGGCGCGGAGCAGCGCGACCTGATGATGCCTGATGCCGTATTTCAGGGCCGGGCCCTCGGGCAGCTTCACGGCGACCTTCGCCTCGGGCGTGGGGCTCGTCTTGCCGCCACGCAGCTCGATCAGCCTCTGGCGAAGCGCTTCGAATTGCGGCTGGTCGGGCTGGAAGCTGCGCAGATAGGCAGCGGGCTCTGAGCGGATGGCGATCAACTCGATCACTTGCGTCGGGTTGGGAAGTGCGAGCTGGGGATCGAGATTGCGCGAAATGCGCTGCGGATCGAGCCGGCCCCCGCGCGCATCGTACGCGTAATCGAGCACGGCGAAGCTGATCTTGATCTCGGCGTCGGCAAGCCACTCCGGGGCGTTCGCCGCGCTCGCATCGAAGCTCGCGACGTGGGGCAGCTCATAGTCCGAGGCGCGGAGGCCGTAATCGTCGGCCTGCCTGATCTCGTCCAGCACGGACTTGCCACGCGCGGTCACGCCGTTCTCGTCGACCCAGAGCAGCTTCTGGTTAGGAACGGCGTAATATTCGACAAGCGCGCCTTGCTCATCGGTCTTGTGCTTGCTCGTTTCCTTGAATTTCGCCGACAGGCGGTTCTGGACCGCGATGCGGACGGCCTCAGCGCGGGTGACGAGCGCATTCGGTGCTTCAGGCTCGACGGCGAAGGCAGGCACGCTCAGAGGCCCGGCAAGCGCCAGGGCCAACGCGATACGATGGATTGGCCGCATATTCATCCCCTCCAGCCGAATCGGCACGGTTCGGCAGGTCCGAAAAACCTAATGGCTGATCCCCGTACTGGCCATATCACCCCGGAACCAAAACTTCGTTACGCGGCGCATTTTTCTCCCGGTGTGATTTTTCTGCCAAAGCTTGTGCTGCACCAATCAGTTAGCGCGCGCTTCGAGCCCGATCTCGCGCATCTTGCGGTAGAGCGTCGAGCGGCCGATGCCGAGCCTCTTCGCGATCTCCGTCATGCGTCCGCGGTAGCGTCCGAAAGCGAGCCTGATCATGTCGGCCTCGACGGCTTCGAGCGACCGGATCTCGCCGGAGTCGCTCAACGCAGAGATGCCGATCGCGTCCTTTCCGTTCGCCTGGGGGAGATGGATGGTCGCCGGAGCATCGGCGGACTCTCCGAGCATGACGGGACCCTCAATGCGGGGCACGGGGTCCTTGGGCGCGGGCGCCGGCGGCACCGTCACCGCGTAGCCCTCGACATGCGCCGCGATCTGCGGGAACTCGTTCACGGTGAGCGTCGGCGCATCGGCCAAGACCACGGCGCGGAACACGGCATTCTCGAGCTGGCGGATATTGCCGGGCCAAGTGTAGCGCCCGAGCATGGCGCTCGCATCCGGGTCGATGCCATCGATGCGCTTGCCTTCCTCGGCGTCGAAGCGCGCGATGAAATGGCGGACCAGCTCCGGCACATCTTCGAGGCGCTCGCGCAGAGGCGGGACCCAGATCGGGCACACGTTCAGCCGATAATAAAGGTCCTCGCGGAAGCGGCCCTGGGTCACGAGCTCGATCAGATTCTGGTTGGTCGCCGAGATGAGGCGGAAATCGACTTTGACGGTCTGCTTGGCGCCAACCGGATCGATCTGGCCGTCCTGAAGCGCGCGGAGCAGCTTCACCTGCGCGTCGAGCGGCAATTCGCCGATCTCGTCGAGGAAGAGCGTCCCCTGGTCGGCTTCAACGAACTTGCCGATGCGCTTCTCGCTCGCGCCGGTGAAAAAGCCCTTCTCGTGGCCGAACAGAATGCTCTCCACGAGATTCTCCGGGATGGCGCCGCAATTGACGGTGACGAAAGGCTTGCCGGCGCGGACGCTTTCGCCCTGGATTGCGCGCGCGATCAGCTCTTTGCCGACGCCCGATTCGCCTTCGATCAGCACGGGGATCGCGGAATTTGCTGCCCGCTTGCCGAGCTCGATCACGCGGGCCATCGCCTCGCTGCCGGCGATCAGGTCAGCGAAGCCGAGCTCGCCTTTGGCTTGCGCTTTGATGCGGCCGAGCTCGCCGGCGAGCGCCTCGATCTTGAGCGCATTCTTGATGGAGACTTCGAGCCGCTCGGGGCTCAGCGGTTTCACGACGAAATCGACGGCGCCCACACGCATCGCGGAGATTGCGGCATCGATCGAGCCATGCGCGGTTTGCACGATGACCGGAGGCTTGCGCGGCAGTGAGCGCATGGACGAGAGCACCTCCATGCCGTTCGTCCCGGGCATGACGAGGTCGAGGAGGACGAGCGAGATGTCGCCCGGCCCGTCGGCCTTAAGCGCAGCGAGCGCCGTCTCGCCGCTATCGGCGGTGGCGACGGCGTAGCCGAACCGTTTGATGATCTCTTCGAGAATACGACGTTGGGCCGGGTCGTCGTCGACCACGAGGACGCGCTTGGGCATGGACGCAACACTCACAACTTGACGCAGCGACAGAACTCGGTACGAGCCCGCTTCTCGGCCTGAACACGGCCGAAGCAAGCTGCACCTGTGCCAAAATCGTGCACCGGAAGGGTAAATATCCCCTTTATCGGAGTTCTATTTTGGTGAGGTGTGGCGTGAGGGCCGCCGAAAAGCGGTCGTTTGGGCCTTGCTTGGCTCGCCGTGCCTTCCCACACTAGACAGGATATGCGGCTAGCGAGGATTTCCGATGGTATTGAGAACGACCGACTGGCCGGTGGCTCCGGCTGCGGGAGCCGCCAAGGGCAAGACCAGTACGAAGCGCCGCAACGGGGCCGCCGCGCAAGCGAAGAAGCTCGGTAACTTGCCGGAGTGGAAGCTTGGCGATCTCTATGAGGCGCCGGACGCTGCCACGCTCAAGGCCGACCTCGCCCAGTCAGAGCAGGCCGCGGACGCGATGCAGGCGCGTTATGCCGGCAAGCTTGCCGCGCTTCTCGACGGCGGCAAGGGCGGTGCCGAGCTCGCCAGGGCCGTGCGGGAGTTCGAGCATCTCAACGACGTGCTTGGCCGCATCGTATCCTATGCGGGGCTGCTCTACGCCGCCGACACTTCGGACCCCAAGTGGCAGAAATTCTACGGCGACATCCAGGAGAAGATCACCGCGATCTCGTCGAAGCTTCTCTTCTTCGGGCTCGAGCTGAACCGGCTCGACGACGCGGCGCTCGAGGCGGCGATGGCGAATTCGGAGCTCGGGCATTTCTTGCCGTGGATCGAAGACCTCCGCAAGGAGAAGCCCTACCAGCTCGACGACAAGCTCGAGCAGCTCTTCCACGAGAAGGCGGTGACCGCGCGCGGCGCCTGGGACCGCCTGTTCAACGAGACCATGACGTCGCTGAGATTCTCCGTCGACGGCGAGAAGCTGAGCCTCGAGCCGACGCTCAACCGCCTGCTCGACCAGGACGGGACCAAGCGACGGCGCGCATCCGAAGCGCTCGCCAAAGTGTTCAAGGAGAATCTGCGGCTCTTCACGCTGATCACCAACACGCTCGCCAAGGACAAGGAGATTTCCGACCGCTGGCGCGGCTTCGCCGACGTCGCCGATGCGCGCCATCTCTCCAACCGCGTGGAGAAGGAGGTGGTGGACGCGCTGGTCTCGTCCGTGCGCGCCGCCTATCCGCGTATCTCGCACCGCTATTACGCGATGAAGGCGGGATGGCTCGGCACGAAGAAGCTCGCGCATTGGGACCGCAACGCGCCGCTGCCCGAGGAGCCGCAGCGCGTGATCGGTTGGGACGATGCACGCGAGACCGTGCTCCGCGCCTATGGCGATTTCTCGCCGCGCATGGCCGGCATCGCCGGCGAGTTCTTCGCCAAAGGCTGGATCGATGCGCCAGTGCGCGAGGGCAAGTCGCCGGGCGCCTTCTCGCATCCGACCGTGCCGAGCGCGCACCCCTATATCCTGCTCAACTATCAGGGCAAGCCGCGCGACGTGATGACGCTCGCGCACGAGCTCGGCCATGGCGTGCATCAGGTGCTTGCCAACAAGCAAGGGCCACTGATGGCGCCGACGCCGCTGACCCTTGCCGAGACGGCGAGCGTGTTCGGCGAGATGCTGACCTTCCGCGCGTTGCTCGACCAGGCGCCGTCAAAGCGCGAGCGCAAAGCGATGCTCGCCGCCAAGGTCGAGGACATGATCAACACCGTTGTGCGGCAGATCGCGTTCTATAGTTTCGAGCGCGCGGTGCACACCGAGCGGCGCGAGGGTGAGCTGACAAGCGGCCGGCTCGGCGAGATCTGGATGGAGGTGCAGCGCGAGAGCCTCGGCCCAGCCATCGACTTGCGGTCCGGCTACGAGACCTTCTGGGCCTACATTCCGCATTTCATCCACTCGCCGTTCTACGTCTACGCCTATGCCTTCGGCGACTGCCTGGTGAACTCGCTCTATGCGGTCTACGAGAAGGCGGAGAAGGGCTTCGCCGAACGCTATCTCGACATGCTGGCGGCGGGCGGCACCAAGCACCATTCCGAGCTGCTCAAGCCGTTCGGGCTCGACGCCCGCGATCCGGAATTCTGGCAGCGGGGCTTGAGCGTGATCGACGGCCTGATCGACGAGCTCGAAACGCTGGAAAGCTAGTTCGCCTTTTCCAAGCGCTTGGCGTTCGTCATGCCCGGCCGCCGGGACAAGCCCATGACAAGGCTAGTTGTACGTTTTGTATAATTATGTTATACGGACCGTATAACGGAGCGATGCCATGAAACTCGAGATCAAGAAAATCGGAAATTCTACTGGCCTGATCCTGCCGAAAGAACTGCTGGCCAAGCTTGAGCTTAAGCAGGGTGATACCCTCTTTGTAACAGAGCTTGCGGAGGGCGGGATCAAGCTCGTGCCGCACGACCCGACCTTCGAGAAGGGAATGGAGATCGCGCGCAAAGCCATGCGCACCTATCGGAACGCGCTGCGCGAACTGGCGAAGTGACCGAGCCCATTTGGCTCTCGAAGGATCTCGTCATCGCCATTCACGACGAGCAGCTCCGAACCTTCGGCGGGCCGCCAGGAATTCACGATCACGGGTTGCTCGAGTCCGCACTTGCGCGGCCTCAGAACAAATACGCCTATGGCAGCGACGACCTCGCTGAGCTTGCTTCCGCCTATGGCTTTGGGCTCTCGCGGAACCACGCCTTCGTCGACGGCAACAAGCGCATCGCCTTCCTGGCGATCGTGACCTTCCTCGGTCTCAACGATATCGACTTCCTCGTGCCTGAAACCGAGGCGGTGGTTATCATGCTCGCAGTCGCTGCTGGCGAGGTGAGCGAGGAAAGTCTCGCGCGCTGGATCCGAGACAACTGGCCTGAGCGTTAGGGCATCGCCATGAACGTGACGCTACAGACCTGGCTCGTTCCGCTGCTGCTGTGGGTCGCGGCGCTCGCCTTTGCGGGGGTCGCGATCGCGCGTGAACCTGGGCCGATCCGGCGGGACTTCGTCATCGACCGGCTGCTGCGCTATTTGTTCCTGCTTCCGCTTGGAGTTATGAGTCTGTGGGCCTTTCTCGGCCATGTGTTCTTCCCCGAGCAGTCGGCGGCGGCCATCGGTTGGACCCCGAGCCCATTCCAATACGAGGTCGGTGTCGCCAATCTCGGCCTGGGTTTGGCTAGCGTTTACGCGGCTTTCTCTAGCTTCAAGGCGCGCGTCGCCGTTCTTATCGTCGCCATGAGCTTTCTTGCCGGGGCGGGGATAGGCCACATCCGGGATGTTGTGCAGTCCGGCAATTTCGCGCCCGGGAATGCCGGTCCAATCCTGTTCACCGACTTTCTAACGCCGATCGTCATCCTTGTGCTGCTCTTGCTTGCCGCGCAGTCGAGCCGGCCGAAGTCGCCGGCATCGCTCGCGCTCGAGGCGGAGCTCGAGGTCGCGCGCAAGGCACTCAAGGACTACCGCCAGGCGCTCGACAATTTCGGGCGGGAGTGAGCGGCAGTCACCGGTCAGTGCTTGGCGAACACCTCAGTCGTGTCGTCCTTCTTCACGAGCAGACCCCGGTCATGACGAAGCCGAACACGAGTCCCGCGATGACCAGCAACCTTAACCAAGACATCATGGGTGTGCCCCGCCTCTCTGCCCGCTGTTTCCGCGCCCCTACCCTCACCGGCGGGCGCATCATCGGTCGCGCACCTATATGAGGGAGGACCTTGCCTGCCAAGAGCGATGCCGACATCCAGCCCATGAACGACCGTCCGCCCGATAAGGAGAAGAACCGACTCACCGCCCGCGCGAGGCGCTATGCCGCGGTCGGCGCCAATGTGGGAGGCGTTGCGGCGCGCATTGCCGCGACGCGCCTGTTCGGGCTGGATCCCGAGCGCGACAAGGAGGCCGCTTCGCTCGCCGCGGCGCTCGGCGGCCTCAAAGGCCCGATCATGAAGGTGGCGCAGCTTCTCGCCACCATTCCGGAGGCGCTGCCGGCCGAATACGCCCTTGAGCTCGGCCAGTTGCAGAGCCAGGCCCCGCCGATGGGCTGGCCGTTCGTCAGGCGGCGCATGGCGGCCGAGCTTGGGCCCGAATGGGAAGGGAAGTTCGCTAGCTTCGAGCGAGAGGCGGCGGCATCGGCTTCGCTCGGCCAGGTGCATCGCGCGACGAGCCGTGACGGCCGCGCGCTTGCCGTGAAGCTGCAATATCCGGATATGCAGTCGGCAGTCGAAGCCGACCTCGCGCAGCTCGGCGTGCTGTTCTCCATCCATCGCCGCCTGCGGCCCGCCGTAGAGACCTCGGAGATTCTACAAGAGATCTCGGCGCGGCTTCGCGAGGAGCTCGACTACGGCCTCGAAGCCAAGCACATGCGCCTCTACGGCATCATCTTCGATGGCGATCCGCTGATCCGTGTTCCTGAGGTGCTGCCGGAGCTTTCGAGCGCGCGGCTCCTCACCATGACCTGGCTCGATGGGCGGAGGCTGCTCGACTACAAGACGCACCCCCTCGAGGAGCGCAACAGAATCGCGCGCGCGATGTTCCGCGCTTGGTGGTATCCGTTCAGCCATTACGGCGTAATCCACGGCGATCCGCATCTCGGCAACTACACCGTGTTCGAGGACGGCGAGGGCAGGGCGGCCGGCGTCAACCTGCTCGACTATGGCTGCATGCGCAGCTTCGCGCCGAAATTCATCCAGGGCGTTGTCGATCTCTATCGCGGGCTGTTGCACAACGACCGCGCGCTGGTCGTGCATGCCTACGAGACGTGGGGTTTCACCGGCCTCTCCAACGAGCTGATCGACATTCTGAATATCTGGGCGAAATTCATCTACGGGCCGATGCTCGAGGATCGGGTGCGCACCATCGCCGACAACACGAACCCCGCCATGTATGGGCGGCGCGAGGCCTTCCGCGTGCATCAAGGCTTGCAGGAGAAGGGGCCCGTCAAAGTGCCGCGCGAATTCGTGTTCATGGACCGCGCGGCGATCGGGCTCGGCGGGGTGTTTCTGCATCTCGACGCCGAACTGAACTACTACCGGCTGTTCAACGACACGATCGTGGGCTCTGACGTCGCCGAGGTTGCCGAGCGCCAGCGGGCGGCCTTCACGCAAGCCGGCGTGCCGCTGCCCGAGTAGGGTAGGCAAAGGGGCCTTCGGACCTGTTCCCGCCGGGGATGGGTATGACCCCGGCAAGTGCCCCATTATTGCCCGGCAAGCGGGCTTTGTGGTATGGCGCGGGGCGAGCGACACCAAACGTCAGAGGGGAGCGCAATGCGTATCGATCCGGCCGAATGCCATCCGGCGATGGACTATCACGAGCACAAGAAGACCTATGGCCTGTTCCTCAAGGGGGCGATCTATCTCACGATCGGTGTGGTCGCTATCCTGGGGTTCCTCTATTTGTTCGTGGTCTGACGCCCACGGACTTCCTGCCTGGTCTTTCTCGCTTTATGAGCAGCTGCGAGCCTGCATGGACGCATGCAAGCGGCGCGAATTGCGGCTAGCTTTGGAGCCTCGATGATCGCGATTGGCGTACCTGCCGAAGGAAACGACGAGCCGCGTATTGGGCTTACGCCCGAGACGGTGAAGAAGCTCGTCAAGGCGGGCGCCGAGGTCACCGTGCGGTCTGGCGCGGGGCAGAGATCGCATTTCTCGGACGCGGACTACGCCGCAGCCGGCGCCAAGATCGCCGAGAGCGACGAGGAGGCTGTCGGCGGCGCCGATGTCGTGCTGACCGTGCGCCGCCCGCAGCTCAGCCTCGCCAAGACGATGAAGAAAGGCGCTGCCGTGGTCGGCATGGTCGACCCGTTCTCCGATGCGGAAGGCCTCGACGCGCTCGCCAAAACGGGCATTTCGCTGTTCGCCATGGAGCTGATGCCGCGCATCTCGCGCGCGCAGACCATGGACGTGCTGTCCTCGCAGTCGAACCTCGCAGGTTACAAGGCTGTGGTCGATGCGGCCGCCGCCTTCGAGCGCGCGCTGCCGATGATGATGACGGCGGCGGGCACCGTGCCTGCCGCAAAAGTCTTCGTCATGGGCGTGGGCGTCGCGGGGCTCCAGGCGATCGCCACGGCGCGGCGTCTCGGCGCCATCATCACCGCGACGGATGTGCGCCCGGCGGTCAAGGAGCAGGTGGCTTCGCTCGGCGCCAAGTTCATCGCGGTCGAGGACGAGGAGTTCAAGCAGGCGGAGACCTCCGGCGGCTATGCGAAGGAGATGTCCGACGCCTACAAGAAGAAGCAGGCCGAGCTCGTAGCCGAGCACGTCAAGAACCAGGACATCGTCATCACCACGGCGCTGATCCCCGGGCGCCCCGCGCCGAAGCTCATCTCCAAGGCGATGATCGAGAGCATGAAGCCCGGCTCCATCATCGTCGACCTTGCGGTCGAGCGCGGGGGCAATGCTGAGCTGGCGAAGCCAGGCGAGATCGTCACGCACAACGGCGTGCGCATTTTCGGAAAGCTCAATTTGCCGGGGCTTGTGCCGGTCAATGCCTCGAGCCTTTATGCGCGCAACCTGCAAGCCTTCGTCGATCCGCTGATCGACAAGGAGAAGAAGACGCTCGCCGTCAATTGGGACGACGAGCTCGTCAAGGGCACGCTGATCGTGCGCGACGGCGCCATCGTCAATGGAGCGATCGCCGAGCGGCTCGGCATGAAGCCCGCTGCGGGCAATGGCGCCAGAGCGCCGGCCAAGAAGGCGAGCGCCAAGCGCGCGCCGAAGGGAGAGACGACATGATGCGGCTGAGGCTAGGCGCCGCGCTTGCCGCGCTCGCAATTGCCGTGCTTGCGATTTGCGCGCTCGCTGGCAGCGCGTTCGCCCAAGAAGCAGCGGTTGCAGAGCAGGGCCACGACTTCGTCTCGCAATTCTCGATTTTCGTGCTCGCCGTGTTCGTCGGCTATTTCGTGGTGTGGAGCGTGACGCCCGCCCTGCACACGCCGCTAATGTCGGTCACGAACGCGATCTCCTCGGTGATCGTGGTCGGCGCGCTGCTCGCCGTCGCGGTCGAGACGGCAGACGCCGCCTCGGGCTCCGGCCACTGGCTTGCCAAGCTGCTCGGCCTCGCCGCGCTGATCATGGCGAGCATCAACATTTTCGGCGGCTTCCTCGTCACCCAGCGCATGCTCGCCATGTATCAGAAGAAAAAGTGATGAACCCCGATCTCGTCGCGCTGCTCTATCTCGCCTCGGGCGTCCTGTTCATCCTGGCACTGCGCGGGCTGTCTTCGCCCGAGACCTCGCGGCGCGGAAACTATCTCGGCATGGCCGGCATGGCGATTGCCGTGCTCACGACGCTCGCCGTGGCCAGGCCGCAGACGGCACTGACCTGGGCGATGATCATTGGCGGCATTGCGGTCGGCGGCGCGATCGGCGCCGTGATCGCCCGGCGCATCCCCATGACGGCGATGCCGGAGCTGGTCGCGGGTTTCCACTCGCTGGTCGGCATTGCCGCGGTGTTGGTTGCCGCCGCTGCGTTCTATGCGCCGGAAGCCTTCGGCATCGGCGTGCCTGACGCCATCAAGACGTCGACCCTGATCGAGATGTCGCTCGGCGCAGCCATCGGCGCCATCACCTTCACCGGCTCCGTGATCGCCTTCCTCAAGCTCTCGGGCCGCATGTCGGGCAAGCCGATCCTTTTGCCCGCGCGGCATCTCATCAACAGCGCGCTCGCGCTGTTGCTCGTGCTTTGCGTCGTGCTGTTCTGCCGCGAGCAGACCGCGTTCTATTTCTGGGCGATCGTCGCGCTCTCTTTCCTGCTCGGCGTGCTGATCATCATCCCGATCGGCGGCGCGGACATGCCTGTCGTGATCTCCATGCTCAACTCCTATTCGGGATGGGCCGCGGCCGGCATCGGCTTCACGCTCGCCAACACGGCGCTGATCATCACCGGCGCGCTGGTCGGCTCATCGGGCGCGATCCTCTCCTACATCATGTGCAAGGGGATGAATCGCTCCTTCATCAGCGTCATCCTTGGCGGGTTCGGCGGCGAGGTGGCGGGACCGGCGGGCGGCGCGGAGCAAAAGCCGGTGAAGCTCGGCTCTGCCGAAGACGCGGCGTTCCTCATGAAGAATGCCGGCCGCGTGATCATCGTGCCGGGCTACGGTATGGCGGTGGCGCAGGCGCAGCACGCGCTCCGCGAGATGGCCGACGGGCTGAAGAAAGCTGGCGTCGAGGTAAAATACGCCATCCACCCGGTGGCGGGCCGCATGCCTGGCCACATGAACGTGTTGCTCGCCGAGGCGAACGTGCCCTACGACGAAGTTTTCGAGCTCGAGGACATCAATTCCGACTTTCCGCAGGCCGACGTGGTCTATGTGATCGGCGCGAACGACGTGACCAACCCGGCGGCCGAGGATGATCCGACGTCGCCGATCTACGGCATGCCGGTGCTCGAAGTGTGGAAGTCGGGGACGGTGCTGTTTAACAAGCGCTCGCTCGCGTCGGGCTATGCCGGCATCGACAACCCGCTCTTCTACCGCGACAACACCATGATGGTGCTGGGCGACGCCAAGAAGATGACCGAGGAAATCGCCAAGTCGCTGTAGGCGATTAATCGCCTCGAAGACAACGAGGAATTGCCCAATTGTGGCTCCAATGCCTGTTTAACCCGCCCGCTTCGCTTGTGCTCCGGCACGAGGATTGCATCGCAGCACCTTTACCCTTGCAACGGGTTTCTCTTGGTGCGGCGCCAAATCGTCCCCACCTTTCGTCCTAGCCCCGGCGCGTAGACGATGCGGTTAGGGCTATGGCGCGATGGTGCAGCCGCCAGGCCGTGCGAACCTGGGCAGGGAGGCCGCAAGCCGGTTCGGCGGCTTGTCGCGAGAAAAAGGAGAGTACTGACGGTACCGTCCCCGCCTTAAGCGCAATCGGTCGCAAGACCGGGTTGCGTTTGGTTATCCTTAGCGGCGGCAGGTTGAATCAGAACCTTTTCCCAGAAGCGGCGTCATTCAGGCGACGTTCACCGGGAATAGGCTAGTCGAAGTGTGATTGTCTCAACGGCTCAAAGGTAATTGCTGCACCTATGTTAAACCTCATCCTCTCGCTGATCGGCATCTTCGCCCTCATCGTCGTCGTCGGCCGACTGATGCATCGCTATTTCGTCTACATCCCCGACCGCAATAGGGTTGCGCCGAAGGATGTCGGCCTTCCGGACGTGCAGGAAGTCACCTTCAAAGGCACAGGCGGCGTCACGCTGATCGCGTGGTATCTGCCGGCGCGCAAGGGCAAGCCGACGCTTCTCTATTTCACAGGCAATGCCGGCAACGCGTCGTATCGCTCGGGCAAGATCGCCGCGATCGCCGCTGACGGCTACGGCGTGTTCATGCTCAACTATCGCCGCTACGGTGGATCGGGCGGACGGCCGAGCGAGAAGAAAATTTCGGCCGATGCGCTGCTTGCCTATGACTGCGTGCGCGCGCAGGGCGTGAGCCCGCAGAAGATCATCGCTTACGGCGAGTCGCTCGGGACTGCGGTCGCGACGCGGCTTTCACTGCATCGCGAAGTGCAGGCGCTGGTTCTGGAAGCACCATTCACGTCGACCGTCAATGTGGGCAAGCTGCTTTGGCCCGGCTTCCCGCTCGGCATCATCATGGTCGATCAATATCGCACCATCGACCGGATCGGGCAGGTGTATGTGCCGCTGTTCATCATCCATGGCGGTCGCGACAACATCATCCCGCTCGACCAGGCGCGACACGTGTTTCATGCGGCGAACGAGCCCAAAAGCCTCGTCGTGGTGCCGCGCGCCAGCCACAGCGATCTGTTCGAGCTGGGCGGGTGGGCAAAGGTCCGCGCGTTCCTCGAGAGCCTCGAGACCGTGGAGCCTGTCGAGGCTGTGGAGTCCGCGCCGGTCGTTCCCGGGCGCGTGGCGCGGGCGGGCCGTCGGGTGGAGGCCGCTGCGGCGGCCAATGTCGAGGGCCGGTAGCAAGTTCCATCCAAGAATTGGATGGTCAGGGCCGGGCTTGTCCCGGCCATGCACGTTTTGGCGTCAGAGAAGAAAATGCGTGGATGGCCGCGACGAGCGCGGGCCTGACAGCAACTTTGAATTTGGGAGTTAGGCCTAGCGCCGGCCGCGGGGCTTGGGGGCAGCGGCGCGGGCACCGCCAACACCACCACCGCCTTCGCGCTGCGCCTTCTTGCGCGCGAGCTTGCGCGCGCGGCGAATGGCCTCGGCTTTCTCGCGGGCGCGCTTCTCCGACGGCTTCTCGTAATAGTTACGGAGCTTCATCTCGCGGAAGATGCCTTCGCGCTGCATTTTCTTCTTCAGCGCCCGGAGGGCCTGATCGACATTGTTATCGCGAACGACGACTTGCACGCGCCTGAGATCTCCGATTGGCCTTGGGTTTTGGGAATGGAGCGGGGGCCAAATAAAACCCCGACCGGAAACTCGGCCAAGGTCCCGCATCCGGCGGCTGATCTAACAGAAGGTTCGCGCCTTGTCCAGATGTGGGCGCGTGTCTCCAGATTCGTCATGGTGAGGTGGCCGGCCGTCCTTCGAAACTCGGGCTTCGCCCTCGCACCTCAGGATGACGGCCGGCCCTCGAACCACCCATCGTCAGCGCTTCGGATAAAGCCGCGTGTAATGGCCCATCTTGCGACCCGGCCGCGCCTCCGCCTTACCGTAGAGATGGACCGCAGTGCCGGGCTCGGCGGCGAGCGCGCGCCATTGCTCGACATCGGCGCCGATCAAATTGGTCATCACCGCGTCGCTGTGGCGCGCGGTGTCGCCGAGCGGCCAGCCTGCGATCGCGCGCACATGGTTCTCGAACTGGCTCACCACGCAGGCGTCGAGCGTCCAGTGCCCGGAATTGTGCACGCGCGGGGCGAACTCGTTGACGATGAGGGAGCCGTCCGCGCGCTCGAACATCTCGATAGCGATCACGCCCACGTGCCCGAGCGCCTCGGCGATGGCGCCGGCGATGCGCCGCGCCTCGAAGGCGGTGCTGGCGGAAATGTCGGCGGGCACGCGGCTCATGGCGAGGATGCCGTTCTCGTGCACGTTCTCCACCGGGTCGTAAAAGCCAAGCGTTCCCTCCTGCCCGCGCACGGCGATCACCGAGACTTCGCGCTCGAACAGCACGACGCCTTCGAGCACGGCGTGCACGCGGCCGATCGCAGCCCACGCGTCTTCGGCATCGCGCGCGACGCGGATCAGCGCCTGGCCCTTGCCGTCATAGCCGAGCCGCCGCGTCTTGATCAGCGCCGGCAGCTTCACGCGCGCGAGCCCGCTACGCAGATCGTCGAGGCTCTCGACGCCGGCATAAGGCGCAACACCAATGCTGAACCCGGCGATGAAATCCTTCTCGGCAAGGCGGTCCTGCGCCACGGCGAAGGATTTCGGCGGCGGGAAGACCTTTGCGGCGCGGCCCGCCGCTTCCAGCGAAGCGGCCGGCACGTTCTCGAACTCGCAGGTGACCACATCGGCGCTGGCCGCGAAATGTTCGAGCGCCTGCGTGTCGGTATAGGGCGCGACGGTCGCTTCAGCCGCCACGTCGAAGGCCGGCGCGTTGTCTTCGTCTGAGTAGATGTGCGTCTTGAGCCCGAGCCGGCTCGCGGCCGCGGCGAGCATGCGGCCGAGCTGGCCGCCGCCGAGAATGCCTATTGTGCTCCCGGGCGGGAGCGGGGCCTCACGCATCATCCTCGACCGACTCGGGGATGGACACTGTCTGCGCCGCGCGCCAGGCGGCGACGCGCGCCGCAAGCCTCGCATCGTTGAGCGCGAGGATCTGGGCGGCGAGCAGGCCGGCATTGGTCGCGCCCGAGGGGCCGATGGCGAGCGTGCCGACGGGAACACCGGCCGGCATCTGGGCGATTGAGAGCAGGCTGTCGAGGCCCTTCAGCGCCTTGCTTTCGATCGGCACTCCGAGCACAGGGAGCTCCGTCATCGAGGCGGTCATGCCGGGAAGGTGCGCGGCGCCGCCCGCACCCGCGATGATCACTTTCAGCCCGCGCTCGCGCGCGCTCGAAGCATAGGCGTAGAGCCGCTTCGGCGTGCGGTGGGCCGAGACGACGCGCGTCTCGTAAGGCACGTTCAGTTTGTCGAGGACGGAGGCCGCTTCCTTCAGCGTCGGCCAGTCGGAGCGGCTCCCCATGATGATGCCGATGACAGGCTTCTCATCGCTCATGCACGCTGCTCTTCGGGCCGATCGCATCCGCGGAAGCGGGGGAATTAAAGGGTTCCGTGGGGCTTGGCAAGGCGCGTTTGGCGGGGCTTGCCCGTTGCTCGGCGCGTCGCGATGGCGCAAAACGTCGCTCATGGCGAACGGCCCGACGCGCCCGCGCGACAGCATACTGATGAAGGCCTACCTGCTCGGCGCCGTCGTGATCGTCGTGCCGATCGCGCTGAGCTATGGGCTCGACCCGGCGAACGTCTTACCGCGGTTGCTCGACATCGAGGTCAAGGGCGCGGACCAAATCCAGATCTTCCGCGCGATGATGTTCCTTTACCTTGGCGCGTGCGTGTTCTGGGGGGCCGCGGCGTTCAAGCCGGACTGGCAGCGCGCCGCCGTGGTCTGGGCCGTGATCTTTTCGCTGTCGCTCGCGCTCGGGCGGATCGTCAGCCTCGTCGTCGACGGACCCGCGAGCCGGCTGCTCGACGTCTATCTCGGGGTCGAGATCGCGGCTGGGCTGCTCGGCCTTCTCATCCGCGACTATGAGAGGCGCCGCGCGCTCAAGCGATGATGTCGGGGAGGAGCTGGTCCTCGATACGGGCGATCTCGTCCTTCAGCGCCAATTTCTTCTTTTTGAGCCGCTTCAATTGCAGCGGGTCGGCGCGCCCCGATTCCTCGAGCGCATTGATGGCGCTGTCGAGATCGCGATGCTCCTGCTTGAGCCTGAGCAGCGTCGCCCGGAGCTCGCGAATCTCCTCGCTCTCCATGACGTCCCCTGCTCCTTGTTGCCTCCGGGACGCGTCAAGGTATCGCGGCCAGCCTTGCGCCCGCAAGGGTGCGGGGCCGTCACAAAGCCGTGCGCGGCCCGCTGCGATTCGCTGCCGCAGGGTTTGAGCATGTGGCGGAACTGGGCGCGGCAGGCTGGCATTAGACAAATGTTTGCCGATTTGTCACAATGCTTGGCCCGAGACCCACTTCTCAAGGAGGTCCGATATGGCGCTTGACGCACATCTCGTGGAGTTGTCCGAGAGGCACCGCTCGCTGGATCGCAAGATCGAAGAAGAGCTCTCGCGACCGGCGGCCGACACGCTCAAGATCGCGGAATTGAAGCGTCAGAAACTGCGTCTGAAGGATGAGATTGAACGGCTCAAGCACGAGGTCAGCCACTAGGCGGCTTCGCTGGGCGCGGTCATGCGCCAGATCTTGAGCGTCCTGACAAGCGCGCTCGGCGCGCAGGAAGATATTGCCTTTCCTTTGCGTGGAGGTTGCGCTAAGCGCAGAGCAAGAGGGAGGGCAAGCGATGCTGGGCAAGGCCGCGCTTGGTCTGAAATGCGGAATGGGGGTCGCAACGCTTTGCGCGCTTTCGTTGGCGCTGCCAGGGCTTCTGGGGCCCTTGGCGGCCGAGAAGGATCTGACGGCCAGGGGCAGGGTGCTGGTCGAGCAGAATTGTGGGCGCTGCCACGCGCCCGGCAAAGAGGGCGACAGCCCGCATGCGGAAGCGCGGCCCTTCCGCACGCTCTCCTCCAAATATCCGGTCGAGGATCTCGCCGAATTGCTCGCCGAAGGCATCGTCTCGGGCCATCCCGAAATGCCGATCTTCGTGTTCGAGCCGCAGGACGTGGCGGCGATCATCGACTACCTGGAGTCGATCCAGGACGTGCCCGCCGCGGCTCCTGGCGAAGCGCCGGCCGAGGCTCCTGCCGAAACCCCGCCGCAAGCCGAATAGGGGACGCGGCTGCGTCATTGCGCCCGAGAAAGATTCATCCCCAGTTAAGCCTAACGAGCCTATAATTGTGGGCTCAAGCCACGCTATTGCCGCCTTTTTCCGTGTTATAGTGGCATGTAGGGAGACCAAGCGATCGTCAGGTTCCTCATCTCGCTGTTCGCCATTGCGGGGATCGCGCTCGGCGCGATCTACATGGTGCTCTCTCAGGCGCCGGTTGCGAAGCCGGTGAAGACCGAGCGGGCGAGCCGTCCGCTCGCCTATGAGAGCGCGATCGGGGGTGAGGAGGCCGATGCCAAGCCCGAGGCCAAGGCGGACGATACGCCCGAGCCGCCGCCGCTCCCAGGCGAAGCCGAGGCCAAGCCCGAAACACCTCCGCCGCCGACGCCCAAGCCGAAGCAAGTCGCGAAGCCGCCCGCCGAGCTTCCGCCCGACGAGAGCGGTCAGCCGAACGAGACCGCAGCCCTGCCGCCCGCCGAGGATGGAAATAACCCGGACGGTGGCGGAGAGCCACTGCCCTGGCAGACCGACGGCCAAGCCGTCGTGCCGAATGACGGCGGCGATCTGCCGGAGCAGGCGCCGGCATACGGCGAGGCGCCCTACGATCCGGGGGCCGCAGATGAATATGGCCAGGTGCCACCAACCGATCCTTACGGGCAGGGGCAGGAGGATTTCGATCAGGCCTATGCCGATCAAAATGGCGGACCGCCTCCCAACCCCTACGGCCAGCAGCCCTATGGACAACGGGCGCCTGGTCCGTACGGGCAGCCGCCGCCTGCCGATCCCTATGCCCAGCCACAAAGGGATGTTTACGGCCAACCGCCTGGCGCCCAGCCTTACGGTCAGCCGCCGGGTGCCCAGCCCTACGGTCAGCCCGCCGCGCCCGGCGCTCCCGGCGAAGAGTGGGCGCAGGTGATGGTCTCGGGCACGGGCATGCGGTCCACGGCCTCCCTAGATGCTCCGATCCTGTTCGCCTTCCCCTTCGGCCGGACCTTGCGCGTGGTGTCGCGCAACGGCGAGTGGGTCGAGGTCACGGATCCGCAAAGCTCGGCGACCGGCTGGATGAAGGCGGAGATGCTTGGGCCCGGCGCACCGCCAGGGCAGAGCTACGGCCAGCAGGACGCCTATTACGAGCAGCCGGTCGAAGAGCGGCGCCCAGGCCTGTTCCGCAGAGGCGGCTTCGCGGACATGATCAACCGCGCCTTCGGCGGCGGGAACTAGGCCTCTTTAAAGCGTTCCATTTTTCAACGCCCCCTTGTGCGGAGGTCCGACGCCGCTTGCGGCGTCGGGGTGGGGGCGAACCTCGCCTCGACTACTCAACCTCTGAGGTCTTCACCCCACCCGCCGCGCGCTTCGCGCGCGACTCCCTCCCCATCAAGGGGAGGGATGGAGTGCTTGCAGGTTGGGTGCAGCTCTCAAACAGCGGGGGGGACGGCCTCAGGCCTGAGCGCTTCAGGCTCGTGGCTGTGAGCATGCTCGGCATCGGCATGGTCGTTGCCCGCGGCATGCGTGCTCGCGCCGTTGCCGTTCGTGGCGCGGCCGTTGGCGATGAGGACAGCGGCGCCGTTGCCGATCGCCTTGGCTGCCACGCGGCGCTCGCGCTCGACCGCGACGCGGGCGGCCTCGTTCTGCGTGTAAAGCTCCATGTGCTCGGAATCTTCGTCGGCCACGGCAGTCAGCGCCTCGTCCATGTAGAACTTGGCGTTCGGATCGGCTTGAACCCTCTGGATGATCTTCGTCAAATGACGCCAGCGCATGCCGACCATCACGAGCTTGCGCGCGATGTCGGCCGCATAGCGGGCATAGAATGGAATGATCGGTTCGATCGGCAGGCCGGAGCGGCGGTCGCGGCGATGCTTGATGCGGAAGATGCCCCATTGCAGCGGGTGCAGGCCCTCGATCGGCACCGCGCTCGAGAACCAGAACAGCACAGTCCGCAGCGAGCGGAGGTTGATGCCGGTCGCATAGGCGCGGCGCATGATCGTCTCGAGGTGCTCGTCGGTATAATAGTAGCCCCAGGCCGTGCGATAGGCATTCATCCACTCTTCGGCCGTCATCTTCGGATGCGCGGTGACGACGTGCTCGACGTCGTATTTGTTCATGTCGGGGTCCATCCAGACCCCCTTCTCGTAGAGCACCTTGTGGTCTTCGGAGCCGGGCAGCGGCGTCAGCACGAAGAACTCGAGCATGTCGAGCGGTAGCTCTTTCTTGATGATCTCAAGGTCGTGCTTGATCGACTCCGGCGTGTCGTTCTCGAAGCCGAGGATGTAGCCGGCATAGGTCATGATGCCGACCCGCTTCCATTCGAGCAGCATCTTGCGGTACTCGGTGATCTTGTTCTGCCGCTTCTTTGCGGCGATCAGATTGGCCGGGTTGATGTTCTCGAGTCCGATGAACACGCGGGTGACGCCCGCTCGCTTCGATTTGTCGATGAAGTTCGGGATTTTGTGGCAGAGCGTGTCGACCTGGATGCAGAAGCGGATGTCCATGCCGTCTTCTTCGCGCAGCTTGATGATGCGGTCGTAGATCGCTTCCCAATCTTTGTTGCGCGCGTAATTGTCGTCGGTGATGAAGAAGCGGTTGACCCCTTGCGCGTAGTTCATGCGCAGGATCTGTTCGACGCTATCGGGCGTGCGGTAGCGCGACTTGCGCCCTTGCACATTGATGATGGTGCAGAACGAGCACTGGAAGGGACAGCCACGGCCGGCGTCGAAGCTCGTCGTGTTGCCGATCGTCCGGGTGACGAAGTCGTATGGCAGGTAGGGCGGCGAGGGGACCGAGCCGATATCCGGCAAATGCTTCATGTGATCGTAGAGCGGCTTCAATTCCCCACGCGCCGCGTCGACGATCACTTCGTCGAGACCCTCCTCGGCCTCGCCGGCGTAAATGCAAATTCCGAGATCCTGAGCAAGCTTGATGTCGACTTGCGTGTCCTTCAGCATGGCGAGACAGCCAGACACGTGGAAGCCGCCGATCAAGACTTCGATGCCCGCCGCGCGGAAGGGCCGGGCGATGTCGACGGCGCGCGGAAACTCGTTCGACTGCACACCGACGATGCCGACCAAGCCGAGCCCACCATTCTGCTTGATCAGCTGGATGAGCTGGCGGTGTTTGACGCGCGTGTTGGTTTCGTCCATGGCGTGGACGTCGATCGGAAGGTCCGGCCCGAGAATTTGCCGCTCAGCGGCGCCGAGCGCGAGGCCATAGACGGCGGCGAGCGAGTTCGACGGCATGGTCGAACGCACCCACTGCACGACGTAGCCGTCGGCATCGTAGTGGGAGGGCTTGATCAGGATGAACTGAAAGCGCCGTCCCGCCGCTTGCGTTTTGCCGATCATCCCCCTCGTCCCAAAGGAGAGGCGTGCACCTCGCGAAAGCCCCAGGGCCTCCGCATCGCCTCCGTCAGACACTACCGGCCGTTAGCGTCCTCTATCCCCAGTAGAAATGCCGGACCGCGCACGCGAGCCCCGCCCATAGGGGGCGCCGCTCCCTTCACCCGCCACTCAACCATATTCGCGGGTGGGGGTCCAATGAATAGGCGGCAAAAGCGTTACAAATTGGGCCCTTGTGGCAGATTCTGGGCGGTTGCCTTGGCCGCGTCGAAAGCTGCTATGTCCTTGGCGAGGAAGTAGTTCAGCATGGTGCGAATGGTGGCGATGACCGCGAGCTTGGCGATGTCCTCCCAGGTGGGCGCCACAGCCGTGCGCACGAGGTCCGCGGCGAGCGCGAATTCGAGCGCAAGCAGGATCCAGGTGGCGAATTTGAGCCAGATCTCGCGGCCGGCCAGCTCGTCGGCTGCCCGGCTGAAGATCGCGCCGACGACGCTTATGATCGCCTGCAGCGCGCCGAAGCTCACGACGAAGACCGCGCCCGCCTCAATGACGAGCGCGATATAGGTCGCGATGTCGCTGAATTGCTGTTCGAGCGTGATGCCCATGCCCCTTTTTCCCCGCGCTCAAGATTGGCGCGAACCAGCGCGGACGCGCAAGGCTGAATTGGCGGGGTCACTCACTATCCAGTGGTCGGTTGTCATGCCCGCGAAAGCGGGCATCCAATAGGCACCGATCGCAGTCATTCTGCGCGGTCCTAGATTACTGGGTTGCCCGGTCAAGCCGGGCAATGACAAACGTGTTATAGTTGGCCAGGAGGATCGCGCAGTGCGACTGAAGCATCTCCTCGTCGTGGCAGTCGCTTCGCTTGGCGCGTTCTCGATGGATGCGCCGGCGCGGGCAGAGCCGGGAAGCGTGCTCGTTCCCTTGGATCGCGGGTTCGGCTGACGCCTACCCGCCGTCCTTGAGCTCGGCCTCGCTGCGTCCCTCGATCAGATCGAATCTGAGAAGCGGCATGGAAGCGCCTCAAACGTTCTTCGCCAATTCGCGCAGCTTGAATTTCTGGATCTTGCCGGTCGAGGTCTTGGGCAGCTCGACGAAGACGACGTGGCGCGGGCATTTGTAGCGGGCGAGGTTCTCGCGGCACCAGGCGATGATCTCGTCCGCGCTCACTTGCGAGCCGGGGCGCGTCTCGACGAAGGCGCACGGCGTCTCGCCCCATTTCGCGTCCTCCTTGGCCACGACGGCGGCAGCCGCAACGGCCGGATGCTTGTAGAGCACGTCCTCGACCTCGATCGAGGAGATGTTCTCGCCGCCCGAGATGATGATGTCCTTGGAGCGGTCCTTGAGCTGGATGTAGCCGTCGGGGTGCAGCACGCCGAGATCGCCGGAATGGAACCACCCTCCGGCGAAGGCCTCCTCGGTCGCCTTGCGGTTCTTGAGGTAGCCCTTCATCACAATATTGCCGCGGAACATGACCTCGCCGAGCGTCTCGCCGTCGGGTTCCACGCGCTGCATCGTCTCGGGGTCGACCACCGTGAGGTCTTCGAGGGCGTGGTAGCGCACGCCCTGGCGGATGCGTTTTTTGAGCCGCTCCTCGTGCGAGAACTCGTCCCAGGCCGCGTGCCATTCGTTGAGCACGGCCGGACCGTAGGTCTCGGTCAGCCCGTAGAGATGCGTCAGCTCGAACCCTGCTTCGTCCATCTTGGCGAGCACGGCCCCTGGCGGCGGCGCCGCGGCGTGGCTGAAGGCGACGCGCTGCGGGAAGCTCCGGCGCTCGTCGTCCGTGGCGCTGAGCAGGGCCGCCATCACGAAAGGCGCGCCGGAGAGATGCGTCACGCCGTGATCGGCGATCGCGTCGTAGATCGACTTGGCGCGCACGGCGCGCAGGCACACATGCGTGCCGGAAAGCAGCGACAGCGACCAGGGGAAGCACCAACCGTTGCAGTGGAACATCGGCAGGGTCCAGAGATAGACCGGGTGCTGGCCCATGCCGGTCGCGACCGCGTTCGCGTAGCACATCAGCGCCGCACCGCGATGATGATAGACCACGCCTTTGGGATTGCCCGTCGTGCCGCTCGTATAGTTCAGCGAGATCGCGTTCCACTCGTCTGCCGGCATGGCCCAGGCGAAGTCCGGGTCGCCACCCGCTACGAACGCCTCGTAGTCGAGCTTGCCGAGCCGTTTGCCCTCGACCCCGCAAGCGAGATCACTGTAGTCGATCAACAGCGGCTTGACCTTGGCCTGAGCAAGCGCCTCCTGCATCACGGGCGCGAACTCCGTGTCGCAAATGACGACCTTGCTCTCGGCGTGGTCGAGCATGAAGCCGATCGCGCTCGCGTCGAGCCGCGTGTTGATCGCGTGCAGCACCGCACCCATCATCGGCACGCCGTAATGCGCTTCGAGCATCGCCGGCGTATTGGCGAGCATCACCGAGACGGTGTCGCCATGCCCGATGCCGCGCGCGGCGAGCGCCGAGGCGAGCTTGCGGGTGCGCGCGTAGAACTCGCGGTAAGAGGTGCGGCCCTTGCCGTGGATGATGGCGGTGTGATCCGGATGCACGCTCGCGGCGCGCTCGAGGAACACGAGCGGCGTCAGCGGCTGGTAGTTGGCCGGCGTCTTGTCGAGGCCGGTGTCGTAAGGATTGGCCATGGCTTGGGTGCGCTTCCTCGTCGCACCCTAGCCAAGCTCAACCCTTCCCTCAATTGCCCTTCGCGCGACGGTGCAAAAACTGTTTCTGCAAAGCCGCCTTGGTCAGGCGGCTTTGGCGAAGCTCTCGGGCTGTGCCTGCGGCTTCGCGGGCCGCCGCGCATCGAACGCCGCTTCCCTCGGCCTCGCGCGCCTTGCGCATTTGAGGTCCTGGCTCGCGAAATAGGCGAGCGAGGTCGCGAAGCCGATCAGGCCGACCAGCACCAAAGCGAGGTAGAAGATATCGACGGAGATCATGGCAGCACCTCTCGTTGATTGCGGTGCCAGCATGGGGCGCCGCGCGCGGTGTCGCCTTGATCCGGGTAAACTTTCCGGAGCCTATCAACTCTTCATGGCCGGGCTTGTCCCGGCCATCCACGAATTTCACGGTGCCGGCTGCCCAATTCGTGGATGCCCGGCACTTCGGCCGGGCATGACGAGCACAAGTAGTGGGAGGCTACTCCGAAGTCGCGTTGCTGCGCTTCAGGTCCTTGAGCTTGGCGAAGACCGAGTCGGCGTCCGGCTGCTCCTCTTCCTCGTCGGGCGCGGCCATGGCAGCGCGCGCCTCCCCGGCAAGCGACGTGCCAAGCGCGCGCTCGCGTTCCGGCGCGGGCTCAGGTTCGGGCGCCGGTGCGGCGGTCGTCTCCTCCGTCGGCAGGAGCGTCCCCGCCTTGGCGGGCTCGGAGGCGGCGGCCTCTTTCTTATCGCGCGCGAGCCTGGCCGCGGCCTTCTTCACCTCCGCGTCGAGATCGATCTGCGAGCATAGGCCGAGTGTCACCGGGTCCTGCGCCACGAGATTCGGCGAGTTCCAATGCGAGCGCTCTTTGATGGCGATGATGGTTGGCTTCGTCGTGCCGACCAGCCGCATGATCTGCGAGTCCTTGAGCTCGGGATGGTTCTTGAGCAGCCAGAGGATCGCGTTCGGCCGGTCCTGGCGGCGCGACACGGGCGTGTAGCGCGGCCCTTTCTTGGTCTTGACCTCGGGAACCTCAACCTTGGGCTCCGACAGCTTCAACCGGTGCGAAGGATTGCGCTCGGCGTCGGCGATCTCCTCGCGCGACAGCTGGCCGGACGAGATCGGGTCCATGCCCTTGATGCCGTGGGCCACGTCGCCGTCGGCGATGCCCTTCACCTCCAGCACATGCAGCCCGCAAAACTCGGCGATCTGTTCGAAGGTTAGGGAGGTGTTGTCGACCAGCCAGACGGCGGTCGCTTTCGGCATCAAAGGGAGGCGGTCCATTTGGGTCTTAATCCTCAAGGGTGTAGCGGCGCCCGTCCGCCCCCTCCGGCGAAAGAGCCAATCCAACAAAATGAAGGGGAATGATCTCTATATAGGGGCTGGCGCTTATTCAGGCAATTGTTAGTCGCACCAGAACTTCCTCTTTCGCTGGGGGTCTAGGTTGGAACTGCCCCGGCAGCCGGAAGTTTGTCGTCCGGCTTGTCTGGGGTTCTCATCCGCATCAAGGTCAGGGAAGAAGGGTCATGTCGAAGCGAAGCCCGGCATGGGCGTTGGCGCATTGTTGATCGGGGTTTTGTTCAAACCGAGCGTCGCCCACGCCCGCTGCGTGGTGGTGGCTGAAAAGCCGACCGTCAAGAGGATCATGGGCCAGCGCGCGATCATGGCGGTCGGAGCCCGCGGTCCGGACTGCACGGAAGCCAAGCTGTTCTTCGTTCGGTTGAGGCAGCATCGGCGCTTCTGGCCGGACAAGACCTTGGCCGAGGTGCGTTTCACGGTGAAGAATGGGAGGCTCCGTACCCACCATATTTGCAATGGCGCGGGTGAGAAGGGCCTCTTCACCGAGGCGTGGGTGCAACTCGAACGAGAAGCACAGATCGAAGACATATCTCTACAAAGCTTGCGGATGACGGCGGCGCCAGTCACGCCACGAGCACGATCTTGCCGATATGCTCGGGGTCGTCGATGCGGCGATGGGCGCCGGCCGCGTCCTCGAGTTTGAAGCTTGAATCGATCACGGGCTTGAGCCGCCCCTCGCCGAACAGCGGCCACAGGAGCTGCTCGATGGCCTTCGCCATGCGCGCTTTGGCCTCTGCGGGCTGCGCGCGCAACGTCGAGCCGGTGAGCGTCAGGCGGCGCATCATCAGCCGCATCAGGTCGATCTCGACCTTGGAGCCTTTGAGAAAGGCGATCTGCACGATACGGCCTTCGAGCGCCGCGGCGCGCAAATTCCGCTCGATATAGTCGCCGCCAACCATGTCGAGGATCACGTCGGCCCCGTGGCCATCCGTGATCTCGCGCACCACCTCGACGAAATCCTCCTCGCGATAGTTGATGGCGCGAACGGCGCCGAGCGCCTCGCAGTCGCGCACCTTGGCGGCGCTGCCGACGGTGGTGGTGACCTTGGCGCCGAGCGCGCTCGCGATCTGGATTGCGGTCGTGCCGATGCCGCCACCGCCGCCATGCACGAGCAGCCACTCGCCGGTCTTGAGATCGCCGCGCTCGAAGACATTGTGCCAGACGGTGAATACGGTCTCGGGCAGCGAGGCAGCCTCATCAAAGGATAGGCCGCGGGGGAGGGGGAGGGTCGTCGCCTCCGGCGCTACGGCGTATTCCGCATAGCCGCCGCCGTTCACCAGCGCGCACACGGCGTCGCCGATTTTGTAGCGCTCGACACCCGGCCCGAGCGCCGCGATATGGCCCGCCACTTCGAGCCCGAGCAGGTCCGAAGCGCCCTTCGGCGGCGGGTAGAGGCCCTGGCGCTGCACCACGTCCGGACGGTTGACGCCGGCGGCCGCGACCATGATCAGCACCTCGCCTTGGCCTGGCTCGGGAACGGGGCGCTCGACGGCGACAAGCACTTCAGGCCCACCGGCCTCGCGCGCCTCGATGACGGTCATGGACTTTGGCAGCATCGCATTCCCTCACACCTCGCTCGAACGTCGTGCCCGGCCTTGAGCCGGGCATCCGGGGGCAACACGCGCAAAGCAAGCCGCTCTGGATCGCCGGGTCAACCCCGGCGGTGACGTGTGCGTAGGGGCGATGCTAAAATAGGTGCATGAGCATCGAGGATCTAGAACCTAAAAAGCCGAAAGGCCATGAAGTCGGCGCCGATCTCTCGAAGCTCTCGGTCGGCGAGCTTGCCGAGCTGATCGAGACGCTGAAGGCCGAGATCGCGCGTGTGGACCAGACGCTCGCCGCCAAGCAATCGTCAAAAAACGCGGCCGAGTCCGTCTTCAAACGTTAACGCCGGTGCGCTCCGCTTTAGCGTTAACGCCCGCGGCTCTCAAACGCCTCCTTTGGTAAATCGGCGCTTAGTCTTAACTGATTGTTAGGACCTTCGCGCTAGGGTTTGCGTCATCCAGTCCTCTGGATCTGAGTGGCCAGCCCACTCTGTTTGACGCCTCCCTGTTAACTTCCTGAGCCGCCGCATGGCGGCTCTTTTTTTGCCGGATTCGGGGCGTTTAACCTTTTGAACCGGTAGGCGACGACACCGAATACGCATGTCATAATATGCCGCCAGCTAAGGCGTAACGGGGAGTAGCCGATGGCGGGGAGATCGAGGAGCGGCGATCGCGACGACGGCGTTACGATTTCTTTCGGCGCGAAATTCGCGCGTTCGGACCAGTTCAAGACAGTTTTCCGCGAAGGCATGGCGCTGGTCGAGGCGGCCGCCACCTATCTCGACGGCGATGGGCGTAAGGAGGCGCGGAAGCTCAGGCCTCCCCATTCGCTTGCTTATGCCACCGAAAGCATGCGGCTCACCACGCGGCTGATGCAGCTTGCGTCATGGTTACTGATCCGGCGCGCGGTGAGCGAGGGCGAGCTTACGCCCGAGCAGGCCGTCGAGGAGCAGCGTAAGATCAAGCTCCCCGTGGCGGGCGATCAGCCGGCCCGCGACCTGGCCGTTCTGCCCCCGCGCTTGCGCGAACTGATCGAGCAGAGCGTCAAATTGCAGGAACGCGTGATCCGGCTCGATCAGATGCTCGATGGGAGAGAGTTGCCGCCGGACGCCGACCGTCCGCTCGAGACGCAGCTTTCGCGGCTACGCCAGGCGTTCGGCCGCGAAGCCGAATAGCGGCTACTTCAAAAAGCCTTCGTATTTCCGCTTGAACCGGGTCAGGCGGCCGCCGCGATCGATCAGCTGGTGCCCGCCGCCGGTCCACGCCGGGTGGGTCTTCGGATCGATGTCGAGCTTGAGCGTGTCGCCCTCGGCACCGTAGGTCGAATAGGTGAAGAACTCGGTGCCGTCGGTCATCACCACCTTGATGCGGTGGTAATTCGGATGAATGTCCTTTTTCATGGGCTTGTCGAGCTTGCAATCCGCGGTTGTTGGTTGGGCCGAGCCTATACCGGAACTTATCCCGAGAAACAAGCCTAGGCTCGGCATCTTGGCGCGGCCATCTAACGCTTCCCGAACGGCGCCTTGGCCCTTAAAGTCTGCCCGCAGAATCGTCAGGTTGGGCCCCTGTTTTGCAACTGGTAAATCCGAAGGCGAACGGTCGGGATCGCGAGGACCTGACCCCTACGACCCCCACCGCCGCGGGCGAAGAAGCGCGCGTCACGCTCCGCCCACTACTCGCACTCAAACCCTATCTCCTGCGGCACAAGGGCATACTCGCCGCGGCGCTCGCCGCGCTGATCGTCGCTGCGGTCGCCACGCTCGCGGTGCCGCTCGCGGTGCGGCGCATGATCGATCTCGGCTTCTCGGGGATCGATCCCGACCTGATGGACAAATATTTTCTGACGCTGGTCGGGGTGGGCGGCATCCTGGCGCTCGCGAGTGCCGCGCGCTTCTATTGCGTGAACTGGCTCGGCGAGCGCGTGGTCGCCGACATCCGGCGCGACGTGTTCAAGCATCTGACGAGCCTGAGCCCCGCTTTCTACGAGGTATCCCATTCGGGCGAGGTGATGTCCCGGCTCACCGCCGACACGACGCAGATGAAGGCCGCGGCGAGCACGGTGATCTCGCAGGCTTTGCGCAATACGCTGTTGCTGATCGGCGCTGGCGTCATGATGGTGGTGACGAGCCCCAAGCTGTCGCTCGCCGTGCTTCTGCTCATTCCGCTGATCGTCCTGCCGCTCGTGGCCTATGGCCGCTCGGTACGCGCTCTGTCACGCGAGGCACAGGACACGCTCGCGCATGCTTCGGCTTACGCGAGCGAGAGCCTCGTGCAGGTGCGCGTGCTGCAGGCCTTCACGCATGAGAAGGCGGCGGCCGGGCGCTATGGCGAGGCGGTCGAGCGCTCCTTCGACGCGGCAAGGACGCGGGCTTCGGCGCGTGCGGGACTTACGGCCATCGCCATCTTCCTAGTCTTCGCGAGCGTCGTGGGCGTGCTCTGGTACGGTTCGCAGGACGTGCTGTCGGGTGCGATGACCGGGGGCACGCTCGGCCAATTCGTGCTCTATGCCGTGCTCGCGGCGACGGTGATCGGGGGCTTGAGCGAAGTGTGGGGCGAGATCGCGCAATCCGCGGGCGCTGCGGAGCGCCTGACCGAGCTGCTGCAGATCCAGTCGAAGATCAAGTCTCCCGCCCATCCGGTGAGGCTGCCCGAGCCGCCGCGCGGCGAGATCGCCTTCCGCAGCGTCACCTTCGCCTATCCGCTGCGACCCGAGACCAACGCGCTCGAGCATGTGGGCTTCGAGGTGAAGCCTGGAGAGCGAGTTGCGATTGTCGGTCCGTCGGGCGCCGGCAAGACCACGGTATTCGCGCTGCTGCTTCGTTTCTACGATCCTGACTCAGGCCGCGTGGCAGTGGACGGCGTGCCGGTCGAGCAGGCCGACCTCACCGAGCTTCGCAAGCGCTTCGCCATCGTGCCGCAGGAGCCGGCCCTGTTCGCCGACACGATCGCCGCGAACATCGCCTATGGTGACGAGCGTGCTTCGCGCGCGGAAATAGAGGCGGCGGCGCGCGCGGCCTATGCGCACGATTTCATCGCCGCGTTGCCGCAAGGCTACGACACGATGGTGGGCGAGGGGGGCGTCACGTTGTCGGCCGGCCAGCGCCAGCGCATCGCCATTGCCCGCGCCGTGCTGCGCGATGCGCCGATCCTTCTGCTCGACGAGGCGACGAGCGCGCTCGATTCGGAGAGCGAGACGCTGGTGCAGCGGGCGCTCGACAAGATCATGCAGGGGCGCACCACGCTCGTCATCGCGCACAGGCTCACCACCGTCATGCGCGCCGACCGCATCTTCGTGTTCGAGCATGGGCGGCTGGTGGAAGAAGGCACGCACCGGAGCCTCTCGGGCAATGGAGGGGTCTATGCACGGCTCGCCAAGCTGCAATTCGCCCCCGACGCCGCGGAGTAGAAGCTGGAAGCTAGCCGGGGGTTGTCCCACTAGCCCGGCTTCGTCATGGCCGGGCTTGTCCCGGCCATCCACGAATTTCGCTGTGCCGCTGGCCCAATTCGTATGCCCGGCACTTCGGCCAGGCATGGCGAGGACAATGGCTTAGGGCTGCTAACGGTCCGTGAGCTTGAGCTCGATGCGGCGGTTCTTGCGCATCGCCTCGGGGCTCGTCGCGGGATCCACAGGCTGGAACTCGCCGAAGCCCGCGGCCACGAGCCGCTCCGGCTTCACCCCTTGCGACATGAGATAGCGCACCACCGAGATGGCGCGCGCGCTCGACAACTCCCAATTCGAGGGGAATTGCGGCGTGGCGATCGGATTGATGTCGGTATGGCCGTCGACTCGCATCACCCAGGCGATGTCGGGCGGGATCTTGCCCTCTAGCTCGGTGAGCGCAGAGGCGAGCTTGGCGATCTGGTCGTGCGCCTCTGGCCGCAGCACGTCGGAGCCGGAGTCGAACAGGACGTCCGACGGGAAGATGAAACGGTCGCCGGCGATCTGGAAGTCGGCCCGGCCACCGAGAGCATCCTTGAGCTTGCCGAAGAAGTCGGAGCGGTAGCGCGCAAGCTCCTGCACCTTCTTGGCGAGCGCCACGTTCAGCCGCTGGCCGAGATCGGCGATTTTCGCCTGACTTTCCTTGTCCTTGGCCTCGGAGGCTTCGAGCGCCTCCTGCAGCGCCGCGAGTTGGAGCCGGAGCGCAGCAAGCTGCTGGTTCAGCATCTCGACCTTGGCCAGCGCCTCGTTGGTGATCTGTTTCTGCTCGCTGAGCTGGGTGGTGAGCGAGGTCGCCCGGTCTTCCGCGCCTTGCGTCTTGCCGCCGGCATCGCCGAGCAGCCCGGTCAGGCGCGTATTCTCCTTATCCTTGTCGAGGAGGGTAGCCTGTAGCGCGGCGAGGCTGTCCTCGACCGATTGCTTCTTGGATTTTTCAAGCGCGAGCAGCTCGGTCAGCTCGGAGAGCTGGCGGTTCAGCCGCGACAGCATGGTGTCCTTGCCGCTCGCGGCCTGCGTGATGATGTAGTTCGTCAGCATGAACAGAGCCATGAGGAACGTCACCACGAGCAGCAGCGTCGACAACATGTCGACGAAGCCCGGCCAGTAATTGGCGGCGTAGCGCTCGCGGCGTCCTCGGACGAGAGCCATGTCTATTTGCCCTCGCGCGCTGGCATTTTGGACTTGTCGGTGATCTGCTTGAGCACGGCGGCAAGCTCATGTTGCTGCTGGGCCTGCTCGTCGGCCCATTCGCGCACGACCTTCTGCTCGGCGCGCATCTGCCGGATCAGCTTGTCGACGCCTTGCGCAAGGTCCTTCACCGCGGCCCCGGTCGGATCGTTGAGCACCTTCATCTCGACCTTGTCATTCAGGTCGGAGAGCGAGCGCTGCATCTCGATCAGCGCGAAGCGGAGCTGCGGTGGAACGCCGGCGCCGGTGGTCTCGGCGGATTGCAGCTCGGTGATGCCGGAGAGCCAGTCTTCGAGCTCGTTGTAGAAGCGGCTCTGCGCGTGGCCGGCTTGCAGATCGAGGAAGCCCAGGATCAGCGAGCCCGCGAGCCCAAACATCGAGCAGGAGAAGGCCGTGCCCATGCCCTTGAGGGGGCCGGCGAGCCCCTCTTTCAGCTGATCGAACAGCATCACATTCTCGCCGCCGGTCGTGTCAAGCGCGCCGATCGTGCTGCCGACGGACGTCACGGTCTCCAACAGGCCCCAAAACGTGCCGAGCAGGCCGAGGAAGATGAGCAGGCCGACGAGATAGCGCGTGGTCTCGCGCTGCTCGTCGAGGCGCGAGGCGACGGAGTCGAGCAGGGAGCGCATCGATCCGGTGGCAAGCGCGAGATGGCCGGTGCGGTCGCGTAGCATGGTCGCCATTGGCGCAAGCAGCACCGGTGCCTTTTCCACGGTAAGACCCGGGTCGGCGATGCGGAAATTGTTCACCCAGTTGATCTCGGGATAGAGATTGATCACCTGGCGGAAGACATAGACGATGCCAAAGAGCAGCACGCCGATGATCAGCGCATTCAGGCCGGGGTTGGCCATGAAGCTCGCCCTGAGCTGCCCGGTCTGCCCGTCGAGAATGATCGCGAGCAGCGTCGCGAGGACGAGAAAGACCAGCATGCGCCAGAGAAAAACTTGCGGGCGCGTGAGCTTAGCCTTGTAGGTTGGCGGTGCCATCTTGTGCCGTCAGGTTGAATTCCTGGAGAATCCCGGGCCGACATTAGCCGAATAGTTGTCCCGTCAAAACGGCAACCTAAGGGCAGACGAGTTCCTTGGGAGGCCTGCCCAATGGGGCTACCCGGCGGCGGTCCTGACCAGCTTCAGGAGCTGCCGGTGGATCGCCTCGTTGCCGGCGACGATGCTGCCCGTCTCGAGCATCTTGTCCTTGCCGTCGGCGTCGGTGACGAAGCCGCCCGCCTCGCGCAGGATGATAATGCCCGCCGCGACGTCCCAGGCGCGCAAGTTTCGCTCCCAGAAGCCGTCAAGGCGCCCCGCCGCCGTCCAGGCGAGATCGAGCGAGGCCGCGCCAAAGCGCCTCACGCCCGCGGCCGTGTCCATCAGAACAGGGAGCTCCTTTAGGAAAAGCTCATGCTCCGGCCGGCCGCTATGCGGGATGCCGGTGCCGATCACTGAAGCCGACAGCTCGGTCCTCGCCGCGACCCGAAGGCGCCGGCGTTCGTTGAGATAGGCGCCGTTGCCCCTCTCGGCCGCGAAGGTCTCCTGGCTGACTGGATTATAGATCAATCCCGCCACCAGCTCGCCTTCGCGCTCGAGCGCGATCGAGACGGCGAAGATCGGGATGGCGTGCAGGAAATTGGTCGTGCCGTCGAGCGGATCGACGATCCAGCGATGCGTGCGGTCGGCGCCCTGCTCCTCGCCGCGCTCCTCCATCAGCAGCCCGTAGCCGGGGCGCGCGCGCGTCAGCTCGGCGTGCAGGATTTCCTCGGCGCGGTGGTCGGCGGCGCTGACGAAATTCGCAGGCCCCTTGAGCGAGACCTGGAGCTGCTCGACCTCGCCGAAATCGCGGGCGAGGCTGCGCCCCGCCTTGCGGGCGGCGGCGAGCATCACGTTCATCAGCGCCGATGCGGGCATCGGCGCTAATCGGCGCGGCGGACGTAGGTCAGCTCGTTGGTGTTGACCACGACGCGCTCGCCGGCGCCGACGAAGGGCGGAACGAGGATGCGCACGCCGTTCTCGAGCTTGGCGGGCTTGTAGGAGGAGGCCGCGGTTTGGCCCTTCACCACGGGATCGGCTTCGACCACTTCGAGCGTGACCTGATCGGGCAGAGAGACGCCGATCGGCTTGCCCTCGTGGCTTTCCACGGTCACCGTCATGCCGTCTTGCAGGAAGGCTGCGCGCTCTTCGAGGAACTCGCGCGGCAACGCGATCTGCTCGTAGGTGTCGGTGTCCATGAAGGTGAGCATGTCGCCCTCGGCATAGAGGTACTGATAGTCCTTTTGCTCAAGCCGCACCCGCTCGACGGTCTCAGAAGCGCGGAAGCGCTCGTTGAGCTTGGTACCATCGATGGCGTTCTTGAGCTCGACCTGCGCGTAGGCCGGGCCTTTGCCGGGCTTAACGGCCTGCGCCTTGACCGCGACCCAGAGCGCGCCCTTGTGCTGGATGACGTTGCCGGGACGGATCTCGTTGCCGTTGATCTTCATGGAATGCCTTAGGGTGAAATGAGGTTGGCGCCTTTAACGCGCGCGCTCCCCGCGATGTCAAGGCGCTTCAGCGCTCCACAAAGGCGCGCAACCTCGACAAAGCGTCGGCCCACTGCGCGGCAACTTGGTCGAGATAGGACCGCGCTTCATCTATCCGTTCCGGGCGGAGGATGAACTGGCTTTCGCGACCGACGCGGCTGCTCTGCACGATCCCGGCCTTCTCCAGCACGCGGAGATGCTTGGTGATTGCTTGCCGTGTGAGCCGCGTGTCGGCGGAAAGGCGCGTGATCGACTGCGGCGTGCCCCCAATAAGCTTCGCGAGCAGCGCAAGGCGCGTGCGGTCGCCGAGTGCTGCGAAGATCGGCGCGGGGTCGTGCGCGCGGGGCCTTGGCTCAGGCATCGAGATAAACGTGGATGTTCTGCATCTGCATGCCCCAGCCGGCGCTGTTCATGCGGAACGCTTCCGCGCGCCGGTAGCTCGGCACGTTCTCGAAGCCAGACTCCACGACCGTCACCTGCGTGCCGCCCGGAATCGACTCGAGGCGGAATTCGACGAGCGTCGGCGTCTCTTGCGAATAGTCGATGTCGGGGTCGATGGCGAAAGGGTGCCAGCGGAAAGAAAAGTAGCGCGGCGGCTCCATCCGCTCGATCTTGGCGCGCCATTTGATGTGCTCGTAGCCGGGATAAGTAATGTAGCCGGTGCTCAGCTCACCGGGGACGAACGGCCCGTCGAGCTTCACGCGGAACCACGTTCCGAACTCATCATGGTCCGTGAGCGCGCGCCAGACACGCTCGATCGGCGCCTTGAGCTCGATGTTCTCCTCGATACGGTCGGTCATCGTGCAACCTCCTGGTTGCTAATACCATGACCTCTATCGGCTGAATCCGCAATCAAAAAGTTGCGCTTTGGAATCGCTGTGAAACTGGGACAGCCGCTAGTCGGTAAGCCTGCCGCCGCGCCAGTCCTCGGCGGCCTTCTCGGCCGTCGCGCGCTCCTCGGGGGTGAGCTTCGACAGCATGATGTCGAGCGAGAAATCGCTGATACCCGCGGTCCGGGCGAGCAGATGCCATTTAGCGGCCTGCACCTGATCGGCCTTCACCACGACGCCGTTCGCGTAAAGTCGGGCAAGCCGGTTCTGCGCCACAGGGTTGCCCTCCTCGGCCGCGAGGCGGAACAGCTTGGCCGCGCGCGCCTCGTCGACCGGCACGCCCGCGCCCTTGAACAGCATCACAGCGTACTCGACCTGCGCCTCGGGCAGGCCGGCATCCGCCGCGCGGCCCGTCCATTCGGCGGCCTTGGCCTTGTCGATCGGGACGCCGCGCCCGAACTGGTAGAAAGCGCCGAGGTCGTATTGCGCCTGCGGGTTGCCTTGCTCCGCGGCCTTCTTCATCCATTCGATCGCCTTCGCCTCGTCCGGGTCGCGGCCTTTGCCGTGCAGGTAGATGAGCGCGATATTGTATTGCGCGGCCGCGTTGCCGCTGCTTGCCGCGCTCTCGAAGAGTTTCGCGGCGATGCGCAAATCCTTCTTCACGCCGAGCCCCTCGGCGACCAGCGTTCCGAGCTGGAACTGCGCGTTCGGGTCGCCGAGATCAGCGGCTTGGGCATAGGCGTCAGCAGCCTTCTCGAAGTCCTGCGCCACGCCGAGACCCTCGAGATAGATCTCGCCCATCAAGGTGAAAGCCTCCTTGGAGCCCTCGGAGGCCTCCTTCTCGGCAAGGTGCAGCGCGGTCAGGTACTGGCCTTGCGCATAAGCGACGTATGAGGGGCTTTCGGCGGCCGTGCCTCTACCCTGCATGGCCATGAGCGCCACGAGCGCAACCGCGAGGCGAACGGGGATACGCACGTGCCTCACGCGGCCCTCCTCGCTTCGCTAATGGCGGCGCCGAGCTCTCTCAGGCGCGCGAGCGCGTTGGCGTCTTCCCAGATGCGGGCCGACGGCGCGATAAAATCGGCGCCGCGTGCGGCGAGCCGCCGCGCGGCATCCGCATCGTCAATGTCGAAGGCAACGCTAGGCACGACGAAGATCTCCGACCACCACGCGACCAAAGCCTCGCACTGATCGAAGGCATCTCCGAGGCTGCCCGCGACCTGCCCGAAGGCCACATAGTCGGCGCCTTGCTCGGCGAGCCGCATGGCGTCATGCCGGCTCAACCCGCAATGCGCGCCGATATTCGCGTCCAAGCCGAGCGCAGCGCGGGCCTTGGCGTAGGCTTGCGCGTCGGCATCGACATGCACCCCGTCGGCATGGAGCCGCGCGGCAAGCTCGGCATCCTGATCGATCAGGCAGGCCACGCCGTGGCGCTGCACAAGCTCCACAAGGGACGCGGCGCGGGCCTCATCGACAGGCGCATCGTCGCGGCGCAGGAGGACGCAAGCCACGTCCGCCGCGGCCAGTGCCGGTCCGAGCTCGGCCTCGAGCGTGATGGAAGGGCGTGCCGGAAGCTGGAGATAGAGCCGGGACCTGGACTTCGCTTCAGCCGCAATCACCTTGGGCCGCCGCTCCTCGCATGTTGACGGGACGTTAACAGCGCCCGTCTCAAATCACACGCCTCGCGGTACTGTCAATCGCAAGGCCGCCGCAGCCAAGCGGCTCGGCTGGAACCAAAAAGGGAGGCTCGCAGTTGTTGAACGCCGAAGGGGTGGTGCGCACTTTTTTCTCAAACCGCTGGTTCAAAGAGCTAAACTCAGCTGGCCGAGACAAAGCGGCGTGCCTGAGCGGGGAGGGGCAGGAGCGCGATGACTCAAGCTGACGCTCTGCAGCAGGCCACAAAGCGCCTGGATAGGGCGCTTGGCCAGCTCGAGGGCTTTCTCCGCGAGGTGTTTGCCGAGCAGGAGGGCGGCGTCTCGATCGCCGCGCTCAAGGAACAGGTCCGCTTCCTCACCGAAGAGCGCGACCGCCTGCTCCACGATCTCGACGTCGAGCGCAACCGCGCACGACGGCTCGCGGCCGCCAATGACGAGGTGTCGGACCGGCTCGAAGCCGTGGTGTCGACGATCAAGGAATTGATGCCGGCATCGCCGGGCTAGAGGGCGGGAGCGCGGGTTCTGATGGGACAGGTCAGCGTAACGTTGAACGGCCGGACCTACCGGCTCGAATGCGGCTCGGGCGAGGAGGCGCATCTCATCGAGCTTTCCGAGTATCTCGCCGCTCATGTGGAGACGATGAAGCACAAATTCGGCCAAGTCGGCGACGACCGTCTGATCCTGATGGCGGCGCTGATGGTCACGGACGAGCTTTGGGAGGCGCGACGCCATATCGAGGAGATGAAGACCGTGCTCGCGGAATCGAAGCGCGACAGGTCGACGGCTGACGAGACGATGCGGTCCATGCAGGCTGACCTCGCCGCGCGGGTCAGCGCCGCGGCCCAGCGGCTCGAATTGCTGAACGAGCGTTTCGCGAGCCAGGCGGGCGGCGCGACAGGCCCCACAACGCGGCGTTAGTCGCAATCTCACCTGTTCTGCGCTATATTCGTTCTTGGCGGGCTGCGGGGTGCGTTAGGAGCACGATTCCCAGGGCCCTATAAGATCCTATGGGAGCCGACCCTGTGGAGACCGTGGTCTCCGACATTTGGCGCCCGCCTACTTTAGTAGGGAGACCGGGATCAAGCTCCGACGGCCATCGTGGCCCCGCCGCTTTCCCTTCATCAAGCTCGCCTCGAGAGCTTCCGTATCCCCCCGCGATTCTGTATTGACGCCCCTTCGGATGCGACGACGCGGGATCGGCTTCTCGGCATGCGTTTGCTTTTCCTGGGAGATTTGGTCGGTCGCTCGGGCCGCGTGGCGGTCGTCGAGGCGTTGCCCGGCTTGCGCGAGCGTTACCGCGCCGATTTCGTCGTGGTGAACGGCGAGAACGCGGCCGGCGGCTTCGGCATCACCGAGCCGATCCTGACCGAGCTGCTCGACGCCGGTGCTGACGTGGTCACCACCGGCAATCACGTCTTCGACCAGCGCGAGACGCTCGTGTTCATCGAACGTGCGGACCGACTGCTGAGGCCGATCAACTATCCGCCCGGCACGCCCGGGCGCGGCGCAGGTCTCTACAAGGCTGCGAACGGTGCCGACGTGCTGGTGGTCAACGCGCAGGGTCGCGTGTTCATGGCCGATCTCGACGACCCGTTCCGCGCGGTCGACCGCGAGCTCGAAGCCTGCCCGCTGAAGACCGGCGCCGACGCCAGCCTGATCGACTTCCACGCCGAGGCGACCTCCGAGAAGCAGGCGTTCGCGCATTATGTCGACGGGCGGGCGAGCGCTGTGGTCGGCACGCATACGCATGTGCCGACGGCCGACGAGCAGATCCTCGAACGCGGCACGGCCTATATCAGCGATGCCGGGATGTGCGGCGACTTCGATTCCGTGCTCGGCATGGACAAGGAGGAGCCGCTCCAGCGCTTCCTCACCAAGGTGCCCAACGCACGTTTTCAGCCGGCGCTGGGAGAAGCGACGATCTGCGGGGTCGGCATCGAGATCGACGATCAGACGGGGCTCGCGCGTGCCATCGCGCCGATCAGGCTCGGCGGCAGCCTGTCGCAGACCGAGCCCGCCTTCTGGCTGCCGGAGGGTTAGCTTAGGCCAAGCGAACTTTGGCGCCGTTCACGCCCATGGCGCGGCCATGCGAGAGCATCCGCTTCAGGCAGAAGATCGCCTCGTCGAGATGGGCGAGCGCGGGCTCTGCGTCGGCCGTCTCGTCGAACAGCGAGAGGCGCGCCCGCGCGATATGGTCGGCGGCCTCGCTGCAGAGCTCCGAGAGTGTCGCCGCCGGCATGACGTTGTCCTGTTTTCCGGTCGCGGTCGCTTTCGGTTTCTGCGTCATGGCTGCCCCCTTCGACACTCGCCCGGAGCGGGCGAACTGATCCCCGAGCCCATGTTGTCCGGCCATTAGGGTTAAGGCTTCCCTAAGCCCCGGACTTGTTTCTATAAGTCGCCGCCTGACCCACACCTCAAGGTTACCGAACGCGCTTCGCCCATGGCCGGCCATTCCAAATTCAAGAACATCCAGTTCCGCAAAGGCGCGCAGGATAAGAAGCGGTCAAAGCTCTTCTCCAAGTTCGCGCGCGAGATCACAGCCGCTGCCAAGATGGGGCTCCCGGACCCCGCGATGAACCCGCGGCTCAGGACCGCGGTGCAGGCGGCGCGTGCGCAGAACATGCCGAAGGACAATATCGAGCGCGCCATCAAGAAGAGCCAGGAGGCGGGCGGTGCGAATTACGAGGAAGTGCGCTACGAGGGCTTCGGCGCGGGCGGCGTCGGCGTGATCGTCGAGGCTCTGACCGACAACCGCAACCGGACCGCAAGCGAGGTGCGCTCGATCTTCACGAAGTTCGGCGGCAATCTCGGCGAGACGGGCGCGGTGTCGTTCAATTTCGACAAGCTCGGGGCCATCGAGTTCGCTGCGGCCAAGGCGACCGCCGACCAGATGCTCGACGCGGCGATCGATGCCGGTGCCGACGACGTGGAGTTGAGCGAGGACGGACACGTGGTATATTGCCATCCCGACCAACTGCATCAGGTCGTCAAGGCGCTCGAAGGGCGCTTCGGGGAGCCGCGCGCCGCGCGCATCCTGTGGCGGCCGAAGACCGCCGTGCCGGTCGACGAAGAGGCGGGGCAGAAGCTGATCCGCATGCTCGACGGACTCGAGGACCTGGACGACGTGCAGGACGTCTACGCGAATTTTGAGATCGCCGACGAGGTGCTGGAGCGCCTCAGCGCCTGAGCGCAGGCTCGCGCGGCGCGCCGCGCTGAACGCGGCAGGGCGAGCGAGACCAGGCCCTCGACTGGCGGCGCATCCAAGCGACGCTGAAGGAAATGCGCGGCCCGCATGTGAGCTGAGCGCGGGCGGCCTAGCTCTCGGTTCCGCTTGCCCCTGAGCACGGGTCGATGACGCTCATGGGCCAAGGGCGTCCATGCTACGATTCGCGCATGGCGCAGGCGATTCGCATTATCGGCATCGACCCGGGCCTCAGGCGCACCGGCTGGGGGGTCATCGACACGGACGGTGCGCGGCTGGTCTTTGTTGCCTGCGGGTCGGTGGTCTCCGATGACGGCGAGAGCTTGGGGTTGAGGCTCCGGCAGCTCTATGACGGGCTCTCCGAGGTGCTTGCCGCGCTGTCGCCCGCCGAAGCCGCCGTCGAGCAGACTTTCGTCAATCCCGATGCCGCGGCGACCTTGAAGCTCGGCCAGGCGCGCGGCATCGCGCTGCTCGTGCCGGCGCTGCTCGGTCTGCCGATCGCCGAATACGCGCCGAACGCGGTGAAGAAGACCGTGGTCGGCGCGGGCCATGGCGGCAAGGGCCAGATCCGCGCAATGGTCAAATGCTTGCTGCCGCGCGCCGCCTTCGACAGCACGGACGCGGCCGACGCGCTCGCCATCGCCATCACGCATGCGCATTCGCGCGGCTGGCGCGCGCTCGAGGCAACCGTGCGGCTCGCCGCCGCGAGGGCCGCGCCATGATCGGCAAGCTGACCGGCCGGCTCGACCACATCTCGCCGAGCGCGGCGATCGTCGACGTGGGCGGCGTGGGTTACGAGGTGACGCTCGGCGCGCGCACGCTGACCGTGCTTCCGCCGCTCGGCGAGACGCTGACGCTCGCCATCGAGACGCATGTGCGGGAGAACGAGATCAGGCTTTACGGCTTTGCCACCGAGCATGAGCGCGCCTGGTTCAGGGCGTTGCAGACGGTGCAGGGCGTGGGCGCCAAAGTCGCGCTCGCGGTGCTCGGCACGCTCAGCGCCGCCGATCTCGCCAATGCCGTGGCACTGCAGGACAAGGGATCAGTCTCGCGCGCGCCGGGCGTGGGCCCCAAGGTCGCCGCGCGCATCGTCGCGGAACTGAAGGACCGCATGCCGCAGCTTGCGCCGGCGATCAGGCCTGGCGGGGGCCTTTCGCCTGTCGCAGTGCCGCCGGATGGACTTGCCGCGCGCGATGCCGTCTCCGCACTTCTCAATCTCGGCTATGCGCATGGCGAGGCGGCTGCTGCCGTGTCGGCGGCGATCGGCAAGGCCGGCCGCGATGCGCGGCCTGAGGAGCTGATCCGCCTCGGGCTGAGGGAACTCGCCCATGGCTGAGCGGATGCTGGCTGCGGTAAGCCGCGACGAGGATCAGGGCGAAACCTCGCTCAGGCCGCAAAGCCTCGCCGAGTTTATCGGCCAGGCGAAAGTCTGCGCGAACCTCAGAGTGTTCATCGAGGCGGCGCGCGCGCGGCGCGAGGCGCTCGACCATGTGCTGTTCGCAGGGCCCCCGGGCCTCGGCAAGACCACGCTCGCGCAGATCGTCGCGCGCGAGCTCGGCGTGAATTTCCGCGCGACCTCGGGGCCGGTGATCGCCAAGGCTGGCGACCTCGCGGCGCTCCTCACCAATCTCGAAGACCGCGACGTGCTCTTCATCGACGAGATCCACCGGCTCAATCCGGCGGTCGAGGAAATCCTCTATCCCGCGATGGAGGACTTCCAGCTCGATCTCATCATCGGCGAGGGGCCGGCGGCGCGCTCGGTGCGTATCGACCTTGCGCGCTTCACGTTGATCGGCGCGACCACGCGCACGGGGCTGCTCACCACGCCGCTCCGGGAGCGCTTCGGAATTCCGATCCGGCTCGAATTCTACGAGGTCGGCGAGCTTGAGGAGATCGTGCGGCGCGGCGCGCGCCTTCTTTCGCTTCCGCTCACCGCCGAAGGCGCGCACGAGATCGCGCGACGCGCACGCGGCACGCCGCGCGTCGCGGGGCGCTTGCTTCGTCGCGTGCGCGATTTCGCTTCAGCCGACGGCGCGGGCGCGGTCGACGCGAAGCTCGCCGACAAGGCGCTGTCGCAGCTCGAAGTCGACAAGCGCGGGCTCGACGCGCTCGATCATCGCTACCTCCGGCTGGTCGCGCTGAACTATGGCGGCGGCCCGGTTGGCATCGACACGATCGCTGCTGGGCTCTCGGAGCCGCGCGACGCGATCGAGGAGATCATCGAGCCCTATCTGTTGCAGCAAGGCTTCATCGCCCGCACGCCGCGCGGTCGCGTGCTGACCGCGCATGCCTTCGCCCATCTCGGCCTGCCCGCGCCTTCCCAAGGCGCCACGCAATTTCCCCTCTTCAACGGCTCCGACGAGTCGTGAGCAATTGGCCGGACCTTGCGGGGCGGATCGAGGGCGAGACGCATGTCCTGCCGGTGCGCGTCTATTTCGAGGACACGGACTGCGCGGGCCTCGTCTACCACACGAATTTCCTCAAGTACTGCGAGCGCGGACGGTCGGACTTCATCAGGCTGCTCGGCATCGACCAGACGGGCCTCGCCAATCCCGAAGCGGGCGAGCCCGCGGTCTTCGTCGTGCGCCGAATCGAGATCGACTACCTGAAGCCGGGACGCATGGACGACGTGCTCGAGATCGTCACGCGCTGCGCCGAGATCGGCACGGCGAGCCTGGTGCTCGATCAGGAGGTGAAGCGCGGAGAAACGGTCCTGGTCCGCGCCAAGGTCATGGTCGTGCTGGTCTCGTCGTCGGGCAAGCCGCAGCGGCTCGGACCACTCGTTCGTGGTGCGCTTCAACGATTCGTTAACCAACGCCGTGAAACGTAGCTAACACCGGTAAAGCCTGTCGCGGGGCGTCTTAGGGCCGTTGATTTGCGCCCGCGAAACCTTGCGTCGCCGTGGCCGGGCGAGCCCCTTAAGCGACGCATTTTGAGCGCAAGGACGAGGCCGTCATGACACCGCCCGATGTCGCCGTCGATCTGTCGATCTTCGAGCTCTTCAAGAACGCCCATATCGTCGTCAAGCTCGTGATCATCGGGCTGATCCTCGCCTCGATCTGGAGCTGGGCCATCATCATCGAGAAGATTTTCCTGTTCGCGAAGACGCAGAAGGAGACCGACAAGTTCGAGCAGGTGTTCTGGTCGGGCCAGTCGCTCGAGGAGCTCTACCAGGCGCTCGCGCCGCGGCGGAACACCGGCATGGCGGCGCTGTTCGTGGCGGCCATGCGCGAATGGAAACGTTCAACCGAGCGCGAAAGCGGCGACCGCGCCGCGAAGCCGATGCCGGGCGTGCAACTCCGGGTGGAGAAGGTCATGGACGTGACCATCTCGCGCGAGGTTGAGCGGATGGAGCGGCGGCTCACCTTCCTCGCCACGGTCGGCTCGACGGCGCCGTTCATCGGGCTGTTCGGCACGGTGTGGGGCATCATGACGAGCTTCCAGGCCATCGCCGTGAGCAAGAACACGAGCCTCGCCGTGGTGGCGCCGGGCATTGCCGAGGCGCTGTTCGCGACCGCGCTCGGCCTTCTTGCCGCCATCCCGGCGGTGATCTTCTATAACCGCTTCAACAGCGACGTGGCGCGGCATGCGGCCCGGCTCGAAGGCTTCGCCGACGAGTTCTCGGCCATCCTGTCGCGACAGATCGACAAGGCAAATTGAGGCTTGAGGCATGGGAGCAGGACTGCAACTCGGAGGGGCACTTGGGAGCCGCAGGGCGCGGCGCCGCTCGGCACGGCCGATGAGCGAGATCAACGTCACGCCGTTTGTCGACGTGATGCTCGTGCTGCTCATCATCTTCATGGTGACGGCGCCGCTGCTCACCGTTGGCGTCAACATCGACTCGAAGGCCGGGCTGCCCGAGGTCGAGCTTCCCCAGACGGAGGCGGGAGCCGTCACGCCGGAGAAGGCGCCGCTCAACATCACCGTCGATCCGGGAGGCCGCATCTTCCTGCAGAACACCGAGATCGGCTTCGACGAGCTTTTGTCCAAGCTCGCGGCCATCCGCGATGCCGGCGGGGCCGAGCAAGTCTGGGTGCGCGGTGACAAGGCCGCAGCCTACGGCAGCGTCGCGCGCGTGCTAGTCAGGATCAAGGAGGCGGGGCTGCCCGTCACGCTCGTGACCGACCAGGTCGAGCAACGCTAGAGGGATGGCGGGCGTAAGGCGTTATGGGGAAGAGCACGTTCATTTCGGCTGCGCTGCATGTGGCGATCCTGCTCTTCGTGCTGGTGTCGCTGCCGTCGTCGTCCAGCATGTCGCCGCTCGTCGCGGTGCCGGTGGACCTCGCCACGCAAGCCGATGTCACCAAACTCAAGGCCGGCATGAAGGATGCGAAGGGCGACGCGCCGCTCGCCGGCAAGTCGAAGGAGCAGAAGCGGGAGGCGGTGAAGGAGAAATCCGCGAAGCCGGAAGAAACCTCGCCCGCGCCGCGGCCGAAGCAAGCCGAGAAGCCTAACCCCGAGCCGAAAAAGGAAGAGCCGAAAAAGGAAGAACCAAAGGAGGCCGAGAACAAACCCGTGGCGAAAAAGGAAGAAACGAAAAAGGCTGAGGCGAAGCCGAAAGAGAAGCAGGCCGAGAAGCCGAAGCCCAAGCCCGATCCCAAGCCGAAGCCCGACGCCGCCGCGAAGAAGAAGGGCTCAGACTTCGACACCGACAGGATCGCGGCGCTGCTCAACAAGATTCCCGATGCGTCCAACGAGCCCACGCCAAACGAGCTTGCCGAGGAGACGAAACCCGTGCGCGGCCAGACGAGCGGACGCGAGTTATCCATGTCCGTCAATGAGATAGACGCTCTCAGAGCGCGCATCGCGCAGTGCTGGTCGCCCCCGCCCGGAGGACTCGGCGCGGGCGAGATCGTGGTCAAGCTGCGGCTCAAGCTCAACGAGGATGGCACGCTGGTCGGCTACCCGACGGTCGCCAATAGCGGCTCGTCGCCCTTCTTCCAGGCCGCGGCCGACAGCGCCGTGCGCGCGGTCTATCAGTGCCAGCCTTACGCCCTGCCGGCAGAGAAATACGCGCTCTGGCGCGACATGATCCTCAATTTCGACCCAAGCGACATGTATCGCAGCGGCTGACGCGAAGAAGCGATTCGCATGATTGGAACGAAGCGCCTCATAATTCTCCGTATCGCCGCCGCCATCATCCTGGCCGGGGCGGCAGCGCTCGTCCTGCCGCCTCGCGCGCGCGCCGCGCTCGAGCTCGACATCACGCAAGGCACGATCCAGCCGCTACCGATCGCCATTCCCGACTTCGCGAGCGACGGCTCGGTCGATCCGAAAGTCGCGCGGGAAATCTCGGAGGTGGTGGCGAGCGACCTCCGAGCCTCGGGCCTGTTCATTCCGATCGACCAGGCCGCCTTCATCGAGCGTGACATCGGTCCGGATCGCGTGCCGAACTTCGAGGACTGGCGCGTGGTCAACGCGCAGGCGCTCGCTGTCGGACGTATCGGCAGCGCCGACGGCAAGCTCAGGGCCGAGTTCAGGCTATGGGACGTATATTCGGGCCAGCAGCTTGCGGGCGAGCAGTTCTTTACGCGCCCGAAGGATACGCGCCGCATCGGTCACGTCATCGCCGACGCGATCTACGAGCGGATCACGGGCGAGAAGGGCTATTTCGACACGCGGATCGTGTTCGTCGACGAGTCCGGGCCCAAGGACAAGCGCATGAAGCGCCTCGCCATCATGGACCAAGACGGCTTCAACGTCAGGCTGCTGACCACGGGCCAGGACCTTGTGCTCACCCCGCGCTTCAGCCCCTCGACGCAGGAGATCACCTACATGTCGTTCGCGGGCGAAGCGCCCAAGGTCTACCTGCTCAATATCGAGACGGGGCAGAAGGAGTCGGTCGGCGCCTTCCCGGGCATGACGTTTGCCCCGCGCTTTTCGCCCGACGGGCAGCGCATCGTCATGAGCTTCGAGCGCGGTGGCAACTCGAACATCTTTGCCATGGACCTGCGCAGCCGGCAGACGGCCCAGCTCACCAACACCAATGCCATCGACACCTCGCCCTGCTATTCGGCGGACGGGACCGAGATCGTGTTCGAGAGCGACCGCGAAGGCTCCCAGCAGATCTATGTCATGGAGGCTGACGGCCGGAACCAGCGGCGGATCAGCAGCGGGCAGGGGAGCTATTCGACCCCGGTCTGGTCGCCGCGGGGCGACCTCATCGCCTTCACCAAGCGGGTCGGCGGGCATTTCCTGATCGGGGTGATGAAGCCTGACGGATCCGGCGAGCGCATTCTCACCGAAGGCTTCCACAACGAGGGGCCGACCTGGGCACCGAACGGCAGGGTGCTGATGTTCTTCCGGGAATCCCCGGGTTCTGGCGGCGGCCCGAGGCTCTATACGATCGACCTTACCGGCTATAACGAGCGGCAGGTGGCGACCCCTGCCTTCGGCTCGGATCCGGCCTGGTCGCCGCTCATAAATTAGTCAATTTCAACTAGCCGGAAGGGCCTCTGAGACTATTCTGCAACAGGCTTTTGGCGTTTGCGATCTCGGCGTTAACCATGCTTGATCGGGCCATTTTTGGCGGCTAGCGTGGGGTTGCTGGAGGTTGAGATTCGGCGTGGCATTTTGGCATCAATCGCCGAAAAACAGATAGGGGACGCCAGTCCGTTCTTGATCTGTCAACGCCACGTCGGTACATGCAAAGACGGCTATTGCCGTTTAACCAAAGGAGAGAAGACCATGCAGGGTTTGAAGGGCGTTATCGTCGTCGCCACGCTTGTGGCCGCCACCGTTGCTCTCGGTGGTTGCTTCGGCCATCACGAAAAGGCGGTTGTGTCCGAGCCCCTGAAGCTCGGGTCAGCCGACGTCGTGGTCGAGCAGGTTGTTCGCGTCTAAGCTATTAAGGCTTGGGAACAAAGGCGGAGGCACCGAGCTTCCGCGACACAGGACATGGATGCCGGGACGCCGCAGCGTGATGCGCGGCGTCTCAGGCATCCTTCCTTTTTTGGGCACCCGTTCAGAAGGTCTTTTACCTCCCCCTTGTGGGGAGGTCCGGCGACGCGAAGCGTCGTCGGGGTGGGGGCTTTTTTCTGAATCGCAGGGGTACTCACCCCCACCCGCTCGCCGCGTTCTGGCGAACTGCCCTCCCCATCGACCGCGTGGCCCGCCCTGCTTTGGCGCGTTAACCAATCGCTCCGAAATTGCCCGCTTTTCAACACCTTCTCGCCATCCCGGGGTAGGGGATCGTTAAGCTTCGGCCCCTACGATTTTCTGAAAATCGGGGTAGTGGGAGTAACGAGTCATGCGTTGGAGCGGCCGGTTCGGCCATGCCTGCAAATTCGCTGGCGTGGTCCTTTTTGCCTTAACGATCGCAGCCTGCTCCAAACCCGGGACGCCGCAACAATTCGGGCTTGGCGGCGAAGGTCCGATCAGTCCCGGCACGTCGCGGGATTTCGCTGTCAATGTCGGGGACGTGGTCACCTTCACGGTTGACAGCTCGTCCTTGACCGGCGAGGCACAGAACATCCTACGCAGCCAGGCGCGCTGGTTGAACCGATATCCGAGCTATTCCGTCACCATCGAGGGTCATGCCGACGAGCGCGGCACGCGCGAATACAATCTCGCGCTCGGCGCGCAACGCGCCACCGCGGTCAAGCGCTTCCTCGCGCAGTCCGGCGTGAACGCCGCGCGCATCAAAACGATCTCCTACGGCAAGGAGCGACCGATCGCGACGTGCGACGATATCTCCTGCTGGTCGCAGAACCGCCGCGCTCAGACCGTGCTGAACAGCGGGGCGGTGGCGCGCGGATTCTGAGCCGGCGCGCTCCGCCGCACAAAGTTTGGCCCAAAACGCCGCGGCAAATACATTATGGTTCGGCGTGATTTGGCGGTGCCGTGAAGGCGCCGCGGCCGACTGATTATGCAAGGCCCTCATCGTGATCCGATCCGGTTCCATCCAGCGCAAGACCTTGCGCGTGACGTACGCGCTGGCGGTGGCAGCTCTGCTTGCCGGACTCGCGCCGGCGGAGACGCGCGCACAGGCGACCAGTCCCGCGCCGGGCCAGGCGGCTCCCGCTGCCGCGGCCGCGGCTTCGCCCGCACCAGCCACGCCGCAGCAAGGGAGCGACTCGGTCGCAAGCCGCGTCGGCAAGCTCGAAGGCCAGATCTCCGATCTTCAGGTGATGATCGGCACGCTGGAATCGCTGCTGCGCGAAAAGCCCGGCGCAACGCTCCAGCACGAGGCGCATCCAAGTCCGGCTGCTGACAGCAATCTCGGTCCCAGAGTCGATGCGCTCGAGACGCAGATCCGCGCGCTCGCAACCCAGCTCGAACAAATCGGCCGGCACCTCGCCTCGATCGAGGCACGGCTCGGTGCGGACCCACCGCACTCCTCGACGCCGGAGGACGAGCCCGATGACGTGCCGCCTGGCTTCAGACAGGGACTTGCGCCGATCTCCCCCCGGGAAACAACGTCGTCCGCGCCCGAGCACGCCAATTCGCGGGCGCGCTGGTACGGTCCGCCGCCTGGCGCAGGCTCGACCGGAGCGCCAACTGGGTCGCGGGAACGGACTGCGGCGCTTCCGGGCAACAATGCTGAGGCGCTCTACCGGCAGGCCTATGGCGACCTGCTCCAGCAAGACTATCCGGCGGCTGAAGCCGCGTTCCGGCAGTTCCTTGCGCTCTATCCGAACGACAAGCTCGCCGGCAACGCGCAATACTGGCTCGGCGAGATGCATTACGCGCGCGGCGATTATAAGGGCGCGGCCGACGCCTATTTGAAGGGCTACAAGACCTACCAGAAGAGCGACAAGGCCCCCGACACGCTGCTCAAGCTCGGCATGTCGCTCGCAGCGCTTGGGCAGAAGCAGGAGGCCTGCTCCACCTTCGGCGAGCTCGACGCAAAATATCCGAAGGCGCCCGAGGCTGTACGCGACGAGGCGAAGAGCGAGCGCGCCAGGGCTGGTTGCTGACATGGAAGCCTTGCCCATCTCCGCTGAAGAGGCGAACGAGCTACTCGCGCCCCTTGCGCCTTATCGCCATGTTGCGCTTGCCGTCTCGGGCGGCCCCGACAGTCTCGCGCTGCTGCATCTTGCCGCGCGCTGGCGCGATGACCGTGACGGGACGCCGGAGATCACCATCCTCACGGTCGATCATGCGCTCCGCAAAGGCTCGCGCGAGGAAGCCGAGACGGTGGCCCGCACCGCTGCTGGTCTCGGCCTGAAGCACGCGATCCTGACCTGGGAACATAGTGATCCCGCTGGCACGGGGTTGCAGGAGAAGGCGCGCGAGGCGCGCTACAATCTGATGTCTGCCTATGCGAGCGCGCACGGCATCCAGGCGATCGTCACCGCGCATCATCTCGACGATCAGGCCGAGACGTTCCTGATGCGGCTCAAGCGCGGCAGCGGTCTCGACGGGCTTGCTGCGATCCCCGAGAGAAGCCTGTGGGGCGGCGTTGCGATCCTGCGGCCGTTGCTCCAAATGCCGAAGGCGCGGCTTATCGCGACGCTCGCGGCGCAGGACATCGCGTATGCGTCAGACCCGAGCAATGTCGATCCGGGCTTCGAGCGCGCCCGCATGCGCGAAGCTTGGGACGCGCTCGAAAGTCTCGGCCTCACGCCGGAGGTGCTCGCGCTTACGGCGCGGCGCTTACGCCGTGCGCGGGAGGCGCTCGATCATGCAACTGACGCATTCCTCGCCGATCATGGCGAGATGCATGACGATCGCGCTGTCATCGACCGCGAGGCGCTGCTTGCGGCGCCGCAGGAGATTGCGCTCCGCGCCCTCGCCCGCGTTATCGAGGCCGTGGGCGGGAGCCAGGAGCCTGTGCGGCTCGCTAAGCTCGAAGCGCTGCTCGCAGCGCTCATCGCGCACACAGGCAAGACGCAGACACTCGGCCATTGCCGGATCGAGCCCAAGGGCCTCCGCCTTGCCATTATTCGCGAGCAAAGAAGGAAGCGTCCGCCTGCAGGTGAGGTTGCGCGTCCGGAACGGCGCGCGGCGCTAACCCGTTGAGGAAGCGTGCACCTGTTTGCATTAGCTTTACTTGGCAAGAAAGCCGCAGGTTCCTATGTTACGAGGGCCTCAGCGTTAATTCTTGCCGTACACTGGAGGGGCGGCGCGCGAGCCGCCTCCCACGGGTAGGTCCAAGCCGTCAGGTCAGTCCATGAATTCGAATTTCCGCAACTTCGCCATCTGGGTCTTTATCGCGCTGCTGCTCGTGGCGCTGTTCAATTTGTTCCAGAGCCCAGGCGTGCACGTGCGCGGCAACGAGATCAGCTTCTCGCAGCTCTTGAGCGAGGTCGAGAGCGGCAACGTCCAGGACGTGACCATTGCCGGCAACCAGATCACCGGGCATTTCACCGACGGCCGCAACTTCCAGACCTATGCGCCGAACGACCCGAACCTGGTCGACAAGCTGAACCAGAAGGGCGTGAAGATCACCGCCAAGCCGTCCGACGAGGACGTGCCGTCGCTGCTCGGCGTGCTGTTGTCGTGGTTCCCCATGCTGCTGCTCATCGCTGTGTGGATCTTCTTCATGCGGCAGATGCAGTCGGGCGGCGGGCGCGCCATGGGCTTCGGCAAGTCCAAGGCCAAACTGCTGACCGAGCGGCACGGACGCGTCACCTTCGACGACGTGGCTGGGGTCGACGAGGCGAAGGAGGATTTGCAGGAGATCGTCGAGTTCCTGCGCGATCCGCAGAAATTCCAGAAGCTCGGCGGGCGCATCCCGCGCGGCGCTCTGCTGGTCGGCCCTCCGGGCACCGGCAAGACGCTGCTTGCGCGCGCGATCGCCGGGGAAGCCAACGTGCCGTTCTTCACCATCTCGGGCTCCGACTTCGTCGAGATGTTCGTGGGCGTGGGCGCCTCCCGCGTGCGCGACATGTTCGACCAGGCGAAGAAGAACGCGCCCTGCATCATCTTCATCGATGAGATCGACGCCGTCGGCCGCCATCGCGGCGCCGGCCTTGGCGGCGGCAACGACGAGCGCGAGCAGACGCTGAACCAGCTGCTCGTCGAGATGGACGGCTTCGAGGCGAATGAAGGGATCATCTTGATCGCGGCCACCAACCGGCCAGACGTGCTCGATCCGGCGCTGCTCCGGCCCGGCCGCTTCGACCGGCAGGTCGTGGTGCCGCGTCCGGACATCATCGGCCGCGAGAAGATCCTGAAAGTTCACGTGCGGAAGGTGCCGCTTGCGCCCGACGTCGATCTGCGCGTGATCGCGCGCGGGACGCCGGGCTTCTCGGGCGCCGATCTCGCCAATCTCGTCAACGAGGCAGCGCTGCTCGCCGCGCGCCGCTCCAAGCGCCTCGTCACGCAGGTCGAATTCGAGGACGCGAAGGACAAGGTGATGATGGGCGCCGAGCGCCGCTCCATGGTCATGAACGAGGAGGAGAAGACGCTCACCGCCTATCACGAGGGCGGGCACGCGCTCGTCGCGCTGCATCTGCCGGCGTCCGACCCGGTGCACAAGGCGACCATCATTCCGCGCGGCCGCGCACTCGGCATGGTCATGCGGCTCCCTGAGCGCGACCAGCTCTCGCATACGCGCGCCAAGCTCAAGGCCGACGTCGCCGTCGCCATGGGCGGACGCGTGGCCGAGGAGCTTGTGTTTGGGCACGACAAGGTGACGTCGGGCGCTTCCGCCGACATCAAGATGGCGACGCAGCTTGCCCGCGCCATGGTCACGCAGTTCGGCATGTCCGACAAGCTCGGGCCGCTGGCTTATGGCGACAACGAGGAGGAGGTCTTCCTCGGCCATTCGATCGCGCGGCAGCAGAATCTGTCCGACGAGACCCAGACCAAGGTCGATGAGGAGATCCACCGCATCGTCGACGAGGGGTTCGAGCATGCGCGCAAGATCCTGTCGGAGAACATCGACGATTTGCACACGGTCGCGCGCGGGCTGCTCGAATACGAGACGCTGTCGGGCGAGGAGATCAAGGACCTGATCAAGGGCAAGCCGCCGGTGCGCGAGTTCGCCGCCGAGGTGAGCCCGCGTCCTGGTCCCGCTTCTGCCGTTCCCGCGGCTGGGCGCGGCAAGAAAGCGCCGCCAGAGCCCGAGCCCGACACCGGCGGAATGGCGCCAGAGCCTTCGACCTAAGTCCAGTAGGGTGGGCAAAGCGAAGCGTGTCCACCACGCCATGGGCTTGAGCGCCTGAGCCCTCTGGCGAGCCTCCTCACGATACTTGGGAGCGAGAACCTCGGTACCGCGACGGCCTAGTTTTGCGCCACGCTTCTTGGCAGCGGCAAGCGCGGCCTTGGTGCGCTCGGAGATCAGGCTCGCCTCTAGTTCGGCCACGTGGCATGTACGGCGATCGCGGCACCACTTGCGAACGGCACTGGCCTGCTGCAAAGTGCTTCCTAGATCCCGACGCAAAAATTAAGTACTAGAGAGGAAGCACATGAAGCGAATGAGCCAAATCCTCTGTGGCGCAGCCATCCTGATGATGGTCGGAACCGTCATATCTCCCGCCCACGCACGCGCATTGTTTGCTTATCCGATGAAAGGGCAAACGGCGGAGCAGGAGAACGTAGACCGGGCGGCCTGTCACGATTGGGCCGTCGCTCAGACCGGATACGATCCCACACCTTTGTATGCAGCCCAGCGAGGCGAAATAATCGTTACGCAGAGCGGTAATACTCTCCCCACCTACGACCGGCGTTACCCTGCTGCTGGCGGGTTCGCCGGGGTACGTGGGAACGCTGACATCCGCCGCCTGAATGAACTCTATTATGCCTACCTCAGAGCCGGCGAGGTCTGCTTAGAGGCCCGAGGTTACCAAGTTACAAAATAGGAGCCAGCAATGCGAAACTCGATCTCTAAGACTTGCTTGGGGCTTACCCTTATATGCATGGCTCCATCTGTATGCTTCGCTGAGCAGGCTTACCTTTGCGCAATCAACGAAGTGTATGAATGCGTGGCTGTGACCGGTTGTAGCCGCATCTCTCTAGAAGACGCCAATCTGGCGGGCGTCATGCTGATTGATGTCGAAAACAAGCAGCTTAGATCGGCCCCACTGGGCGATGAGCCGACTTCGGATGCGATCGACAGTGTGACCGTGGCCGATGATGCCATCCTGCTCCACGGTGTAGGCAAGAAGGACACCGGCAGGACTTGGAGTGCGGTAATATCTTTGAAAACGGGCAATCTATCGGCTGGCGTGTCGACCCCAAATTCCTCGCTTGCCCTCTCAGGTAGATGCACCGCCAAACTTTAATACCTCGCTGGACTGGGCTGCTCTACAGGTAGAATGCTATAAGCCCATCCGCACTTATTATTCTTGCGGAGGGTTGAATTGCCCAAGCCTGTTGTCTGGACGGCTTTGCTGCTGATCGGAGCGGCTAGCAAAAGGACCCGGCGCTAGCGTCGAGCTGCGCTGGTCGAGGCAAAACCTTCTAGCTGCATCGCTCTTTGGAGAGCATCCATGTGCGGAGATAGGTGATAAGGCGATTGAGCGCTCCTGCTCTTGCGGCTGGTAGGGGCCTTGCGTCGTGATACGGCGCGAAGGTCACAAGCGTGTTGAGCGGGCGACCAATCTCACGGGCGTGTGCGCAAGCCTGCTTCAGACTTTTACAATCCTTGCCGACAGCTCCGTAGCTCAGCGAGCTGGGGTGAATTGCTCTTCAAATGTCCTCCGGCACACGGCAGCCGTGTGGATGGCCGAGGACGGCGTTCCCATGCAGGTGATCGCTCAGTATATGGGGTACGATGACAGCCGCACCACCGAGCACAATTATGCTCGCTTCTCACCAGACTACCTGAGAGACGCAGCAGCATCTTTGGAGCTGTAGTTGGTACTTTGCACCCAAGGACAACTGCGGAAATCTTGGCGAAGTCCTTGGAGAGAGTGGTGGGCGCGCTCAGGATCGAACTGGGGATCCCCTGCTATGTCAACGCAGTGCTCGTACCGCTCCTCGCCTATGGCTCCTCACAAAATGTCGTCAAATCAGCTGCTTGCCAGCGTACGACATTTCGTTGAGCTAACCAAATCGTCGTTCTGAACGGGGCTGCTGTGGCACTGCTGTGACACGTACGAGCGGCCATGCTGCCGACAAAGTTATCGGGCGGCGGCCTAAGTATCACTTCGCTCGCGTTGTGCTTCCCCCATTGGGTCCCTCGGTTGGAGTCACAAAGACCAGGGGGTCCAATCCATCTTCTCTGGGTCTCGGTCCGTTACCGTAGCTAGACGGCGTGGAGGCGAGGAGCGTGGGGAGCCGGAAACCCGAACGGGTTCCTCCCCCGAACGGGTGCCTCCATAGTTTATGCCAAGATCCGTCTCATCTGCAGGGACGGCGCTCGCCTCTCTGAGGACTGCACTAACCATGTTGCCCCTCACGTCGAATTTGGCACTCATTTCGGAGTGCTCTCGCGGGGTGATACAAAGTTCAACCCTACCCTTTGAGCTCGTGACCAATTGCAGTCTAAATTCGGTGTATCCGCTCTCTTTGGCAGCGAGGAAAAACGCATGCAAAGTTGAATGGTGGCCGTCCATCAATCGTTGTGCCGCTTGAGATCTATTGCTCATTTCAACTCTCTACCTGAATTCAGGAAATGCTCTCTTGCAAAACTTATGAATGGCTCGAAAGGTCCCGTGGCAAAAAAGCACTTACGTGAGACCCCCCAGTCTCTCGTTAGCGGCTTTTTGACTCTGGACGCTTTTTGCTGGAACGGCCGCGAGTTTTGGTAGCGGTTCTTCGCGTCACCTGACTAACCCTTACGAGCAGCTTTCTCGGCGACAGTTCTTCTGCTTACCCTACGCTTGCTGGTGGAAGCAGGCTTTGTCGCGGCGGCACTCCCGGCTTTGCGCCGCTTCGAGGCGGGCGAAGCTTTCTTCTTGGAGCTTTGCGCCGCTTCGAGGCGGGCGAAGCTTTCTTCTTGGAGACGCGTCTCTTTTACCTTCGAGGCTTTTCTCTGCCGGTAACGGTGTGAACGAACGCGGTCACGGCGCTCAGTCACCGGTGCCCGTGGCTCTCTCTGACCGGTGATTTGGACAGCCTAACAGAGATTCACGGCGGTCGAGGTCTTTAGTCTAAGAGGGCACATAGCGGACATTGATAGCGGCTCTGAGCATGTCCGCTGTTGAGGGTAAAGCGGACATGGCGGGTCCACATCCGAATGTCCGCTTTTGACCCAAAGCAGACATTGTTCCGTGCTTTGTCACCAATCTCGACGTGGGCTTCGAGAGTCGCGCCACTTCAGACGAGGGCTCCGCACCATGGTTATCACCCACAGGCACATCCTTTTGCTCGCCCTTCTACTTGCTTCACCCAATGTGGCGCGAGCCGCACAGACCGGCCAAGGAACTGCAACTGTGCCCCGCTTCGAACCGGCGTCGTGCCCGAAACTGCCGGGGGCCGAAGAGCTGGCCAAAGCCAGCTGCGGCTATCTTGTCGTGCCGGAAAATCGCAACCGACCGACCGGGCGCACCATCAAGCTGATGGTCGCGAAATACCCTGCACACTCAACGGAGAAGCGAGCCGATCCCGTTGTCTATCTAGCCGGCGGGCCGGGCGACATTGCCCCATTGGAGATCAACGGGCTCATCGCTGCCGACTTCATACGCGACCGGGATATCGTGGTGATGAGCCAGCGCGGCACCATGTTCTCGGAGCCGGCGCTTAGTTGTGCGTCCATCGACGACTTTGCCAGAGAGCTTCTCGGCCTCCGCTTCTACTCCGAGGCGACGAAGCGCGCGCATTTGGCCGCGACGGAGGCCTGTCACCGCGACCTCGCCGCCACCGGCGCCGATCTCAGCGCCTACAACTCGACAGAAAGCGCCGCCGATTTCGCCGACCTCCGCAAGGCGCTCGGCTATGAAACGTGGAATGTCTACGGGACGTCCTATGGCTCCTATCTTGCGCAGACGCTCATGCGCGACCACCCCGAGGGCATCCGCAGCGTCGTCCTCGATTCGGTCTTGCCAACGACCTACAACGTCGCCGCAAACTGGCTAAACGCGCGCGATGGCTTCGACAATCTCTTCCAGGCCTGCGCAGTGGAAGCGGCCTGCAACGCGGACCATCCTCGTCTCAAGGAAACCTTCACCAGACTGGTCAACAAGCTCGAGGCAGAGCCCTTGACGACAACCGTCAGCGACCCGGCCACGGGAAAAGGCCTCAAGGTCGTGCTCGACGGTGGGGCGCTGATCGACTGGCTGCGCAACCAGAACTATACTGTGCCGACGCTCCAAGCCGCGCCGAATCGGATCGATGGGCTCGCCGCCGGCCGCCCCGATGCCATTGAGGCGATCGCCCTGGATCGGGCAAGCCGGGCGCCCCCACCCGGTCCGGATGTCCCTGCTCTCGGCTACGGCCTCGCCCTTGGCGTCAGCTGTCGCGAAAGCTATCCGTTCGCGACGCCGGAGGATCTCGCCGCGGTCGGGCGGGAAGCTTTTCCGGACTATCCGCTCTCGGTGACACGCGAGGGTATAGGCGGCTGGGCGTATTTCAACGAAGACTGCCGCGAGGTCTGGAAGGTCCCCGCCGCCCCGGAGTCCATGCACCAGCCCGTCGTGAGCAGTCTCCCGACGCTTCTCATTTCCGGGAGCTTCGATACGCTGACGTCGCTTGCCGGTGCGAAGGCCGCGGCGGCGCAGCTGTCCAGCGCAATCGTTATCAGCATCCCGGGCATCGGGCACGCCGTCTCGCCCTGGTCGCCGTGCGCCCAAACCGTGATCGTATCGTTCCTCACGGATCCCGCCGCCCCAGATGCATCCTGCGTCGGCGCGCTGAAACCGCTTAGCTTCACCTCAGTGGCTTCGCCGTGACCTCTGCGTTACGCGGCTTGCGCGCCAGGGTCAACGGAACAGGGTGACGAGGGTGCTCGACGTCTGCTCATGGCACAAAGCAGACATGCTCAATGCGCTGACGAATGTCCGCTATGGGGGAAATTGACCAATGGCTGCTTACCAATCTCGATTTATGAGTACACGCCCTAAACGGTTCTGATCTGTTTTGATGATCTTGATCGGCGGGTTGGCCCTAAAACCCTCTCCGGCGCGAACTGCTCGCGATTGCGTACGAACACGCTGCATGATCCATCAGCGAGATGGCGGCGCACATGGCGTCGTGGTCCGAAGTTCCGGGTGGAAGGAAACGCCGCACGAGCGCGGTAGCGCTGGCGAGAAACGGCATGGCCCCCGTTTTGACGAAATTGGTCAACACCTTTTCTAGCCGATCCGCAGTACCGAGACCCTTGGCCCAAGCGCACCACCCGCGCATCGGTCTTCTGCTGCATGGCTGCAAAATGGCACGCAACTCGCCAGAAACATTATGATCTTGATTGTCTCGCTTTCGCTAAGTAGGTGATTTAGTTGACTTAAAGAATGTTCCTGAACTTCGGGAGTATGCTGTTCTTTTTTAGCACTCACCCCTTGCAAGTGCCAAAAGGGGGATTTAAATCGCACGCCAGAAGCGTTTCTGAGAACGCTTGACCCCACAGACTATGGAGGACAGCAATGAAGTTTCGTCCGTTGCATGACCGCGTCGTCGTACGCCGTATCGAAGAGGATGAAAGAACCAAGGGCGGCATCATCATTCCCGACACCGCCAAGGAAAAGCCGCAGCAAGGCGAGGTTGTCGCCGTTGGACCCGGTGCTCGTGACGAGAAGGGCGTGGTTCAACCGCTCGAGGTGAAGGCTGGCGACAGAGTTTTATTCGGCAAATGGTCGGGTAGCGAAGTCAAGATCGACGACGAAGAGCTCCTTATCATGAAGGAGAGCGACATTCTCGGCGTGCTGGAAGGCACCGCCTCGGCCAAGAAGAAGGCTGCCTAACCAAGAACCTAGTGGAGTTAAGACAATGGCTGCGAAAGAAGTGAGATTTTCCCAAGATGCTCGCGACCGCATGCTGCGGGGCATCGACATCTTGACCAATGCGGTCAAGGTGACGCTCGGCCCAAAAGGCCGCAATGTTGTGCTCGACAAGTCATTCGGCGCCCCGCGCATCACCAAAGACGGTGTGACCGTGGCGAAGGAGATTGAACTCGAAGATAAGTTCGAGAATATGGGCGCGCAGATGGTGCGCGAGGTGGCGTCTAAGACGTCTGACACGGCCGGCGACGGCACCACAACGGCGACGTTGCTCGCCCATGCAATCGTAAGAGAAGGCGCAAAGTCCGTCGCCGCAGGTGGCAATCCAATGGACCTTAAGCGCGGTATCGATAGCGCGGTCAATGCCGTTGTCAACGAGTTGAAGGCGAAGTCTAAGAAGGTCACCTCCAGTGAGGAGATCGCGCAGGTCGGTACGATCTCCGCGAATGGCGACCCGGAGATCGGGCGCATGATCGCCGAGGCCATGCAGAAAGTTGGCAATGAAGGAGTGATCACAGTCGAGGAAGCAAAGAGCCTCGAGAGTGAGCTTGAGGTCGTCGAGGGCATGCAGTTCGACCGGGGTTACATCTCGCCCTACTTCATTACCAACGCCGATAAGATGGTTGCAGAGCTAGAAGACCCTTACATCTTCATTTACGAGAAGAAGCTTTCCGCGCTTCCAGCTCTACTGCCGCTGCTCGAGAAGGTGGTCCAATCCGGTCGTCCATTGCTCATTATCGCTGAGGATGTTGAAGGCGAGGCTCTTGCTACCCTCGTGGTCAACAAGTTGCGTGGTGGCTTGAAGGTGGCGGCCGTCAAGGCGCCTGGCTTCGGCGACCGCCGTAAGGCCATGCTGCAAGATATTGCCATCCTCACTGGCGGCGAAATGATCTCCGAGGATCTAGGCATCAAGCTTGAGAACGTGACAACCGACATGCTGGGTCGCGCCAAGCGACTGTCGATCACGAAGGATGATACGACTATCGTCGACGGCGCGGGCAAGAAAAAGGACATCGAAGCTCGCATTGCGCAGATCAAGCAGCAGGTTGAGGACACAACCTCCGACTACGACAAGGAGAAGTTGCAAGAGCGTCTCGCGAAGCTCGCTGGCGGCGTTGCCGTAATCAAGGTTGGCGGCTCGACAGAGGTCGAAGTGAAGGAAAAGAAGGACCGTGTCGATGATGCCCTCAATGCGACCCGCGCAGCAGTCGAGGAAGGCATCGTACCAGGCGGTGGCGTGGCATTGCTGCGTGCATTGAAGGTGCTGGACGGACTTAAGCCTGCCAATGACGATCAGCGCATCGGCATCAACATCATCCGCCGCGCATTGCAGGCGCCCGCACGTCAAATCGCCGAGAATGCAGGCGAAGACGGCGCCGTGATTACAGGCAAAATCCTCGACAGCAAGGATTACGCGTTCGGCTACAACGCTCAGACCGGAGAGTACGGCGATCTCGTCAAGCAAGGCGTGATCGACCCTGCAAAAGTCGTGCGCACGGCGCTGCAGGATGCTGCCTCTGTGGCAGGTCTGCTCGTTACCACCGAAGCCATGGTCGCCGAGAAACCAAAGCCCAAGGCTCCTGCCATGCCGCCCGGAGGCATGGGGGGCATGGGCGACATGGACTACTAGTCGTCGCCAAGAATTTTTAGGAGGCCGCTTTCGGGCGGCCTCCATTTTGTGAGCACCGTGTTGACGCGACCTGGTGGCGCCATCACGAGGCCCACGAGGTAATGAACCTTCGCCTGACGCAGCTCGCTGGTGCTGAGGCCAGGTCATGCTGCTCTTCAGGGGGGCGGAGGAGCGTGTTGAGACGAACAGCGTCAGACGACATTTCGTAGAGCACGCCGTCAACAACGACTGGCCGCGAGCGTTCGGCGAACTCGCGCTGTGTCACGCCCAGATTTTTGAGAGCCTCGCGGAATTCAGTGCGTGTCATGTTAAACCCTCCATCGGTTTGAACCGAGGAGGGCTGACGCTTGCGACCCGTTTCGTTGCCGATCCGGCCACATCCCCTTTCGGGAAACCACCTTGCCCGGTCAGGCAGGTTGGCGAGGGCGTCAGCCCTTCTCTTGATGCAAGAGCGATCTTATCGAGGTTCAGCCGTACGATCAACGCCGAACCTTGCGGTCTCAAGGTTTCGTGGCGGAGATGCTTCGTAGAAAGGTAGCGGCGGGATGTCAGGCTTCGACTTCACCCCCTTCGACACCAGCGGCGCAAGCCACCAACTGAAGATCGTTGCGAGCGTCATCTGCTGAAGCAGATACATTCCGAAGTACACGGGTGGCATTGTCAGTTTGTCAGGCCAGAAGCGATAAGGCTTGGGGGGCATCGCGCCTAACGGCAATCATATCGTTGAGGATTGACAGCAACTCCATAGAGAGCCGCGCTTCCAAAAACCTAGCCGTAGGTGAGCCAGAGGGCGGCAGCTCCTACGATGACGGCGATGGCGATGGCGACACTGCTCAGACCCCACGCAGACATGGCGCTGACATGGCGGTGCAATCTAAAGGGCTTCTAATCCAGCACACCAATTTCGTTAGCATTTCTAATGTTTTAATGGTGGGCGCGACTGGGATCGAACCAGTGACCCCTGCGATGTCAACGCAGTGCTCATACCGCTGAGCTACGCGCCCCTTCCGTTGGGGCCACTCTATATCGGGTCGTCCCCCGGGAAGGCAACCCGGGCCAGTACCGAAATCGGAAGCCGCAAGCCTCAAGCCGCGAGCAGCCGCTCCACCTGGTCGACCAAGTCGCGCAGGTGGAAGGGCTTGGACAGGATCTTGGCGTCCTTCGGCGCGTGATTGTCGGGATTGAGCGCGACGGCGGCGAACCCGGTGATGAACATGATCTTGAGCTCCGGATCGAGCTCGCTCGCCTTGCGGGCAAGTTCGATGCCGTCCATCTCCGGCATGACGATGTCAGTCAGGAGCAGCGTGAAGGGCTCCTCCTTCAGCCGATCGTAAGCCTCGAGCCCGTTGCCGAACGAGACGACGTCATAGCCAGCCTTCTCCAGCGCCTTCACCAGAAAGCGCCGCATGTCCTCGTCGTCCTCGGCCAAGAGAATGCGCTGGACGCTGCGCGTCCGCGGATCGTTCGCCTCCATCCCTCGTCCCCCTACTCTCGCCTTTGGGGCGTACACGAACTTAGTAAATGACACATTGCGGGAGGGCCCGGGAGGCCCGCTTCGCGATGCTCCCCTTATCCCCAGTCCAAATCATTGCGTCTATTTTGTCCGCGCACAAGCGAGATCATGGTCTAGACAGGCGGAACTCTCATTGGCACAGTTTCTTGGGTGATTCCCGCCTGTGGGCGGGGCGCCTGGGGGCATCTGTAAGGATTGGCTATGAGCCCAGAAGAGGCCGAGGCGATCGAACGCGAGCTTGCGCCGCCCTTCACCGTGGTGCGGCCCCCTCAGTTTAGAGTGCCTCTTATCTTCAACTCGCCACATAGCGGGCGGGTCTATCCGAGCGCGTTCCTCGCGGCTTCCAGGCTCGATTCGCTGACGCTCAGGCGCTCGGAAGACGCGTATGTCGAGGAGCTGTTCGCCTGCGTGACCGAGCTCGGCGCGCCGCTCCTTTACGCGCACTTCCCGCGCGCTTATCTCGACGTGAACCGCGAGCCTTATGAGCTCGACCCCGCTTTGTTCCGCGATGGGCTGCCTCATTACGCCAACACCCAGTCGGTGCGGGTGGTCGGCGGGCTCGGCACCATCGCGCGGATCGTTTCCGAGTCGGACGAGATCTACCGCGAGCCGCTCTTGGTCGGCGCGGCGCTCGAGCGCATCAACCGGCTTTACGCGCCCTATCACGAGACGCTGCGCGCGCTGCTGACAGAGGCACAGCGAGAGTTCGGCCTTGCTGTCCTGATCGATTGCCACTCGATGCCGTCGCATCCGATTGCCGAGCAGGGCGGGGGGCGGCCCGATTTCGTCCTCGGCGACCGGTTCGGCACCTCTTGCAGCCCCGAGCTTACGCGGCTTGCGGCAAGCCAGCTCAAGGCGCTCGGCTATGTGGTGGCGCTCAATAAGCCTTATGCCGGCGGCTACATCACCGAGCATTACGGCCGTCCGCAAAAGGGCCGGCATGCGCTGCAGATCGAGATGAACCGCGCGCTCTATATGGACGAGACGAATTTCGCAAAGTCGGAAGGGTTCGAGCGGCTTCGCTCCGACTTGTTGACGATGGTTCAGGCGCTTGCGGCTTGCGTGCCTTCGCTTGCCGCACCGCGCGCCGCAGCCGAATAGATCCACAACGTCGCATAAAAAATGGGCCGTCCGATCGAACGAACGGCCCAAGTCTAGGGAGGAAACGCCCAAGGAGGGCAGCGACGTGGCCTGGAGAGCCATGCCGCATTGCAACAATATGTCATTGCGCCGCACAAAAAGCAAGGGCACTAGCCGGGTAGCGCGCGACATTTTCGAAACACTGGTGCAGAACTGTCACGGCCGGGACGGGTCCGATCCGCGAAGTCCTGGAATTCCGCGCCCGCTACCCGCTACGCCTTGACTCGCAAAGGCAAAGCCTCGCAAAGCTCACACGGTGAACGCGCCCCCGGAAGAGCACTACGAGGCCTTGCTAGCCACGGCCCACAGCCTCGCCGACAGGGCCGGGGCGGTCATATTGCCGCATTTCCGGACAGGCTTCACGATTGACCATAAAGGAGGCGATCTCTTCGATCCCGTCACGGTCGCCGACCGCGACGCCGAGGCCGCGATCCGCTCTGGGCTCGCGGAAGCCTATCCCCACCACGGAATTCTGGGAGAAGAGTTCGGCGCGCTCAATCCGGACGCTGAATATTGCTGGGTGATCGATCCGATCGACGGGACCCGCTCCTTCGTCATCGGATTGCCGATCTGGGGCACGCTGATCGGGCTCACGCGAGACGGCGTGCCGCTGCTCGGTCTGATGGACCAGCCCTTCACCGGCGAGCGGTTTATCGGCGGCCATGGCGGCGCATATTTCCGCCATGACGGTGCGGAGCGGGGTATGCGTGCGCGTGCTTGCGCATCGCTCAAGGATGCGCTGCTCGCCACGACCAGCACGGATTTCTTCACGAGCGCGGAAGAGCATCACCGCTTCGACGAGCTCAGCCGGCGCGTGCGGCTCAGGCGCTTCGGTGGGGATTGCTACAATTACTGCATGCTCGCGCTCGGCCAGATCGACCTCGTGGTCGAGGCGGGACTCAATCCTTACGACATTCTTCCGCTGATCCCGATCATCGAGCAGGCGGGCGGCATCGTCACTACCTGGCAAGGGGACGATGCGCGGGATGGCGGCCGCGTCATCGCCGCCGGCGACCGGCGCGTGCACGCGGCGGCGATGAAGATTCTTTCCGACTAGCTCGCTTTGCTCAGGACGCCGACGCCCGGCACGAAGGCGTCGAAGGCCGCCCAGAACTGCTCGCGGATCGCATCGCGCTCCTGCATGATCTCGTGGTGTGCGCCGCGGAGCACGAGCTGCGAGCCGGCCCTGAGCCGCGCCGCGAGGTGCTCGATGGCGAGGGTCGACACGATCTGGTCGTCGCCCGCAGACACCATCAGCACCGGCACGCGGATGCGCGGCGGGAACTGGTCGGTGTCGAGCGGCGCCATCGCTTCGAGCGCGGCCTTGAGCCAGCCGATGGTCGGCGGACCTACTGCGAGGTCGGGCGAGGTCTTGAGCACCGAGAGGTTGCGTAGGAAGCGCTCGCGGTCCCCGGTGAGCGGGTTTCCCTCGAACGCATCGCTCAGCCAATAGTCCTGGCGGCTCGGCACCGCGCGCTTGCCGAAGCCGGCGATGCAGAGGACGTCGGCGAGGTGGCGGCACAGGCGGTGCGACAGCGGCAGGCCCATGACGTTGACCATGGGCGCCGTCAGCACCATGCGGCTGAACCAGCAGCCGCGCCGCGTCGCCGCCTTGAACAGCACCGTCGCAGCCATGGAATGGCCGAGCGCGAAATAGGGCGTGGGACAATCCGGCAGCACCACGCCCTTCATGAAATGGGCGAGATCCTCTTCGTATTCGGAGAAATCGCCGACATGGCCCTTGAGCTGGCCTCTGACGAGCCGGCTCGATCCGCCCTGTCCGCGCCAATCGAGGATCGCGACGGCGAAGCCGCGCCGTCTCAGCTCGCCCACCACCTCGAAATATTTCTCGATGAACTCGTTGCGACCGGGAAAGATGCAGACCGTGCCGCGCCGATCCTTGAGCGCCGAGCGCCAACTCGCATAGCGCAAGCGCAGGCCCTTGCGGATGTCGAGATAGCCCGTCTGGGCGCCGAGCGGGATCGGGTTCTTAGGTGTCGCGACGAGAGCCATTGGTGCGCTTTCGGCCTCTATCAGCCCCGCGTCAGCACACGGAGCCGTTTCTTATAGCAGCGGAATGCGGCTTCGCCACATCGTCAAACGACGCGGAAGACGCGGCGAGGTGCGCTTCCACCAATGCTACATTATCGTTTTTTACAGCAGATTAGCTCCCTTGAAGGGGCGCATTTCGCCACCCATATTTTTCGCGGCGCAAGGCCGTTTCGCGGCTTGCGCTTGTCAGTGCCCGGCTCCGCGCAAGGAGCGGGCGAACCACATATCGCTTCTCAAGGAGGATGTGACATGAGAGCTTTCGATCTGACCCCGCTTTACCGCTCCACCATCGGCTTCGACCGTATCGGCTCACTGCTCGACACGCTCGGCGCGTTCGATTCAGATGCGCCGAGCTACCCGCCTTACAATATCGAGCGCGTCGGGGAGAACGAGTACCGCATCTCGATGGCGGTCGCCGGCTTTGGCGAGGCCGACCTCGATATCGGCGTGAGGGAGAACACGCTCACGATCCGCGGCGCGAAGACGACCGAGCGCGAGGACGCGACCTATCTGCATCGCGGCATCGCTTCGCGGAGCTTCGAGCGCCGCTTCCAGCTCGCCGACCATGTCGAGGTGACGGGCGCCGGGCTCGAGAACGGCTTGCTGCATGTCGATCTCAAGCGCGAGCTGCCAGAGGCGATGAAGCCGCGCACCATCAAGATCGCCACCAAGGCCGAGAAGGCCGAAGGGCCCAAGGTGATCGACAGCAGGGCCGCTTAGAGCCCGCCCGATCGGCGCAATCGACGCGCCGGCACGTAAACAAGAAGGGCGCTCTCACGGACCGAGGGCGCCTCGCTTGTTCGCGAGCGTGTCTAGGGAGAGAAGCGCTGCAAAGGCCCGCCTACGCAAAACCTGATGGCGGGAGGTTCAGAGTAACAGCCGCAACTTACGCGAGCCTTAAGGCCCGGCCGCCCAGGTAATGTTTCGTTAAGAGCCCAACCGAACACGTTAAGGCAAGGCAACCCAGGCTCGGAATCCCGCTTGTAACCCCGCTAAAAATCTGTCATTTATAGGGCGAATAGGACAGGCTTGCTGACCTTTGTCCTGGAGGCTGCGGCGCAAGACTCCAAGGCTCCTTGCCGAGCGCAAGGGAACTTCGGTCGAGCCCCGGCATTCGCTGACAAGGGGCATGAGCCGTCCGAGGAGCCGGTTCAACTCACTGCGACATTCCTGGTGACGTCCGGCTCGTGGCCAAGGCTCTTTCTGGCCCCGCTCTCGCTTGGGGCGTGAGCGCGGCCGAGGTCAAAGCGACGATGAAAGTCCGCGCGTTTCCGTCGGGTCCGGTTGATGTGGCGTGGCCTAGCCCGCCGCCGGCGCAAGGGCTCTACGATCCGAAGTTCGAGCATGACGCCTGTGGCGTGGGCTTCGTCGCCGACCTGAAACGTCGGCCGAGCCACGCCATCGTCAAGCACGGGCTGCAGATCCTCGAGAACCTCACCCATCGCGGTGCCGTGGGTGCGGATCCGCTTGCTGGCGACGGGGCGGGCATTCTCGTGCAGATCCCGCATGAGTTCCTGAAGGACGCGACGAAGCCGCTCGGCATCAAGCTGCCCGAGCCCGGCCAATACGGCGTCGGTCACATCTTCCTGCCGAAGAACCGCGCGCAGCGTTTCTATTGCGAGTCCGTCGTGGCGCGCGTGGTCGAGGCCGAGGGGCTCGAGCTGCTCGGCTGGCGCGACGTGCCGTCCAACAAATCCTGCCTGTCCGCGTCTGTGATCGAGACCGAGCCGCATCACCGCCAAGTGTTCATAGGGCACGGGCGCGCGGATAGCGCGGACGACACCGAGTTGGAGCGCAGGCTCTATGTGCTGCGCAAGGTGATCTCCAACACGATCAACGGCGAGACCGGCGGCCGCGACATCGGCTTCTATACCGTGTCGTTGTCCTGCCGCACGCTGGTCTACAAGGGCATGTTCCTCGCCTATCAGCTCGGCGCCTATTACAGCGACCTGCATCACCCAAAATTCGCCTCAGCGCTCGCGCTCGTGCATCAGCGCTTCTCGACCAATACCTTCCCGTCCTGGAAGCTCGCGCACCCGTATCGCATGGTCGCGCATAACGGCGAGATCAACACGCTGCGCGGCAATCTGAACTGGATGGCGGCGCGGCAGGCGAGCGTGTCCTCGCCGCTGTTTGGTCCGGACATCGAGAAGCTTTGGCCGATTTCCTACGAGGGTCAATCCGACACGGCCTGCTTCGACAACGCCCTCGAGTTCCTGGTGCAGGGCGGCTATTCGCTCGCGCACGCGGCGATGATGCTGATCCCGGAGGCCTGGGCCGGCAATCCGCTGATGGATGCCAAGCGCCGCGCCTTTTACGAATATCACGCCTGCCTGATGGAGCCGTGGGACGGACCGGCCGCCATGGCCTTCACCGATGGGCGGCAGATTGGCGCGACGCTCGACCGCAACGGCCTACGGCCTGCGCGCTATTTCGTCACGAAGGACGGGCTCGTCGTCATGGCGTCGGAGACCGGCGTGCTGCCGATCGCCGAGGACCAGATCGTGGAGAAGTGGCGCTTGCAGCCCGGCAAGATGCTGCTGATCGATCTTGAGAAGGGCTGCATTGTCTCCGACGAGGAGATCAAGGCCGAGCTCGCGGGCGCGCACCCCTACCAGCAATGGCTCGATCGCACGCAAATCCGCGTGCACGAGCTGCCCGGCATGCCGCCGCCGCCGCCACGCACCAATGTGAGCCTGCTCGACCGCCAGCAGGCCTTTGGCTATTCGCAGGAAAGCATCAAGTTCCTGATGCAGCCAATGGCCGAGTCGGGCCAGGAGGCCGTCGGCTCGATGGGCACCGACACGCCGCTCTCGGCGCTGTCGGACCGGCCCAAGCTGCTGCACACCTATTTCAAGCAGAACTTCGCGCAGGTGACGAACCCGCCGATCGATCCGATTCGCGAGGAGCTCGTTATGTCGCTCGTGACCTTTATCGGGCCGCGGCCGAACCTGCTCGATCTCGAAGGCACCTCGAAGCAGAAGCGGCTCGAGGCGGCACACCCGATCCTCACCAACGAGAATCTGGAGCGCATCCGCGCGATCGGCGACGTCGCCGACAATCAGTTCCGCACCGTGACGCTCGACATCACCTATGGCGCCGAGCGGGACGGGGCCGGCATGGGCCCGGCGCTCGATGCGCTCTGCAAGCGCGCCGAGGCTGCCGTGCGCGCGGGCGAGAACATCATCATCCTGTCAGACCGCGCTGCGGGCCCCGACCGCGTGCCGATCCCCTCGCTGCTCGCGACTTCCGCCGTGCATCATCATTTGATCCGTCGGGGCTTGCGCACCTCGGTCGGCCTCGTGGTCGAGACCGGCGAGGCGCACGAGGTGCATCAGTTCGCGACGCTTGCGGGTTACGGCGCCGAGGCCATCAACCCCTATCTCGCCTTCGAGACGATCGAGGCGATGCTGCCCGAGCTCGACGAAGAGCTGACGGCGGAAGAAGCGGTGAAGCGCTACATCAAGGCGGCTGACAAGGGCCTCCTGAAGGTGATGTCCAAGATGGGCATCTCCACCTACCAGTCCTATTGCGGGGCGCAGATCTTCGACGCGGTTGGTTTGCGCTCGGACTTCGTCGCGAAATATTTCACCGGCACGCATACGCAAGTCGAGGGCGTGGGGCTCGCGGAGATCGCGCGCGAGACGATCGAGCGGCACCGGCTCGCCTTCTCCGACGCGCCGGTCCTGCGCGAGGCGCTGGAGGTCGGCGGCGAGTATGCCTACCGCATCCGCGGCGAGGCGCATATGTGGCGCCCCAACGTGGTCGCGGACCTGCAACATGCCGTGCGCGGGAACCTGCCCGAGAAATACCGCGCCTTCGCGAAGCAGATCAACGAGCAGACCGAGCAGTTGCTCACGCTGCGCGGCATGTTCCGCATCCGCGGCGCCGAGGAGATGGGGCGGAAGCCCGTGCCCCTCGAGGAGGTCGAGCCCGCCAAGGAGATCGTGAAGCGCTTCGCGACCGGCGCCATGTCGTTCGGCTCGATCAGCCGCGAGGCGCATACCACGCTCGCCATCGCCATGAACCGGATCGGCGGCAAGTCGAACACGGGCGAGGGCGGCGAGGAAGCCGACCGCTTCAAGCCGCTGCCGAACGGCGACTCGATGCGCTCCAAGATCAAGCAGGTGGCGTCGGGCCGCTTCGGCGTGACCACGGAATATCTCGTCAATTCCGACATGATGCAGATCAAGATGGCGCAAGGGGCCAAGCCCGGCGAGGGCGGCCAGCTTCCGGGCCACAAGGTTGATGCGACCATCGCCAAGGTGCGGCATTCGACACCGGGCGTTGGGCTGATCTCGCCGCCGCCGCATCACGACATCTATTCGATCGAGGATCTGGCGCAGCTCATCTACGACCTGAAGAACGTCAACCCCGATGCCGATGTGAGCGTCAAGCTCGTGAGCGAGGTCGGCGTCGGCACGGTCGCCGCCGGCGTGTCGAAGGCGCGCGCGGACCACGTCACCATTGCGGGCTTCGAAGGCGGCACCGGCGCCTCGCCGCTCACCTCGATCAAGCATGCGGGCTCGCCCTGGGAGATCGGCCTGGCCGAGACGCAGCAAACGCTAGTACTGAATCGCTTGCGCGGCCGCATCGCGGTGCAGGTCGATGGCGGCGTGCGCACGGGGCGAGACGTGGTGGTCGGCGCGCTGCTCGGCGCCGACGAGTTCGGCTTCTCGACTGCGCCGCTGATCGCCGCAGGCTGCATCATGATGCGCAAGTGTCACCTCAACACCTGCCCGGTCGGCGTCGCCACGCAAGACCCGGCCCTGCGCGCACGCTTCCAGGGCAAGCCCGAGCATGTGATCAATTACTTCTTCTTCGTCGCCGAGGAGGTGCGCGAGTACATGGCCGCGCTCGGCTTCCGCAGCTTCGCCGAGATGATCGGCCGCACCGAGGTGCTCGATAAGAGCCAGGCGATCGATCATTGGAAGGCCAAGGGGCTCGACTTCACGCGCCTGTTCCATAAGCCGGAGGTGCCGGCCGAGGTGGCCATCCGCAATTGTGAGCGGCAGGACCACCAGCTCGACAAGGTGCTCGACCGGTCGCTGATCGAGCTTTGCCGCGAGGCGCTCGAGGAGAAGAAGCCGGTCAAGCTCAACCTGCCGATCCGGAGCGTCAACCGGACGACCGGCGCCATGCTGTCGGGCGAGATCGCCAAGCGTTACGGCCACACCGGGCTGCCCGACGACACGATCTGGGTCAGGCTCAAAGGCTCGGCCGGCCAGAGCTTCGGCGCCTGGCTCGCGCATGGCGTCACGCTCGATCTCGTCGGCGAGGGCAACGACTATGTCGGCAAGGGTCTGTCGGGCGGGCGCATCATCGTCCGGCCGCCGCAAGAGTTGGGCATCGTGCCGGAGAAGTCGATCATCGTCGGCAACACGGTGCTGTACGGCGCGATCGCCGGCGAGTGCTATTTCCGCGGCGTCGCCGGCGAGCGCTTCGCCGTGCGCAATTCCGGCGCCATCGCCGTGGTCGAGGGCACTGGCGATCATGGCTGCGAGTACATGACCGGCGGCGTGGTGGTGGTGATCGGGTCGACGGGCCGCAACTTCGCCGCCGGCATGTCGGGCGGGATCGCCTATGTGTTCGACGAGGCCGGCGATTTCGAGCGGCGCTGCAATCTCGCCATGGTCGATCTCGAGCCGGTGCCGAGCGAGAACCAATTCATGGAGCGCAGCCGTCACCAGACGGGCGATCTCGAAAGCCATGGCCTGGTCGATGTGACCGACATGACGCGCTTCGACGAGGAGCGGCTGCATCAGCTCATCGAGAACCATCTCCATTACACGGGCTCGGCGCGGGCGCGCGCGATCCTCCACGACTGGGCGAACTACCTGCCGAAATTCGTCAAGGTGATGTCGGTCGAGTACCGCCGCGCGCTCGAGGAGATGGCCAAGGCGCAGCTTGCCGACAAATCCGGTCTCGGCGAGATCGAGATCGGCTTGCGCGCCACCGACGGCAAATAACTGTCAGCGAGGATCGAGGCGGTGCGTCGCAAGCGGCCCGCCGCCGAGTGTGTGCGAGGTGGCAGAAGTTCAGAATGTCTTTGACGATATCTGCTTTCGTGTTTCGATGATGGCACGCCCCGAAGCTGGGCGAAGGACTGGGCAAGCGTGACCCTGATGGGCAAGATCACGGGCTTCTTGGAGATCGAGCGGCAGGACCGGAGCTACGAGCCCACCGCCGACCGCATCCGGCATTATCGCGAGTTCGTCATCCCGCCAAGCGAGGGGGAGATCACGAGCCAGGCCGCGCGCTGCATGGATTGCGGCATTCCCTATTGCCACACGGGCTGTCCGGTGAACAACCAGATCCCGGACTGGAACGACCTCGTCTTTCACGCGGATTGGATCGAGGCGGCGCAGAACCTGCACTCGACGAACAATTTCCCCGAGGTGACGGGCCGGGTGTGCCCCGCGCCGTGCGAGCCCGCCTGCACACTCAACATCATCGACGTGCCGGTCACCATAAAGTCGATCGAATGCGCGATCGCCGACAAGGCCTTCGCCGAAGGTTGGGTGCGGCCACTTCCCCCGGAGAGCAAGACCGGCAAGCGCGTGGCGGTCGTGGGCTCGGGGCCTGCGGGGCTCGCGGCCGCGCAGCAACTCGCGCGCGTTGGCCACGACGTGCATGTCTACGAGAAGCATGCGCAGCCCGGCGGCCTGCTCCGCTACGGTATCCCAGACTTCAAAATGGAGAAATACATCGTCGAGCGGCGCGTGGCGCAGATGGAGGCTGAAGGCGTCACCTTCCATTGCAACGTCAATGTCGGGCGCGATTTCTCCGTGCGGAAGCTTGAGCGCGACTACGATTCGGTGCTGCTCGCCGGTGGCGCCGAGCATCCGCGTGACCTCGCCGTGCCGGGCCGCGAGCTTGCCGGCGTGCATTTCGCGATGGACTTCCTGCCGCAACAGAACCGCCGCGTCGCGGGCGAGCCGCTTGGGCCGGTCGAGCCGATCCTTGCGACGGGCAAGCAGGTGGTCGTGATCGGCGGTGGCGACACGGGCTCGGACTGCATCGGCACGTCGTTCCGCCAGGGCGCCGTTTCGGTGACGCAGCTCGAGATCATGCCGCGGCCGCCCGAGAAGGAGAACAAGGATCTCACCTGGCCACATTGGCCCCTCAAGTTCCGCACCTCGTCCAGCCAGGCGGAGGGCGCCGCGCGCGATTTCAGCGTGGCGACGGTGCGCTTCCTCGGCGAGGGAGGCCGCGTCACGGCGCTCGAATGCATCAAGCTCGACAGCGAGATGAAACAGATTCCCGGGACGGAATTTCAGATTCCCGCCGACCTCGTGCTGCTCGCCATGGGCTTCCTGCATCCGGTAAAGACCGGCATGATCGAGGAGCTCAGGGTCGATCTCGATCCGCGCGGCAACGTCAAGGCGAACGAGCTCGACTACCGCACGTCGCGGAGCAAGGTTTTCGCCGCCGGCGATATGCGCCGCGGCCAGTCGCTCGTCGTTTGGGCGATCCGCGAGGGGCGCCAGGCGGCGCACGCCATCGACAAGTTCCTGATGGGCAAGACGGACCTGCCGCGCTAGCGCAACGAGGCCGCACGCGTGGTAAGGCTTAAGCCCATGGCCGACGCCAAACTCTACCTCAGGCCGATCGGGTTCCTGTACGGGCCGCCAGCCGAGGCGGCGCTCGCCGAGGGACTGGCGCTGCCGCTTGCGGGCGGGCCGATCGCGTTTACGGCCGGCGTGTTGATCGAAGGCACGCCGCGCAAGAGCACTAGAAGACTTGTCGCAGCAGACGCGCTCAAGGGGGCGCGCGACACCGACCTCAAGGCCTTGCTCAAGCGCGTGACGACGAAGCGGCCGCCCTTCGCCGGCATTCCACTCGACGAGCCGGTGCTGATGGGCATCGTCAACGTCACGCCGGATAGTTTCTCAGACGGCGGCCTTTACGACACGACGGACGGCGCGATCGCCCATGCCGCGGAACTGACCTCTCACGGCGCCGCCATCGTTGATATCGGCGGCGAGTCGACGCGGCCAGGCTCGGACACCGTGGAGGAGACCGACGAACTTGCCCGCCTCGTGCCGGTCCTCAAAGGGCTCAAGGGCATCGACGCTGTCATCTCTATCGACACGCGGAAAGCGCCGGTCGCCAAGGCGGCCGCCAAAGCAGGCGCCATGATCCTGAACGACGTCTCGGCGCTCACCTACGATCCGCAGAGCCTTGCCGTCGTGGTGAAAGCCAAACTCTCCGTGGTGCTGATGCATGCGAAAGGGCCGCCCAAGACGATGCAGGACGATCCGCGCTACGACGATGTCGTGCTCGAAGTGTTCGACTATCTCGAGGCGCGCATCAACGCGGCGCGGGCTGCCGGCATTCCGCCCGCGCGCATCGCCGCCGATCCCGGCCTCGGCTTTGGCAAGACGCTTGGGCACAACCTCAAGCTCCTAGCAAGCCTCAGCCTGCTGCACGGGCTCGGCGTGCCGCTGCTCGTCGGCGCCTCGCGCAAGCGGTTCATCGGAGGGCTCGGGGAGGGCAAGGACCCGCGCTCGCGCGAGCCTGGCTCGCATGCCGCGGCGATCGCCGCCGCCTCGCAAGGGGTGCAGATCCTAAGAGTGCACGACGTGGAGGGCACCAGCCAGGCGCTCGCGGTCTGGCGCGCCAGCCTGTTGCGTTGAAAATTAACGGAAATTTCTCAAGCGCGGCACAACTGACTGGTGTAATTTTTGCTTACATTTTTTGAAGGTGAAGCTGTTAAAGCAAAGGAGCATAATCCCGTGAGGCGTCGGTCAGACCAGTCCGCCAGTCCGGCGCTCCAAGGGGAAAATACGGGGGGCCTCGACATGGCTCGCAAATATTTCGGCACGGACGGCATCCGTGGCAGCGCCAACGCCTTTCCGATGACGTCGGAGGTGGCGCTCCGCGTCGGCATGGCCGCTGGCAAGCTCTTCACCAATGGCTCGTACCGGCACCGCGTCGTGATCGGCAAGGACACGCGGCTGTCCGGCTACATGATCGAATCCGCGCTCGTCTCGGGCTTCACCGCGGTGGGCATGGACGTGTTCCAGCTCGGGCCGATGCCGACGCCTGCCGTCGCCATGCTGACCCGCTCGCTGCGCGCCGATCTCGGCGTGATGATCTCGGCCTCCCACAACCCCTACGTGGACAACGGCATCAAGCTGTTCGGGCCTGACGGCTACAAGCTTTCCGACGAGACCGAGGCCGAAATCGAGGCGCTGATGGGAGGCGACACGACCGAGCTTCTTGCGCCCTCCGAGAAGATCGGCCGCGCGACCCGCATCGACAGCGCACGCGAGCGCTATGTGGAGTTCGCCAAGCGCACGCTGCCGAAGAACATCCGCTTCGACGGCATCCGGGTCGTGATCGATTGCGCGAACGGCGCCGGCTACAAGGTCGCGCCGGAGGCCCTGTGGGAGCTGGGCGCAGAGGTGATCAAGATCGGCGTCGATCCTAACGGCTTGAATATCAACAAGGATTGCGGCTCGACCGCGCCCGAGGAGTTGATCCGCAAAGTCAACGAGGTGCGGGCCGATATCGGGATTGCGCTCGACGGCGACGCCGACCGCGTGGTGATCGTGGACGAGAAGGGCCACATCATCGACGGCGACCAGCTCATGGCCGTGATCGCTGAATCCTGGCTCAAGCGCGGGCGGCTTGCGGGCGGCGGCGTTGTCGCCACGGTGATGTCCAATCTCGGGCTCGAGCGCTATCTGGAAGGCCTGGGTCTAGGGCTCGCGCGCACGCCGGTCGGCGACCGCTACGTCGTCGAGCACATGCGCCGGCACGGCTACAATGTGGGCGGCGAGCAGTCCGGCCATATCGTTCTGTCGGACTTCTCCACGACGGGCGATGGCCTCGTCACGGCGCTGCAGCTTCTCTCCGTGGTGGCGCAGAGCGGCAAGCCGGTAAGCGAGATCTGCAACCGCTTCGAGCCGCTGCCGCAAATCCTCCAGAACGTCCGCTACAAGAACGGCGGCCAGCCGCTCGACAATGTCGGCGTGCAACGAGCGATTAGCGACGGCAAGTCGAGGCTCGGCAAGACGGGCCGCCTGGTCATCCGGCCTTCCGGCACGGAGCCGGTGATCCGGGTCATGGCCGAGGGCGACGACGAGCGGGTGGTGAAGACCGTGGTCTCGGAGATCGTCCACGCGCTCACCGATGCGGCCGCCTAACGCGCTAGGGCGCCTCGCAAAAATTGACCTTGAGCTGTGGCATATTGGTCACGGTTTTGTGCGGTAGCGGCACGCGGGGTTAGCACTCCGCTATAACATTCCCAACCCATAGTCCCGGAATGAAACAGCTGCGCTTCGGCCGTCGCGCCAGGCAGCTGACTCAGAGAGGGGACAGAGATGGGACAGACTCGGTCAATCATTATCGGCCTGGCGATTGTGCTGGGCAAAACGGCAATCGCTTCTGCCGAAGGCCTCGACCTTCCGCCACGCCAGTGATGGTTGAGCCGGTCTGCGCCGTCGGCATATTTGGTTCAAGGAAATGGAGTTCAACGACTTCCAGTTCTTCCACAAGGACATCAAGAACTCGGCGCTGTTCGGCCTTGGCGTCGGCTATCAGTTCAATTCTTGATTCCGCTTCGATGTGACCGGCGAATATCGCGGCCGTTCGGCCTTCTTCGCCCAGGAACCGCTTTTCCGGGCGGCGACGGCACGTTCAACGGCAACGTCCTCAATCCTAATCCTGGAGGATTCAATCCCGGCACCAACGAATACACGGCTGATATCGAGAGCTGGGTCGGCCTTGCCAACGGCTATGTCGACCTCGGCAAATGGTGGTGCGTCACGCCCTATGTCGGCGCCGGTTTGCGGGGCGTGGCGGATCGGGGTAGACCTCTTTGGTGCACTTGACGCTCTCATCGCCCCCGGGCTAAGGCCAGCGTTTTAACCGGGGTTGGCCCCCGGAATTTTAAGGGGAGGAGCGTGGTGACGATCATCGCGAAGCCGGCAGTGCGCCCGAACAATCCGCGCTTCTCGTGCGGGCCCTGCACCAAGCATCCGGGCTGGTCGCTCGACCGGCTCGGCGGGGCGCTGCTCGGCCGTAACCACCGCCAGCCCGAGACGCGGGAGCGGCTCGCGCTTGCGCTCGCGCGAACGCGTCAATTGCTCGAGCTTCCCGCCGATTATCGCGCGGCAATCGTGCCGGCGTCGGACACGGGCGCGGTTGAGATGGCGCTCTGGTCGCTGCTGGGGCCGCGCGGCGTCGACGTGCTCGCCTGGGAAGCGTTTGGCCGCGAATGGGTCGTCGACATCGTCGAGCAGCTCAAGCTCCCCGATACGCGCGCTCTGCTTGCACCCTACGGCGACCTGCCGGATTTGGGCCAAGTCGATTTCGACCGCGACGTGGTGTTCGCCTGGAACGGGACCACCTCGGGCGTGCGCGTGCCGAACGCCGATTGGATTCCCGCCGATCGCAACGGGCTGACCATTTGCGACGCGACCTCGGCCGTGTTCGCGCAAGCCATCGACTGGTCGAAGCTCGATGTCACGACTTTCTCCTGGCAGAAGGTGCTCGGCGGTGAGGCGCAGCATGGCATTTTGATTCTCTCGCCCCGCGCCGTGGAGCGGCTGGAAAGCTATACGCCGCCCTGGCCGCTGCCTAAGCTCTTCCGCATGACCCGCGATGGCAAGCTCATGGAGGATCTGTTCGCGGGGTCTACCATTAACACGCCGTCGATGCTGTGCCTCGAAGACTATCTCGCCGCGCATGCGTGGGCGGAGAGCGTCGGCGGCCTCAAGGGGACTATTGCGCGCTCCGAGGCCAATGCCGGCGTGATCGACGCCTGGGTGACGCGCACGCCGTGGATCGCTTACCTGGCGCGAGTGCCCGAGACCCGCTCCAACACCTCGGTGTGTCTCAAGATCGCCGATCCGGATGTGCTCGCCTTGCCGCCCGAGACGCGCGACGGCTTCCCGCTCGCCATGGCGGACCTGCTCGACCGGGAGGGCATTGCCAAGGACATCGCGTCCTATCGCGACGCGCCTCCGGGCTTGCGCATCTGGACCGGGGCGACCGTGCAGAAGAGCGATCTCGAGGCGCTGATGCCGTGGCTCGACTACGCTTTCGCGGAGACAAGGCGCAGCTTCGCCAAGGCGGCGTAGCTGCGTGGGGTGGGCAAAGGCGCGTGGTTCGAGGCCCGGCCGTCATCCTGAGGTGCGAGGGCGAAGCCCGAGCCTCGAAGGAGGGCCGGGCACCTCACCATGACGAGCTCTGTGTCCATCCTTCGGAATCCTCCGCTCGCATCGGCCCGGGGCGCGCGCTATAAGGTGACACGGCCCTGCCTCCCTGCAGGGCCGTTTGTACGTGATCGCCACGCTATGAGAGGAAGGTCGAAGTGGCCAATGTCGTGGTCGTCGGCTCCCAATGGGGCGACGAGGGCAAGGGCAAGATCGTCGATTGGCTGTCCGAGCGCGCCGACGTCGTCGTGCGCTTCCAGGGCGGGCACAATGCCGGCCACACGCTCGTGGTCGACGGTACCACCTACAAGCTCTCGCTGCTGCCGTCGGGCGTGGTGCGCAAGGGCAAGCTCTCGGTGATCGGCAATGGCGTGGTGGTCGACCCGTGGGCTTTGGCAGAGGAGATCGCACGCATCGAGGCGCTTGGCGTCGCGATTTCGCGCGACAATCTCCGCGTCGCCGAGAACGCCACGCTAATCCTGCCGCTCCACCGCGAGCTCGACGCGCTGCGCGAGGCGGAAGCCGGCGCCGGGCGCATCGGGACGACCAAGCGCGGCATCGGTCCGGCCTATGAGGACAAGGTCGGGCGCCGGGCGATCCGCGTCATGGACCTGCAGGACCTGCCGAGCCTGAAGCCGAAGATCGAGCGCATCCTGGCGCATCACAATCCGCTGCGCCGCGGCCTTGGCGAGCCGGAGATTTCCGCCGACGAATTGTGCGATCAACTCACCTCGATCGCGCCGAAGATCCTGCCTTATGTCGATACGGTCTGGGCACTGCTCGACGCCAAACGCCGGCAAGGCAAGCGCATTCTCTTCGAGGGCGCGCAAGGCGCGCTGCTCGACATCGACCACGGCACCTATCCGTTCGTCACTTCGTCCAACACTGTCGCGGCCCAGGCCGCGACAGGCTCGGGCCTCGGCCCAGGCGCCATCAACTACGTGCTCGGCATTACCAAGGCCTACACCACGCGGGTGGGGGAGGGGCCGTTCCCGACCGAGCTCAATGACGAGACCGGTCGTCTGCTCGGCGAGCGCGGGGCCGAGTTCGGCACGGTGACGGGACGCGCGCGGCGTTGCGGCTGGTTCGATGCGTGCCTGGTGCGCCAGACGCGTAAAGTGACTGGCATCAACGGCATCGCGCTGACCAAGCTCGACGTGCTCGACGAACTGCCCGAGCTGAAGATTTGCGTCGGCTATAAATTGGACGGGAAGCGCATCGACTATCTGCCGGCGGCGCAGGGGGCGCAGGCGCGCGTCGAGCCGATCTACGAGACGATGGAAGGCTGGAGCTCCTCGACGCGCGGCGCGCGGAGCTGGGCCGAGCTGCCGGCGGCCTGCATCAAATATGTGCGGAGGCTCGAGGAGCTGGTCGGAGCGCCGGTTGCGTTGCTCTCGACGAGCCCGAAGCGCGAGGACACCATCCTCGTGCACGACCCCTTTGTGGATTGAGACGCGCCATGGCGGACAAGACCTATCCCTGGAAAGTGATGTGGATCACCGGCGCGTCCGGCGCGATCTGCGGCGAGGTCGCGCGCATGCTTTCCGCAGCCGGCGTGACGATCGCCGCCACGGCGCGGCCGAGCGAGCGGCTAAACACGCTCGTTGCGCAGAGCGAGCGCATCAAGCCCTATCCCGCCAACGTGCTCGACCCCGCGGCGCTGAAAGAGACCGTTGCGCGCATCGAGGCCGAGCTCGGGCCGATCCAGCTTGCGCTGCTCGGCACCGGCATGTACGCGCCCTTCGATCTGCGCAACATCGAGCTCGACGGCTTCCACCGCTCGATGACGCTCAACGTTGACGGCGTGGTCAACGCCGTGGCGGCTGTCCTGCCTCAGATGCTTGCGCGTAAGACGGGGCACATCGCCATCATGGGCTCGCTGTTCGGTTATTCCGGCTGGCCCGAGAACGGCAGCTACGGCGCGAGCAAGGCGGCCGTGATCAATCTTGCCGAAAGCCTGAGTCTTGAGCTGCACAACACAGGCGTCGACCTTACGATCGTCAATCCGGGGTTCGTCGATACGCCGCTGAATGCCGCCTACGACCCGAAGAAGAAGCTCTTCGTCATGAGTGCGGAGAAATGCGCGCGCAAGATCCTGGCGAAGCTGCCGCGCAAGCCTTACGAGATCGCGTTCCCGCGGGAAGTGTCGGTGTTCCTCAAGACCGCGCGCTGCCTGCCGCGCGCAATCTCCTTCCCGCTGATCCGCTGGTTCGTGAAGAACCTGCAGTCTTAGGGGCTTCCCTTACCCAATGTCATGGCCGGGCTTGTCCCGGCCATCCACGATTTTCGATTTGCCGCTTGCCAAATTCGTGGATGCCCGCACTTCGGCCGGGCATGACGAGCCAATTGAGAAACCGCGAACAGCAGCTAGCTCAACAACTCCCGGAAATAAGAGTTGAGCATGCGATTCTTGGGGTCGGCCTCGCGGCGCAGCGCGCCGAACTGAGACCAGCGCACGCCAAAAGCCTTGCGCACCTGATCGCGGTTGAGGAACGGTGTCTGGTTGAGCAGCGGTACACCGCGGCGCTCGCTGCAGAACTCGTTGTAGTGGTGCAGGAACTCCTCCCATTCCGGCCCGCCGGTCGAGGCCGGATCGATCGAGAGCGTGGCGCCCTCCCAGCTATAAGAGAGCAGCGCCTCGCAATCGCGCGTGATCGCATAGCCCACGCTCGGCAGGTTGCAACGGAAGCCGGTCGCCTGCTCATAGGCCGAGCAGAAATTGCAGTACTCTTCGAGGATCTCGAAGAAGCCGCCCTCGCGGAAGGCCCACATGCTGAACAGATATTTGTTGGTGCCAGGGTCGCGCGGATAGTTGATGATCTGCGCGTGCGGCCAGGTGCGGTCGCTGCGCACGACCAGCACGAGCGCCTGGCGCAGGATGTAGAAATGCAGCTTGTCGGCGAGCGCGCAGAGCCGCGGGTTGTTTGTGGTGTTACGGATCCAGAGCGTGACGGCCGGACCGTATTTGCGCCAGAAACGATTGCGGTAGGACCAGCGGCGGCGCGATTTCGGCTGCACCTCGGGATTGTCCTTGCGGACCTCCAGCACGACGCGCCGCGCATAGGGAAAGATGTAGTACATCACCGCGAAGCCGCGCGCCTTGTAGACCGGGAAATAGCGCCGGAAACCGTAGAGGCTCAGCGAGTAGTGGCGCACGGCGAGCGCCGTGGTCGGCCTGACCTTGATGGTCACCTCGTAGACGATGCCGAACAGCCCGTAGCTCGAGCGGATGACCTGCATCTCCTTCGGATGGTCGCGCTCGGTGATCTCGCGGAGCTTGCCTGACGGCGTGACGAGTCTCACGGCGGTGACATAAGAGCTGATCTGGCCGTAGCCTCCAGGAAAGGAGCTGTCCTTGGTTGCGGCCGTCGCCATGGCGCCGAGCGTGACGTTGCCGATCTCGGTCGTGACGTGGAACTGCAGGCCGCGCTCTTTCAGCGCGTTCGAGACGTTGAGATAGGTGGCTCCCGCCTCGACCGTGACCGTGTCCTCGGTGAAATGCAGGATGCGGTTCATGGCCTTCATGTCGACCATGGTGCCGCCGTCGTCACCGTTCATGCGCGCGGTGGAATGCATGGAGCCCGCCGGCCGCACGGGCGAGGGGAAGCGCACCTCGTCGGTCAGGATCTCGACGATGTCCTCGACGGTTTCCGGCGTGACCAGCACGCGGGGATGGTAGGTCCAGGTCCCGTCCCAGCTCTTGATGGTGATGTCGCGCTTGATGTCCATCAACTTCCCTCAGCCAGGGCGCCAGACCATAAAGCAAAGCGCGGTCGAATCCATCCATCCGCGCGTTGGTAGAAATTTCTAGGTGCGCGGCCCGCCGGCCCCCATGGAAAATCGCTTGGCGGGCGGAGGATTTGATGCAGATCAACGAGCAGGAGAAGGATGGGTTGAACCGTATCCAAGGGGGTGCTTAGGTCGAACGGGCGAGGGGCCTTGAGCCCTCGTGGGCCATGTGGGGATCCCGGGACGGTAGGGCGAAAGGTGGCGAAGCGTTATTGCATCGTGGGCGCGGGCGCGTCGGGTCTTGCGGTGGCCAAGACCTTCGCCGAACGCGGCATTGCCTTCGATTGCTTCGAGGCGCTTGCCGATATCGGCGGCCTCTGGAACCCCGACAGCCCGCATGCGGTCTACGGCTCGACCTATCTCAATTCCTCCGAGAAGCTGTCGCGCTATCCGGATTTCAACTTCCCGGAAGAATGGTCGTATTATGTGAGCTGTGCGCAGGCGCAAGCCTATCTGCGCGCTTATGCCGAGGAGTTCGGGCTCTATCCGCGCATCACGTTCAACACGCGCGTGGCCCGCGCCGAGCGGGACGCGGACGGGGGTTGGCGGGCCACGCTCGAGGGCGAGACGAACCCGCGTCTCTATGCCGGCCTCGTCGTCGCGAACGGTCATCACTGGCAGCCGAACCTCCCCACCTATCCCGGCACGTTCGACGGCGAGGTGCTGCATTCGCACGACGTGAAGTCGAAGGAGCAGGTCAAAGGCAAGCGCGTGCTGGTGGTGGGCGCCGGCAATTCGGCGGTGGACATTCTGTCCGACGCGGCGCTCGACGGCGTGCGTGCCGTGCACTCCATGCGGCGCACCTACTACTTTTTCCCGAAGATGGTGTTCGGCAAGCCGACCGACACCTTCATAGACCTCACCAGCCGCTGGCCGCTGCCGCGTTCGGTCATGCGCGGGCTCTACAAGCTCGGCATGCGCGTGCTGGTGGGCCCGCATTGGCGCTACGGCCTTGAGCCGCCGGACCACGATCTGTTCGAGGCGCATCCAACCGCCTGCACCACCTATCTCGACCACGTCGTGCATGGGCGCATCGCGGTGAAACCCGGCATCGAGCGGCTGGACGGCAGAAGCGTCATCTTCACCGACGGAAGCGCCGAGGAGGTCGATCTTCTCGTCTATGCCACGGGGTTCAGGGTCAGCTTCCCGTTCATGGACCCATCCACCATTCTCGACGCGCAGGGACGCTCGAAGCTGTTCATCCATACCTTCCACCGCGAGTTCGACGATCTGTTCGTGGTCGGGTTGTTCGAGCCGGCCGAAGGCGGGGTATGGCAACTCGCCGACTATCAGGCGCGGCTGATCGCGAGCTTCATCGGGGCACAGGACGCCGATCCGGTGCGCGCAGCCTGGTTCCGCAAGCTGAAAGCGCACGCAACGCCTGATATCGGCCATGGCATCCGCTACCAGGACACGCCGTGGCATAAATTCGAGATCCAGCACTACCGCTTCCGCATGTATATGAAGCGGCTGTTGAAGAAGTTCGGCGCGCTTGCCGGACCCGCCGCCGAGCCGCGCACCATGCCGAGTCCCGACGCGAAGGCGGAAGCCGCCAAGCTCAAGCTCGCGTCGTGACCGGTACACAACCAACCGCCTGTGTCATTGCCCGGCTTGACCCGCCTGCGGGCGCCCCGGGCGGATGCGCCCGGAGGCAGAAGCTTCGGACACTAGTCGCCGCGCGCCGTACTCGGTTTCGGCAGGGCACGGCGGAGCTGCTTCGCCACGAGACGCGGCGCGACCGCATTGAGCAGGACGAGCGCGCGCAAGATCGCCGGCTTGAACACGGTCCGGCGCCCGCGCTCCAGCGCGTCATGGATCACTCGCGCCGCCTCCTCGGAAGAGAGCGTCGGCGCGAGAAGCGGGTTCGGCGCCGGCATGTTCTCGCGGCTGCCCGGATTGTGCTCCCAATAGGGGGTCTCGACCGTGCCGAGCACGACCAGCGTCACGGTCACGCCGGTTCCCTTCAGGTCGGCGCGCAGCGCCTCGGCGAAGCCTGCCATCGCATGGCGCGCGGCGATATAGGCGGTGGCTTTCGGCCACACGAGATAAGAGGCGGGCGAGGTGATGCAGGCGATGGCGCCGCCCTTGCGCGCGATCATGCCCGGCAGGAAGGCGCGGGTGAGATTGAAGGCGGCAAGATAGGGCACCTCGATCATGGCCAGCGCCTCCTCGGCCGTGGTGTCGAGGAGGCTCTTCCACCTTCCGGCGCCGGCATTGTTGATAAGTATGTCGGGCGTGCCGTGCTCGCGGAGGATCCGCGCGCTCGTCTCTTCTATGGCTGCGGCGTCGGCGAGGTCGACAGAGTAGGCGGCGGCCTTGCCGCCGCCCTCGCGAATCGCTCCGGCCACACGGTCGAGCCGCTCGCGGTTGCGGGCGAGCAGGAGGACCTTCGCGCCGCCCTCGCCGTATAACCTCGCAGCCGCCTCGCCGATTCCGCTCGAGGCGCCGGTCACAAGCACAAGATTCGCCATGATCTTACCCTACTGGGCGATTCAGCTTCGATCGGACGCAAAGTCGCGCTTGTCAAACTTTAAACGAACTGTGGCACAAAGGTAACAGGTCGTTTCGAAGGCAATAGATGCGGCACCAAATCCTGCTGGCAAGCGCGCGTCCAGGCGTTAATCTTACCGCGACTTGGCAAACTCTGATGGAGGCGTTCGATGAGGTCGTTTTCGCGTGTCTTGGCGTTGGCTTCGATGGTCGGCGCGCTCAGCCTGGCGCAGCCGGCGCCAGCCGGTGCTGCCTGTCTCGGATTTTCCGGCACCGCGGACGGAATGAACCAACAGACGGCCGTTTCCCGGTCGCAGAACGCCGTGACCGAGGCCATCTCCGAGTACAAGTCGCAAAAGCGACTGGGCGCACCCTCGCTTTCGCCCATGCATGCCAAGCCGCAGCCTTATTGGCGCGACAGCGTGAGGTCCGAGCTCTTCGTCAAGCCCGACATCGTCACCTCCCAGATCTATACGGTGTGCTGGAAGGGTGTGGTTTCGCCCTTCGTCTGCACCTCGGGCTCGAAAGCCTGCTGGTAGGATTTCGCGAAGCCCCTGCATCGGCCCCGGAGCCGGACCGCCCGGGGCCGATCCCATTCTTGGGCTGCCCGGCTAGCCGCGTGCCGGCACCAGCGCGACCTTCTCCGGCTTCTTCATCAAGAACAGAAGCGGGATGATCGCGAGCGTAATCACCGCGATGAACCAGAAGAGATCGTTGAAGGCGAGCATCTGAGCCTGGCGGGCGATCTCATACACCATCGCGGGTGCCGCCTCGGGAGATTGCGGCGTGAGCCCACGCTCTTCAAGGTAGGGCACGATGTCCCAATTGAACGGCGTGATGTGCGACGTGAGCTCGTTGAAGTGAATTTGCGCCTGCCGCACCAAGAGCCAGCTCACCACGGCGATGCCGATCGAGCCGCCGATACCGCGCATCAGCGCGTAGACGCCTGACGCCTCGTCATATTTCGCGTTGGGGATGCTGGCGAAGGCAACGGCGGTCAGCGGTACGAAAAAGAGGCCCGAGCCGATGCCCGAGATCATGCCGGGCGTTGAGATCCCCCAGAAATCGACATAGAGGGAGAAATACGCCATCGGGAAGGTGCCGAGCGCGGTCAGCACTAGCCCTGCGGCCACCAGCCAGCGCGCGTCGAACAGGCGGATGAGGATGCTGCCGGTGATCGCTAGCGTGATGGCGCTGAAGATGGCTCGTGGAATAAAGAGAGTCCCCGCGACGTCGGCCGGATAGCCGAGGAGCCGCTGGCTGAATAGCGGCATGATCGCCATCCAGCCATAGAGGCTGATGCCATAGGCTGTGATGGCAAGCGTGCCGGCGACGAAATTGCGGTCCTTGAGCAGCGACAGGTCGATGATGTTGTCGGGCTTGTTCCAGCCGCGCAGGAAGAACGCGGCGGTCGTGAACACGGCGATGATGGTTCCCACCACGATAACGCGCGAGTTGAACCAGTCGCGCGTCATCCCCTGATCGAGCACATATTGGATCGCGCCGACGGCCAAGACGAGCAGTGCCATGCCGAGCCAATCGGTCTGGATGTCCTTGATGGGTCGCTTCGGCAAGTGCCCCATGGCCATCAACAGCGCGATGATGCCGATGGGGATGTTGATGTAGAACACAACCCGCCAGGAATAGTTCTCGGTAAGATACCCGCCGAGCGTTGGGCCGATCACGGGCGCGACCATGATGCCGAGACCGAATATAGCGAGCGCCTGGCCGTGCTTCTCGCGCGGGAATGCGTCGAGGATGATGCCCTGACTCAACGGCACGAGCGGCGCACCGAACACGCCCTGCGCCAGCCGGAACAACACCATGCTTTCCAGGTTCCAGGCTGCGCCGCATAGAGCCGACGCCAGGGTGAAGCCTGTGATGGAAAGAAACAGCAGGCGCCGCCGCCCAAGCCAGTTCGAAAGATAGCCGGTTAGCGGCATCACCACGGCGGCTGCGACGATGTAGGACGTCAGAATCCAGGTGATTTGGTCGGGAGTGGCGGCAAAAGCGCCGAGCATATGCGGGATCGCGACATTGACGATGGTCATGTCGAGCACTTCGAGGACGGCCGTGAGCACCACGGCGATGACGAGTGCGATGGGGGTGCGCCCGGTTTCAGGCTCGGCAAGTCTCGGCGGCTCGGGAGGCGGCTTGCGCCCGCGACCTTTTCCGCCAGCGCCCTTCGGAGGGCTCATTGCCCGCCTTCGGTCGTGTCGATCCTGACCTTGGCAGTCGCGCCCATGCGTAGCGGCCTGTTGGGATCAGGTTCGCTCGTGATGTTGATCCGCACCGGGAAGCGCTGGGTGACCTTGACCCAGTTACCGGTCGCGTTCTCAGGGGGCAGCACGGAGAAGACCGCGCCCGAGCCCGCGCTGATGCTCTCGACGATACCGGCAAGCTTGGCGCCCGGATACATGTCGAGGTGGATGGTTGCCTCCTGGCCGGGCTTGATGCGCGCGAGATCGGTCTCCTTAAAGTTCGCGTCGACCCACCACTCGCCGTCCTCGATGATGGCGAAAACGGGCGTGCCGGCCTGGATGACGGTGCCGGGACGGAGCTTGACGCTGGAGACCCAGCCGGCGGTCGGCGCGGTGACATGGGTCTTCACCCTGTCATGCGTCGCCTTGTCGAGCTGCGCTGCGGCGGCGCGGAGCTGAACGGTTGGCGTCGTGACGGTCAGCGCCTTGTCCTGCGCCGCATCGAACTCGGCCTCGGCAGCCGCGTAGGCTTGCACCGCCTCGTGCCAGGCCTTCAGCGCATTGGTGACCTGTGCGGAGGGCGGCTCGCCTTCCTTCTGCGCCTCGCGCGCCTCGCGATAGCTCTTCATCGCGGTGTCGAGGGCGGAGCGCTTCTCGTCGAGCTTCGTGGCGGCGGCCTTCAGGGAATCCGCTTCGGTGCCGGCGGCATTGGCGGCGGCATCGAACTGGGCGCGCGCGTTGCGGATCGCCGCGTCGTAAAGCGTCGCATCGATGTCGAAAAGCGGATCGCCGGCCGCCACCTTGTTGTCTTCCGCGACATAGATGCGCGCCACGGGGCCCGACACCTGCGAGGCCACGCGCACGACATTGGCGCCGGTATAGGCGTTGTCCGTCGAAGGGTAGAGCTCGGCATAGCGCCAATAAAGCAGCACGCCGCCGACGGTCACGAGCAGAACGGTCAGCAGCACAATCCAGCGACGTTTCGCGGCCGTGTCCTGCGAGCTAGGGCGCTTGGCAGTCGAAGCGTCCTGATTCACGGGTTCCTCTACCTCAGAGCCGCGGGGAAAGGCGCAAGCTGTAGTGCCGGGCAGGGAAATTCAGGTCAAGCACGGCAGAATGATGGCGAGGCTTAAACGTCTTAGGCGCCGCTCGCAAGGATTCGCTTGGTTTTGCTGCGATAAGCCGCGGTTTCGTTCGGCTTGCGTTCTAGTCTGCTCGGCCTAGACTGGCCGTTCCGAGGGGAGCCCCGGGAGGGGGCTGAGAGTCCGCTTATCTTAGCCTGGTCACCGGGCGAGGCCTGCGGAGACCCTTTGAACCTGATCCGGATCATGCCGGCGAAGGGATGGGACGTTCGCCACTCTCAACGCCGGGAATCCGCGTAACGGAGTCGCCAAACCTTAGGAGGTGGCGATGCAAACCTCGATTTTCTTAGCGCGATTGCTCGGCCCGGCGATGCTCGTCATCGCGACGGGGCTGATCGTCAACCGGGCTAGCTATCGCGCCCTCGTTCGGGAGTTTATCGCTAGCCCGGCACTCATCTATATCGCGGGACTCTTGGCGCTTGTGGCCGGGCTCGCCATCGTGCTCACGCACAATGTCTGGGTGATGGGATGGCCGGTGATCATCACCCTGTTTGGCTGGGCGAGCCTTATCGGGGGCATTCTCCGCATCGTGTTCTCGACGTCGCTTGCGCGCTTCGCCGAGCGCATGGCCGACAATCAGGCCCTGCTGATCGGCGCCGTTGCTTTCTATCTCGTGCTGGGCGCCTGGCTGACCTACGCCGGATATTTCGCCTAAGGCTGCGACGCAGCATTGGAGCAAAGCTCATGAACGTTCACGACCCCAAGCTCGCCGATCCGAAGGTGACGCGGGATGCGCTTCCCGGCTCGTGCAAGGTCTATTCGCAGCCCGATGGCGCGCCGGACCTTCGTGTCCCGTTCCGCGAGATCGCGCTTGCCGAGGGAGCCCCGGCCTCAAGCAGCGAAGCGGTAGGCCAAACGAAAACGTTCCGCGTCTACGACACGTCGGGGCCTTACACCGATGCGGACGCTGAGATCGACCTCGAGCGTGGGCTTCCGCCTCTGCGCGCGCCTTGGATTGATGCGCGGCGCGGCGGTCCGGTGACGCAGCTCGAGCTGGCACGTGCCGGCATCGTCACGCCCGAAATGGTCTATGTCGCGCATCGCGAAAATCTTGGACGCGCGCGAGGCGCCGAGGAGGCCGAGGCGCGGCTTGCCGACGGCGAGAGCTTCGGCGCTTCGCTGCCCGCATTCGTGACGCCCGAGTTCGTGCGCAGCGAAGTGGCGCGCGGCCGCGCCATCATCCCCGCCAACATCAATCACCCGGAATCGGAGCCGATGATCATCGGCCGGAACTTCCTCACCAAGATCAACGCCAATATCGGCAACTCCGCCGTGACGAGCTCGATCGAGGAGGAGGTGGAGAAGATGGTGTGGGCGATCCGCTGGGGTGCCGACACGATCATGGATCTTTCCACCGGCCGCGCCATCCACGCGACGCGCGAATGGATCCTGCGCAACGCGCCGGTGCCGGTCGGCACGGTGCCGATCTATCAGGCGCTGGAGAAGGTCAAGGGCGATCCGGTCAAGCTCGACTGGGACGTCTATCGCGACACGCTGATCGAGCAATGCGAGCAGGGCGTGGATTATTTCACCATCCATGCGGGCGTGCGGCTCGGCTACATCCACCTCACCGCCGACCGCGTCACCGGCATCGTCTCGCGCGGCGGCTCGATCATGGCGAAGTGGTGCCTCGCGCATCACAAAGAGAGCTTCCTCTACGAGCGCTTCGCGGACATCTGCGAGATCATGCGCCGCTACGACGTGTCGTTCTCGCTCGGCGACGGCTTGCGGCCCGGCTCGATCGCGGATGCGAACGACCGCGCACAGTTCGCCGAGCTCGAGACGCTGGGCGAGCTGACGCGCGTGGCCTGGGCGCATGGCTGCCAGGTAATGATCGAGGGGCCTGGCCACGTGCCGATGCACAAGATCAAGGTGAATGTCGAGAAGCAGCTCGCGGCCTGCGGCGAGGCGCCGTTCTATACGCTAGGCCCGCTCGTCACCGACATCGCGCCCGCCTACGACCACATCACTAGCGCGATCGGCGCGGCGATGATCGGCTGGTTCGGCACGGCGATGCTCTGCTACGTGACGCCGAAGGAGCATCTCGGGCTGCCCAACCGTGACGACGTGAAGGCGGGCGTGATCGCCTACAAGATCGCGGCGCACGCGGCCGACCTCGCCAAAGGCCACCCCGCCGCGATCGCGCGCGACAACGCGCTGTCCGAGGCGCGCTTCGGCTTCCGCTGGGAGGATCAGTTCAACCTGTCGCTCGACCCAGATACGGCGCGCGCCTATCACGACGAGACGATGCCGAAGGAGGCGCATAAGCTCGCGCATTTCTGCTCGATGTGCGGCCCCAAATTCTGCTCGATGGAGATCACGCAGCAGGTGCGCGACTACGCCGCGAAGCTCGCCGAGACGGAGTCGCTCTCAAGCAGCGAAGCGGTAGAGCAGGCAAGAAAACAGGGCATGGCGGAGATGAGCGAAAAGTTCCGTGCGCTCGGCGGCGACGTTTACGTGGAGCGGGATTCGAGCAAGCCATGAAGGGCGGCACGCCCGCCGCGCAGCTTTCGCGGTAATTCCTTGCGCGCCAAGCTGGCACACGGCTTGGGCTGACGAGGGCCTTCGCCCTTGGTAGACTTCGCTAACCGCGACAAAGTCGCATTGAGGGAAATCGCTGGAAATGAAGCCGCCTCGGCTCTTGGCCGTCAGTTTGCTCGCCCTTGCGCTCGCTTGCGCCACGGACCGGCCCGCGCTCGCGAAAATCGTCGTCCTCATCGACAAGCCCAGCCAGACCATGACGGTGTCGGTCGACGGCTCCGTCCGCTATCGGTGGCATGTGTCGACCGGAGCGACGGGCTTCTCCACGCCAGCCGGCACGTATAAGCCGTTCCGCATGGAGCTGATGCACTACTCGCGGGAGTGGGACAATGCCGGCATGCCGCACTCGATCTTCTTTTCCTCGCGTGGGCACGCCGTGCATGGCTCCAATCATCCCGGCCTCGGCAGGCCGGCCTCGCATGGCTGCGTGCGTCTTTCGTTGCGGAACGCCTCGACCCTCTACCAGCTCGTCAATGCGCGCGGTATGGGCGAGACCACCGTCATCGTAAGAGGGCCTGATCCGGCAGGCGTGCACGCCCTGACTAAGCCGCCGGCGAGCGGGAGGGGATTCTTCGGCGGCCTGTTCGGCGGTTCGCGCTAGGGGCGTTGCCGGATGCGCCTATCGACGGTTTACCGCCCCATCGGCGGAAATCATGCGGCAGCTGAGCGTCCTCTCGAACGCCTCAGCTCCTGCCGGTTCTGCGCCGTGATGTAGAAGCCCGCTAAAGCCGCAGCCTTATCCCCGCCCTTCGAACCTCGCTTATCATCGCCGCACCTCGTTCGATTGAGGGGCGCGGCTCATGAGGTGTCTTGATCGCGGAACGGGGTGCGGCGCCCGCGGGCTCATCTACGCAGCATGAGCGCTCGGGCGGCGCCGGAGCTCCCCCCGGGACCACTACGAGCCCCTGCCAGGAGCTGGCTGACGGTCTATGTTGCGCTACCGGGCTTCGGCCTACTTGAGCGCGGGTTATGTTGCGCTACCGGCTTCGGCCTACTTGAGCGCGCGTGATACTGCGCTTCCGGCCTTTGGCCTAGTTGGCGCGGACATCGAACGAAAGCGGGGCCCGGTGCCGTATGGACGCCGAGATTGGCGCGCCGAAAGGCGCCGCCGCGCTCCGCAAGGATCGCGGATACCACAGGTTTGCGCTTTTCGGCGCGCCATCCCCCTCTTGGGGGCTCGGTCTTTGACAGAGCTCGCGCGATTCTCGCGGCGAGACGATGCAGCCTGCCGGATCGGGGCGCGAACCTCGCGACTTATTATTTGCGCTATCGGCCTCCGGCCTACTTGAGCGCGTTCAGCGCGCCACCGCGCCAACGCTCGACATCATGGGACAGCCGAGCGTCTTCTCGAACGCCTTGATCAGATCCTGCCGATTGTTCGCCGTGATGTAGAGGCCGCCGGTTTCCTCGGCGAGACATTCCACATCGAGGATGCTCTGCGCGCCCGTCCAACTGAAACCCCTGAGCTGATAGCCGATGACGTGCACGGTGAGGCGTCCGTCCGCCTTGATCACTTTGCCGAGCGCGCAGGGCGCGCCGCCGCAGGTCTCCTCGCCGTCGGTCAGCAACACGATGACGCCTCGCTCCGACTGCTGTTGCAGGACCTTCGCGGCCGCCATCACGCCGTCGACAAGCGGCGTCTTGCCCGCCGGGTTGAGCGCGTTCACCACGCTCATGATGCGCTCTGCCGCGTTCGGGATCGGCGGGAAGTTCAGCTCGACATTGCATTGCGCGTAGGGCCCGGGACCGTAGGTGATGAGCCCGACCTTGCGGAACTTCGTGGCCGCCGGCAGCACCTGCGCGAGCGCCTTGCGGACCTCGTCGATGCGCGTGACAGCGCTGAAGAGCCCTTGGACCATATTGCCGGACATGGACCCCGACGCGTCGAAGACGATCATCACGTCCTCGGTGCAGGGCGGCAAAGTCTCATCCGCGCCTCGCGCCGCCTCCGGCCCGGCCAGGAGCGCGATCAGCGCGAAGGCAATCGGGCGCGCCCAGCGTGAAAGCATGTTCATGCCCCGACTTTACCCGAGAACGCGACGTCTTGCAGAAGATTGAGAGTCTCACGAGGAGGCCGCTAGGTGGGCGTTGGCGCGCGCGCAAGCGGTTACTTCATCGTGATGGCGAGGCCGCTCAGATCGACATTCGCCATCAGTCCGACCTGCTTGCCGGAAAGCTCGAGCACGGCGCCCTTCGGATTGGTGAGCACGATCGCGCGCACGCCCTTGCCGACCGCAAGCCCCGCGCCCGCCGCGGCATAGACGCCGGTAACGTCGGACGCCTTGTTGATGTTGCTGACGCGCCCGCTCAGCACGGTCTTCGATCCGCCGAACAAGAGACCGTAATCCAGCCCGCCGACCGAGAGCGGATAGCTCTTGCCGCGGTAGGTGAGCGTGCCGTGGCCGGCCGAGCCGCCGATGATCCAGCCGCCTTTGAAGATGGTCAGCGTGATGCTGCCGGAATCGGCGCGTGCCTCCTGCAACCCGGCGCCGGCCAATACGATCAATGCTATGAACGCGGCTTTCAACATCGTCGGAATTCGCATGGGGTTGCCTCCCTTGGGGGTCGACCGTTGCAGCCAAGATGCGGCCTTTTTTGTGGCGGCGACATGGCCGACTTTGAAGCGCCGGGCGCGCCTCGCGAATATTACGTCAGTTCAAGAAGCAAGGAAAAGCGGCAAGCGCGGGGAAGCCTCCGCCTGTATGCTGACCGCGCGGCGGTGGCGAGCGCGCGACGGTGGCACGCGATGGGGCAAATGAAATGAGCAAAGCAGTGGCGCAACGACACCGGTTGGTTGGGGCCGTGTGGCTCGTGTTGGTTGGCGGCGCGCTTGCCGTTGCGGAAGGTGGCCCAGCCACGGCGAGCGCGGCATGTCCCGCAGGGCAGGTCATGGCCGGTGGAACCTGCGTTTCCCTCGACGAGGCCAAAGCGCGCATCGATGAGATCGTGCGCCAAGCCATGGCGAAGCGTGACCTTAAGGCCGTGCTCGCGGGCTTCTCCGTCGATGACCAGCCCCCGTCGCTATTCGCGTGGGGCTCATCCATGACCGGCGTTCCGGCGACGCCCGACATGCATTTCCGCAATGGCGCCGTCGCCATCGCCTATATCGGTACGGTGCTGCTTCAGTCGCACGACAAGGGCGCGCTCAGTGTCGACGACAAATTGTCGAAGTGGTTTCCGGGCTATCCCAAGGCCGATCAGGTCACGCTGACGATGCTGATCAACGGCACCTCGGGCTATGCCGACTACGTCACCGACGATTCGTTCTTGAAGCAGTTCTATGCCGATCCGTTTCGGCATTGGACGCCTGACGAGCTGATCACGATCGGCCTCGGACGGCAGATGATCTGCGATCCGGGCACGTGCTGGTCTTATGCGCACACGAATTTCGTCATTCTTGGCAAGGTGCTGGAGAAGGCGACGGGGCGGCCTCTCGCCGATTTTATCCGCGAGGGCATTCTCGATCCGCTCGCGCTCAAAGACACGCGGAGCGAGCTGACCGCCATCATCCAGGAGCCGGTGTTGCACGCCTACGACGCCGAGCGCGGCAGGTACGAGGAATCGACCTATTGGAATCCGTCATGGACGCTCGCGCATGGCGCGATCATGACGTCGAACATCGCCGACATCTTGAAAAGCGCGGCGGCGATCGGGGAGGGGACATTGGTCTCTCCTGCTTCGCATAGGCTGCAGCTCGCGCCGCTCACCGCAAAGTTCAAGCCGTGGAGCGACACGAGCTATTACGGCTTCGGCGTGTTTCGCATCAACGATTGGATCGTGCAGAACCCGTCCTTCGCCGGCTACGCCGCGACCATGACCTATCTGCCGTCGCGCAAATTGGCGCTCGCCGTGTCCGTCACCCTGGGAGAGAAGGCGCCGCTCGAGGGCAACCTCTCGACCGACCTGCTCAAGGAAATCGCCGCGTATCTCGCGCCTGACGCGCCTTTCTAAGCGTGTGCCCGCGCGTGCGGGGAAACGCTGTCACGTCCCCAACCTCGTCGAGCGTCGGATAGTCGGTGTAGCCGCCCATGTGCTTTCCGCACGCTTCTCATTGAGAAGCTGGTGTCGGCTCGCTACGCTCGCGGCGAATAGGGGAAGAGCAGTTCATGCGTCCCAGGAGCCCTCGCGAATGGCTGTTCAGGCTCTATGCCCATTGCGGGCGGGACCCGATTCCGCCCCGCTCCCTGAATTTCGTCGGCGGGGAGGAATTCGAAGCGCTCGGACGCGGTCATTTCGAGAATGTGCGAGCCATCGCCGACCTGAAACCGGACGACCGCGTGCTCGATGTGGGATGCGGGCTCGGCAAAGTCGCGCTGCACTTTGCGGGCTTTCTCGATATGCGCGGACGCTATGACGGGTTCGATGCCTCGCGCACCGGCGTCGATTGGTGCAATGCGCGCATTGCACCGCGTCATCCCAAGTTCCGCTTCGTTCATGCCGACATCCGGAACCGCCAATACAATCCGCACGGCGCACTCGATGCTGCCTCGTTCATCTTTCCTTATGCGGATGAAAGCTTCTCGCTGGCCTACGCGACTTCGGTGCTCACGCATCTTCTGCCGGACGCGGCCGCCCACTATCTCAAGGAAATCGCAAGGGTGCTCAGGCCCGGCGGCCGAAGCCTAGTTACCTTCTTTATCATCAATGACGAGTTGCGCCGCCACATGGTCCGCTCCGGCGAATTGCGGTTCGAAAAGACGGGGCAAGGCTACTGGACGACACAGCCGGACAATCCCGAAGCCTGTATCGCCTACGAGGAGCAGGCCGTCCAGGAGATGCACGGCGAAGCCGGGCTTGAGATTGCCGCGCCGATCCGTTTCGGGTCCTGGAGCAGCCGGGCCGGATTGGTCGGTGGACAGGATCACGTGCTCGCCTTCAAACGATGACGCGCACTTCACGCAGCCTTGCGGCCAAGGCGGTAGCGGGTCGTGATGACAATGCGCGACTAATGCACCAGCTCGGGGTGGAAGCGGCGGACGGCGAGAGTGCCGAGCCACGCGAACAGCGCGAGCACAACGGTCTGCGCGACGATGAAGGCCGGCTCGTTGCCGTTGGGCGCGAGGCCATGCAGCGTCGGTACTTTCTGAAAGGCCTGCACCACCAGCACGAACACGTTGAGATAGAGCGCGACCACCGCGGCGGCGACATAGATCCAGCGCCATGAGCGGCTGAGATCGAAGGCGTAAAGCGCAAGCAACGCAACTGCCAGCACCGCTGCCGAGAGAAAGCCGACGCCGAGCGCCGGCGTGAAACGCGTGGCCGGAAACATGAAGCCGGTTGCTGTGGTGAGGACGGTGGTCGCCAGGAAAAGTGCCGTCCAGCCCGGCAGACGCTCCGCCTGCAACATGCCCAAGAACACGATGAGCCCCGAGACGATGGCGACCAGGCTGATGACGACATGCAGGATTGTGAAGGTTTCAAGCGACATGCCCAGGATCATGACCATCGCTCCGTGCATGGAATGGAAGCCGCTTCCCATCCTCGGCCTCCGCCGGGCCGCCCGTCAATGGGCGTACCGAGGGAACCGATGGCGCGGCGCCGGCGCTTATGTCAGGCTCGGCCCAAACCGAAGCCAGGAGAAATGAATGACGAAGATCGTCTACAAGATCGTCAAGCATGAGGACGGCTGGGCCTACAGAGCGCGTGGCACGTTCTCGGAGACCTTTCCTACGCACGAGGCTGCGGTCGAAGCCGCGAAGCACGCCGCTGCCGAGCAGCGCGTGTCGGGCGAGACCGTCGGCATCCAATACGAGAGCGCTGACGGCGAGTGGCACGAGGAGGTCGATCCCGGCACCGACAGGCCCGAGACCGAGGTCGAGGACAGCGCCTAGAGCCCGCGGGCTATCGGCCTCCATTGACTCCCCGCCCGCAATCGCGGTCCCCTGCGTCGGCATTCAACGGCAATCGCGGGAGAGGGCACGATGAACATGATCCCGTCCTATGTGCTGTGGGCCTTGCTCGGCATGGCCTGTTATTCGCTCATGACGCTATTCGTGAAGTTCGCTGAGCGCGCGGGCACTGCCTCGACCCATATGATCCTGGCCGTATCGACGACGATCGTTGCCATTGTCGCGATCGCGATCGTGATGATGCGCGGCGAGTTCAAGGCGCTGGTCTACGATCTCGAGACCCCGTCCTTGCTGTGGGCGATCGCGGCCGGCATCGTGCTCGCCATTGCGGTCGGCTCGTTGTTTCACGCTCTGTCGCTCGGCCCCGCCAACGTCGTGGTGCCGATCTACGGTATGTTCATCGTGGGCGGCGCGTTGCTCGGCGTGCTGTTCCTCGACGAGCCCATGACCTGGCACAAGACGGTGGGCCTGATCGCGGCGGCCGGCGTGTTCCTGATCTCGCTGTAGGACAGCGCGCCGTTCTGAGAAACGAGAATGGCCGGGACCCTCGGGGCGAGCCCGAGGGCAGGCTAAGCCCGGCCATTCTTTTTCAGCCAAGCCTTACGCCGTCACGCCACCATCGACATTCAGCGTGGCGCCCGTGATGAAGGCTGCGCCGGGGCTGGCGAGGAACGCGACCGCCGCCGCGACCTCCTCGGGCTTGCCGTAGCGCCCGAGCGCCGTGCTCGCTTTTTGTGCCGGAGCGAAATCGCCGTCCGACGGATTCATGTCGGTATCGATCGGTCCCGGCTGCACGTTGTTGACGGTGATGCCCTTGGGGCCGAGGTCGCGCGCCCAGCCGCGGGTCAGCGCGCCGACGGCGGCCTTGGTCGCGGAATAATCGGCGAGCCCCGGCCAGGGCGTTACGTCGCCGAGAATCGATCCGATATTGATAATGCGACCGCCTTCGCCGAGATGAGCAGCCGCGGCGCGCACCGCCGCGACGACGCCCCCGACATTGATGGCGGCCTGCCGCTCGAAATCCGCGCCGTTGCCGTTGACCTCATGCACTTGGCCGAGGGTGAACACGCCGGCATTGTTCACAAGGATGTCGAGCCGCCCGAAATGCTTCACGACCGACTTGACCAGCGACTCGACCTCCTTGCCGTCGGCCTGATCGGCCTTGAACGCAGCGGCACGTACGCCCTGCACCTCGAGCTGTTTGACGACCTGTTTCGCCTTGTCGGCTGACGATGCAAAGCTGACGGCGACATCCGCCCCTTGATCGGCGAGGGCCTTGGCAATCGCCGCGCCGATGCCGCGCGAGCCGCCGGTCACCAGCGCAACCTTGCCTGCGAGCGTCCTGGAGGAATTGGTATTGGACATGACTAAACTCCTTTCGCGATTTCTTAGTGATCGCTACATAACGAGTGGATATCAGATGTCAAGAGGATTATATAGTGAACACTACAGAGATAGGCGGTATATAGCCATCACCGACATGACCGAAGGCAAGACTGTGACGATTGGCCGTCCCCGCGCGTTCGACCCCGACCAGGCGCTCGACCGGGCGCTGCAGGTGTTTTGGCGCAAGGGCTACGAGGGCACGTCGATCGCCGACCTGACCGCGGCCATGGGCATCAACCCGCCGAGCCTCTATGCCGCCTTCGGCAACAAAGAGGCGCTGTTTCGCCGGGCGCTCGACCGCTACGAGGCCCTGCACGAGGCGAGCTGGCGGGAGGCGCTCGACGCGCAGACCGGCTACGAGGCCATCGAGCGATTGTTGATGCGCTCCGCCGCGTCGCTCGGCGATAAGCGCAATCCTCCCGGCTGCCTGATGGTCCAGGCCGCCTTGTGCGGCGGGGAGGAGTGCGAGCCGGTCATGAAGGAATTGGCGGCGCGCCGCGATGCAAGCCTTGCGCTCATCCGCGAGCGGCTGAGGCGTGCCAAGCGCGAAGGCGATCTCCCGGAAGATGCCGATCCCGCTACGCTCGCGCGCTTCGTGGGCACGGTCCTGCACGGCATGGCGGTTCAGGCGGCGGGCGGCGCGGGCCGCAAGGAGCTCGAGCGCGTCGTCGCCACCGCGATGCGGGCCTTTCCACGGTAAACCGTAGAGACTGCCTGGACCTCCTCGCGCAGTTGCCCGAAACTAGGCGCATGAAGCGGGTCTTGACGGCGGCTTGCCTCGCCTTCGTGCTTGTCGTGGTTGGGACGCCCTCCAAGGCGGCGGAGGGCGGCGCGGCCGCGAGCGGCACGGCGGCGCGCGTCGCCGCCGGCGCAAAGGCTGCCGCGGAGGCGGCCGCCGGGCCAAAGCCCTTCGTCGATATCGTCTGCCCGATCATGCAGCAGCAGGCCGAAGCGCGGGGGCTCCCGCCCATGGCCTTCGTCCGGCTGATCTGGCGCGAAAGCCGCTTCAATCCGCGCGCGGAAAGCCACAAAGGCGCGCAAGGCATCGCCCAATTCATGCCGGGCACTGCGGACGAGCGCGGGCTTGACGATCCGTTCGAGCCAAAATCGGCCATCGTCCACTCGGCGAGCCTGCTTGCGGACCTCCGCGCGGAGTTCGGCAATTTCGGGCTCGCCGCCGCGGCCTATAACGCGGGCGCCGAGCGGGTGCGCAGCTGGCTTGCCGGCGGGGGCCTCCCGGGCGAGACGCGTGCCTATGTGCAGTTCGTGACAGGGCGCGACGCCGAGGCGTGGAAGGAGCCGGACACCGAGCTCCCCGACACGCTCAAGACCGCGGGCGCCGACGTGCTCGAGTCGTGCCGCAAGCTCGCGCCGCTCGTGGTGCGCGCCGTCTACGAGTCGGAGCCGCTCACCGCCAGCGGCGCCTGGCGTCCATGGGGTGCACATGTCTCGTCGGCGTTTTCCAAGTCTAAGGCGCTCGCCCAATTCGCGCGGCTCAAGGCACGCTACGGCCCAGTCCTCTCCGACCGTGATCCGTTCGTGGTGCCGCAGCGGAATTTGAGTCGCGGGCGCCGCTCCATGTACACGGTGCAGGTCGGCGCCGACAGCCGTGCCGATGCAAGCAAGCTCTGCGCGGCGTTGCGGGCGCGCGGAGGCGCCTGCATCGTGCAGAAGAACTGAAACGGCGGCGGCCGCAGCCTCAGTGATGATGGTGTCCGCCCGGAGCCGCGGCGCCGATCGCATTGACGTCGAAGGTCACCTCGACCGCGCCGGCATGCTCGAAAGTCAGCGTGGCCTTGAACTGCTCGCCTTCCTTCAGTGGCGCCGTGAGGTCGGCGAACATCAAATGATACCCCTGTGGGGCAAGCGCGACCGAGCCTCCGGGCGGAATGGCGATGCCGCCGGAGACCGGGCGCATCGTCATCATATCGTTCTCCGTCTTCGTCTCATGAATCTCGGCGCGCGCGGCGATCGGGCTCGCTGCCGAGATCAGTCGATCCTCGGTCTTGCCCTTGTTCTTGATGGTGAGGAATCCCACGCCGACCTTGGCGCCGCCCGGAGTTGCTCGCGACCAAGGATCCTCGACCGCGATCGCGCCAGACTTGGCGTTGGCGGCGAGCACGGCGCCGGTTGATAGGAGCATGACGGCAAGAACGACAAGCCGCCAGCCCAGGCGTGGCGATGACAGGTTCGTGTGCATTTGCAGTCTCCTAACGTGCGAAGCCCCAAAAGGCCATGCTGGCATTGGCCCAGATGGTGCCGTCGCGGCGCGGCTGAAAGCCGTTCGGATGATCCTGGACCGGCTGCAGCCATTCGGCGCTGAGCCGCAGGCCCTTGAGCGGTCCGCTCGGCACCACGGTGTTGACGCCAAAGCCGATGTCCCAGAATTGGCCGCCATAGTTGAACTGAAGGTCGGGCGGGCTCGAGTGGTTATGCGGCCCGTTATAATGGCCCTCGATCTTGCCCTGCTCGGTATAGAGGCCGCGGATCGAGGCCGAGATCCAGTCGGCGAACAGGTAGCTGACCCAGCCCGTCGCCTGGAAGACGTCGCCCAACCGGTAGCCCGACTCGTTCTCCTTCTCCATGCGCACGATGCCCAGGAGTTGCGCCCCCCAAGTCAGCCGGTCCGAGCGGCCGGTATAGGTGAGGCTCGGCCAGAAGTCCCAGGTGCCGGAGCCGAGCTGCATGCCGTAATGGGTGAACACGCCGTTCTGCTTGAAGTCGACCTTGCCGGTCGGCGCGCTGAACATCGGCGCGAACTGAAGGTGATAGTTCGGCCCGTGCGCAAGGCGAAGCTCGGGGCCGAAGATCGTGTCGCCCCAGCCGTCGACGCCATGCGCATGCGGCCCGCTATGCCCGCCATGTCCGCCGCTGTGGCCGCCCGCATGGCCGCCACCGTGCTCGTCGCCGCGGCCATGCTGCGTGAGCCGGAGAGGCGACATGGTCATGTCATGGGTCATCCACATCGGCATCACCATCAGCGTTACCCAGTCGGTCGGCGCGTACATGATGTCGAGCATGTACATGTTCATGGTCATGTCGGTCGTCTTCATCGAGCAGGTATGCGGCGCGCAGCCCCGCTCGGCGATGACGTCGTCGGTGACGGTGTGGATGCCGTGCACGGTCGGGCTTCCGGCGGACGTGTTCGCGTAGCGGAAGCCGATCATCGAGCTTCCCGCCTTGTGCATGTGGTCGAACATGACGCCTGCCGGCGCGTGCGTGTCGGCAAGCGGCCCGGAGCCGTTGTGCGGATCGGCATAAGCGGTGGCGGTAAGCGCCGCGAGCGCAATTGCGGCGCAAGCCGTGCGCACCGCGCTGATGCACGGTCGTGAAAGCGTGGTCATTTCGATAGCCCTCGTTGAGTCGATGCCGGCCGGTCGCACCGGCGGCATCTCAAGCTGATGACTTTTTGGTGAGTCTGTTCGCTTGGGCTAGGCGAGGGGAGGGGCGCGGGGTCGGCTTGAGAACGCGTCGTGCAACCGCGGTGCCGGCGTTTCGGCGTGCGGCAATTGCACCATCGCGAAGGCGAATGCAGGGAGTAAAACGCGCTCGGCCTCGGGCAAGAGCCCGGCCGTTGTCGCGGAGCAAGCGAGCCTGCAGGCGGTGGCGCAGCATTGCCAATCGGACTGATGCGGGGGTTCAGCCCGGATCTGCTCGCCGCCGGGGGCTCTCGTGGTGCAAAGGACCGAGCCTCCGCCAGCGCCGGCGGCAAGCGTTGCAGCGTGCACGCCAGAGGTGAAAGAGAGGATGACGGCCTGAACCAGGATCGCCCAGGCGAGCGTCAGGCCGATGCAGTCTCTATTCTTGCGCAATCCCCCCATGGCCGAATTCTAGGCCGTTGCCGCGTACAGTGTCAAAGCGACAAGCGGGCGCAATGCGGCGCGATGCCAACGGGCGAGCGTTGGTATATATGTCGCCGCACCATGCTCACCATCTACGAATTCCACGCGGGCGAGCTCAAGCCCAGGTCCGGCAAGTCCGCCGGCAAAGCGCCCATCACGGATGAGGCCGTCTGGCTCGATCTGCTCGATCCAACGCCGGAAGAGGAGAGCAAGGTCGAGAAGGCGCTCAAGCTCAACGTGCCGACGCGCGAGGAGCAGCAGGAGATCGAGGCCTCGAGCCGCCTCTACCAGGAGGACGGCGCGCTGTTCATGACGGCAAGCGTGATCACGCAAAGCGAGCAGGCCGAAACCAAGATGACGCCGGTCACCTTCATTCTGGCGGGCAACCGGCTGGTCACGGTGCGCTACGCCGAGCCGCGCGCCTTCGCCATCTACGCCGCGCGCTGCAACCGCGCCGAGCCAGACCTCAGGAGCGGCGTCAACGTGCTGATCGGCTTGATCGAGACCATCGTGGACCGTCTCGCGGATTTCATCGAGCGCATTCAAGCCGACGTGGACGTGCTGTCGCATGCGGTGTTCGACATCAAAGGCGGCGCCGCCACGCGCCAGCGCCGCTTCGACGTGGTGCTGAAGTCGATCGGGCGCGAGGGCGAGATGTCGTCGAAGGCGCGCGAAAGCGCGCACTCGCTCGGGCGCCTGCTCACCTTCTTCGCCTATGCGGCCCAGGAGCGCAAAGTCGGCAAGGCGCTGCAGTCGCGCATCCGCACCGCCACGCGTGACGTGAACTCGCTGACCGACCAGGTGAGCTTCCTGTCGAGTAAGATCATCTTCCTGCTCGACGCGACGCTCGGCATGATCAACATCCAGCAGGCTGACATTATCAAGATCTTCTCGGTCGCCGCCGTTGTGTTCCTGCCGCCGACGCTGATCGCCTCGATCTACGGCATGAATTTCCGCCATATGCCGGAGCTGGATTGGTGGTTTTCCTATCCGCTCGCGCTCGGGCTCATGGTGCTCGCGGCGGTGCTGCCCTATCTCTATTTCAAACGTAAAGGTTGGCTGTAGGCGGGGCTTGCTGTGGCTGCAATGCGTTGCCACATTAAGTCAAACGGCATGTCCGGCAGAGGAGAGTTAATTGTGAGCAAGCATATTGCGTATCTCGGTGTGGCGCTCGCCACTGCGTTGTCTGCGTCGATCGTCGGCCTTCCCGCCGCGAGCGCGGCTTCGTTCGGCGCTCTGCTTCGGGCGCAAGCCGGCAATGATCTCGTCCAGCCTGTGGGCGAGTCCGGGCAATATACCGAGGAAGAGTATTATGACGAGGATCGCGACACGCAGGTGCGCGCGCCGTTTACCTCGGTCGACACCAGCAAGAGCGAGGGCACGCAGGTCGAGGCTCCGTTCACCTCGGTCGAGAGCGACGATCACGGTACGCGGGTGAGGGCGCCCTTCGTGGATCTGTTCGTCCCGCGCCGCTAGCGCCTTTCTTCAGCCTCCGAGCAACGACCAGGCAAGCGCGGCCGCCGCCGTCAGCGCGAGCGTGCCGAGAATACCGAGTCTGATCCCGAGCAGCAGGATCGCCGCCAAGACCGCAAGCAGCAGGGCGTCGACGTTCAGGCTGGCAAGGTCCGGTGTCCATACGCGCAAGGGACCGTACCAACGGTCTTCGATGCGGCCGAAGACGACGTGCAGCGCGAACCACAGACTCAAATTGAGGATCACGCCGACGATGGCGGCGGTGACGCCGCGTAGCGCGCCGGCGAGCTTCGGGTTCGCGGTCAGGCGCTCGACGTAAGGCGCGCCGGTGAAGATGAAGAGAAAGCTCGGGACGAATGTCGCCCATAAAGCGACAGCGGCGCCGAGCAGGCCGAATGCGAGAGCCGGCTCGCCGCCTTGCCGGTAGCCGGCGAGAAAGCCGACGAACTCGGTCACCAGAACGAGCGGACCGGGCGTCGTCTCGGCAAGTCCAAGCCCGTCAAGCATCTCGCCAGCGGTCAGCCAGCCATAGGTCTCGACGGCCTGCTGCGCCATATAGGCGAGCGCAGCATAGGCGCCACCGAACGAAACCACGGCGAGCTTCGAGAACAGCAGCGCAATGTCGGTCGTGCCGTGGTCGCGGCCGAACAGGACGCCGAGTGCGATGAGCGGCACGAACCAGATGGCAAGCCACAGCGCCGCCGTGCGGAGCGTCTGCCCCGCCGTCACGGAGGGTCCGTCAGGAAGGGCCTCCAATGGGGCGCGATCGTCTCTGGCAAGTACGAAGCCAATCAGCGCCGCAACGGCGATGATCGCAGGGAAGGGCACGCCGAAAAAGAAGATGGCGATGAAGGCGCCGGCGGCGATGGCCCAATCGTAACGCTCATGCAGGGTTCGCTTTGCCACCCTTATCAGCGCCTCGATGACGATGACGAGAACTGAGGCCTTCACCCCAAGAAAGGCCGTCTCGACCACCGGCACCTTTCCGAACAGGGCGTAGGCGATACTGAGGGCGAGCACGATGAGAGCGCCCGGCAGCACGAACAGCAGCCCGGCGGCGAGGCCACCTGCCGTACCGTGCAGCCGCCAGCCGACATAGGTGGCAAGCTGCATGGCCTCCGGCCCCGGCAGCAGCATGCAGAAATTGAGCGCATGCAGGAAGCGCCTCTCGCCGATCCAACCGCGCTCTTCGACGAGCACTCGATGCATGAGCGCGATCTGTCCGGCAGGGCCGCCGAAGGACAGGACGCCGATCTTGGCCCAGACGCCGAGCGCGTCACGGAAGGTGGGTTTGGCTGTCGGTTGGCGATAACTCATTGCGGCACGCCGTGTCGCGCGCGTCACCGGTGCGCGGCAAGATAATCGAGGATCACGCGATTGAGCTCGGCGGGATGGGTGAATGGGCTCATATGCCCGGCGCCCTTGAGCGTGACCAGCTCGGCGTTCGGCATCGCCCCCGCCAATAGTTCCACCACCGCGCGGGCCGGCGCGCGTGTCTTGCTCCCGGCAACGAGCAGGGTGGGCGCCTCGATCCTCGCATAGTCCCGCAAGGTCGTGGCCGCGTCGAGCGGGATGGTGAATTCGAGCGCCACTTTCGGGATCGTCGCGGCGATCGCAGCCTTGAACCCATCAGGCGAAAGCCACCAGCGCCAGCGGCCGAGCCAATAGGTCATGAAGGCTTTTGCGGCGGCGCGGTCGTCGCCCTTGGCGACGGGATCGAGCACGGCAAGTCCGAGCTGTTCAATCTCGGACCATTCGGGGCGTCCCTCCTGCCGCAGCAGGTGGAACGATACCGGCTCGACCAGGACGAGGCCCTTCACGCGGTCGCCAAGTTTCAACGCCGCTTCGAGCGCGAGCGCGGCGCCATAAGAATGGCCGACGATATGGAGCTTGCCTTTGGTCTTCTTCGCCAGCGCAAGCAGCACGTCCACGTCGGCCCCGCCGGTGAAGGTCTTGTCGGCCGGCCAAAAACCCGAGCCGCCATAGCCGATGAAGTCGGGCGCGAGCACACGCCAGTCCGCCTTGAGCGTGTCGATCAGCGGGAGCCATTCCCTGTGCGAGGCGCTGGAGCAATGACCGAGGATGACGCAAGGGCCTTTGCCCTCGTCGAGATAGGCGATCTCGATGCCGCCGGACTTGAGGTGTTTCATGCGCTTGTCGCCCCCTCTGACAGAGTAGCGCACACGTAACCGCGCATGCACTGTCATTCCCGCTCAAGCCGGGCAATGACAGTTCACAAGTGTGTCTTAGTAAGCGCTATCCCGCGGCGGCGGGGGCGGGCTGCTCGGCGGCAGCGGCGGCCTTGGTCACCGCCTTCTGCACCTTCTCGAAGGCGCGCACCTCGATCTGCCGGATGCGTTCCCGCGAGACGCCGAACTCGGCCGACAGCTCCTCGAGCGTCAGCGGATCCTCGGCGAGCCGGCGCGCCTCGAACACGCGGCGCTCGCGCTCGTTCAGGCTCTTCAGCGCATCGTTCAGCATGGTGCGGCGATTGTCGCGCTCCTCCGACTCGGCGAGCGCGGTCTCCTGGTCCATGGTCTCATCGACCAGCCAATCCTGCCATTCGCCGCTCTCGGCATCGTTGCGCACCGGCGCGTTGAGCGAACTATCGCCCGCGAGCCTGCGGTTCATCGACACGACGTCTTCCTCGCTCACGCCGAGCCTGGTCGCGATCTGCTTGACCTGGTCGGGGCGGAGGTCGCCTTCTTCGAGCGCCTTCAGCTGGCCCTTGATCTTACGCAGATTGAAGAAGAGCTTCTTCTGCGCGGCCGTCGTGCCCATCTTCACCAGGCTCCACGAGCGCAGGATGTATTCCTGGATTGCGGCCCTGATCCACCACATCGCGTAGGTCGCGAGCCGGAAGCCCTTGTCGGGATCGAACCGCTTCACCGCCTGCATCAGGCCGACATTGCCTTCGGAGATGACTTCGCCCACAGGGAGGCCGTAGCCGCGATAGCCCATGGCGATGCGCGCCACGAGCCGCAAATGCGAGGTGACGAGCTGGTGCGCCGCGTCGCGATCGCCATGCTCGCGCCAGCTCTTGGCGAGCATGTACTCCTGCTGCGGCTCCAGCATCGGGAACTGTCTGATTTCTTCGAGATAGCGCGTCAGTCCGCCATGCGCGCTGACACTCGGCAAACTTCTAGCCATGAGAGAGCCCGTCTCCTCGCGAGCCTTCCCGCTCGCGCTTTGTCCCAAACCAACCGCCCTCGGCGTCCCCCTCTATAGAATCATTGCCGTCATGATAAAAGACTGCAGGCCGATCACAGTTCCTTGAAGCTATCCACTATCTCGGCGAGATCAGGTGGAAGCGCACTATTAAATCTTAGTAATGTCCCGGTTGCCGGATGCTCGAAGGCGAGATGAGCGGCGTGCAAAGCTTGCCGGTCGAGCTTCGCCAAATTTCCGCGCAGCTTTTCGGGCAGCGCACGCTGCTTCGATTTGAAGCCGGTGCCATAGAGCGGGTCGCCGATCAGCGGATGACCAATGTGGGCCAAGTGCACGCGCACTTGGTGCGTGCGCCCGGTCGTGAGCCGGCATTCGAGCAGCGAGGCGATTGGAGCGGACTTCGGTCCGAAGGTCTCGACCGCGCGCCACTCGGTTACCGCATGACGTCCCTTGCCGGGCGCAAGCACCGCCATCTTGGTGCGGCTCGACGGATGGCGGCCGATCGGCGCATCGATCGCGCCATGCTTCCTCCGCGGCGCGCCCCAGACGAGCGCGAGATAGACGCGCTCGAGCCCGCCGCTCCGCCCATGGTCCGCGAACTGCTCGGCGAGCGCGCGGTGCGCCTGGTCGGTCTTGGCCACGACCAAGAGCCCGCTCGTGTCCTTGTCGAGGCGATGCACGATGCCGGGCCGTGCCACGCCGCCGATGCCCGACAGGCTCTTGCCGCAATGGGCGATCAGCGCGTTGACGAGTGTGCCGTCCTTATTGCCCGCGCCCGGATGCACGACGAGCCCGGCCGACTTGTCGATGACGATCAGCGCGTCGTCCTCGTGGACCACATTCAGCGGGATGGCTTCGCCGCGCAGTGCGGGCTCTTCCGTCGGCGGGAGCGTGAGGGCGTAGCGGTCGCCCGGTTTGACCCTGTGTTTGGGGTCTTCTATGGTCGCGCCGCGCAAACTGGCGTGCCGGCCTCTGATCAGGGCCTGCACGCGGGTTCGGCTGAGCTCGGGCAGGCAATCGCTCAAAAACCGGTCGAGGCGGAGCCCGGCGTGGCTCGCACCGGCTTCAGCGACGAGCCGTTCCGGTGCATTGGGCTTGCTTGATTGCTGCATGAGGGCGTGAGGATGGCGGTGGCGAGCGGGCCCGACAATACACCGTTGCCCGGGACGGTGTTCACCCCGCGTCAGGTGCGGGTGCTGAAGATTGCCGTCATCGTCATGGGCGTTCTGCTCGTGGCGGGCTTCGCCTTCGTGCTCGCGGCCATCGTCTATCAGGCTTCACGGCTGGGGAAGGGGACGGCGCCAGTGGACGCCGCGGTCTCCGCGCCCATGACTTTGCCGGAAGGCTTGGCCGCCGAGTTGCCGATTCCGCAGGGCGCAGAGTTGACCACGCTCGCGCTCGATGGCGACCGGCTCGCGGTGCATCTCAAAAGCCAAGCGGGCACGGAAATCGCCGTGATCGACTTGCGCAGCGGCAAGGTCCTGGCGCGCATCAAGCTCAAGCCCGAATGAGCCGCGCACGCGCAAGAGGTGTGCAGGAAGCGCAGCGATAAGCCTTGATCGTTCTTGCCGGGCCACGATATAGCTTGAACCTGTCTTGGCCCGGCAATAACGCCCCCTTCGTCTAGTGGCCTAGGACGCTGGCCTCTCACGCCGGAAACAGGGGTTCGAAACCCCTAGGGGGCGCCATAATTCTGGCCTTCTGCCACGACTCCCCCAGCTTTTCCCTAATAAGTCGGGCACAGGGAGCTTTCGCCAACCATGTGATCATCACATCTCGGAAAGTGAACCAGAAACACGACCCGTTCCCGAAATGCGACGGCGCGGCGGTGTACTTCCTCCAAGCACTTATGTGACCCGGAGGCAGAGGCTGAGGGACCCCTGTCTATGCCACCCATCTCCGCACCAAGTTACCGATTTCGGCTCGGGGCGCGTGCTTTGGATGACAGTGCGCGTCCTCCCTGATGGGCTTGCAGTTCACCGAATAGCTTGCGCCAATAGGCTGCCTGCAATTCCATGACCTCAGCCAAGTTTCTCGCCCCAGCTAGACCAGTCGCAAGATCGAAGCCGGTATTGATGTTGCGCTCAGCCAGGTCGATGAACCTACGATTGAGCACCGCGGCACCCTGACCAGCCGCGCCGAATGATTTCTGCCAGCTTTCCAATACGGCTTGGAGAGTATTCTTCGATCCCTCATACAGCTCGCGCGTATGAGCCACGTTCCTTTCGGCAAGGACGCGGAATGTGTCCGGCACTTGCGCGACGGGAAATTGCTCGAATAGAGCGGTGGTCTTTCGATGTGTATTGCGGACCATCTCGGCGGCAACTTTTGCAGCGGGCTTGTAATGTTTATTTCCAGCCTTCCCCCTGCCCTTAGAAGCCGTCTTGGGGTTTGCATTGCGCGTCTTCCGCGCGGCAGCTTTGGAAGCGGACTTGGTCATGATACTGGCCTCATGTTGTTACGCGCGGAGTGTCACGGCGTTCCGAAGTGAGTTCTAAAGAGACTCGGGGCCTGGCCCACGAGCCTCTTGTCGAAACGCAAAGCGGTTAGGCAATCTTCCTGGCGGCCTTAGCAGTGGCGTGCTCCACAGGCCGGTAGGCATTGCGCGCCAAGTCTACATACATCTCGCTGAGCTTTGACGCATGTGCAACATAGGCATCAAACGCCTTCTTCGCGTACTGCGACTGGATTTCCCACGCCTGCTCCACTGACTTCACGCCAATAAGCTGCTCGAAGGCACGCGTGCCGTCCTCGAAAGACTTTTTGGAGTAGTCGGCAACTGTGGTGGCGATGGCCTGGAAGCCCTTGTTCAACTCACCAAACGACCGAACAGATGCATCGAAACCATCCTTGCTTGCCCTTTGAAGCTCATCACCAAACTTTTGAACGTCTGACATTTCATTACCTCGTTATCGCTTCCGCCTTGGCGGAATGGGTTGCCTATAACCGGCATATATGCTGCATTGCACAAGAGTTCAACCAAAATATTGCACCGCACAAATCTGACGCACTTTGCTACTAATAAACAAACCTACGTACGTGAATGGCAGCCGGTCAGCGGTCAAAGAGGCACAGTGCGCTTGATGCCCGCCAATGGAACGGACACTCCTAGCCGCTGTTGTCTCGCGTAGGCCCAGCACGCCAATTTTTAATCGGAGAGATCATGTTCAGGAAATGGATGCAGTTGACTCATGATGCGGTGATGCTGGGATTGGAAAGTCAGAGGGTGATGGGTCTGCGACTAATGAAGCTATCTCGCGGAGGCCGAGCAGCCCAGGCTGAGGCACTGCGTATGTTTTCGGAAAAGACCAGCGCCCTAGCGGAAGCTGGGACAACGCTGGTACGCGGCGGCTCAGCGGGGACGGTCATCCGACGCTACCGAACGCATGTCAGGTCGAACAAGCGGCGCTTGTCAAAATCATAAGACAGAGAGTTGTCTGATGTCCTGGCCTAGCCTTTTGGTTCGGCTTCTGACCCACACGCTACGAGCAGTCTCCATCCATAAGCCGCCTGGTCAGCACGTTCGCCCGGCCACGGGTAGGCACAAGACTTAGACCTCGTGCGGCAGGGTTCACCGTGGCTGTTCTTAGCGATAAACTAGGGGGCAAGAGGGCGCCGACAGACGACGCGGCCTTCGAGGAAGGATAGCAGAAAAAAGCGAGACCCCCGCGCCCAGACCGGGTGAAATTGCGGGGACCTCTACTGCGAGCCTTGGGGCCCGATCTTTCTCAAATCGCGCGGTGCGCGGCGACTCGTTTCCTCGTTTGCGCTGATGAAGCCGGATGGATGGTTGGCCAACGCGCCTCCCGCCCGCTAATCAAGCCTCTAACCAGTTTTGGCGCGCTTGAGGCTAGCGCTGTGCGGGCAGGCAATTGAAAGCTCGGCTTACCACCGACTAAAGTACAGGTCTCGTAGCTCTAGGTATGCTTGTGCGTCGTCATGGGCAGGCGTACGCTTGCGTACCATCAGTAAAGTGCTAGTGGGCACTGGTGGCTGAGAGAGTAGGTCGCGCTCCCGCCTGCGATACAGGGAGGGAGTCTAATGACCTCTCAAAATCCCCGACTGGATATATGCGATCCCAAGACGCTTGCAGCGATGGACCAAGCGTTCGCCGCCGTTTGGCACATGCTGAGGGCGGATGATCCCTTCCGCGGTTATGCCAGCGACACTGAGCTAAGAATAGCTATCGGCAAAAAGCTGCTGAACCTTGTGGCGGACGGGGTGACTGATCCTCTCCGGCTTCGAAGTTTCACCATGCAAAGCCTGCTTTTGCCACACCATTGAGACGCGTTGTCCTCCTTAGGACACAAGCAACTAGAGGAACGTGCGCCTCAGTGCGTCTTGCATTCTCTTCTGAAGGCGACGCGCATAACGCAGCTACTGACATTAAGTCGGATTTGAATCCGAGGACGTTCAATCGAAGTAGAGACGGGGGCCGGGTAAGGAGACCTGGCCATGAAATGGTTCCTGCAGTTCTTGATCCTTGGGAGCGCCGTCATCTACACGCTCCTAGTCATTATCGATCACCGTATCCGCGACGGCACTGTCGAAAACAACGTCGCTCGCGAAGCTCAGTCCAATCAGCGGCGCTTGAGTGCGTGGGGGCCCTACCTTCCTCACCAGTCTCTGGGTCAAGATCGGCGAGCTTCATTGACCGGTCAGGCCGCCCATCAGCAAAATGAGGCCCTTGCACCAAAACCCTATAGTCCCAGGCAATATTTCAACGACCAGCCTGCTTCAAAGGATAAATTAGCAACGTCAGCAATCGACGATGACCAGATTGGGAAGGGGCCAACGTCCTTGCCTATAACCGGCGGCTCATTTGAGCCATCAGTGCCCTTGGAAGGTAAGGAGGCGATCTGGTTGGTAGTATCTCGCGCCGCTCGGTTGCATGCCGGTCCGTCGGTTTCTTCCCCTACTACGCACTTTTATCCGGTCGGCACAGAATTGAAACTAATCGGCTACGCCCACGGCTGGTTTTTAGTTTTAGATCCCGCAACATTGCGGCAAGGATGGATCTACGAGAGGTACTATCTCCAGGCGATCAGTGGTCCCGGCCAGACGCGAATCGCAATGCGAGACTTGCGAGGCCCCACACGAGTGGCGCTCGCTGCACCAAAGCCGAAGCCTGTAAGCCGGGTCAAGAAACCAAGATCGCAACAAAAGATCACAAAACCAAAGCGCCAACAGGGCGTCCGCATCGCCCGTGCTCGCATCCAAATGGTGGAGAGGCCGTTTCGAGGCTACTATTAAGGAGGCGATTCCCGCTTAGCCGGCACGCAATTGCAGTGAATCCAACCTGAAAAAGGCACTACGAGCCATCAGGATGCTTGGTGCTCAATGTCTGCTGGCGGCGGGTCGCCTTTCATGCAGACCAATCGTGAGGGGCGCCACTTTCCGCTAATTGACCCGCGCGCTGAGGCCGACCACAGAGATCGGGCCCTTGCCTTTGACATCGATCTTGCCGAGCTGCTTGCCGTCGAAGGATGAACCGAACCTGTCGAAAATGTCCTTGGTGGTGGCGACGTTGCCCGGCGTGCTCATGCCCATCATGCGAAATGCGACGTTGACCGTGTCGCCCCAGATGTCGAACTGATAGCGCTCCTGGCCCACCACGCCGGCAACGACCGGCCCTGCGTGCACGCCGACCCTGACCTCCCAGCCGAGATGCGCGTCGATCAGGGTCTGTGACATTTCCAGGCCGCAGCGCACCGCCGCGCCCACGGGATCGTCGACGTGGTGCAGCAGCCCGGCCGCCGCCATGAAGCCGTCGCCGATGGTCTTGATCTTCTCAAGCCCGTGCTTGGCGGCGACGCGCTCGAAGATCACGAACAGCGCATCGAGCCGCGAGACAACGTCCTCCGGCTCATGCTGGTCGCAGTAGGCGGTGAAATTGGTCACGTCGCAGAACAGGACGGCCACATTCTCGTAGCGGCGCGGGATGACGGTGCCGATCGAGCGGATCTCGTCGGCGGCCATTTTGGGCAGCAGCGCATGCAAGAGCTGGTCGGCCTGGTTGCGCGCCTCCTTGGCCTCGATCAGCGCCTCCTGTAGCGCGAGCTGGTTTCGCACGCGCGCGAGCACGATCGGCGCCGAGAACGGCTTGTGGATGTAATCGACGGCGCCGACATCGAAGCCTTTCTCCTCGTCGACCTCGTCGGTCTTGGCGGTTAGGAAGATCACGGGGATGTCGCGCGTGGCGGGATTGTCCTTGAGCCTGCGGCAGACTTCGTAGCCGTCCATGCCGGGCATCATCACGTCGAGCAGGATCAGGTCCGGCTTCTCCGGGCCGAAGGAGATGGCGAGCGCCTTCTCGCCGTTGGTCGCGACCTTGGTTTTGAACGAATCCTTCAGCACACCTGAGACCACTGCGACGTTGGTCGGCGTGTCGTCGACAATGAGAATGAGCTTGCGGTCTATCATCGCCGTTACTTGCCCTCGAGGTTGAGCGACAGGCGCGAGGCGATGCCAGAGAGGCATTTCAGCGCCGAGTCGAAGTCGAAGTTCCCCACGCGCTCCGTAAGCGTCCTGATCTCGTCAGGCGTTAGCACGCCGGCGAGATGCGGCCGCGTATCGACGATGAAATCGGCGGCCTCGCCGTCGTCGGTTTCAAGCAGGCGCTTGAGATGCGCTAGCGGCTCCATGACGCTTGCCGGATCGCCGTTCGGCGCGCCGGTGCCGTTCCCGCTCGCTTCCTCGGGAAGGCCTGCGCGAATCCCCGACAGCGCGACATCGAGCGATCGCGCCAGCAATTCGAGAGCGGCATCCGCGCTCAGCCCGGCCTTGATCGTAACCTCGGCCTCTGAGGCGGTTTGCGACAGCGCCACCGCGCCGAGCGTCCCTGCCGCGCCTTTCAGCGAGTGCGCGGTGCGCTCGGCGGTGGCGGCGTCGCCCACGGCAAGGGCGCGCCGCATGGTCTGGACCGCCCCTTCCTGCTGCTCGGCGAATTTGCGGAGCAGCGTCTCGTAGCGTTTGAGGTTACCGCCGGTGCGCGTGAGCCCCGCGCGCACGTCGATGCCTTTGATGTCCGGCGGCAAGTCGCCCGAGCGGCGGTCGGCGGTGCGGAGCGGCGTACCGGGCAAGACGATGCTGCCAGCGCCCTCGGTGCGGCGGATCCAGCGCATCAGCACGCCGAACAGCTGGTCGGGGTCGATGGGCTTGGCGATGTGGTCGTTCATTCCGGCGTCGAGGCAGAGCGCGCGGTCCGACGCCATAGCATTCGCGGTCATGGCGATGATCGGCAGCGTGTCGAAGCGCGGATCGGCCCTGATGATGCGGGTTGCCTCGATGCCGTCCATCACCGGCATCTGCATGTCCATTAGCACTACGTCGTATTCGTTGTTGCGCACCATCCTGAGTGCTACTTCGCCGTTCTCGGCAAGGTCTACGAACACTTCGGCGTCCTCGAGCTGGCCCATGGCGACTTCCTGATTGATCTCGTTGTCCTCGACCAGGAGCACGCGCGCGCCACGCATGCGCGCGATATCGAAAGAGGGGCCGGCCTGCACAGGCTCGCTGCGCTCGCGATCGGCGCCGAGCGCGACCACGGCGGTGTCGAACAGGATCGAAGAGGTGACCGGTTTGATTAGCACGTTCTCGAAACCGCTCTCCTCCGCCTGCTTAAGCACCTCCTCACGGCCATAGGCGGTCACCATCACGAGGTGAGGCGGCGTTGCGAGGTCGGGCAGCGCAAGCAGCCGCTTGCCGGTCTCGATGCCATTCAGCCCAGGCATCTGCCAGTCAATGAAAGCGATCTCGTAGGGCTCGCCGCGGCTCGCGGCCTCGCGCACCATCTCGATAGCCTCCGCGCCCGATGCCGCCTCGTCGGCGACGAAGGTCATGTTGGTGAGCATGCCGGCCAGCACCGCGCGCGCATGCGGGTTGTCGTCGATGATCAGGACGCGGCGCCCGCGCAGATCCGACTGCAGGAGCCGCGGCCGTGGGACCTCCGACCCCTTGCCAAGACGCGCGGAGAAGCGGAAGACGCTGCCCTTGCCGGGCTCGCTGTCAACCGACACCTCGCCGCCCATCAGCTCGGTGAGCTGCTTGGAGATGGCGAGCCCAAGTCCGGTCCCGCCATATTTTCGCGTTGTCGAGGCGTCGGCCTGCTCAAAGGCCTGGAAAAGGCGCGCGATCTGCGAGGGCGTCATGCCGATCCCGGTGTCGGTCACCGAGAATTCGACGAGCTGGCTGTCCGCGGTGTCTTCAAGCACGCGGGCCTTGACGGCCACCTCGCCCTGGTCTGTGAATTTGACGGCGTTGTTGCAGAAATTGATCAGGATCTGCCCGAGGCGGAGCGGATCGCCCTGGAAATAGGCGGACACTTCCGGCTCGACCTCGAAAATCAGCTCGAGCCCCTTTGCTGCTGCCTTCTCGCTCATCAGGTTGCCGACGTTCTCCAGCACCTTGTCGAGATCGAAATCGATGGCCTCGATCGACAGCTTGCCGGCCTCGATCTTCGAGAAATCGAGGATGTCGTTGATGATGCCGAGTAGATGCTGGCCTGAGCTCTTGATCTTCAACACGTAGTCGCGCTGGCGTGGCGAAAGGTCGGTCTTGAGCGCGAGATGGGACAGGCCGATGACAGCGTTCATCGGGGTCCTGATCTCGTGGCTCATATTGGCGAGGAAGACGCTCTTCGCCTCATTGGCCTCGCGCGCGGCCTGGCTTGCCTTTTCGAGCTCGCGCTGCGCCGCCTGGAAAGCCTGCTCGGCTTCCTTGCGCGCGTCGATGTCGCTCCAGGAGCCGACCACCTCGACGGGGTTTCCGTCCCTGTCGCGGATGAGATGCTGCTCGTCGCTCACCCAGCAATAGCTGCCGTCCTTGCGGCGGAAGCGGTATTCGGCGAGGTGCTCGCCTTTGGTGAACAGCGCTTCCTGCTTCGCCTCGACCTCGGCGAGGTCCTCCGGATGCACGCGGCTTCGCCAAAAGTCCGCGTCCTTCAGATATTCGTCGGGATGGTAGCCAAGCAGATGACGGATGCTGTCGCTGACGAAGGTCGGTGCGAAGTCTCCGCTTGCCGCGAAGCTGTAGACCACCACAGGCGCTGCGCCCAGCAGCACCGAGAGCCGCTCATGCGCTTCGGCGTTGGCCGCCTCGGCCTGTTTGCGCGCCGTGATGTCGGTCCAAGACCCCACCACCTCGACAGGATTGCCGTTCCTGTCGCTGATGAGATGCTGCTCGTCGCTCACCCAACAATAGGAGCCGTCCTTCCTGCGGAAGCGGTACTCGGCGAGGTGCTGGCCCTTGGTGAAGAGCGACTCCTGCTTCGCCTCGACCTCGGGGAGATCGTCAGGGTGCACATGACCGCGCCAGAAATCGGCGTGCTTCAGATATTCGTCGGGGTGGTAGCCCAGCATGTGGGTGATGCTGTCGCTGACGAAAGTCGGCGCGAAGTCGCCGGTCGCGGCGAAGCTGTAGACGACGGAGGGCGCGGCGCCGAGCAGCACCGAGAGCCGTTCGCGTGCCGCGCTGTTCGCTTCCTCGGCTTCCTTGCGCGCGGTGATGTCGGTCCAGGAGCCAACGATCTCCGAAGGCTGGCCTTTGCCGTCGCGCAGCATCTGCTGGCGGTCGTTGACCCAGCAATAAGAGCCGTCCTGGCGGCGCACGCGATACTCGATCGCGCGGCGATCGTCCTCAAAGGGCTGCTCGATCCAGGCATCGATGCGGGCGACGTCGTCAGGGTGGACGCGCTCCCGCCAAAGATCGGGGTGATCGAGATATTCGCGCGCGCTGACCTCGAACAGGCGGCTAATGCTTTCGCTCACGAAGGTCGGTTGGAAGTTGCCGGTCGCGAGCCGGCAATAAATCACCGCGGGCGATGCATTGACGAGCCGCGAGAAATGGACATGTGCCGATTCCTGGATGTCGGCGATGCGTTGGAGTGCCTTTTTTTCCTGCTCAGCGCGTCGCCTCATCGATGGCGATTTCGATCGCGTCGGCGAGCGATTTGGCATTTACCTCGCCCGGTGCGGCAGAAAGCATCCGCAAAACGCGGGCGGCGGCTTTCTCCGCGTGGTCCCTGACGCGCGACATACCCCAAACTCGCCAAATTCTACTTTTCCTTCCGCATATTAACCCCGTCCCGGCGATTGGAATAGGCGCGAATGATGGTGTCGCGCGGCGCAATTGGTGGCGGGCGCGCCCGGGCGGCAGCCTCCGACTCTGGCAAAAAGCCAAGGAGGAGAGTGGCAAATCTTCCTACCAAGGCCTTGGAACTCTTGACGTAGGCGTTAGGCAACCCTGACACTGGAACGGCCAGATTTGCCACTCGGGGGCGTCAACAGGAGCCTCGCCAGTGACTACGAAGCTCATCCTCGCCGCGATTTCGGGCCTCCTTTTCGCAGGCCATGCCCTGGCAGAGACGGCCGCAACGCCCCAGAAGCTCAACACCATCCAATGGCCATTGCCGCTAGGGTGAGCGCGGGCAGGACCGAGCCGATCGCGATCGATCAGGTCAACAAGCGGCACACAGGTCTGCGGCCGCTATATCGGCTATGCCGTGGTCGAGATCGAGAAAACCGAGAATCGCGACGGCGCGCTGTCATGCTTGCCGGGATCCGGTTTGCCGAGGATGGCAGGCTTGTCTGGACGGCGAACTGGGTCTCGCCCTTCAATTCCAACGGACTTGCGCGCGGAACGTAGGGCAGGCCGGCCGGCCCATCGACGACGGCCGAATCAGCATCCGTATTTCGACGACGGGCCGGAACGGCATCTCGCTGACGCGGGGAACGCTCGCCCGCGCGCTGCCCAGACCTTGGGCAAAACCCTGAGCAAGTGACAAAAACCCTGCCAAATGTCTGCCGAGTGTTGCCCGCCTGCTCTATCCAGCCTGCGACATTATGCCTACCCTAATCGTATCTTGCGAATCATTATTTTGCGGTGCAGCATAGCAGTTGCGAACGATGGGTTGGTGCCTTAGTGCTAGGGCCAACTCTTACAACCGTGCAGCAGGCTCGCGAAATGGCGCTGGATAGCAGAGGCTTAGAGATCACCGGCTGCCTCCTCCGAACTGGGAGGGGGTTGGCGGAGTTCTCAAAACAGTCTGCAACCAGGTGGCTCATTTCGCAGTGCACCATAACTGGGAAATATTCCAGGCGTTCTCTGACGAGGGAGAAAATGCCCGTCCCAGCCGGGACGCGAAAAGGAGGGATCGGGCCACTCTAACAGAGGTTACAACCGATGCTCGCAAATCTCTCCCTCGCCTTGATGGCGACCCTGGTGATCCAGGCCATCAAGCAGCCGCCTACGGCGCCGCCGCAGAAGCTGAACGTTGTCCTTTGCCAGACTGAAGCTCAGGCCACCGCGCTCGCGGCCAGCATTTCGGCCGGCAACACCGAGACAATCGCCACCAACAACGTGAATAGGGCGGCAGGCTCTCAGGTCTGCGGCCGCTACATCGGATACGCTACGGTCGAGGTCGAAAAGACCGAGACCCATAGCGGCGCGGTGTTCATGCTCGCCGGCCTGCACTTCGTCGAAGACAACAAGCTCGCCTGGACGGCGAGTTCGATCGCGCCATTCCAGGGCGCCAAGCTCGAGCGGAGGGCTTAAGCCATGGGCGTCGAGATTCCTCCCATCCTCGTCCTCATCGTCTGCAAGACGATCGCGGTCGGTGCCCCCGACGAGAACACGCGCTTCACCGGCGCCAAGGAGCTCGCATGGGCGACCGAGCACTCCATGATGGTGTGCCGGCGGAACGAAGTTCAGCTCTACGATCCGGCCGAGGGCATGCGGCTCAACCCAAACGACGATCCCGCTCCGCCGCTCAATCCCAATTTTGCGATGCAGTCGCAATGCGCGCGCGCAGGCATGCGGCTCGCGATGGATTGGGACCAGAGCCACAAGAACAGCGTCTGGCGCGTGTGGCGCGTCGGCTGCCCGGCACCCATCGTCGATACGAGGACCGGTGCGCTGATCGGCTACAAGCTGCCCGAATGCGGCCACCGCGAAACGGTGATCTGCGAGGTCGATTCGGCCATCTAGCCGCCTCGGCGATCTAGTCGGAGGATTTCCGGGTGACGCAGCTGTTGCCTTTGTGGGGACGGTGCGCGATTGGACTTGCGCTTGCCGCGGGCCTCACGGGCTTCGCGGGGCTCAAGGCCTATTCGGCAAAGCGCGCCCCCCTCGTGCAAATGCACGGCACGACCTACTACAATGGCGAAGGACCGCTGTCGGAACCGCTCGTCTGCAAGTCCAAGGGCGAGATCGCTACGGCAATCGACCAGGTGCACGCCAAATACGATTACATGGCGGGCGCCGGCCTTGCGGCCTTCGAAGCACGCGCGGTCACGCTCAAGGGACTGCCGCCCCTCAATATCGAAGAGCTTTACGTGATCACCGAGGACGATCAGCTCCGCAACGGCGAGATGGTCCTGTTCATCGGGTTGAAGACCGGGTGCGTGAGCGTCGTTTTCGGTCTTCCGGCGAAACTCTACCGGGAGCTTGCGGGCGCGCGCGTCGGAGCCTGAGGCCTAGTCCCATGCGCCGGGCGCTATGAGCCTTTGCGCTCGCGGCGGAAGCCGGGCATAAGCTCCGCCTTTCGCGTTCATGGATGCGAGCGGATCGACGTGACCCCGAAGGTGCCGGAAGGCGAACTGGTCTACGCCGTGGGAGACATCCATGGCCGGGCGGATTTGCTCGCCGGGCTGCTTCGCGTCATCGGCAACGACGCGCAGGCGAGCGAAGCCGAGACGCGCACGCTCATCTTTCTCGGCGATTATGTCGATCGCGGGCCCGACGTCAGGGGGGTGATCGAGATGCTGGTGTCAGGCCTGCCGCGGGGCTTCGCGGCTCATTTGCTTAAGGGCAATCACGAGGCGCTGCTGCTCGATTTTCTCGACGATCCTTCGACGCTCGACGCGTGGATCCTGAACGATGGCGACACCACGATGGTGTCCTATGGCGTGGAGGTCGACGCGCTCTATCGCGCCCGCGCGCGGCCGGCCGAATGGCGGGATGCATTCGCCGCGGCGCTGCCGGACGAGCATCTCCGATTCTTCCGCGACCTCGAGCTGAGCGTCTCGCGTGGGGACTATCTCTTCGTGCATGCGGGCATAAGACCCGGCGTCCCACTTGCCGCGCAGACAGAGCGCGACCTCCTCTGGATTCGCCGGCCCTTCCTCGATTGGAACGAGCCATTCGAGAAGTTCGTCGTGCATGGACATACGCCGGCGCACGAGCCGGTGACGCGCGCGAACCGCATCTGCGTGGACACGGGTGCCTGCTTTACGGGGAAGCTCACGGCGCTCAGGCTGGAGGACGGCACCCGGAAGTTCTTGCAGACCTAGAGGAACTATTTGCGCGGTTCCCGTGTCTCCATCCCTCCCCTTGATGGGGAGGGCAGCTCAGCCGAAGGCCGAGCGGGTGGGGTGAAGATTCCAGAGCGTCTGCAGTTCCGAATGTCAGCCCCCCACCCCGAGGCTGGTCGGTTAGGAGCGGGACTCGGGCGCTTCCGCTTCGGAGACAAGGCCCCGCAGGCGCGAGCTCAAGGTCGTGCCGCCTTCCTTGCGGGCGCGGCGCTTGGAGCGGCGCGAGACGAACCGGCTGGCGAAAAACTCTTGCTCCGCGGCCTCCTCGACTTCCGCTCCGCCTTCGGCGTGCGGCTCGCCTTCGAACTGTTCGTGCTCAGCCGGTCCGGCTTCGGCGTGCTCCGCGTGCGCTTCGGCGTGGACCTGCTCGGCCTCCATTCCATCCGCGCGCTCAGCGCTCTCGGCCGCCTCGACCGCGTGCTCGATCAACTCGGACTCATGCACAGCGCCATTGCCGCCGCCGTTCGGCTGATGCAACATCGGCTCCGCCTCGTGCGGCGCGGGCGCCTGCGGCGCTTCGAACTGCGAAAAGCTCTGCGGGACCTCCACGACCTTGCGCTCACGCTGCGCCGGCGCCGGCGTGCGCACCGCCGTGAGTATCTGCGAGGCAAGGCGCGAAAGCTCGCGGTGGAGGAACGCATTCTCCTCGGCGCTAGTCCTTGTCCTCGCAAGCTCTTCCTGCGCGCGCGACAGTTCCGACATGAGCTTCTGGTTCTCGGAACGAAGCTCGGATTTGCCGAGCCTAATCCCCGAAGAGCTGCCGGTCTCCAACGTCGCGCGCAAGCGGTCGATGTCGGCGCGCTGGGTATGCAGCGTCGCGCGCGCGGTTTTCAGCGCCTCGGATTGCGAAGAGACCGTGGTGCGAAGCTCGGTATTGACGGCCTCGAGCTCGGTCAGCGCCTTCTTGGCGGCCTTGAGCCGGTTGTCGAGATCGGGGAGGCGGCGCCTGATGGTCTGCTGCAGCACCCGGTTCGCGATCTCGTTCTCCTGGATCTGGCCCTTCGCGTTGGTAAGATCGGTTTGCAGCATCTGGATCTCGACCCGCCGCTTATTGGCTTCGATCAACTCGCGGGCGGCTTTCTCCTTGGCCTTTTCCAGCGCCACCTCGACCTTGCGGATCTCGATCGCAAACTCCGCGCGGAGTTGGTCCTTGTCGGCCTGGATGTCGGCGAGCGAGATCGGCATGGTCGCTTCCAGCCGGCGCGTGGTGAGCCTGACGGCGCGGTTCCAGAGCGGCGGCGCGAGCACGAGCGCAAGCAGGCATCCCAACAGGAAGCCAAGCGCCCCGAACATCAGCATGTCGATCATCGACCCAGCGCTCCCGGTTCAGCCTACCGCTGCTAGACTAACGCGCATTCTGGGCAAGAAGGTGCACACGCACACACGCGATTCGGCGGAAAACCGCCACAACCCGGCCATAGACCTGCTTCCTTAGCGCCAATCTAGAACGGATTCCAGGTGGGCTGGGGGGTATATTTCAGATAGCCGATATTGGCGCCGAGCCGCAGTCCCACGCCTGAGCGGATCGGGGCGAGCATTATATGCTCGTTCCGCAGGAAGGTCACGCCCACCCCGCCGATGAAATAGGCCGAGCCGTCCACGCCCGCGAAGGTGTTGAAGATCTCCCTCGGGCCGCGCAGGTCGTAGACCAGCACCATGGTCTTGGAGCCTTCGGCACCGAAATCGTAGCCGAGCGAGGGGCCCTGCCAGAAGATCCGGTAATCGCCTGCGTCCTTGGTATAGAGCATGCCCTCGCCGTAGCGGAGCCCGGCGATGAAGGCGCCGCCGGCCTCCTCGCCGAGGATATAGCCGTTGGGCCTACCAGCGCGCTGAAAGACATATTCCACGACTCGGGCGAAGCCCATCGAGACCTTGCCGAAGAAGCGGTGGCCGGTTTCCTTGATCTCATCGGGCGAGAAGGTGTCGCCGCTCTTTGCCTCGCGCGACACATAAGTCTGGCCGCTGGGCGGGGGGGTGCCGTTCCCGTAAGTTTGGGGTGGCGGCAAAGGCTGGGGCTGGACCGCTTGGCGGCGGTTGGGATCAGGCTGGGGCGTCATAACCATCGGGCCATCGGCCTGCGCGAGCTTGACGGAAGGCGCCGTGGAAGCTGCGGATGCCTCGTCCGCCGCTCTTGCAGCCGGCGCGAAAGAAAGGACCGCCGCGAGCGCGGCGATCGGGGCAAATGTCCAATGCATGGCCTGCCTCAGGGGTCGAGACGGCGTGCCCCGCCGACTCGGGCTTCGCAGTAATCTCTATGATTTGCCGAAACTGTTACCAAACCGTGGCTATGCGCCCTGAGTTTCGGCCAGGATCGCGGGTCCCCAGGCAACGAAGCCCGGATTGCGCAGGCCCGACTCGACCTTGCCGTAGCTGAGCGGCGTGCCGTTGACGGTTGCGACCCTGCCGCCCGCGGCCTCGAGCACCGCGTGTCCGGCCGCGGTGTCCCACTCCATGGTCGGGCCGAAACGCGGATAGACGTCGGCGCGGCCCTCGGCGAGCGCCAGGAACTTGACCGCGGAACCCGCGCTCGACCGCTCGGTGATGTTGAGGCCGGAAAGGAAGGCCTCGGTCGGCGCGTCGTTATGGGAGTGGCTGACCACGGCGGTCAGCGCTTGCGGGTTGGCGGCGCGAACCTTGAGCGGCGTCGGGCGGAGCGCGCTGAAATCGGCGCCTCTCGGTTCGGGCCTGAGCTCGGCCTTGACCGCAACGCCGTCGGCTGCGGTCAGCGCAAGCAGGGCGCGCGCCGGAGCATAGACGAGGCCGAAGCGCGGCCGCCCGTCCTCGACGAGCGCGATATTGATCGTGAAATCGGTGCGCTTGTCGATGAACTCGCGCGTGCCGTCCAGCGGATCGACCAGGAAAAAACGCCTTCCGAGCTGGGCCAATGCGCCGCCTGCCTCCTCGGAGACCACAGGGATGTGGGGCGCGAAGGCCGCGAGCGCCGCGAGAATGATGGCTTCCGAATCCTTGTCGGCGCGCGTCACGGGGCTCTGGTCGCTTTTGAGCTCGACCTCGGTCAGGCTCTGGAAATGCGCCATGATGGCGGCGCCGGCGCGGGCGGCGGCATCGGTGAGCGCTGACGCGGATCTGACGAAATCGAAATCGCTGCCCGTTGCGCGTCCTTGCGAAGGCACGTGTTTGGTTGTCTGTCGCGGGGCTGACAAGGCAGTATGCTCACTTGCGGCATTGATTCGCGTCCCAAGCCCACGATGCGGCGGATCGGGGCGCGCGCGCTCCATGTAACAGAAATTGGGGTGAGGGCCACAAGAACTCCGCTTGGCAGGCGGAAGCGAAGGAGGAGGCCATGACCGAGCCGGCAATCAGCGATCTCGAGCTTGCGGCGCTCGTATCGAGCCGTATTTGTCACGACATCATCAATCCCGTTGCGGCCATCGCCAATGGGTTGGAAATGCTCGACGAGGAGCAGGACGCCTCCATGCGGGATGCGGCCTTTGACCTCATCCGCAAGAGCGCCTCGCAGGCCTCGGCCAAGCTGCAATTCGCGCGGCTCGCCTTCGGCGCTGCGGGCTCGGCAGGCGCGGAGATCGACCTTCGGGACGCGGAGAAGGTCGCGCGCGAGTTCGTGCTGACAACCGGCAAGCATCAGCTCGTTTGGGAGGGGCCCGCGGCGACCCTGCCGAAGAACAAGGCCAAGCTCCTGCTCAATCTTGTGGCGCTCGGTATTCTGGCCTTGCCCCGGGGCGGCACGATCGCAGTTGCGATTACCGGAACGCCGCCCGAGGTCGGGTTCACGGTCCGGGCCAAGGGCGAGGCCGCGCGGCTGAACGACCAGGTCAAGGGCCTGCTGCTCGGCGGCAACGGGGTGGCGCTCGATGCCCACTCCATCCAGCCTTATTACGCGAGCCGGGTGGCCGCGGCCTCAGGCATGACGGTATCGGCCGAGGCGCGCGACGGAGAGGTCGAGTTCAAGGGCGCCTGACCGCGGCAAATGCGGTCTTCGGCGCCATCCGGCGTTCTGGTCAAAGGAACGTAAACCAGAGTTCCACACAATCCGCTTCGCGGGCGCGGGGTGCGTGTAGCCGCGCTGGGCCGGCTTTGGGCCCACGCCAAGTTTGGGGCATGGACGAGCTATTGGCAGAATTCCTGACCGAGACCGGGGAAGGTCTCGATCAGCTCGACGTCGAGCTCGTGCGTTTCGAGCAGGAGCCGAACGATTTCGAGACGCTCAACACGACCTTCCGGCTGGTCCATACGTCGAAGGCACTTGCGGTTCTCTCGGACACGGGCACGCAGAAACGTGGATGGCTGGGCCTTACCCGGCCATGACCAACCAAAATCCGATAAATTCTAGGCGGCTTCGGATTCGTCTTCCGGATTGCGCAGCACATATCCCCGGCCCCAGACCGTCTCGATATAGTGCTTACCCCCGGTCGCCGCGGCGAGCTTCTTGCGCAGCTTGCAGATGAAGACGTCGATGATCTTGAGCTCCGGCTCGTCCATGCCGCCATAGAGATGGTTCAGGAACATCTCCTTGGTGAGGGTGGTGCCCTTGCGCAGCGAGAGCAGCTCCAGCATCTGATATTCCTTGCCGGTCAGATGCACGCGCTGGCCGTTAACGTCCACCGTCTTGGTGTCGAGATTAACTTTGAGGCCGCCGGTCTGGATCACCGACTGGGCATGGCCCTTAGACCGGCGCACGATGGCGTGGATGCGGGCGACCAGCTCGTCCTTGTGGAAGGGCTTGGTCATGTAGTCGTCGGCGCCGAAGCCGAGCCCGCGGACCTTGTCCTCGATGCCGGCAAGGCCGGACAGGATGAGGATCGGGGTCTGCACCTTGCTCACCCGCAAGGTCTTCAAGACCTCGTACCCGCTCATGTCGGGCAAATTCAGGTCCAGCAGAATAATGTCGTAGTCGTAGATCTTGCCGAGATCGACCCCTTCTTCGCCAAGGTCGGTCTTGTAGACGTTGAAACCTTCGGACTGCAGCATCAGCTCGATGCTTTGCGCTGTCGCGCTATCGTCCTCAATCAGAAGAACCCGCATCTCAAATCCCCCGTCTTGCCGCAGTCCGGCTCGTCCCTGACCCCTTACGCCCCACGCAAGATTGGTTAATTCGAATCAAGAAGTTAATTGTCAATAGTTAACAAAAGCTGACCCCATGGCGAAGGCTAACGTTCCGTCCCGCGCCGTCAGCGGCCCGAGGCATCCCTTAAATGCCAAGCATATGGTTTACCGGCCCTTAAGCCCTGTCGTGGATGATCCAGGCCTGAGGGGAGGGCTCCGGCGTTCTGCCGGCGCATCCTAAGGGGTGGATAGCCGAGTCTTTACAGGGACATGGACCTTTCTGCCGCCCTCACCGTGGCCGCCAGCTGACTGGCATGGATTTGAATTTCTCCCCTTTAGGGTCCGAGTTCGTTTGAGGGTAACGAGTATGAAGTCACGCGACGCAGTGATCCGCTTGAAGCGCTTCGAGGTCGAGGAGAAGCGCCGCAAGGTCGCAGACATCGAAACGATGATCGCCGACTTTAACAACATGGCCGCGGACCTCGACCGGCAGATCGCGATCGAACAGGAGCGGGCGGGCATCTCCGACGTCAACCACTATGCCTACCCGACCTTCGCCAAAGCCGCGATCCAGAGGCGCAACAACCTGGCCGCTTCGACCGCCGATCTCGAGGCGCGGCTCGCTTCGGCCCGCGCAGAGCTCGACGAGGCGAACGAGGATCTCAAGAAGAGCGAGCTCCTCGAAGAGCGGGATGCCGAGCGGCTGCGGCTGGAACAGGTCGCCGAGCTTGAGACGGCGCACCGGGCGGCAAGCTGAATTGTCCCCACCAAGCGGCGGGGATTCCCGGCCCGGCTATCCTCGCAGTTTCAATGGGTATGGCTGGGTTTGCCGGCGTTAAGGCCGGGTATGGCGGCGTATAGAGGGGTATCGGCGTAACATGCCGGCGTTTGACATCGTTTCGAAGACCGACCTTGCCGAGGTCGACAATGCGCTCGCCAACATGACCCGCGAGATGAGCCAGCGCTACGACTTCAAGAACTCGAAGGCGAAGATCGAGCGGAAAGAGGCCGAGATCACCATCGACGCCGACGACGAGCTCAAGCTCAAGCAGATGCACGAGCTGCTGCAGGGCCATCTCGCCCGCCGCAAGATCAATGCCGGCGTGCTGGACTACAAGAGCATGGAAAAGGCGGCGGGCCAGGCCGTGCGCCAGAAGGTCGTAATCCGCCAGGGCATCGACCGGGAGCTTGCCAAGCGCCTCGTCAAGGAGATCAAGGACGGCAAGTTCAAGGTTCAGGTCAGCGTCCAGGGCGACGAGCTCAGGGTCTCGGGCAAAAAGCGCGACGACCTTCAGGCGGTGATCCAGCATGTAAAGGGGCTCTCGGTCGAGCAGCCGCTGCAATATGTGAACTTCCGCGATTAACGCGGATGCGTACGGGGGTAGTGTTGTGTCTAGCGTAGTGCGTACAGGGTTGGCGCTTGCGCTGACCGCGAGCCTGCTTGCGAGTTGCGTCAAGCACTCGCAGCCAGAGGCGGCGCGGGTCGCCTCTTACGATACGGCGACCGAGACGACTTCGAGCTTGAACGAGACCGCAGCGAGTGCCGCTAGCGGACTCTCGCTTCCCGGCACGAAGCCGATCGACGCTTATCTCCTGCTCGGCGGCAAGATCAAGACCTGCTGGTTCAATCCGACCGGGCCGTTGCTGCCCTATCATATGTATCGCGCCGACGTGAGCCCGGAGGGCGAGACCGCTAAGATCGGCGTCTATGAGATGACGCGGCAGAAGCGCCCGGGCGCGATCGCCTATCTCATCGTTCTCCAAGAGGAGCGCGGCTACGCCTCGGTGAAGACCCAGAACCGCAAGATGCCGCAAGAGGTCGCTGCCAGGCTCCGCTACGATGTCGAGCGCTGGACACGTGGCGATGGCAGTTGCCGGAAATCCGCCGCCGCCGCTCAGTAAGCCGGCGGTTGCTTGGCTGCCTGGCGGCCGAAACGCAGATTGAGACCGGCGCGCACGACGCTGGCTGTCTCCTCAATGTCGACGAAGGCTGGGCGCAACGCCACGATGCGGGGATTGAAGCGCGTGTCGGTCGTGCCGAAGTCGAAATAATTGAACTCGACAAAGCCGGACAGAGACTTGTTGATGGCATATTCGCCACCGCCGCCAATCGTCCATCCCGACCGCGTGTCGCTTGTCGTATACGCAGTCCCGACGATGATCGTCGAAGCCGAGTAGGTGTCGCGCTCCCAGGCAGCCCCGCCTTTGACGTAGCCGAGGAAGCGATCGAAGGCGTAGCCGACGCGGCCCGTGACAGAGGCCAACGACTCAATCTCGCTGTGGTAGAACACGCCGATCTCGCGTGCGCTGGCGTGGGTGCCATCGTCATTCGACCAGCCGTAGTCGCCCTGCACGCCGATCACGAAGCCACCGGCCGTTTGGTAGTCGCAACCGGCTTGGATCCCGCCAATCCACCCGTTCAAATCATGCTCGCCGACGGACTGGCCCTCAAACGCGCCGCCCTGGGTGCGCACGATCCATTTCTCGCTGCTGCCCCAAAGGCCGCCCGCATGCCCGCCCGCATAGCAACCGGTAAAGCTCCAAGCCGATTGGGCGTCATCGCTCGGCTCCAGACCCCCAGCCACCGCGGGGCCTGCGAGCGAAATCAAAGCGATTGCGGCGATGACTAACTTTTGCATGACGCCAGTATGCAATGGGCAGGCAGGGACAATCTATGGCCTGCCAGCCACACCCAGCCGATGTTTAGGTGAATATTTGGGCGCCAAGAATTGGCGACCGCGGGCGTGGCGATGCAATTCGTCGTATAATCGGACGTTACGACGTTTGAGTTGCTTGCAGGGGAGGGTTCAATGCGGCACTTGCAGCGATTTTGCTTCTCGTCGCGTCCGGCTCACCGGTGCTCGCCAAGATCAAGTTCTGCAACAATTTCGAGCATGCGATCCACATCGCGCTCGCTTACGAGGCGAGCAAGGGTTGGGTCTCTGACGGCTGGACCGGCGTTAGGGCGAACTCATGCTTCGAAGACGCAGATCACACGGAACTCACCTCGTTCTTCTACCACGCCGAGACCGACGCCATCGACGCGGGAGGACGGCAAGAAGACAACGTGGTCATGGGGCAATGAGCGTGCCTTCAGCGTCACCAACAAGCCGTTCAAATTCGAGGACGCCGAGGTCAAGGCGAAGGGTGCGCGCTTCGCCGAGTTCTCCGGCCCTGTCAAAATCAATCGTCCCTCGACGGCCGTCACGCTTACGTTTGTTGAGAACAAGACGACGGTCTCAATTCCCAAAGAGTGACGGCGCTTCGGCGACAAAGAGATGGCGAACCTCTTGGCCGCTCGCACGCGCCATGCGGTTCGCGACGATCAGGCGGTGGCAGTTTTCCGGATCGCGCTCGAGGCAGAGCAGGCATGAGGGCTGCTCGAGCGCGCGCGCCAGCGCCTCGCCGAGATCGAGCAAAGCCTCCGGCTCTTCCATATGGGCGAGGAAGATGCGCTCGAACGCTTCGCGGTCGCCGCCATGTGCCGCGTCGCGCCCGCGCTTCGGCGTGCCGAGGCCGCGCAAGTGGCGGTAGGCGATGCCGGCCTCGTCGAGATGGGCGGCGAGCGGTGTCTTGGAGAAGCCCTTCTTGCGCGAGGCCGGCACCGCGCGGATGTCGAGCACGAGCGCCACGCCCGCTTCTCGCAGCACGGCTACGAACGCGGGGATGGTCGCGCCCTCATATCCGATGGTGAAGATGGGGTTCTGATTCCTGATCATCGCGAATTGTCATTGCCGGGCTTGACCCGGCAATCCAGTAAGCGCCGACGCTCGCATAATCGGGCGAGGTCGGGGCTTACTGGATGCCCGTTTTCGCGGGCATGACAATACGACAGATTGTCGGAAGAGGGGGGCCTAGCCGCCGCGATAGTCCTGAACGCGGGTGGCGCGCAGGCCAGGCAGCCCATGCTTGTCAATCGACCGCTGCCAGCTCAGGAACTCGTCGACCGTGAGCGTGTACCGCTCGCAAGCCTCTTCCAGGCTGATCAGGCCGCCGCGCACTGCGGCGACGACCTCCGCCTTGCGGCGGATCACCCAGCGATTGGTGTCCTTCGGGGGAAGATCCGCGACCGTCAGGGGACTCCCGTCGGGGCCGATCACATATCTGACGCGCGGCCTGTAATGCTCGGTCATCGTACTCACAACACTATGCTCGATGCGCCCAATCGAGCAGGACAATAGCAAGTCCCGTTTAAGATTTGCCTAAGCTGGCCGGTAAAGGAAACGGCAAGGAAATAGCCAAAAATTTCTGAATTCAATCGAGAAACCAAGGCTTCGTGGGGCCTCGGCTAGACGTTCTGGCGGGCTGCTCCCGCCTTGCTTAACACGGGCCAGATGCCTATCTTCCGCCCGGTCGGCATCCTGTCTTCAGCTGTAGGGTGCCAGTTTTGAGCCGGCAGATCGTCGCTGGGCGCGACCTTTCGAGATCCCCCTTTGCCACCTGCGAAGCCCTTGAATGTCTAACAGTCTCCACCTTCCCGGCCGTCCGGCCGATACCCGCGTGGTCGTGGCCATGTCGGGCGGCGTCGACTCCTCCGTGGTCGCGGCCATGCTCAAGGAGGAGGGCTACGACGTGGTCGGCATCACGCTGCAGCTCTACGATCATGGCGAGGCGGTCGGGAGAAAGGGCGCTTGTTGCGCCGGCCAGGACATACAGGATGCGCGGCGCGTGGCGGAGAAGCTCGGCATCCCGCATTACGTGCTCGACTACGAGGCGCGCTTCGCCGAGGCCGTGATGGGCGCATTCGCCGACTCTTATCTGCATGGCGAGACGCCGGTCCCGTGCGTCGCCTGCAATCAGAAGATCAAGTTCCGCGACCTGCTCCAGACGGCGGAAGGGCTCGGCGCCGCCGCGCTCGCCACCGGCCATTACGTCAAGAGCCTGCCGGGTCCGACCGGCTTTGAGCTCTATCGCGCCGAGGACAAGGCCCGCGACCAGAGCTATTTCCTGTTCGCTACGACCCGCGAGCAGCTTTCCTTCCTGCGCTTCCCGCTCGGCGACCTTCCGAAGGAAGAGACGCGCGCGCTCGCCCGCAAGTTTGGGCTCGCGGTCGCCGAGAAGTCCGACAGCCAGGACATCTGCTTCGTGCCGACCGGGCGCTACACGCAAGTGATCGAGCGCCTGCGTCCGGACGCCGCTGAGGCCGGCGACATCGTGCATGTCGACGGGCGCGTGCTCGGCCGCCATGGCGGGATCATCAACTACACCATCGGCCAGCGTAAGGGCATTGGCGTCGCCGCGCGCGAGCCGCTCTATGTGCTGAAGCTCGATGCCGCGCGCCGCGAGGTGGTGGTGGGCCCCCGCGAGGCGCTCCGCATGCGGAAGCTCGCCCTTCGCGAAGTGAACTGGCTTGGCGAGGACTCTCTCAAGGATCTCACGCACGGGCCCAAGGACATTCTCGCGCGCATCAGGTCGAGCGGGCCGCTCCAGCCCGCGCGGCTCAGTTTCGAGGCGGACGGCGCGAGCGTCGAGCTCGCGCATGGCGAGGATGGTGTCTCTCCCGGACAGGCTTGCGTGTTCTATGCCGCGGAAGATGGCGGCGAGCGGCTCTTGGGCGGCGGATGGATCAAGTCCGCGACGTCGAGCGCCTGGGTGGCCGAGGATGCGTACAAGGCGCCCGCGTCGAGCAGTGCAGAGAGCGCGTTCGCAGCAGGGTCGCGTTAAGCCGCTCGCTAGAAGCGGCCAACAAGCATGGAGGATGGCTTGGGTTCCAAGGTTCGCATGATGGACGAAGCGTCCGTGCGGCATGCCTATCGCCGCTGGGCCCCGGTCTATGACTATACGTTCGGCCAGGTGGCGGAGGCCGGGCGCAAGCACGCGGTGAAGTATCATCAACGCGCGCAAAGGCAGTGTGCTCGAAGTCGGCGTCGGCACGGGCCTTTCGCTGCCCTGCTACGGGAGCCACCTCACCATCACCGGCATCGATCTTTCGCCCGAGATGCTGGAGAAGGCGCGGGCGCGGGTCGACCGCGCCAAGCTCGGCAATGTCGCGGGCCTCTACGAGATGGACGCGGGTGCGCTAACTTTCGCCGACGAGAGCTTCGACACCGTGGTCGCCATGTATGTGATGACGGTCGTGCCGTATCCCGAGCGCGTGATGCGTGAGCTCGAGCGCGTCTGCGCGCCGGGCGGCGAGGTCGTTCTTGTCAATCATTTCAGCCAAGACGACGGCGCGCGCGGGTTCCTCGAGCGGAAGCTTGCGCCGTTCGCCGATTTAATCGGCTGGCGCCCGGTGTTCGAGTTCGACCGCGTGCTTGTCTGCGACGACCTGAAGCTCGTGGAGCGCCGGTCGCTCAAGCCGTTCGGCCTATTCACCATGCTGCGCTTCGTCAAGGAGCCCGGCGCAGGGGTCCAGCCGGGCGTTGCGGCCAAGGCGCTGGCGGGCGGCAAAGCGGGCCGGGTCGCGCGGGACTAGCGGCCGGGCGGCTTGCTTGACACGAATAGTCGGCGCTACCTATATCGCCCGCAGCCTGAGCCAATTGGCGGATTGGCTGCGAAGCCCTATGTTCACAGCGTCGCTTGGCCGCGCGTTCGCGCGAGCCTTCAGCATTGATGGCGGAGTAGCTCAGCTGGTTAGAGCAGCGGAATCATAATCCGCGTGTCGGGGGTTCGAGTCCCTCCTCCGCTACCATCCAAGCCTCTTTTCGAGCGGCAAGTCCCGATCTCGCCCTCCTTGTAGAAGGTGCGGGTAAGACGCTCAAATTTGTTTTGTCAGCAGCCAAAACATTGCGAGCGCCAAAGCAGCGCTGATTGCGATCGGAACCGAGACAACCCAGTAAAGCCCTTGGTACTCACCGGAAATCACGCTGTACAATAGCGACAATGAGATCAGCAGGTAGCCTGCCCCCAACCCTAAGACCAAAGACCTTTGCTTGTCCGGATACGTCGTCGCCAGCAGAGCTCCGAATGCCATGCCAATGAGGAACCCACCGCTCCATCTTACCCAACCGGCGTTTTGCGGAGCACCCGGATCGTGGCTGATGTCAAACTGCAATTCCGGCATCGATAGAAAAAGCAGTCCGTAAGCCGCGTTCACGATTGCAGCTATATAAAAAATGGTTCGAGCGATCTGTCGTTTACTCATCTCAGCCCACGCTGCACGCTGAACTTTAAGATCGTCAATTCGTTCCGCCTGTCACTGGAATTGATGACCGCAAAGCCGTAAGGCTTTTGATCCCCGGAAGCTAGTGACTGCCATCGGAGTTTATCGGACATGGTCATGAATTTCCTATGCGGACTTTTTTCAAGCCGTTGTGATTCTAAGGATCAAAAGGCTGGAACCACAACACGCGCTGATCTGGGGCAGAAGGAAGCTAAGAACGAAGCGCTGAGCGAACAACAGCTTCGGCACATGGAGGGCGGACCAGCAGCTGAATCCGCCCAACGGAAGAAGGCAAAACCGCCTCGGTAAGAACGAACGTCTTAGAGAAGCTAATCAGCGCGAAGCGCGCGATACACGCTCGCCTACCAAGGTTGTGGATGACGCAGGTGCGCCTCTCAAGAATCAGACAGGCACCCGCAAGATCCCACTCGCCAAGCGCGTCAATCGATCGGGTTTTGCTCTGGTGCGATCAGAGCAAGCCGGTGGCTTGCAGCACTAAGAGTTGGTGGGCATCGTTCAACGCAGACATTGGAAGAGCGTTCTCCCGGGAGTCTGTTAGGGCAAAGTGGCTTCTTGTTCGCGTTCTGCGGCAGCGAAATAAGTTGAAACAGCCTCGATCTGCTCATCGCTCAAACGCTGAGCAATGGGGGCCATCATGGCGGCGCTGGCAGTCTGAGGCACGTGCCCCGCGCGCAAGAGTCTGAGCTGGCCCGCCATATAGGCGCCATGCTGACCAACGAGGCGAGGTGCCGCACCACCTGAGCCGCTATGGCACGCCACGCAAGCGGGAAGACCCGCCTCTGGCAAACCTTGGAGCGCGAGCTTGCGCCCTTTTTCGAGCAGGGTTGCATCTTGAGCCTCAGATTCTCCGTGCGGTGGCGTGAGCCCGGCGTAATAGTCGGCGAGGTTCTCGATGTCTTCGACGCGCAAGTCAACAGCCAAGGGTTGCATGATGCCGCTCCGCCGTTTGCCTCCGGCATAGGCCTTGAGCGCCGAGACCAGATATTCTGCGGGCTGGCCGTGCAGCACCGGCACGAGATTGCTCATCGGCCGCTCGCCCTCGCCACCATGACAGCGTGCGCAGGCGCTGACCGCTTCGGGATTTGATTCTGAGGTGGCGAGCTCGCTGCCGGTTCGCGCAGCAACACGCACGTCACCGAGCGCAAGGTCACGGTAACCAGCAGCATCCAGCGTGGGCAACGTCTTCAGAAACGCTACGACGGCCCAAATCTCGTCGTCGCGTTCTAGCGCGACCCAACCCGGCATGCCCGTATATTTGAACCCGTGCTTCACGATCCAGAACAGTTCGCCATCCTTCCAGGGGCGCATCGACACCGTCAGGTCGGGGGGCGCGGGAAGCATTTGCTCGGCGATCGGGTTGACTGGCATTCCCGGGGCTCCGTGACAGAAGGCGCAGCCTCTGTGGAAATGGCCGGCGCCGAGCCGGATGAGGTTGGGATCGTCAACTCGCGGCACTTCGATTCCCGAGGCCGCCGTCTTGACGGAGTTACGCATGCCAAATTCGAGGAACTTCTCGACAACCTTCCAGTGACCGCCGCTCGCGGCGATATCATAGAGACCGGACCAAGCGAAAATGATGGCGCCCCCCAGAAGCGCGACAGAGCCCAGCAGCGACACGGCGAGCAATCTTGCAATCCGCCTCAGGTTAGATGGCATCCAGGCCTTAAGCGTGGCAGATGACATGGCGAACCTCCCCGATTTTCGGTAGCTCAACAAGTCCTTGAGCTTGCAAAGAGGTGGCTAGGTGATCGGCGCAGCGACGTATGTCTGTGCGATAACGAACCAAACCAAAGCGCGTAGGGAAAAGCATTGTCCGTGAAGCTTGTCATTGCAAGATACTTGTTGGGCGCCCCAGTCGACACCGGCGGGATGGGGGAGGCCCTGGGCAACGGCATGGCCGTCCTCCGAGTTTGGGTCCATAACAAGTTAGGGTTAGGCCAAAACCGCCTGTGCATATGCGGCGGCGGTGAAGTACCAAACGGCCGGCAAACTGATCACGGTTCCGGCAAGGCTGTAGACCAGAACGTAAAGGGAGTTGGCGTCGGTGTTGGTCATAGCATCCTCCATCAGCATGAGGAGAATGTAGTGACCCTTTCGGATACTCTATGTGGGATTTCGCACGTCACAAACAGCGCAATGCGATGGTGAGGCTAAGCGAGAGGTTGAATATCTAACGGCCCTTACGGGTGCCGCAAGCCTCACTGAGCACGTCTCTGATGTCTACGTTCCATCGAGCCGCTCATTCGTCTTCGACCCTTTCCAGGCCTACCAAAAACTTGGCGATGATCGCAGATGATGGCAGTCAGCTCCTCATCCGACAGCTCTTCACCGCGCCGTTGTTGCGCCGAGACACCCAGACTCATTTCCCTTGGCAGCGTTCTGACGCAAGCCGGACCGAAATGTGAAAGATAAGGCAGCTGAGCGAGAGACGAATATGAAGATTCGTGATACCCCATGTCCGCCATGGGTCTCAACGCGCCTCGGATCCCCGCTTTGAGAACTTGCCGTTCTCCGGGCGCATCGTCCTTGCCAGCGGCAGGACGCAGCTTGCGCGGCGCCATGCTGACTGGCTACAAGCAGCCACAGCCGCGGGCAACCGCACCTTCCCTACTGAGTGACTACACCGATGCGCCACCTTCACAAGGAGAGCCACCTGGTCGAGCGGATCGGGTGGCTGAGAGCGGCCGTACTCGGGGCAAATGACGGGATCATTTCCACGGCGAGCCTGATTCTCGGTGTCGCCGCGGCCGCGGCCACCAAGAGCGACATACTGCTTGCGGGTGTCGCTGGTCTCGTCGCCGGCGCCATGTCCATGGCAGCGGGGGAATATGTCTCGGTCAGTTCGCAATCTGATACCGAGCAAGCCGATCTCGCAAGGGAGCGACGCGAACTTTCGGAAGATCCGGAATTTGAGAAAGAGGAACTGGCCCAGATCTATGTCGGCCGCGGCGTGGAGATCGGACTTGCGCGTCAGGTCGCGCAGCAACTCATGGTCAAGGACGCGTTGGGTGCCCACGCTCGCGACGAACTTGGCATCTCCGAGATCACATCAGCGCGGCCGGTGCAGGCTGCCCTGACGTCGGCTGCAACATTTTCGGCTGGGGCGGCGGCGCCGCTCGCTCTTTCGCTCGTTTCACCCTCAAACTTGGTGTTACCGGTCGTTGCCGTGGGGTCATTGGCTTCCTTGGCTCTACTCGGCTTTCTCGGCGCCAGAACTGGTGGCGCCGAGACCTTCAAGCCAGTAGTACGCGTCACCTTTTGGGGCGCCCTTGCGATGGCATTGACTGCCGGGATTGGTGCCATTGTTGGTACCGCGGTTTGACGGTTACCAAGAGTGATGTATGGGCCAGGAAGAGAGCGTCCGCTAATGACCCCATAGCGGACATTATGGCTAAAGACTTTGGACGCCGCAGAGGCGATAGATGCGAATGGGTTTCGTCACGTTTTTCAAGGAATGTTCGCCCATATCCTCGAACGGGAAGTCGTTGGGCACGCGAGCGACAGATTCTTCGCTCATGAGGTCCACTCAATTGAGGCTTCATCCGGGTCGAGATGGCATTACGGCGCGAGCGGCAGTGTCGTTAATGTTGCTGCGCGCCTGCGCGAATTGGCGCGCGAGGGCAGCATCCTGATAAGCGCCGTATCATTGGAAAAAATTTCAAAAGATTTCGTGGTCGAGGACATGGGGAACCATTCATTGAAAAACATAAAAAACACTGTCCACGTTTATCGTCTGATGGACGAACTTAGAGTTTAGGTAAGGATCTCACATCTCCTCCCACCGCTGTGCTTGACGGTCCCTCGCCGGCGTTCCGCCCTCCGATCGCGCCTGGGGGCGGCAAGGAGGAATTATGAGTTTACGCCCTAACACGAGTGTCCCACCGCGCACGCTCCCGTCACCGCACTTAGTCCGCTCCTTAAAGGAAGCGGAAGTCAGCCGGACATCCTTCAACGTCCGCTTTGTGCTGCGGACCGCCTCCTATTCCCCGGGACCTTTGTGTCGGTGAGAGCTTAGCCATCACGGGGTCCAGATTGAACGAAGCGGGCTTCCTGGATGTTGCGGTCCTTGAGTTTATTGGCGAGATCGCGTCCCAGAAGCTGATAGATAAGGCCCGCTACTTCCGCTTCATTGCGGAAGAACTGGTTGAGTTCGGCTCTCTCGAAGACGAGCGCTCGCACGCTGTCGTCGGCAACGACGGTCGCTGTGGCTGGCTTCTCGGTCAGGAAAGCGATTTCGCCGACGAAGTTGCCTTTTCCCATATCCGCGACCTTACGTCCCGCGACATTGACCTTCACATGGCCCGCGCAAATAAAGAACAACGTTTCGAGCGGCTTGTTTTCCTCGGCCAGCGTCGTGCCCTTGGCGATATCATTGAACCGCCCGGCGACGAGCAGCCGCGCAATCTGTTCGTCGTCGAGGCCTGTGAAGACACTGCGGAGCAGCTCGCGCTCAGCCTCGGGCAGGCGGAGCGACAATTTCGGCCGTGGGATGTCGTAAACCAGCAACAGTATCGCCATCAGGATTCCTGAGAAGAGCCCGGCCAATGTTCCGATCAGAATCGACGATGTCAGCCCGCTCTGAGTGGCAACCAGCACAGCCGACGTGCTGCCAGCAAAAGAGGCAAGGGCAGAGTAGGCGATCACTCGCAAAGGAATCCTGCGGTCGATGGTCATTATCAGCCGAGGGGATCCAAGCTGAGGCATCCCCTCTAGTTTCGGTTCCGGACCTAGACGCGTTATGATTTGGTCGTGAACGATGCCAGCGATAATCGTGGCCAAGATTCCGGCAATCATTGCCAGATAAAGGTTATCGACCACGCCGCCGAGTGCTAAGCCCGTGAATGTTCCGACCAAGGTGCCTATAACCAGCACTATCAGCAAATTTGCGGAAGTCATTGCCCTGCCCCCTAGCGGATCAGCTCGAAGAACTGTCCAATTGTCAGCCTACGCCGAGATTGGCGATAAAGCACTCACAATGTCCGCTAATGGGATGGCTCCTTGTGCTTCGAGTTGAGCCCCTCGGGGCGCTCAGGAGCACGGCCGGTCCATCCCATTAGCGGACGTCAGAACAGCCAGGTGAAAAGGCCTTCGACCCTTGTGACAACTACACAACTTTTGGTTAGGATCGCGAGAAAATTGCCCCTTAGTAGACGCCTGTGTCCCGTATTTACCTGAGCCATTGCCGTTGCAGAACCTTCCGATCGAGATGACCGGCGAGTGAATGCGCTTGTTCATGTTCTTTGCGAGCAGAAATTCCGCAACGCACCACTCCCATGCGCGCCAAGCCGGTGACACCAGGAAGATCACGAGCTCGCAGCGCTCGGCTGCACGCTTCAGATCGGCCTGCCATTTCTGGCCGGCCTTTAGTCCGCGCTCAGGATCGAGATCGAGGAAGAGATCGTCGAAGACATGGCGGGAAACGCTTTGGAGTGGGTTGAGGATTGCCCTAACCCCAACTACGATCGAGTACCAGCAAACGGTTCGGCCTACGTCGCTGGCGACTGCAACCAACACATCATTCCGGATGATGAGTACCGACTGCCCTATCAAAACTTGGCCTTTAGAGGCACTCGGAAAAACGATTTGAGCTTCCGCGTCGCAAGGACGCTAGACCAGTGAAACATTGGAACGCAAAAGAAGTACGCTAATGATGCTGTGGACGGCTCCTCCACCGGCACATGAGTGCCAAGGATGTGCGTGCTGTTAGAGCTCTCACGATTTGGAGGAGCCAAGCATGCAAGCGATCACAACCATCGGTTTCGACATTGCCAAGTCGGTATTCCAGGTGCACGGCATCGCCGCGGAAGGCAACGAGCTCATCCGGATAAGGTTGAGATTGAAAAAGTTGACGGCGCGCGTGCCTGCCCCTGGCCAGCGCGGTCGTCCTCAGCCTTTCTTCTTTTTCTTTTTATTTTTCTTTTTTGCAACCCCTTTGGGCTTGGCGCGCCCCTTGGCATCGGCGCTCTTGCCTTTGCCACCGCCTTTGCCCTTGGCAATCTGCGGAGGTCCGCCTTTGCCCTTGTAGACGGCCTTGGGCGGTTTGCCCGGCTTGGGACGCGCGGCGAATCCCGGTTTCGGACGGGCTTTGTCGCCCTTCGCATACTTGCGCCACACCGACGCATTTTTGTAATTCACGCCGCGCCGGTGATACGCGTTGTGCTGCCAGTTCGAACGGTAGATCTCCCGCCGATGCCCATAGACGTTGCGATTGAAGTGGGCGTCCCTTGGCCTGTAGACGCGAATATGGCGGTGGCGCCAATCGAAGCTGTCGAAGATGACATTGCTGATCGCGTAGCCGACGCCGAAGGCGATTCCGGTGGCAATCGCCTGACCCATTGTATAGCGGGGCGGCGGCGCGAAGGTGTAAGGCGGATGGGACGGGTAAGGCCAAGGCCCGTAGACGACTGACGGCTGATAGTAGGGGACGTAAACGATCTCAGGCGATGCAGGCTGGATCACAATCTCCCTTTGACCCGCCTCCTCGCTCACCACCACCCTCTGTTGTTCCGTGCTCGCAAGCTTTCCGCTTGCCTCGGCCTTCGCGCGAAGGCGCTGAACCGCCTCCATCACGTCGGGCTGCTGCGCCAACACCGCGTCTCCGAGGCTCTGCATCCAGTCGAGCTCGGCGCTCATCATCGCAAGAATTTCGGGTGCCTCAACGAGCGCCTTCACGCTGTCGTCCCAGTCCTGCTTGACGAGCTCCGCCTTGAGCGCATCGCCTTTGAGGGTCTTGTTTGCCTTGACGAAGCGGTCGGCCTCGACGACTTCGAGCGGATAGGTCGAGGCTATGAGCACCTGCGCCAGGAGTGGATCGGGATAGAGCGCGATTGGAGCCACGAGCTGGTCGAGCTCGGCTGCATCGAGCAGTTGCTCAGGCTCCTCTGTAGGCGGCTCCGGCTGAGCCGGCTTGGTTGCACCAATCGGCTGCTCGGACTTCTTCGGAGGCGCCTCCTCCTGAGGCGGGTCCTCCGGCGCATCGGCGGCGGATGGTTCCCTCACGTCGATGGCGTGCGGGCTCGGGCCGTAGTCGGGTCCCGGGCTGTTCTCCGCCAGAGCGCTACCGGGGTCAACAAGGAAGACCAGCGTTGCAAAGATGATCACATGCCGCATTGCGGAGCGCCTTGGCATCGCCCGGGTACAAGTTTGACGGAACTGCGGACCATTGGGTTTGAAGGAAGTTATGGAGCCCGACGGCTTGTGTTCGCGCCTGGTTAGTTAGGACGTATGTCCCCCCGATATTAGACGCAGCTCACGGAAGCGTGTGAAAATAGTCGCCAATCGCGCCTCGCGCGAACAGCTCTGGCGCGCCGAATCCTCATTTCCTGCAGTTCGCCATGGCCAGCATGACATTTCTCGTCCACCAGAGCCTGCCATCGAGCAGGGTGCCTATTTCGAAGGAAAGTCACGCCGCTCCGACAATCCATTCACTGAGATCAAGGCTCCGGGCGCAAACGGATCGGCGACCTCCGGGTCCCATTCCGCGAGCTCACCGAGCGTGGCGTCTCCCCTCGCGGCGGAATAGCGAAGGTCTGTCCGATCTGGATTGTGTGACGTTGCACTGAGGCTTCGTCCAGCGTGCGCGAGTCCTCGATAGGAGCTTCCCAGCCTCGTGCCGAAAACTGCCAATAAGGGCTGACGAAAATATTGGTTCGAACGGCTATTGACGTCCGCTGATGGCACAAGCGGGTGCTGAAACGCCTGAGGCTCGGCCCTTTGGGCGTAAAGGCGATCTTCGCCCGCGTGGTGGTGAACAGGCTCGTCGTTCAATCAGCGCTTGGCCGTTATGCGAACATCGCGGGCGGAGCGGGATTTGCACGGGCTTTGGCCCGCGTGGTGACGGAGTGCGTTCGGCCAGGCTCCGTCCTGACGCCGTAAGCAGCGTCGGGCCTCAGATCTCCTGCCGATGGTCGAAGCCTATGAGGCAATCCTCTGTGAAGACAGGCTTCACCGACTGGCCGGGCAACCATTGACTATGAGCCGTGTTATCGACCGCCGAAAAGCCGCCTGAAAAGGCGACCTCGTCTTGGCCGCTGAGGAAAGGAGTCGGCGTAGTAATTTTTGTACTGGCGGGAAGCCCGACGGTAGGAAGATTTGGGTCTCTTTGAACTCGCCACTTTACCTTCACCGCCCGGAGTAAGGCCAGCTAACAGAACCTGCGTGTTCTTCAAACCAGTTTTCGCAACCAGCGCATAAAGCGTGGCGGCATTCTGCGGTGAGAGGCGTACGCAACCATGCGAGGCGGGCTTACCGAGCCGCGTTACCTCGTAGGTGCCATGAATGGCGTGGCCGCCTTTGGTGAAGAACACAGCATGCGGCATAGGCGCGTCGTCCCACTGCCTGCTGTACCAGATCTCATTCATAGAGCGGGCAGTGTAATTTCCCGAAGGTGTTGTGTATCCTGACAAACCAGTCGAGACTGGCCACTCATACAGTTGCACGTCATCCAAAAAGACGGCCATCTTCTGACTGGCTTTGTCGATGTTGATCAGCACGGTGGATCCGTTCGGGTTCGTCTCTTCCGAGGCATCCTGAGTTGCCGATACTTCCGCCTTCTCGCCGCATACATTGGCACTGTCATTCCAGGCCATGCCGGCCTTGTCGCAATCGTCTCTCGTCAAAGGCTGGACCTCTGACTTGGGCATTGGCTGCGCAACCTGAACCTCAGGCACTGCCTCCGCTGCTTGAGGTGCTGCCCCGCACACATTGGCACTGTCATTCCAGGCCATTCCGGCCTTGTCGCAATCGTCTCTCGTCAGAGGTTGGACCTCTGACTTGGACATTGGCCGCCCAACCTGAACCTCAAGCATTGCCTCCGCTGCTTGAGGTGCTGTCCCGCATACATTGGCACTGTCATTCCCGGCCGTGCCGGCCTTGTCGCAATCGTCTCTCGTCAGAGGCTGCGAGAAGCTACACACGTTTGCCTGCTCATCCCACGCCATCTCGGCTTTATCGCAATCAACCCGCGTTAAAGGCTGCGTCGAGAAATCTCCGGCCTGCGCTTGATTTGCGAGGAGATTGCCGATGAGCAGAACAGCTAAAGCAGAGAGTTCACGTGCCAACTCCTTGGGTAGCGGCAACCGAAGGGGCGATCGAATCTTCGCCATGGCTCAGAATGCCAGGGAGGCGTCATTACACTGTTAACGATACTCCTACGCTCTTGTTCGCTCTGCCGGAGACGAAATCGGCTTAGCACTGCTTCATCGAGGCTATGGCCTTCGCAGCTTCAGCGTTGGAGTTGTATCTACCCAATACCTGGTAACGGATCTTGTCGGTAGGTTCGGCGGTCGCGATCGTGCAGCCCATCAGTGTATTGTCAAAAATGATGTAAAACGTCTCTACGGCCAGGGCTGGGGCAGTGAAAATCACGACCAGCACCGCGGCGATGAGATGTTTTTGCATGTTGGTTCTCCTTCGGCGTACCCTCCTAAGCCTAGTCACGCGCCTAGAATAGACATTCGTGAGGAGTGTTAGTTGTACAAAGACCCAGTGGCTTTCAGAAAACAACGGAGTTCCGCGGGTGATTTCGGAGCCTGCCGTCGCCCACCTTGACAAGCGGTTGGCTCCAATTGGCTGGATGAGAGTCGAGGCCGGTACCAGCTTGGCTGCTACACCGCTTAACCTCACCGTCCAAGGCCAACACGACGCTTGCGGCCGAGGCTGACCCCGCTCCTTCAGGATCGTTTTGCGCCCAATGTTATGCCATGGGCCCTTAAGCGGGGCAGAGCCATCAGAGGCGCAGGCCGAAAGGAGTTCGACGATGGCTGGTGGGCCTACCACGGAGACGAGAGACCGACCGAGCCTCCCATCAACAAGGGGAAGGAGCTGGGCGACCACATCTGACTAATATCCAAAGCCCAGAATTGCTCGCTGAGGGAGGAACCGTCTTGGGATGAAGGGGTGCGGCCAGGTAAAGCGGGGCTGTATAGACTTTTCGGAGCCACGTAAGACTTCGGCCGGCGCACCGACCTGGAAAGCGCGCGGTTATCTGCGGAACGAAATCTTGTTCGTAGCGAAGCTGGGAGAATATTGGGTAGTCCTTACTATTAAACCTCAGAACTGAGCCCAGCGAGCATCTGGCCGACTCACACTGCCGAGATCAAATGGGCTCGTACGCCGCTCAAGGAGCCGTTGCGTCAGGGTCGTTATCTCAATATCGATCTCGAGCAGGGAAACCTCGTCACCACGTTCGATCCTTACCTGAACCCTATCCGAATCGATGGGAACGTATTTGCCGATCGCGGCTAGAATATCTTCGCGAAGAACGGGAATGAGATCGGCATGGCCGCCGGCACTTCGCTCATGCATCAGCAAGACCTGTAGTCGATGTTGAGCGGTTCTGGCTGACTGCCGCCGACCAAATAAGCCCATGAACCTCATGCTGCCCTCCGCCCAAAAAGCTTGTCGAGTAGCGTGACCTTTTCGCTTAACAACACGAGTGGCACCAGCTCACCTTTTAGTCTACGAGCGGCATCGTAATAGGCACGTGCTGGGGCACTCGTCGGATTGTTTAAAGTAACCGGAGTGCCAACGTTCGAAGCATTCAAAACTTCTTTGCTTTCGGGAACGATTCCTATGAGGGGTATGCAGAGAATGTTCAAAACATCCTCGACGTTAAGCATCTCGCCGCGCCCTGCCCGTATCGGATCATAGCGAGTTAAAAGTAGGTACTTTTCCATAGGTTCGCCGCGTTTGGCTTTTTCGGTAGTTGAATCAAGCAAACCGATGATGCGATCCGAATCACGCACCGACGACACCTCAGGATTTACGACCAATATGGCAAAGTCCGCGTGGCGCATAGCGAGTGATGCTCCCCGCTCAATTCCCGCTGGACTGTCACAAACTACCCAATCGAAGGACTGTCGCAGGTCGCCGATCACCCGTTCAACGCCTTCATCAGACAGGGAATCTTTATCGCGCGTTTGGGAAGCGGCGAGAAGGAACAGAGTATCTAGTCTTTTGTCGCGAATGAGCGCTTGGGAAAGCTTGGCGGTTCCGTGAATGACGTGAATCAGGTCATAAACAACGCGCCGTTCCGCTCCCATGATGAGATCGAGGTTGCGCAAGCCAACGTCGAAATCGATCACGGCGACTCGCTCCCCCGTACGCGCGAGAGCCGCACCAAGCGCGGCGGTCGAGGTTGTCTTTCCAACGCCCCCCTTTCCGGACGTCACCACAAGCACACGAGCCATTTGTATCCCCCTTTGCTTCAGTCCATCGTCATGATCTCAAGCGCATCCACGGCGAGCCGTATGGATGCAAGGACATGGGTGGCCGCAACGTTGTCGTTCCGTTAACTCTCACGTTGATAGGACGTCTTCATTGTTAACGAGTGGTTAATTTTCGAAAAGGTCACGAGGGCCAGAACTATGCCCTGAAGCCTGTTGCGGCCGACATACCGAGCCCACGGAGCCGACTGGAGGAGGGCATGACGGAGCCCCCAGTTGCGGCGACCACGATGACGTCTACCGTAGGATGGCAGCCGAGCAGATTGTCGCGCACTTGAAGCTTGCCAACTGGCAGTTCGTCAAAGGGCCGCCGCTACCGCCTCACGGGCAACTGGGTAAGGCGCCTGGGTAGTCCGCTTGGCCGGGCCCTTTCCAATGCGGACCTCGAGCTTATGCGAGTGCGGATCGCTGCGATCGCGACGATGACTTCGGCTTCTGCCAGCGAACCCAATCATCTACCTCTTTGCTTATGTGGTTTGGGGCAAAGCCGTAGCGCTGGTGGATTTTGGTCTCCAGGCGGTCGCGCCGGCCACCAATAAGCTCCAAATCCTCATCCGTGAGCTTGTCCCACTTGGCCTGGATCTTTCTTTTGGCCTCTTTCCACATTCCCTCAATGGTATTCCAATCCATCGTATCCCCCGTTTGAGACGATGCTGATTGGCTCGAAACTAGGTCAGGAACTCTACGTTCCGCCCCTCAAACGAAAGATGCCAAGCGTGACCTAAATGTCACTCATCGCGAACGACAAAGCATATTCCTATTGCTTTTGCCCGGACATGCTTGCAGCCCAGCGCGCGAGGCCTCTGCCGTCGTATCGAAAGGCCCGATCGGGCACTCGTCATCGAAATAAGCCCACCAGCCATCGTTGAACTGCATGAGCCATGCTTTGTGCAGATCTGAGGCTGTGCGCGGATTAAAGAGGGCTGACCAGACCATACTTGCAAACCATAGCCCCCCTCTCGGGGGCTTTTTCTTTTGGCAGGGCTGATACATACAGCCGCTATTTGGGGATGCAAAAGACCATGGCGGGACCGGCACCACGGACCCCGCGATTATTGAATTCGACGGATTGCTCGTTCGCAATAATTGGGGGTCTTGCGCTCCCCACCACATACGCACTAAGCACGCGCTCGTCCTCTTTACAGGTCAGTGTGCAGCGTTGCGGGCAGGCATCGCTTACGGCTCTGATGGCTAAAATGCCCTGCTCTCCTCGTTCCCCTTGTTGCCCTTGGGCTCCTTGAGGTCCCCGCTCCCCCTGAGGCCCCGCCGGGCCTACAGGCCCCTCGCAGCCGCAGACCGCAATCGCTATCAGGGCACCGCCCAAAAATACCAAGCCCCTCATTTCCTTTTCCCCCATAGCTACCAACTAAGAGGTAGAATGGACCAATACACCGGAGAGCTAGAAAGCGATTTTCAACCGTCTGATATTCAAAGGCAATTTCGGTACAAAATCCGGAGTAAGTGAACGAGATCACCTTGAAAAACTCACCAATGGAGAGATGACCAATGTCCTGTCAGTGGGGCGGTTATCGCGCCTCGAAGGCAAGGCCTGGGTATCGACGTAGGAGTGAACAAGCCGGGTTGGCTGGCGCGGTGCAAGGACCAATGTTGCGGGCCATCGTCACACTCAAGGAAGCGAAGGCTGCTGCATCGGCAATGGCCAAGGGTTCGGCTGGCAATTACCAAATCTCACACCCGATAGCGCACCTCAACGGCATCGCAGCTCGAATGTTGGATGCTGAGACAGCGTGAGGCGCTGCCTTGCAAATACCTGGGAGTGCGACAGAGGGGGCTGGCGCGGGATTAAGCCAAGGCGGCCCCAGTCGTCGCAATCTCAGCAGTCCTAAGCCCCGGCAAATTGGCGGAAGCCGCGCTTAGAGATCCGACCCAGAAGCACCGTAATTTGCCGGACCTGCATAGTGATCCTGAGTCGGAAGTCAAATCGTACCCTCTTTGCGTATAGTCAATCAAGCGGCCCGGCACCGCTGCGGTCTTGGAGGGAAGTTGGCGATACCGGGCCTAACCACCCATTACTGATCTTAGGTGACTTTCTGTCGCCTGCTGACATGGTGCTGACACGGGGAGGAACTATGAGCGCGCCTTTGGAATAGCGGGCGCAGAACTGATCTCGGTGGGGAAAGTACTCTCTGCGGTGGGTTCGCTATAGGAGACGGGGCCCCGGAGGCGCCCCGCTCCCCGTGGGTTGAAGACCAGCGGACAGCTTCCTACATCCTTTGCACCATACGCGGTCGAAGGGCGCCAGTATTTGCGTAGCGAGCACCTGAGTAGTTGTCCCGGCCGTAGCGAATGCGGGGCCCCCCTGGCCAGGGGGCCCTTTTTCTTTGTGTTACTCCCTATCCCACTAAGCGCATCGGGGGTTGTTCGGGCGACTTTACCACCTCATCGGATAGCCATGCTTGCGGAGTTCTTCGTTGACGTAGTGGCTCTTGGCCGAAGCGGGCGAGCAGATGACGACTAACGCCTGCGAGGCATCGAGCGCCTCTAGCGTCTGTTCGGAAAGCGTATCACCGGCAGTGAAGTCGTCGCGGTCACGAAAGATCGGACGCAGCGTCTTGGGAATCGCACCCGTGGCCGTCTCACGGCCAACCAGGTCCTTATCGATGGGGAAGCCTTCGAGCTTGCCGTGCAGCCACTTGGCCCAACTTGTGTCGGTGTGGCTGTAAGAGATGAAGGCGCGGTATTTTAGCCCGATGGGCTCGGCCATTACGGCACCCGGCAGGAGACCCGCGGTGCAACTAACGGTTCAGTAACGCGGCTCCTAAGAGCAAATAAGGCTGCCGCAGCTACCACCAGGATGTCGTAATGGATGGACCGCCGTGCTCCTGAGCGTAGCCCCGAGGGGCTCAACTCGAAGCACAAGGAGCCATCCCATGAAGGCAAGCGCTAGCAGCCGCACGATTGCGACGCTCGGTATCGACATCGGCAAGAACACGTTTTGCCCGGCTTTAGCTCCCGTGAGGCCGGGCTCCTTTTTTCTTTCCCCGAGTGCATGCCCAGGAACGTCATCACTAGCGGAGCGTTTTCCGTCAAAGCAGGAGGAACACCCAATGAAGCTTGCCTACGCAACGCTAGTTACTCTGGTCGCGAGTGGAACTGCCTTCGCCGGTGGAGGTGCGCCCGTACCAGAAGGATCTCAAGAGCCCGACCCGTCCGGTCGCCCCAGCGCAGTTTTGGATGACGCCAAGTGTCAGAGTGTTTGGAAAATGGCTGCTCCCGACGGCGACACGCTTTCGCAGGACAAAGCTGTCCCCTTCGTAGTGAACTTCCAGATGGTCGACAGCAACAAAGACGGCAAAGTTTCAGCTGACGAGTTCAAGACGGGTTGCAGCAAAGGATGGATACAGGAGCCCGACGCAGCCACCGTCGATGACATGAAGAAAACTGGCCAATAGGTTAGGTCAAACTTGCAGGGGCGTCGGCTTCGGCCGGCGCGCTTGCATCGCGCGCCTTAAGGGCCGGTGCCGGTTGTTGGGTGTAGTTGCGCTGTCGGATCGGCCGAGATCCGGGCTCGAGGTCGCTGCCCCCGGCGCGAGCGATTGCCGGGTGTGCACTTCAGGCAATCGATGGATCAGCTCCTGAAGCCCCTCTTCACTGTGGCCTTCAGAAAGTTCTTCACGCTTGCTCGGGGGTAAACGTTCTAAAGCCTGCGCTGATCCTGAGTCAGCGAGGCTATCAATAAATAGTGGGATAGCGTGTTGATACCGCGCTCTCTGCAAATCATCCTCGCTTGCCCGACCCAAGCGAGCAATGGCTGGGGGCGCTCAAACTGAAGTGCTGTCCGAACACGCCCCATCGCAAATCCCCCGCGACATCAATGTTGTGTACGCGCACGATGGCTAGGCCACCGAGCAGCGGAGTTAAACCGCAGAGCGGTGGACTTTAGTTATGTCGGCTATTGGCACAGAGCGGACATACCAGTGAACCAATCCTAAGTCCGCTCCTCGGCGAAGGGGGTGGAGGCTGATAAAATTTAAGTAAATGTTTACGGATTGCGCCGCTGAATCTATGGCCTCTGCGATGGTTCCTAGGCCGGTATGTTTCAGCGCTTGAAACCAGTAAGTCCTCTCCGGTTTGCGTTCTTCTCGGCCGCTTGCGGCTTGGTCGTTTTTTCATCTTTTTTGCTGTTTGGTGGTCTTTTCGGTGATGACTCTGACCGGGGACAGACCGAGCTCGCCTGCGCCAAGGCGAAGCTAGAGGCAATGTGGGGTATGCCTCTGCCAGCAGATCTAGAAGTCGTTGGATCTATACCTAAGTCGGGAGTGGCATCCGCCGATTGGGACCTAACGGAACTAGGTTGTTCTAGCGCGATCTATCCAACAGCTACCCTCCAGCTACGAGAGTAGAAGCCTTAAGCCGTTTAAGTCCGCTATTGGGCATTAGCGGACATCCCACCTGCGTTGATGAATGTCCGCTATTTACCCCGAGCGGACATGCGAGCTGGCCAGGGGCTGCGGTGCTTCCTCGCTAAAAACCCGTAATTGAGCCGCGCGCTCTTACCGAACCGCTAGTTGGCCAGTGGCTGCCGGCAAGCTCGAAGGCTTCCCCATGTAAGGACCTGGTTGGCCGTAGACGGCCACGGCAGGCGCGTGCAAAAAGCGCCCAACCCTGCGCAAGGTTGGGCGCTCAGATCTAGCTCAGTCTTCGCGCCGGGAGGGAAACCGGCAACTCGGTCACGTCCGGCTAACGGGGGGATTGCCAAAGAAAATGACGCGACCTGCGAACTTTGTAGCGTCCTTATGAATCGCACTCCACTGTCCCTGGGTATTGTGATCCCACCAAAACGAAGGGTCGGTCCATACTTTAGTATAGGACAACGGCTCCGCCCCTTTGGCAGAGATGTCGTGGAGCGTCGGCAGTCAGGATGCGATGGCGAGGTCCAGGTAGCTCGCTAGCTTGTCGTCGCTGAATGGCTTGCGCAAAAAGCCGATAGCCCCTGCGCTGAGCACACGGCTACGTACTTGCTCGTCCGGGAAGGCGGTGATGAAGATCATGGGAGTCTGGCGGCCTTCCGCGATCAATCGTTCCTGTAGCTCGACGCCGCTCAAGCCCTTCATTTGCACGTCGACGATGAGACAGGTGGTGTTGTCCGGGTCCGAGCCCAGAAATTCCTCGGCCGACGCGTAGGCGCGGGCGGCGTAGCCGAGCGACCTTACAAGGGCCTTTGTAAATTCGCGTACGGATTCATCGTCATCAACGATCGAGATCAATAGAGATTTGGACAATTCAAAAGTCCCCTTTGTCAGCGTTGAGGGCGAGCGCCCCTTGAAGGGGCCCCCTTTGGTTTCCGTCCCTGACGCTAAATGCCCATTCCGAACCGATAATGAAACTATACTTAGGTCTAGTTTCGCCCCGATTTAGTGTGGCTAACGCCCAAAAGATCGGCCATGCGCACCAAATCGGCCAATGATCGTGCCTTCATTTTCCGCATGATATGGCCGCGATGCATCTTTACGGTGACCTCGCTGATATCCATCTCCGCGGCAATCTGCTTGTTCAAAAGGCCGGCGGTGACGAGGCCGATGACCTCCTTTTCACGGGCTGTTAGCGAGGCATATTGCGTGCGCAAAGCGGCAACATGCCTATGCTCCTCACGACTCGATCGATGCCGCTCCAGTGCTGAACGCACAGCGTCAAGCAATTCCTGGTCGCGACAAGGCTTAGTGAGAAACTCGACGGCGCCCGCCTTCATAGCCTGTACGCTCATGGGAATATCGCCGTGGCCGGTAAGAAAGACGATGGGCAAGTCGATTTCGGCCTTCGCCAACTCGTTCTGGAACTCTAGTCCGCTGAGGCCCGGCAAGCGGACGTCAAGCACGAGGCAGCATGCCGCGTCTGGATGTTGACCTTGCAGGAAGGCATCGGCCGATGAAAACATCTCGACCTGCAAACCCACAGACTGGAATAGGCTCTTGAGCGACTCGCGAACGGATGCGTCATCGTCGATGACGAACACAACAGAGTCAGGGCCAGCTTGCTTTGTCATTGTGCTCCAGCCGTTTTGACTCCTGGCAAAATGACCTCGAAGATTGAGACCAAGGTCAGGAGGCCTGCGATAGCCCAAACCGTCGGGGGTACGCGCGTCTTGATCGGAATGCCATTTATCTTAATCATCGCAATATCCCCTCTGAAGTCGATAAATCGGCATGTGTGCCGACCGGCGCTGCAGGGGCGACCTAGCGAGGAGTCGCCACACTAGGCGCACAGGTAAATACCGGCCGCGTTGGGCATCGCCCTGGAATCGCTTCACGGTTACCCTCGACCAGTTCCTTGCTATTAACTAAGCTGCTAAGGGGCTAATAGATCCTCATAGGGGGGCTCATGGAGGATCAACTAACAACTTCAGGGGTAGGCTTTCTCGGGATGCCATGACAGGTAAGCGGCGCTGGCCTCTCATTGCAATCATGGTTGTCGCGACGATAGGTATTGTTAGCGCTATGAGCCTCGTTCAAGGCGCGCCCAGCGGGTTTGAAGCACTTAATGGCCGGTGGCTGCGCCCCGACGGCGGCTACGTTTTCGAGATCCTTGCTGTCGATCCCAGTGGCAAGATCGATGCGCGCTACTTCAATCCGCGGCCGATCAACATCGCCAAAGCCGAAGCCACGCGTGATGGCTCGAAGCTCAATGTTTTCTTCGAGCTACGCGCACCCAATTATCCCGGTAGCACGTACACGCTGATCTACGATCCGAAGCAGGACCAACTCCGAGGGACCTATTTTCAGGCAGCCCTGGGACAGACCTTTGATGTGTACTTCGTGAGGATGAAGTAAGCGTCGAGCCCCGAGTTGCCAATTCTCAGCGAACGTTTTCAAACCCGAAGATGCGCTTCCAGTCGTTCTTCATGCTAACGACGACCCAACCGTCCTTCTTTGCCTCGTCGTAGAGCTCCTGGGTAAAGGTGCCCACTTTCGTGTCCGGGAGACCCTGGACTGCTCCGTAAGCCTCTCCGGCGCACGCGACGAGTTCCACCTCGCGGCCATCGTGCAGAACCTCAAGACGCTCGCCCTGCGTCTCGTCCGGCCGCCGCCAGGTCGACTGGCGATCTAGGGCCAGCGATGTGCACTGAAGTCACTTCCGGAATAATACCACCATGTCATGTCCGCTTTGGGTCAGAAGCTGACTCGACGACGAAGAACGCAAATGTCCGCTTCGTGCCTGAGCGAGTTGTGCGCTGGGTGCCTGCCTAGTCATGTTCCGCATGTACTTGAAGCAGGCATTAGTTGGGAGATTGCCTTAACGCTCGGGGTGAACTGCCGGTCCAACGCTTGAAAGCATGAGTAAACGCACTGACGTCCTGGTAACCGACCAACCAAGCAATCTCTGAAACCGACAAGGTTTGGTCTGTCAAATGACGTTTAGCAAGATCAGACTTAAGGCTCTGCACAATGCCGGCGAACGTCAATCCCTCTGATGCAAGCCGCCGTGCAAGCGTTCGCCGGCTTACGCCTAGTTTGCGGGCGATTTCGTTTGCGTGAGCCTTGCCATGGGGCAAGAGGAGAGCGACGGCATTCTCGACACTTAATCCGAACGAACTCCGTTTTGTTGATCGATCAGCAATTGCTTGATCGCAATATTTGATCAAAAGCTCATTGAGGTATGGGTCCGCGTTCACTACGGGCAGCTGTTTGATGGACTTAGAGAATGCCATTTCGTCAACATCAGCACCGAACGTGACATCGCAGCCAAAGAAATTCTTGAGCTCCGAGGTATCACCACTACGCCGGTGGCTGAGTCGGACGCCGATCAATGGCAATCGGCGGTTCACTAGCTGTCGGAATGTGCGAACCAACGTAACCATCGCGCTCTCAATTTGGTGACGATCCGAATGTCGGGAAATGCCGACATATTCAAGGCGAATACTCACGTCGCCAGCATCGCGATACTTTGGTGCGATTCCTTCATTGACGATCGCGCTGTATCGCGTTCCCTGCCGCAACGCTTCCTCGAGTGTTTCGGAAGAAGCTAAGACGTAATAGAGCAAACCCATCAGTCTAAGATCGCATGACTGAGCGAGATGGAATCCCAAGAGCTCATCCTTGAGTGCCGTCGCAGCAAGGTCGAGAAACTTGATCTGACTTTTCGTATCCAGCCGGGTGCTGTTGTCATCGATTTGCTGCTGCGTCAGACCAGCTTTCCGCAGCAGTAGTTCCACATCGATTCCCTCCTGTTCCGCACGGCCGCAAGCGAGCCGCGTCATAGTTCCCAAAGCAGTAGGTGCAGCATCGAGGTTCGAATCGCGCACAGATCGGCAACCCCTACGTTGGAGGGTTTGAATCAACTTGGAGGAACAAATCTTTGGCAAATTCTAGCAAGTATCAGGGTGAATGTACTCAGACCCATCATGCTCAAGACAGGTAACGGTCCCCCCGTAAGACCGTTTCGGCTATTCGCCTGCCCGCCGCGCAGGCACACCACTTTGTGGCGGGTGCCAATCCCGATTGGAAGGCGGAGCGTGCTGGCATCGTGGGCAAGCTCACAGGGTGTGATTGCCGAAGCCAATGAATTGCTGAACACCCTTGAGGGTGCCGGGGCGCGGCTGCTGGTGAAGAACAAGCGGGGTGGTCCCAGTGTGAACCCCCCGGTTGGGAGTGATCCGGAAAGCCCAGCGTGACGCCGCACACCACGCCAACTTGTTGGGCTTAACTCCAGCCGGACGGGGCGACCTGGAGGTCGAGCCAATCGTTGTGGACCCCGCCGAGGCGTGTTTCGACAAATGGGTGACACGACACAACCGAAAAAACGCGGATGCCCACCTTGGACCTTCTGCACCGGAAGATGATCGACGCCCTGGCTGAACTGGCCGCCAGTTTGATCCGCAACGGTGGCGATCCCCAAGCCATCCAGAGGTGGGTGGACGGTGAACTGGACCGGATCGAAGCGATAGCCTCACAAGGCGCCCACCGACAAGACCACTGAGGGGTGCGCGGCCCAATCTTGCGCGACTGAAAGGGATGCCAGACGTGCGCCATCTCGCCGGAACGAAATGCCTGCGACACGCGACGGTGAGTATCTTTCAATTAGTTAGGCTTAGACAAAAGATTGGCACGTTTGAACAAACGCCACCCCATCTTTAGCCCCAAGTGCCATGAGAAAGAAATCGGCGGACGCCTGAACTGAGGAGCAAATGCCATGAAGATTCAGGAGCATCACGAATTTGTCGGCACGGACGGCAGCGGTGTGCCGAGATGCTTCGGTCGTGGGCCGACTCCCTACACGGCGGTAATTGAATGCCGCAAGGCAATCGTGGAATACGTCAGACAGCGGCCCGATACCGGCCCGGTTGGTGACTGGACCCTAGCGAAGACGACGAACTGAGCGCTAATTCCCGCCCAGGACCTGCAGGCAGATGTTGTCTGGTGCGTGGGGCCCTGACTTTGAAGTCGTTGGCGGCCTGGAAGACGTTACATCGAGGGATGAAACCGTACATGCATACCACTGAGCGCCGCCGCCTCCTGCGCGAAATGGGTTGGCTCATCGAGGTGGAATGATCGACCGGCGGCTTCGCGTTAGCCCTTTTTCGGAAAGCTCCTTTTGGATCCGCTTCCATGCTCGCGGCCCGAAATGCCAGCTACAATCATCCCTGCCACCATGGATTTTCTTTGCCCGTTTCAATGAATAGATCGCCGTCTTGAGCGACTGACCGTCGTTCTTATCGTCGCCGCTATCGGAAATGTAGATCGTGGGCATAGGCTACCGGGGGTCAAGGCGCTCCAGGGCAATCCTATACTTAAGTAGGGGGGTCGGATCGTTCAACAAAAGGTTGGCACGTTTAGACAAACACCAAACCAATCTAGTGAATAGCTACCGCTTACCGAGGGACGGGAGCGGGAAGCCAGCACTAGGGTCCGGACCCGCTTGGCATGGTGCGGGCTCCCCTCCCAGCTTCAGGCGCGACGTTCGGGCCGTCCTCCCTCGACCCGCCGTGTGCCCGCGTTCAGGGTGATTGCTGGACGCCGCCCTTTGGCTGGACGCTTGGGCTTTCGGTTCCCGGCTGCTCAGCACCGTTAGTTGTGGAAAGCGCGCGGCGATTGCGCGGCGTTGTCAGTGCGTCACATGCCGCGCGCACCATGGCGCCGCCGGAAGTGTGCCTGAGGCAGATCCCGGCGCGCTGCTGCCTAATCGAGAGTGATAGTGATGTCCCAGAACGTTTCCAAAATTGAAGCCGAACTCTCAGAACTTCGACAGGCCCACTCGCTTGCCCGTGCCCAGGGCGAGTTCAGTGAAGCTCATCGTCTCGCCCAACAAATTCTAGACGGCGAGCGCGAGCTCCATCAACTGCGCCGAAAGGCTGCGTGACGAATGGCGCTGAGAGACTGCTCAACGCAGAGTGATTTCTTGCTGGTGCTGATCAGCGGATTGTCGAAAGGATCGAGGCGCGGAACTAGGATGGTATACAGTCAAGGTCGACGACAACTACCACTCGCAGGACGAAGGACATCGCTCCTTGACCATTCCGTCGCAACTTACGTCTTCGGGAGGCGGTTGAACGTTTTGCGTTCCTTCCTGTGATCCGCCAGGAAAATCGCTGAAAAAAACAAAGGCGATCAGCAGGGGCACGAAACCGGTGACGGCGCCAATCAAAGCGCCAATGACTTTTCGGTCTTTGCGCTTAGGCGGTCCTCTCATTATGGTGGGCTCAGCCTCGACTAAAATTCCCGGCGCTAGTCCTGAGCTGCGGTCTTTGTAGAATATTCTCAAGGTTGATGGAGGCGGCATGGCGGCTCCGACAGAAGGCATCAATGCATTAGCCAAGCCGAGTGGTATGGGTTGTGTGGAATGCTTGGCGATTGGCAGTTGGTGGTTTCATCTGCGCAGATGCGCCGAGTGCGGCCATATCGGCTGCTGTGATAGTTCTCCAAATCAGCACGCATCGAAACATCACACGACCACGGGTCACCCAATTATCACCAGTTTCGAGCCAGGAGAGCGGTGGTTCTACGATTATCGTTCAGGTGAATTTTTCGCCGGGCCGAGCCTTCCCGCTCCTCGCTCGCACCCGCTAGATCAACCAGCGCCTGGACCTAGAGGCCTCGTGCCGCCGAATTGGGCAACACTGCTTCATGAATAGACTTCCGCTCACGCGGGGGTGCATCTAGGTGAGAACTCAAGCGTGACAGCTCTCTTCCTCGCCCTGGGAATAGGCTTTGTCTCCGGACTTCGCACCTTTACGCCGGTCGCTGCGGTGTTGCTCATGCGGGGCGGCATCTTGGGTATCATCGCGGCCGTTGCCGCAGTCGGTGAGTACGTCGTAGACGTGCTACCGAATACCCCATCACGTACACAAGCCATGGGGCTTTCGGCTAGGATCGTCAGCGGGGCGTTCGTGGGATGGATAATCGCGACCATGCACGACGGCTCGGGGATATTCGGCGCGATTGCCGGCATCGCCGGGGCTGTGATCGGCGCGTACGCGGGTCACGCTGCACGTCTCGCAGCGATCGCGCGCATCGGCCGCTACCCTGCTGCGATTGTGGAAGACCTCGTCGCAATCGGACTCGCAGCTTTAATCGTCACACGCTAGGCCCGTACTTAACGCACCGAGCTAAGGGCTCTAACACGTCCAGGGCCATACTAGCCGCTACGTCAAGCACAAGCGAACGTGTGCTGCCTCCAGGAGCTGACCGTTTGGTGCCACAACACGGCCGCTCGTCCGGTTCGTCACAACTTTGATGCCATCTCCGCAAGTTTCGCGACCGTGTTCATATTGCGCGCCGTGCCGGTCTTGGCGGCCGGGATTCTCAGTTTGGACTTCCCCATACCGCTGCCGTAGTAGACGAAGATCTCGCGTGTTCCGAGCCGCATCCTTTCGTCCTTTGCGCCAACCGCATGATCCAAGGCGTCGGATGGTGGTGGATCATCGAGGAAGATTGCGACGGTATGGTTAGGTGCTGTCTTCGAAAACGGGTTGGCCTTCACAACGGCTGTCATTTCAGACGCCGTGCGCACGACAACGCTAATTGGCTTTCCAGCATAGGCAAGAAGGCGCGCCTCAAGCGCAGATTTCACTTTTGCTGGAGACGCTTTGCTATCAAAAACGACGTTGCCACTTGCGATGTAGGTTTGGACGCGTGCGAACCCGGCATGACGGCACATTGCCTTTAGATCGGCCATCGGGAGCTTAGCAGTTCCCCCGACGTTTACCGCGCGCAGCAGTGCAATGTATTTAACCATATTGGACTCATGCCATGCGCCACGCCACTTTTGAAGCAATCACCTTTCCGACATCGTGGAGTGCGCCACCTTCATGTGCTTCTAGACATAGGCTGGCTGTCACGCGAGGCTGTCGGGCCGTCAGGGCTTAGCAGAAGCCAGAACACAAGCCCGTGCGTGATCAAAAGCAGCGGCACGAGCACGGTCACGATGAAGTAGGCGGCACCCAGCTGGCCCGGCTCGAGTCCAATCTGATTGCCCTGATAGAAGGCGTAGAGCAAATCGGCGCTGCCCCAGAGGTTAAACACCCAGACCAAGGCTATTCCCAACCTGCGCTTCAGCCCTGCCAGCGCCAACAAAGCCAGCACCGCGGCAATGAGATCGCCGTAGGCGGCGGGAACTGCCCAGGCAGACGGCAAGTCCGGCGAGACGACGCCGGGCACCAGGAACGATAGGCCGACGAAGCGGAAACAGTGCAGCAGGATTAGCGGGTGCATGGCGTCTGCGCGCGACTGACGGCGCAGCACCGGCAAGACGTAACGCGCCAAGACGATGCCCCACGTGATGGAACTGAAGGCTATGCTGATTCCGAACAAAGCGAGCGGAGGCACGGATCTGTGGCTATTGGGCTAGGTCGGCATGCGCGCGCCGGTTTCCAGCAGCGACTTGAGATCGCTGAGGACCCACGGCCAGCCGCCGCCGCCCTTGGCCGGATCGCCACCCCCCGGCACCATGCCGGCGACCATCGGGGCACCCGTGACATCATGAGTGATTGTGACCGTACACACGCTTTGCCCTTCCATGATTTCGTAGGTGAGGCGTGAAGGCGGCTCCGCAGTCATTTCCGGCGTGAACTGCGGATGCCATGTTTGCACCAGCTTGCGCGGCGGATCGCTCTCTAGCACCTCGCCGAGGATGACTTTGTCGGGCATCCCGAACGATTTCATCTCGGGACTGGCCTCGTGGTGATAGTGTCCTCCGGCCTTCAGCTCGTATTGGACGCGGCCGCCATAGGCGTAGCGCTCGGTCCATTCGGGCTTGGTAATCGCATCCCAGATCGCCTGGGCGCTGGCCTTTATGACGATCCGGTACACCAGAATGGTCGCTGCTTGGTCCGACATGGTCATCTGTCCTTGTCCTCTAACTCGGCCTTAAGCACCAGCTGCGCGGACGCCGGTTATTAGGGCTACCGCGTAGCCCACCTGTAGAAGAATATAAGATGTGTTCTGCAGGGCAAAAAATGGGCCGGTAAGGCCGATTCTCAGCAGGGCGCCAAAGGCGCCGACCCGATCAGGAGTGGGTGCAGCCAGAAGAGGAAGGCGACATAGAGGACGACGCCTATCACCACGGCGATCAGGTCGTTCCGCGGCGCCGGCGAAGGTGCTGACCCTGGACGAAGCGCGAAGCACTAGGGAGGCCTAGCGTGACGTGGGTAGATTCCGTCAAGGCTGTGTTTTGGATCGTGTCCATTGGCGCGCTGTTATTCTTGTCCGCTGGGACACTCGACTGGCCAAGCGCTTGGATCTTCGTGGCAGAGTTTGTGATCGGCGGCCTCGCGGTGACGCTGTGGTTGGCGTGGCGCGATCCCGGATTACTCAAAGAGCGCATGGGCGGACCGTTCCAGAAGGGACAAGCGTTTTGGGACAAGGTGTTCATGGCGTTTATCATCGTCGTCTGGTTTGGCTGGCTCGTTCTAATGGCGCTCGATGCCAAGCGCTGGAACCTTTCGCACATGCCCGTAGCGTTGAACTATGCCGGCGCAGTGCTGATCCCGATCGGGTTCTTTATCGTCTGGCTTACTTTCCGTGAGAATTCATTCGCAGCACCGGTGATCAAGATCCAAAAAGAGCGTGGACAACGTGTCATCAGCACAGGTCCCTACCGGATCGTGCGCCACCCGATGTATGCGGGCGGAATTTTGTACATGATTGGAATGCCGTTGCTGCTCGGATCATGGCTCGGTCTTCTTGTTTTGCCGCTGATCCTTGGCGCTCTCTCCGTGCGCATCTTCATTGAAGAAGACGCCCTGCGCAAAGGACTTCCCGGCTACGCTGACTATGCTGCGCGCGTGCGTTACAGGCTAATCCCCGGCGTGTGGTGAACCTGGTCGTCAGCACGGCGTCGCTCACATCCAATTTCGAGGCATTTCAGACGCCGGCACACACTGCTCCGAGGTCAGCAATGACCTTTAGCAGACATCCAGTTCGGATTGGGCGGCTTCGCGCCTTTCACTTTCTGTCACGATGCAATTTCGAGCTTGGGCGACAAAGCCACTGCTCACTCACAATGGATCGAACAGCATGAATCTCGCCACCATTTTGGTCCATACCGAAAATGATCTCGGCATAACCATCGATACGAACTTTCCAGGCGACAAAGCTGACGCCGGGCTAATGGAACTGACCGAGATGCTTTACAAGAAATTCGGTCCGATGCCAGCAAGCCCGTGACCCTCCTATCTGGAGTGCTCTAGCGACTGTTCGAATGCCATCTGAAACCCGAGGATCAGAGGCAGCAGGCGAGGGCATTGTCCAGATTCAGCTTTGTTGCTGTGACAGGCTGATGTTTGGTCAGCGTGTCGCCTGAGACACCGTGGTCGCGCAGCAGGCGAGCCGAGAAGTTTGCTAGGTCAGGGGCGCTTAGCCCTCGCCAGCAGCGATGAAGTCGGTTAGAGTGGCCTTCGGCATGACGGGGCCCGCTGTTTTGGCACTCCCAGCGATAGGGAGTTCGCGTCATGCCGCTAAACGAGATTCCCAAATATTTGCCTACCGACACGCGCAAGCTAGTCGACTCCACATTGGCACTCGCCTGGCTGGAGCGTAAGCAGGACGCACCTGCTGATGCGAAGCGGGAACAGCGCAAGCTTGCCGGCACCATCGTCGCTTTAGTTTCGGTGGGCGAGCACGATCCCGCGAAGCTGGTGCGATTCGCCCTGAACGCTGCAAGGCGAGGGCGTTAGTCATGTCGGCACCGCTGCTGGTCACGCGCAAAGAGACGATCGCGAAAATCTGTCGAGCAATTGAGGATGTCCGCGCTTCGAGAGCCGCCACACAACATGCAATAGAGCGGAGCCGCAGATCTCTTGGTGAGACACATGCGCTTTTAGTAGCGCTTCGGCTTCAAGTCTTCGGGGCAAACCGACCAGCCGGACCCGCGCCGCTGGGTCATAAAGTCCAAAGAATTAACGCTGGGCTGCTCTTGCACTAGCTGAAGTGGTTTGTGCTGATGTTTGATCGCGTGTCGCTGGACTCCTTGCCAAACGATGTGTGATCCGCACGTCTTGCCATTTTCGGAGCTGTTATATGAGCTGAGTCACCACGCCAATTCCTAGACAGAAAATAGAGACGGGTAGGGGGGTGCGCGGTGGGACACCCGCGCCAGAAAGCATAATGATCATGTGGGAAGGTTTAGTGTCCCACTTTTGCGTAAGTCATTGATTTTATTTACTTGGCGTAGTCCGCCCCTGGGCACCAGCATTTTCAATGACTTACGCCCCATCTCGGGGGCTTTTTCATGTAATGTCGGCTTTTGACCCAAAGCGGACATCGTGGTTGTAGCTGCGACAGTCCTATTGCTCATTTAGGCGCCGGCGAAATACGACAACAACACCTAATAGCGCTCTCTTGGAATCGCCCAACCGGCACCGTTGGCAAAGGAAAGGACAGCATTGATCTGCACCAGGAGGGCACGACGACATCGCTAACGCGGTAGCTGGCTCCTGGCGGCGTGCCTGATGCTGCCGGCGGAATGGTGAGACAGATCACGATCTCGCCTGGATCTTGCGAGCGAACTCGTTCTGCTCCTCGTCGGTCGCGGCATAGCGGCCCCACTTCCTGCGCAATGCCTCCTGCCGCAGTGTCACCGGACCTGTCGGCGTGGCAGCGTACGCTGCGTCCTTCTGCCAGCCATGCCATTTGCCATTGAAAAACCCTCCATCGGTTGAACCGAGGAGGGCTGACGCTTGCGCCCGTTCGTTGCCGATCCGGCCACATCCCCTTTCAGGAAACCACCTTGCCCAGGCAGGCAGGTTGGCGAGGGCGTCAGCCCTACTCTTGATGCGATGCGAAGTTTAGCACAAGACCACCTTAACGCTAGCGCAAGACTCTAACGATAGGTTCGGGTTACCCGTTCGGCAATTTCCCATCCGGGCGGGTATGTCCCGAAGCGGCCTCATGCGTCCCTTGAGGTCGTTTCCCCCCTTTTGATCGAAGGGAAGTGAACGATGGCTCTGACACCCGAACAGCACGCTCAGATTGCCGTCACCTATGATAGCGCAGCGAGCGATGAAAGCTTACCGGCGTCGTTGCGGCAGGCGTTTGCCAAGAAGGCAAATTGGTTTCGCTTGGTCGCCAAGGTAGCGGCTAAGAAACTAGAAGCTGACGCCGCAGAAAGTCCTTCGAAGAAGCTACCCTGGAAAGCCTCCGCTTAAGACTCAGAACACCAATGCACGCCTAGCCGTGTGGCGGTAGTGGCGCTCCCTTCGCGAACTGCCAGTTGCACAGCTTCAAGTGCGCGACGATTTGCTCGGCTACGATCTTCCGGTAGATGTCGTCACGATCGCCTCGAGGCTTGGTCTTGATCTTCGAGAGCGCCATCGCGATGTCCAGGCGCAGCGCCGCCCCTGAATGCAGACCATTGTTCTGGTAAGGTTAGACGTGACGACTTGGGTTGCCCTCATCATCCTCGCGGTCGGGGCCATGCTCCTGATCTTGAACGAGTCGGGCATGATCGCCGGGCTCGACACCGCGACGTTCGGCTATGTGGCGTTCTTCTCGGCGCTCATCGTCTATCTCGGCGGAGGCATGCTCGGTAGCTATAGAGGGCGCGCGGGAGCCCTGCTGCGCGACATCATATTCTGGCTTGCGCTCGGATTCGGCATAGTCATGCTCTATATTTTCGCACAGGGTCAGGGGTTCTTCCCTTAAAGTTCGGTTACGCCGTTTCCCTCTAAGGGCGCTTGCCTTCGGCACCGGGCCACTATGTGGTCCCCTTTCGCTTGGTGCGTAGGACCTGCCACCGGGCCTGTGTCTCGGGCCCAGCACTAGCGGTCTCACAGGGTCGTCGTTGCGGTGGGCGTCAATCAGCGCCTCAGCCGCTAGAGCAAATCCAAGGTCAACTTCATTGCATTCCAAATGAGCGACCACGCGCCCACCCCGCAATCGCTCGCGGCGGCGGCTCTGTCGCTCTCGGGCCTTCTGCCGGCGGCGCACGCTGCGCTTATCGTCGGTATCTTCGACCTGCTGCCGTAAAGCGCGTGATGCTCGCACGAGGCTAGTGGAGACGGACTGAGTGGTTGTTCGCTCAGCGAGCTCCCGCAGGAAGGCCTCGGCCTCGTCGAGGGTGCTCATGGCTTGGGAAACGAAACTCTAAGCGTAGCCGCGCGTTTATGGCCGGCCATGGCTGATGACCCAGAAACCAAAGAGCGGCGCTGGAAGTGGCGCGAGGCCAATTTCGCCGGCATGTTCATAGGACTCGTGTTTATGGCCCTAATGATCGCCGCGGTTTTGGGCATGTTCCTCCTCGCACCGAGCATCCAGATGACCGTACCGAAGCCGGGGCCAGGCCAGGAGACGCCCCAGGCGCTAGAGTAAGGCGCAGTGTGTGTTCATGCAGGCTCACCGGGCCCCGCGTGGCACTCCGTTCGGTGGGATCGCATGCTGGAAGCGCTCTCGGAGCTTGAGCGGCGTTCGGCAGAGGATCACTTTCGTTCGCTCTCGCCACAGGCACGCGCTGCGGTGATGCGGGCGCTTGCGGGTGATTAGATGGGCCGCGCCGCAGAGATCCGTGACGCGATCGCTTTTTTGGCGGTGCTGCTGGCGGCCGGACGACCTTGAGCGCACGAGCGGCCAAACTCGCTCTGGAAGCGATCGACTGGAGAAACAGATTCGGCGATGAGGTTGGATGGACGAAGATGGCTTTTAGTGATTATCACCGCGAGGAGCTTGCTAACCGCGCCGCGCAGGTTCCCGACGCAATGAGGTTGAGGTTTTAGCGAGAGAGCGAGCCCCAAGGCCCCGGCCGAAGCCGACGCCCTGCATGACGCTACGCCGCGAGCGAAATCACCGTGACGCGCTTCAAGCGCCGGAGTTCGCGCGGCGCCTTGCCGACCACATGCACGGTCATACCCGGCTCGATGATGGCGAGTTGCTCGACAAGGCCGATGAAGCGGACCTCGGTGCCGTCAGGCTTGTGCCACGCCGTCCGGCCGCGCGGGCGCGTGAGCTCAATGCAGAGGGCAGTCAGACGTTGAGCACTGCCACCTGCTCTTTCACCCGCCGGTGAAGTTCCTCTCGAGCAAGCGCCTCGTTTAGGTCAAGGAAGCGATCCTCCGTCTCGTCGAACTGCATGGTCGCGGCATTACACAAGAGTCAGTCGTCAAGCTCACCCTCTGGCCCAACCCCGATGGGAAGTACCTCATCAAGGGTGGTGGACCGAGGGTCTGGAAGAAATTCCGCCTTCGCAAAGAGCATCGCCGCTTGCAGGGCCTCATTCACTCCAAGCGCTGCGGCATTACCGAAAACATTGGCTCATCGGCGCGAAAGCGGTGAAAGAAGCAGCAGTCCTGAATAATTCGCAACGCCCAGGAGGAGATTGAATTAGAGTTGGGTAGCGTTCCGTTGTGTCATTATTTCTTTTTAGGCACGTGCTCGGGCTTACCTTTGCGCTTGGTGGAAGCGAACTCGTCCAACTGCTTCTCGCTCATTGACGCATACATACTCTTGGACGCGCCCTTGAGTGTGCTCACTGGAGTTTCACCGCGTTTGGCGGCAAGAGCGGCCCCAGCCGCCTTTTGTTGTGCCTTAGATTTCGCTGGCATATCGGTTCTCCGGCATAAAACTTTTATCGTCGGAAACGCCTGTAATACCGCGCGCGTTCCGTTTTCGGGCTATTTGCCTTCCTATAAGATGGAGCTTGTTTTGTTTGCGTACCGAGTTCGGACCTCGCAACCTCAACGGTTCCCCTCCCGGAGAACATTAAAAGGAACCCAATGAGCGGCTAGGTCTGTTCAAGCGGCCCGGCACCGCGTCAACCCATAGGGAGGAGAAGTTCAGCACCAGGCCTCTTCCCGCCGCTGCGTTGCTGGAGGCGGCGACGTTTAATGTGGCCCAGTAGGGGTTCGCTCGGCTGCTGCCTGCTGACGGCTCGGCGCCTCCTCCAAAAGTTTTCTGGCCAAAGCTTGCGCCTGATGTCCTCGGGAAGCGCGTCGCGCACTTTCACGGTCAGGCCGCGGTCGGGATGTCGCGAAAGCTGAAAGACGGCACGCGTTCCCTCCTGCGCGTTCACTGGCCTGATGTTCTCGAGCTGGCCGCCGATGCGCTCTAGAAATTCGTCCAACGTTCTGATGAGACGAGCAGACGGCTGGATGCCATACCCGGCATTGGTCCGGCGCTGGCCACCGCTCTGTTCGCGAGCGTCGCTAAGCTGCCCGGTCGTTCTGCTCCTTCCTTGAGCGCCCTAGGGAGTTCTGTTCCTGCAAGCAGAACGTAACTCACCCGCTCAGCTAAGACCGCCATCTTCCCGTGGCGGCACTCACTTCATCCTCTGACCCGTGGTTTAGACCGCGTTTCAGTTCGGAGAAGTTGCGAAACCGCTGCTTTACGCCAGCTCTCTCAACCTCGATTGAGCCGTCCTCAAAAGCATAGAAAGAGCCCCAGTCAAATCTACCTTGCTTGGTGACGCGATTTATTGGTTCAGGCAGTTTTCTGTGGGTCTCAAGCTGGGCACTTGCAGCAGCAGCAGCTGCTTTGTCTTCGTCCTGCCGCGCCTTCGAGTGGCCAAGATGGATGCGGCGAACCAGAGACTTGCAGAAACTTTGGATTGGGTTCCCGACCAATCTTCGTTCGTCGCCATTGGATTTCCGCTTACTGCCGTACATGGATGCCCCGCTCTAAAGATGCGCCGCGCGAACCGCAGTATTCTTTGTTCAAATTGCACTCGTAGGTTTTACTGATTCCAAGCCAAATTTCGAATTTATCCCCGATATTCACATTTATCCGCGCTCAAGCGATGGCTCAGTAGGAGGTAACCGAGAGGGCGATCCGATCGGCAAACACTTGGACGCAAGCGACGATCGCACCCAGCATCCGTCACCCAGTAATCGAGTGGCTAGCCCTCGAAATCCGCAATGAGCGTTTTCATCAGGCACAAGCGCACGGCGCGGGAATGAGGTCTAAAGCGAGATCACGCCGTCCACACGATCCTTGGCCATCACCACGCCTCGTCCTGGTCGAGAGCAGCGACCTCGCAGCGACTTAGGATAGGTAGATCTGCGGTGCGAGGGTAAATCCCAACCCGCCACCCTGACCTTGTTGTCGCGCGGAGTAACCCGCGCCTAACCCTGCACCAGCTGCGAGACGAGGTTGACGGCCAGCGCGATTACCGCCGTGTTGAAGAAGAACGACAAGATGCCGTGCAGCATCACCACGCGGCGCATGGCGCGCGACGTCACGTCGACATCCGACGTCTGCGCCGTCGTTCCGACCACGAAGGAAAAATAGAGAAAGTCAAGATAATCGGGCGTGCGGTCGTCACGAAATTTGAGTCCCCCGCCTAGGCCGCGGCTGCCTTCGCGACCCTCACTGTGAAATTCGTGCGCGTAGAAAAGCGCGAATACCGTATGGATCAGTAGCCATGACAGGAGGATGGTCGAGACGGACAGGCCTATGCTGATGCTGCGGTCGATGCCGTGCTCGCTTTTGATGGCCATAAGTTGAGCGAACAGCGCAAGCATGGTGACGATTGAGCCAAAGATGACGACGACGAGGACGGCGATGCGGCTTTCGCGCTCGATTCCTGCCTCGCGCTTGATGCCTTCAATCTCGGCATGCGCCATCTTGATTCCAACCAGGACGAGGTAGAGCCATCCGCCCGCGTTCCAGCCGGCAAGGATGCGTGGGACCAAGTTCTCGCTCGGCATCAGGAGTGCAACCAGGACGCCCACCGCAAGCGCGATCAGAAAACGGATTTGCGCGCGGGCATGCCGTATGATCCGCGGCCACACGGATAATTTCTTTTGTGTCTTGGTCGCTTTCGCCCGTGGTGCCATGGCGACTTCCTCAGCGCCGCCGGCGCGACGGAGTCGAGGTGGGCATGACCGCTATCGAAGGGCCCTTGCACCTGACGCGCTCGGCCGACAAACGGTTTAGGCGCGCTTTCTAAGCTGCCTCCTCTGTCTAGTGCATTCGCGCGGTGACGGCCGTCAGCGTGTCCGCTTGGCCGGCTTTCGCGCGGTAGTCTTGCGTGGCGGGCTCTTACGCGCCGCGCTTTTCTTGGCGGCTCCGGTGCGGCTCGCGGGGCTAGTGGCACGCGCTGCCGCCATGCGTCCAGCTGCCTTCCGGTTCAGATCGCCTTCCGCGAGCGTATTGAGCTTCTTGTCGGCCGCCTTTTCCTCCTTGAGGTTGGCATTGAGCAGACCGGTAACGTTGGTATGGCCGAGCTCCTGAGCCCACGCGATCAGCGTGCCGTAGCGTGAAATCTCGTAATGCTCGATAGCCTGCGCGCTGCCGATGATCGCGGCGTCCAGCACTTTCTTGTCTTCGACTTCGCCGGCTACGTCGTCGGCCTCCCGGATCAGCCCGTCGATCGCCGGGCAGGTCGTGCCTTTCGGCGTCTCGCCCAGATTCTGAAAAACTTTCTCCAGTCTGGCCAACTGGTTCTCGGTTTCACGAAGATGGTTGCGCAGCCCGGCCGCCAGCTCACGGTTCGTCGCCTTCTCGATCATCTGAGGCAACGACTTTACGATCTGATTTTCGGCGTAGTAGATGTCCTGAAGCGTATGGAGAAAGAGGTCCTCCATAGTTTTGATGTCCTTGCTGAAGAGGCCCATTGACGTTTTCCTTCCTGTGAACGCGCGGGGCGCGAGGTCGCGCCCACGATCCGGCCGCTACAATACGTTCGGCGCGGGTTTCAGTTCCTTGCCGCCTATTAGGAAAAGCGCGACAAGTCGTGGCGGTCTCTCTTGTCTCAACGCCCAATGAACGGCATGTGTATCCGTTGCGCACATCAAAACAGCACAAAACGGATCGCGGCCTAACGTTCGGACAGCGCCGCGGCGGAGCAGGCCGCATCAAGCACGGAACTGGAATCAAGTTAGGCGGTTGACCCGCCGATAGCGACGCGCCCGAGCCGATCCCAAAAATGGTGCGCTATCGAACGCGGTGACAGCGAGGGCGCTAGGGATCCTCCCCACCCCGCCAGAGTCCATATTTCCGGTCGATAGAAGCGCATCGTCATTCCTTACACAGCGTGGCCCAGGCGGAAATGCAACACGGGGATCGCAGCAACACCTATTGTTGCGGTCTCTATCCCGCATTTTGAGGTTTTCACATGGACAAATCCAAGCTTCGGGTGCTCGTCGTGGTCAACGCGAACGCCTCGAGAGCCGAAGCCGCCTTGCCGGCACTCTCGTCTTGGTTCGCCGAGAATTGCTGTTCACGCATGGTTGTGACCGCATCAAACGAGGAAAGCAGCCGGAAGTTGGAGGCTCATGGGCGGGACGCAGATTTGATCGTAATCGGCGGCGGCGACGGGACGATTTCGAAAGCGGTGCCCAAGCTATTGGCGCTCGAGCGACCCTTCGCAGTGCTGCCGCTTGGCACGGCCAATGATTTTGCCCGGACCATAGGCCTGCCGCCCGATCCGCTACAGGCCGCCAAGGTCGCGCTTAGCGGCCGCGAACACCGGATCGATGTCGGGGTGGTCAACGACCGGCCCTACCTGAATGTCGCAAGCGTCGGGCTCGCGTCGAAGGTGGCAAAGGGGCAATCCAAAGACATGAAGCGCAGGTGGCGCGTCTTCGCCTACGCAATTGCGCTGCTGCAAGCGGTGCGCTCGCTACAGCCCTTCTTCGTCAAGCTCGAGCTTGACGGCAAGCCGGCCTGGTCGGGCCAAGTGTATCAGGTGAGCGTCGGCAATGGACGCTTCCATGGAGGCGGCTTAACGGTGGCGGAACACGCGGTCATCGACGACGGCAGACTCGACCTCTACCTCGTCTATCCCGGCCGGTTCTGGCAACTCGTTGCGTCCCTATTGCATCTCAAGTTTCGCCTGAAGAAGCCCGACATATTGAAGCAATTGAGCGCTACCATGGTGTGCTTGCGTACCGATCGTCCGAGATCGGTCGATGCCGATGGCGAGCTGGCGGCGCAAACGCCGGCAACGTTCCGCGTATGGCGAGAGGCGCTGACAGTGATGGTACCCCAGAAGTTGCCGCATGAGCCTCTCGGATTGTCACAGACAACATAGCGTCGTGTCACGCCGACTACCTGATGGGTCGTAATGTCCGAAATTATCTGGTCACGCAGCTAGTTGCCGAAACGAAGCCCGAGCGCTAAAAGCCGCGCGGCAAAGCCAGACCAAGCCTTGTAGCTCTGCTTCACATGCGGCGGGTCGGTAGCTTCGACGGAATGGCAGCTACTTCATCTCATCCGGGCCGCAGCTTCATAATAATGATGACGATGGTGAGTACGAAGGGATTTGCACAAGGTGCATCAGCGCAACTTTTTGAGAGAGCGCGTCAAATCATGCAGGCCCAAGCCGTCGAACTGAGTTCAAGACAGGAAAAGAAGCATCAGAACGATGGTGCCAAAATACAAGAGAGCCATTAGGCTGCCTACGACGAAACCGGTCGCGTCGCTTCTGATGAGTTCCGACATGGCGGTTCCTCCAATGTCAGCCAGGAAAACCATGCAAGCCGCTTGAAGTTCCCTCCAACGGCTTTGCCCTCGCACTGCTCATTGGTGGTGCCGTAGGCCCAGCGTCTGCCGCGGAAGAACCAAGTCAGTTTCAAACCTCCGTGCCGTCTGACGCGCTGACGATCGGCAGCTATTACAATCAAGACGTGTACGACAGCCAGAACAACAAGATCGGCGATGTCAAAGACATCCTTCTCGACAAGGAAGGACGCGTGTCAGCGGTGATCGTCGGTGTGGGTGGGGTTCTCGGCATTGGTGAAAAAGATGTCGCAGTACCCTTCAATGCCCTGAAAGTCGCGGAAAAGGATGGAGACCGTTACCTCGTGATGAACACCAGCAAGGAAACGCTGGAGAAGGCACCTGGGTATACATACGACCGGACCAAGAGTGTGTGGGTACCGGCCAAACAGCCAACTTAACGGAGATTGGTATGGCAAAAGCGACAGCACATCCAGATCACCGTTTAATCTCGAGCGAGGATGTTCAGGGCACGGAGGTCTATGGCATGGGCGATCAAGCTAATGCTCCGACGATGCCAAGAATTGTAGTTAGAATGAAGCCACTTGGTTCGTTGTCGCCGGGAGCGATCAGCTTCGCCAGCACGCCTGCGATAAAGCCGATGAGAATTGTCCAAAGAATACCCATTCCAGGCTCCCGCAACGCGGGCTGCGCGTCGTGGTTCCCATCTTTGGGGACAAAAAAGGAAAACTACGTGCGCTCGAAATCCGCTTCGTCCGGGAGACGGCCCTGGGGGGTGTACTTATCAACGGCGTCAGGGAGTTCGCGGCAAAGTCTCGAGAGGACCTCGTCTCGCGTCAGACCTGTCTGCCTCGACAAGTGGTCTAACACCTCGGAGCCAATCGCCCGCTCAAGTTGGTCCGCCGTGCATGGCTTGTTTGGCCCCGTCCCAACCCAGGACCCTGCGGTGTCGCCCTGACCGCTCTGCTTGAAGCGCTCCACGAGTTCACCGAGACCGCCACTAAGGATCCCACCGGCGCTAGCCCCGCCGACCCCCAACTGGCTAAGCAACCCACCCAGGCCGTTCTGTTTGTCAGCTTCCGGCGTGTCCTGAGCGGATCCACGCAGCATTTCGGCGATCTTGTCCCTATTCTGATACCCAGCGATAGCGAGTAAGGCCAATAGGGCAGTCATAGAAGGTCCACGACTCATGGGTTTGCTCCTAATCTCACGAGGGTTCAGAAGCGGACAGGGTGTTGGTCCGCTAAATCGGTTACCTTTGCAATCGATCTTTCTGCGAGCCTCTCCACCATTTTCCAAATCGCAGCGATTTGTGGGGCATCCTTGGTGAGATAGTCCTCTCCCGTATAGCCCCACCAATCCCAGCACCCTTTAGGATTGAGTACCGGGTTAGCCGAGACCTGAGGAAAGAGGACCACGAGGCGATTACTGTTCGCCCACCGCGCAAAGCCGGAGCCCTCAATGAACTTCATGCCCACCGTTTCGCGATTTTGCTCGCAACCATGCAGGGCGATGTGCAGCCGGCAGCCTCCTTGCTTGGCACATGTTTTGGGAACGTAGACGACACCTTCACTGCTAAGTCCGTGTCCCAGGCCCGACACAAAGGGGGACTGATCAAAGATTACATACTTGCCGTCTTCTCGTCGGCTCTGGCGCTCAAGCCCACCATAGATCCACTTGAGGATGGCTTCCGCTTGATCATAGTCGCAGTCGCCGAGAAATGGGCTGCCTGTCACGTCGCAAGCGTTTCCAGTGTCAACAGTCAGAAAGGTGTGTCCAGCATCGGGACGCGTTACTAAAGTGATGGCTTCCTCGGAAACATTGACTTCCCTGTAGAAGCGTTGAGCCGCCTCTACCACTGAGCGGGCTACAACGCGATCCTTGCCTCCAGAAAAGAGATAAACCCGATCTTTGGCCAAGCCCGTAAGGGGATCGATGCTGCCGTCTTCCGCCAAATCTTCAGCCTGTCCAGCCAGCGCGCGAACATCGGGGATTCCCTGCGCCCTGAGCTCGTCGGACATACAGCCCTCAAGCGCTCGATTAAAATTGCGCGCCGCAGTGGGCAGAAGTCCGTTGCCAGGAGTTTCGGCGCAGCCATAAGGTCCTCCGGCGACAAGGCCAACCCCAATGATGTGGTCAGAATGGGCGACCTGTAACTGTCCTGCCATGTAGGCTCCGGCCGATAAGCCAGAGACCGAGGTTTCGTCTATGTCGACACCCAATTTCGGGAGGGTCTCCCCGCCGGGCGCACAAGCAAAGAGGATGAGGGAAAGAGCAATTGAGCCAAGGTGGCCGCGCAAAACAAGTCCCCTTCGGAAATCACTAGACAGCAAACTCGCCTTCATTCTCGCCATCCCAGTAATGAATACGAAAGGCGTGCACCTTGATCAAAACGAGACCAGCCGTCTCAACGCCATCTTCAAACCAGCGCTCGAGGTCCTCTGTCCAATGCGCCTTGAACTCGTCCTTGTCGCGAATTAGTTCAGCCTCGCCTTGGACGGTGATGAAAACGGGCGGCTTGCCAAGTAGGCCTTCGCGTCCTCGATATGAAAGCGCGACCTTTCGATCACGTTCAATATCGGCCACTGTTCGAGTTTGCTCAGACGTAAAGAAATAGGAGTCGCCGTCATATTCGACGTCACGGTTGTTGCTCATCGGCCGCCCGGCAATTTCGCCGGTTTCGGTGTGGGTCATCAGCATCGCGAAATCGATGTCGCGCAGCTTCTCCGAGATATCATCCAATGTCCAATCACTCACGGGGTCTCTCCCTAACCTATTGTCCCGGGTTGGGAACCCGCAACCGAGACGAGAAGTTTCATTGCGCCCTTCCTTTACTGTCACGAGCCGTAAAGCGATGCCCAAGCCATCGGACGACCTAAGCGATGAACAGCTTCATCAAGGCTTGGTCGCTGGGGAATTTCAAGGACGTGACGCGCTGATAGCTGAAGAGATATTGCGAAGACGGCATGAAGAACGCGCTCGGAGAGGCCGATATAGGTTCGGATGGCGCTGGACTCGTCCGCGGCGTGGCGGATAGTTGCAGGATTGGCTGTTGTCGCCGCGTTGGGCATCGCCTATCAGCGTCGAGCCAGTGATGAATTGCGCCCGTGGAATTAACACCCCCGGGTGCTGTCGAAAAGAAGAAGTCCCCTTTGCGAGTCCAAGGAGTTTTCAAATGACAAAGGCGACAGCACATCCCGACCGTCGCCTCAAACTCTGAACGACGCGGCCACACATGCACATCAATCTAGGTGCAACTTCCTAAGGCCGGTGGCCCCACGGAGGTGCTGCTCAAGAAGCCGCGCATTCTTACGATTGGCCTTCCAGGCAAAATCAAAGGCCTCACCAACGAGGGGAATGCTTCCTAGCAGAAAATCCACGCCGACGTTCCCGATCATGCGGGCCAGCAGTAGAGGTGAAGCTCCTGTCTGTCGGGCATGATGCACAATGAGGAGCGAGATGGCACTTGTAAGTGCGTCACCTATGCCCGGGAATAGCCCGAGGATGGTATCCCATCCGAAGCGGATATTGGTACCAGGAACCAGGAATTGATCGTCCATGATCCTGGCCAGGAATTGAACCTGGTTCAGCCGCTCTTGGGCTGTCATTCCCTCGGTCAGACCGCCGATGATATCAGCGGCAGAGGCAGCACCGGACTGGCCTCGGTGGAATGCATAATCGCTACTACTCATTCCGGATGCCTCTTCTACTCATCTCGACCGCTGACCCGATATGGGGGCGACTACTTGGTTATCAACCCCCAAAAAGGAGCCTTCTGAGAGATCGACTGTGAGCCGGACTAAAGGAAGCAGAACGAGAGAAGGCCGAGCTCGAAGAGGACGCTGAGATAGAGCCGCAAGTCGACGAACAAGGGTAGGAGCAGCATGGTCCCACCCACGCTGAACGGCTTTTGAAACGGCCTTGAACTGGCGCTTCGTAAAGGGGCCGCCGACGCCACCGCACAAGTGCTAGGCGCGTTTTTACCTGGGACTCTCAGCGCCCCTACGGAACTCCACACTTGGACTCTCGTTGTGCGGATGGCCAGCCGACGATCCTCCATGAGAGTCCCCCGGTTGGCTGGGCCCGGTGCCTAGTCCCTCCCGTGATGTGGTGCCGGGCCACCATCACCGAACCTTGGAGGCCGAGATGGCCAAACGAGAGCTAATTGATACTGGCAAGGATAAACGGTACGTGTGGCGTAATAAGCAGGGCCAATTTAATGAGTCAGACGACGTTGGCCGGTCGGCCGGATTCGAACCAGCGACCCAGCGGTTAACAGGCGGTCCAAAGCGAATTTCGGCATCACCAGCGGTCAGCAGCCTCCTGAGCCATCGCTCAGCACCTCTGTTGATGCGCTGAATAAGATCACTTGCTACTCTAGCTTCTAGCTCACCTTGACGACCGGGGTGGTGGTCGTCTGAACTGTCTCAGCCCGCGTCATGCAACTCGAATGGATCGACTGGATCGTCGTGGTCACCTACGGTGCGATCACGCTCATGATCGGCTTGCTCTTTACAAAGCGCGCGGGCCGCAACCTAGAGCAGTACTTCCTTTCCGGCCGCAGCCTGCCCTGGTGGCTGCTCGGCACCTCAATGGTCGCAACGACCTTTTCAACCGACACGCCGAACCTGGTCACCGATCTCGTGCGGAACGGCGGCGTCAGCATGAACTGGTTGTGGTGGGCTTTCCTCATCACCGGCATGCTGACGGTATTCTTCTACGCGAAGCTCTGGAGGCGGTCGGGTGTACTGACCGACATGAACTTTTACGAATTGCGCTATTCGGGTAAGCCGGCCGCTTTCCTGCGCGCCTTCCGCGCGATCTATCTCGGCGTATTTTTCAACGTGATGATCATGGCGACCGTGACGCTCGCCGCCATCAAGATCGCAGGGGTTTTGCTCGGACTCGATCCTTACACAACCGTGGTCTTCGCTGCTCTCATAACCGTGGTCTACTCCGCGACCTCGGGCTTGTGGGGCGTCGTCGTAACGGACCTGTTCCAATTCGTCCTGGCGATGGCCGGCTCATTCCTGGCTGCCTACTATGCCGTTTCTCAATCGAGCGTCGGGGGACTCAGCGGACTATTTTCTAACCCGCTCGTGAGCGACAAGCTTTCGCTGTTGCCAGATTTCGCTGATCCTACAGCGGTCATGACGATCTTGGTGGTACCTCTCGCCGTTCAATGGTGGAGCACGTGGTATCCAGGCTCCGAGCCCGGTGGCGGTGGTTACATCGCGCAGCGCATGCTGGCTGCCCGCAATGAGAAGCAGGCGATGGCGGGAACACTCTGGTTCAACATCGCGCACTACGCGCTCCGGCCGTGGCCTTGGATCATCGTGGCTCTTGCTTCGCTCATCGTGTATCCGGAGCTCAGCGACATAGAGGCAAGGTTTCCGTACCTCGATCCCTCGATCATTCGCCATGATCTCGCTTATCCCGCCATGCTTGTATTCTTACCGCATGGGTTGCTCGGCCTTGTTGTGGCCTCGCTCGCCGCCGCCTACATGTCGACCATCAGCACTCACCTCAACTGGGGGGCCTCGTATGTGGTCGACGATGTTTACCGTCGCTTCATTTCACCGCACGCCTCGGAGGAGCACTATGTGTCCGTCGCCAGGGGTGTCACGATAGGCCTCATGGTTTTGGCCTGCATCGTGGCCCTTTGGCTTGAGAACGCGGCGCAAGCGTTTCACATCCTGCTACAGATCGGTGCGGGCACTGGCCTCATTTTCCTGTTACGCTGGTACTGGTGGCGCATCAATGCTTGGGGCGAGATTGCCGCGATGGTGATTTCGTTTCTTGTTGCTGTGTATCTGCATTTTGGCCACGCGCGCCTCGGGTTCACGTTGCCGAATCCTACTGCTGCACTTGTGGCTGGGGTCTTCATCACAAGCTTCGGCTGGCTTAGCGTCACCCTCCTCACGCAGCCGACCGATCGCGCAACCCTTCAAGCTTTTTACGACCGCATCCGCCCAGCCCCTATAGGGTGGCGGCGCGCAGTGAATACGAGGGGTAAGGCGGACCCCTATGACAATCCTGCGGCGAGCTTTTTGGCGTGGTTCCTCGGCTGCATTGCAGTCTACGCGACGCTCTTTGCAACGGGTTATCTGCTTTACGGCCACACCGAGCTTGGCGTTCTTTGCAGTGCCATAGCGATCTCATCCGCTTACGCCCTACAGCGCACTATTCGCAAAATAACGTTCTAGAGGGGCTCCGCACCGAGGTTATTGCGAGGAGCGTTGGTCTAAACTGCTCCTCAACGGCCCCGGATCTGCGCTCCCAGGCCGCTTCACATCCGGAAATCAGCTTATGGCCCCGCTGATGTTTCGGAATGACCAAGGGCACATATCCTGCGGTCGGTTTGAGCGTATGAAAAAATGAGCTCAGACTTGCTTTCGGCGCAGACAGGAGAAGCAGCCATAGCCCGTCCGCACTTCAGTATCATCGAAGCCCCGTCGGTCCTCGGATTGTTCCCGAAAGGCGTCGAGACGCTCCCCGATGCTTTGCTGGTCGAGGGTCTTGGCGAGCGATTGGGGGCGCGAGCGGGGCGCGTTGAGCCGCCGCAATAGATCATCACCGCGACCCGGAAACTGTGCTTCTCAACCCGAGGGGCATTGCCGACTATTCGGTGGCACTCGCAGACCTGGTCGAACTGGTGATTAACGTCACTGTCCGTTGTATAATGGGTGTCGGACGGGGGGACCGTGCTGCTTTTCGTAGAGCGCATTCAACTCCACCAACGGAGGTCCACCCATGAAAGTCAAAGAAGTGATGCATAAGGGCGTCGACTGGGTCGCTCCCGACACCCCTGTCACCGACCTCGCGAAATTGATGCGTCAGCATGATATAGGCGCCGTTCCGATCGGCGAGAATGACCGACTGATCGGCATGGTGACTGATCGCGACATCGTCTGCAAAGGGTTGGCGGAGGACGGCTTCGATGCCCGCCGCGCGACGGCGCGCGACGTGATGACCCCAGGCATCCATTGCTGCCGAGAAGACGATGACCTCGCCAAGGCGGTGCGGCACATGGAAGAGCTGAAGGTCCGCCGGCTGCCAGTGATCAACAAGAGCAAGCGGATGGTCGGCATCCTCAGTCTCGGCGACGTCAGCCATTCGGCGCCGCGTGATCTGCTGTCCGAAATCGTCAAGAGCGTTTCTGCCCACCACCACTGAAAAGCGGGGCATCCAGCCGGGGTCGCTACGGCGCGCCAGCCGTTCAATCGGTCAAGATAGTTGCGGTGTAACGCCCCGGCCATCCCCAGTTACAGAAGATGCTCATAAAAGACATGAGCATCTTCGGGATGGATGAACATCTTCGAGTGCCTGATGCCGTAGTGCTCAACAGCTCAGTTAACGAGGTCTATGTCTATGTCGCTCTCTATGTATCAGGCTGCCATCCCCGCGTTTGTTCAAATGCTAAATAGCCTCCCCGCGATTTTGGACAAAGCTGAGGCTCATGCTGGTAGCCGTAAGATTGATCCAGAAGTCTTACTCAATTACCGACTTGCCCCTGACATGCTTCCGTTTGTTCGCCAAATCCAGATTGCAGCCGATCTCGCCAAGGGAGCCGCTGCGCGGCTCGCAGGCGTCGAAGTGCCGAAACATGACGACACTGAGAAGACCTTTGCCGATCTCAAGTCGCGGCTCGCTAAGACGGTCGCGTTCGTACAATCCTTTCGACCCAATGAAATTGATGGCTCCGAGGATCGTGAAATCAACCTGACGCTCGGTGAGCACAAGATGAGTTTCAAAGGCCAGCCCTATTTAGTGCATTTCGTGCTGCCCAACTTTTATTTCCATTGCACCACCGCTTACGACATTCTGCGGCATTGCGGTGTTGAATTGGGCAAGCGTGATTTCATTGGAACCATTTGATCGGGAGTGTGACGTTCCGACCACCAGTGTGGCGGTGCCGTAACTTGGACGTAGGGACTTGAACGCGAGGTCGTGAGCAGCGCCGAGGTCATTGCTGAGTTGGTAAGCCGCCGCGATCACTGCGCCTAGCCACAACGCTTCACTGCGCTGGCCGCGGTGGGACACACTTCTTCGCCATTTATGTTTGGGGCAAGATCGCCACGACACCAGTGCTGTTCATCTGCGATAAGGGCGCGAGCTTGCTCGACGATGTGGAGCTTGAGGGGCCTCGACATAGGAAGCTTCCGCTCGTCCTCTTCCGGGTCGAAGAGGATGACGGCGGGCAGCCGTAGCGGTCTACAGTTCGAACGACTACCTCCCGTGTGTCGCGCGTTGTCGTATGTCCTCAACGGTGATTTTACGTTGCATCAGCAGCGTCAGTAAGGTCGCGATGGCCAGGGCCCTGTCAACGTTTGCTCAGAGTGGAACCAATTGAGGCTCCCAGAGTTCAAGCTCCGAGGGATTTGCCGAAAGCAGTTTTAGATGCCCAGGTGAGCATAAGCGCCGCTGTAGCGCTGCGCTTTACCTGGGGGTCGGCATGCAACACCAGCTCAGCAACATCGCGTCGGACGCATGATATCTGCGGGGGATTAGCAAATGTGGGCTTCCTACCTTGAGGGTTTCGTCGAGGCGTTATTCCCATGGTCGAAGCCTGGCAGCGGCAAGCGATCTCTAGGTGTTTTGGCGGTTTGCGGGTGCTGCAAGGGTAGAGGTTACTTAAAGAAAAGCACGAATGTCTGGCGTCCTTGCCCAGATTGTTACGCGGGTCATTCATGGCTTCCGCCTTCTCCAGAAGAGGCGTGACTTCGGCTGCCGCGCGCCGCCTGCGCGGTATCAGCGCTTGCGTTCGCGGGCGTCGTTCACCGCTCATACCCGAAAGTCACGGCTGTGCCTGCAAGCAAGCGAGTTCACGCTCTATAGTGGACCGAGGAGCTGCAGCGACTTGAAGCGTGAAGTCGAGCTATCAAGCGCGCTTCTGGTTGGCCCCGAAGAGATTTAACTGGTGTTTCTGTTTTTGTGGTTTGCGGGGAAATCGACTTCGTCGAGTTTCTTTACCTGTCACGAGCCAGTCGATTGGAACTTGGCAAAGCACGCAAAAGCGCTCGATTAGGTGCAGGGGCATCAGCGTCGGGGGGCCTTTGCCTCGTCCACGCTCATAGTTGTTGTAAGTACTTGTGTCCACGCCGAGGAGCATTGCAACAGCACGTTGAGTGTAGCCCGCATCTGTCCTCGTCTGCCTCACTCGCGCGACAAATGCATCCCGATACTTTCGCGGTGTTGTTGAGGACATTTGTGGTCTCAGTCAGCCTCGACGTGATTGAGTTTTGTCGATTGCACGCTCATGCCTGCATCTTTCAAGGCCGCTGAAACAGACTGATCCAGGCTTCGGCAGGTCCGCGAAAGGGCGGCAAGCCCCGGCCGCTGGTAATAGCCTGTCTCAATATAGGCGGCCCGTCTTATCAACTCTTTCTCGGTCAGGATCGCGGCAATGTCCCTGTCTTCCGCCACCAGCGTGAGCCCGCGTGAAGACGCTTCATCAACCAGCTTTTTAAAGTCGTGGCCAAAGCTGTTTTTGACCTCATCAATGCCAACCCCGCGCAGCCGGAGAAAAGCCTTGAGGTACAGCTCTATGGCATGGGCTAAAAGGAGGGTGACTGGCGCGTAGGGATGGATCACCTTCGCCCGTGCGTCGTGCAATAGCACTCCAGATTGCCAATACGAGCGAGCGTAGGTGAAGAGCCCGAGCGGCGTCGTTCGGTCGTCGTCGCTCATCTCAACCGTGCCGATCCATAGCCTGAATGCGCTCCTGAAGGTGTCCTGCAAACGGTAGCTCGCTGGGGTGATCCAGCTCCTCAATGCGATTCTTGAGCTTTGCTTTCAGCCAGCGACGACGAGGATATGCTAGCGCAGCGTGGAATAAGCCAGTCGAGGCAGTAGCTAGAACCTGGAGGGGGACCCATGCCGTCTGCTTGCATGCATTGATAAAGATTTGGCGCTTTAAACGGCGTTCACATCCTTTCACCGCTTGCGCGTAGAGTTCCTCGTGCCGCCCCAGCCATTGCTGATGTTTCTCCAGTTCCATCCGTGCGGTGAGGGCTGCTGCTTTGGACTCCTCGATAGTCGCTCTGACCGCGGGCAGTTCCTCCTCGACCAGACGGATCAAATCCACAGCATGGATTGCATCAGCGAGGTGACTTCTATCGGGGGGTTTAGGCAAGGATGCCTCCACCAGACCGTCGGGCGAAGCAGCCATTCAGGCTCCGGCTTCATAACCAATTTGGAACCGAATGGTTGCTGTGTGGACACTAGCTGTGTGGAACTAGGAGAGGTTGTTGGAGCCAACATGCCGGTCCCTTGAAGCCTTCAACCGCCTCTAAATTTGGCGACTACTCTCTTGATCAAGTTTAGCGCTGGGGCGGCGTTTCCTTGAGACTGGCGCAGATGGGCTTCGTCACCAGCCGTGGTACGTCACTTTCAGCTGCGCAGATCAAGCGTATCTTGAAGTTGCCGGCGTCCACTTCGTAGCGGACTATATTGGACCCAGCGCATGTAGTCCGCTTGTGACCCCTATGTATGGACCGGCCGTGCATCCTGCTTTTGCGCTAAGAGATTTTGCAAGGTCCTTGGGTCTACGGGCTTCTCCAAAACCGGTGCATTCGCGTATTTAGCGGGCAAGGCCTCTGTGCCGTATCCGGTAATGAACGCGAACGGAACGTTCTTCGAAGCAAGAATCTCCGCAACAGGATAGACGGTTTCACCATTGAGATTCACGTCGAGCAAAGCAGCGTCGACTTCCGTTTCAACCGCTGCTGTCGCGGCCTTGGCTAGTGTCGAATATGGACCCACGACGAAAAACCCCAACTCCGCGAGACTCTTGCTCAAGTTCATGGCGACAAGAGGTTCGTCCTCCGCGACCAAGATCCTATTGCCGACAATTGCCAGCGAAGCTGGCCTCGGTACTTCGCCAATTCGTTCCTTGTGGAAACTCTTGTGCAGGGACCTTGTATTGGTCCCGAGCGGTATAACGAGAGAGCATCGCAATCCTGAGGGTTGCCATTCAAACGATGCGTGTCCGCCGAGCTGCTCTGCACTGCCTCCAATGACTCGCATGCCATAGCCACTTGTGATTGGGCTGCGGATGCTCGGACCTCCGGCTTCTTCCCAGGTCATGTTAAGAGCAACGTTTTCAACATCCCAACGGAGCAGTACCGTTCCAGACGACACGGCCAGGGCGCCATATTTGACCGCGTTGGTGGCTAGCTCATTCAGCGTTAGGCCAATCGTCTGCGCGGTCCGGGGCTCAAGGAGAATGTCAGGCCCCTCCGTACTGGTTGCGCCGGGGCGATATGGTGCAAGTACTTGGCCGACAAGTTTGCGCAAATCGGCTCCCTCCCACCTGGATTCAGAAAGCAGCGTGTGCGCGATAGAAAGCGACCTGATTCTGCCCTCAACGGCCGACATATAGGCTTGAGGGTCATCTGGTTTACTCGAGCGACAGATTGATTGCACCACAGCAAGGATATTTTTAGCGCGATGGTCGACTTCACGAGCTAGGAACTCCAACTCCGCTGTTCTATCGGCCACGCGATTTTCGAGTTCGCGATTGAGCTCCTCGGTTTGCATGGTTGCCGCGATACTATTCAGCACGATGCCGATGCTGTTGGTGAGCTGCTCCAGAAACATGATCTGCAGGTTGGTGAAGGATCTGACCGACGCAAGTTCGATGACCGCCTTAACCTGGTTCTCAAACAACACTGGCAGTACGATAATGTTTTGCGGAGCCACCTTCACAAGCGCCGATCCGATCAAGGTAGTATCGGGAGGCAAATCTTTAACCAGGAGCGTTCGCTTGTCGGCGGCGCATTGACCGGCGAGACCTTCGCCAATTCGCAAGCGCGGAAGATGCCCGTTTTTGCCATCGTCAGCGTAGGAGACCAAGAGGCGAAGTGCTTTTTCCCTGTCGTCCTCCTCAATCTGATAAATTACACCCACTTGTGCACCAACAAGTGGCGTAAGCTCGCTGAGCAGCATCTGCCCAACCGTGGCGAGATCTCGCTGCCCCTGCAGCATATTGGTGAAGTTGGCGAGATTGGTCTTCAGCCAGTCTTGTTCCGTGTTCTGCTCAGTCGTGAGCCGAAGGTTGTCAATCATCGTGTTGATGTTGTCCTTGAGCTCGGCGACTTCGCCCTTGGCGTCCACTTGAATTGATCGCGTGAGGTCGCCCTTTGTAACGGCTGTCGCGACCTCGGCGATCGCCCGGACTTGATTGGTGAGATTGGCCGCAAGCAGATTCACGTTGCCGGTCAAGTCTTTCCACGTGCCGGCGGCTCCCGGAACGTTTGCCTGCCCTCCAAGCCTGCCCTCCACCCCCACCTCTCTCGCCACGCTCGTAACTTGATCGGCGAAAGTCGCGAGCGTGTCGGTCATATTGTTAATAGTCTCTGCTAGCGCCGCGACTTCTCCCTTGGATTTTACCGTAAGGTTCTGTTTGAGGTCGCCGTTCGCGACCGCGGTAACAACCTTCACGATGCCGCGCACCTGCTCAGTGAGATTCGCCGCCATGACGTTGACGGTATCGGTAAGATCTTTCCACGTGCCAGCAACTCCTGAAACTTGAGCCTGGCCTCCGAGCCTACCCTCAGTGCCTACCTCGCGCGCCACACGCGTTACTTCTGAAGCAAAAGCATTGAGCCGATCGACCATGGTGTTGATGGTATTTTTCAGTTCGAGGATTTCGCCCTTTACATCTACAGTGATCTTGCGCGACAGATCGCCACCTGCAACCGCGGTGGTCACCTCCGCGATGTTGCGCACCTGAGTGGTAAGATTGGCGGCAAGCAAATTCACGTTGTCGGTCAGATCCTTCCAAGTGCCGCCAACGCCCGGCACAACAGCCTGTCCGCCGAGCCGTCCATCTGTACCAACCTCGCGGGCGACGCGCGTGACTTCGGCGGCGAAGGAGCGCAGCTGCTCCACCATCGTATTGAGCGTCTCTTTGAGGAGGAGCATCTCGCCTCGGACATCCACCATGATTTTCTTGGAGAGATCGCCGTTGGCGATAGCCGTTGCAACTTCGGCGATATTGCGCACTTGCGCCGTTAGGTTGCTCGCCATGAAGTTAACGTTGTCGGTCAGATCCTTCCACGTCCCGGCGACCTCTGGCACTTCGGCCTGCCCTCCTAGTTTTCCTTCGGTGCCCACTTCACGCGCTACCCGCGTGACTTCGGAAGCAAAAGCATTGAGCTGATCGACCATGGTGTTGATGGTATTTTTCAGTTCGAGGATTTCGCCCTTTACGTCGACAGTGATCTTGCGCGACAGATCACCGCGCGCCACGGCCGTGGTCACCTCCGCGATGTTGCGCACCTGGGCTGTGAGATTTCCCGCCATGGAATTGACGCTATCCGTAAGGTCTTCCCAGGTGCCCGCCACGCCGGGTACGTTAGCTTGACCACCAAGAATCCCTTCTGTGCCAACTTCACGGGCCACACGCGTGACTTCGCCGGCAAAGGCGTTGAGCTGGTCCACCATCGTGTTGATAGTTTCCTTCAGCTGAAGGATCTCGCCGCTGACGCTCACGGTGATCTTCTTGGAAAGGTCGCCGCTGGCGATGGCCGTCGCAACATCTGCAATGTTGCGAACCTGAGCCGTCAGGTTGCTGGCCATGAAGTTCACGCTATCTGTTAAGTCCTTCCAAGTGCCCGCGACACCAGGAACAGCCGCCTGACCGCCGAGTTTGCCCTCAGTGCCTACCTCGCGCGCCACACGCGTCACCTCAGAGGCAAAGGCATTGAGCTGATCGACCATGGTGTTGATGGTATTTTTCAGTTCGAGGATTTCGCCCTTTACGTCGACAGTGATCTTGCGCGACAGAGCACCGCGCGCCACGGCCGTGGTCACCTCCGCGATGTTGCGCACCTGCGCCGTAAGATTGCCGCACATCGCGTTGACCGAGTCGGTGAGGTCCTTCCAGGTACCGGCGACGCCGGGAACGATAGCTTGACCGCCCAACTTGCCGTCAGTGCCGACCTCTCGGGCGACCCTCGTCACTTCGGAGGCAAACGAGCGCAGCTGATCCACCATTGTATTGATGGCCTCCTTCAGCTGCAGAATCTCGCCCCGCACGTCGACGGTGATCTTCTTTGAGAGGTCGCCATTGGCAACGGCTATTGTGACATCGGCGATATTGCGAACTTGCGCCGTCAAGTTATTCGCCATGGAGTTGACGTTCAGAGTTAGGTCCTTCCAAACGCCCGTCACCTCCGGCACCTCGGCTTGGCCGCCAAGCTTTCCTTCCGTACCTACTTCACGGGCAACGCGTGTCACCTCCGAAGTAAAAATTCCGAGTTGCCCGATCATAGTATTCACAATCGTAGCCGAGCTGAGAAACTCTCCCATAAGCGGGCGTCCATCGACTTCTAGGGGAACCCTTTTCAAGAGGTCACCCTTTGCGACGGCAGCGATTGCGCCTGTGACTTGCGCGGTGGGCCAAAGTAAGTCATCGATCAGTGTGTTGATCGATTCTTCCATTTCTCGCCATGCGCCGTGGGGAAGCCCCATAACGAGTCGTTTTCTTGTTTTTCCCTCGCGTCCGACAACCTGACCAACAAGCTCAAGCTGTTTGGCCATTTGCTGATTGGCTGCGACGATTTCATTAAACGTATCCGCAATTTTGCCCTCAATGCCGACGCTATCGCCAGGCATCCGGACTGAAAAATCACCACCGCGAATCGACTGTAGCGCGCTGAGGAGGATTTGCAGATAGTTTCGCTGTCCAGACGTTGATGGATCGGGAGGTGTTTCGATTGATTGGTCCTGTTTCAAATCGGCATCCGGTAGGGGTTGCGGCATGCTTCGCTCCGGTTTGAGGCACATTCAAAGTCCGAACGCGCAAAAAAAGGGGTGGGTAATGAAAGGAAGGGCAAGCATACAGGAGGACCGAGGCCATGCCACCACCCCCGCTCCGGCTCAAAACGGCTATTCCGCTATCGCTCCGCTAAAAAGCGGCCCCTGCCGTTTATCACCGTTAGTGATGAGCGGCTCGGCTTTCGTGATTTCGGTGAAGCCACTTTAGCCGGCGAGGAGAAACGGTCCCGCCATTAATACCCATAGAAAAAGGTGACTACGCCGAGCATTCTGAGCTGGTAGGTTTGGTGTCGAGACCAGTTGCCAAAACGGGCCCCGAGATTCCGAGTTCCGGCGGCCGCCAACGAATCGCCGGAGTGGCTGGACGAGAGTTCTTCGCCTTGTCTCTGCGGTCCGGATTCAGGATCTTGACGTGCCCAAGTAGAGCTTCATCGCCTTTCGCAGCCATGTGGTCGGCACCTTGCCTCTAAAAAAGTGGTTGAGGCGCGCGAAGAGGCCGACTGGATAGCGGAATCGCGGCCGGCGCGCTTCGAGCGTGCGGGCAATGACAAGAGCGACTTCCTTTGGATCGCGGCTCATTGTGGCGGCATGTGCCTCGGCAGCACCGAACACCTGCTGCACCCAACTCCGATAGGGACTGCCCGCCGGCTGAAATCTGGGCGTGCTTTCCCAGATCTCGGTGCGATAAGGGCCAGGCTCGACGAGCACGACATCAATTCCAAACGGCTCAAGCTCATAGGCTGTCGACTTGGCCCATCCTTCGATTGCCCATTTTGAGGCGCAATAGATGGCATTCGTCGGTTGCCCGTAGAAGGCAGCTTCGCTCGATACGATGACGATGCGTCCGCGCCTTTGTGCGCGGAAGGTTGGCAGTAGGGCGCGCGTCAGCCCGAGCACACCGAAGAAGTTCGTTTCCATCACCCGACGAAGCTCGGACTCCGGTACATCCTCCAAAGCACCCGCTGCCGCCACGCCGGCATTGTGTACGACGGCATCGAGTGTGTTCCCAGTTCGAGCCATTATCGAAGCGGTCGCAGCCTGAATCGACTCGAACCTCGTGACATCGAGTTCCTGGATGTCAACATTGTCCTGCATGCCCGCAGCACGCAGCGCGTGCTCGAGCGCGCTCCTCTTTTGCAGATTCCGCATCGTGGCAAACACGCGCCAGCCGCGTGAAGCAAGGACCACGGCTGTAGCGAGCCCGATACCGCTCGAAGTCCCGGTGATCAGTGCCGACCGCATGAACGTAGAGTCCGACTTACTTGCGCTTAGTGTTTCCGGGATTCAGGTTCGACAACGTGAATTTTCGCTGCGGAAGCTGTCGGGAACAACCAAGATTGAATCGATGCCACACTCGACCAGGAATTCAGCAAAGTGCGGATAATTGATTGGGGTCTGTCCGCAGAAGCCGACTTTGGCACCACCCGGTGCGCCTTTTGTATGAGGCCGGCCGATCATCCATTTTGACCGCATCGTTCTGCTCCGAAACGGTTTGAAACGGCCCGAATCATTCACGGAAGGGAGCAAGAATGTTCGCCATCTGCTCCGCTATCTCTCTATCCAGAGGGACCCAGAGTTCTTTCCCACATATCATCATTAGGACCATGTGAGCCGGCAATTGTCCTCCAGACGGCACCAATTCTCGAACTGCTGAGACGGTTGGCAGCGTGAAGCGATCCCCTTCGGGTAGTTCAAGCTGAGGCGGCAGTGGTTGCATTGGATTTCCTCCAATAGGTCAATCTAGTTCGCTTTCGACCGCTCCCGACCATATTAGCACGTGCGAGGACGACGGGGATTAGCGTCTGCCGATCTGGTTTCCATCGCTGCCGCACCGCCAATCCTTCGAGGCCCTCAGCGGATAGCATCATCGCTGGCCCGGCCACCAGCATTGCGGATCACGTGCCGCTGCAAGGCGGAAAGCGGCGAAACGGCAGGTGCCATCATACCTAACCCCCCGCCGCTCGAACTCTCACACAAGGCGATGATACCCGGAAGCTGTCAGTAGTATGATTGAAGAACTTGCCGGACTGCTCGGGCCCAAGGGTCGCGATGAGCGGCGATGTCCACAATCTCCGTGGTTCTAAGTCGCGCGGACTAGGGATCTCCCGCATACTCCCCTGACATGCTGAGCGTCGGTATCAATGTCAGTTAAGTGCCAGTAGCGGACGTCACAGCCGCTAGGGATTCGGTCTGCTTGGTATCCAACAGTGACTAGTCAGAATCGGGCAGATGCACCAGTCGCAGCGGGAGGCGTGGCTATCAGACCCGTGCTTCTTGCAAGCTTTCCAAGCCCGATTCAAATCCTCATCAGAAGCATTATCGCCATCGCAACCATCAGCCCATCTTCAGTGAGTGTTACGGTGGAAAGCGGGACCGAAAGCACGTTCCCCATGCATGGACATGCAATGTCGAGACCGCGCCGCAGCGCGAGAACGACACCGATGGCCCCGAATGTGAATACTATTATGGTCGCAATGTAGGTGGCTGTAGGCCAAAGGAATGCAAGATAGGCAAGGCCGAGCGCGAGCTCGATGAAGGGATAGAGGTAGCCCCATGTGCTATTGCGCTTTGCGATTAGATCGTACATTGCAAAGCCGTTCTTAAATCCTTCTAGATCGAAAATCTTCAGTAGGGCGAAGAAGACAAGGAACACGCCCATATAGGCGTGCATGACACTCGTCATGGTCACATGTCCCGATCCCGCGGCTATGGCGAATGCAGCCAAAGCTGACACGACAACGAGACTGATAAGGGGCCAATAATCTGACAGCGAGCGTCCGCGCTCAGCGTCTCGCACATGTAGGTTTGATACGGCCATCATCGCTTCCTCTCAACGATAAGAATATCTTGGTACCTCTGTCGAGCCGCTCATAAAGGCTGGGAAAATCCTGAGTAGCCATCGGCCCCTCCTCCCGGCTTCCAAACACAGGTGAAGTCGGATGATGGTATAGCACTAGTCGGGTCCTCCTTTCGCCATACGGTGCCCTCCTGCAACAGCCCATAGTCGTGACCCAAACAGCCGCTTAGTCGCGTGTCTGACGCCACCTATCTAGGACCAGTGCATCGAGATAGTGCCGTTAGCTACCAGGAGTCCCAGGCCGACGAATGCGACGCCGATTGCAGCCGAGATGCGCACCCGCATTCCGGGGGCGAGTCCAGCGGTGCGGAAGAATTTTTCGGTGTGCGGGCGCAGCATTCGCGCCTGCAACATTAAGCGCTCATACTCATGAGCGGATTGTCCGAGGACGTAGTTGGATGCGGTTGGGTTGCTCATTGCGCACCATCAACGGGTAAGGTTGACGCGACCGCTACTCGCCGCCCCAAGGCGAGGTCTATGGGCGAGCATTGCCGACCTAAGGAATGTCGGTTCTGACCCATAGCAGACGCGCCCTCGCAGGCAAAATGGTCAGTCGCGGCGGATGTCTGGTTCTGGCACAAAGCGGCATTCGGTTAGAAGGGTTTGCAGCAGGTTTGCAATCAACCGCTATCGGAAGATGCCCAGCACATGAAAATTGGCGGAGAGGGTGGGATTCGAACCCTCGGTACGGTTACCCGTACAACGGTTTTCGAGACCGCGCTTTAGGACAGGAGGCGAAGCTGCAAATTAAGGCAGTTGCAGGCACCCGAGGCCCCCGGATGCCAGCCTAAAGAATCGCATGATCAAGGTGCAAATAACGCTGGTTGCGTGCCCCCGATTTGAACCTACACCTCGAATTTCAGAAAGGGATGATTATGGCGGATTCGCTCCTCCGCTACCATCACCTCAAATTGATGCCCAAAGCATTCGGGTGAGCGCGAGAGGCCGCGCCACCGAAAGGCGGGATGGGGTAGACTCGCGCGATGCAGCTTAAGCCTTCAGGCGCCAGACCGGCCTGTCTCGCGGCGCTTCTCCTCATGATGATCTCCGTTGCCGGACCTGTGCGCGCGGCAGGCGAGGACGAGCCCGGTCCCTGCAACGAAGACGCGATGCTGATCTTCGATGCGTCGGGCTCCATGGCTGGCACGGAGAAGCTCGGCGTGTCGACCGCCGTCCCGCTCACCCGCATCGACAAGGTGCGCCAGGCGCTCGCGCGTGTGCTCCCGGCCGCCACGCGCTACCGCCGCGTGGGCCTCATCACCTATGGGCCCGGCCCCTACGCGCAATGCAACGTGAAGCTCAATCTGAAGCCGGTCGCCAATGCTGCGAGCCTCATCATGCGCGATGTCGAGACGCTGGTCCCCGCCGGCAAGACGCCGCTCAGCGAGTTGGTGCAGCAGGCGGCCGACGTTTTGAAATACCGCGACAAGCCAGGGGTGATCGTGCTGCTTACCGATGGCGAGGAGACGTGCGGCGGTAATCCGTGCGACCTCGGCAAGAAGCTCCGCGCGGAAGCCGCAGGGCTCGTCGTCCATGTCATCGCCTTTCGCGTGAAGGACTTCACCTGGATGGGCGGGCAGAGCATCCTCGATACGAAATGCCTCGCCGACGAGAATAGCGGGCTCTACATCGAGGCCGGCAGCGAGGAGGAGCTGGCCGAAGCTTTCGAGAAAACGCTCGGCTGCCCGATGCTGTCGATGTGCGGGGCCACGCCGGCGACTGTCCGTTAGCCCCAGGGGCCGCGACGGCGCTCGACCTCGAAGGGGCGCGAACGCGACGCCTGGAACAACTTCACGTTCGGCTTCTTGAAGAAGGGCACGAGCGCCATCCCGGCCACAAAGCCACCGATATGCGCGAAGAAGGCAACGCCGCCTTCGCCCGAGGACGGCAGCATGCCGCTCACGATCTGCATCAGGAACCATATGCCCAGCACGAAGAGCGCCGGCACATGCACGATCGTAACGAACAGGCCGATGAAGATCAGCGTGCGCACTGTGGCATGCGGATGCAGCAGCATATAAGCGCCGAGCACGCCGGAGATCGCGCCGCTCGCGCCCACCATGGGGATCGTCGAAGTGGGGTTGATCGCGCCTTGCGCCACCGCCGCGGCAACCCCGCACAGCAGATAGAAGACGAGGTAGCGCGCGTGCCCCATGGAGTCTTCGACATTGTCGCCGAAGATCCAGAGGAACAGCATGTTCAGCCCGAGATGCATGAAGCCGCCATGCATGAACATCGAGGTGAGCACGGTGGCCCAGCCCGGGACGACCGCGAACGCTGGGCTGACCTCGCCGTAACCGAACAGTCGTGCGGGGATCATCCCGAACTGCATGACCGCCGCCTGGCCGCGATAGTCACCAAGCGAGATCTGCCAAAGAAAGACGAGGACGCAGGCCCCGATGAGCGACGAGGTGACGATCGGCTGGATGTGCCGCGGATTGTCGTCGGAAATCGGGAACATTGGCGCTTCGGCTTCAGACGTCGCGGCGGGTTTCCGAGCTTAAGGCGCGGAGGATAGCGGGGGGAAGCGGCCATTGCAGCTTGACCTCGCCCCGATTCCCCGTTCATTGCATCACGGGGACTGCACAAGAACCGACAGCGAGGCGCCGGTGCTGCACTGGTTCTACAAATTGATGCCGCGCCAGGGGACGTTCTTCCCGCTGTTCGAGCGCCACGCGGCCGTCATCGTCACCGCGGCGCGGGAGCTGCGCGAAATGCTGAAAGGCGGGGAGCAGGTCGGCTTGCGCTTCAAGGACATCCTCGCGCTCGAGCACGAGGCCGACGCTATCGCGCGCGACGTGCTGCTAGGGCTACGCACCACCTTCATCACGCCGTTCGACCGCACCGATATCCAAAGCCTGATCACCGAGATGGACGATTCGGTCGACCAGATAAAGCAGACGGCGAAGGCCATCATGCTGTTCGAGGTCAGGAGCTTCGAGCCCGACATGGTCGCCATGGCCGACAAGATCGTGGAAGGGGCCGAACTCGTGCAGCGCGCCGTGGCGATGCTGGGCGACCTTTCGGCTAACGCAAGCGAGCTCAACGAGATTTGCCTCCAGATCACGCGCATCGAGGGGGAAGCCGACGACATTCACGAAACGGGCCTCGGGCGCCTGTACCAAAAAGCCAAAGCGGGGGATGCCATGGAGTTCATTCGCGGCAACGAGATCTACAATCACCTGGAGAAGGCCGTGGACAGGCTCGACGACGTCGCGGACGAGATTCAGGGCATCGTCATCGAGCATGTGTGACGGCGCGGTCCCTATTCCGTCATGGCCGGCTCGCTCTATCTCATCATCGCGCTGATTGCTGTCGCGCTGCTCTTCGATTTCCTCAACGGACTGCACGACGCGGCGAACTCGATTGCGACCGTGGTCTCGACGCGCGTGCTGTCGCCCGGCGTCGCCGTCGTCTTCGCGGCGTTCTTTAATTTCATCGCCTTCCTGTTCTTCGGCGTGCATGTCGCGGCGACGATCGGCACGGGGCTGATCTCACCCGAGGTCGTGAACTGGCAGGTCATTTTCGGCGCGCTGATGGGGGCGATCTCCTGGAACCTCATTACCTGGTGGGGCGGCATTCCCTCGTCGAGCTCGCACGCGCTGATCGGCGGGCTGGTCGGGGCGGGCATCGCGAGCGGGGGCGTGGACGCGGTGATCGTGCCCGGCATCGTCAAGACCGCGGGCGCCATCATCTGGTCGCCGCTGCTCGGCCTCACGCTCGCGCTCATTCTGTGGCTCGTCGTGGCGTGGATCGTGCGGCGCAGCACGCCCTTTGCGGTCGATCAGCGCTTCCGCGTGCTCCAGCTCGGCTCAGCCGCGCTCTATTCCATCGGGCATGGCGGTAACGACGCGCAGAAAACCATGGGCATCATCGCCGGCCTCATGTTCGCCGAGGGAATGCTCGGCGATGAGTTCTACGTGCCGTTCTGGGTGGCGATCAGCTGCTATTCGGTGCTGGCTCTGGGCACGCTGGTCGGCGGCTGGCGCATCGTGAAGACCATGGGCTCGAAGATCACGCGGCTCAGGCCCGTGCAGGGGTTCTGCGCCGAGACCGCAGGCGCCGCGACGCTCTATCTCGCCACGTCGCTCGGCGTGCCGGTCTCGACCACGCACACGATCACCGGCGCGATCATCGGCGTCGGCGCGGCGCGCCGGGTCTCGGCGGTGCGCTGGGGGATCGCGGCGAGCATCCTCATCGCATGGATTGTCACGCTGCCGGCCGCCGCGCTGATCGGCGCCGCCTTTTATGCCCTCGTCGCCTGGCTCTAGTCAGTAGAGCAGATAAGGCCGGCGCCGTTCGATGAACGCAGCTTCGCCCGGGCGCCAGCTATCGGAGATGTCGCGCAAGGGAACTTGCTGCTCGATCTGCTCCCGCAGGGTGGGCGAGCCTGCGAGAATGTCGATCGGCATCTTGTCGTGCTCGTATTCGTAAGGCGGATCGCGCCATTTGAACTGGTCGGGCGCGAGCGCGTAGGCCTCGCGGAGAAGTGCGGCACCCGCAAGCACCGGCTCGAATGCCTCCCTGTCAACGACATGGATCTGGCAGCCGCCGCAGGTCGTGCGCGCGTGCTTCTGAAATGTCGGCTCGAAAATGGCGGGGCGGAAATAGGCGCCTTTGAGCCCAGTATCGTTCATCCGCGCGGCGAACGTGTCGCCGTCGAGCCAGGGCGCGCCGATCAGCTCGAAGGGGCGTGTGGTGCCGCGGCCTTCCGACAGCATCGTGCCCTCGAACAGCACGGTGCCCGGATAGACGATCGCCGTGTCTAGCGTCGGCATATTGGGGGAGGGCATGATCCAGGGTAGGTCGGTCTCGTCGAAATACATCTCGCGCGACCAGCCTTGCATCGGCACGAGCTCAAGCTCGGCGGCGAGGCCGAACTCCACGTTGAAGAACTCGGCGAGCTCGGCCGTCGTCATGCCGTGCCGCATCGGGATCGGATATTGCCCGACGAAGGATTCGTAGCCCGGCTCGAGCATCGGCCCTTCGACCGCGATCCCGCCGATCGGGTTGGGCCGGTCGCAGACAATAACGGGCACGCCCGCACGCGCGCACGCGGCGAGGCAATTCGCCATCGTATAGATGAAGGTGTAGATGCGGGCGCCGACATCCTGGATGTCGATGACCAGCACGTCGATGAGCGAGAGCATGTCCGGCGTCGGCTCGCGCGTCTCGCTGTACAGCGAGAAGATCGGCACGCCGCGCTTAGGGTCGTCCGCGTGCGGCGTCTCGATCATGTTGTCTTGAAGGTCGGAACGGAAACCGTGCTGCGGGCCGAAGATCGCCGAGAGCTTGAAGTCGGGAGGGGCGGCGAGCAGATCGACGATGTGCCGGAACCTTCGATCGACTGAGGCGGGGTTCGCGAGCACGCCAACGCGCAAGCCGTCGAGCCGGTTCGATGCAAGCAGGATTTCAGAGCCGAGCTGCATGGCGCAAGGTGCGATCCGGCAAGGGAGAATCAGCCAAGGTTCGGAACGGCCATCATTACCTGAACTCCGCTAGCACCGATCAGGCGCTTTCCCAAGGGGGCAGCCGGATAGGACGCTTGGACAGCCCCGCGGGTTTGAAACTTCGGGTGCGCTGTGCTAGTCGCACGCCGGGGGCGCGACGCAGCTCCGTGGGAAAATCGCCTAAATTATTGAAATCAGGCCAAAGTCCGCTGGCGGACGTGGGCTTCGATCGGCCGTTTTCCAAGGTAGAATGACCGGGGAGCCAGAAGACCGCATGAGCAAAGACGGCGCACCGCACATGCCTGCCTTCATCGACCTTGCCGCCCAGCGCGTAAGGATGGGCGAGCGCGTCGACCGCGCGATTCTCGCCGTGCTGGACAGCGGCCAGTTCATTCTCGGGCCGCAGGTCGCCGAGCTCGAGCGTGAGCTCGCTGCCTTCTGCGGCGCGCGCCATGTCGTCACTTGCGCGAACGGCACCGATGCACTCCAGCTCGTGCTGATGGCGGAAGGAGTAGGTCAGGGCGACGCCGTTTTCGTGCCGGCTTTCACCTTCCTCGCAACGGCCGAGGTGCCGGTGCTGATGGGTGCGACCCCGGTCTTCATCGACATCGACCCCGATACGTTCAACATCGACATCGCGAGCCTCGAAGCCGCGATCGGCGATGCCAAGGCACGCGGCGTCACGCCCCGCTGCATCATCCCTGTCGATCTCTACGGCCAGCCGGCCGACTACGACGCGATCCACGCGGTCGCCAAGGCGCACAACCTGCTCGTTCTGGCGGATGCGGCACAGAGTTTCGGCGCGAGCCTCGATGGCAAGAAGGTCGGCACGCTCGCGCCCTATACGGGCACGAGCTTCTATCCGTCGAAGCCGCTCGGCGGCTATGGTGACGGCGGCGCGATCTTCCTCGATGATGCGGAGAAGGCGAAGCTGCTCGTCTCGCTCCGGTGCCATGGCAAGGCGGCCGACGGATCGGAAGGCGCTTATATCGGACTGAACAGCAGGCTCGATTCGATCCAGGCCGTGATCCTCAGCGAGAAACTCAGGCTCTTCCCGGACGAGATCGTGGCGCGGCAGAGATGCGCCGACCGTTACGCCGCGGGCTTGCGCGACGTGGTGAAGGTGCCGGAGCTCAAGCCGGGCGCGACCTCGGTCTGGGCGCAATACACGATCGTCACCGAGCATCGCGATGCGATCGCGAGCAGCTGCCGCGCCGCCGGCGTGCCGACCGCCATCCACTATGTGCACGCGCTGCACCAGCTCCCGGCCTTTCGGGAGTTCCCGACAGCGCCTGGCGGCCTGCCGGTCGCGGAGCGGCTTGCCTCGCGCGTCATCAGCCTGCCGATGCATCCTTATCTCAGCGCCACGATGCAAGACCTCGTCATCGGCACCGTGCGCGAGGCCGTTGCCGCCGCGAGCGCGGGCGCGGCACGCGCCGCAGAGTAAGATGGCCGACCCGATCCGCACCGCCGTCGTGGGCACCGGCTATTTCGGGCGCTTCCACGCCAACCACTATGCAAAGAACCCGCGCGCCAAGCTCGTCGCGGTGGTCGATACCGACGCGGCGCGCGGCCGCGCGGTCGCGGAGGAATTCGGTGCCGAGTCCGTCCCCGACCTCGCCAGCATCATCGGCCGGGTCGACGCGGCGAGCGTGGCGGTGCCGACGCCGCTCCATTACGACGTCGCGCGTACGCTGCTCGAAGCGGGCATCCATGTCCTGGTCGAGAAGCCGATCACGCATAGCGTCGAGACGGCGGACGCGCTGACGCGGCTTGCCGCGGAGCGTGGGCGCGTGCTCCAGATCGGGCATATCGAGCGCTACTCGAGCGCCTATCGCACGCTTTCGCAGATGATGACCGATCCGCTGTATTTCGAGAGCTACCGCATCGCGCCATGGCGCAATCGCGGCGTGGAGGTCGATGTGGTCCTCGATTTGATGATCCACGACATCGACATGATCATCGGGCTGGTCGACTCGCCGGTCGAGAGCGTCGATGCGGTGGGCACGCCGGTGCTTGGCCGCAATGTCGACATCGCCAACGCGCGCATCACCTTCGCGTCGGGTTGCGTCGCCAACGTCACGGCGAGCCGCGTGAGCTACAAGATCGAGCGGCGCATGCGCGTGTTCGGGCGCAGCCACTATCTCAATTGCGATCTCGGCGAGGGGAAGATCTTCGGGTATCGGTTGCGCGGCGACCCGATGACCGAGGGGCTGGCGGCGATCGCGACGGAGACGCACGAGATCCCGAAGCAGGACAGCCTCGCCAACGAGATCGAGGACTTCCTCGATTGCATCGCGACCGGGCGGAAGCCGCTGGTCGACGGCCGCGCGGGGAGCGAGGCCTTGCGCGTGGCGAGCCGGATCAACGAGAGCATCGAAGATCATCTCCGCCAGGTGAACGCGCATCTCGGTCCGCACACCCGCGCCGGAGAATAAGTCAGCTCACTTTTAGGCCTTTGCGCGGATAAGGTCGAGCACGACGCGCGCGGCCCGGACGCTCGGCGGCGGCTCGGGATCGCCGAGCACCTCGATCACCTCGCGAAATCCGGCGCGCTGGGCCTCGCGCGCTTCGCCAGGCTTCAGCAGAGCTTCGACGGTCTCGGCGAGATTTTGTGGCGTGCAGTTCTCCTGGATGAACTCGGGAATGATCGCGCGCCCCGTGAGCAAGTTCGCGAGAGAGGCATGCTCGACGTTGATCAAGCGCCGGGCAATGAAGGCGGTGGCCGGGCTGACCCGATATCCGACCGCCATTGGTACGCCGGCGAGCGCAAGCTCGAGCGACACCGTGCCCGACTTCGCCATCGCCGCGTCCGAAGCCGCGAACGCATCGAACCGCTCGCTCAAATCGGTCAGCAGCAACACCGGCAACGGCCAGTCGCGCGTGGCCTCGCGCACGGCTTCCTCTGCGTTGTGCACCACGGGGATGACCATATGGAGGTCTGGGTGCCGTGCCCTGAGCAGCCCGATCGCATCGGCGAAGATCGGCAGCATGCGGTGCACTTCGCCTGGCCTAGAGCCGGGGATGACGCAGAGCAGCGTCGCGTCCTGCGGCAGATTATGTCGCTTCCTGAAGCCCCGCCCGTCGCCGCGTCCCGCGCCCGACTCGATGGCCGGATGCCCGACATAGCTGCACGTCACACCATATTGCGCGAAGAACGGCACCTCGAAGGGGAGCAATGCCATCAGGTGATCGATCTTGGTCGCGAGCTTGCGCGCGCGGCCCGGCCGCCACGCCCAAAGCTGCGGCGCGACATAATGAATCGCCAGGAAGCCCGACCGGTGCAGGCGCTCGCAGACACGGAGGCAGAAATCGGGTGAATCGACGGTGACGACGGCGTCGGGCTTCAGCGCGCGCGCCGCCGCGACGGTCTCATTCAGGCGCCTGGCGAGAAGCGGCAAATGCGGCAAGACCTCGGCGAGGCCCATCAGCGAAAGCTCGTTCATGGGGAACAGGCTTTGCAGACCCTGTTTCTCGCTTTGCGGACCGCCGACGCCGGCGAAGCGCACGCGGCCGCCGGTTTCGGCCTTGAGCGCCGCCATCAGGCGCGCGGCGAGATTGTCGCCTGACGTCTCGCCCGAGACGATGAAGATCAACGGCTCACGCTCGCTCATGCACCGACATCCCGCCATGTCGTGAAGGTTGCGGCTTGGCCGTGCCGCGTGCCGGCGCAATCGATCAATTCCCAGACCACGCCGTTCTCGATGAGGAAGCGCCGCCCGCCCTTGCCGACGCGCAGGCCCCGATAGCCAGTATGGAAGCCGTCGCGCGCGACCGCATCGAGCAACTCCTGGCGTTCGGCGCGGTCTTGCGGCTCGGCCGAAAGCCGCGAGGGGAGCGCGAGGAACTCGTCCCAGGAATGGCCGAAACAGGCTTGCGCGGCCTTGTTGGCGTAGATGAAGCGCGGGTCGGCGCTCGTGTCGTGCGCGAGGACGGCGAAGGGAGCGTCGCGGTATAACCAAGCTGCATCGGCTGCTTGCTGAACGAGCGGCGCTCCGACGAGCCGCTCATAGCTTCCCGCGAGCAGCGCGAAGAACGCAGGGTCGGTCGACAATTCGGCTGAAGTCTGTTGAGGCGAGCTGGCCATCTGAATGGGGTGCAAGTGAGCGACTCTGTGGACGTTCGCGGCCGGATTAAGCCTCATAGCGGTCCGTCTACGCCAGACATTTTCGCCGCAAGCGGCAGAATCGCCTCAATCGACGTGCTGCGCGGGCTGGTCATGGCGCTGATGGCGCTCGACCACACGCGTGACTTCTTCGCAAACGGGCCCTTCAACCCCCGCGACGTGACGGAGCCGGCGCTCTTCCTCACGCGGTGGATAACTCATTTTTGCGCGCCAGCCTTCGTCCTCCTGTCGGGCATCTCGGCCTATCTCTACCGACGCGGACGGGGCAGGGCGGAGCTCAGCCGCTTCCTCTTCACGCGCGCGCTCTGGCTGATCCTGATCGAGTTCACCCTGATCAATTTCGCCTGGGGCTTCGACCCGTCCTTTTACCGGGGTCTCGGCGCGGGCGTGATCTGGGTGATCGGCGCCTCCATGCTGGTGCTTGCCGCGCTCATCTGGCTGCCGCGTTGGGTCATCGCCGTGGTCGCGCTCGGCATGATCTTCGGCCACAACCTGTTCGACGGGGTCCGCGCTGAGGATCTCGGCGCGGCCGCGCCGCTCTGGCGCGTGCTGCACGACCCGGGCCGCATCCAGATCACCGAGACCGTCAGGGTCTTTGTGCTCTACACGCTCATCCCCTGGGCGGGCGTGTTGGCCGCTGGCTATCTGCTCGGACCCACGATGCTGCTCGATCCTAAGACGCGCCGGCGCCGCCTTTATCAGCTCGGCGCGGGCGTCACCATCGGCTTCGTGCTGCTGCGCGCCATCAATCTCTACGGCGACCCGGCGCCGTGGAGCGTGCAGGCGATGCCGCTTGCGACAATTCTCTCCTTCATCAACACGGAGAAATATCCGCCGTCGCTCCTGTTCCTGATGATGACGCTCGGGCCTTCACTGATGCTGCTTGCGGCCTTCGAGCATGCGCGCGGGCGGATCGCGGATTGGCTCGCGACGTTCGGGCGCGTGCCGTTCTTCTACTATGTCGTGCACCTCTATCTGATTCACGCGCTCGCAATCGTCGCGGCCTTCGCGATGACGGGCGTGTTCGCGGCGCGCGGGCCCGAGATCGGGCTTGGGCTTCCCGGCGTCTATCTCGCGTGGCTCTTGGTGCTCGCGCTGCTCTACCCGCTCTGCCGCTGGTTTGCCGACGTCAAGGCGCGGCGCAAGGAATGGTGGTGGAGCTATCTGTGAGGCTGCTGCGTTAAGGGAGGTAACCCTAATCGAAATCCGCGAAACTTTGCCTTTGTTTGGACAGATTTCGCGCAAGACTTTCGTTGCCATGCCGAACCGCGCCACCAAGACGGAAATCGCAAACGACAAGACCCTCGATGCCACTCTGGCAGCGTTGCTCCAGGGTTACGACTTCATCAGGCGGCGCTGCGAGCGATTTGGCAGCGATGCCTTTACCACGCGGGCCATGCTGCAAAGCGCGACCTGTGTGGTGGGCGAGGATGCCGCGCGCATGTTCTATGCGCCGGGCAGGTTCACGCGAGTCGGCGCTATGCCGGTCATGACGCTCATGCTGCTGCAGGACTTCGACAGCGTGCAGATGCTCGACGGTGCGGCGCTCCGGCATCGCAAGGACATGTTCCTCGCGCTGGCGACGCCACCGCAGATCGCTCGGCTCGAAGAGATCGCGCGCAAGGAATGGCGCGCGCGCATCGCGGATTGGCAGGCGCGCGGCCGGATCGTGCTGTTCGACGAGACGTGCGAGGTGCTCACCCGCATTGCCTGCACTTGGGCCGCCGTGCCGCTCAGCGAGCACGAGGCCAAGGCCAGGACGCGCGAGTTCGCCGCCATGATCGAAGGAAGCGGCACGCTCGGCCCGCGCGCATGGTGGGGCTTGTTCCTGCGCAGGGGAACCGAACGATGGGCGAGGGACGTCATCCATCGCGTCCGTACGGGCGAGATCGAAACGCGCGCCGACTCGCCGGCGAGGATCATCGCATTTCACCGTGAGCTGAACGGCGAACCGATAGAGCTAAATGCGGCGGCCGTGGAGCTGATCAACGTGCTCCGCGCGAGCGTGGCAGTCGCGCGCTACGTCGTTTATGGCGCGCTAATGTTGCACGAGAAGCCCGAGCGTCACCAGCGTCTGCGGGCAGGCGATCGCGCCTATGCGGAAGCTTTCGCACAGGAGGTGCGCCGGCTCTGTCCGTTCTTTGCGTATATCGGGGGGAGGGTGCGCGAGCCGTTCGACTGGCACAACAAGCATTTCGCCAAAGGCGAGTGGGTCGTGCTCGATCTGTACGGCACGAATATCGATCCGCGCAGCCATCGTAACGCGACCTCGTTCGACCCAGACCGCTTCCTGAAGCGCGAGGTCTGCCCCTTCTCGTTCGTGCCGCAAGGCGGCGGCGACGTGCGGACCGGCCATCGCTGTCCGGGCGAGGACGTCACCGTTGCGCTCGCGCGCGTGGGGATCGAGATGCTGGCGCGCGAGATGCGCTACGACGTGCCCCCGCAGGATCTGAGCATCAGGCTTTCGCGTATCCCGGCGCGGCCGAAGAGCAGATTCATCATCGAAAACGTGAGGCCTGTAAGCCCCGAGCGCACGAAGGTGGCAGCCGCACGAAATGTCGCGGCAGGGGCCAAGTAGCGCCGCTTAGCCCAGGCTCTTGGCGTAGAGGTCCGGGCGGCGGTCGCGGAAGAAGCCCCAGTCGGCGCGGTAGCTTGCGATCTCGTCGAGGTCGAAGCTGTGCGCCGCTACGCCCTCCTCGGTCTCGCCAAGGTCGGCGACGATCTCGCCGCGATGATCGGCGATGAAGGAATGGCCGTAGAAGCGCTGGCTCGCGCCGTCATTCTCCTCGAGGCCGATGCGGTTCGCCGCCACGACCGGCACGGCGTTCGACACCGCATGGCCCTGCATGGCGCGCTGCCATTGTCTGTGCGTGTCGAGCGTCGCGTCATAGGGCTCGGACCCGATGGCGGAAGGGTAGAGCAGGATCTCGGCGCCTTCGAGCACCATGGCGCGCGCGGCCTCCGGATACCATTGGTCCCAGCAGATGCCGGCGCCGATCGTGCCGAGCCTGGTGCGCCACGCCTTGAAGCCCGTGTCGCCGGGACGGAAATAGTATTTCTCCTGATAGCCCGGCCCGTCGGGGATGTGGCTCTTGCGGTAGAGTCCCAAGATCTCGCCGCCCGCGTCGGCGATCGCCACGCTGTTGTAATGGCGCGGGCCATCTTTTTCGAAGAACGAGACGGGGATGACCACTTTCAGCTTCTCGGCGAGAGCTTGCATCGCCTTGACCACAGGATGCTCGCGCGCAGGGTAGGCGGTCGCGAACCATTTCGGGTCCTGCCGCGTCGGGAAGTAGATACCCTGGAACAGTTCGGGCGGCAGGATCACTTGCGCGCCGCCCTTCGCCGCGTGGCGCACGAGCTTCTCGACCTTCGCGATATTGGCCGCCATGTCCGGGCCGAAGCTCGCCTGGATCGCAGCGACCTTGAGTGTGCGCTTTGCCATCAGAGCGGCTCGTTGAGAGTGATGCAGTGGAAGGAGCCGCCACCTGCATCGCCCGCGCCGAGCAGCCCGCGCGAGGGAAGGCCGATCACTGCGCGGTCCGGGAAGGCGGCCTGCAACGCCGCGCTTGCGGGCTCGGCACTCGGCGTACCGTAGACCGGCACAACCACGACGCCGTTGGCGATGACGAAATTCATATGCGAGGCAGGGACAGCCTCGCCCGATGCGCCGAGCACGCGGCCGGGGCTCGGCATGCGGAGGATATCGAGCTTCCGCCCGCGCGCGTCGGTCGTGCCTGCTAACATTTCGGCAATTTCCTCGAAGAGATCGGCGTTCGGGTCGTCGGGGCCCGCGGGCGCCTGACACGCGACGCGGCCAGGCCCTACGAAGCGGGCGAGATTGTCGATATGCCCGTCGGTGTGGTCGTTCGCGAGCCCCCGGTCGAGCCAGATGATCTTGCGTGCGCCAAAAGCGTGGCGCAGCGCCGCTTCCGCCTTGCGTTGGTTCCAGCTATTGCGATTGGCGTTGAGCAGCGTTTCGCGCGTCGTGAGCAATGTGCCTTCACCGTCATGCTCGACCGCGCCGCCTTCCAGCACGAAATCGAAGCGGCGCATGGGCGCGCCGGAAGCCCGCGCGATGTCGTCGCCCACCGTCTCGTCGCCCTCGAGCAGATATTTGCCGCCCCACCCATTGGTCCTGAAGCGCAACGCGACAGGTCCCCGCTCGTCGCGCGCGAAGATGGGCCCCGTGTCGCGCAGCCAGATGTCGCCATAGCGGGCCGGCACGATCTCCGCGCAGTCCCCAAGCGCCGCCCGCGTCGAAGCCTCGGCCTCCGCGCCGTTCGCGAGCACGCGCACGCACACATGCGGCGAAAGCGCGCGCACCAGCGCCGCGACGTCGCTGCGGGGCGCGGCAAGGTCGCCGTCCCACTCGCGCGTGTCCCAGGGCCAGGCCATCCACACCGCCTTTTGCGGCGCCCATTCCGGGGCCACGGAAACGACTTTCTCGATCACAGGAATTCCCATGAAATTTCAATCCACAACTAGGCCAAAGTCTCGACCGGCTTGGCCGAAAACGTCACTCTCTTTCTTCCTCAAAGGTGTAAACTTGCGCCCTGTCAACTGGGAACCGAATTGCGGGGAGCGCCGCGCCCGCCCGGACCGGCGGTGAAACAAATGGGGAGGGCAAATCATGGCTACAGCCGTCAGGCATGTGCAGCAATCCGATGTCTGGTGGATCTTCCTGCTCGAGGGAATCGCCGCCATCATCTTCGGTATATTGCTCCTGACCAATCCCGTGGCAACGCTACTCGCGCTCGCGGTGTTTCTGGGCTTCTACCTGCTTTTCATCGGCGTGCTCGAGCTCGTGCGCGTATTCGTCGACCGCTCGGTGCCCTGGTACTGGTCGCTGCTGATCGGCATCCTCGGCATCGTGGCCGGCATCATCGTGCTGAACCACCCGGTGGCGACGGCGATCGTCCTGCCGACTTCGGTCGCCATCTATCTCGGGGTTCTCTCGCTCGTGATGGGCATTATCGGCATCATCGGCGGGTTTGCCGGAGGCGGCATCGGCTCCTTCATCTTGGGCGTCATCAGCACGATCATCGGTGTTCTGCTGCTGAGCTCGCCGCTCAACGCGGCGCTCGCAGTACCCTTCGTGTTCGGCATCCTGCTGCTGATCGAAGGCGTTGCGCTGATCATCTGGGCGTTCCGCGTGAAGAGCTGAGCGCGAAAGCGGATTTTCGTCTAGGAAAAGCAGGCCTGCGGTTCTGATCGGAGCCGCGGGCCTTTGCATTTGGCGGCTCAGAACGAGCCAAACATCGTGCCGAGCACGATCACGGCGGCGAGCGCGAGGAGCGCGCCTATGATCGCCACCATGAAGATATCGAAATAGCTGGTGAGGTGGGTGGCGCCGCAGACCGCGAGCAGCGTGACGATAGCGCCGTTATGCGGCAGGCTGTCGAGCGTGCCCGCGCCGATCACAGCCACGCGATGCATGAGCGCTGGGTCGATGCCCTGCTCCGCGGCGAGCTGCATATAGGTGTCGCCAAGCGCTTCGAGTGCGATGATGAGGCCGCCCGAAGCCGAGCCCGTGAGCGCCGCGAGCACATTGGTGGCGACGGCGAGCGAGACGAGCGGCCCGCCCCCGATCGAAAGCACCGCGTCGCGCACTGCGGCGAAAGCCGGTAGCGCGGCCACGACCGCGCCGAAACCGACAAGACTCGCGACGCTCAGCGCAGGCAGCACGGAGGCGTTGGCGCCAGCGTCCACGCTTTCGCGCAACGCGGTGAGCCGCTTCCAGTCGGTCGCGACCAGCACAAGGATGCCGGCCAGAAGCGCCACGACCACGGCCCACACGCCACCGACCGCCGATAGCTGTGTTGCGCCGAAGCGTGGCTCGGCGAGGTAAGACGTGTCGAGGCGCGGCAGCACCACGATGCTCATCAGGAAGTTCACGCCGATGACGACGGCAATCGGGAGGATGGCGAGCCAGAAGGGCGGGCTGGAATCGGCGTTGTGGCCATGCGGGATTTCGGCGGGATCGAAGGCGCTCGCCGTGGTGGCGCGCTCGCGCAAAGCCTGATCCTCCAGGATCGGCATGGTCGAGAGGCCGAGATCGACGCCCGGAGGCTCGCCCGCGAGCCGCGCCAGCCGCTCGGCGCGCGCGAGCCACCAAAGCCCGAAGCCGAGCATGATGACAGATGCGATCAGGCCGAGGCCGGGTGCTGCGAAGGTGGTGGTGCCGAAAAAAGGCATCGGGATCGCGTTCTGGATCGACGGCGTACCCGGAAGCGCCGACATCGTGAAGGTCGAGGTGCCAAGCGCGATCGCCGCCGGCATTAGCCGCCGCGGGATGGAGGCCAACCGGAACAGCGTCTTCGCCATCGGTGCCAGCACGAAGAAGGCGACGAACAGGCTCACGCCGCCGAACGTCACGAGCGCGCCCGCCAGCACGACGGCGAGAATCGCGCGCTCGCGTCCGAACCAATCGCTCATGGCGCCCGCGATTGAGGACACGGCGCCGCTATCATCCATCAGCTTGCCGAACAGAGCGCCGAGCAGGAACAGCGGGAAGAACTGCGCGATGAAGCCCGCCGCGCCCCCCATGAAGGTCTGCGTCCAATGCGCGAGCAGAGGCTCTCCGGAGAAAAGCGCGGCGATCAGCGCCGCAGTCGGCGCGAGAAGCAGCACGCTCCATCCCCGAAACGAAAACAGCATGAGCAGCGTAAGGCCGAGCAGGATGCCGAACAGGCCCATCGCGTCAGACGCCTTCGAGCAGCGTGTCGAGGTCGATCGAGGAGCGGCGGCCGAGATCGCTTCCGTGCCGCTTGAGGAAGTCCTCGGCCACTTCGCGTCCCTTGTCGCGCAGCATGCAGAAGAACTCCCACTCGGCGTTGAGCTTCGAGGAATAGCCGAGCTCCGCCAGCGGGTCGCTGCGCACAAGATGGATGCGCATGTCGGCCCAGAGCTTGCCCTCGGAATGGCCGGGGTCCGCGACCTGCCGGAGAAGCGCCATCATGCGCAGCTCCTTGACGAGTGCGGTGTTGAAGGAGACCTCGTTCAGCCGGTTCAAGATGTCGCGCGCGGTGCGCGGCGTGCCCGCGCGCTCGATCGGATTGATGGCGATCAGGATCGTGTCCTTCGAGTTGCATTCGCGCACGAGCGGCGTCATGGTGGGATTGCCGGAATAGCCGCCATCCCAATAAGCCTCGCCGTCGATTTCGATGGCCTGGAACATGGTCGGCAGACAGGCCGAGGCAAGCAACGCGTCGGGCGTGATGTCGGGATTGCGGAACACGCGCCCGCGCCCGGTGCGCACATTGGTCGCGGTGACGAAGAGCTTGATCGGCGCGCGGGAGAGACGGTCGAAATCGACGCAATTGGCGAGGATCGAGCGGAGCGGGTTCAATCCGGCCGGGTTCAGCTCGTAGGGCGAGAAGAGCCGGGCCATCAGGTCCATGGCGATGAAGCCCGGAGAGAAGTCGAGCGTCCAGCGGCCGAGCGCCATGTCGAGCGGGGTGCGCCTGAGCGGGCTCATCATGCCGGCGCGCGAGACCTCTCGCCAGAAAGTCTCGAGCGCCTCGCGCGCGCCGTCCGCACCGCCTTTGGCATGACCGTCGGCGAGCACCGCGGCGTTCATGGCGCCGGCAGACGTGCCCGAGATGCCGTCGATCTTGAGCCACTTCTCTTCGAGCAGGCGGTCGAGCGCGCCCCAGGTGAAAGCGCCATGCGAGCCGCCGCCCTGGAGCGCGAAGTCGACGAGAAGCGGGTCGCGATATGCCATGTCGTTCCTATCCGGCCTTGGCGGCGCGGGGCTTGGCGGCCGCCTCGCGCTCGCCCTTCACCACGATGCGCTCGGGCTTGAGCAGCCGCAGTTGTCCGTCGGACCCTATGGCCAAAGTGTGAATGTAGAAGGCCGTATCGTATTCATCGGTCACTTCCATAACGGGGGAGGGGGCCGAGACGATCGGAATGCCCGCAATCTCGCCGATCCAGTCCACATGCCGGTGGCCATGCATGAGGACCGCGCGCCCGGTCAAAGGCTGGAGGACGCGCACGAACCAATTGCCGTTGATCAGCGCTGTGCCGATGCGCTCGGACAACGCCTTGGCCGCCCAAGGGTATTCGATGACGTGATGATGCAGCGCGATGATCCAGCAAGCGCCGGGGTAGGCGTTGCAGGCGATCTCGACGCCTTTCATCTGCTCGGCGGTCACCATGCCGAGCGCGTTGGTGAAGGAGAAATGCGTGTCGGCGTTGGAATTGAGCAGGATGATCCCGAGCCTTCTTCGCCACGCGCCCCGGCGGCTCGCCCGAGAAGAGGTCCGAGGCCCAGCGGCTCGCGGGGAATTTCTCGCAGATGGTCATGAGCGCGATCAGGATGGGCACACCGATAAAGGCGCCGGGTATGCCCCAGAAGAGTCCCAGAAGAACACGGCGAACACCACGGCGAAGGGCGAGATGGAGAGCGCCGCGCCCGCGACCAGCGGCTCGACATAATTGCCGAGCACGAACTGGATGCAGGCCAGCCCGATGATGACGAGCGTGATGGTCTGCCAGGAATTCGAGCTGCGCGAGCGCGAACACGCCCGGCAGGATGGTCGCCACAAACGACCCGACGAACGGGATGTAGTTCAGCGCGAACGCAAGCAGCCCCCAAGCGAAAGCGGGCTGCACGCCCATGAGCTCGGCGAAACCCCACACCGCGAGCCCGGTGACGAGGCTCAACAGCGTGCGCACCAGCATGTACTTGCGGAACTTGTCGGCACTCTCGGCGATCGCGGCCACGAGCTTCGGCCCGATGTCCTTGCCGAGCGCGGTGATCCTGCGGCGAAAGGCGTCGACCTCGAGCAGCAGCATCATGAGGAACACGAACGCCAAAATGGCGAAGCCCGCGAGCCGGTTGAGTCTCCGCGCGACCTCCTGGAAGAGGCGGATGAGCCACAGCACGTCGAAGCGCTCGGAGAGAATGCCGGCGACGAAGATGCCGTGCTCCTCGAGCCAGTCCGTGGCTTGCTTGTAGAGGGTCTGGAACCGCGCGACGTTGTCGAGCAGCCACCCGGCGATGCCGCTCAGCGCCCAGGCGATCATCGAGGCGAACACCAGGACAAAAACGATCGTCACGAGAAGCGTGATGAAGAGCGCCGCCGATTGCGGCATGCGCTCCTCGAGCCATTGCTGCAGCGGCCAGACCAGCGCCAGCACGAGCAGCGCGAAGGTCAGTGGGGCGAAGATCGAGCTCGCATAGTAGACGCCCGCGATCGTGAAAATCGTCGCAAGGATGACGAGCGAAACGCGAACCGCGCCGCTATTCGCCGTGGCGTTGCGTCGAATCACGGTCCCCCCCTCAGGAAAAGCTCTGCCCTGCTTCTCGAAAATCCCGTTCGATGCGGCCTGCTCCGGACCGGCCCTACTGCTATAGTGCCTCTTAACACGGACGGGTGCCTCCGCCGAAGGCCTAACACTTTCGCTGGTGTTTTGCGCTCCTTGGCGATTCCCGGCATTGCCCTGCTTGTGGAAAGTCGCATCCGCAAAACGCGCGATGCGCAGAGCTAGTCTGGGCCTAGCCCTCCGGCGCGGCGAGCGCCATGGGCCATTGCGCGGCGACATATTGCCGGAACCAGACGCTGAAGGCTTTCGGGTCCTCGGCGATGCTGTCGCGCAGATTTTCCAGGCGCGCCCAGCAATAGTTCTCGACTTCGGCGGGATGGGGCGCCACAAGGCCTTCGTAAGTCCCGCGGAACACGTGAACCAGCTCGTGCTCCCATAGGCCGCCATCGAGCTCCGCGCGGTAGTGGATGGTGCCGAGACTTTCGAGGGGGCAAGCGATGCCCATCTCTTCCTCGAGGCGCCTGAGCGCGGCTGCGGCGATGTCCTCGCCGGGGCGCGGGTGGCCGCAACAGGCATTCGTCCAGAGCCCGCCCGAGTGATATTTGCCGCGCGCTCGCTTCTGGATGAGCTGGCGGCCGGACCGGTCCCAGATGACGACAGAAAAGGCACGGTGAAGGGCGCCGATTCTATGCACCGCGAGCTTTCCCGCCGTGCCGATGACTTTATCGTCGGCATCGACCAGAACCATCTGCTCTTCGGCGTCACGCACGGGCAGGGGGCTTTCAGTTTGCATCGTCGAACAGATGGGCAAGCAGAAGGGCTTTCACTTCGGTGACGTCGACGGCGTTTGGCGCCAGCAGTCCCAGTAAGCGCATCCCGAAATTCCAATGGTCTACATGTCAGGCCAGGATCAGAACTGCCAGAGGCATTGCATGGGGAGCACGTTTCTTTCTAAGCCAGTCGAACTCATCGAAGGCCAGGGCCGCGTGATGTCCGCTTGTGGCACTAAGCGGACTTCGCAATTGGGTGTCATGATGTCCGCTTCTGATGCATAGCGGACACCCCAAGTCGAACATTAGGGACTCTTGGCGCGCCCTGTGGCCGAAATCGGCGTCGAGCGCCGCGATGAAGGCATCCTGGCGCGCCAGAATGGCTTCCTTGAGTTTTCATAAGGTCGCTCGTCCCCTGACACTAGCGTCTTGCAGCAAAAGAGTAATGTCACCGGGGCCCTGCCTTCTGGGTTCGACTTGTCTCTGGAATCACATGTTGTTCTTGCCCAGCTGGCGTGTAAACGCGCTGATCACCTTGCCTGCTAGCTCTTCCTGCCGCCCCTTTGAATTACCGGCGCGGCGCGTGAGCGGGCCATCGAGAAGGAGCGTGGCGAGGCCGTGCATAAATGCCCAGCAAGTAAAAGCGAGATTGCGCCGAACCTCTGGCGGCTTGCCTGCAAATCTCCTGTCGATGGTCCGCACAAGCGCGCCGAACGCGGCGTCGGCACTGTGCAACGCCTCGGGATAGTTCTCGATCGGCACCACGTCTGAGCGGAACATCACCCGGAAATATCCGGGATGGAGCAATGCAAAATCCACATAGGTCCTGGCGGCGGTCCCGAGCGCGCGCTTTTGCGAACTGACGCACTTATTCAATGAGTGCGAAAGCTTCTGCGCGAGCATGCCGAACCCTTCTGTGGCAATTCCGGCCAGGATCGCCTCACGGTCCCCTGGCCGACGTTGGTGCACGCCGTTCGTAGTTGCGGCATAATGTATGGCGTACCCCAACCGCGGGAGGAATGGGATATGACGAAAATTCCATCCTGGCTGCTGCATTTGAGTCCGGCCGTAGTCCTCGTGTTGAGTGGCGCTGCCATTTCCGCGCAGGATAAATACGTTTTGCAAGTGCCGGGTGGGCTCGCCCTGTCCGAGTGCAGGGGATGCGAAGACTGGCCGGCCCTTGCGGTTAGCCACCGCGACGACAAGGTCAATGTGATCGTTGCCAATCAGGCAACGATCGAAGCCTACCGCAGCGGATTCCCGGCAACGGCAAGCCTTTGCCGGACGGCGCCAAGATTGTGAAGATCCATTGGAAGCCGGAAAAGAGTGTTGAGGCCTCAGACCCGTCGACGGTAGTGCCGGGCACCCTGTTAGGCCTTGGTTGCATGGTGAGGGACAGCAAGCTATTTGCGGACGGCGGCAATTGGGGGTACGCCCAGTTTTACTATGACGCCGCGTCCGACACTTTCACGCCCAACACGTCAATACAGAGGAACGACGCCAAGTGCGGCGTTGCGTACATGCGGTCGTGAAGGCGAAGGATTACGTTTTCACGGCTTATCCGAAGAGATAACCGCGGCAAAGTGGCATGGCTGAGGGCGGTGGAACTGTCGATAAGATCAGCGTCGACGGTGATTCCGTTGACATCCAGACGATCAAGGACGGTGTTGCCGGACCGACGTCAGTGGCGCTTGTTGGACAGACTTTGTGGGTCGCCGAGGATCAGCTGCCGCACCTCTTCGAGCCGGCGACGAGCGGGCCTCCGCATCTTCCGTTCAAGATAATCAGCGTGCCGATGCAAGGTGCCGGCGGTCACGACACCAGCCAAGACAAGTAGGAGAGTCGCAACATGAGTTTATCTCGGCTTTGCAGTTGGACCGTTGGCGTGGGCGTTTTTTCGCTTGGGATTTGCCTGACCACGGCGATCCCCACTTACAGCGAAGAGCGGAGATGTCAGGACACCGACACAGGTTTGAGTTTGCCGAGCGGGTTCTGCGCGACCGTCTTTGCCGACAAGGTGGGTCACGCGCGTCAACTCGTCGTGACACCCGACAACACTGTTTACGTCAACACCTGGAGCGGCATGTACTACGGAAACGACAAGCCGCACGAGGGCGGATTCTTGATCGCACTCAGGGACACGAAAGGAAGTGGCAAAGCCGACATTAACGTGCGCTTTGGTCCGACCTTCGCGGAGGACGCCCACGGCGGCACCGGTATTTGGCTCTACAAGGACTGGCTCTATGCCGAGATCGACGACAAGATTGTCCGCTACAAGCGCAAGGATGGTCAGGTTGAACCCGCGGGCGAGCCCGAGACGATCTTGAGTGGAATGCCCCTCGACGGCGATCACCCGATGCATCCATTTGCTATCGATGCTCAAGGCAATCTCTTCGTTTCCATGGGCGCGACCACGAATGCGTGCGAAAAGGAGAACCGCATGCCGCATTCGCCAGGCATTGATCCCTGCCCCGAGCTCGATAAGCATGCAGGAATTTGGCGCTATGACGCCAACAAGACCGATCAAGTCTTCTCAGCTAAAGAACGCTACGCCAGCGGAATACGGAACGGCGAGGGTTTCGACTTCGACACGTCCGGTCGCCTTTTTCTCACCCAGCATGGACGCGACCAGCTGCGCGAGGACTGGCCAGAATTGTACACGGCGGAGCAAGGCTTCGAACTCCCCGCCGAAGAAGTGATAATCTTGAAGGAGGGAGCCGATTACGGCTGGCCGACTTGCTATTACGACGGTATGCGGAAAAAGCGCGTGCTGGCGCCGGAGTACGGCGGCGACGGCATGAAAATCGGTGATTGTGAAAAATTCGAGCCGCCAATTGCGGCGCTGCCAGCCCACTGGGCGCCGAACGATCTCAAAATCTACAAGGGGTCGCACTTCCCGAAGGCATATCAAGGCGGCGCCTTCATCGCCTTCCATGGCTCGTGGAATCGCGCCCCTGCTCCCCAAGGCGGATACAATATCGTGTTCCAGCCGCTCTCCGACGGCAAGGCTTCTGGTGACTATATCGTCTTTGCCGATGGTTTTGCAGGCGCCAACAAAGACCCCGGCGCAGCGGCTCATCGTCCGTCAGGTCTCGCGGTCGGACCAGATGGCGCCCTTTATATTGCCGATGATAAGGCCGGCCGGATCTGGCGCGTAACTTATAACGGTGACCCCAATGCCCCAATTGAGGCCGCACCCGCGCCATCCACCGAAGCCAAGGCCTCGCCTAGCGCTCTTCCGCCTGAGGGCGTGCATCCCGATGCTGGCGCTATTGCCAACCTTCCTGTGCCGCCTGGGTCGACGGCGGAACAGGTCGCACTCGGCAAGAAGGTATTCCACGGCGAGGTTGGCGGTGGAACCTGTGGGGGTTGTCATGGGAAGGATGGCATCGGCACACCCGTCGGCGCCAATCTCACGAATGGCATGTGGCTTTGGGGCGACGGCAGCCTTCAGAGCATCACTAATATTGTTAAAAACGGAGTGTTAAAACCGAAGCAGCATTTAGGCGCGATGCCACCCTTTGGCGGCGTCCCTTTATCAGATCAGGACCTCGCCGCGGTTTCAGCCTACGTATGGGCTATTGGGCACCAAAAGAAGGGATGATCATTTCGAGGAAGGGCCGACAATATGCCTAGCCTTTCGTGATCAGACTTTGATGGACGATCATATGAAAAATCTTGATGGTCCTAACGTCACACGACAGCTTGGCAATACCGGCCGTAGAAGGGCTTTTGGCTAGAGGAGTTCGCCGCGCCCTACTAGTCCGCTCGCCATGTCCGCTAATGACCCAAGGCGGACATTCGGAAGACGAACCGGTGTTATAGCGTGAGGCGAGGCTGTCAGCCCCGGATAAGCGTTAACCCCGCAAGCGCCGCTTCTCACTGTCCAAATGCGCGAGCGCGGCCGCAGGATAGCGTTCGCCTGCCGCTGAACCCGGTGGGAGGGCCTTCGCGATCGCCCCAAGATCGTCGGGGGACAGTTTCACATTAAGGGCGCCCAGGGCCTCGGCTAGACGATCGCGTCGCCGCGCGCCGACGAGCGGGACAATATCGCATCCCTGCGCCGCGACCCATGCTATGGCGACCTGCGCCACCGAGGCCCCGATATTCTCCGCGATGGCTCGCAGCTTCTCGACCAGGGCGAGGTTCACCTCCAAATTCTCGCCCTGGAAACGCGGGCTCGCGGCGCGGAAATCGTGCTCACCTTGGCGCGCTCTCGACCAATGACCACTGATTAGTCCGCGCGAGAGCACGCCATAGGCGGTGATGCCGATCCCAAGCTCCCGGCAGGTGGGAAGGATCTCGCTCTCGATCCCCCGCGAGATCAGAGAATATTCGATTTGCAGATCGCTGATCGGATAAGCGGCGTTCGCACGACGAATAGTGTCGGCGCTAACCTCTGAAAGGCCGATATACCGAACATGCCCCGCTTTCACCATCTCAGCGATTGCACCGATCGACTCTTCGATGGGCACGCTCGGATCGAGACGCGAAGGACGATAGATATCGATGTAATCGGTTCCGAGCCGACGAAGCGAATAAGCGAGGAAGTTTTTCACCGCTGCGGGTCGCGCGTCGTAGCCAATCCAATTTCCGACCAAGTCGCGCAACGCACCGAACTTGACGCTGATGATCACGGAGGAACGGTCCCGACCGCTGAGCGCCTCGTTGATCAGCATCTCATTGTGGCCCATGCCGTAGAAGTCGCCGGTATCCAGCAGCGTGATGCCGGCATCAAGCGCGGCATGGACCGTGGCGATGCTTTCGCCGCGATCGGCAGGGCCATAAAGGTCTGACATGCCCATGCAGCCGAGACCGATTGCAGAGACCTCAGGACCTCTGCTGCCAAGCTTTTGGTGAATCATGGAGCGCCTCCCGACCTTTCAGTTCCCAGTCAAGATTGTGCCGATGCCTATGCGCTGCGCCTTATCCGGTTGAATGCCTCCGAAACACCAGTGACCCGGAATGCTTCAATCAAAAGTCTGCTATTGGCCCCAAGCGGACGTTGGTGTTCTTCCGTCCATTAATTCGCCATCGAATATGCGACCTTCGCACCCTTCGGCGATGTTGACGGGCCACAGCGCCCGTGTGTGTGCCCTCGTTTGACGGCGGAGAAACAAGCCCTGGTATCTTTCATCCAGGCACGGTGCACCGAGAGGCCGGGTATCGCTTTATTTGAAGTCACATCTTGGCGCATTGCCCACCATGAGCTTGGCCACGCGCAGCATGGACAAGCCCGGCTGAGTTTTGTGAATCAATCCTGCGAGATGGCGACGCCCCACGGCGCGTTGCCTGTCGGGATGGACTTAATCACTTTGAGGCTCTGAACGTCGATCACCGACACATCGTTGCTGTTGCCGTTGGTGGCGAACAGCAGCGTCTCGTCGGGCGTGAAGGCAAGCTGCCACACCCGCTTGCCCACCAGGAGATATTTCTCCACCTCTAGAGTCTTGCGGTCGATCACCGCAACGCGGTTGGCCGGACCCAACGCCACGAAAGCCTTAGAGCCGTCGCGCGTGACGCGCACGCCGACCGGCTGGATATACTCGGGCTGGACTCCCGGGATCTCGAAGCCAATTACCTTCACGATCTTGCGGGTGGCGGCGTCGATGACCGACACGGTCCCGGCCACCTCGGAGGTCACCCAGAGCTTCGTGCCGTCGGCGGTGAACTCGGCAAAGCGCGGGCGCGTCCCCACTAGCACGTTGTCGACGATCTCGTAGGTCTCGGCGTCGATGAAATGCGCCATGTTGGTGGTCTCCGACGTGACCACCACGGTCTTGCCGTCGGGGCTTGTGCCGACGCCTTCCGGCTCAACGCCCACCTCCACCTCGGCCAGAACCTTCTCGTTTGCGAGGTCGATCACAGTGAGCAGATTATCGTCTTCGTTGGCGATATAGACCGGGCTTCCCGAAGGATGGATGTCGAGCAATTCGGGATCGGGTCCCGAGGGCAGGTCACCCACGATCTTGCGGCTTGCCACATCGAGCACCTGCACGGTGTCCTCGTCGCTCGCGCAGATCAGGAGCTTGCTGCCGTCCTTGGTGAGCGTGATGCCGCGCGGGCGTTGGCCCACGGGGACGGTCTCCAACACTTCCAGCGTCTCGCTGTCAATTACGGTCAGCGAGTTGCCCTTCTCGTTCGAGACATAGACGGTATAGGCGTGCGTGGGTGTCCCGGCGCAGACCAGGCCGACGCCAGCCGCGACGGCGGCAGCGAGCCGCGATACTTTCATTGGAATTTGCATTTGCTCTCCGGCTCGTCGATGCCGAGCGTGTCGACCTCGGCATTCTGGTGCAGGAACCCTTCTTGCGGCGACATCGACACGGGCAGCTCCGGCCCCGCGATGATGATCGGCTGACGGAGCTGGCCGTCCCATTTGCGGAACGTCACCTTCTGCCCCTTGAACGCGGCGAGCTCAAGCCGGTCGCCGCGAAGGAACGCATCGATCGGAGCAAAATCCCCCGAGCGCGTGCGCGACGCCGCCTCGCCAAGCGCCCGCACCGCGACCCACGCCTGATAGTCGAGCGGCAGCATGAAGCGCTTGGCGAAGCGCTCGAACCTGTTTTGCATTTGCGTGGCGCCCCATTGCTCGTGCGCGGGATGCCAGCTCATGGCCCTAAGCCCGGCGGTACCGGCGACCGGCCGCGGCTCCCAGGTGCGAAAGGGCAGATACGGTCCGAACACCTCTTTCTCGTCGGCGACCACCACTACGTCGTGCGCGGGCGCGCCTTGCGTCAGCATCGGCATCTGCAGCTGGATCTGCTGCTGGCCGGTGTCCGAGCGCCGCGCGCCCGGCGTCTCCTTGTATTCGCGCTCCTCGACGATAGTGCCGCCGAAGCGCTTAGCCGCACGGCGCAGCGCCTCCAGATACGCAAGGTCCTCGGGGAAGACCCCCTTCACCACCAGCCAGCGGCTCCATCTCTTCCACACGAGATATTGGGCGAGCGCGTCGGCGAGCATGGCGCGGTCGGGCGCCGTGTGCAGCACATTGGTACGACAGTCCTCCTGGCGGAGGCTCACCTCGGGAGCGCGGACATTGAACAGGAGGACCTCCTTGCCCTTGGCCCAGTCGGCAAGCCGCAGCAGCGTCTCGGCCGGCCCTTCCACCAACACGAAACGATGGCCGCTCTCGACGAGCTTTTGCAGCGCGGCAACCGCGTCGCCGCCCACCTTCACGCGCTCCACATCGAGCGTGAACGCCTGCTTGGTGAAGCGCCCCGTCGTGTTGTTGTCCTTGAGCCCGATCTCGGCGCCGGCCACACCGAGATCGTCCGGCTCGACAGTGAGCCGCGACAGCGGGATGAACCGCTTCACCTCTTGCTTGAGATAGCCGATCGGCACGGTGGTGGGGTCTGCGGCCGGCTCCGGGACTTCGGCCCGCGCCGCGCTTGTCAGCGATGCGGCCAGCAGCAACGCCAACGGCCAGATGCTGGGCGACGCATGACATTCCGGGGACTGCATCAATGACGATCCACTCGCTACACCTGAACGTCCAAGGTTAATTCTACCTGCTTGCCACAAGTTAAAATAGCAAGGCTCAGGGGAAACCATTGTGGTCTAGCTGCCCAATGGCATTTAGGCGGGAGAAATAGGAAACGGTCCATTTGACAAATGGCAAGGCCACGGCGCAGTCTCTCTCTCGCGAACCCGCATGGAGCGGCCGGTTTCCAACCGGTTGAAATCGGGAGCAAGTAAGGGAGGATAAGATGGTGTTTTGTAAGATAGCTGGCGCGCTGATCGGCGCGCTGGCGGTGAGCTTTGCTGGGGCCAATTTCGACCCGGCATGGGCAGGAGCGGAAACGCCACAGCCCGCTACCGTCAAGAAGAAAGATGCGCCGGTAGCGGCTGTCACTCAAGAGCAGCTGAGCGCCGCCGCGCAAGACGTGAACAACTTCCTTCACACCAACGGTAATTACGACCAAACCCGCTATTTCCTGGGCGACAAGATCAACAAGTCGAACGTCGCCAAGCTTCGGCCGGCCTGGATCTTCCAGACCGAGGTGAAGGAATCGCTCGAAACCACGCCGATCGTGGTGGGCGACGTGATGTATGTCACGACCTCCTTCAACCACGTCTATGCCCTCAACGCCAAGACCGGCGAGGAGTACTGGCACTACAAGCACAAGATGGGACCCATCACGACCTATTGCTGCGGCCCCAACAACCGCGGCGTCGCCATCTATAAAGACAAGGTCTATATGGGCACGCTCGACGCGAAGCTCGTCGCGCTCGACGCCAAGACCGGCAGCCTCGTCTGGCAGACCGACATCGCCGAGCCCGAGCTCGGCTACAGTGAGACCATGGCGCCGACCGTCGTGGACGGGAAAGTCCTGATCGGCACCAATGGCGGCGAGTACGGCATCCGCGGCTTCGTGCGCGCCTACGACGCCGAGACCGGCAAGCTGGTGTGGAACTTCCATACCATCCCGGAGAACTCGGTCGGCGTGTGGGCGACCCATGACGCCACGAACCGCGACATGCTTCGCGACATCGCGGCCGAGAAAGAAGCCCTGAAAAAGCAGGGCGACCCCTACAAGACGCTCGGCGGCGGCGTGTGGCAGAATCCGGCCGTCGACCTCAAGACAAAGCGCATCTTCTTCGTGGTCGGCAACCCGTCGCCCGATCTCGATGGCTCGCTCCGTCCCGGCGACAATCTCTACACGGACTTGCTCGTGTCGCTCGATCTCGACACCGGCAAATATGTCTGCCATTTCCAGTACATCGCACATGATGTCTGGGATCTCGACGCGGTCAGCCCACCGATCCTGGTCGACGTCAAGGACAAGGACGGCAAGACCGTGCCGGGTGTCATTCACGCCGGCAAGACCGGACACGTCTATGTCCATAACCGCGACGATTGCAGCCTGATCCGCTTCTCCGAAGCCATGGTGGCGCAGGAGAATATGTGGGTGCTGCCGACGCCCGAAGGCGCGCGCATGCTGCCTGGCGCCAATGGCGGCGTCGAGTGGTCGCCGATGGCGGTCAACCCCGGACTCGGCCTGAGCTACGCGGTCAACCTGCATCAGCCCATGACCTACCATGTCGAGAGCTCGCCCTATCCGGGCGGCAAGCTCTGGCTGGGTGGCGCCTTCAAGGTGATTCCGAGCGAGCAGCAGTTCGGCAACGTCACTGCCGTCGACTACAACACCGGCAAGATCAAGTGGCAGAAGAAGACGCCGCTGCCGATGATGGGCGGCGCTCTGGCGACTGCTGGCGGGCTGGTGTTCACCGGTGAAGGCGACGGCTGGTTCCGGGCCTACGATGCCGAGAGCGGCGACGTGCTGTGGTCGTTCTTCGCGGGCGCTGGCGTCAATGCCCCGCCGGCCTCCTACACGGTGGACGGCAAGCAGTACATCGTCGTCGGCGCTGGCGGTAACACCCAGATCGACTTCAGGCGCGGTAACAATATCATCGCGTTTACGGCCGACTGATTTCGCGGGCGTATAGAGAGGCAGCGACCGGACGGGGCCTGAACAAGGCCCCGTCCTTTCATCGCGGAACCGCAGGGCGGCAAAAAGCGATTGTTATGACGATGCGGTATCTTTCGATCCCGAAGCGACCCTTCTGCGCCGCCCTCCTCCTGTCGCTGCTATTGCTGCCGAGCCAGGCCGCGTGCGCGGAGGGTGGAGAGGGTGCCCCGCCGCAGGCCGCGCTCTGCGCCTCTTGCCACGGCGCCGATGGCGTGCCGATCAACAAGCAGACGCCGGTGATCTGGGGGCAGAACGAGGGCTATCTCTTCCTGCAGCTTCGCGACTTCAAGGGCGGCTCGCGCAAAAACGACCTTATGGGGCCTATCGCGGCAACATTGGAGCGCGACGACATGCTCGCGCTCGCCGCCTATTTCTCGAAGCTCAAATGGCCGAACCTGCAGCAGCCCGACCCTTCGGCCGACGTGATCGCCAAGGCCCTATCTGCGGCGGGCTCGGTCGGCTGTCCCGCCTGCCATCTCGCCCATTTCCAGGGCGACGGCACTACCGCGCGGCTTGCCGGCCAGTGGCAGGAGTACCTGATCGGCACGATGATGGCCTTCCGCGACGGCGCGCGCGGCAACAATCCCGGCATGTCGGATTTGATGAAGGCGACCGCGCCTGACGACCTCGAAGCGCTGTCGCGCTATCTCGCCGGGTTGCAGATCGACGCCTACATCAACCAGGACCGCTGACCTGCGCGCTAATGCACGGCGGCGAGCTTTTCGCGGAGCGCAGTGAGGCTGGTGAGGTCTCCGGCGGTCTTGCCCTGACTGTCCTTGAGGGATTTATCGGCACCCGCCGCAAGCAGAAGATCGGCGGCAACCATATGGTTGAGCTCGGCCGCGATCATCAGTGCGGTGCGGCCGCGATTATCCTTGGCGTCAAGTTCGGCGCCGCGCTCGATCAGCAGGGCTAAGACCTTCTTCACGTCGTTGACGCCGGCCTCGCTGGAATAGCCCGCTGCCCACATCAGCGCCGTCAGGTCGTTGCCGTAACGCGCATTCGCGTCCACGCCGCGGTCGAGAAGGACCTGCACCACCTCGGGGAAGCCGCGCCCGGCCGCATAGACGATGGCGCCCTTCTTTTCGCCATCGCGCGCCTCGAGGTCGGCGCCCTCGTCGAGCAGAAATTCGACGATCGGCACACTGCCCATATAGGCCGCCGCGGCGAGCGGCGCCGTGCCGCTCCGTCCGGGGATGTTCACGTCGGCGCCTCTTGCAACCAGCAGCTCGACGATGGCAAGCCGCCCCGCCTCTGCGGCGCGGTAGAGCGCGGTCGAGCCGTCGAGATTGCGTGCATCGACCTTGGCGCCGTTATTGAGCAAGAGCGCGACGAGGTCGGCATGACCGGCGACCGCGGCGCGGCTCAACGGCATGGCGCCGAGCCGATCCCGCGCCTCGACCGAGGCGCCCGCTTCGAGCAGCAGCCGCGCCAGCGGCGCGCAGCCTTTGTCAGCGCTCGAGAACAGCATGGCGTTGACCTCGACAGTGCTCGCCGATCGCGCGACCTGCTCGAACTTCTGCTCGAGGCTCTGGCACGCCCTGAGATCAGAGTGGGCGCTCGCGCCGGGCGGACTAAAGCAACCGAGCGCGCCAGTGAGCGCGGCGAGATGCAGGGTCAATGCACGCATAACAACCTCTTTCTTTGCGGGCCCTTGGCTTAAGGCCCGATCAAACACAACAACGGCCGTGGCCTGACCAAATTTCGAACTGCCGCTTGATTAAGTGATCGGCTCCCGGGCCTGTAGCCAGGCTGGCATCCCGCCATTCGGTGCCGCGCTGTCGATCGCACCATCTCAAAGAGAACGCCCGACTAAACCCCCCTGCTCAAATTTCTTCGGATCAGCAATTTGGCTCGGAGGGCACCTTGGGGGTGGTCCTGCCGCAGAAAGCGAACACCCGCAACCAACGGGTTCGCTTTGGCATGCAACCGCCCTGGGACTTAGAGGCAGAGCACACATGCTCTGCCTCTAACTTTCAGAAGTGGGCTTGCTTGACAACAGCGCACGTCGAGGCGATCGCCATTAACAAGCCCTGCAAATGCATTTCTTGCTGGTTCCATAGTCGACACAAGACCATTTCGTGCCCGCCGGACAGCGACGCGTGCCGAATATGCACCCTACGGTTTGAACGGCCGAAAAGCCTCTGATTACAGCGAGTGAATCTGCAGTGCCGGTTAATGGGCTTGCTTGGGCGCTCCAGATCAAGACCCCAGCCAAGCTCACTGCCCCGGCCATGAACAAGACGACCACTATCTTCATCATTGCCTCCCTGGCTCCATCGCCTTTCGTTTCGGCTATTGGTCGCAACTATAGCTTGGTTCTCGCAACCTGAGAATGCAGTTTCTGGTTACCGATGGAATTCGGTTCTGGTTTAGGCGGATTTCTCTTCCCTCCCGCGAGCATACCAAGGATCTCAGCCCGAGAAATCGGAGCAAGCATCGACCACACACGCCACGTCACGCTCGGCTTCGATCACGCGCGAATTTTAACTGAAGGGACCTAGATGAACGCTGGGCGGCGGGGCGCCCGGTTTAGTCCGAGCTCTGGCGCTGCGTCGTACGTTCGCGCGAAAGCGATCTTGCCGATCTTGCCTACGTGCTGCACGAGGGGGAGCCAGATGGAGCGGAGGCTGCGGCGCTCGCGCTTTTCAGCAGGGCAAATTGCCGAGCGTGTGGGTTGCGCTGGATGGCGCGTCGGCGCTTCCGATGTGTCAAGCAGCAGGAATCCGATTGGCTGCAGCCAGCCGCGATCGACCAGGGCACGCTCTATCAGGGGAATACAATTCTAGCGGCGGCCAGGAGCCGCGTGTGGACTGAGACATCCAGACGCGTCGAATGCGGGTCTCATGCGTTATAGTCGGAGGCAACGCATGAGGTATGCATGATCTTTCGGCAGTTCTTCGACTCCACGTCGAGCACTTACACCTATCTACTCGCGAGCCGTCAGGGCGGCGAGGCTCTGATCATCGATCCCGTTCTGGAGAAGGTTGACCGCTATATCCAACTGCTCAACGAGCTTGACTTGCGGCTCGTCAAGGCGATCGACACGCATCTCCATGCCGACCACATCACCGGGCTCGAGGCGCTGCGCGAGCGCACGCGCTGCATCACCGTGATGGGCGAGCAGACTAAGGCCGACGTGGTCTCGATCCGCGTGGCCGACGGCGACACGGTCGGGATCGAAGGATTGACCCTCGAAGCGCTTTACACGCCTGGGCACACCGACGATTCCTACAGCTACATCCTGCCGGACCGCGTGTTCACCGGGGACACGCTGCTCATCCGCGGCACCGGCCGTACCGACTTTCAGAACGGCGATCCGCGCGCGCAATACGCGTCGCTGTTCGGGCGCCTGCTCAAGCTGCCCGACCAGACGCTAGTCTATCCGGCGCACGACTACAAAGGCGACACGGTGAGCACGATCGGCGAGGAGAGGGCGTACAACCCGCGCCTGCAGGTCAAGTCGATCGACGAATATGTGACGCTGATGGAGAACCTCAACCTGCCCGACCCGAAGATGATGGACGTCGCGATCCCCGCGAATATGCGGATCGGGCTCGCGCAGCAGATCGTCGCCGGTCACGGCTGGGGGGTGAGCGCCGAGGAAGCTAAGGACCTCTCAAGCAAGCGCGATGTCGTGCTGATCGACTTGCGGGAGGATCAAGAACGGCGCAAGTCAGGGGTCATTCCCGACTCGCTGCACGTGCCCTACCCGGACGTCGAGGAGAGCCTCAAGTCTGACGGCGTGCTTGGGCAGGTCGCGCAAGAGACGGGCAAGCGGCTCGTTTTCTATTGCGCGTACGGCGAGCGCTCGGCCATGGCGGTGCAGGCCGCGCATGCCGCGGGCTTCGATACCGCGCGGCACATCAATGGCGGGATGCAAGCCTGGCTGCGTGCCGGGGGCCCCGTCACTTAATCAAGGTTTGGAGTTCGCTTCGACGAGCGGCGCCATGGCCGGGTAGACCCCGGCATGACACTTAAGGTTCACGCAGCGGCGACCCATTCGCCGGCGATATAGCCGAACGCGCAAGCGTCCGGATGAAGCTTGGCGACTTGCTCGAGCCTCTCTTCGTCGACCACAAGTTTTCGGTTAGAGCTTTCGTCCTCGGCTCCATCGGAGAAGCCGCTCAGGAGAATGATTTCTCTGCCGCGCAGGGCAATCTTCGGGAGTGCCATTCCACCTCCTCGGCCCGCCCGGAAGATTCAGCTCTGAGTTTTTTTATCTCTGACTTTTTTGTTATCGGGGGGCTCAGAGCCACACCTTCAAGGCAAGCGCCTTGCTCCAAAGTGGCGACCCCCACCGTCAGCCATGATCACCATAGCAACGAATTGAGACGATCGTAAGACACGACACGCGCGCAATCGTTTCAATTCGCAAGAATCTCCGCGCAGCTTTCGCAGCGCAACAAATTCGCGCGACGTGCTGCGATGCAACAGAGCCTTGATGGCGCGCGTCACGTGCGCAACAGATTCGCCAATCCGTCTTGCGTTGCGACAGGAGGCGTCCAGCCGAGTTTCACGAGCGCAGAGGGGTCCGCCACCAGCGAGCCGAACAGCACCTGATACGCGTCGGCGCGTCCCCGCAGCCTGAGCGCCGTCTCGATGACCGAGGCGGGGACGTTGATCAGGCCGGGCCGGCGCCCCGCGCCTTTCCGCATCGCAGCAATCATCTCGCCGACCGTGAGTGGCTCGGGATCCGCGACGATGAGCGGGCGCTTGAGCACCTGCGGCGCCGCGAGCACGGCATCGACGGCCGCGGAAAGATTATCTAGCGCGAGCAGCGAATGACGCCCCTTCAATCCTGCGAGCGGCAGCGGATAGGGCGAGCGGGCAAGCTCGACGAGCCGCGCCATGTTGCCCTGAACGCCGGGGCCATAGACGAGCGCGAGTCTGAGCGCCACCCAATCGAGGCCACTCTCCGCCAAGCCCTGCTCGGCTGCGAGCTTGGAACGGCCATAGGCGTCGGTCGGTTTCGGCTCGCGCTCTTCGGTGAGAACACCATCGGCGGTCGCGCCGCATTGCGCGCGGATCGACGAGAGGAACACGAAGCGCTTCACGCGCGCCCGCGCCGCCGCCCGCGCGAAGCTGACCGTAGCCTCGGTGTTGAAGACGCGATAGTCGTCCTCGGGCACGCCCGACATGGTTCCGGCGAGACCCGCGGTGTGGATCACCGCATCGACGCCCGCGAGCGCCTCGGCCATGTTGTAAGGCCGCGCGAGATCGCCGATGACGGCGCTCGGACAGCCTTCGGGAAGCGCCGCCGGCCTGCGCAGAAGCACGCGCACGCGATAGCCGCACTTCGGCAACTCCTTGAGGAGATGTTTGCCGATGAAGCCGGTCGCACCGGTCAAAGCGACCAGGGGCTTGCCCGAAGGCTTACGCGGTCTCGCCGATACCTCGTCCATCGCCCGGCATTATACGACCTCCGCGACGGCGCCGGCGCGGCGCATGATGCGCCGCTACCGCAAGTCGCATCAGCAATGCTTCATCGTCACGCTCTGGGTCGAATGCATGCCGATGGCGCGCGCGGCGCCCCTCGACAGGTCGAGCGAGACGCCCTTGGTGAAGGGACCGCGATCGTTCACGCGGACTTTCACCGACTTGCCCGTCTTCGGATTGCCGACGAGGAGGCAGGTGCCGAAGGGCAGGCTCCTATGCGCCGCGGTCAGTCCGTTGGGATTGAACCTCTCGCCATTGGCCGTGCGGTTGCCGGCAAGCTCGTTGCCGTACCAGGTGGCGCGCACGGTCTTGTTGGCCGCATGCGCCGGCACGGCGAAAAGTGCGAAGGTAAGAAGGATAACCAAGTAACGCATGTCTTTCCGCCTTTCTCCTAAGGCTCCGAAGAGCCTCCCAAGGGGCGCGCTTAACCTCGGAATTGGGTCAGTTATCGGCCTCATTTAGGCCTGACGGGGCGATATCGTGGCGGTTCGTGGCAGGGTTTCGCGGGGCTTAATCGCTTGAGCCGGCGCTTGCACGGCCAAGTTCGTTCGGGCGCGGGAGTCCGACGCGGGCTTGCGCAAGGCGCCCAAGATGCGGGAAAAAGCCCGCCTGAAACGGGAGCAATGCTGGAGTTTCGAGGATGACGGATCTTGCTGAGCTGAACCGAGTGGCAACCGCCATGGTGGCGCCGGGGCGGGGGGTGCTCGCCGCGGACGAGTCCGCCCCCACCATCTTGAAGCGCTTCGAGGCGATCGGGGTGGAGAATACCGAGGACAATCGCCGCGACTATCGCGAGCTCCTGTTCCGGTCGAAGGGCATGGCCAACATCTCCGGCGTCATCCTATTCGACGAGACGATTCGCCAGAACGCCAAGGACGGCACGCCGCTCGTCAAGATCATCGAGGCGGCAGGTTCCTTCCCGGGCATCAAAGTCGACAAGGGCGCCAAGCCCTTGCCCTTCTCGCCGGGCGAGGTGGTCACCGAGGGGCTCGACGGCTTGCGCGAGCGGCTCGCCGAGTATCGTGCGTTGGGCGCCAAGTTCTGCAAATGGCGGGCGGTGATCGAGATCGGCGACGGCATCCCGAGCTACAACTGCATCCACGCCAACGCGCATGCGCTCGCGCGCTACGCGGCGCTCTGTCAGGACCAGGACCTCGTGCCGATCGTCGAGCCGGAAGTGCTGATGGACGGCGGGCACAGCATCGACCGCTGCTACGAGGTCACCGAGTTCGCGCTGAAGGAGCTCTACCGGGAGCTCTACTACGCGAGGGTGAAGCTCGAAGGCACCGCGCTCAAGCCGAACATGATTGTGCCCGGCAAGAAGTGCGAAGAGCAAGCGTCAGTCGAGGAGGTCGCCGAGAAGACGCTGCGCGTGCTGAAGCAATGCGTGCCGGCGGCGGTGCCGGGGGTGGCGTTCCTCTCGGGCGGTCAGTCCGATCTCGATGCGACGGCGCGGCTCAACGCCATGAACAAGATCGGCGGGGTGCCGTGGAAGCTCACCTTCTCCTATAGCCGTGCGCTGCAGGCGGCGCCGCAAAAAGCCTGGGCCGGCAAGGCGGACAATTCCGCGGCGGCGCAAGCGGCCTTCGCCCATCGCGCCGCCATGAACGGGCTTGCCTCGATCGGCAAGTGGTCGCCGGAGCTCGAGAAGCAAGCAGCTTAAGCTTAACACTCACGCGTTCGTCATGGTGAGGTGGCCGGCCGTCATTCGAAGCTCGCTTCGCTCGCTCCTCAGGATCACGGCCGGCCCTCGAACCACGCTAGAGCGTGTTGTCCGGTCCGGCCGGCTGATCGGAGGGCTCGGCCGGCGCGTCCGACCCGGGCGGCATCTCCGGCTCAGGCGGCATCTCGGGCTCGGCGGGAGTCTCGCCGCCGCCAGCCTCGGGTGCGGGCGGCTGCGGTTTATTCTGAAGCGTTGCAACCGTCCAGTCGATCAGCTCGGGCATGAGCTTGGCGAACGCCGCGTTGAGCGCCGCCACAGAGGCTTCCGCATCGGTCCCGCTAGCAGGCGCCGTCGCTGTGAATTCATGCGCGTCGAGGATCTTGCCGTCGGTCGTGACGATCTTCGCCACGAAATCGATATCGCCTTGGGCCTCGAGCGAGGTCGCGACCTGGAAGCGCCTGATATCGAGCACGAGCTGGTCGGCGTCGGTGACGTTGTCGCGCGGCCGGCTCACGCTCCGCGCATAGCCCGCGTTCTCGAAACTCTGCACCACCTTGGCCTGGACAAGCACGGGCAGGTTGTCGGTCCATTTCGCGTTCGGCAGTTCGGCCACCTGACCGGCCTCCGGCTGGGTCAGGATCTTGTCCGTGTTGGTGCCCATGAGCGTCGAAGGCTCGGGAATCACGAGCTGCCAGGCTGCCGCTTCCGTAGGCGGGGGGGGAAACCCGTCGCCGCGGCAAGATCGTAGAGTGGGGTCTTGCTCGCGCTTGCGCCGCCCGTCATGCGCTCGATGCCGGCCAGGATGCTGTCAACCTTATCGGAGTTGCGGGCGAGCGCTGCAGCAAAGGTATCGATATTGGAGATGGCGCTTTTCAGCGACTCCGAGTTCTCGGTCATGACCTTGTCGACGTTCTGGAAGGCGTCGCGCGCGGCCTGGGTCCAGTCCTGCCCCGCGGTGGGTGGCGCCGAGAGGAGGGGCAGAGCGCCGCCTTCGCCCGCAGACAGCGGCGACGTCGAGGTGCCGCCGCGTAGCGTCACGGCAGCGCCGCCGCTCAGGCCCTGCTGCTCCAGCCCGACCTTGGTATCGTCGCGGATCGGCGTCCCTTGCTGTACCGCGATCGTGGCGATCACGGTCTGCGGCTCGCCGGGATTGAGGGAGAGCCCGGTCACCTCGCCAACGCGGAGGCCGTTGAACAGGACGGGCGACCCCGTAGAGAGACCCGATACCGGCCCCTCGAAGCGGACCTTGTAAGTCTCGCGCTGTCCGAAGCCGCCTTTGTTCTCGAGCCAATAGACGAAGGCGAAGCTGCCCGCGATCACGGCCAGCATGAACAGTCCGATCAATGCATAACGGGCGCGCGTCTCCATGGGCTTCGTCCTCTCCTAGGCGCTCAACTGCCGTTCCGCCAGCATCGCGCCCCGCTTGCCCTGGAAATAGGTCCTTACCCAGGGATGCTCGGATTCGAGCATGTAGGCAACGGGGCCGTGCGCCACGATCTTGCCGTCAGCGACCACGGCGACGCGGTCCGACGCGGTGTAAAGGCTCTCGAGGTCGTGTGTCACCATGAACACGGTGAGCCCCAAAGTCTGCTGTAGCGTGCGGATCAGCTCGTCGAAGTCCCCGGCGGAGATCGGGTCCAGCCCAGAGGTCGGCTCGTCGAGGAACACGATCTCGGGATCGAGCGCAAGCGCGCGCGCAAGCGCCACGCGCTTGGTCATGCCGCCGGAGAGCTCTGCCGGATATTTGTCCGCTTCGGCGCGCGACAAGCCCACCATTTCGAGCTTGGCGATAGTGATCTCCTCGCGCAGCCGATCCGACAGCTCGAGGTTTTCGCGCATGGCAAACTGCAGGTTGTCGCGCACGGTGAGCGAGGAGAAGAGAGCGCCCTGCTGGAACAGGATGCCCCAGCGCCGCTCGAGCGCGCGGCGCTCGCTCTCGCTCGCTTTGTCGAAATCGACGCCAAGGATCTCGATTGTGCCGTGGCGGCGGGGCAGAAGCCCGATCAGCGTGCGCAGCAGCACCGACTTGCCGGCACCCGACGCGCCAACCACGCCCAGGATCTCGCCGCGATAGACGTCAAGCGACAGACGGTCGAGCACGTTGTGGTCGCCGAAACCGACCACGAGGTCGCGCACTTTGATAATGACTTCCTTCGCCATGCGCGTCACATGCCGATCGACGCGAAGAAGATGGCGAACAGGCCGTCGAGCACAATCACGAGGAAGATCGCCTTCACCACCGAGGCGGTGGTGTTGATGCCGAGCGATTCGGCGCTGCCCTTTACCTGCAGGCCCTGCATGCAGGCGATCACGCCGATCACGAGCCCCATGAACGGCGCCTTGATCATGCCAACCTTGAAATGGGTCAGCGAGATCGCGTCCATCAGCCGCGAGATGTAGATTTCGGGGCTCATGCCGCCGTAGAGCCAGGCCACAAGGCCCCCGCCGAACAGAGCCGCCATGCAGCCGAGGAAGGTGAGCACGGGGAGGGCTATGATCAGCACGAAGATGCGCGGCAGGATCAGCACCTCGACCGGATCGAAACCCATGGTGCGCAGCGCGTCGATCTCCTCGCGCATCTTCATCGAGCCGAGCTCCGCCGTGTAGGAGCTCCCCGACCGGCCGGCGACCATGATCGCCACGATCAGCACGCCGATCTCACGCAAGATCAAGATGCCGAGGAGATCGACGGCGTACATCTCGGCGCCGAATCTGCGGAAATGAAAGATGCCCTGCTGCGCGATGATGCCGCCGATGAGGAAGGTGATGAGCAGGATGATGGGCACCGCCTGCCAGGCGACGCGGTCGAACTGATTCACCGTCGAGGTGAAGCGGTACTCGCGTGGACGGGTGATCACGCGCGCGGTTGCGACACCAACTGAACCCAGCATGTCGACGAACAACATGAAGTCGCGGCCAAGTCCAGCGCCGGCGCGCCCGACCGATGCCAGCCCCGAGACGATCCGATTCTCGGGCGGCTTCGGCCGCGGGGCTTCGCGGTTGACGACGTGCATCTCCTCGAGGAGGACACGATCGTGCTCCGGCAGGCCGACAATCGCGGCCTCGCGCCCTTGCGCCTTCCATTCGCGCGTCAACCGCTCGAGCAGCCACGCGCCGAACGTGTCGATGGCGCTGACGCCGGCCATGTCGATCGAAGCGGAGCGGGCTTGCGGGGCTTCGCCGGCGATGCGATCGACGAGAGGCTCCAATTCGCTGGCATTGGCGGCAATCCAGGCGCCTCCTGCCGCGACCTCAAGACGATCGCCCTCAAGTCTACTGGTCAGCAAGATTTCGCCCATGGCATCGGTTCCCTCCGACTTCGACGCACGGCCAAGCCTGGAGTGTTCTTACCCAGCCATGCACTGGAATAGGAAATACCGGATTTCCCGCCTTCGCGGGAATGACACCACGAATAGGCGGCAGGGGCTAGCTGCGGTTGAGCGTGATTTGCACGCTGCGGAGCGGGGAGCCGGAGGTAGAGATCGAGACGCTCTGCCGCGATTTGCTGTAGTTCACCGACATCGAGCCGGAGACGCCACCGGAAATTTGCAGGCGGATGTTGCTCGCCGACGCCGAGCCCGAAGCGTTGCCCACGGCGTTGAAGGTCCGCTCCTCCCACGTGCCGCTGATCTTGCTGCCGCTCTTATTGAGCTTGCTGCGGATCTCGATGTTGTTGCTTGGGCTCTTGCAGCGGATGGCCATACCGAGCGTCGATCCACCGCCTGTATAGTAGGCGCTGCACTGGATGCGCTCGCTCGTGCCGTCATTGAGCTTGAAATTGCCGCTGCCTCCCCAGGAGCCGAGCAGCACGTCGAACGGGTTGCCCTCGGCGGCTTGGATCTCAGCTCTTGGAGCCAGGATCATGAGCCCTGCGAGGAGGGCGGCGGCGAGGAGGGGATATGTAGGTTTCCGGAGAATCAGCAGGGTCATGGTCAATGTTTGCCGTGATTTTTGATGCAGAGCAAGATTGTTTCCTGTCGAGGCTTGCAGAGCCCCGTGACAAGAAAAAGACCAAGCTCGCGTTTCGCTTTGACGGCAAACAAGAAAACGCCGGTCGCGCCGCCAGGGCGGCGCGACAACATTGCCAAGAATTTAGTCAGCCGGGCAGACTTCTAGGCGGCCGCCTGAAACTTTGACGAAACCTGTGGATCACCGGCGGGCTCGTCAGCCACGACCCCGTCTTCTGGCCGAATAGCTGACCGAAGGCGGCCATGTCAGTTAAGCCGAGGGCGGAAGCGTACCGAGCAGCCTGCCCCATTCCTCGGAATAATCCTTGCGGGCGGTCTCGATCCAGTCGCGGCAAAATGCGGTTATGGCTAGCGCGTCGGCCAACGGCCGAGGGTCCGAAGGCACTCGAGATTGGCGTGCTTCCGATTGGCGACGAAGCGCGCCCCTTCGACCTGATTGGCCTGCCAAGCCTTGAGCTGCGTCTCGACGCTAATGACCGCGAGGTCGAGGAACGGCAGGAACGAAACGGGTGAAGCAGGGAATTTCACCCTCCCGGGCGGGTGGTCTCTTGCATGATCACCGCCATGGACAGAGCAGGGCGGCCTCGCCCTGCCAAACGCGCTATTGTTCTTGTTATCCTGCCGTGGTCCGCCGAACCTTGATTATGCTCAAATCCCAAGACGCTGGCTAGGGTTGCCGGACCGGTCTAGAGTCGCGGCGTCCGGCATTTTCCTCAAAAGGTATCAACGCCATCGAGCCGCGGCCGAACATCGCCATCACCTATTGCCGGCTGTGCGGCTGGCTGCTCAGAGCTGCTTGGCTCGCGCAGGAGCTGCTGTCCACCTTCGCCGAGGAGCTCGGCTCGGTCACGCTCATCCCGGACGACACAGGCGGCGTGTTCGAGATCCGCGTCGACGGCAGGCTGATCTGGTCGCGTAACGACGCTGGCCGTTTCCCAGAGGCCAAGGAGCTCAAGCAGCTGGTCCGCGACGAGGTGGCGCCGGGCCGCGACCTCGGCCATGTCGACGCCAAGGAGAAGCACTAGGCGCCCCCTGGAAGTCGGCTGTCCGCTTTCCCACATGAGGCGCGAAAATCGGCGCCTCTCCGCGCCCGTCAGCCAGAGGTATTTTCACAAATGGTAGAACCGGTTGTCGTCACCATCCCGCACAAGCTCGGCAAGGCGGAGGCCAAGCGCCGGCTGGAGGCGGGCTTCGGCAATGTCCGCTCGACCTTCGGCGAGTCCTTCGTCGTGCTCAAGGACGAGTGGGCGGGCGATCATCTCGATTTCAGCGCGACCATGCTCGGCCAGAAGACGACCGGCACGGTGGACGTGGCTGAAGATTCGGTGCGGCTCGAAGTGCAGCTTCCGTGGATGCTGGCGATGCTCGCCAACAAGGCGAAGGCGCTCGTCACGCGGCAGGGCAAGCTGATGCTGGAAAAGCCGACCAAGCCCACGACGACCTAGCGATCGCGTCGGCCGGTATCCTATGAAATAGAGATGATCGTGGCCTCGGCGTTGCCGGCCTCGATCGCGTCGCCCACTTGCTTGCCCATCATGGCCTGGGCCACAGGCGACACGTAGGACAGCGTGCCGAGCGAGGGGTCGGCCTCATCCTCGCCGACAATGCGGTAGGTCTGGCGGCGCCCGTCCTCGCGCTCGATGGTCACGGTCGAGCCGAACCGCACCTCGCTCACATCGGTTGGCGGCTCGACGACTTGGGCGGTGGCCCGTCGCGAGGTCCAATAGCGCAGATCCCGGTTGATCTTGGCGAGCAGGGGCCGGTCATCGGCATCGAGGGCCGCCGCATGATCGCGATGCAGGCGCGCGAGTTCAGCCTCGATCATCTCGAGCCCCTTGGGGGTGACGAGGTTGTGCGGGGAGACCGGCCGGTCGGGAAGATCGTCATAGACGTCCCCGCCCTCGACCTCCTTGGTGAAAGCCTTGCTCATTCAAGCATTATACCATCTCGGTTTCCGGCATGGGGTGCATTCCGCGCCCCTTAGCCCTGCCTCTCCTGCCAGCATTTGTGTGCAAATTAGTCAGATTCGCCAAGGCGGCTGATCCTTCGGCCCGAGCCCGTGCTAGACTTGTAGGCAAAAGCGTTTCTTCTCAGCAAAAGCGTCTCGGGAGGGGGCTCACGATGATCGATGCAGGCAATACCGCCTGGCTAATAACGGCCACAGCGCTCGTTTTGTTCATGACATTGCCGGGCCTTGCTTTGTTCTATGGCGGGCTCGTGCGCGCCGAGAACCTGCTCTCGGTGCTGATGCACTCTTTCATCATCGCCTGCCTGGCCTCGGTGCTGTGGCTCGCGGGCGCGTACAGCCTCGCCTTCAGCGGTGCGGGCGACTGGATCGGCAATCTTGACAAAGCGCTTCTGCTCGGCGTGCCGCGCGATGCGATCGCCGCAGGCACGACCATCCCCGAGACCGTCTTCTTCATGTTCCAAATGACCTTCGCCATCATCACGCCGGCGCTGATGATCGGGGCCTTCGTCGAGCGCTTGCGTTTCGGCCCGCTGCTCATCTTCACCGCGCTCTGGCTCCTCCTAGTCTATGTGCCGGTGACGCATTGGATCTGGGGCGGCGGCTGGCTCGCCAAGCGCGGCGTGCTCGATTTCGCGGGCGGGCTCGTGGTGCACCTCACAGCCGGCATCTCGGCGCTCGTGCTGGCCGTTGCACTTGGGCCGCGCCTTGGCTTCCCCGAGGACGTCAAGCCGCCGCATGCGCCATGGATGAGCATGGTCGGCGCCTGCATGCTTTGGGTCGGCTGGTTCGGCTTCAACGCCGGCAGCGCGCTGAAGGCAAGCGGCGACGCCGGCATGGCCATGACCGTGACGCAGATTTCCGCCGCGACGGCGACTCTCGTCTGGGTTGCGATCGAATGGCTGAAGTTTGGCAAGCCGAGCATGGTGGGCGCCATCACCGGCACGATCGCGGGGCTTGCTACCATCACGCCGGCGTCGGGCTATGTCGGCCCCGCAGGCGCGCTCGTCATCGGGCTCGTAGGCGGCGCCATCTGCTATGTCATGGTCGGCGTGATCAAGCGCCGGCTCAAGATCGACGACGCGCTCGACGTGTTCGCCGTGCACGGCGTAGGCGGCGCGACCGGCGTGCTGCTCACTGCGGTGTTCGCCGACGCGGCGCTCGGTGGCATAGGGCTTGTCGAAGGCCGCACGATGGGCGGCCAGACCGCGATTCAACTCACCGGAATTGTCGCGGTTTTGCTATGGTCGGCGGGGGTTAGCTTCGTCATCGTCAAGGCCATCCAGCTGTGCGCGGGCCTCAGGGTCAGTCCCGATACCGAGGAGCAGGGTCTCGACGTCAGGGTGCATGGCGAGCGCGCCTACAACATGTGAGCGGGACCTAGGGCATGAAATACATCATTGCAGTCATTCAGCCGCACCGGCTCGAAGCCGTGCGCGAGGCGCTCGCCGCGGTCGGCGTGCAGGGCATGACGGTGACCGAGGTGCGCGGCTTCGGCCGCCAGAAGGGGCAGACCGAGATCTATCGGGGTGCGGAGTACACCATGCAGTACGTGCCCAAAGCGAAGATCGAGATCGCTGTCCCCGCCTCGCTCGCCGATGCTGCGGTCGAGGCGATCGGCCAGACTGCCCGCACCGGGCGGATCGGCGACGGCAAGATCTTCGTGCTTCCGCTCGAAGGCGCGATGCGCGTGCGCACGGGGGAGATGGGCGCCGACGCGCTCTAGCGTGCGGCGTCCGCCGCGAGCCGCAGGTCCTTGACCAGCAGGTCGAACTCGCGCCGTTTATCGCGCTCCTCTTGGATGCGCAGCAGATAAGATGGGTGCACGGTCACGACCATGCCGAGCCTCGCGCCGGGCAGCTCGATCAGCCGCCCGCGTGAGGCATTAATGGACAGCGGCTTGCCGGTCAGCGCGCGGAGTGCAGTTGCCCCGAGCGCGACGACGACGCGCGGCGCGATGTAGCGGAGCTCGTGGTCGAGCCACCACTCGCAAGCATCGATCTCACCGGCATTCGGCTTCTTGTGTAGGCGGCGCTTGCCGCGCGGCTCGTGCTTGAAGTGCTTGACCGCATTGGTGACGTAGAGGCGCGCGCGGTCGAGGCCTGCCGCTTCGAGCGCGCGGTCGAGTACCTGACCGGCCGGGCCGACAAAGGGCCGCCCTTGCAGATCCTCCTGATCGCCGGGCTGCTCGCCGACCAGCATTAGAGACGCGCCGGCCGGCCCTTCGCCGAACACGGTCTGCGTCGCATGCTTGTAGAGGTCGCAGCGCGTGCAGCTGCGCGCCTCGCGCGCGAGCAGCTTCAGCGCGCGCTCGGGGTCGTTGACCCGAGGGTCGTTGCTGCGCCTGTCGCTCGCGTGGCTCTCGCTGAACAGCGGAAGATCAGCCGCAAACCGCTTCGCCACCATTGGGGTGCAGCACCTGGCCGGTCATGTAGGACGAATCCTCGCAAGCGAGGAAGAGATGGCATGGCGCCACCTCGTTGGGCTGGCCGGCGCGGCCCATGAGCACATCCTTGCCGAATTTCGCGACCTTGTCTGCTTCGAAGCTTGCCGGGATCAGCGGCGTCCAGATCGGGCCGGGCGCCACGGCGTTGACCCTGATGCCCTTGTCGGCGAGCTGGTTCGCCAGCGAGCGGGTGAAGGTGACCACGGCGCCCTTGGTCGACGCGTAGTCGACCAGCGTCGGATGGCCGCGATAGGCGGTGATCGAGGCAGTGTTGACGATGGTGGACCCGTCCTTCAGATGCGGCAGCGCCGCCTGCGTCATGAAGAAATAGCCGTAGAGATTGGTGCGGAAGGTGCGGTCGAGCTGCTCCTCGCTGATGTCCTCGACATCCTTGTTCTCATGCTGCTCCGCGGCGTTGTTGACCAGCACGTCGAGCCGGCCGAGCTCCTTTACCGTGCGTTTCACCGCATCGGCGCAGAACTTGGTGGAGCCGACATCGCCCTTGATGAGCAGGCAGGCGGCGCCTTCGGCTTTGACCAGGGCCTTGGTGTCATTCGCGTCCTTGTGCTCTTCGAGATAGACGATGGCGACGTCGGCGCCCTCGCGGGCGAAGAGCACGCTGACCGCGCGCCCGATGCCGCTGTCGCCGCCGGTGACGAGCGCGACCTTGCCTTCCAACCGGCCCGAGCCCGAATAGCGCGGCTCGAAATCGGGCTTCGGCACCATCTCGGTCTCGCGGCCGGGCTGGCGATCCTGTTTTTGGGGCGGCTGGCCGCCCTTCTTGTGGCGTTTGAGCATGACGCTGACCTCCTCGGGGGTAGAGGGCTCAGCAGAGAAACGGAGAGGTTGTGGGCGGGTTCCTCGCGGGAACGGCACGGTTCCGCCCTTTTTCGCGGACAGTGTCGTTTGATTGCTTACAAGGCAGGGCAATAGCCCCTATATGGAGGCGCGGGGGGCGCTAGGAGCAGCGGAGACAGGCTCCGAGGTGTCATAGGACATGCTGGACGAAATGCCCAAAACCGCAGGCGCTGCCCTCATTCCCCATTCCGACGATCTGATCGAAGCGGCCGACAGCCCGCCCGCCAAGCGGCGCGGTGGGATATTCGCGCGCAAAGAGCGCCGTGCCCTCGTGAAGATCGTCAAGCCCAGCGCGCTCGGAATGCTGCTCGGGCCGATTGGCATCGCCGTTGCCGCGATCCTCTCGGTCTATGCGATCGTCTCGCTCAGCACGACGTTGTATCGCAGCTACTACCGCCATCTCGACCACACCGCAGCGGTGCACCCCGACCAGAGTGTGTTCGACATCTTCTTCGGTACGAAGAGCCTGCCGAAGGATGCCGTCGACCTCGTCATCAAGGACATCGACGGCTCGCTGCACCGCGTGGTCGCGAGCAAGTCGGAGGCGGACAAATTCGTCAACGACACGATCCTGATGCTTGACGAGGAGCGCGCGCGCATCAAGCAGGCGGCGCACGAGGACCTCGACCGCGCCTTCGCGCTCGCCTTCCAGGACCGCGAGCAGGCGATCTCGGGCTACGCCGATTGGTATTTCGAGTGGAAGCGCTCCTACATCGTGCTCAAGGAGATGCTCAGCTCGACGCTCGCGCGCTTCATCGAGACCGGCAAATACGAGTTGCTGCCCGAGGCGATAGAGGCCGACGTCAAGGACTACTTCCTGCGCAACTACAAGGAGCAGGTGCTGAAGCCCGAGTTGCGCGACCAGACGATCGCCAAGGGCGTCGAGCAGGCGGCGCGGCACGCGCATGAAAGCTATCGCCGAGTCATCGCCAATGGCGACATGCGGCTCCAGCTGTTCCTTGCCAAGCACACGAGCCATCTCGAGGACGTGCCCGCAGCGACGCCGATGACCTCGGTCAAGCTTGACTGGGATGCGCAGAAATGGAAGGCGCCGGTCTATCTCATGGAGGATCGCGCCTTCGACGGCATCGCAGGGGTTGGCGCTGCGGCTGCGGGCGGCACGGTGGGCGCGCTCGCGCTCGGACCGGCGATCAACGGCATCGTCGCGCGGAGCTTCGGCCAGGTGTCGCGCCGGGTCGCAACCTCGCTCGGCACGCGGCTCGTGCTCGCGCAGCAAGGCGCCGTGGCCGGCACGCTGGTGCAGCCCGTGGGCGGCCAAGTCGTCGGTGCCGCGGTCGGCATGCTGGTCGGGGCCGCCGCCGATTACCTGATGAACGAGGCAAACGAGGCGTTCAATCGCGAGAGCTTCGTCGCGGCCAATGACGAGGCGCTCAACGCCACGATCGCGACCTGGAAGTCGGCGCTCGACGCCAATCTCGACACGGCCATCAACAAATGGTTCGACGACGCCCGCGCGAGCGTGGTGCTGGCCTCGAAGTAGCGGCTCTACCCTCTCCAACGCGTCAAGCCCGGCGATGACGGGGGAATAAGGGGGCGAAATTCCGGTCGCAATTCCGCCGCTTAGCGCGCTATGCTCGCACCCGCTCGCACCGAGAGAAGACGAGGGGATGGAGGACGGCGTCAAATCATTGAAGCGGCCAGCCGCGTCGCGCTCCTTGCGCGAGGCGATCCGCAAGGCGCGCCTCGAAGAGGCCGAGCGGCTCGACCTTTCGGCCGACCACCGCGACGGCGAGATCGCGCGGCTCGAGCTGCTCAAGGCCGAGCTCGAGGCCGTGTTCGCCGAGCTTCCTCCGCATGACGACCGCTTCAATCTCGTGCTCGTGCCGAGCCGGCCCGCGCGGTTGTGGATCGATCTCTTCACCTATGCCGCGATCGACGACGGCTCAGGCGCCTACGTCTTCGTGCGCAACAGCGAGAACGGACGGCGCACGCTGTTCAGCTCGGGCAACGTGGTCGACGTCGCGGCCCGCATCACGCGCTACATGGCGAATGAGATCGTGCGGCGGGAGCGGCTCGAAGCGGCGATGCTCGAGCCCGCGCGGCTTTCGCGGACGGGCGCGGAGCCGGAGCCGGGGCAGGGAACGCCTGGCCTCAGCGTCGTGATCGCTGCCTTCGCCATCGGGCTCCTCACCGGCGCGGCGGGGCTGCTCGCCGCCGTCTGGCTCAGCGCTCTCTGAGCACGCGCCTTTCGCATTCCCAGACATGCTCGGGGCTCGCCGCGACCGCGCGCCCCACCATCTCGACGCGCCAGCCGTTGCCGTTCCGGGCGATCGCATACTCGTTGTACCGCGCGGCGGGCGCGCGCCCCGCGACGGCCTCCGAAGCCGACGGCACGCCAATGACGAAGCCCGGCCCGCTCGATGTCTCCAGCTCCTGCACCATGTGGACGTGATCGTGCCCGTGCAGCACGAGCTCGACGCCGTGCCGCTTGAAAATGTGTTTGACCTTGCCCGCATCGCGCAAGCCGCGATGCCATCCCTGGCCGGGTAGGGGAGGGTGGTGAACCAGCACGACGCGGAACAGGCCTTCGCGGCCGAGCGTCTCGAGCGCGTTGGCAAGCGCCGCGCGCTGCGCCGTCCCGATTTTGCCTGCGGCGATGAAGGGCATGGTCGGGATGGCCGAGGACAGCGCCACGACCGCCACGTCACCGAACCGGCGCACGAAGGGAAACTGTGTCTCTGGCGTCGGCACGAGCGCCTTCCCGTCCGCGTTCGCTTCCATGTAGGGCCGCCAATGCAAGGTGCCGGCCTCGGGGTGGATGCGCACATAGGCGTCGTGATTGCCGGGGATGGCTGTCACCTCTCCCGGAGATCCGAGATGGTTGAGCCACTCGGCCGCGCGCAGGAACTCCTCGGGCAGCCCGAGATTGACGAGATCGCCGGTCACCGCGATGTGGTCGGGCTTCCGCTCGTGGAGGTCGCGCGTCAACAGGTCGAGGACCTCGCGCCTATGCACGAATTTCCGCCCGCGATGCCAGTTCACGTAGCCGATTGCCCGCTTGTTAAGCAGGTCGCGCCGCTTCGCCCGCGGCATCGGGCTCAGATGGATGTCGGAGAGATGGGCGAGGGTGAACACTGGGCGCGGGTCGCTAAGGGGAAAGTGCTCTGCTATAGCGGAGCCAGTTCCCTTAACGTGGGCTAGCGCGGGGAGGCAAGACTGAAGGCTCCACCGTCACCGAGAATCCGCGCCGCGCGCGCGATCACGGCCGTGCTCAGGCCCTTCTGGCGCCTGCGCCGGGGGCTCACGCTCGGCGCGCAGGGCGTGGTCATCGGCAAAGATGGGCGCGTGCTGCTCGTGCGCCATGCCTATAGGCCCGGCTGGTTCTTCCCAGGCGGCGGCGTCGAATGGGGCGAGACGATTGAGACGGCGCTCGCCCGCGAGCTCGCCGAGGAGGTCGGCGTCAGGCTGACCGGCGCGCCCGCTCTGCATGGTGTCTTCTCCAATTTCACGAACTTCCCCGGCGACCATATCACGGTGTTCCTGGTGCGTGACTGGGAGCGAGATGGCGACTACCGCAAGCGCGGCGAGATCGCCGAGACGGCCATGATCGCGCCCGATGCGTTGCCTGAGGCCATCGACCCCGGCACGCATAACCGCCTCGCCGAGATTTTCGGCGGTGCGCCGATCAGCCCGTTATGGTGAGATTTTGCTTGGGACGTGCGGCTCGCCACCTCTCCCCTGCGGTTATCGGAGCGGGCGTTCTTCGTGATGGACGTTCGTGGATGGTAGTTGATAACCGCTTGGACATGCTTGATTTATTCGGTATTGGCGTTCTTCGTAGTGCATGCGAATTCCTCCTGAGAACTACCTATTCTTACTCGAGGTAGCGCTTACGCCTGGATCAGTTGCACGATGCCAAAAGTGAAACTAACCAAGAGCACGATTGACGCGCTCGCGACGCCCGGTAAAGACATCGTCTATTGGGACAGTGGCTTTCCAGGATTTGGCGTCAAAGTCACCCCAAAGGGACGCAAGGTCTTTATCGTACTCTACAGAACCGGCGGCGCAGGATCGCGACTGCGCAAATACACTATAGGTCCCTACGGTCGTGTCACGCTGCACCAGGCGCATAAAACTGCCCTAAAGATATTCGCTGCCCGAACCGAAGGGCGGGATCCCGCGGCCGAGAAACAACATGCGCGGCATCGCATGGTGACCGACCGTGTCGAGGATTTGGCCATCTGGCGCAGTGAGGTCGCTTTTGACCCACAGCGGACATCAAGACCCGGACCCGCCCTAAACTTGCGGCAAAAGCATGCTTAAGCACCCCGACTGGTACAACGGCTTCGAACACGACCCCGAGGAGGCGACCCGCGTCCGGGTCCGTCTTTTGCGGGAGCTGGCGGCGAACCGCGAGTCGCTGGTGGCCACTCACCTGTCGTTCCCGTCCGTCTGCCATGTAGCGGTCGCCGGAGACGTCTTTCGTTGCGTACCGGGCCCCTGGGAGTACTGACCGCTTGTTGAACTGGCGGAGAGGGAGGGATTCGAGCCCTCTACCCGTCTTGCGACCTAGAATGGGAGACGGCTAACAGCTTAAAAAGCCGTTTCTCAAGCAACAATTTCTATCTACAGCTGCAAACAGGAGCGGAAGGAACGATGGATAAAATCAAACCGCTGTTCACCGCCACCGCCACGGCTATAGGCGGCCGCAACGGTCATACTGAGACGAGCGATGGCATCGTCAGTGCGGACCTTTCGGTGCCAAAGGAAATGGGCGGTCCAGGAAAATCCGAAACTGCCACTCCTGAGCATCTCTTCGCCGCAGGATACGCGGCATGCTTTGGCGGAGCTATCGACTACGTTGCGAACCAGCAGAAGAAGGATGCTAGCAAAGCCACGATCACTTGTGCCGTCTCCATTGGTCCACGCGAAGGCGGCGGCTTCGGGCTCTCCGTCAAGATGCGTGTCGAGGACCGGAGTATCAAACAAGCAGAGCTTGAGCGCCTCGTGCAGGAGGCTCACGAGAAGATCTGTCCTTATTCGCACGCAACGCGCGGCAATGTTGAGGTCAATTTCGACATCGTTGGTGGATAGGGCTGCCGCCGTCGACGGACGAGAGAGCCTGCGTGGGGGCTATTGGGCATCAGAAGGGTTGATCATTTTGAGGTCGTAGAGTCCGCCGTTGGCACCAAGCCGACAAACCGTCCCGAAGAAGCCCAGAAATGCGCCACCGAATGGCTGTGTTCCTGCGGAACTTGACTGCAGAGAGACGTTTTCGGTGGGTGCCCGATTCCCGTCCTTTATCTCTACCGGGCATTTTGCGGGATCACACTCGACGCTGATGCTAGTGTGATGCGGTCGATGGTGGTCTGAGGTCCCCATGGACAAGAACTTGCATCCAATGAGGCGAGTTCTGTGCCATCTACAGCGCGGGGGCGATCGAATGCGCAGGCAACTATCACCTGGAGAGCGCTATGAGCGTTATCAAGACCCGGGGTCACCAGCTTTTTCGCGTGCTCGATGCGGTCCAGATCGACACCGCCAAGCGCTTCGCAAGCGGGCCATTGCGGGAATTCGCGCCTGCTGAAATCGTCTATGATGTCTCCGAGCGCGATGTCCCAGTCTGGCTCGTGCTCAAGGGCTCAATCGACGTGGTGCGGCGCGATGGCCTCAATCACGAGGGGGCGATCACCAGCCTTGGTCCCGGTCAATTCTCGGGCGAGGTCAGCCAGCTGGCCGGAGCGACGACACTGGCTTCCGGCAACACGAGGCGTGAGCCTCAGTGCAAGTCCGTTTCTGGCACAGAGCTGACATTTCAGCCGGCTCGCAGAATGTCTGCTTTCAGAGGCAAAGCGGACATCCCTCACGCGCTCTCTAAGGTCTGCTAGTGACCCATGGCGGACGTAGCGGGGATCATCTACAACCGCGCGGCAAGGGGCATGCGTCAGTCACAGGGACCGGTTTCACCGTAGCTGATTACCTTTACCTCTTCCGTCGCAACCAGCCCGCTTCCCATGATCGGTTCGATTGCAGAAAATCTGCGAATTTCATGCTCCGTGAGCTGAAGAACATCGTCCTCCTTCGCGATTGGCGAAAACCAACCGGCAGAGCCGAATGGTCTGTCGGGATCCTTGGCGGTCTCATCGCTCTGATCGGCATTATTCTCGCCCTGGGTGGTGTCAAGCTGATCAGCGTCGACGGCTCTTGGTACTATCTCTTCGCCGGACTGGCGCTGATCGTCGCCGGCTTAGCGATTGGGCAGCACAAGCTGCTCGGCGTCTGGATCTATGTCATCGCTTTCGTGGTGACCGCGCTTTGGGCCTTTTGGGAAGTCGGCCTTAACGGCTGGGCGCTGGTGCCACGTCTGGTTGGGCCGCTCGTTCTCCAACTGCTCGTAATTTTATCTTTGCCTGTTTTGGACGCGAACCGTGGCCGTCGACGAAGGCTGTTCGGACTCGGCGGCTTTGCGCTTGTTGTGATCGCGTTAAGCGTTGCAGTGGCGCAGGCGAACCGGCCAGACGCTCCTGGCGCGATGCCCGAACCATTCGCGCAAGCCATGGTGGACGCCTCGCTCTTGCAAGTCGGCGCCGATTGGCCCGCCTATGGCGGGACCTATTACGCGCAGCGTTACTCACCACTCGATCAGGTCAATCGCGAGAACGTGCGCCGGTTAGAACGCGCGTGGACCTTCCGCACCGGCGATATACCGAAGGAGCGCTGGGGTGCGGAAACGACGCCGCTCAAGATCGGCGATACGCTCTACCTGTGCACGGGGCGCAGCAAGCTTTTCGCGATCGACGCCGCCACTGGCGCGGAACGTTGGCGCCATGATCCGAAGGTCGCCGATGCAAGCATTCCCTATACCGCTGCGTGCCGCGGTGTCGCGTATTACGCGGCGCCAAACACCGATCCCGCCAGCCCATGCGCTACGCGCATCATCACGGGGACGCTCGACGCGCGGCTGATTGCCGTCGATGCGCGCACCGGAACGCCGTGCGCGGATTTCGGCGAGAACGGCGCCGTCGATATCACGATCGGCATGGGCGAAACCGGACCGGGCATGGTGTCGATCACTTCGGCGCCGACCATCGTCAGGGGCGTGGTCGTCACCGGCCAGCAGGTTCTCGACGGCCAGCGCGCGAATGCGCCTTCGGGCGTGGTGCAGGGTTTCGATGCAACCACCGGCGCGCTGCGCTGGGCCTGGGACATGGAGCATCCGGAGCGTACGGGTCTGCCGCCAGAAGGCGAAACCTATGCCCGCGGAACACCCAACATGTGGACGACCGCGGCCGGTGATGAGGCGCTGGGGCTCGTCTATCTGCCGCTCGGCAACGCCGCGGCAGACTATTGGAGTTCGCACCGATCGCAGGCCGAGAACGAACATTCCGCCGCGCTCGTCGCTCTCGATGTCGAGACGGGCCGCGAGGTCTGGCGCTTTCAAACCGTCCACATGGGCGTCTGGGACTATGATCTGGGCTCGCAGCCAACCCTGGTCGACTTTCCCACCGAGGCGGGTGTCGTTCCCGCCGTTATCCTTCCCAGCAAACAAGGCGAGATCTACATTCTCGATCGGCGCACTGGCGTTCCGCTCCACGGCGTGGAAGAGCGCCCGGTCCCAGGCGGCGGCTTGGAGCCTGAATTGCGCAGCCCGACGCAGCCCTTCTCGCGCTATCATACATTGCGCAAGCCCGATCTGCGCGAACGTGACATGTGGGGCATGTCGCTGATCGATCAAATGATCTGCCGCATCCAATTCCGCCAAGCGACCTATCATGGCATCTACACGCCGCCGACGACGGAGACGCGCTGGATCCAGTATCCGAGCTACAATGGCGGCTCCGATTGGGGCGGGATCGCCGTCGATCCCCGCCGCGGCGTGATCATCGCCAATTACAGCGACCTGCCGAACTACAACCGCCTCGTTCCGCGTGACGAAGCAACCCGACGCGGATGGGCGCCGCGGGATCAGGCGCGCGGCGGTGACATGAGTTCAGGCGCCGAAGGCGCTGGCGATCCGCAAATGGGTGTGCCGTTCGCCATCGATGTCAACGCCGGCTGGCGCATGCCGTCCACGGGTCTCCTCTGCAAACAGCCGCCCTATGGCGGCATACGCGCCATCGATCTGCGCACGGGGCGAACCATTTGGGATCGCCCGCTCGGCACGGCGCGTCGCAACGGCCCATGGGGCATTCCTTCCATGCTACCGATCAATATCGGCACGCCGAACAATGGCGGCGCGGTCGTCACCGCGGGCGGACTCGTCTTCATCGCCGCGGCGACCGACAATCTCATCCGCGCCATCGATATCGAAACCGGCGCAACCCTGTGGCAGGATCTCTTGCCGGCCGGCGGTCAAGCCAACCCGCTGGTCTATGAGAGCGGCGGCCGGCAATATCTCGTCATCATGGCTGGCGGGCATCACTTCATGGGAACCCCGCCCGGAGATTACGTCATCGCTTACACGCTGCCGCAACGCTGAGGGCGTCGCCAACGTGGTTTGCTGATGGGAGCGCGGGCGTGCGTCGTCGCGGCCCAGCTTCACGGGCTTCAACTGCGAACTGGGGGCGGGAGGCACGCTGGCCGACACGTAGACGGGCATGTCGGGATGTCCGCTTCTGGCACAAAGCAGACATGCTCAATGCGCTGACGAATGTCCGCTTCTGGGGGCAAAACGGACACGGACCAACCGCTGCTTACCAAACTCGATTTATGAGTAGACGGCCTAGGCCGCCAGGAAATTTCGCGAGGCTGACACCATATAAAGATGGCGGGGCAACCCCAATGAAACGCACCCCACAGCAGTTCGAGAACGACTACTTCCCCGGCTGGGCCGTGAGCAAGAAGCACGCCTCTCCGGAAATGCTAGAGCGGCTGGAACGGTTCATCGCCGAGAAGAGGGCGCTCTCCTCTGTGAAGTGGTGGCGGTCCCCAGATCTGCGCCAGCGGCATGTCGTGGTCGTGCCGCCTCAGCAGAATTGAGGGTCTCAAGTGTGCCACGTGGGCACTAGCGTATGTAAGAGCGATATTCGACAGAATCTTCAACAAAATCAATGGTATTGGCGGAGGGGGAGGGATTTGAACCCACGGTACGGTTACCTGAACAACGGTTTGCGACTGATGCAGGCTCAGATTGACACGGGCGGCAGAGGCAATTCTCGGTGGTTGCGAGCCCCCGATTTGAACCTATGCCTCAGTTCGTAGGTATGGATGATTTTGGCGAAGCGCTCGTCCGGCTGTCCTGCTTTTTGTGCTACCCAAATGCTGCCTGCGGTTCCCGTGACCCACGTGCTTTGGATCAAAACATTGAATAAGAATGCCATTTCGCGCAATCCAGGAGGCTACTCGC
>CAWGCX010000013.1:0-42700 GCA_963821255.1 uncultured Alphaproteobacteria bacterium | reverse complement strand
GAGATGGCAGCGGGTCCGCCTGAATGGCGCGCGCTGGATATGCGCATCGTGCCGGGAGTCACCGCCATGCTCGCGGTCGCTTCCCGCGCTGGCGCGCGCTCGGCCACGATTTCTGTGCGCTCTCGCTGTCCGACAATCTCAAAACTTGGGAGCTGATCGAGCGGCGCCTTGCGGCTGCCGCCGAAGCGGGCTTCGTAATCGCGCTCTATAACCCGGTCTAACAGGCGCGGACTTGGCAACTCGCCCATGCTTTCACGCTGCTTGGCCGCCATCTGCCGGGCGCAACGCCCGTCATTTTCGGGCGCGCCGTTGGCCGTACCGGCGAGGGATTGGTGGTGACAACTCTTGCCGAGGCCTCTGCAATTGCCGCCGATATGGCGACGCTCATCATCATAGGCTCGCGCGAAACGCGCGTCCTCGCGCGCGACGGGAAGGCGCCGCTCGTCTATACGCCGCGCGCCGTTTCTTCGGTCCCCGCATGATCGAGCCACGCAAAAGCCTCTTCCACCGTTGCGACGGATGGCACGCTGGGAAGCGCCGGGCGCGTCAGCATGACGACAGGAAGCCCAAGCCGGCGCGCCGCCGCGATCTTGCTGTAGGTCGCGGCCCCGCCGCTATTCTTGGTGACCACGATCTCGATGCGATGCTGCTCGAGCAGCGCGCGATCCTCAGCCTCGCCGAACGGTCCGCGGGCTGTGATGTAGCTCGCATGCGGCACGGCAAGCGGAGCATCGACGGGATCGACGCTGCGGACGAGATAGAAATGCTGCGGGCACGTTGCGAAAGGATCAAGCTCGTTGCGGCCGAGCGCAAGGAACACCCGGCGCGGCGCCTCGCCAAGCGCGCGTGCGGCTTCCTCGGCGTCGGCGACCTCGATCCAGTTATCGCCATCGACTCGCCTCCAAGGCGGGCGCCTGATCGCGAGCAGCTTGACGCCGACGAGTTCCGCGGCGCGCGCGGCATTGGCGGAGATGGCGTCGGCATATGGGTGCGTCGCGTCGATCAGCAGATCAATCCTCTCGGCGCGAAGGTATTCAGCGAGGCCTTCGGCGCCGCCGAACCCGCCGCGCCGCACGGGCACGGGCTGGGACAGCGGCTCCGCCGTGCGTCCGGCGAGCGACAGCGTCACCGCGAGCTCGGGTCGGCCGGCAAGCGCGTCTGCGAGGCGTCGCGCCTCGGCGGTGCCGCCAAGGATGAGGATGCGTTCGATGCGCGCTGAGGCGGTCATGCCGGAAACTGCCCCATCGAGACGCTGGCTGTCCATCGTCGGCATCGGCGAGGATGGGACCGACGGCCTCTCGCCGACCGCCCGCGAGCTCGTCGCCCGCGCCGATATCGTATTCGGGGGCGCGCGCCATCTCGCGCTCGCGGCGGCGCTCATCGAGGGCGAGGCGAAGCCCTGGCCGAGCCCGTTCTCGCGCGCGGTGGACGAGGTGCTGGCGCAGCACGGGAGGCAGGTTTGCGTGCTCGCCTCTGGCGATCCGTTTTTCTATGGCGTGGGTTCGCTGCTCGCGTCCCACGTTCCGGTCGAGGAGATGCTGGTCGTGCCGGCGCCATCGGCCTTCAGCCTCGCGGCAGCGCGCCTTGGCTGGCCACTGCCCGAGACTGTGCTCGTCTCGCTGCATGGGCGCGGGCTCGACCGCATCCGCCCGCATCTCCATCCGGGTGCGCCCATCCTGGCGCTGACCTCCGACAGCGAAGGCCCTGCCGCGCTCGCGAGTCTGCTTGCGCAAAGCGGGTTCGGCCCTTCGCGTTTGACCGTGCTCGAAGCGCTCGGCGGCGCTCGCGAGCGCGTCCGCGCTTCGACTGCTGCGCGCTTCGTCCTTTCAGGGATTGCGGAATTGAACATCGTCGCGATCGAGGTCGCGGCGGAGCCGGGCGCACGCGTCATCGCCTTTACGCCGGGTTTGCCCGATGCGTTGTTCGAGCATGACGGGCAGATCACCAAACGCGAGGTGCGCGCCGTAACGCTGTCCTCGCTCGCGCCGCGGCGAGGGGAGCTGCTCTGGGACATCGGCGCGGGCGCTGGCTCCGTCGCCGTCGAATGGATGCTCGCCGATCCCTCGATGCGCGCGATCGCGATAGAAGCGCGTGCCGACCGGGCCGCCCGCATCGCGCGCAACGCGGCCGCCTTCGGCGTGCCGGCGCTCGAAGTGGTTGAGGGACACGCGCCAGAGGCACTGTCCGCCTTGCCGCAGCCGGCTGCTGTCTTTATCGGCGGCGGCGCCGGCGATACGGGCGTAGTCGATGCTTCGATCGCGGCGCTGCGGCCTGGCGGCCGCCTCGTCGTCAATGCCGTGACGCTCGAGACCGAGACCGCGCTGATTGCGCACCACACGCGCTGTGGTGGTGAGCTCGTGCGGATCGCCGTCTCGCGTGCGGAACCCGTCGGCGGCAAGTGCGCCTGGCGTCCGGCGCTCCCCGTCACGCAATGGGTCTGGGTGAAGCCATGATCGTTGCGGGAATCGGCTGCCGCAAAGGCGCCACGGCGGAAGAAGTCGAAGCGGCCATCGCCGCCGCGCTCAAGCAGACCGGCTGCGCGGGCGAAGAGCTCGTCCTCATGGCCACCTCGGACGGAAAAGGGGATGAGCCCGGCATCATTGCGGCTGCAGCCGCGCGTGGACTGAGGCTTGTCTTGGTGCGGCCGGCGGAACTCGAAGCGTCCGGCGCACGCACGCAATCGTCTTCGCCGCGCGTCATGGCACTCGCCGGGGTGCCGTCCGTCGCCGAGGCTGCCGCGCTTTTCGCCGGTGGACCGAAATCGGAGCTGATCGCGCCGCGGATCGCAGTGGGACCCGTGACCTGCGCCCTGGTCCGCACCGAGGCGCTTCCATGACGGTGCATTTCATCGGGGCGGGACCTGGCGCGCCCGACCTCATCACGGTGCGCGGACGAGACCTCATCGCACGCTGCCCGGTCTGCCTCTATGCGGGCTCCATCGTGCCGCGCGAGCTTCTGGCTTATTGCCCCGCGGACGCGCGCATCGTCGACACGGCGCCGCTCACGCTCGACGACATCGAGGCCGAATTCGTGGCGGCGCATCGCGCTGGCCACGACGTCGCGCGCCTACAGTCGGGCGATCTTTCCGTCTATAGCGCGCTCGCCGAGCAGCTTCGCCGGCTCGACCGGCTCGGCATTCCGTACACGCTGACGCCCGGCGTGCCGGCTTTCGCCGCAGCCGCCGCGGCGTTGCTGCGCGAGCTGACAGTACCGGAAGTGGCGCAGAGCGTGGTGCTGACCCGCGTCTCGGGCCGCGCCTCGAAGATGCCGGACGGCGAGACGCTTGCAGCCTTCGCCGCGACGGGCGCGACGCTCGCCATCCATCTCGGCGTGCAGGCGCTTGGCCGTATCGTGGCCGAGCTAAAGCCGATCTGCGGGTCCGACTGTCCGGTCGCGGTGGTGGCCGATGCGAGCAGGCCCGGCGAAAAGGTCGTGCAGGGCACGCTCGGCGACATCGAATCCCGGCTTGCCGCGGACCCGATCGAGCGCTCGGCCCTCATCCTGGTCGGGCATGCGCTTGCTGCGCACGGCTTCCGCGAGAGCGCGCTCTACGATCCGGAGTACCGCCGCCGTTTCCGCGAAGGCGCGGCCTCGTCGCGGGACGGCTGACCCATGCGCGCGCGTGGCCTCATCGTCGCGGCGCCGCGCTCGGGCGCCGGCAAGACCGTTGCGACGCTTGCGCTGCTTGCGGCCTTGCGCCGCCGAGGCCTGGCGGTCCAGGCTGCCAAGGCCGGCCCCGATTATATCGATCCGGCCTTTCACTATGCCGCAACGGGACGTCCGAGCTTCAATCTCGACAGCTGGGCCATGCCGCCCGCCATGCTCGACGCGCTGGTGAGCGAAGGCGGTGAGCACGCCGATGTGCTCGTGATCGAAGGCGTGATGGGCCTGTTCGACGGCATCGAAGGCGCGACCGGCCGCAGCGGTGCCACGTCGGAGCTCGCCGCGCAATTCCGCCTGCCAGTGCTGCTCGTGGTCGACGTCTCGGGCCAGTCGCAATCCGCGGCCGCGCTCGTGCGCGGCTTCGCTTCGCACGACCCCGAGGTGCAGATCGGCGGTGTGGTGCTGAACCGGGTCGGCAGCGAGCGGCATCTCAGTTTCGTGGCCGGCGCCATCGCGGCGCTCGGCGTGCCCGTGCTCGGCGCGCTCCCGCGCGATGACGCTCTCGCGCTCCCCGAACGCCATCTCGGGCTTGTCCAGGCGGCCGAGCATGCGGATATCGCGGCGCGGCTCGATCGTCTCGCCGCGCTCGCCGAACGTCATCTCGATCTCGATGCGATCCTGAAGCTTGCGGCGCGCCCGCATCTTGCAGCTGGCCCGGGCGCCGCGGCCATCAAGCCGCCGGGCTCACGCATCGCGCTCGCGCAGGACGAGGCCTTCAGCTTCGTCTACGCGCATATGCTCGACGGCTGGCGGCGCGCCGGCGCGGAGATCGTTCCCTTCTCGCCACTCGCCGATGAGCCGCCACCTGATGATTGCGATTGCTGCTGGCTTCCGGGCGGCTATCCCGAGCTTCATGCCGGACGGCTCGCCGCTGCCACGCAATTCCGCGAGGGACTCGCGCGCTTCGCCGCGACGCGTCCCGTGCACGGGGAGTGCGGCGGCTACATGGTGCTCGGGCAGGGCCTCGAAGATGCGGATGGCGTTCGGCACGCGATGGCGGGACTGCTCGGCCACGCGACGAGCTTTGCGCAACGGAAGCTCCATCTCGGCTATCGCGCGGCGCACATGCTTTCCGAAAGCCCGATCGGCGATGCGGGTAGCGTCGTGCGCGGCCACGAATTCCATTATGCGGCGCTGATCTCGCCGGGCAGCGATGCGCCGCTCGTCGAGCTTGAAGACGGGCAGGGGCGCGCGCTCGGTCCCTCGGGCGGACGGCGCGGCCATGTCACCGGCACCTTCTTTCACGCCATCGCCGGGAGTGCGGATTGATGTCAGGCCCCTTTGCCGGAGACTTGCGCCTCGGCGAAAGTCGCCATGCCGGTATGGCAGGCGAGCGCGGCGCGCAGCACGAGCACGGCAACCGCGGCGCCGGACCCTTCGCCGAGCCGCATGTCAAGATCGAGCAGCGGGCTGAGGCCCAGCTCCTGCAACAAGATACGATGGGCGGACTCGGCCGACAGATGTCCCGCGCGCGCATGGTCGAGCGCGCCAGCGGAAAGCCTGGCAAGTGGCGCGACGGCGGCAGTCGAGACGAAACCATCGATCAGGACCGGCACGCGATTATGCCGTGCGGCAAGGCACGCGCCGAGCATGGCGGCAAGCTCGCGGCCGCCAACCACCGCAGCGGCCCGCAGGGGGTCGCCGAGTGTGTCCGCATGCAGCGCGAGCGCGCGATCGATGACGGCGCGCTTGCGTGCGAGGGCCTGCTCGTCGATGCCGGTGCCGCGACCGGCGAAGCGGCTACCGCCACCGCCGAACAGCGCCGCCGCGAGCACTGCCGCAGAAGTCGTATTGCCGATGCCCATCTCGCCGAGCACGACAAGATCGGCGCCTTCCGGCACCGCGTCGTAACCTGCGCCGACCGCATCGAGGAACTCCACCTCGTCCATGGCCGGGGCTTCCGTGAAGTCGGCGGTTGGGCGATCGAGCGCGAGCGCCACGACACGGAGCTCCGCGCCCGCCGCGCGTGCGAGTTGGTTGATGGCGGCGCCGCCGCCAGCGAAGTTCGCGACCATCTGCGCGGTGACCTCCGCCGGAAAGGCCGAGACGCCTTGCGCCGTCACGCCATGATTTCCGGCAAAGACGAGGATCTCGACGCGCTCGAGGCTCGGCGGGCTCTTCCCCTGCCAAAGCCCAAGCCATTCGACGAGCTCCTCAAGCCGGCCGAGGCTCCGCGCCGGTTTGGTCAGGACGGCTTCGCGGCGCGCCACGCGCGCGGCGGCCTCAGCATCGCCTCGGGGCAGGTCGAGGCAGGCCGCATGCAGCTCGGCGAAAGAAGCAAAACGCGTCATTTGCGGATAGACTTGCCGGTGCCGCCGGAAGGTTGGCGAGTAGGGGGCTCCTTGAGAGACCGCGCCGAGGGGAGGGCATGACGACCGGCGCCGCCGATAGGGGCCTTATCACGGAGCTTGGGACCGGCCTAGCCTTCTTGACGCGCCTGCCCGTGCGCGGCGCGCTGGGCGGTGAGGGCAGCCTCGCGCGGGCAGCCTGGACCTTTCCGATCGTGGGCGCGTTGGTCGGCGCTTTCGGCGCACTCGCTTTTTGGGGCGCCGCCTTGGTCGGGTTGCATCCCTTCGTCGCGGGCGTCCTCGCCGTCGCCGCGACTCTGCTTGTCACCGGCGCGCTGCACGAAGACGGGCTTGCCGACACGGCCGACGGGTTTGGCGCGGGCGGAAGCCGCGAGCGCAAGCTCGAGATCATGCGCGACAGCCGGATCGGCACCTATGGCGTCGTGGCGCTGGTCCTATCGATCCTGCTCAGGGTCGGGGCCGTTGCGAGCCTTGTCGAGCCTGCGCTCGTCGCGGCGGCTCTGATCGCGGCGCACGCCGCCGCGCGCGCGACGCTTCCGGCTTTCATGCGCTTCGTGCCGCGTGCGCGGTCGGATGGGCTCGCGGCAGGAGCAGGGCAGCCATCCATGACAGGCGTCCTCGTTGCGGGACTTTTCGGCCTCGCCGCGCTCGCGCTCGGCCTCGACCCGTTGACTGCAATCGCCGCGCTCGTCCTGCTCGTCGCGGCCGCTTCGTTCATGGCGTGGCTCGCGCTGCGGCAGATCGGCGGACAGACGGGCGACGTTCTCGGCGCGCTCGAGCAGGCAGGCGAGATTTTGGTGCTGCTCGCCGCCGCCTCCATGTTGTGACGCCACGCCAATAACGGCGCGGAAACCAGGTTTTGCGAAGGACGTTGCACTCCTGAGGTATTCGGCGTGACAATGGGGCCAAGGAGCGAGACCATGCGCAATCTCTTTGCCGCCGCCACTTTGTTCGCGGGCCTCTGCCTGCTCGCGCCGGGCCAAGCCTCGGCAGCGCCGCCGCCTCTGGCGGACCATGCCGCAACAAGCAAGGCGCACGCCGTGGCGTTGCTGGAGGTCCGCGGCAAGCAGATCGGCAAGCAGACCTATGCCCGCCGCAAGACCGTGAAACTGAAGCGCCACTACGACTGGACCTATTACCCTTACTGGCGGCCGTATCAGTACCACTACTGGCAGCACATCTATCCGTATGGCGGCCCGCTCTTCTAAGCCAACGCCGCAACCGCCCAGCGAAATAAGTCGTTAACGGTGCCCGCGCCGGCTGTGGCAGAGTGCGCGGCCGTGAGGGATATCGATCCGATAACCGCCGCGCGCGCGCTCGCACTTGCGCGCGAGGGCCTCGCCCGGCCGGGCGCGCCGCTTGCGTTGCCCGCGCGGTTGCTCGTGGTCGACGCCGAGCGACAGATCGCAATATTGATCGAAGATGAGGAGCCCGTCGCCGTCTGGCCAGTGTCGACCGCGCTTGCCGGGATCGGCGGCGAGGAAGGCTCATACCGCACCCCGCCCGGCTGGCACGTCGTCGCGCGGCGCATCGGCGGCGACGCCGAGCCCGGCACGGTATTTTCCTCGCGCGAGCCGACCGGCGAGACATGGTGCGGCGAGACTTGCGCCGACGACCTCATCCTCACCCGCATCCTCACGCTCTACGGTATCGAAGACGGCATCAACCGCGGGCCTGGATGCGACTCGCTCGAACGCTACATCTATCTGCACGGCACGAACCACGAGAGCCTGCTCGGCCGCCGCGCCTCGCATGGCTGCGTGCGGCTATCTAACGCCGATATCGCCGAGCTCTTCGTCCGCCTGCGCGAGGGCGACCATGTGCTGATCGCCGAGCCCGGCGCGCGCCCGATCCCCGGTCCGCGCGCGGCGGGGCGCTTTCACTATGCGGGTCTCGCCGGCTCCGGCATGAGCGCGCTCGCCCAGTTCCAGGTGATGACCGGCGGGCGGGCAAGCGGCAGCGACCGCGCCTTCGACAACGGCGAGCGCGGAGCCTTGCGCGCGCAGCTCGAGCGGCTCGGCATCGAGGTGCTGCCCCAGGACGGGAGCGGCATTGGCTCGGACTGCGCGGCGCTTGTCATCTCGACTGCCATTGAGGAACAGGTCGCGGACTTTGCCGCCGCGCGCGGGGCCGGCGTTCCGATCGTGCACCGCTCGGAGCTGCTCGCGTATTTCGTCGCGGCCTATCGCAGCATCGCGGTCACCGGCACGAGCGGCAAATCCACGGTCACCGCCATGATCTACGAAATCCTGCAAGGCGCCGGCCGCGATCCGTCGGTCATCACCGGCGGCGACCTGCCGTTCCTACAGGCGCAAGGTCTGCCGGGTAACGCTTGCGCCGGCGCCTCCGACCTTCTCGTGGTCGAGGCCGACGAGAGCGACGGCACGCTCGTGCGCTATGCCGCGGCTCTCGGCGTAATCCTCAATCTGCAACGCGACCACAGGGAGCTGGCCGAGGTCGCCGCCATGTTCGCGACGTTGCGCGCCCGCGCTCGCGAAGCGCTCGTCGTAGGCGACGCCGAGAACCTCGACGCCTTCGCCGGCAGCGCGTTGCGCTTCGGCTTCAGCCCGCGCGCCGACATTCGCGGAGAGGATGTCGTGCTCGGCGCTGGCTCAAGCCGCTTCCGCGTCGGCGCGACTTGGTTCGAGCTGCCGGTGCCCGGCGAGCACAATGTCATGAACGCGCTTGCCGCGATTGCAGCCTGCAGCTTCGTCGGCGTTTCGCTCGATGAGATGGTGAAGCCGCTTGCACGCTTCAGCGGCATCGGGCGTCGCTTCCAGACGGTGGGCCGCGCAGGCGGCGTGGAGGTCGTCGACGATTTCGCGCACAATGCCGAGAAGATCGCCGCGGCGCTCAGGACCGCGCGGCTCCGCGCCGCGCGCGTGCTCGCGGTCTATCAGCCGCACGGCTACGGCCCGACCCGCTTCCTGCGCCGCGACTTCGTCGCCACCTTCGCACGCGAGCTCAGGCCCGAGGATCGCCTCTTCATGCTCGAAGTGTTCTACGCCGGGGGCACGGCGACCCGCGATTTCTCTGCTGCCGACATCGTGGCCGAGATCAAGGCTGAAGGCGCTGCCGCCGAATTCGCGCCGACTCGCGACTGGCTCATCGCGCGCGTCGCCGTGGAGGCAAGGCCCGGAGACCTCGTGCTCATCATGGGTGCGCGCGACCCTTCGCTTACGGAGCTTGCGCGCAAGATCCTCGCTGCGGTCGAGGCGCATAACGCGGACGCCTCCACGCACGCTTGATCAGGATCAGTTCCCGAACAGGCCGGAAATCGAGCCGGCGACCGATCCCGGCCCACCGATGCGTCCTAGGCGCCGTTGCTGCTGTCGTGGCGGCGCTTGCGACACGATCTCGCCCGCGGGCACCGAGGGGCCCTGGAACCTGACGGCCGCGCTACCGAACAGGGCCTGGGCGGTCGGGTTGTCGAGCCCGTAATAGTCCGGGAAAGTCTGCAGGCGCCCCGACTCGTCGACCACAACGGTGAAGTAAGTGACGTGCACCGGGATCTGCCGCCCGAGCGGCACCACCTTGTTGCCTCCTCCGAGCATGGACCTGACCTGCTGCGGCGACCAGCCTTTGTCCTCGGCGAGCAGGAGCGCGGCGAGCCGCTCGGGCTCGTTCACGCGAATGCAGCCATGCGACAGCGTGCGAACCGGTTTGGCAAACAGGTCCCGCTGCGGCGTGTCGTGCATGTAGACCGCGTGCCGGTTCGGGAAATTGAACTTGAACTTGCCGAGCACGTTGGCCGGTCCCGGCGGCTGCGTGAAGGTGTAGTCGCGGATATTCACGGCGTTCCAGTCCACGGTGCGCGGGTCGACCGGCTGGCCTTTGAGGCTCACGCGCAGACCGTGCTTCTGCAGCACCGCGACGTTTGGGCCGAAGAAGCCGCGCTGCTGCAAGGCGGGCTGCAGGTCCTCGCGCAAAATGGTCTCGGGCACGTTCCAATCGGGGTGGAACACGACGGACCGCATCGGCGCGGAGAAGAACGGTGTGGCGTATTTGAGCTCGCCGACAATGGTCTTCTCGACATAGATGGTCTGGCCGCCTTTCACGACCCGCGTATTGAACTCGGGCACGTTGTTCCAGATGTGGAACGCGCCGAGCTCGGCGGGCAGCCAACGCCAGCGCTCCATGTTGGCGGTGATGAGCTGGACTTGGCGCTGATCGCCGCTGGCATTGGCCAGCGCCTCACGGAGCTTCTGGAATTGCGGGTGGTGCGGGTGCAGCGACCTGAGATAGGCGTCCGGCGCGTCGGCGGCCGCGATCTCCGCCAGCACGGCCTTCGGCGCGCGCACCGACGGCCTCTGATCGAACAGTTTGTTGACGCGCGACGGCTGCAGGCGCCCGCCGCGCGCGTAACGGGCATATTTCAAAATCGCGAGCCCGAGCTTGATCTCGGCGACGGCTTGCTCCTCGACGCTTGCCAGCTGTGCGTCGGCGCTCGGCGGGTCGAAAGCGCGCGCGTCGAGGCCCCATTGATTTGCGTCCTGGATCTCCTTGATCGCGGCTTGCGCCTTGGGCGAAAGCCCCGTGTCCGTCGTCCAAAGCGGAGGCTCGGTGCGCGTGGCGTAGAACTCCTGCAATGCGGCGTAGTCGTCGGGCCCGGCGCCCTTGACGGGCTCCGCGAGCTTCTCGCGGATCGCAGCGACGACCGGGTGCGCTGGGGGCGGAGGCGGTTCTTGGACGACTTCGGGCGCAGGAGGTTCGACTGGCGCTTGTGCCCGGGAGGGTGGCTGAACTCGGCGCCTGGTTCCGGAGAGGACGGCGAGGATTCATTCCCCGGCGCCGGAGAGGGTGAAGCTTCAACTTGAGGGGTCGGTGCGCCGTTGGACGGCGGAATAGGAAAGCCGCCCGGCGGCGGCGTGATCGTCAGGATGACGCTTGGCTGGCCGGCTGGGTCCGATTTGCCCGATGGACTGCCTTCTGCCCAGGCTGCGGAGGCGGTGAGGACAAGAGCCGCCATCGCCAAACAACCGGCAACTCGAAAGTGCCCGCTCATCTCAAAGCCCCTCGCCCCCCTAGCGTAGCCGTTGCAAGGGCCTACGGCCATCCTGAAATGACGGGACGCCGGCGAAGGTTTCACGGGACTGTAAGGAAATTTGGCCAAACCATTGATCCCGAACCACGCGAGACCTTTGCCATGCCAGCCCACCCACGGCCCGTTTCCGGCGTCGACCGCCGCCAGTTGATCGCCGGCGCGGCCTTCGCCATGGCCATTCCGTCCATCCCCCGCGCCTTTGCCCGCGCGACGCAGAACTCCGGCCAATGAGGAAGACACGCGCCTCATGCGGCTTGCCATCGAGGAGGCGGCGCGCGGCGACTATCCGTTCGGAGCCGTCATCACGCGCGACGGGGAGGTGCTGGCGCGCGCGCACAATCTCGGCATCAAGCAGCAGGATCCTACGGCGCATGGCGAGATGGTGGCGATCCGCCGCTTCCTCGCCGAGCACGGCCCGGAAAAGCTCAAGGGGACGACGCTCTACACCTCGGGCGAGCCTTGCGCGATGTGCATGGGCGCGACGGTCTGGTGCGGGATTACGCGCCTCGTCTACGCGGCCTCGATGGAGCAGCTCGCCACCAAGATCGATCAGATCATGGTGCCGAGCGCCGAGATCGCCAACGAGTCGCCTTTCGTCGAGATTGCCATCACTGGCGGCGTGCTGGCCGATGAGGCCATGAAGCTCTTCAGATAGTAGAGCGCCGTGCCTAGGACCGCCTCTCAACTTCGCCATGCTCGCCCCGAATCGTCGGTGGGGCCGCTAGTATCCCGATCCTAGGGCCGTCAATCTAATTGAATTTGGCAGGTGTAGCGATTCTGACTACGTCTGATCTGGTCAACGCTCATGCTCGCTTGGTGTCAGATGGCGACCTGGGCTGATTTTCTGCTGCTGCAACGGCAGTGCGGAAATGCTAAGCTTCATCGTGGACAGGCAAGAGTGAGTGCGGCGTTTGTACTGTCGATCGCATCGTGAAGCTCATTTGAACGGCTTTCCTGCTCGCTGCGTCCACATCGTTTTCCAACCGTCATTTTTAACACGTAGATGGTCGCGCTCTTCTGCGCAGACTGTCAGCCGCTAGGAGGAGCCAGATGAGTGACCACAACTCGCTTGAGTGTTTGGATCTCGCTACACGCCAGATTTCTTGGCTTAGAACCGGTCTCGTGAATCTATGCTCTGCGTCGACTGCATTACTGCTAGGGGCGACGGCTTTGGCGTCGGTCGCCATATCAAATCCGGTCGATGCACAGCCTGCTGAACAGAAGAAGCCGAATATCCTCTTCATCATGGGCGATGACATCGGCTGGATGCAGGTCGTCAGCTACCAAGGAGGTCTGGGTCTCGGCGAAACGCCCAACATTGACCGCATTGCCAATGAGGGCGCTCGGTTTGTGAGCTACTACGCCGAGCAAAGCTGCACGGCAGGACGCAATGCTTTCTTCACCGGCATGACCCCGCTGCGCACCGGCATGATCCCACCCCAACTGCCGGGCAGCCCATCATATCTGCGGCCCGGCACGCCCGCGATCGCCAAGTTCCTGCACGACCTTGGCTATAACACGGGCGAGTTCGGCAAGAACCACCTGGGCGACCATACCGATGCGCTGCCCACCGCGCACGGTTTCCAGGAGTTCTGGGGCTATCTCTACCACCTGGACGCAATGGAGCAGGTGAGCTTTCCCGACATCAACAAGAGCCCGACACAACAAGGCTTCGCGCCGCCGTGCAAGAACACAGCGATCCCGGGCCTGGAGGAGGTCCCCGGCGCCGTGGATCCGAAGACAACCACCTGCCTGACGCCTCCGCGTCCTGTCCTCTCGTGCAAGTCCTCAGATGGCACATCGGCGAACCAAACGTGCAAGGACGAAGGCCCGCTCACGCTAGAGCGTTCAAAAACGGTGGACGAGGAGATCTCGGCCAAGGTCATCGACTTCCTCGACCGCAGCGACCCCGAGAAAACCAACAAGCCGTTCTTCATCTGGTACAACCCCGCGCGCATGCATATCACGACGATGCTGTCACCAAAGTACCAGGCAATGCTGGGTGAGGAAGGCGGCAAGGACTGGGGCATCAATGAAGCCGGCATGAAGCAGATGGACGACAACATCGGCTTGGTGCTGAAGAAGCTTGAAGAGATGGGCGAGCTCGACAACACCATCATCGCCTTCACGACCGACAACGGTGCTGAGAGCCAGACATTCCCGGATGGGGGCATGACGCCCTTCAAGGGGAGCAAGCTCACCACCTGGGAAGGCGGGATGCGTGTACCGATGGTCGTCCGCTGGCCAGGCCACATCAAGCCGGGCACCCTGAAGACCGAAATCTTCGCATCCTACGACTGGCTGCCGACGCTTGTGGAAATAGCCGGCGGCCCCAAGGGCAATGACCTCAGGGCTCAAATCGAGAAAGGCGAATATCCTGGCATCGTCAAGACCCACCTCGACGGTGTGAACCAAATAGATTATCTGACTGGCAAGTCGGAGAAATCGGCGCGCGACTACTTCTACTATTACACCGGGGCGACACCCTCGGCGGTGCGGTACAAAAACTGGAAGATCTATTTCACCATGGAGGGCTCGACCGGAGCCTCTGCGCTTCTGGGACCTCAGACCTTTGGGTGGGCCCAGGTCCAGAACATCAGGCGCGATCCCTTCGAGCAGGCGGTGGGCGAAGAGCAAAAGTCGGTGTTGTCCATCGGCGGTGCCCTCGCCTCGCCCAGCACCGCGTATCTATATAACTGGAACATGCTTCCGGTCGGTCAGCAACTGTGGCTGAAGGAGCTTTCGTCCTACATCGACTTCCCGCCGCTACAGGATCCGGCGAGCTACAACCTCACCCAGGTGCTTGAGCAAGTTAAGAAGTTGGGGAACAAGGGCGTGAGTCAATAATCAGGAAGACCGACGCATAGGTCGCGAGCGGGCGGCCCCAACGGGTCGCCCGCTCGGCTTTGGTTCCGAGCCGTTTTCCTCAAGGAGGACTGGCTTCAAAACAGAGGGAGTGAAACCTTGTATCCCGATCCCTTTTCCTTCGGAATAAATCGTCGTGTGCTGTTCGCGACGCTGGGAGCGTTTGCGTTAGCAGCGCTACTTCCTGTCGTCACCCTTGCCGAGGCGCCTTCAACCGTCGATGCGTTGCCCTCTTGGAACGACGGTGCTGCAAAGAAGGCGATCGTCGATTTCGTGAAAGCCACGACCGACAAGTCGAGCCCGAACTTCGTGCCGCCCGAAGAGCGGATCGCAACATTCGACCAGGACGGTACGCTCTGGGTTGAGCATCCCATGTACAGCCAGGTGGTGTACTGCCTGGATCGAGTGCCTCCCCTAGTCAAAGCCAAGCCCGAACTGGCCAATGTCGAGCCTTTCAAGACAGTGCTGTCCGGGGACCGCGAGGCAATCGCAAAGCTATCGACACCGGACCTCGAAAAGATCCTCTTCGCCACGCTGACTGGCATGACAGTCGACACGTTTGAAGCGGAAGCCAATAAGTGGACCGAAGAGGCCAAGGACGGTCGCTGGAAGCGACCTTATACCGAGCTCACCTACCAGCCGATGCAGGAAGTGCTGAGCTATCTGCGCGCCAACGGTTTCAAGACCTACATCGTCACCGGTGGCGGCCAGGACTTCGTGCGGGTGTATTCCCAGCGCGTCTACGGCATTCCGCCGGAGCAGGTGGTTGGCAGCGCCGTCGGCACGACTTACAGCTATGACCAGGACGGCAAGCCGATCCTGACCAAGGATCCGAAGCTTCTGCTCAATGACAACGATGCAGGCAAGCCCGAGGGCATTCACCTGATGATCGGTCGTCGCCCTGTGGCAGCGTTTGGCAACTCCACCGGCGACCGACAAATGCTGGAATACACGGGTGCCGGCGATGGACTGCGGCTGAAAATGCTCGTGCTTCACGACGACGCAGAGCGCGAATACGCCTACGGCCCGGCTGAGGGTCTTCCTGACACGAAAGTGGGCACCTTCACCCAGGAGCTTTACGACGAGGCGAAAAAGGACGGTTGGGTCGTTATCAGCATGAAGAACGACTGGAAGCACATTTTCGGGTTTGAAAGCGCTCCCTGATCGCCGTCCGATGGGGCGACGCGATGCCGAACCGCAGCCCCGCAACTATTAGTCAATGCGGGCTCTGGATTTGCACGCTCCAATCGCAAAGCCGCCATGAATGACAGCTAGGGAACGCTGGTAGCAAAAGCGATGGGATGGAACACATGTTAAAATCAGTTTTGGTAGTCGCAGTCTTTGCGGGGCTTTCCACTTCAGCTTACGCGGGCCCGATCACCGAGGAGGAAAAACAATATTGCGCGCATGACTACAGGCAATATTGCGGAGATGACGGATTAGGAAGCAATCTGCTTCGGGACTGCATGAATAAGCACGGCAAGAGCCTCTCTAAGCAATGCATCAAGGCGTTGGTTGACGCGGGAGAGGTCAGCGAAGCCGAAGTTGAACGACGCGAGAAGGCCGGCAAGTAGTCGGGCCGCTACAGTTGTCGAGGAGTGCGCTCACGCTTAGATCGTTTTATGCGTGAGCGCACCTTGGTCGCGTGGGGAATATCCGCCCAGACCAAGTCAGTGAAGAACGCGAAACGGCCTTTCCGCGCCTCGAAATAACTCATCCAGGCGAGCAGCGAGTCGTCGTGCAGCATGGGCCCGTCGTGGGCGTAAGGTTCAATTGGTAAAGACGTTTGCTTTGGGTAAACTGACGTCGGTTGATGGCATTATCGTCTGTGCCACCTGGGTTTCCTTCACACAAGCGCGTTTTTCCTTCGTGGCGCGACGCAAAGCGTGACGGCCTGGTGCTCGCCTGTCGGTCTCAAACATGGGGGTATGTGATGCGAATTTCGAAGTTCACGGCTTGGGTGCTCCTCGCAGGTCTTTATCTCGTCCCGGCTCAGGCCGTCGCGGCCCCGGCTTTTGCCTGCTCGGTCGCCGAGATTTTTGAATGCACGGCCGTGGCTGGATGTCAGCGGGTTTCGGCGGCGCAGGCCAATCTCCCGCCCTTCGTCACGCTGAACGTCAAAGAGAAGAAGTTATTCTCGGGGCTGTTCGGCGGACAGGGGCTATTTGACGCCGGTGATGCCTATGAAGACGAGAGGGTGCTTATCCTTCACGGAAGGCACGGCCTTCTGACATGGACCGCTGTCGTGGCCAAGGATACAGGTCAAATGTCTATGTCGATCGCCAATCTGGGTAGGACCTACGCTCAGTTCGGCCACTGCACCCCAAGTCCGTGAGCGCAATCGTAGCCTCCGCCTCCGCTGAGAATTGTTGCCTCGCTTAAGCAGGCGAGCGCGGGAAGTCTGTCCGCGGAGAATACCCGCGAGCGATCATTTCCGCTTTTGGCTGAACCGCACGTCGCGAAGTTTTGTCACCGACCGATCTCGGTACAAACTCCATGGCCCATGATCGTGACTTGGGGTTTCGACGTTTACTTCATCCTCACGAAGTACACATCAAAGGTCTGTCCCAGGGCTGCCTGAAAATAGGTCCCGCGGAGTTGGTCCTGCTTTGGATCGTACATCAGCTTGTACGTGCTGCCGGGATAATTAGGTGCGCGTAGCTCGAAGAAAACATTGAGCTTCGAGCCATCACGCGTGGCTTCGGCTTTGGCGATGTTGATCGGCCGCGGGTTGAAGTAGCGCGCGTCGATCTTGCCGCTGGGATCGACAGCACGGATCTCGAAAATGTAGCCGCCGTCGGGCCGTAGCCAACGGCCACTTAGTGCTTCAAACTCGCCGCGCGCGCCTTGAACGAGAACCATGGCGCTAACAATCCCTACCGCCGCGAAAATCGTGACAGCAATGAGAGGCCAGCGCCGCTTACCATTCACTGCGGGACGTCGCTCTGAAGGCCGCTTCTTCTTGGACTTGTTCATCCCAATCGAAATGATGCTGTCGCATTAGATTTTTATCATGTCAGACAGCTATATTCGAGACGCGAAAAACCTTCTACGGCGAGAAAAAGATGAGCGCTCTCGCAAAGGCGCCTATTGGGAGGAAATCCGATGCAACCAATGCCACCCCAGCTTGAACTACCCCAAGGGGATCGCTTCACGCTGCCAACCATCTCAGCAGTTCGAGAATTGGTGCCTCCTGGGGGCCAATTACCGGTTCACATGGTCCTAATGATGATATGCGGAAAAGAACTATGGGTCCCTCTGGATAGAGAGATAGCGCGGCAGATGGCGAACATTCTTGCTCCCTTCCGCGAATGATTTGGGGATAGCCAAGCCGCCCCTCAATGGGGAACAAATGACTTAAATGATGGATCGCCTAGTTTGCGACCGCCAATAGTTGGATGTGGCCGGACGTCGCTGATCGCAAAACCGTTTAAAAATGTTGAGTTTCTGAAGGTGCTCGGACGGAGGTAGACGAAGCCGGACGAGTAAGTGGTGCCGCAAGAGGGATTCGAACCCCCGACCTACGCATTACGAATGCGCCGCTCTACCAACTGAGCTATTGCGGCTTTGACAGCCCTGACGCGAAGCGTGGAGCCGTCCCGTGCTTACCGGCAATATCGGGATGGCGCAAGCCGGGCGCCAGGGGCGCCCATGCGGCCAGGATCAACGGATTTGCGCTGTCCTTAGCCGTTCGAGCGAGTTCGGCGGCTCGTCGGTCTCGACCTGCGCAACACCCGGATCGTCGGGCGGGCGCGCGGGCACGAAGATGGCGGGCTTCGGCCGCGGCTCGGCCTGCGCCGGAAGGGTTTCCGCCTCGGTGACGGCCTCGGCTTGCGGCCGCTCTTTCCAGGCCTTCCCGCCCGCCGGCTCGACCGATGTGGCGGTGGCCTCGATCGCCTCCGGCATGACGGCGGGCAAAGCGCGGTCCTCGATAAGCAGCGTGTCGTCGCCGCGGCCGATGGCATCGACTGGGGCCTTCCACTCGAAGGCATCGACGGCGCCGGTTACCGGCGAGACGGGCAGCCAGCGGTCGGAAACATAGCCGTCTGCGATCCAGGCGCGGTCGCGCGGCGCGCGCACGGCCCGAGCCAACCATTCGCGCTCGCGGCCCATGTCGCCCTGTCCCGCCTCGATGCGCGCCATCAGCGCGCAGATGCGCGCGGGCGGGCGGTCATCGAGATAGGGCGCGAGCGCCTCGCGCGCCGCCTGCCATTCATGCGCCTCGATGGCCGCGACGGCGACCGCGATCGGCCCCTCCGGATCGCCGGGCACGAGGCTCGCCAATTGCTCGACGCGCTTTACGCGCTCGCGGGGCGGATCGCCCGGCCGCGCAAAGGCATAGACGAGCGCGAGGTCGGGATGCGGCGAGAGCTTCCAGGTCTTCATCAGGACGCGCGATGCCTGGCGACTGTCGCCGCGTGATGCAAGGAGCCGGCCTGCGATCTCTGCCGCGGGCACGAGCGAGGGCGCGAGTTCTCAGCGCTTCGGTGGCGAGCGCGAGCGCCTTGCTCGGGTCCTCGATTTCCGCGTCGCGCGCCTCCGCCGTGAGCAGCACGGCGCGGCGGCGCACCCCGACCTCGGGCTCGACATGTCCGTGGCGCCGCGCGATCGCGAGCGTGTCGAGCGCGCCCTCCCAATTGCTCTCGCGCGCTTGCAGGTCGAACAGCGCGTTGACGCCCCAAGCGAGCTTCGGATCGCGTGTCACCGCCTCTTCCGCAAGCGCGCGCGCGGCATCGACGTCGTTGGCGCGCTTGGCTTCGAGGAACAGGCCGCGCAAACCCAGGATCTGCGTCTCGGGACTCTTCAGCATGGTCTCGAATGCGTGCCGCGCAGCCTCCTTGTCGCCCTTGAGCTGTGCCGCCTGCGCCGTGAGCAGCGCGGTGAGCGGCTCGTTGGGCAAAGTGCGCCCGGCGATTGCAGCATAACGCTGGGCGAGCGCGCGGTCGCCGACGCCGATGGCGAGCAGACCGTGCGACAAGGCTTCCATCCCCTGCTGCTTGCGGCGCTCGCGCAAACTTGTGGCGATCGCGGCGGGGCGCGTGAGCAGGTAACGCAACAGCGCCCAGAGCAGCACGAGCAGGCCCGAGATCGCGATGACGGCGATCGTGCCGACGAACGCGCTGGTCTCGATCTGATAGCCGAGCCATTCGATGGTCACGGTACCGGGGCGGTCGGCGAGCCAGGCGAGCCCGAGCGCCGCCGCGATCACACCGAGGGTGAAGAGGAGGACTTTGGCCATTTCCTAGTTTTCGTCTTGTGCCGGGGTTTGCTCGCCGCCGCCGAGGCCGACGAGCAGCAGCCCTTCGAGGCGCTTCAAACTGCCGGCGGCGCCTGCCCGGGCCCGCGCCTGTTCGAGCCAAGTCGAGAACGGTGCGCGCGCCGCACCGTCGAGCGCCTCTACCTCCTTGATGGCGCCTTCGAGATTGCCCTGGCCGAGCTGAGCTTCCGCGCGCGCGAGCGCGGCGCTGGTGCCGTCGCCTGGCGCCGCCGCATCGACGCGGCGGATCTTCACGAGGCCGTTCAGGCTCGCGAGCAGGCGATCGAGCAGGGATGCGTCCGCCGGGGGTGGCGGCGTCTCCGCCACGAGAGCGGCATCTCTGGCCGTTGCAAAGGCGCGGACAAGCTCCGGCAGCGTCGGGATGCCGGTCGCGGCGTGGGCCGGCAGCACGCCAAGATCGTCGGCATTCGGCGAGAGCGCTTTCAGCGTGTCGAGCTCCGTGGCGTAGGGACGCCCCGCATCGACCGCTGCACTCAGATTGGCGAAAGCGATGGCGAGCGCCGCGGACTTCGCCTCGGCGCCTTCCTTGCCGATCGCGTCCTCAAGACCGGGCAGGGCAGCCTCGAGCTTGGCAAGCCGCTCTTGCAGGGCGTCGAGCTCCGGCGAGAGATCCGAAGCGTCCGCCGTGCCGAGCTCGGCCTCGGCGAGCGCGCCGAGCTTGGCCCTGAGCTCGCCGATCTCGGTCTTCAGCGCCTGCACGGCTGCGGTGCTTTCGAGGTCGGCTTCCGCGAGCGCCGCGTCGATCTTGGCTTGCAGCCGCTTCTCGGCCTCGGCGATGTGCTCGGTGAGCGCCGCGGCGTCAGCAACCGAGCCGCCCTCTTGCGCCGTGTCGGCGAGCGTCTTCATCGCCGTTTCGAGGTCGGTTATGCGCTCGGCAAGGGTCGACAGTTCCGGCGCAGATTCGGCGGCGCGGCCTTCGAGCGCCTTGATGCGTCCCTCGAGCGTTGCAACGGCGGTTGCATCGTCCAACGATGGACCAGGCAGAGGCGCCGCTTCGAGCTTGGCGAGCCTCTGTTCGAGCGCTGCGAGGTCGGGCGCGCCGCTCGGTCCGCCGAGCTTCAATCCGTTCCAGGCAAGGCCGGCGCCAGCGGCGCCCACGGCCCCCCCGAGCAGGCCCGCGCCGAGATAGGTCGCGAAGCGCTTCAGCCGCGGCGCGCGTTCAGGCGGCGGAGGGCCAAATTCTATCCGCTTGCTTCCTTCAGTCGCCTCGTCCGAAGCCGCCTGCTCGGGCTTGGTCTCGACGCCGGGCTCGTCGTCAGGGGCCTTGTTCGTCTCGACCGCTGCCTCCACTTCGGGCTCGACCGCGACTTCGGTGGCCGTGCCTTCGATGGTCGGCGCCGGGCGCTTGCCCGCGTCCTTGTCTCGGTCTCCGAACGACTTTGCCATCGCGCTCAAACCTCGATTTTGCGCCGTCTTACGAGGATGCCGAATCGGCGTCGAGCAGCGCAAGGACATCTTCCTCGCGCGGGCTCTCAGCCACGCGGACGGTAAACCGGAGCGGCGCCAGCTCCTCTGCTACCGCCTGCGACAGGCAATAGCAAACGAGACGCTTGCCTTGCGTTACCGCGCCATGCTTGTCGAGGAGATCGGCGAAGGTCCTGGCCGTGCGGGGCGACATGAAAATGACCGCATCGAGTCGCTGCTTGCGAAGCGCGGCAAGCGCCGCGGGCGGCAATTCCCGCGCGGGCACGGCCCGGTAGAGGATCTTGCGCCTGACCTCGAAGCCTTGTGCTTCGAGCGCCGACTTGAGGTCGAAGGCGAGCGTCTCGCCCGAGAGATGCACGAGCGGGCCCGCTTTCGGATCGAGCGCGCTGACGATCAAAGCGACGAGGCCCTGCGCGTTGTTGGTCCCCGCGGTCACGTCGGCGAACCCGACCTTCATGGCCTTGAGCGCGCTTGCCTCGCCCACGGCGAAGAGCGGCAGCCGGAAGGCCTGCTCGCGCTCTACGTGACCCGCAAGCGCGCGGAGCGTGTTGCGGCTCGTGACGATCACCGCTTGCGCGCCGTCAAGCCCGAGCGCCACACGCGGAATCGTTTCGACGATGAGGAGCGGCGCGAGCACGGCTTCGTGCCCGCGCGCGGCGAGCGTCTCGGCCTGGGCCTGCGCGTCCGGCTCTGGTCTGGTGACGAGGATGCGCATCAGTTAAGCCTCGCGATGAAGTCGGGGCCGGCGCGGTTGAGCAAATCTTCGCCGGCGTCGCGGCCTATCCTCTCTGCGTCCTTGGCCGGTCCGTCCATCTCGACGAAATGCCACTCGCTGCCGTCGGGCGCAAGGATCAGCCCGCGAAACCTGATCGCCCCGTTTGCGATCTCGGCAAGGCCCGCGATCGGCGTCTTGCAGGAGCCGTCGAGCGCCGCGAGGAATGCGCGCTCGCAGGCGATCGCCGTCGCGGAAGGCGGATCGTTGAGCGGCGCAAGCAGCGCGCGCGTCGTCTCGTCATCGGCACGGGCAACGACGCCGATCGCGCCCTGCGCCACGGCGGGCAGCATCTCCTCGGTCGATAGGATCGCAGTCGCTTGCGAAGCAAGCCCAAGACGATCGAGCCCGGCCTTGGCGAGCAGGGTCGCGTCGGCGCGGCCTTCATCGAGCTTCGCGAGCCGCGTCTCGACATTGCCGCGCAGGTCTATGAACTCGAAGGTCGGGACGCGTGCGCTTGACTTGCGCCTGGCGCCGCAACGACGAGGTGCCGACCACGGCGCCGGACGGGAGGGCCTCAAGCGACGGCGCTGCGCGACTGACAAACGCGTCGCGCGGATCGGCGCGCTTCAACACCGCGGCGATTGCGAGTCCCGTGGGCAGCTCGGTCGGCAAGTCCTTCATCGAATGCACCGCCATGTCCACACGGCCCTCCAACAACGCCTCGTCGATCTCTTTGGTGAACAGGCCCTTGCCGCCGAACTCGCGCAACGGCCTGTCCTTGATGCGGTCGCCCGACGTGGTGATGACGCTGAGCGCGGGTTCGAGGGCCCCGCCATGCGTCGCGATCAGGCCCGCGCGCACATGTTCCGCCTGCCATAACGCAAGCGGGCTGCCTCTTGTGCCAATCAGAAGGGGCTGGTTGGGCAACGGTCGCTTCTCCTCGGTCTTGTCATCACCCGTGAAGGCGGGTGATCAGTAACCGCTTCCTCGCAGGAAGGTTACTGGATTCCCCGGCCCTTCGCCCGCCGAAGGCTTAGCACTCGGGCTTGCTATTCGTTACAGCTTCGGGCCGCAGGCGGGTCAAGCCGGGCAATGTCACGTTTGTATTGGTCAAAAGCGATCCTGTAAAAGGCGCTCATGCAGGAGAACACCCAGCACACCCGACCGTACTCGGCATAGAGACGAGTTGCGACGAGACCGCTGCCGCGCTCGTCCGCCGCCACCCCGATGGGCGCGGCGAGATTTTGTCAAACGTCGTCCGCTCGCAGCTCGACCTGCATGCGGTTTACGGTGGCGTGGTACCTGAGATCGCCGCCCGCGCCCATGTCGAGCTGCTCGACGCCGCGATCCTCCAAGCGCTCGCCGAAGCAGGGCTCGGCTTCGATGAGATCGACGCGGTTGCAGCGACAGCGGGCCCCGGCCTGGTCGGCGGGTTGATCGTCGGTGTGACCATGGGCAAGGCAGTTGCGCTCGGACTTGGTGTGCCGTTCATCGCCGTCAATCACCTCGAGGCGCATGCGCTGACCGCTGGGTTGACCGACGGCCTCGGCTTTCCCTATTTGCTGCTGCTCGTCTCGGGCGGCCACACCCAGACAGTCATCGTCAAGGATGTCGGCGCCTATGAACGGCTCGGCACGACGCTCGACGATGCGCTGGGCGAAGCCTTCGACAAAGCCGCCAAGCTGCTCGGCCTTGCCTATCCCGGCGGCCCTGAGATCGAACGCCAGGCCGCGCGTGGGCGCGCAACCGTCAAGCTGCCACGGCCCATGCTCGGGCGGGAAGAGCCGCATTTCTCGCTCGCCGGCCTCAAGACCGCGCTCAGGCACGAGGCGCTCGCCCGCGCGCCGCTCGGGGAGCAGGACATCGCTGATCTCGCCGCGAGCTTCCAGGAAGCGGTCGCCGATATCGTCAGCGACCGCACCGGGCGCGCCATCGAATTCTACACCGAGCGCCTCGGCGCGGGCGCGCAGCGCGCGCTGGTCGTGGCGGGCGGAGTCGCGGCCAACCAGAGGATCAAGGCTGCGCTCGAGACCGTGGTGGCGAAGCACGGTTTCCGGCTCGTCGTGCCGCCGCCTGTGCTTTGCACCGACAATGCGGCGATGATCGCCTGGGCCGGTGCAATGCGGCTTGCGCGCGGCCTGACCGATGACCTTGCCGCGCCGGCCCGCGCCCGCTGGCCGCTCGACCCGGCGGCGCCTCCCGCGCTCGGCGCCGGTGTGAAGGCTTGAGCTATGGCGGGCATCGGCTCTTGCCGTTGCTCGCGCTGTATTGAATATGGCCCGTTGAGCAGGCTCCGCTTGGCTCACTTATGGTCTAAAGGCGACACATGGGGCTGCAATCCGTCGGCATTCTTGGTGCGGGCGCATGGGGCACGGCGCTTGGCGTCGTCGCGCGCCGCGCCGGGCGCGATGTGCTGGTCTGGGCCTACGAGCTCGAGACCCTCACCGACATCAACGAGGCGCATCGGAACGCCGCCTATCTGCCCGGGGTGAGCCTCGACCCCGGCATCGAGGCGACAGCGCGGCTCAACGAAGTCGCCAATTGCGACCTGCTACTCATGGTCGCGCCCGCGCAGCATACGCGGGAGATCGCGACCGGCTTGGCGCCTTACGTGAAGCCGGGGCAGCCGGTCATGATCTGCTCCAAGGGCATCGAAAAGGGGAGCGGCAAGCTCCTCTCGCAGGTGCTCGCAGAGGTTTTGCCGGGGTCTGACATCGCCGTGCTCTCGGGCCCAAGCTTCGCGGCCGAGATCGCGCGCGGGCTGCCCGGCGCGGTGACGCTCGCCACGGCCGACGAGGCGCAGGGGCGCGCGCTGTCGCACGCACTGAGCCATCCGCCCTTTCGCTGCTATTGGAGCGACGACGTCGTCGGCGCGGAGATCGGCGGCGCGATCAAGAACGTCTATGCCATCGCCGCCGGCATCGTTGCCGGCAAGCAGCTTGGCGCGAGCGCGCATGCCGCGCTCGTGACGCGCGGCTTCGCCGAGATGACGCGCTTCGGCACCGCGCTCGGCGCGCGGCGCGAGACGCTGACCGGCCTCTCAGGCCTCGGTGACCTGCTGCTCACTTGCGGCAGTTCGCAATCGCGCAACATGTCGCTCGGCATCGAGCTTGGCCAGGGCCAAAGCCTCAACGAGGCGCTGGCAAGGCGGCTTGCCGTGACGGAAGGCGTGCACACCGCGAGCGCCGTCGTTGCGCTGGCGAAGCAGCATGGCATCGACATGCCGATCGCCGAAGCGGTGCACGCGGTGATCTTGGGCGCCGCCACCGTCGATCAGGCGATCGGCGCGCTGCTCGCCCGTCCGCTTCGCGCGGAGGCCTAGGCCGTCAGACGCGTCTGGGCGACAACGCAGAAGAGGATCAGGCTTAGCAGGCGAATTGGGGGACGCATCGGACCTCCTTGACGGGAGGCGGAGTTTATCGTTCGTGACACGCCTACGATAGGGCCGGTCAAGCCTTTGGGAGGAGGAAACGCCGATGGTGAATATCTATCTCTTCATCGAGCTGCTCGGCTCGGCCGATGCCGCCGCCATTCTCGACAAGCTCAAGACGATTGAGCTCGACAACTGCAAGTTCGCCAACGTGGTGATGCTGTCTGACGAGAAGCTTGTGGCGCAGCTCGACTGCAAGGATTCGACTGACGGCGACAAGGCGATCCTGAACAAGATCGCCAAGGTCGACGGCGTGGTGCAGACCAACATCGTCGCCGTGGTGCGCCCGAGGAAGGGCTAGCGACCACCGTCATCCTGACGTGCGAGCGAAGCGAGCCTCGAAGGATGACGATCCATTCCGACCGAGTCATCCTTCGAGGGCCGCCTGCGGCGGCCACTTCAGGATGACGAGACTAAGCTCAATGCGCGGCTTCCCAATTGTCGCCCGCGCGGGCGTCGACCTTCAGCGGCACGCGCAGCTTGAGCGCGGGCTCGGGCGCCTTCTCCATCACGCCTCGCGCCACTTCCATGGTCTTGTCGACTTCTGCCTCGGGAGATTCGAACACGAGCTCGTCGTGCACCTGCATTAGCATGCGCGAGGATAAGCCGGCCGCGGCGAGCGCGGGCGCCATGCGGATCATGGCACGGCGGATGATGTCGGCGGCACTCCCTTGGATCGGCGCATTGATCGCCGCGCGCTCGTAATTGCCGCGCAGGCTCGGGTTCTTGGTGTTGATCTCGGGGTAGTGCACCTTGCGGCCGAAAAGCGTCTTCACATAGCCGGTGCGGCGGACCTCGGCCTTCATCTGCTCCATGTAGTCGCGGATGCCGGGGAAGCGCTCGAAATAGGTCTTGATGTAGGCGCCGGCCTCGCTCCTGCCGATGCCGAGCTGCGCCGCCAAGCCCACGGACGAAATTCCATAGACAATTCCGAAGTTTATCGCTTTCGCCCGGCGGCGGATGGCGGGGTCCATGCCGGGAACCGGCACGCCGAACATCTCGCTCGCGGTCATGGCGTGGATATCGAGCCCGTCGGCGAAGGCCTGGCGCAAGGTTGGCGTGTCGGCCATATGCGCGAGCACGCGCAGCTCGATCTGGCTGTAATCGGCGGAAATCAGCTTCTTGCCAGGCTCTGCCACGAACGCCTTGCGGATGGCGCGGCCTTCCGCTGTGCGCACGGGGATGTTCTGCAGGTTCGGCTCTTGCGAGGATAGTCGCCCCGTCGTGGTCGCCGCGAGCGCGTAGGATGTATGCACACGGCCCGTCTCAGGGTGGATATAGGCGGGTATGGCATCGGTATAGGTGTTTTTGAGCTTCGCGAGCAGCCGCCAGTCGAGCACTTTGCGGGGCAGCTCGTGCCCCTCGGCGACAAGCTCCTCGAGCGCGGCCGCATCGGTGCTCCATGCGCGCGTCTTGGTGCGCCGCCCGCCGGGCAGGTTCATCTTGTCGAACAGGATCTCGCCGAGCTGCTTCGGCGAGCCGATATTGAAGTCCTCGCCGGCAAGCTCCCTGATCTCGTCCTCGAGCCGCGCGATGGTCTGGGCGAACGAGCCGGAGAGCTGCGCTAGCGTGGCGCGCTCGACCTTGACGCCGGCGCGCTCCATCTCGGCGAGCACGGGTGCCAACGGCCGCTCCAGCGTCTCGTAGACCGTGGTGACGGACTCAGCCGCAAGCCGCGGCTTGAGGATCATCCAGAGCCGCAAGCCGATGTCGGTCTCCTCGCCCGCATATTCGGCCGCGCGCGCCACCGCGACGCGGTCGAACGAGAGGGCGTTGCGGCCGGAGCCCAGCACCTCTTTCTCGGTGAGGCAGGTATAGCCCATGAGGCTACCGGCAAGCTCGGCGGGCAGATGCTCGGCGCGGCCGGCGTCGAGCGCGTAGGACATGAGGCAGGGATCGTCGACCGCGACCAGCGCGATGCCGTAACGCGCGAGCGCGATCATGTCGAACTTCGCGTTCTGCACGATCTTCAGCACGCCCTCGTCTTCGAGGATCGGCTTCAGCAGGTTAAGCGCCTCGCGCATCGGAACTTGCGCGATCGTCTCGCCGCCGAGATCGAGCCCATCGCTCGCGCGATGCGCCAGCGGCACATAGGCCGCATGGCCCGGCACGAGCGCGAGTGCAACGCCGACCAGCTCTCCTTGCATGGGGTCTGACGAATTGAGCTTCGCCCGAAAGGCGAAATGTCCCTGATAGCGCGCAGCATCGAGCAGGTCGGCGAGGCGCCCCGCATCCGTCATCGTCTCGTAGTTCGAGCGGTCGAACCCCACCATTTCGAGCTTGCTCGCGCGCTCCACGGCCAGCTGCGCCGGCGAGCCCCCGTCTGTCTTCGGTTCGGGGGAGGGCGGCGCCGCCTCGCCCCGCGGTGTGCGCCGCAAAGGATGATCGTAGTCGTTCTTCTTGCGCGCCTGCGTCTTGGGCGGCGGCGCAGCACCTTCGGGCGCCTCCACGCCGAGGCCATCGGCGACGCGGCGGACCAAAGTGCTGAATTCGAGCTTCCGCATGAAGCCGAGCAACGCAGTGGGATCGGGCTGGCGCAGCGCGGTCTCGGCGAGCGGAACATCGAGCGGCACCACGCAGTCGAGTAGCACCAGCGTGCGCGACAGCCGCGCCTGGTCGGCGAAAGCGATCAGGCTCTCGCGCCGCTTCTGCTGCTTGATCTCGCTTGCGCGCGCGAGCAGCGTGTCGAGATCGCCGAACTCGTTGATCAGCAGCGCCGCGGTCTTCACGCCGATGCCCGGCACACCCGGCACGTTGTCGGTCGAATCCCCGATCAGCGCCTGCACCTCGACGACCTTTGACGGCGGCACGCCGAAGCGCTCGAGCACCTCCGCCTCGCCGATGACCTTGTTCTTCATCGTGTCGTACATGCGGATGCCCGGCCGCACGAGTTGCATCAGATCCTTGTCGGAGGAGACGATGGTCACTTCCGCGCCGGCCTCCAGCGCCTGCAGCGCATAGGTCGCGATCAAATCGTCGGCCTCGTAACCCCGCTTCTCGATGCACGCGACATTGAAGGCATGCACCGCGTCGCGGATCAGCGGGAATTGCGGAATGAGGTCGTCGGGCGGTTCCGAGCGGTTCGCCTTGTAGTCCGAGAACAGATCGTTGCGAAACGTATGCTCGGAAAGGTCGAAGATGGCGGCGATATGCGTGGGCGGATCGAGCTCGCCGGTCTCGCGGAGCAGCTTCCACAGCATGCCGCAGAAGCCGTGCACCGCGCCCACGGGGAGCCCGTCGGAGGGCCGCGTCAGCGGCGGTAGCGCGTGAAAGGCGCGGAAGATGTAGCCCGAGGCGTCGATCAGATAGACGCGGTCGCCTTGCGCGACCGCTCTGCCCGCGGGCGCGCGCGCCGCAGCCGCGTCGCCTGCGGCCGCTCGCGGCGCGGCCTCGGCCTTGCTATTTGGGGGTGCCATGATGGGCAAAATATAGGGATTACGACCCCCTCAAGGGAGTCGCTTCACGCGCCCATCCACCGCCATTAAGCCACGAGGCTTCCGATGGCGGTCAGCCAGGGACATGACCTGATTGGCACCACATAGATTATCGGTTGCGAAGTTCCTGCCGGCACGTGATGTCGTCCTTGCCGAGCAGGCGGCCGGCATCTTCGGCGAGGAGGCGCAACACGGCAAAGGAGCGCGGGCGCAACTCCACACGCTTCCCTTTCGCGGTCCGCAACTCGTCCGCGGTCAGGTCAGTGGCGCCAGCCTAATAGGGAGCGTTTCGAGACACTTGTTGTTGGCACGGGGCGGGTGTACGCTAACGCACAATCGATATCGAACCAATGGTCGACTGGCCGCTGAGAGGTAAGTCGAGGCGGACACGATCGCATGATGCGCCTTTACAGTCCTCGCGTCATGGCCTATCCGATCAGCACCGGGATCGGGACCGCACCATGATCATCGAGTCACCATTAGACATAATTTTTCGTGACCTGTTTTATCGTCTCCGCTCCTTTGCGCGGGGCCACGACGTATTCCTAAAGCTTGAAGGGTTCAACGTATCCGGCTCGATCAAGGTGAAAGCGGCAATAGGTCTCATCGAAGATCTAGAGCGGCGCGGCATCGTCAGGCCGCATGAAAACGTCATCGTGGAATCGTCGTCGGGAAACCTTGGAATAGCGCTCAGCCTCGTCTGCGCGACCAAAGGTTACAAGTTCATCTGCGTCACGGATTCCAACTCCACCCGCGCCAACATCAGAGGCATGGAACTCTACGGGGCAACAGTACTCGTCGTCAACGACCGGGACGCCGACGGCGGCTTCCTCACCAACCGATTCAGGGCGATAGACGACATCTTGCAATCGGACCCGACCGCCGTCTGGCTCAATCAGTACGACAACATAGCCAACAAGAATGTTCATGCCGCGGAAACGGCAAAAGAGATCGCCGACCAGTTCGAAAAGGTCGATTGGATCTTCGTGGGAGCGGGAACCACAGGCACGCTCGCCGGGATTTCAGAGCGCCTTGGTCACGAGTTCCCAAAAATCAAGATCGTAGCCGTCGAGCCTGTCGGCTCCGTCACGTTTGGAGGCAGCCCTGGTAAGCGAAACATTCCCGGTATCGGAACGAGTTTGCGGCCGAAGCTGGCGGACTTGTGCAATCCGGACCGGATCGTCGTGATCGACGAAGCAACGACCGTCGAAACGTGTCTGTCGTTCGTGCGCGATTACCATCTGCTTGTTGGTGGAAGCACCGGAACCGTCCTCGCCGCCGTGCAGAAGCTGGCCTCGGAGTTCACGCCCGGCGAGACCATCGTCGCCATCTCCGCGGACCTCGGCGACAAGTATCTGGATACGGTATACAACCCGGCCTGGGTACAGAATGTCATCGCGCCTCAGGATGTCATCGCGCCTCAGGCCAAGGTGCTCGTAGGGCATGAGGCTTGACACACGTTCCGATCTTCCACGTTGTTCCCGGCTCGGCAGTTAAGAGTGCAATCGACGGCAACCGGCAGAAAATTTTTGAAGCCGTCGAGGCGACATACCGTCTCCACGCCGCCGGCCAATCCGTAAACCCCAGCAGCTACTTTCTTCGCTATCCGGACAACCCTAGCGCCCGCATCATCGCCCTGCCGGCTCATCTCGGCGGCGAGGTGAAGAAGAGCGGCATCAAATGGATATCGAGCTTCCCGGCCAACAGGGCCGCCAACCTTGCGCGCGCGTCGGCAGTCCAGATTTTGAACGACGCCACGACGGGCTATCCACTGGCCTGCATTGAGGCGTCGCTGGTAAGCGCGACGCGTACCGCCGCCTCTGCCGCACTTGCGGCCGAGCATATGTCGCCTGCGCCTTTCGAAGGCACGCTGAGCATTATCGGCACCGGGGTGATTGCCCGCAGCACAACCGAGTGGCTGCTATTTCGAAAATGGAAGTTCCGCAAAATCAGCTTGTACGATGTGGACCGAAAGGAGGCGGAGCAATTCGCCACATGGCTCCGCGATCAGCAGGGCCTCGAGACGGAGCTGCATAGCAGCCTAGAGGGTGCTCTCCGGGATGCGTCTCTAATAATGTTCACTACCACCGCTCTCGAGCCCTACCTCGCTGATGAAAAGCTGTTCGCGCACTCGCCTACGGTCTTGCATCTATCGCTGCGCGACATCTCCGTGAACGTGATCTTGGCGTCGCAAAACATCGTCGACGATGTCGACCACTGCCTGAAAGCCAACACGTCACTGCATCTGGCGGAGACGGCGCGCGGAAGCAGAGACTTCATCGACGGCACCTTGGTGGATGTTCTGGACGGGAAGCTTGAGCAGGACCTCGGCAAGGCGCGCATCTTTTCTCCCTTCGGGCTGGGCATCCTCGACATTGCGGTGAGCGATTTCGTCCTTCAGGAAGCCGTAAACTCCGGTACGGCGCTGGCGATGCCTGACTTCTTCAGCAACTCCGTCCGATGGTGAGCGACTAAAGAAGCTCCGTAGCTCGTGCGCAAACACGCACGCAAAGGGAGCGCAGCATCTAGTTAGAAGAACGATCTTGAACCGGCTGGGGGAGGCGGCGCATCTATGTCACTTGTCTGGAGCTGCAACGAGTGGGATCCGCTTGAAGAAGTCATCGTCGGCAATCCGCTGAACGCACGATATCCGACGCCGGATCTAAGCACCCAGCTGGCAGAATTCCCCGACCGTTCACTCGCTGACATTCCGCGCGGCGCTTTTCCGCAACGGATCATCGAAGAGACGGATGAGGATCTAAACGAGTTCGAGCAGATCCTGGAGAAGGCCGGCGTCACGGTGAAGCGCCCGGACACCTGGCCCCACGAAACCACATTCTCGACCATCAACTGGGAATCCCAGGGATACTATAACTATTGCCCGCGGGACATCATGCTGGTGATTGGTGACCAGATCATTGAAACACCCAATGTGATCCGCAGCCGTACCCAGGAGACGTTCAGCTATCGCACGCTGCTGATCGACTACATGAAGTCGGGCGCACGGTGGTACAGCGCGCCGAAGCCGATGCTGTTAAACTCGCTGTTCGAAGGCGTCGATCTAGAGAAGCCTACGCCGCGGAACGACGAGCCGGCCTTCGACGCGGCAAACGTCCTGCGTTTTGGCCAGGACTTGATCTATCTCGTCAGCGCCACCGGCAACGAAATGGGTGGCCACTGGTTGCAGGGCATCCTAGGCGATAAATACCGGATCCATTTCCTCAAGGACGTATATTTCGGCAGCCACATCAACTCTACCCTCGTGGCCCTGCGTCCCGGCTTGATCCTGTGCAATCCCGGTCGTCTCAATGACGATACGCTGCCGTCGATATTGAAACAGTGGGAGGTCATCTACAGTCCGCCCATGGAGAATACGGACAGACATGATGCCGATTACATTTCCAAAAGCATCGGTAGCGATTGGATCGATATGAACGCGTTCAGCATCAATCCGAATCTGGTTGTCGTCGACCGAAACCAGCCCTCGCTCATCAAGCTTCTCGAGAAGCACGGCCTTGATGTCATCCCATTGAAATTGCGGCATTCCAAGCTGTTGGGCGGCGGACCCCATTGCGTCACCTTGGATATTCGCCGTCGGGGCACGTTGCAGCGATACTTCGACTGAGCGCAAGCATGTGGATAGATTTGGCACTCGCAGCTACCCTTCTGGCGGCCGTCTTTGTTCTGACGTTTGCAGCGTGGAGGCAGTACCTCTGGGCGGCGAAGAAGGCGGCACACGAGCCGAAGGACACGTGTCCGTACAGCTTGACGGATGTCTTCGGCGATCGCCCATTCGCGAACGTTCCGCATCAACAAGGTATTCGGTGGCTCACGGAGGTCTTCAGCCGTTCCGCCGAGAAGTATCCCAATTTTACGGCCTTGCAGATCCCACGAACCGGAGAGTCGCTTACCTTCGCTGAGCTCGATGCGCATGCAGAAAACGTGGCCGCAGCAGTACAGCCGTTGTTGACGGGGCAGGACCAGGTGGTCGCCGTGGCCATGTCGCAAGACAACTGGCAGATCGTCGCCGCGCACCTCGGCGTGCTTAGGGCCGGCGGCACGCTGGTGGTGCTCGATACCACCCTGCCCGACGCGCTCATTACCCACATGATCAACGACGCTCGGCCGGTGGTCGTTCTCACGCGCGGACAGGGCAAGTTTCGCGACCTGCCGACACTCGACGTTCTGACGTTGCCGGAAAGAGCGCCGAAGAGAAATCCGCCGTCCTGGCTAGACGATCCGACCCGGCGCCTCGCGACCATCTTCTATACGAGCGGGACCACCGGGATGCCGAAGGGCGTCGAGTGCCCGCACGCTGGCTATGTAAACCTCGCTCTTACCTACGCCGACTATTTCGCTCTCATTCCGGGCATGGACGCGAGCTCGCTCACCTCATCGCTGGGCTACGACGGCTGCATTTCCGAGATGTACAGCGCCTGGGTGTCGGGCTGCGCCGTCGTCATGCTGACCAAGGAGGAGATCAGCTCCGGCCCGGACCTTGTTCCCGTGCTTCGCGAAGCCGAGGTCACGGTACTTTTCTGTCCGCCGGTGCTGCTTTCCACACTCACATCAACACCAGAGGTGGATCTTCCATATCCCTTGTGCCGCTACATTGTGCCTGCAGGCGAGGCCTTTCCCAGCGCGCTCGTAGAGCCGTGGACGCGATGCAGACGCCAGCTCATCAACACCTACGGCCCGACGGAGGCGAGCACCGACACGAGCCGCCAGAATTTGCAGCCGGGAGAGCCGATCACCCTCGGCTCGCCATTCGCCAACGTCACCTACGTCATCCTCGAGATCGGCGAGCTCCGACCACTGCTCCACGGTGAGGTCGGAGAGCTTTGCATCGGCGGCGTCCACCTCGCGCGCGGTTATCGCAACTTGCCGGAACAGACGGCGCAGAAGTTCATCACGCACCCCCAGTTCGGCCGCCTCTACCGCACCGGGGACAAATGCAAAATCGACGTTCGAACGCAGCGCGTGCACTTCCTGGGTCGGATCGACGCGCAGCTCAAAGTGCGCGGACACCGCGTCGAGGCACAGGCCGTCGAGGACATCCTGCAGGCGCAGTTCAGCGAGATCGAGGCCGCTGTGCTGGACTACCAGAACGAGGCGCTCGTCGCCTTTGTCATGGCACCGTCGATCTTCGCAAAAGAGATCTCGGTGGTCGCACCTGCGCCAGCGGAGTGGACCGAGCGGGTGACGGCGATCCTCGCCAAGCAACTTCCGGCGCCGTCGGTCCCGACCAGAATCTTCCTCGTAGAAAAATTTGTTATGAATCCGGTGTCGGGGAAGATCAACCGCAAGTGCTTACCGGACCTATCGCTGCTGCTGCGGAACAGCGACCTCGAGACACCCCCTAGAGCGCAAGACACGAAGCTTGGAGAAGCGACGTTGACTGATGCCGACGCGGGACTGGAGCCAGGCGCCGAGGAAGTGCTGGCGATCTGCAGGTACGTGTTCGAGACGCCCATCGGATGGGACGAGGGGTTCGCCGAGGCCGGCGGACACTCGATCGTCATCGCGCGCCTAGCGCGGCGCTTGCAGGCCGCGGGATGGGCAGTCTCCGTGCGTGCGCTGCTCAGCGACTGCAATACGCCACGCAAGGTAGCGAGCCGAATGCGGCAGGTTCAGTCGCCTGCCACGGCGGCAACGGTCGCTACAAAATCCGCGCAGACCACAGCTACACGCGATGAGAGCGCGGCAAAGGTACTCTCGGTCGGACGCTTCACGGTCCTGCAGATCCTCTTTGCGACTTTGCTTTATTCGCCAGGCTTGCTGTTGGCCCTAGACGTCTTGAGCGCCATCGAAATAGGAACCTTCTTCGCGACCGCCGGCATTTGGTCCTTCATCGCCGCCGGCGTCGGCCTGTACCTACTCGGCCTGCTCCTGCCTTTCGCCTGTCTGCTCTGGGTGATGGGCATCAAGTTTTTCCTGGGCGGCGACATCTACCGCAACAACGTGACGCCGGGCGTCTACTCCAAGTGGAGCAAGATGCACCTGCGGATCTGGTGCATCGGACGAATGGAGAGCCTGGTGCTCGTGCCCATGCACGCCATCTACCGCAGCGCGCCGCTCATGGCATTCGTGCTGCGGCAGCTCGGCGCCACAGTCGGCGGAAATCTTCAATGCGCGTCCGACGCCGTTTTGTCGGGGCCTCTGGACTTGATTGCCATCGAGGACGATGTCGCCATCCAGACCGGCGCCTACGTCCAAACGACGAGATGGTCTGGGCAGAACCTGCTCGTCGGCCCGATCCACCTTGAAAGCGGTTGCAAGATCGGAATGCGCGCCGCCATCGCCAACAATGTGAGGGTTGGCCGCGGCAGCTGGATCACTCCGTTCACACCCATCTTGCGAGACGTCGGAGCGTATGAGATCTGGGAAGGGGCTCCGGCACGCCTTGCCGGCCGTTGCACGGAGCTGCGGCGTACGGCAAGCGCCTGCCGGGCCGTTCACCCGATCTGGCTATGGGAGGCCTGCAACCTTTTCATGCAGATCGCAGGGTTCTCTGCGATCAGCGTGGTACCCGTCGCCGTGATCCTGTGGTTTGCCCGCGATTTCACGCCGCTCGCAGACGCCGACGTATCCAGCAATTACTTTAGCGTGACGCCGCTGTACGAAATCATTGGATACCTAACACTCTACACCTTCATTACCGCTTGGCTCACCATCGTCGTTACCTCGTTGCTGGGCTGCTTCTTCATTCGCTACACGGCCGCGTCGCCAGGGCTGCACAGTGTGCACAGCTTCAGTGGCGCGCTCCTCATGTACCGAATGCGCAAGCTCAACAACATCCAGCGGCTGTGGACCTGGACCATCACAGGGCAATACTTGCGGGCGCTCGCCGGCATGCACTTCACGCGGTTGGGCGCGTCCGAGTGCGACCTGATGGTCAACCTCGTCCCCGAATTCGCCACCGCCGACGCGCAGGTGTTCTGGTCAAACGGCTGTTTCACGAACATGCTCGACTACGGCGCCAAGCACCTCACGTTGCGCCATCTCGACATGCCGCGGAACTTTTTCAGTGGTAACAACAGCGTGGCGGAATACGGCCAGTTGCCGACGAACTTCCTCCTCGGCGTATCGACGCCGTGCAGCGACATAGACTTCCGGCGACAGATGCGGTCGCGACTCTCCGAGCCGAGCACTGTGGCGGGAAACCCGCCGCTGAAGTTTGCCAGTACCGAGGCCGAGAACGACCAACTGCCGACCTTCCCGCTCTTTCTAACCCGCGTCTTCCTGAACGACTTCTTCAGCATCGGGATGCTGCGCGTCACAGAGGGACTGATCTTTACAATCCTGTACATCCTTTCGCTGCAGATGGGCTTCGGCCTAATCATCGGCGCGCTGCTGGCGCTTTTGCTCACTGAGGCCCATCTGATTTTGCTCAGCGTCGCGATCAAGAAGGCTCTTGTCGGCAGGGACTGGGGCGTCAATCACGCGACGCCCTTCTGGTCCTTGCGGCACTTCGCCTATTTTTTCGCGCAGGACTGCTTTTTCGTCTGGTGCCAGAGACCTCTGAACTTTTTCGCAGGAACGATACTCGCGAATCCGATCTTACGGTGGATGGGATGCCAGATCGGACAGCGGACGATCGTGATCGAGCCCATGAGTTGCTCCGACTGGAACGCGGTGAAATTCGGTGACAATTGTGTCGTCGGCGGCTTCCTACAGTTCCACACCTTCGAGAACATGATGCTGAAGGTGAAGCAAACCCATATCCGGGACGGGTGTGCTATATGCTCCGGCGCGACGGTGATGAGTGGCGTGGTTATCGAGCGGGACACTACGGTCTTGCCGTTGTCGCTCGTCCTCAAGGACATGAACCTCCTCTCGGCCACGTACCAGGGCAGCCCCGTGGAGCCCGTGGCCGGGTCAACTGCTTGCAGAGGCTCACGGTTCGGATGACATGGGACGATAGCGTGCGCGTCTTCGACCTATTCGCCGCAAGCGCGCGCGAGTGCACCCCGGCACCGGCACGTCATATGGCGAGCGTTCTGTTTGCGCCGGTCTCGCGCGATCCGGAGGCAATTAGCCGTTGCGCGTCCGTCCTCTCGGATGCGGAGAAACGGCGAGCGCAAAGCTTCCTGGCGCAAGGCGACGAAGCACACTTCAAGCAGCAGCGTGCGTTTCGCCGCTACTGCGGCGCCCTCGCGGTCGGCTCGGCCTTGCCCTTATCGCGCATCGCCTTCGACGCAACGGAGAAAGGGCGTCCCTACCTCTCCGAGCAGCGGGGTTGCTGGTTCAGCTTTTCCTCCTGCCGGCGCGGATACCTCGGGGCATGGTCTTCGACACAGCGCATCGGTGTCGACATCGAGGATCAGACAAGACACGTCGAGGCGACCGAGCTCGCGCAAGCGTATTTTTCAAGAGCTGAGGCAAAGGCAGTTGAAGACGCCAGCGAAGGGACCCGCATGCGAACCTTCTTCCAACTCTGGACGCTCAAGGAAGCAGCTCTGAAATCCATCGGAGAGGGATTGCCCTTCGGCCTCGACGCGTTCCGATTCGAGCTCGAGCCAAGCATCCGCATCGTCGATGCGCCACAAGCGTACGGTGGGCCGCAGCGATTTTGCGCCTACGCGATTGAGACGGCCGGTAGCTGCGCAGCTCTTGCCATCCACAGTGATGTCTGACCATCCGGCACATGCCACGAGTAAGCTGGAATCACGCTACCGGCCGCTTAGACTTCAACACTGCGAGGGCGACGGTGATCAACGGGTCGGCCCCGTTCTCGATATCAGCGATGCTATTGAGCAGCTCTATATCGGCGGGTACGCCTTTGCCCTCGTAACACACCATGTCGGCAGAGAAGTATTTCTGGTATGATAGGCAGTACTTCCAGCCGTTCGGGAGTTTCTTCTCCAGTTGGTAGGAGAATATGCCATTGGTATGATCGCCCAAGATCGTGACGTAGGGCAGCTGCCGTATCGCTAAGGCGAACACCTCGCCGCCGCTGAAAACGGCATCGCAGGTCAGCAGCACTATCGGCCCTGTAAACTGCACGTCACCCTCAGGCTCAATTTGCCAGGTCTTCAACGGTGTGAACGCATCGTCCCCAGGACCGATCTTTGTCCTCCTGTGGAACGCCACTCTTATGCGGTCACAAAACCGATTGATGATGGTGACGGCGGTGCTGTCGTCGCCGCCGGGGTTGTCGCGGATATCGATGATGAAGCCCTGCAGATCCGTGAAGTCGAGGGCGATCTTGTCCAGAGCGGCTGTCAACTTGCTCTTCTTGATGCCCTCGAGCTCGAGGATCCGAATGTACCCAACGGTTTTTGACCGGCAGTACCGAAGCATCCAAGCGCCGGTTTCCTCTAGGCGCCCGAAGCCGTTTGCGACAAGCGTTTTCTCGGTCGTTTTGAAGAGTTCCTTAATCTGGCGCTTCGTGAACTCCTGATAGAAGCGGGACATCTTCTCGGCGGTGAAATAGCGCTTCTTCCCCTTATTACCTGCTTTGGTCTTCAGCGTGACATGCCCATCATCCAACGGGTCGAGCATCTGGCAAAAAATATCGAAGAGTTCATCATCGCTGGTTTTACTCGTGACCATCGGCCTATAGATGTCATACTGCTTTCGCCAGTCGACCTTTCGTAGCTCGAAGAAGGGATACCTATGGTGAAATGTCTTCCACAGCTCCTCGAAATTCTTTGGCGGATCGCGAATGATCATGGTGGTTGCGATTTTGCCGCTCCCGCTGCGGCGTTGTCAGACTAATTCTCGGCGTCGGGCCTGCGATGGATTGCCCGTGTATAATCTCAAATCTCCACCACCGCTTTCAGCCGAGGGTAGTCTGCCGGTTTAGCCTACAGATTTCTTTCAACCTACGATGCCTTCGACGTTCAGAGTCACGTGATCTCGCGCCGAACCCTGGGCGTGTTTCGCGCTCAAGCTATGCTGATGTGGCTCACACCACCGTTGCAGCGTGAACCGCTGAACCATGGTTATTTTTCCAGCAAATTTCTGCATAAAGTGATATTGCCCGCTAGCCGACGATTGGCTGGCGCCACCCCAAAGGCACAACCTTGAGTGCAGAATCGCACGGCACCCTTTCTAGTCGCCCAATTCCCGCCGTTGACAACACCGACTGGCTGAAAACTGCCGCGATCGTCTTGGTCTCGGTTGGCCACTTTGGCTACTTCTTCATGGAAGAAGACCTTTGGTGGAGCGCTTTCGGCCGTCTGGCGGCTCCAATGCTCTTCTTTCTATTGGGCTTTGCGCGGTCCCGAACCGTCCCGCTCAACTGGATCTGGCTCGGTGTCGTCCTTACTCTGCTCGAAAGCTGGAACGCCGACTGGACCTGGGTGGTACCGAACATTCTCTTGAGCTTGGCACTCATCCGCTTTGCACGTCCGTATGTGCAGATCCTTCTGCTACGCGAAGGATGGGCCGGCTTCTTCCTCCTCGTCTGTGGGCTGTTGGCGGTACTGCCGATAGCGTCGAAAATAGTCGACTACGGTTCGGAGGGGTGGCTGTGGGCCTTGTTCGGCCTATGCCAGCGCATGTATGTCGAACCTAGTACAATTGTCGATGCGAACGGCACAGCCAAAAACTCGTCACCGCTCGTGCGCGCGATGACAGAGAACGTGGGGCTGATGCGCCTGCTGGCCTGCGTCGTCGCTGCGGTAGTTTACGTATGGCAAGAACAAAGGGAATACGCGTTTCCTCAATTCCATCTCGCCGCTGTCATTCTTGGAATTGGTGTTTTGTCCGTCAGCCTGTGTCTGTTCTGGCGCGGCCCGAGCCGTGTCCAACCGCCGGAAGCCATAGCCGGTCTCCTGCGTTTCATCGGCCGGCACACTCTGGAAATCTATGCTATCCAGCTTGCCGGCTCCGAACTCCTAGTCAAGTTGGCGCCCGATCTTGCTTCCTGATCAAGTTCAGCTAACGCGGAAGCCTTGGCGAAAAGTGAGCCATGTGTAACGAATTTGCAGTTGTCGAGATTGATCGCCTTCAGCGCGTATTTAGTTCGCTTCTGGGCAGCTTGCCTCACGCTGGTTGGAGAGCATGGGGGCGGATCTGGTCGGTAGCTTGGCGAGGTTGGCTGCACTCGGGGGGCGTCTAGTCTAACCCGTTTTAGCCCACGCGAGCGCCGCTTCCAGCCGGTCATTTCCCCAGAATAGCTCACCTTCTACCGTAAAGGACGGCGCACCGAAAATGCCACGCACAGCCGCCTCATCTGTCTGCGCGCGTAAAGCCTCCTTAACCGCGGGCCTGCCTGCGGTCTCCATTGCCCTGTCCGCGTCGACACCAATTTCGACCAAGATAGCGCGCAGGACAGGGTCTTCGGAGATGTCCTTCTGCTCGGCGTAGTTCGCAGTGAACACAGCCCGCGTAAACGCTTGTATCCATCCTTCCGCCTCGCCTACGAGTGCTAGACGTGCCGCCTTCAACCCATTCTGCGGGAAGCGAACGGGGGGCAATTTGAGTGGAAGGCCATCAGCTTCGCATAGGCGCTCTAGATCACGCCACATGTAGCGTCCCTTAGCGGCGAAGATGTTAAACGGAGAGTCGTTCCAGCCGAAGGCCTTGAAGATCGGCCCCAATAAGAAGGGGCGCCAGCGTACGTCTATGCCTCCATCCGCAGCCATATTTTCTATTCGCATCGCCGTCGGATACGAATAGGTGCTTGCAAACTCGTACCAGAAGTCAATGGTTGGCATATCAGCTTTCGTAAGGGTGGCGGGCCGTGGTGAGACGGCTGAATGCATTCCTCGGTGTCGTTTCGTCACCGAGTTGATTACGCAGTTCACCCGTGCCACCCGCTATGGGTCAAAAGCGGCCCTACTTGATGCGGAACCTACTCAATCTCGGCCACAAGTGTCCGCATGGTGCGCAGCAAATGAACTTAGGTGCCTTCGCTCAGCGATGGCCGAGGCGGTGTAACGACCATGCTTCAGAGCGTTTCTATTCCCTCTCGGCGCGCCCGGCGACTTGCCACCCCGAGGCAGCTCTGTTCGAAAACTTGGGTGGCACCCTTCCAGCGCTCTTCGCTGCGGAAGCTGAACCGCGCTCAGCTACGCTCATGATGAAGCTGTCGAATTTGAAGACCCCGGGTTTTTCGAGCGGAGAGAAAGCGATTACGCCGGCACCCCCGCCGTCTTGCGGACACGCATCCTTGATCCGAATCCGCAGGCAAAATAACCCATTGAGGGAATTGGCGCACCCGACAGGATTCGAACCTGTGACCTCTGCCTTCGGAGGGCAACGCTCTATCCAACTGAGCTACGGGTGCTTCGCTCCGCAACGTAGTCGCCCTGCGCCGGATACGCAACGCGAGGGCCGCGGATTGCCCGCGGAAGCAGCCGGAAATGCGGCGCAGGCGGGGCGACAAAGCGTGACTTGACCCAAGGAGGCAAAGGCTTAGGTATGGCTTGAAAGGCTGGGCAGCCATGAATGACAACCTTCCCGACACGGCCTCCAGCAAAAAGAAGGTGCTGGTGCTCGGCGGCGGCTTCGGCGGCGTGTTCGCCGCGAAGGCTCTGGAGAAGCTCGGCCGCGGCAAGCTCGACGTCGAGCTGATCAATTCCAACAATTATTTCGTGTTCCAGCCGCTGCTCCCCGAGGTCGCGGCCTCCAGCATCCATTCGGCCGACGCCGTCGTGCCGCTTAGGCAACTGCTCCGCCGCATCCAGGTGCGCCAGGCCGAGGTCATGAGCATCGACTTCGACAAGCGCAAAGTCATCGTCGTGCAGGGCACGCGCCGCATTCCCGTTGACCTTCCTTACGACGAGCTGGTGATCGCCTTCGGCACGGGCGTCGATCTCAACCGCTTCCCCGGCCTGCCCGAGCACGCGCTGACGATGAAGAACCTCGCCGACGCGCACCGGCTGCGCACGCACGTGATCGGCTGCCTCGAAACCGCCGACGTGACGGACGAGCCCGAGATCAAGCAGCAGCTCCTCACCTTCGTGGTGGTGGGCGCCGGCTTCTCGGGCGTCGAGACCGTGGCCGAGATGCGCGAGCTCGTGCGCCGCGCGCTGAAATATTATCCGAACATCAAGCCCGACGAGATCCGCTTCTATCTCATCGAATATGCCGACCGCATCCTGCCGACCTTCTCGCCAGACCTCGCCGAATACGCAACGCGGCGGCTCGAGATCCACGGCATCGAGGTCCTGACGCGCGTCGGCACCAAGTCCGCGACCGGCACCGGCGTCGAGCTGACCGACGGGCGCTTCATTCCGACCTCGACCATCGTCGCCACGATCGGCAACGGGCCACATCGCTTGGTCGAAACGCTAGGCCTCGACATGCATTGGGGGCGCATCAAGACCGACCAGTTCATGCGCGTGCCCGGAAAAGACGGCGTTTGGGCGCTCGGCGACGCGGCGCTCATCCCGATGATCGACGAGCCGAAGGAAGACCCCCTGCACTACGCGCCGCAGACTGCGCAATTCGCCGTGCGCGAGGGGCGCCAGCTCGCCGCCAATATCGTGGCGAAGCTCAATGGCAAGGAGATGAAGCCCTTCGCATATGTCTCGAAGGGCTCGCTTGCCTCGCTCGGCATGAGCAAGGCGGTCGCGGATGTGTACGGCGTCAAGCTCTCGGGCACGTTCGCCTGGCTCCTGTGGCGCGGCTTCTATCTGTCCTTCCTGCCGGGCTTCCAAGCGAAGCTCCGCGTCGGCATCAATTGGCTGGTCAACAGCGTGATGCCGCCGAACATCGTGCAGATCCAGTCGACGCCGCCCGCCACGCGCTACATCCATTACCGCAAGGGCGACAAGGTGTTCGAGCCGGGCATGCTGATCGACGGCTTCTATACGGTGACCAAGGGCCGCTTCAAGCTGACCATCGACAACCCCGATGCGGGCGAGCATTTCGAGAAGGTGTTCTCACCCGGCGAGCATTTCGGCGAGCGCGTGCTGCTCCGCTCGGCGCTCCGCACAGGGCTCGTCGTGGCGCTGGAAGACGGCGTGCTGCTCTTCATCGCGCAGAAGGACTTCACCCGCTTCGCCCGCGCCTTCCCGTTCCTCGACAATTATTTCAAGGGCTATATCGAGCGGACCTTCGGCGGGTTCGACAAATCCTTCGCGCCCGGCAGCACCGACTCCAAAACCGAGCTGGAGACTCTGCCTTAGGTTCAATCATGCTGGAGCCGGAACGCACGGGGTAATAGGACTTGGTTCCGCTCATTCGATCTGTGCGGTACCTTGATCGAGACGCACGACCCACCCTCGAGCGCCGTCGTCCCGCGGACCCCGTTGTACCCCGTCTTCGAAGGTCCGGAGACGATTCTCGATTGACGAGATGTCTCCGACAATGGCCTGCTTTATAATACCGCGTTCGACGCTGACGAACGCTGGCCTCAGCTCGAGTTGTGACAGTGTCTCTTGGTCGGGCCCGGAAAGCACACCCGTCGGCAGGATTCCGCTGCGCGTTACAAATGCGCCGATGAGATCGTCGACTGAGAGGCTTCCCACGACGCGGCGGGGTAAAGCCATCTCCAGTGCCCGCAATCGCGCGGCTGCTCGCTTCAGCATGCCGGTTAAACACCGCAGAAATTGGAGCTTGGACCTATGAACCGCAATCCT
>CAWGCX010000012.1:0-88614 GCA_963821255.1 uncultured Alphaproteobacteria bacterium | reverse complement strand
AGATCGCTTAGGGAGGGGTGATTGTCCGGACGACGGCCCAGGGGCCAGTGGTACTTACGCTCCTTTTCGGTGATCGGCAGGTCGTTGATGCTGGCTATTCGCCGCTGCATTAGGCCGTCGGCATTGAACTCCCAGTTCTCGTTGCCATAGCTGCGAAACCAATTGGAGCTGTCGTCGTGCCACTCATAGGCGAAGCGCACCGCGATGCGGTTCTCTCGGAAGGTCCAAATCTCCTTGATCAGTCGGTAGTCAAGCTCGCGAACCCACTTACGCGTTAGGAAGGCCACGATGGCCTCGCGGCCTACAAGAAACTCCGAGCGGTTTCGCCAGATGCTGTCGGCCGTATAGGCGAGAGCCACGTGAAAGGGATCGCGGGTGTTCCAAGCGTCTTCGGCCTTGCGCACCTTCTCGATCGCAGTCTCGAACGTAAAGGGAGGCAGGGGTAGGCGTTGCTCGCTCATGGGACTCTATTCTAGGCGGGCGCGGCGAAACTTCCGGGGCTATTCTCGGTGCCGCGCCATTCCAGAGTACGTTCCTTTTTGGCCTCGGACAGGGCACGCCACACACCCTCGGCGTCGAAGTCCTTGGCATAGACTGGCGTGCCGGGTTGCTGCCGCCAAGACTTGTCCAACCCGCCGGCATCGACGCCGTCAAAGCCCAGTTCATCAACGAGCTTCAGGACAACGGCCTTGGCTGAGGCGTCATCGCCCGCAACCGGCAAGGCGATGCGCCCGGGCGCCCCTGCAGGCCGCCCCAATTCCAAGAGGTGTCGGGCGTAAATGTTATTGAACGCCTTAACTACCGGGCGGCCCAGCTGCTGCGCGACCCACCGGCTCTCCGGCAGTCCCGCCTCGATCGCCTCGATGCGGCCGTCGCGTTGGCGCGGGTAGTAGTTACCAGTATCGATGACGACCACGTGGTCCGGCACGTCGGCGAACAAACCGGCCGGCAAGTTCGAGACATTCTTCATAGGAATGGTGACCACGATGAGGTCCACGCCGCGAACGGCTTCGGGGACCGAGACGGCGGTTGCTCCGGTTTCGGCCGCCACATCGGAGAGCGTTTCGGGCCCCCGCGAGTTGGCTACGGAAACCTCATGTCCCAACGCCGTGAGGCGACGGGTCAACGTGCCGCCGATCTGGCCGGCGCCGATTATGCCAATTTTCATTGCTCTCCTCCGATGCGCCGACAAGTCAACCGACACGAGTACTCGCGAGCCCGAGCTTGCTCAACCATTTCCGGTGATGGATCAATGCCCGCGACATGCCCCGCTGCTGCGAGCTGCGACAGGCGTTGAATAACCACTCCAGGCCCGAAACCCACCTCCAACACGCTGTCCTTTGGTCCGACCTTAAGAAGATCGCTGACCCAGACGCAACCGCTTCATACGCTCTGACCACAAACGAGAGGCTCGTTTCGCACGCTACTCAAGTTGAGGTTCATGCCGCAGGTATTCCGCATCGCTTGCCACCAAGCTACCTCATCACGCTGGCATTGACGGTTCCGTGACCGACGCACCTGACGCTGCCTTATGTGGGCGCCAAGCAATCCAAAAGCCCAAAACTCGCTCAATGGCGAGCATGATCACCATTAAATCTCTATCCTCGATGGCTTTCGGAACTCTATTCGATTCTTCATGATGGGAGGTTTCGTTTCCGAGCAAGCGCAGAAGATGGAAGTAGCCATTCATCCATTTGGCGGCCGGCGACTTCTCTAAGATTGTCGATCCGGTCAGCGCTGGGGAGTGGGATGGCCTCTTCTATGCTGTCAAACAAGGACCGGCGGGCTGAGGCAGGCAAGACTTGCTGGAGGATGTACTCGCTGAGTTGACGCCCCGCATTTCCGGCCTGAACTGAGCGTCCTTGCGGCTTTATCGCGGCCCGGATCTCCGATGCGATCTTGTGAATAGCGGGATCGATGGTCTCTGCCTTATCGACGGCACTCAAAACGGCCCGCCGTAGCCGTTCGGCATCTTCGCCTTTGGCTATGGTCAATTTGATCCGACCAAGCACATCGTCCATGGCAGCGCTCATGGCGTGGGCCTTCTCCCGATCGATGTCCACGAAGCAAATCCGGTTGGTTTCCTTGATGTTTGTCAGAGCCCAAAGCGACCCGTCCAGAATTGGCCTCACCACATTTTCCGCCTTTAGCCCGATCCCGCCAGCACCCAGGATTGGCAAGCAAATCGTTCCTATGTCGATTTCACGCATGGCTAGGATCGGAAATACCCGGAACGCTTCCCGAATTTTTTGAGGTGCCGTGGAATCCGGCAGGATCTCCATGCAAAGAATGCGCTGCACCCTTTCACTCTCTATGCGGGGGGACACCCAAACTCCAAGAGGCTGCACAAAATCGAGTTCTTGGGTCTCCTTTCAAGTCGTGGACCGAAATGCTCAACTCCGATTGCAGGGAGCGATGAAGCGAGTAGGCTGGATAGCGTCCGGGTTGCGCGATCAGGAGCAGATTGATCGGGAAGTTGAGCTTCGTGATGTCGCCATGCCAGACTTCGAAGGAGCGGAAGCCCCAACGCGTATCGATATCGAGCTGGTTCAGTCTTTCTGGCTTGACCATTTTTTCCTCCCAAGCTCCTCGGCTCCGGTCCGCATACCAGCAACTAAGATGTTTTCCAGCCAGTCGCCGACGTTGCGTTGGCTTGCATTTAGGTTACGTCGTCAAACGTAAAAGAGACTTTGCTCGAAGCCGAAAGGGAATCACCAAAGAGCCATACATGGCTACGATCGGTGGGTGTCAGTGAACGACAGCGGCGCCCGTATTTCTGCTTGAGGATCGCCTTCACCTGATTGAAGCGGTGCCAGCACTCCCAAAACAGGGGCTCGCGCCATAGGACGCGGTTTCCCGCCTTTATAACGACGCTGGCGTCTTTCTCGTCTGCATTCTCCGTATCCCAGACCAGATCAATTTTCTCCTCCTGCAGGTCAGGCAACTGCTCCGGGGACTTAAGCTTCGTCCTTTCAAAGCGCTCCCACAATGCCTCGCGCTGGAGCACGTTTGGAAGCGTATTGATAGCTTCGACGTTTCCAGCAGCCGCTGCCTCTTTAACCTGCTCGCCGGTTGGAAACGGCACGACAAGCAGCATTTTGGAACACTTTGGGCACGACACATCGAACAAGTCTTTGTACTCCCCCCTGTCACCATCTTTGGCAGCGCCCGTCCAATGGCACTTCGGACAAACCAACGGCATCTCTTCGCTAAATTCTGTATAATAATTATCGAGCACTCGTGCCGGTTCGGCAGACGAAAACGCTTTCACGGTAGAGATGGACTGATCTTTTTCCGATTTGCTGCCCGTTCGTTTGTTCAGCGAGACCGCTCCAGGACGGGGTAGAGTGTGTTGCCCGGCGGGATCTGATGGGCCTCGTCGACCACAACCATGTCCCATCGCCGACTAGTTACAAGGCTGACGAGCTCAGAATATGCTTCGAGCGCGGTAGTCGCGACGATGAGGCGCGCAGCGGCGACGATGCTCGCGATCGAACTACGGCTCTCTGTGAGCATTCGCTTGCAGTCGATGTGACTATAAGCGCGTGCGCCGAAGCGCAAATATGTTTCAGTGAGCCATTGCCGAGACATGGATCCGGGGGCAACAACAAAGTACCCTAAAATCATCGCTCTCAGCGTGCAGCGCTTGGACGATTAATCCGGCTTCGATCGTTTTCCCCAGCCCAACTTCGTCCGCGAGAATGAAACGGGGTGTGCGGTCGAACAGAACACGTCGAGCGGCATAGATTTGATGACCGAGGGGCACGATCCGCGCCCCAAGCATAGTAGGAAATCCGCCAGACGCAGCGCGCCAACGACCGTAAAGGTCCGCCATCGACCACCGAGCCATATAGTTTTTGGGCGGATCCCAGCGATAGGCCTTTAAGAGCTGGAGCGGGTCGTTGCTCTCCCCGTCGGGCATGAGATGCCCTTCCCAGACGTCGTGCACGGCTTCGCCGGAAGCGATGCGGTAGACGAAGCCGCCGTCCTCGCGTTCCAAAAGAAACTCAAGGACCTCGCCATGCAATGTCTCACCAGCGTGTGTCCGGAAGCGCACAGGAGTTGCGGCACTCAGGCGAACGCGAGATATCGGTGTTCTCGGCGCAAGGATTTTTGTGCCTTCACCGCCGAAGTGGACGAAGGCGCGTCCGATTGCGTCGTACTTGTGAAGTTTACCGATGCCAAGCTGACCCAGTGCCAACACATTCACTAGGCTGCCGGCAGGAACGTTAACAGTCATCCGTCGGTGCCGCCGACCTAATCATGCCGCCCCCCTGGCTGCACCCTTCCACTGTTGCTTGCGGGATGCCAGGCTACACTAATAGAGAAAAACTCGGAATCACAAGCTTTAGCAAAAAGGGCCGCGAGCCGCTTGTTGAAATGATGTTGATGTGGAGATCTTCATTGCGATGGGTGCCGAAGCTGAACACCGGAAGCGCTGCGTTGATCGCCAGGCCTACCGTCGCTTTCCAAGACTCGGAAGACCGCCCGACACAGCCCAGACACTCCCCTTTGGCTTTCGCTTCATACGTTTCGCGCGGCGCTCCTCGGGGGACAACAGCCCGCATTCGGGGCAAATTCGCTCACGTTGATCCAGTTTTTTAGTCTGGCCGCAAACCATCGTTTTGAGCGTCTGGACATCGGTCTGTCTATTCGGCAAAGCTGGCCCAGGTCAAATAAAGCCTCCTGAAGCAAGGCGATATCTGCATCAGAATCGACAAGTAGACGCCACGCAGCGGGCCGCTGTGCGATGTTCCACGCAACCATTTTCACATGTCGAACAACGGACGATCTCGAGTTGGCCCGCGTGCTCGCTTCTCTATTGCTGGAAGCCGGCCTCAGTCCCAACGACTATCAACATCTCGTCGACGATTTGACGGACCTCGTCGGCCAGGAGGCAAGCGAACTCCTGATCCGCGACCTGACGACCTGAAGTAGGGTCTCTTCCACCGTGCCCGGTGTATATCAACTCGTCGCCATAGTCCTCATCATCGATGTAGCCTCCAGATAGGACGATACTCTCGGCACCCACAGAGGCACCGCCGGCGATGCCAGCCTGAAGCGGGCTATGTATGCGAGCGTCGTGTAACTCCCTACGGCTTTGGAAGGGGGTCCCTGCTTCGATCACCTCGATTTCGCCTATAGCCACGGATCCCTCCAATAGAAACGCTTACGGCGCCAAAACGGACTCCTGGCAAGCCGTTCACAGACCGTTTTCTGAGTTCACGCCCAAGCGCGTATTGTGCAAAGCTCGTTCTTACAACGAATAAAGCGCATGTCGGAACATTCCGTAATCGCCTGGGACCTGGAGACCGTGCCTGATCTGAAGGCGGTTGCGCGGATGCTCGACATGGAGGGAGAACCGGACGAGAAAGTACGCGCTGCGCTTGGATTAGGCTTTCCAAAGCATCCTCTCCACAAGATTGTGTGTATCGGCGCCTTGGTCGCCAGCCGCCAACCTGAAGGTTGGCAGGTCGACGCGCTTGGCTCTCCCCATATCGGGGAACGATCCGAGGCCGAACTCATCGGTGCCTTCGTGGACGAAATCGGGCGACTTCGTCCGCAGTTGATCACGTTCAACGGAAACAGTTTCGATTTACCGGTTCTCCGGTATAGGGCGATAGTGAACCGGGTTTCTGCCATCGGCCTGCAGGTCCGACCCTATTTCCATCGGTATTACGACGACGCACTCGACCTGTGCGACGCGCTTGCATCATACGGGCCCGGCGCGAAAGTGAAGCTGGACGAGATTTGCAAGATAATTGGGCTGGCCGGCAAGCCATGCGGGGTCGACGGCAGCCAAGTAGAAGCAATGGTCAACTCCGGGCAGATCGATGAGGTCGCCCGGTACTGCGAGAGCGACGTCTTGAACACATACCGGGTGTGGTTGGTCTATGAGCATTTCCGGGGAACCATCACGACGGAGCAGGTCAAGTGGAGCGAGGCGCAGATTTGCGAATTCGTAAGGGCGCGCAAGTCGGCGAATCCTCACCTCAACGCGGCCATGGGGATCGCCTCGTTAAATTGATCCTCACCCCATCGGGCGCCGGGCGCGAGCCTGCCATGCCCGCCACGTGCCTTCGGTGGCGTCTAGCGTCTCCCGAAGATCGATGTTGGCGTAGTCTCTCAATTTGATCTTCCCTGAAGAAAAAAGGGAAAGACGCTGATTAGGCGCTGCAAGGGAGAGCGCCTTGAACTTCTGAGGATTTCCACGTCTTTGCCTAGTGCGCGAACGAGGGTCAATAGTCGCCGCGCGGGCTATCCGCGTGCCACCTGTCCTTTCCGAAAAGGACAGGTGCAGGCGCGCTTTGCCGCCTCGCATATCACAAGATCAATCGTCTCGACGCGCTCATGCCCTCGCATTACTCTGCAAACACACCGTAACCGGACCCGCCAGTCATCGGTATCTCGTGGACAACGGCGGGTCCCCTATTTGTAGCGCCATGACCCATTCACACAAGACACAAGTCGATCTTCCAAAGCTTGCGCCGACGATTTTCTTTCGTAGGCTTCCTGAGGCCTATTGCACGCAGGCACCAATCGCCAATGCGCTTCAGTTGATTGAGAATACGCTCATTCTTACTGCTATGTGGCGCTTTAACTCCGCATTGGTCACGACGCTATCCGCGGCGGAGTCTTTGCTTACAAAGGACGATAGTGATGCTGCGAATAGGGACACAAGACCACTAAAGATAAAGCTACGTGACTTCGAAAAGGAGCAGCCTGGTCGGCTGAAAGACTTCTTTGACGGGGGAGCTCGGGGCGAATGTCAAGCGATGCTTGGACATCCGCAACACCGTCACCCACTCTGGCTATAGCCATGCCCACGATGACGCCTCGGCGGAACAGATCTTGGACGTTGCATGGCCTCTCCTTGAACGGCTTTACTCGAGCCTCTTCGGCGAAGAACTGCGCGCCGCTTTGGTGATCGAAATCGCGGAACAGTTTGAGCATGCCGTGAAGATCAGATCAGCAATGCATGAGGGAGATCGTGCCACAGCTGCCTTTTACCCACTAGTTTGGACGGTGCAGCAATACATCAGCCCCAACTTCGCGCGTGGGTTTTTGTCGGACAATGATGGCTATGCGATCGACTTCAGCGAACTGATTTTTCAGCGTACCAATGAGTTGAGTAAAGCCATTGACTCTGATGAGACCTTGCCGTGTCCTATCTGCAACGAGGTTTCCTTCTTGGTCGCCTTCTCCTATGACCGTGAATCAAAGCCTTTTGGGCTCCATATCCAACGCGGTGCGTGCGCAAACTGTCGGGCCAGCATCAGTGCTACGCATGAAGGCCGGATTATCGGCGATGTCCTTTTTGCTGACTATATTGAGGCCAATGAAAAGTCGATCGCTGCTGGATGCGGTCTAAATGAATGAGGCCGTAAATCCCCAGGTCGACGTGCCGATACAAAGCCTATTATCCTCGCCTCTTGACCATGCTCAGCAGACCGTTCCTTTATCGATGCGGAGCATGTCCGTTATGGGTCAGTAGCGGACATTAGAGCGCGAAGTAAGCATGTCCGCTTCACCCCCAAGAGCGGACATGCGTTTGCTTTCAGCGAGGTCCGTCCCCACGAAGGCATAGACATTCCACTCGACTTCTCCTGCAAAGGAAGCATGTGTGGTGGAGACGGACAGACAGATTGGCCTCTGTTCCGAGCACGCCAAACGCCCGGCTTCAGTCCCGGGCTTGTGGCGGTGCAAGGACCCAATTGTGGGCATCGGATCAGGAGGTCAATGGTGGATACCCCCAGTCACCGATCTACCGAACAGCGCGGCGACAAGCTCAGGGCCGACCCGAATTGCCCGTCGCCGCGGTCACCTCACGCCCTGGACGACGCCAGTCTTGATGAGCTTCGCTGCGAATGGCGACGGCTTTATCGGAACGAGCCGCCAAGGATCAGTCGCGACCTGCTGACCCGAGGGATCGGCTACCGTCTCCAGGAAATCCAACATGGCGGGCTCGGCAAATCGACCCGTCGCAAGCTCAAGACATTCGCGAAGATGTTCCGGACCAAAGGCCGAGTCGCGCCTGATCCAGGTCTCAGCCTGAAGCCGGGCGCCCGGCTGGTGCGCGAATGGCACGGCCGCACCCACACTGTCACGGTGACGGAAGACGGATTCGAGTATGCCGGCACGACGTACCCGTCGCTCACCAAAATCGCCAAAAAGATCACCGGTGCCCATTGGTCGGGCCCTCGCTTCTTCGGTCTCGTGCGGGCAACCGCACCGTAACAGCGCGACGGAGGCGACAATGGCTAAGTCGGGAAAGGCGTCGAGACCGCCTACCAGAAAGATGCGTTGCGCCATCTACACGCGCAAATCGTCCGAGGAGGGCCTGGAGCAAGCCTTCAACTCGCTCGATGCCCAGCGCGAAGCCTGTGAAGCCTTTATCCTGTCCCAGAAGCATGAAGGCTGGGCGGTCTTGCCGACCCTGTATGACGACGGCGGCTTTTCCGGCGGGACGATGGACCGCCCTGCCCTGCAGCGACTCTTGGGTGATATTCGCGCAGGCAAGGTCGACGTCGTGGTGGTCTACAAGATCGACCGACTGACGCGCTCGCTGTTCGACTTCGCCAAGATCGTGGAAGCCTTCGACGCCCGGGGCGTCTCCTTCGTCTCGATCACCCAGCAGTTCAACACCACCACCTCCATGGGGCGGCTTACCCTGAACGTGCTGCTCTCCTTTGCCCAATTCGAGCGGGAAGTCACCGGCGAACGTATCCGCGACAAGATCGCCGCCTCCAAGAAGAAGGGCATGTGGATGGGTGGCTTGCCGCCGCTCGGCTACGACGTGCAGAACCGAAAGCTGGTCGTCAACGAGGAGGAAGCTAGGACCGTCCGTCCATATCTTCCGGCGATATGTCGAGCTCCGATCGGTGCGCGCGCTGCAGGCAGAACTCGATGCCGCAGGAATTCGGAGCAAGCGGCGGATATTGGCAGACGGCACTCCCTTTGGCGGTCAGAAGCTCTCCCGCGGCGCCCTCTATCTGATGCTGCAGAACCGCATCTATCGCGGCGAGATCACGCATAAGGGCAATGCCTATCCTGGGAGAGCATCCAGCCAATCGTCGACAAGGCCCTGTGGGACGAGGTCCAGGCGATCCTTGCCGAGAACCGGGTCGATCGTGCCACCGGAGCGGATGCGAAGCAGCCGAGCCTCCTCGCCGGCTTGGTCTTCGACGAGACCGGCGAACGACTGACGCCGAGCCACGCCGTCAAGAAGGGCACGCGCTATCGGTACTATGTGTCGACGTCACTTATCGTCGGGACGGCCAAGGACCAGTCAAGGGGACGGCGCATCCCGGCCGCCAATCTTGAGGGCCTGGTCATTACAAGACTTCGAGGCTTTCTCGCCGATGAGGGAGCAATCCTCGATGCGATCCGCGATGAACACGTTGATGGGGCTGCACAGAGCCGGCTAATCGCTCGTGGCGTCAAAATCGCGAAAGAGATTGAATCCCTTACGCCAGACCGGATCCGGGCCATGCTGATGACGCTGATTAGCCGGGTCGACATCAGACCCGATTGCGTCGAGATCAGTGTCCGTCGATCGCGCCTGGTCGAGCTGCTCGGTCAGGCTCGATCGATCTGGTGACGCAACGAGGGACGCCCGACAACGAGGCCGAGGACATTCTGACGCTGACGGTCAGGGCGCGGCTACAGCGCGTCGGCCGTGAAATGAAGATGCTCGTCGAGAACACCGATGACCAGACAGAAGCCGATCCAGGCACTGTTACGGATCGTCGCTCGAGCTCACGACATCCAGGAGCGCTTGATGCAGAATAGCGAGCTGACCGTGCATGCTATTGCCAGCCAGGAGCACCTTACGCCCGGCTACGTCTCTCGCCTTCTGCGTCTTCCTTCGCTGGCGCCCGATATCATCACGGCCATCGTCAACGGCAAAAATCCGCCTCAACTCACCGCCAAGAAGTTGATGCGACTGGCGCTGGAAATACCGGTCGACTGGGCCGAACAGCGGAAGCTGCTTGGTTTTCACGCACGATAAGCGCGCCCCTTCGCGTCCGCCGCACGTTCGACAGGCGTGCCTTCGCCGCTTCCCAAGCGGTTCCACCATCCTCACCAAACTGGAAAGTTGACCCCCAAATGCCGCCCGAGAGACTTTCGCGTCAGTGCGCGACCGAATTCGGCGCAGAATTGTCTCTGCCGCTTAGAACCGAATCCGAGGACGTCGAAAACAGCCCGGAATTCGCGCGGAATTCGACGGTCCCTGAAAGACATAAAATTCTTCTATATCAACTACTTAGTGTGGCTGGGGCGCCAGGATTCGAACCTGGGATCACGGGACCAAAGCCCGTTGCCTTACCGCTTGGCCACGCCCCAATCGCTCGTGCCGGAGCTCCCGCAAGCAAAGGCCGTTCGCGCGAGCCGTTTCCGCGCACGAGGCATGCCGCGCTAAAGCAAGCGGCCGCTCCGGGCGGAGCCCCTTCGCCAGCAAGTTGGTCGGAGTGGCAGGATTTGAACCTGCGACCCCCGCGTCCCGAACGCGGTGCGCTACCAGACTGCGCTACACTCCGGCTGGCTGAAGAGCCCCGTATATAGACGGCTGGACGCAAGGCCGCAAGAAACGGCCGCCACCCCTCGAGCCGGCCCAAGCTTCAGCGCGTGAACTCGAGGAGAAGCGGCGCGCTGAACGGTGTCACTGCGCCGCTCCCCCGATAGCAAACAAGCGGAAGGTCGCGTATTTGTCGCCGATCTTGCGGTCCTCCTTGTATTTCGCCGAGTTGAGCCAGCCTTCGATCTGCGCGAGGCTGTCCCACGCGGCAATGACCACGCGGGACTTGGGGGTCGGCTCGGCCTGAAGGCCCTTCACCACCACGGCGCCAAGCAGAGCCCTCCCAGCAATGGCAACCCCACGGCGTATTGCGTTTTCATGGCTATAGCTCCTTCCGGCCATTGCGGCATGCGCCATTGCAGAAGTCATATTTTGCGCAAAAAACAATGGGAAAGTTAAGGTTGCCGAGAGGGCGGCCCTGCCGCCGCACTTTGCGCTTCGCTAGAATGGAGCGCGCATTCGCTGAAAGACCAACACATCCATTGAAGACCCATGTCGGCGGAGCTTGCCTTCAATCGCAGCGTTGACGTCGACTATGGCGTGGCCCAGGAGGTCGCGCCCGGCGTCCGCCGCATCGTCGCCGGCAATCCCGGCCCTTACACCTTCCTAGGCACGAACACCTATATCGTCGGACAGGGCACCGTGGCGGTCATCGATCCGGGGCCGCTTTGCGAGAAGCACCGCGCGGCGATCGCGCGCGCGCTTGCAGGCGAGAGCGTCAGCCATATCCTCATCACCCACAGCCATCGCGACCATTGCGACGGCGCACGCGCGCTGCAGGAGCAACTCGGCGGCGAGATCGTGGCGTTCGGGCCGACGGGCGGACCGCGCGGCGCGGGCGCGCCCGGGCTCGGCGACGCCTTTGTCGATCCTCACTTCGTGCCGGACCGCAAGGTCGTTGACGGAGAGACGATCAGGGCGGGCGGCTTCGCGCTCGACGTGCTGCACATGCCGGGACATGCGCCGGATCATCTCTGCTTCGCGCTGGTCGGCAAGCGCACGGTCTTCACCGGCGACCATGTGATGGGGTGGAACACGACCGTCATCGCGCCGCCGGAAGGCAACATGGCCGACTTCCTCGCCTCGCTCGATAGGCTGATGCAGCGCCACGACAAGATGTTCCTACCCGCGCATGGCGGGCGCATCCAGACGCCACAGCGCGTGGTCAGGGCCTATATCATGCACCGGCAATGGCGCGAGCAGACGATCCTCGCCTGTCTCGACGAAGGCATCCGCACCATCCCGCGCATCGTCGAGAAACTTTACGGTGGGCTCGATACCGAGCTGAAGGAAGCGGCGGCTTTATCGGTGCTTGCGCATCTCGATCATTTGATCGATCGGGAGTTCGTCGCGCGCGAAGGCGATCTCAATCCGCTCGGCGCTTCTTACGTACGGCCTTCTTCGAAGGCTTCCGCGTAGCCTGGGTCGCAGCAGGCTCTTCTTTCTTGGGCTCGGCCTGCTCCAACGCGGTCTTCTCGCCCTTCTCAAGCGCCGTCGAAATCTCCTCGAACAGGGCACGGATGCGTTCGGCGTTTCTGCCGAGATCGTGCCAGCCGTAGCGCGAGACCGAGCGGGCGTCGATCACGGCATGCGCGTCGTCGCCCTTGACCTGCACCAGCACGTCTTCGGTGTAGGCCATGATCAGGGTCTGATCGGTTGCCTCGATGCGGCCGATGCCGCTTTCGCCCGGCGGCTCGCTCAAGGCGATCGTCCAGGCGAGCCGCTCGACCGCCTCCTGGACGATCGAGAACACTTCGGGCGCCGCACGCTCCAACACCATCGGCGCGACGTCAGGATAGGCTTCCTCTTGGAGTGCGGCGTTCGAGCCGTCCGGGATCTTGAGCGGGTTGGCGTCGGCCGGGCGCTGCGTGTTGAGCACCTTGAAGATGAGGGGCTCGCCGGGCGTCGTCTCGATGTCGGTCAGGTAGGGCAGCGTGACGATATGGTGGAGGAAATAGAGCGGGACAGCGAGCCCGAGGATAGCGATGAAGATGGCGGCGACGGCCTGCGAGGCACCGGTCTGGCCGCCGAACCAGATGCGCACGATCGAGAAGACGGCGATGGCGATGGCAAGACAGAGACCGGCCATCGATACGCCGATCAGGTTGAGAGCAGCTTGCGTGCCGAGGTTGGCGAAATGGTGCAGCAGCACCGTCAGGATCAGGAGCTGGAGGAAGAACAGCGCGATGCGCCGCGCCCAGGTCGCCTCGCGCGCTTCCTTCACCGAAAATCGCGCCGTCGAATAGCGCGCGGCCGTATAGCTCACGTCAAAGCCCTCACAGCGCGTCGGTCACGTTTGCACCCGTCCGGTTTACCCGGCTCGCGGCCGAAACTATAGCCCGCAAGTGGCGGGTTTGTGGTGCAGAAATGGTCACGGATAAAGGCGCGTCTTGGTCCAGCGCGCGCGGGGGCTTGCGCGGCAAAATACGATGCGGTCATGCAGCCTGAAGGGCCGGCTCATCCAGAACTCGATCTCGAGCGGGATAAGTCGGTAGCCGCGCCAATAGGCCGGGCGCTTCACCGGTCCCTCGCTGAACTGCCGCGCAAGCCGCGCCACGTCCTTCTCGAAGGCGGCCCGGCTCTTGAGCGGCCGCGACTGTGCCGAGGCGCAAGCCCCGATCTGGCTCTCCCGATGGCGCGCGGCGAAATAGGCGTCGGCCTCGGCGTCCGTCGCCGGCTCGATCAGCCCGCGCATGCGGACCTGCCGCCCGAGGCTCTTCCAGTGGAACAGGAGCGCGGCCTTCGGGTTTGCGGCAAGTTCGAGCCCCTTGGCGCTTTCTGAGTTCGTGTAGAACACGAAGCCGCGCCGGTCGGCCCCCTTAAGCAGAATCATGCGCACATTGGGCAGGCCGTGCGAATCAACTGTCGCAAGTGCCATCGCCTCGGGGTCGTTGGGCTCCGATGCCTTCGCCTCGGCCATCCAGGCGTAGAACAGGGCGAAGGGCTCGGAGGCTTCCGTGAAGTCGGCCGGCTTGCCCAAGTCTGCAGCTTTGCTGCGGGATTTCCGGGGCGTTTCAGCCATGGGACGACATGGACTCTCCCCCGATTTCTGGCGCGGTTAGAAAAAATCCCGCGGCGGCACGGGCATTTACGTTTTGCTCACCCTGATAGGGCACCATGGTCGATGTTGATAGTGGTCGCGGGGGTAAGTTTCGAGTCCCGCGTCGTAGTTTGGGGACGATTGGTTATGCGTACGTTCCATTTGAACGCTCCTATCATCATTGGGGCGGGCGCACTCGCAGTTTTGCTCTTGGCGCCCGCCCCTCTCCCCCTCAAATCGGAGGAACGTGGAGCGGAAATGGCGGCGACGGCGATCGAGCAGAAGCCGCAAGGCAAGCGGCCCGTCAAGGCGGCGCTCGACCGCACCGACCGGCAGGCGGCGATGGCCGCGCTACAGCTAGCGCTTTCGGAACTCGGAGACGGCGTAACGCTTATATGGCAGCGGCAGGCGCGCGGGCTGAAAGGCCGAATCACTTTAAGATCAGCGTTCCAGGACGATCGCGGGCGCATCTGCCGGCATGTGGTCTACTGGTTCGCGCATGGCGATTACCAGCGGCAGATCGAAACGATCGGCTGCCGCGAGCCGGACGGGAGTTGGTCCCTGTCAGGATAAGGAGACGATCTCATGTCCCTTCTTGCTCGATTGGAAGCGGTTTCGGTTCCTCCCGCGCGAAGCCGCAGGAAAACCAAGGCACAGTCGCAGGGCTTTCGCTTCACGCTGCTCCGTTCCCGGGGCGCGCCGTACCGTCCCGCAGCCGACGGCCTCAGATATGCGCGGCTCGAGGTCAGGCGCCAGGCACCCACCCGGGGCATGCGCCTCCGCGCCGTTTAGTCCCAGACCATAGGGGGCGAATCCCCTTCCCGGCCTGTGCTCTCAGTGTTAAAGCGCGGGCTCTCCGGGAGAGGCTATGGTCGAAGCACCCAGATTGATGGCTGGCAAACGCGGGCTCGTGCTCGGGGTCGCCAACAACCGCTCCATCGCCTGGGGTATCACCAAGGCCGTCACCGACCAGGGCGCCGAGGTCGCGCTCACTTATCAGGGCGAGGCCCTCAAGAAGCGGGTCGAACCGCTCGCGCAAGAGGTCGGCTCCAACCTCGTCTTTCCTTGCGACGTGACCGACAAGCGAAGCGTCGAGACGGTATTCGCCGGGCTCGCCAAGGCATGGGGCACCCTCGATTTCCTCGTGCATGCCGTCGCCTTCTCGGACAAGGAGCAGCTCGACGGGCGCTATGTCGACACGACGGAAGAGAACTTCATGCAGACGCTGCTGATCTCCTGCTATTCCTTCACCGCGCTCGCGCGCCGCGCCGAGAGACTGATGCCGAACGGCGGGTGTCTGCTGACGCTCACCTATTACGGCGCCGAGAAGGTGATGCCCCATTATAATGTGATGGGCGTGGCCAAGGCCGCGCTCGAGGCGTCCGTCCGCTATCTCGCCGCCGATCTCGGCAAAGGCGGGATCAGAGTCAACGCCATCTCCGCCGGACCGATCAAGACGCTCGCGGCCTCGGGCATCGCTGACTTTCGCTACATACTGAAATGGAACGAGGTGAATTCGCCGCTCAGGCGGACCGTCTCGATCGAGGAGGTCGGGGCGGGCGCGCTCTATCTGCTTTCCGATCTCGGGCGCGGTGTGACCGGCGAGATCCTGCATATCGACGCCGGCTACCACGTGGTCGGCATGAAGAACGAGGACGCCCCTGAGGTCTCCGTGGCGAAGGAGTGAGGATCCGTTTGCTCGGATGCGGGGTCAGGCCTACCGGTCTCTATGACTTTGACTTTGGCTTTGGCTTATAAAAGCAGCGGCAATGCGCGATAGTGTTGAAACATTTCGCGTTCCCGCTCAGGTTGGCGCATTTCTTATAGGAACGTTTCTTTCTGCTTTTGCTTGGATCGTTGATACACAATGATCGTCCGTCTCCCGACGGCTCGTCGAAGAAGCCCCTCCATCTTTCTTCTTTTTGACTTCTACGAGGACGGCCTATGCATCGGAGCTTCCTTTCTAAGGCTGAGACGAGCGCTCTCTCAAGATTTCGTTTCAAGAACGTCTTGTGCGACATTACCAGTTATTTGAAACCGGAACTGCTGACAATCGACACCTGATCATGAGCCACAACAGCTTCGGCCATTTGTTCCGCGTCACCACCTGGGGCGAGAGCCACGGGCCGGCGATCGGCTGCGTGGTCGACGGGTGCCCGCCCGGTATCCCCATGGCAGAAGCCGAGATCCAGGCCTATCTCGACAAACGCAAGCCTGGCCAGTCGCGCTACACGACCCAGCGCAAGGAGCCGGACCAGGTGCGCATCCTGTCCGGCGTGTTCGAGGGAGAGGACGGGACGCAGGTCACCACCGGCACGCCGATCGCGCTCGAAATCGAGAATGTCGATGCGCGCTCCAAGGACTACGGCGAGATCAAAGACAAGTTCCGCCCGGGCCACGCCGACTACACCTACCTGCTGAAATACGGCCTGCGCGATTGGCGCGGCTCGGGCCGAGCGTCTGCGCGCGAGACGGCGATGCGAGTCGCGGCCGGCGCCATAGCCCGCAAAGTCGTGCCGGGCCTCATTGTGCGGGGCGCGCTCGTGCAGATCGGGCCTTACGAGGTCGACCGCCGTAATTGGGATTGGGCGGAGGTAGACAAGAATCCGTTCATCTGCGCCGACGCCAAGACCGCGCGGGTCTGGGCCGACTTCCTCGACGAGGTGCGCAAGAAGGGCTCATCCGCCGGCGCCGTGATCGAGATCGTGGCGGAAGGCGTCCCGCCCGGGCTCGGGGCGCCGGTCTATGCCAAGCTCGACCAGGACATCGCGAGCGGGCTGATGAGCATCAACGCGGTTAAGGGCGTGGAGATCGGCGCAGGCTTCGCCTCTGCGGCTCTCTCCGGCGAGGACAATGCCGACGAGATGCGCATGCGCGCCGACGGCACGCCCGAGTTCCTGTCCAACAATGCGGGCGGGATTCTCGGCGGCATCTCCACGGGGCAGCCGGTCGTGGCGCGCTTTGCGGTCAAGCCGACCTCATCGATCCTGACGCCGCGCCGCACGGTGGACGCCGCCGGTAATGACACCGAGATTTCGACCAAGGGCCGCCACGATCCGTGTGTCGGCATCCGTGCCGTGCCGATCGGCGAGGCCATGGTCGCCATCGTGCTCGCCGACCACTATCTGCGCCACCGCGCCCAATGCGGGTGAGCGGGCAAGATGGCCGACGCTCAACCCCGCGCCCAAGTGCTCGTAGCCTTGCGTGTTTTCGGGGTGCCCTTGCCGCGCTTGCTCTGGCCGAAGCTCGAAGTTGGCGAAAGCGCCGAAGGGTCTCTTTACCGATTCATGGTCAGGGTTGAACTTCCGTGGGGCGCTCCGCTTGGACACTATGAGGGTTGGCTTGAGACCGGCCGGGACTATGCGGTTTGAGAAGATCGTCGTTCTGACCGGCGCCGGCCTTTCGGCGGAGAGTGGGCTCGCCACGTTCCGCGACCAAGGCGGGCTGTGGTCGGAGTTCGACCTCGAAGAGGTGGCGACGCCGGAGGGCTTTGTTCGCAATCCCGCGACGGTCCATGCCTTCTAAAATCTGCGCCGGGCATGGCATGCGGAGGCCGCGCCGAATGAGGCGCATCGCGCGTTGGCGCGGCTCGAGCGGACAAGTGCTCACCATCACCCAGAATATCGATGCGCTGCACGAGGCGGGCGGTACCCGCCCATCTCATTCATATGCATGGCGAGTTCAGCCGCGCGCTGTGCGGCGCCTGCGCGGCGCCTGCGCGGCAAGCACGATGTGGACCGGCGATCTCTCGACCGCAACGATCTGCCGCGCTAGCGGCGAGGCAGGGGCGATGCGGCCCGACGTCGTGTGGTTCGGCGAGATGCGCGGCGGAGCGGCGCGCATTCGGTAAGCGCAATCTCGAGCCCTCCGAGGCGCCCATCTTTTGCCAAGGGGCTTTACGGTCCGGCGACCGAGATCGTTCCGGATTTCGTCTCGACGCTGTTGCGCCGAGGCCGTGACTAGCGGTCCTTCAGCCTCGCCTTGCGCACTTTTCGCGACCTCAGTCTCCATAGCCTGCACCGAGCAGGAACTCGCGGTTGCCGCTACCGCCCTCGATCGGCGACGCAATCACGCCGAGCACCTCCCAGCTGGGCTGCGTCTCTACGAATTCGCGGACGCGGGCGACGGCGCGCTGCCGGTCTTCTTCTCTTCGCACCACCCCGCCCTTGCCCACGGCCTCGCGGCCAGCCTCGAATTGCGGCTTGATCAGGGCAGCGAGCCAGGCGCCAGGCGCGGCAAGGGCGAGCGCGGCCGGCAATACGAGCGTCAGGCTGATGAAGCTCACATCGGCCACGATGGCCGAAACCGGCTCGGGGACGACCGACCGGTCGAGCTTCCGGGCGTCGGTTGCTTCAAGGGCGATGACCCGGCTGTCCGCCCGGAGACGCGCGTGAAGCTGGCCGCTTCCGACATCCACGGCATAGACCTTGGCCGCTCCCCGCCCGAGCAGGACATCGGTGAAGCCGCCGGTCGAGGCGCCGATGTCGAGCGCCACCCGCCCCTGCACATCCAGCCCGAAGGCGTCGAGCGCCGCTTCGAGCTTCAGGCCGCCGCGCGAGACATAGGCGGCGGTGCCCGGACTGACCGTGAGCACCGCGTCCCGCGCGACGAGCTGGCCCGGCTTCGCCGCCTGGATGCCGCCGACGCGCACCGCGCCGCGGCGGATCAGGTCGGCTGCGCGCGCCCGCGTGGCGGCCAGGCCACAATCCACCAATAATGTGTCGAGACGCGTTTTTTTGTAGCTGGGCACCAGAGCTTCTCATATGCTCCGCCTCGCGTCGGGAATCCTCGCGCGCGGACGAAGGCCGGGAGCGGTCGGCGCCGCTTCCATAACATACTGCGAAGCGCCCCGCTCGGCGCGCACTCGCGGAGGTCTCGTGAGCCAAAAGACTTCGGCTTACCTTACCAAGAAATGCGAAGTCCGAAATTGTGACGTAGCTGGCGGGAAGTCCGTCGCAGCCCGGTCCGTAATCGAGCCGGGCGAGCTGATCGCCGTGTGGAGCGGCAGGATCCTACCTGCGGAAGAGCTCGATACTCTGCCGGAGGCGATCAGACGCCACACCGTGCAGATCGAGGAAGGACTTTATCTCGCTTCGCTCACCCCGGACGAGCCGCCCGATTTCATTAACCACGGCTGCGAACCGAATGCCGGTCTCGCTGGGCAGATCTCCATCGTGGCGCTCAGGCGCATCCTGCCGGGCGAAGAGGTCACCATCGACTACGCCATGTGCGACGGCTCGCCATACGACGAGTTCGAATGTGCCTGCGGCGCGCCGACCTGCCGCCGGCGGATCACCGGCGATGACTGGCGCAACCCCGTGCTGTGGGAGCGCTATGCCGGGCACTTCTCGCCCTATTTGCAGCGCCGCATCGGCGCGCTACGTCGGCCGCAGGCGCCGCGCCGGCTCAAGCGCAAGGGCGTGCTGGTGCTTGCGGCGAGCCGAGCCTAAAGCGGAAACACGGCAGGAGGGAAGCAATGCTGCTGATCAGCACCTATGTCGCGCAAAGCGCGATCGAGGGATTGGGCGTGTTCGCTGGCGAGCCCGCCGCCAAAGGGAGCTTGATCTGGGACCTCCATCCCAAGTTCGACATCTTTATCGACATGGCCGAGATCGAGGGCTTGCCTGAGCATATGCAGGTCTTCATCGAGCGCTACGCCTATCCGCATCTCGATATGCCTGGCGTGGTCGTGCTCGATGCCGACAACGGCAAATACATGAACCACAGCATGACCCCCAACACCGATTTCCGCCTCTTCGACAAGGGTTATGCGCTCGTCGACATCGCGGCGGGGGATGAGATCACCTGCAACTACTATGAGTTCGACCCGACCTTCGCCGGCTCTTTCACGGAACTGTTCGAGGGAGCGGGACATCAGGAAATCGGACGTCATACGAACGGCCGCTAGCCGCATCGGCTTCGGGCTCATCGCGGTTGCCCTGTTCGTGCCGCAAGCATCGGTGGCCGACGACCATGACTGGCATATCGCCAAGCCCCGCGGCGGCGTGTCGCTCATCTACGGCCCGACGACAGACGTGGAGAACACCGTTTCCTCCTCGTCTGCAGCAACGCCAGAAAGAACTCCTCGCTCAGCCTTTACGAAGAGCTGAAGAGACGGTCCAGGCGGAGCAGCCCGTGACCATCAAACGCGGCACCAGCACGGCCAAGGTCGCTGGAAGGCGAGGCGGTAGAGGACGAATATGTCGGGGCTCTCATCACCGAAGCGAAAGACTTCGCGGTCAAGCCGGTGCTGAAGCTTCTCGAGGGCCCGGGCGACCTGACCGTCAAGGCGGGCGACGTCGAAGCCACCATGCCGCAGGAAGGACGCGCCGCGGCAGTCGCGGAAATTCGGCACGCTCTGCACACTTGACTAGAAAGGCCCCGCGCCAATGAGAGTCGCGGCGATCGGATTTGTGAGCTACCTGTGCCTGACCGGGCCGCTCTCCGCCGGAGCAGCGGGCGAGCCGGAGCCAGTCTATGCGTGGATGAGCGAGAGCGGCGACGGTAACGCCTCGCTGGTTTACGGCTCGCCCGAGACCGCTGAGGACCTGGTCTTCATCCTGATCTGCGGGAACAGTGACAAGGTCACCGAGCTTACGGTCTATGTCGATATCGCTGGGACCGAAATCGGCGAGAAGGTCGATATCGAGCTTGCCGCGGGCGACGCCAAGCTTGCCATCGGCGGCGCCATCTCGACCGACGAGATGAGCGGTTTCCATTTCGCCGTGGCCGAGAATTTCAAGATCAAGCCGGTCGTCGCGCTGCTCAAGGAGAATGGTGCAGTCACCGTCAAGACCGGCGGCGTGATCACGGAGCTTCCCGAGAAAGGGCGCGAGCCCGAACTCGCCAATTTCGCCGGAGCCTGCGCGCTGGACTGACAGGTGCGGCTGTCGGATTATTTCGCGAAACGGATGATCTCAGCGGCGTCGCGGTCTTTGCCGAGCGCTGCGAACACGGCGGCGACGATTCCACCCGCATCGAGCCCGGCCTCGGCATACATCGCGGCCGGTTTGTTGTGATCGATGAAGCGGTCGGGCAGCACGAGCGTGCGGACCTTGAGACCGCGGTCGAACAAACCTTCGCCCGCAAGTGCGTGCAGCACCTGCGCGCCGAAGCCGCCGCTCGATCCCTCCTCGACGGTGATCAGCACCTCGTGGTTCCGCGCCAGCTGCCGGAGCAGCTCCATGTCCAGCGGCTTGGCGAAACGCGCATCGGCGACGGTTGTTGGCAGGCCGAAGCCGGCAAGCTGCTCGGCCGCTGCCAGACACTCGGGCAACCGCGCCCCAAACGAAAAGAGCGCGACCGTGGACCCCTCGCGCACGACGCGTCCCTTGCCGATCGGCAGCACCTCCCCGTGCTCGGGGAGCGCAACGCCGGTCCCCTCCCCGCGCGGATAGCGGAAAGCCGACGGCGCGTCGTCGATTGCGGCGGCTGTCGCTACCATGTGCACGAGCTCCGCCTCATCGGCGGCGGCCATAACCACCATGCCCGGCACGCAGCAAAGATAGGCGACGTCGAAAGCGCCGGCATGGGTCGGGCCGTCGGCGCCGACCAGCCCCGCCCGGTCGATGGCGAAGCGCACCGGCAGGTGCTGGATCGCCACGTCGTGCACCACCTGGTCGTAGGCACGCTGAAGGAAGGTCGAGTAGATGGCGGCGAAGGGCTTAAAGCCCTCGGCGGCGAGCCCCGCGGCGAAAGTCACCGCATGCTGCTCGGCGATGCCGACATCGAAGCAGCGCTCCGGGAAGGCTTCCGCGAACTTGTCGAGCCCTGTGCCGGACGGCATGGCGGCGGTGATGGCGACGATCTTCGCGTCGCGCTTGGCCTCGGCGATCAGCGCATTGGCGAAGACCTTGGTGTAGCTCGGCGGCCCCGCAGCGGGCGGTTCCTGCGCGCCGGTCACGACATTGAAGCGCCCGACGCCGTGGAACTTGTCGGCGGAGATCTCGGCCGGGCCGTAGCCCTTGCCCTTCTGCGTCACGACATGCACCAGCACCGGCCCGTTCTTCATGTTGCGCACGTTGCGCAGCACGGGGAGCAGATGATCGAAATTGTGCCCGTCGATCGGGCCGACATAATAGAAGCCGAGCTCCTCGAACAGCGTGCCGCCGGTCCAGAAGCCGCGGGTGAATTCCTCGGCGCGGGCAGCACGCTTCTGCCAAGTCTTCGGCAGCACTTTATGCGCAAGCTGCTTCAGCACGCGGCGCACGCTGCGATAGGTGCCGCCGGAGATGAGCTTGGCAAGATAAGCGCTCATGGCGCCGACCGGCGGCGCGATCGACATGTCGTTGTCGTTGAGGATGACGATCAGCCGCTTATCGCTCGCGCCGGCATTGTTCATCGCCTCGTAGGCCATGCCTGCGCTCATCGCGCCGTCGCCGATCACGGCGACGACATTGTGCCCCGAGCCCGCGAGGTCGCGCGCAACCGCCATGCCGAGCCCGGCCGAGATCGAGGTCGAGGAATGGCCCGCGCCGAACGTGTCGTATTCGCTCTCGGCGCGCTTGCAGAAGCCCGACAGCCCGCCTCCCTGGCGCAACGTGCGGATGCGATCGCGCCGCCCGGTCAGGATCTTGTGCGGATAGGATTGATGGCCCACGTCCCAGATCAGCCGGTCGTGCGGCGTGTCGAAAACATGGTGCAGCGCGATAGTGAGCTCGACCACCCCGAGCCCCGCGCCGAGATGTCCGCCGGTCACCGAAACGGCGTCGATAGTCTCTTGTCTCAGCTCGGCGGCAAGCTGCGGCAGGTCCTTGTCGTCAAGCGCGCGGAGGTCCTCTCGCGTGCGGATACGATCAAGCAAAAGCGTAGGACTTTCGGCGCTCATGGCCTTACCTGGCTAAAAGTTTGGAAAAACGGCGGAAAGATCAACGTGTTACTGCACCTTTATCGACGCCAAGTCCCGGTTGCAACTACGCTATAGAGGGCCAAGGCGTGTCAGGATCATGGCGGCTCAAGCGACCATAGCGGAGAGGCCGGTCCCGCCCAAGGGGCGTCTTTCCTTCCCCGGCGCTGCTCGCCCGCGTCGCGCTCCCGGGCAAGCCCTGGCATCTTAAGGTCACTCTGTTGCGGGCCTCATCGCCGTAGCATAAAGTGCAATCGGGGATGGAACATATGGGCGAACCAGCGCTCGCGCCGTCTCTCGCAGGCCGAAATTTCGTTGCCGACAAGGCCGAGGTGCGCCGCACCGTCGAAGCCTTTCTCGACTCCACTTTCAACAAGCAACCCGGCGGCGAGGTCGCCCGCGCCGCGCGCTACGCGGTCGGAGGGCCTGCGCATCGCTGGCGGGCGATCGTGGCGGTCGCTTCGGGACGGATTTTTCCGCGACGATGCGCTTACGTTGGTCCTGCCTTCGGCTTGCGGCGTGGAGCTTGCGCACGCGGCTTCGCTTGTGCTCGACGACCAGCCGAGTATGGACGATGCGAAGGTCAGGCGCGGCAAGCCCTGCACGCATCACGCCTTTCCGTCATGGGCAGTCGACATCGCGCCGGTCTGCTCGTCATGGAGGCGAGCTGGGCGACGAGCTAAAGCCGGCCTCTACTCCTCGACATCGAGAGGCCCGGTGCCGATAGGCTCGCCGCTCGCGTTCAACGAGATTTTCTCCACGCGCGCCTCGGCCTGGCGCAAAAGCCCGTCGCAATGGACCTTCAGCGCCTCGCCGCGCTCGTAGATCAGGATCGAGGCTTCGAGATCAACGTCGCCCTTCTCCAGGCGGTCGACGATGGTTTCGAGCTCCTTGAGCGCCTGCTCGAAGCTCATCGTCTTGATATCGGTATGATCGGGCTGGCTGGACATGAGCGTGGGCTTTAGCCTTTTCCGGCGGCTCCGATCAAGGGCTTCGGGGCGCGCGTCACGATGCGCCGCCCATCAGCGTCCCGACATGCGTGGCGACCGACCGTCCCAGCGCGTCGAGGTCGTAGCCGCCTTCGAGGCAAGAGACGAGCTTGCCGCCGCAATGCTTCTCCGCCTGGTCCATGAGCTTTTCGGTCACCCAAGCGAAATCCGGCTCGACGAGCCTAAGCTGCGCGAGCGGGTCCATCCGGTGGGCGTCGAAGCCCGCCGAGACAATGATCAGGTCCGGGCCGAAATTGTGCAGGCCCGGCAGGATGCGCGAGAGGAACGCGTCGCGGAACTCGTCGCCGTCGTCGCCGGCTTTCAGCGGCACGTTGAAGATATTGCCGACGCCCGTCTCGCCAAGCTCGCCCGTGCCGGGGAAGAGTGGCATCTGGTGGGTTGAGGCGTAGAACAGGTCCTTCTGCGTCCAGAAGGCAGCCTGCGTGCCGTTGCCGTGATGCACGTCGAAATCCACCACGGCGACGCGCTCGGCACCGTGCCTGGCGCGGGCATGCAGCGCGGCGACCGCGACATTGTTGAACAGACAGAAGCCCATGGCGCGCGCGGGCTCGGCATGATGGCCGGGCGGGCGCGAGGCGCAGAACGCGTTCTTGGCCTCGCCTCCGACCACGGCGTCGACGGCCCGCAGCGCCCCTCCCACTGCGCGCAACGCGGCCTCCCAGCTTCCGCGCGAGACGACCGTGTCCGGATCGAGCCGTTGATGGTGCTGGCTCGGGATCGCCGCGCGCACCATCTCGATATAGGCCTTGGGGTGCAGGCGCTCGATGGCGGCAAGATCGGCTTCCGGCGCCTCCTCGCGTTTCAGCGCGCCGAAGGCGGGCGCGGCCAGCGCATCGGCGATCGCGCGCATGCGGTCGGGCTGCTCCGGGTGGCCGTAGCCCGTGTCATGCTCGAGAAACGCCTTATGCGTGACGAGGAGCGTGGTCATTCTGACTGCTAGTCTAGCTTGACCGCGTGCTGGTAACACGCGAAATGGCGCCATGCCTATCGTTCCTGCCACGCCTGAGGCGATTGCTGCGGCCGCGGAAGCGCTCCGCGGAGGCGAAATCATCGCCTTCCCGACCGATACGGTTTACGGGCTCGGCACCAATGCGCTCGATGCGGACGCCGTCGCCAAGGTCTTCGCCGCCAAGGGGCGTCCGAGCGCCAATCCGCTGATCGTGCTCGTCCCAGATCTCGACAAGGCGGGGGAGTTGGCGGAGGTGGGCGCGGCGGCGCGCGAGCTCGCCGAGGCATTCTGGCCGGGGGCCCTGACGCTGGTCTTGCCCAGGCGCCCCGACTATCCCCTCGCCGCGCCGGTGAGCGCCGGGCTCGACACGATCGCCGTCCGGGCGCCCGATCATAAGGTGGCGCTGGCGCTGCTTGCGCGGTCGGAGCTGCCAATCGTGGCACCAAGCGCGAACCGCTCCGGCCGGCCAAGTCCCAAGACCGCCGCCGAGGTCGAGACCGAACTTGGAGATCGCCCCGTCATGATCCTCGACGGAGGGCCATCCCCGCTCGGCCGCGAGTTCGACCATCGTGAGCCTCGTAGGGCGAACGCCGCTTCTGCTGCGGCAGGGCGCGCTTCCGCGCGAAGCCATCGAGGACGTTCTCGGCCGGAGATTTGCCGAGCCGTCCGAGGCCAAAGCAGCCACGGCGGAGCGGCGGCCATGACGGAAGCGCCGCGCGCCCCTTCCCCCGACACGCTCGACGCGCTGGCGCGCATCGTCGGCGAGGACCATGCGATCCGCGATCCTGACGCGATGGCGCCTTATCTCGTCGAATGGCGTGATCTCTACCGCGGCAAGGCAGCTCTGGTTCTGAAGCCCGGCACGACGCAGGACGTCTCAGCGATCCTTGCCCGCGCCAACGAGACGCGCACCGCGATCGTCCCGCAAGGCGGCAATACCGGTCTCGTCGGCGGGCAGATCCCGTTCGAAACGGGCCAGGAGGTCGTCGTTGCACTTGAGCGCCTCAACCATGTGCGCGGCATCGACCTCGCCTCCAACACCATGACGGTCGAAGCGGGGCTCGTGCTCGCGTCCGCCCAGCAAGTCGCGGACAGCGCCGGGCGCCTGCTCCCTCTGAGCCTCGCCTCGGAAGGGAGTTGCCAGATCGGCGGCGTGCTCGCCACCAACGCTGGCGGGATGGGCGTGCTCGCTTACGGCAACGCGCGCGAGCTTGCGCTCGGCCTCGAAGTCGTGCTCGCGGACGGCAGCGTGTGGAACGGACTCAAGTCGCTGCGCAAGGACAATTCAGGATACGACCTCAAGGACCTGTTCGTCGGCTCGGAGGGCACGCTCGGCATCATCACGGCAGCGGTGCTCAGGCTCTATCCGAAGCCCGTCGAGCGCTTGACGGCGATGGCGGGCTTGAGCCAGCTCGAAGGCGCGCCCGCGTTCTTCGCGCGTGCGCTCGCGCGCGCCGGTGCTGCGCTCACAGCGTTCGAGCTGCTCCCCCGCATCGGCGTCGAGTTCGTGCTGAAGCACGGGCACGGCGTGCGGGATCCTTATCCGGAACCGCATGCCTGGTATCTGCTGTTCGAGCTTACGAGCCCGCGCGAAGGCGAGGATCTTGCCTCCCTTGCCGAGACTGTGCTGGCGCAAGGCCTGGACGCCGGCGAGATCGACGGCGCGGTGATCGCCGCTTCGCTCGCCCAAGCGCAAGAGCTGTGGCGCCTGCGCCATTTGATGAGCGAGGTGCAGAGGTCAGAAGGCGGCAGCATCAAGCACGACGTCGCGGTATCCGTCGCGCGTGTGCCTGAGTTCATCACACGCGCGAACCAGATCGTCGAGCTGATGATCCCAGGCGCCAGGCCCGTGCCTTTCGGCCATCTCGGCGACGGCAACGTGCATTATAATGTCAGCCAGCCGCCAAGCATGGACCGCGCCATCTTCCTCTCGCACTGGGAGGCGCTGAACGCCGCCGTGCACGAGATCGTGCTCGATCTCGGTGGGTCGATCAGCGCCGAGCACGGCATCGGGCGGCTGAAGCGCGATCTCCTGCCTCATGCGAAGCAAGCGGTCGAGATCGACCTGATGCGCAAGATCAAGGCGGCCTTCGATCCGAACAACATTCTCAATCCGGGCAAGCTGCTATGAGTGCGGACTACGAAGCGGTCGATGCGTTCATCGCCGACCATTTCGTTGAGGACGATCCGGCGCTGCGTGCCGCGCTCAAAGAGAGCGCCAAAGCCGGGCTGCCGCCGATCCAGGTCGCGCCGCATCAAGGCAAACTGCTCATGCTGCTTGCGCAAGCGATCGGCGCGCGTCGCATCCTCGAGATCGGCACGCTCGGCGGCTATAGCGCGATCTGGCTCGCCCGCGCGCTGCCCGAGGGCGGCCGCCTCGTCACGCTCGAAGCCGACCCCGCTTTCGGCGAGGTGGCACGCGCCAACATCGCCCGCGCGGGTTTGGCCGATAGAGTCGAGATCAAGGTAGCCCGGGCGCAGGACACGATGCCGGCGCTGATCGAGGCGGGTGTTGACCCGTTCGACCTCATCTTCATCGACGCCGACAAGCCGAGCACACCCGATTATTTCCTCTGGGCGGTGAAGCTCGCGCGGCGCGGCGCGCTGATCGTGGTCGACAACGTGGTGCGCGAAGGCCGCGTACTCGATGCGCGAAGCGACAGCCCACATATACAGGGGTTGCGGCGCTTCTATGCGCTCGCCGCGACCGACCCGCGCGTGAGCGGCACCGCGCTCCAGACCGTAGGCTCCAAAGGCCATGACGGGCTGGCGATATTCCTGGTGAAGTGACCGCAAGTTGGTGGCATTGCCCGACTTGATCGGGCAATCCAGTAATCCCCGGCTCGCGTGAGGTTTTCCCAGGTCTCGTGCCTACTGGATGCCCGCTTTCGCGGGCATGACACCGCGGAGAACTTCAAAAAAGCAGCTCCTTTTGCAACGGCTCCTGGATCCCCGGCTCGTCTTTGCGCGAGTCGTTGATCTTTGGGTGGACTTCGATCGCCTCGAACAGATCGTCGGGCGCAGGGCGCAACAACGCGGCGGCGTCCTCGGGGCTCGTCCCCTCCACGTCGAGCCATGCCGCGAAATGCTCCTCGGGCAGAACGACGGGCATGCGGTCATGCAGAGTCTCGACGAGCCCATTCGCGGGACAAGTGAGGATCGCCACCGTGTCGGTCTCGCCGCGCCAGCCCTCCCAGATGCCGGCAAAGGCAAAGAGCCCGCCTTGGCGCGGGCGCAGCAAGAACGGCCGCCGCGCACGCTTGGGCCCCGTCCACTCATAGGAGCCGTCGGCGGGCAGAAGGCAGCGGCGCCGGCGCATTGCGTTGCGGAACGAGGCCTTGGTCAACGCATCCTCGGCGCGGGCATTGAACAGCGTGGGAAACTTCGTGATGCTGCTCGAGGCGGTCTCCTCGGAGCCCAAGGATTTTGCCGACGATCTCCTGTCCTGGCACCCCCTGACCTTTAAGGAGCACTTCGCCGAATCGGGCTTCCGCGACAAGAGCCTCGCCATCGCGGCCTATCGCCGGGCGCCGGCGCATATCCGCGCGCATTTCGACGAGGCGGTGGCGCGGCTGCATCGCGAAGCGCTCTCGCTCGTCGCGAGCGTCGCCGACGAGCTTGCCGAGGGCAAGACCGATCTCACCAAGGTCTGCGAGGACGCTGCCGCGCGGCTCCGCATCCTGATCGACGACGCCAACGCCATCGCCAATGGCGACGCGCGGTCCGATGCGACCGATGCCGACGAAGCGAGCGGCCAAGCCGCAGTCGACGCCCTGTTCGGCACGCGCTAGCCATTTTGCTCCTCTTTTCTGCCTTGTCACGGTGGCCCGGGGGGCGCCGATGGGCTGTTCCATGGCTAGATTTAGCCAAGAATTGGGGCTACTCAGGCTGACGATGGGACGCTGGATAAAGGGCTTGGCTTTGGTCGGCGCGGGGGCGCTTTGGTTTGCAGCCACCTCTGTCACCTTTGCGCCCAGCGCGCAGGCCCAGTTCTTCTGGTGGTTCGACCAGGGGCCTAAGAAGCAGAAGCCGAAGGCCGCAAGGCCGAAGCGGCAGGGCGACGACCTGCCGCCCATCGTGCCGCGCGAAAGCCTGGCGCCGCCGCCCCCCGACGACAGGCCTTACGATCCCAAGCTGATGCGGCTCGCCGAGATCCTGGGCGCCGTCCACTATCTCCGCGAGCTTTGCGGCGCGAATGAAGGCCAGCTCTGGCGCGACCAGATGAAGGAGATCGTCAAGAACGAGGGCACGACCTCGGCGCGCCGCGCCAAGCTCGTTAACAGCTTCAACGACGGTTACCGCGGCTATCGCCGCACCTACCGCACCTGCACGGAGTCGGCGAGGCTCGCGACGACCAGATTCAGCACCGAGGGGGCGACCATCGCCGCATCGCTCGCGCAAGGCACGGTCTTCGCCTCGAAGGGTCCGCCCAACGCCGACGCCGTGTCGGCCGGCAACGAAGATGCCCAAGCTGCGGAAGGCGCGGCGGACGCCGAGCCCGCTCCGCCGCCCGCGCCGACCGAGCCCGAGCCGCCCGACTAACTTTAACTCTTAACCGTTAGTCTACTCTGTCCGCTTCGCGCGAGGCGGGCGGTGTAGATGTGACATTCCCGATTTGTCTAAAACCCGAGGGAATGTCGGAAATTGCGCGCAGCCAAACGAAAAATCCGCGATCCGGAAAGCGAGATCCAGAAGCAGGCCGCGCTGCGCTACATCCTCGATTCGTGGGAAGAGGCGCTGCATGATGGCATCGAGCAGGAGATGCTCGCCAAACGCCGCGCTCTTCGCCGCGCTCGCCGACCTGATCGGCGTCTATGGCGAGGACGCGGTGGAGAAGATGACCAACGGCCTCTCGCGCCGCATCCATCACGGCGAATTCACGCTGCGGCGCGTCTCGCAGTAGTTTCGCGCGTTCAACGGAAATAGCGCGTCACGCCGTCGATGAGCAGCAACAGCCCGAAGCCAATCAGCACGATCCCGGCGATGCGGTTGATAAGCTTGAGCCGGCTCTCGGTGAGCATGTGCCTGATATGCGAGATGAGCTCGGACAGGCCGAGCCACCAGAGCAGACTCCCGCACATCACCGACACGACCAGAATCAGCGCCTCCAGATAGCCGCCGAGGCCGCCGACCAGAGTGCCGAGGCCACCGACCATCGCCGCCATACCGAGAATGGCGCCGGGATTGGTTACGGTGAGGAAGAAGGTCTGCGGGATGATGCCGGTATGCTCGCCGAGATGCGACCTCTGGCCGACCGGAATGGTGAGCTGCGGCTTGGCGAACAAGAGGCCCACGCCGAACGCGATCAGAAGCGCCCCGCCGGCGACTTGGATGTCGCGCTGATGGGTGGTGATGACGTCGGAGATCGCGGTCACGCTGAAGGCCGCGATCGCCGCGAGCAGGCCGTCGCCGATCACCGCGCCGATGCCTGCGGCAAGCCCGCCCCAGAATCCGCGCGACAGCGCCCGCTGGATGACCAGCACGTTGACCGGGCCGACCGGCGCCGCCATCAAGATGCCGATGCCGAGCCCGGCGAGGACCAGCTGAAAACCGGACAGGACGATTTGCGCGCCCGACTCCAAGGGGAGGCCTATTCGCGCTGAGACGCTGTGGCCGGGGAGACGCGCCGCACGCGTCGTGACGAGACTTGCCGAGACAAGACTTGGGCTTGCGCCCAGGCGCCGATCTGCGACAGTGCGCGCGGACTCTTGGGGTCACTCACGGAGTGATGCATGCGCCTGCCGAGCCTCGTCGGGATTGCCCTCGCCGCATTGGTAGCCGGGGCTGCCGCCCTTGTCCATGCCGAGCAGGGCGCCGACAACAAACAAGCGACGGCGCCGGAAGTTCTCTACGACCTCAACGCGTTGCCGGACCCGGTAAAGGCCATGCTGCACCAGATCGGCAACGCGGCAGCGACCGGCGAGATCGAGAAGATGCGGCCCGTGCTCGAATCGAACGAGCTTAAGCCGATGGTCGCGGCGGCTTACATCGACGACCCGATCGGCCACTGGAAGAAGGAGTTGGCCGATGGGACCGGGCGTGACGTGCTTGCCGCGATGCTCGACATGATGTCGTCGGGCTTCGTTTTAACGGGCAAGGGCGATGAGGCGATGTATGTCTGGCCCTATTTCGCGGAAGCCGACATCACCAAGCTCTCGCCGGCGCAGGAGGTCGAGCTTTACCGGCTGCTTCCGGCGCCGGATGCGATCGCGATGAAGAAGGCCGGCACATACAGCGGCTACAAGCTCGGCATCTCGACGAGCGGCGTCTGGCACTATTTCATCAAATAGCCGGCAAGGCCTCGAGGAAGCGGACCGGGCGGCCCTGCGCCGCAGTGACCTCGCCGTCCCATATGGCGGCGCGACCGCGCAGGATCGTGCCGACGGGCCAGCCCCTCACTTTCCGCCCGGCAAACGGCGTCCAGCCGCTTTTGCTGCCGATCCAGTCATGTTCGATCACGCGCGTGGCCTTCAGATCGACGATGGTCAGGTCTGCGTCGTAGCCAACCGAGATGCGGCCTTTGCTTGCGATCCCGAACACGCGGGCGGGGCCTGCGCTCGTCAGATCGACAAAGCGCGCGAGGCTGAGCCGTCCCGCATTGACGTGGTCCAGCATCACCGGCACGAGCGTCTGCACGCCGGGCATGCCCGACGGCGTCGCTGGGTATGACTTCCTCTTTTCGTCGAGCGTGTGCGGCGCGTGGTCCGAGCCCAGCACATCGACCACGCCCTGATCGAGCGCCCGCCACAGCGCCTCCTGGTGCGCACGGTCGCGGAGCGGTGGGTTCATCTGCGCGCGCGTGCCGAGATCGGCATAGGCCTCGCGCGCGGTAAGCGTCAAATGCTGTGGCGTGACCTCGACGGTGGCGACATCTTTGTGTTGCGCGAGCAGCGCCATCTCGTCAGCTGTCGAGACATGCAACACATGCACGCGCTTGCCGAGTTCCGACGCGATGCGCACAAGCCGCGAAGTGGCGAGCACTGCTGCTTCCGCATCGCGCCATTCGCTATGGCTCGAGGCATCACCCTCGCGCTGCATATGCGCGCGCGATTTCAGCCGCGCTTCGTCCTCGGCGTGGAAGGCGGCGCGGCGGTTGATCGCCGAAAGCACGCGCCGCAACGTCTCTTCATCCTCGACCAGGAGATCGCCGGTCGATGACCCCATGAACACCTTGATGCCGGCGGCGCCGGGCAGGCGCTCGAGCGCGGCAAGCTCGTGCGTATTCTCGCGCGTGGCACCCACGAAGAAGGCAAAGTCGCAATGCATACGCCCCGTCGCGCGGGCGACCTTATCGGCGAGCGCGGCCTCGCTCGTTGTCGCGGGCTTCGTGTTCGGCATCTCGAACACGGCGGTGACGCCGCCGAGCACGGCTGACCAGCTGCCCGAGGCGAGGTCCTCCTTGTGCTCCATCCCCGGCTCGCGGAAATGCACCTGCGTGTCGATCACGCCGGGCAAAATGTGCAGGCCCGCAGCGTCAATGGTCTCAGCCGCGCGGTCCTTGGCGATCGCGCCGATGGAAGCGATACGCCCGTCGCGCACGCCGATATCGACAACGCCCTCGCCAGCGTGACTGACGACAGTCCCGCCTTTCAGCAGAAGGTCGAAGGTCTCAGGCAAGGCCAGTGTCTCTTGCGGGGGACGCCCCGCTCCCATAAATGTCGGACGCCTTGGTAGCAGAAGGGCGAGACATGGGCCATTGCCATGCGGCGTTGCTCGAAGACCGGGGCGTGCTCAGGCTCGCTGGCGCCGATTCGCACAAATTCCTACAGGGGCTGGTCACCAGCAATGTTGACCAGGTCCGAGCGGGCGCCGCCATCCATACCGGGCTGCTCACCCCGCAAGGCAAGATCCTGTTCGATTTCTTCGTGGCCGAGGACGAGGGCACGCTGGTCATAGACATTGCGCGGGAGAAGGGCGCAGAGCTTGCCAAGCGGCTTGGCTTCTACAAGCTCAGGGCTGCGGTCGAAATCACGCAAGAGCCGGCGCTTGCCGTCGCCGCTGTCTGGGGCGGCTCTCCGCGCCTGCCAGACGGCACGAACGCCTATCCCGACCCGCGGTTGCCGGCACTCGGCTTCCGCGTGATCCTGCCCGCGGGCACCAGCGTCTCACACCTCGGCTGCGCCACCGCTTCGGAGGACGACTACCACACGCTCAGGATCGGGCTCGGCGTGCCGGAAGGCGGCAGCGACTATGCGTTCGGCGAAGTCTTCCCGCACGAGGCCCTGTTCGACCAGCTCGGCGGCGTCGATTTCGCCAAAGGCTGCTTTGTTGGCCAGGAGGTCGTCTCGCGCATGGAGCATCGCGGGACGGCGCGCCGCCGCATCGTGCCCGTCGAGGGCGGCGGCCCCCTACCCGCTCCCGGCACGAGCGTCGAGGCGGGCGGCGTTGCCCTCGGCACGCTCGGCTCGGTGAGCGGCTTGAAGGGCCTCGCCATGTTGCGGCTCGACCGCGCGGAAGAAGCGCTTGCGCGCGGCACGGCGCTCACGGCTGCTGGCGTTCGTCTCACGCTCCGCCGGCCCGCCTTCGCGCGCTTCCCGACGACAGTCCCGGTATGAGCGCGCGCGGCGAAACCAAGCGCTGTCCGTGGCCGAGCAATGACCCGCTCTATGTGGCCTATCACGACGAGGAATGGGGCGTGCCCGAGCGCGACGACCGCGCGCTTTACGAAAAGCTCGTGCTCGACGGGTTCCAGGCCGGGCTCTCCTGGATCACCATCTTGCGAAAGCGCGAAGCGTTCCGCCGCGCCTTCGACGATTTCCATCCCGAGAAGATCGCGCGCTACACGACGCGCAAGACCGAGGCGCTGATGCGCGACGAAGGCATCGTGCGCAACCGCATGAAGATCGAAGGCGCGATCGCGTCAGCCCGCGCCTGGCTCGACATGATGGAGAGCGGCCCCGGGTTCTCGGCCTATCTCTGGGACTTCACCGGCGGGGCGTCGATCGTGAACCGGCACAAGACGATCGCCTCGATCCCCGCGGAGACGGAGCTGTCGCGCGCCATTTCGAAAGACCTCAAGGCGCGCGGCTTCAAGTTTTGCGGGCCGACGATCGTCTACGCCTTCATGCAGGCGACCGGCATGGTTAACGACCATTTGGTCGCCTGCCCGCGGCATGCGGCTTGCGAGAAGCTCGGCCGCGCGCGCGCTCAGCCGCGGCCGCGCGGATCGGCGCTGCGGGGATAGGTGCGCTCTTCTTGGATCTTGCCATTGCGCTTCCGGATGCGCACGGAGCCCCTGCCGCCCACGGCCTTCTCCAGCACGCCGCCTTTGGTGGCAGCAGCCTTCGTCTTGAAGCTCTTCACCACCTGGCTAGAACCCTCGGCCTTGAGCTCCCACTTCTTCGACTTCTCGTTCTGGCTCAGCGAATATCGCGGCAGCTTCGCCATGGTGCTCCTCCCAATTCTCGGATTGAAGTTTGCCTGCTTCCTGTGAGACTGCTGCAATGAATGCCATCCACGGCCGTATTCGTCCACGTTTTATTGCCGGCTTGCGGGAATTTGTTCGAGTGCGCCAGATGCAATCTGTCCGCTCCATGACGGAGCTCGGCTAGACTATGTCACGCGCAAACGGCAAAGGCAGCGCGCGCGCCTGGCAGCGCATGTTGAGCGGACGGAGGCTCGACCTGCTCGACCCTTCGCCGCTCGACATCGAGATCGAAGACATCGCCCACGGACTTGCGCGCGTTGCGCGCTGGAACGGACAGACCAAGGGCGAGCACGCCTTCTCGGTTGCCGAGCACTGCCTTCTCGTCGAGGCCATCGCTGGCACGCTCGACCCGAAGCTCCAGCGCCGCATGCGGCTTGCCGCGCTGATTCATGACGCTCCAGAATATGTGATCGGCGACCTGATCAGCCCGTTCAAGGCTGCGCTGTCGCTCGACTACCGCGCCTTCGAGGCCAAGCTGCTCGCGGCCATCCACCTTAAATTCGGCCTGCCGGTTGAACTTCCGCCGCGCATCGCCACCTTGATCAAGCGGGCGGACAGGATCGCGGCCTTCTACGAGGCGACCGGACTAGCCGGCTTTTCCCGGGCCGAGGCGAGGCGCTTTTTCGGGCAGCCGCGTGACCTGAGCCCCCCTTTGGTTGCCAGGCTGTCGCACTTAAGCCCGCTTCCTGCGGCAGAGGTGGAGGCAAGGTTCATCAAACGTTTCAATGAGCTTGCCAGATAAAGCGAGACGGCGCACAAAGAGAATCAATAAGGCAATGCAATGGACACGCTGACATCGCCAATAGAGCGGACGAGGGTTCCGCCGGCGCTCACCCCGGAAACCATCTATGTCGCGCCCTTAAGCCTGGTCGAGACGACCGTGGTCGGCGCCCGCGTCAGCCACCTCGTGACCCTGATCAATGGCGAGATGCCGATTACCACGCCCCCCGGCATCGGGCCTGACCGGCACCTCAGGCTCGCCATGAACGACATCTGCGAGCCGCAAGAGGGCCTCGTGCTCCCCTGCGAGACGCATGTTGAGGATCTCATCCGTTTCGCACTCGACTGGGACCGTGGGGCGCCGCTGCTCATCCATTGCTGGGCCGGCATCAGCCGCTCGACGGCGGCGGCCTTCATCTCGCTCTGCGCTCTGAACCCGGGGGCCGACGAGTACGCGCTTGCCCAAGCCCTGCGCCACGCTTCCCCCACGGCCTATCCGAACCGGCGCCTCGTGGCGCTCGCCGACCGGGCGCTCGCCCGAAACGGCCGCATGAGCCATGCGGTCGAGCAGATCGGCAGGGGGCAGCTCGCTGATGAGGCCGACGTGTTCGCGCTCCCTGCCCTGCAAGCCGCCTGAGCACATGGCCGAAGCGCGCCGAAAGCCTTCCGCGATCCAACACACCAACGCCGACGACCCGCAGATCGAGCTCGGGCTCAACGCCGCCATCGTCACGGTGCGCGACCAGCAACCGCATATCCTCGTGGTGCGCCCAGGCATGACGGGGTCGGGCACGCTCGATGCCCTGCCGTTCGGTCCGTTCGCGCCCCGCGCGCACCGCACGCTCGAGATCGGCTTGCGCGAATGGGTGAAGCGGCAGACGGGACTCGAGCTCGGCTATGTCGAGCAGCTCTACACGTTCGGCGATCGCGGGCGCCACGCCGAGCCCGGCGGCGCGCATACGCTCTCGGTCGGCTATCTCGCACTGACCCGCGGTGCCGGCGAGGAACTCATGGGCTCACACTGGTCGCCTTGGTACGCCTACTTCCCGTGGGAGGACTGGCGGAAGGGCAAGCCTGAGACTCTTTCCAAGGAGATAGAGCCGCGGCTTAAGGCCTGGGCCGAGCGTCCCCCTTCGCCCGAGGGACCCGCGCGGCCGCTCCGGCGCGCCGAGCGGCTCAAAATCGGTTTTGGCATCGATGGGGGATGGGACGAGGAAAAGGTGCTCGAACGCTACGAGCTGCTCTACGAGGCGGGGCTCGTGGCGGAGGCCGCGCGTGACGGCCGCACGGCCGCCAAGCAATGGACCGACCTGCCCGAGATCGGCAGGCCCATGGAGTTCGACCATCGCCGCATCCTCGCAACCGCAATGGGCCGGTTGCGCGGCAAGCTGAAATACCGGCCCGTGGTGTTCGAGCTGTTGCCCCCCGAGTTCACGCTCTACGATTTGCAGAAGACGGTGGAGGCGATCTCCGGAACGCTGCTGCACAAGCAGAATTTCCGCAGGCTCGTGGAGAAAGGCGGGCTGGTCGAGCCCACCGGAAACGTCTCGACCACGACCGGCGGGCGGCCTGCGCGCCTTTACCGCTTCCGCCGCGAGGTGGTGCTGGAACGCCCAGCTCCCGGCTTGCGCGTCAAGGCCGGCCGCGCTCAGGCTTGAGACATCGCATCAACCAGGTAAGCTGAACTGCCGACGATAGAACGCGTTTTTTTGCTTATGTAACCGTAGGAGTTGGTGGTGGCGAGAGCGGTCGAACGGGAGCCCGGAATGTCTATTTCGCGTGCGACGCCCCCGGCGCTACGTTTCGGCGCAACCGCGCTCCTCATGCTCGCCGCGCAATCCTGCGTCGCCGAGGAAGGGCCGATCGATACAAAGGAAGGCACGATCAAGGTCGAGACTGTGGCCCAAGGGCTCGAAACCCCATGGGGCGCAGTCTTCCTGCCGGACGGACGCATGCTTGTGACGGAGCGGCCCGGCCGGCTCCGCATCGTCGCCAAGGATGGCACGCTGTCAGAGCCACTCGCGGGCGTGCCGAAGGTGTTCGCGCAAGGTCAAGGCGGGCTGCTCGACGTGACGCTCGATCCGGAGTTCGCCACAAATAACGTCATCTACCTTTCCTACGCCGAGCCCGGCGAAGGCGGTGCGGGCACCGCGGTCGCGCGCGGGCGGCTTGGGCGAAGCGGCCTCGACGACGTGAAGGTCATCTTCCGCCAGCAACCCAAGGTCTCGGGCAGCGGACATTTCGGCTCGCGGCTCGCCTTCACGCCGGACGGCAAATTGTTCGTCACGCTCGGCGACCGGCAGAAGCTCGATCCGGCGCAAGACCTCGGCAGCCATCTTGGCAAGGTCGTGCGCATCAATCCAGACGGCTCGGTACCCGAGGACAATCCCTTCCTCAGCCAGGAGGACGCGCTGCCCGAGATTTGGTCGTTCGGCCACCGCAACGCGCAAGGCGCGGCGATCCACCCGGCAACCGGCAATTTATGGGAGAACGAGTTCGGACCGTCCGGTGGAGACGAGCTGAACATCCCGGCGGCCGGCGCGAATTACGGCTGGCCGCTGGTGAGCTGGGGCAAACATTATGACGGCAAGCCCATTCCCAATCCGCCGACGCAGCCCGAGCTTGCCGACGCGATCCACCACTGGTCGCCGGTGATCTCGCCCTCTGGCATGACCTTCTACACCGCCGACGCGATCCCCGGCTGGAAGGGCAACCTGCTCGTCGGCGGGCTGTCGTCGCAAGGGATCGTGCGGCTCACCCTTGACGGTGAGAAGGTGATCGGTGAAGAGCGCCTGCCCTTGGGCGCGCGCATCCGCGACGTCGTGCAGGGACCCGACGGCGCGATCTACGCGCTCGATGAGTTGAACGGCAGGATCCTGCGACTCTCCCTCGACAAGCCGCGTAGCTAGCCCGACATGGCGCAGCGCGGATGGTCCATCGGCTTTTTCGGCCTGTTCGGCCGCTCGCCCGCTTTGCGCGAATTCGACAAGGCGCTGCGCGCGGTCGACCTACATCCGAAGCTCGTGCCGGAGGCCGTGAAGCTCACCGCGCTCAGCCTGATCGACGATCACGCGAGAGGCAAAGACCCCACGCCGCAGGCTTATGCGGGCGCCGCAGAAATTCTCAGCTATTGCGCGCTCGGGTCCGACCATTTCGCGAGCGCGAATGGCGAGGCGCTTGCGGCTTGTGTCGAGCGGCGCATCGAGGAGGCGCTCGGTGCCGGCGTCAATCTCGACGCCCAACTCGTGCTGCTTGCGCTGCATGCGAAGATTATCCAGCCGAGCGTCGTCGAATCGTTTCAATTGGAAAGCGGTACGGATTGAGACGAAGCGCCAAGGCGCGCCGCATTGTTGCCGGACTGCTATCCTCATTGGACCCGCGCGTAACCCTCCTCCTATCCCCCGTCCCGCCATGAAGCCCATCATCTCGGTCAAAAGTCTCTCCAAGACCTACGCCTCAGGGTTCCAGGCGCTCAAGGACATCAATCTCGACATCAGGAAGGGCGAGATCTTCGCCCTGCTCGGCCCTAACGGCGCCGGCAAGACCACGCTGATCAGCATCATTTGCGGGATCGTTACGCCGAGCGCGGGCCAGGTCACCGTGGACGGCCACAACATCCTCACCGACTACCGCGTGGCGCGGGCGATGATCGGTCTTGTACCGCAGGAGCTGACCACCGACGCCTTCGAGACGGTGTGGGCCACGGTCTCCTTCTCCCGTGGGCTGTGGGACATGTGGGACGACCCGGCTTACATCGAGACGCTGCTCAAGTCCTTAAGCCTATGGGACAAGCGCGACGCCAAGATCATGACCTTGTCCGGCGGCATGAAGCGCCGCGTGCTGATCGCAAAAGCCCTGTCGCACGAGCCCTCGATCCTGTTCCTCGACGAGCCGACTGCCGGCGTCGATGTCGAGCTCCGCAAGGACATGTGGGAGTCGGTGCGCGCGCTCAAGAAGCGCGGTGTGACCGTGATCCTGACCACCCACTACATCCACGAGGCGGAGGACATGGCCGACCGGATCGGCGTGATCGACAAAGGCGAGCTGATGCTGGTCGAGCACAAACGCGAGTTGATGCGCAAGCTCGGCAAGAAGCAGCTCACGCTCGAGCTTGCCGAGCCACTCGACGCCATCCCGCCGGCGCTTGCCGGACATCATCTCGAGCTCGCCAATGGCGGGAGCGAGCTCGTCTACACCTACGACACGCAAGGCCCGCGCACCGGCATCACCGGCCTTCTCACCGAGCTCGCCGAAGCGGGGATCAGGTTCAAGGACCTCGACACGCGGCAAAGCTCGCTCGAGGACATCTTCGTCGATCTCGTGAGGCGGAAGCGATGAACAAAGTAAGCCGCCGCTTCACAAGCACCCGTAATCCTGAGGTGCCCGCCGAAGGCGGGCCTCGAAGGACGCACAGCCCGAACCGTCGCCCTTCGAGGCTCTCTTCGCTCGCACCTCAGGGTGACGGTTCCAACACATGGTGCGGCACGAGATGAACCTGCCGGCGATCAGGGCGATCTACAAATTCGAGATGGCACGCTGGGGGCGCACATTCCTGCAGAGCATCGTCTCGCCGGTGATCGCCACCTCGCTCTATTTCGTCGTGTTCGGCGCGGCCATCGGCAGTCGCATCGCCGAGATCGATGGCATTCCGTACGGTGCCTTCATCGTGCCGGGGCTGATCATGCTGACCCTGCTCGCGCAGAGCGTTGCTAACGCCTCGTTCGGCATTTATTTCCCGCGCTTTGCCGGCACGATCTACGAGATTCTGTCGGCGCCGATCTCGCCCTTCGAGATCGTGCTCGGCTATGTCGGCGCGGCCGCCACCAAGTCGATCATCCTCGGCCTGATCATCCTCGCCACAGCCGCCTTCTTCGTGCCCATCCAGATCTTGCATCCGTTCTGGATGATCGCCTTCCTCGTGCTGACGGCTGTGACTTTCAGCCTGCTCGGCTTCCTCATCGGCATCTGGGCCGACGGCTTCGAGCGGCTCCAACTCGTACCGCTCCTCATCATCACGCCGCTCACCTTCCTCGGCGGCACGTTCTATCCGATCAGCGTGCTGCCGCCCTTCTGGCAGACCGTCTCGCTGTTCAATCCCGTAGTCTATCTCGTGAGCGGCTTTCGCTGGAGCTTCTTCGAGAGCTCGGACGTTGGCGTCGGCTTAAGCCTCGCCATGATCCTCCTGTTCCTCGCGCTGTGCCTCGCCGCAGTCTGGTGGATCTTCAAGACCGGCTACCGGCTCAAGAGCTGACCGCGCCTCTCCGCGAAGGGAGAGGGAGGAATTCGCAGGCAGCGCCCTCGTATTTTGCAGCGCAACATGCTATATAGAGGATGTAGTTCCGGTGATTTTCTGCCGAACACTCATTTGCAAAGTTTTGGTCTGTAAAGGGACGAAGCTCATGTCCTCATTCGATTACACGGCGTCAGCCGATCTTTTCCCGGCGCGGAGCTGGAAGAATGCGCGGCGCGTGACTTACAAGCGCTTCGACAAAGCTGCCGAGGCCGTCCGCTACGCCATGGAAGAGCTTCCTCCCCAGCAGCTTCTTGGGACCTATCTCGAGGTGGAAGAGGAGCGGTTCGACGGAGACGGCATCCGCCGTCTGTATGAGAGCGCGGCTTACCCTCTGAAGCGCGCGGCGCCCGCGAAGCGAGGCGCGACTGCCTAGCGCCCACCTTATCGGCGCCCAGCAGCAGCAGATCGCCATGCAGACCTATGTTGCTGAGATCGACGGGCGCGCGATCTTTGCATTTCGCTCGATTGACGATGCCTGTGCCCAAGCGTGGCTCGACATCCACACGGTGATGCGGCGCAGGCTCGAAAGGATTGAGAGCGGCGGGCAGCGCATCTGGAACGGGCGTACGCAAATCCTCGCGCGCAAGGCCGAGCCATCACAGGCAGAGGCGTGGAGCAAACTATGCGGCGAAGTCGCCGATAGAGATCCGCGCGAGGATCCGGACTACATCACCCTATGGCTGATCCCGACCTCCGACGAGCAGCGGCCGAACAAGGATCCTGAAACTAACGAGCCGCTCCCCGAAGAGAGCGGCTCTAATTCAACAAAACCGTCGTCCGTTAGGACTAGGCGGTCTTGAGGTTTCCAACGGCGGTCTTGCCGCTGCGGCCGTCGACCTCGGTATCGAACGATACCTTCTGGCCCTCGGTAAGCGAGCGGATGCCCGCGCGCTCAAGCGCGGTCGCGTGGACGAAGACATCCTTGCCGCCGTCCTCCGGCTGAATAAAGCCGAAGCCGCGTTGCTCGTTGTAGAATTTCACTGTGCCCAAAGTCATTGGGATAGTCCTTTCGCTGATCGTCAGTGCGGTTGTGCTCAAAGCGCGCGCCAATGGCGCGGCTTGAAGCGGATTGGTCGATGTTTGGAAGGGTCTGAACGCGCGCCTGGAGATCGGCGAAGGCGAAACGGCCATGTGGTCCGGCCAAATGTCGATGCCAATGACATAAGCGCAATCGGCGTTCATTGCAAGCTGCAAAGCAGGTTCTCGCGCGCTGGCCTCATGCTAGGCTTCACGCGATGGGGGAGTCCTCGGCAGGAGCGTCTTCCTGAGGCCTGGCGGCTGGATACGAGACCTCTTACCCCCGGTGAGGAGCTGGCGGATTTGCTGGACTAAGATCGGCGCGGACGCCAACCCATCAGCTCAACAATGACCAAAAGCAAGCAACCGGCGCTGCACCGCTCGATCGGGCCGACGCAGATGGCGCTTTACGGCCTCGGCTCGATGCTCGGCGCGGGCATTTACGGGCTGATGGGCAAGGTCGCTGGTGAGGTCGGCAACGCGATCTGGCTCGCCTTCCTCGTGGCGCTCGTCGCGGCGCTGCTCACCGCACTGTCCTACGCTTCTCTCGGCTCCCGTCATCCGCGCGCGGCGGGTGCGGCCTATGTCGCCGAGCGCGCCTTCGGGTTGCCCATGCTAAGCTTCGTGCTCGGCCTTGCGCTCGTCTGCTCCGGGCTCACCTCGGTCGCCACGCAGTCGCAAGTCTTCGCGGCGAACATCGTCAAGCTGTTCGGGCTGGAGGCGCTCCCCGTGCAAGCGCTCGCGCTCGGCTTCCTCTTGATCCTCACCGGCATCGTGTTTCGCGGCATCCGCGAGTTGATGTGGGTCAACGTGACGTGCACGCTGGTCGAAGCGGGCGGGCTGCTGCTCGTCATCGTCGTCGGCATGTCCTATTGGGGCTCGGTCGATTATTTCGAGCTGCCGGAAGCCAGGGCCAACGACATCGCCACCCTGCTGATCATGCAAGGCGCGGTGCTCGCCTTCTTTGCGTTCATCGGCTTCGAGGACATGTACAACGTGGCCGAGGAAGTGCGCGAGCCGGAGCGCAACGTGCCGCTTGGGCTGATCCTCGCCATGGCGATGGCCGCGACGCTCTATGTCGCGGTGGCGGTCACCGCCGTGTCGGTCGTGCCCTGGCAGGAGTTGGCGGAAGCGCCTGGGCCGATCACGGAAGTGGTCGCGCGCGCGGCGCCAGCGATCCCGCCTATCGCGTTCACCTTGATCACGCTGTTCGCCGTCGCCAATACGGCGCTCGTCAACTACATCACCTCCTCGCGCCTGATCTACGGCATGGCGCGGCAGGGGCTATTGCCCGAGGTGCTCGGCAACGTGCATGCAGAGCGGCGCACGCCGCATTACGCGATTCTGGGGCTGTTCGTCGTACTTGCGCCGCTCGCGCTGCTCGGCACGATCGCCGAGCTCGCCGCAGCGACCGTGCTTCTCCTGCTGCTCGTGTTCACGGTGGTGAATTCAGCTTTGTTCGTGCTGAAGCGCCGCAAGGGCGAGAAGAAGGGGCGTTTTGAGGTGCCGCTTTTCGTGCCGGCCGCGGGCGCTCTTGTGTGCTTCACGCTAATCGTCGTGCGGGTCGGAAGCGGAGATTGGCGGGCGCCGGCGATCGCGGGCGCACTTCTCCTCGGCGCGCTCGCGATCTATGCGGTGATGCGGTTAGGGCCAGCCGCCGGCAAGCGGCGGCCTCGCGTCAATTGAGCTCGCGGCCATTCACGCGTTGGGCGCTTCGGGCTTGACGACCGCGATACTTATTTGCCTGCCCTCGCCATCATCCACCTTGTAACCTAGGTCGAAAATGCCGGCCGCAAGGCGGAGCCATTTGGCGCGATCGTCGAGTGGCCAGACGCCATCGGGTTTCGGCAGCAGGTCCACGAGTCCCCTGACGAGATTATCAATCGCGGCAGGATGTGCTTGGACGCTAGAAGTCTCTCGGACGCCAGGACTCTCTCGGACGCTGAGAAGCTTCTCTTGCAAACTCTCGCGGGGCTGCAACTTCCGCAAGTTTCATAAAGTCCGTCTTATCCAGACCGCCATTGCCTTCTGGCTTGCTGTTGGTTAATTCCAAGATGTCCATGACGCCGACTCCCTACGCTGTACAACAGGGGCGGTTCACTTTTTCTCTTTTGCGCAGAACCACCCCGATCCCTTGCCGCCCCTTGGATTGAGGCGCACGGTAATAATCGCGATTGGCGCGTTTTGGTTCCGGCGTACGGGGAAGATGAAACGCAGCTAGCCGCGGGCGTCCGTCAAGCGATGCGGCGGGTGGCGCGCGTCGCCGCGCCGGTTGAGCCGCCGCACATAGGTGATCGAGGCTTCGGGCCGCTCAGCCTTCACCTTGAGCGCCGCGATCAAAGCGTCTTCGGCCTTGACCACGATGCGCTCGCCGCGGCCCGACACGTTGATCCCCACAGTGAATTGCGATTGCACGGGAGCGGTCTCCTCTGATGCCGCGCATCTTTGTCGCGCGCGGCTGCCCAGGTCCGCCGAGCCTAGCAAAAGAACGTGGCGCGGCCCACGATTATTGAGCGGTGTGCATGAATCACCTTGAGCGAGACGCTGGTTTCCCCGCCCTGCGGCCTGGCTCGTACGGTCAGGGCGTCGACGACGCCACGCCGCTCCGCGGCGCCCGCTCCGGCGCCGGCGGGTTGCCGGCGACGGAGGGTGCTTTCGGCGGGTCCTTGGCGAGGGCTTTGGTGACGATCGCATCGAGCTTGTAGATATCGCCGAAGGTCTTGACCTTGCCGTCGGCGTCGGCCACCGCGGTGAAATAGGTCGTGTGCACCGGGATGGGATGCTCGAGTTCGACCTTCTGGTCGTGGCCCTTCGCCATCACCTTCTTGACGTCCTCGTCGCCCCAGCCTTTGTCCTCGCGGAGCAGCGCGGTTGCAAATTTCACGGGCTCGGCGACGCGCGGACAATGATGTCCCTCGACGCGCACCTCCTTGTCGAAGAGCCCGCGCTTGATCGTGTCGTGCATGTAGACGGCGTGCTCGTTGGGATAGAGGAACTTCACCTTGCCGAGCGCATTGTCGCGCCCCGGCGCCTGAACGAAAGTGATCACGCCCATATCCACGCGGTTCCAATCGATGCGGGCCGGATCGACGGGGCGGTCCTTATAGCGCACCTTGAGCTTGTGCTCCTTTAGCACTTCGAGATGCGAGTTCTTGCTTTCGAACATGCCGGGCTTCTTTCTGAGACGCGGCAGCAAATCCTCCTTGATGATGGTCTGCGGCACGGTCCATTCCGGATTGAAGACGATGGTCTTCATGTCGGCGGAGAAGACAGGCGTGGCGTAGACCGGCTTGCCGACCACGACCTTCTCGGAATAGCTGACCTGTCCGTCCTTGACGACATAGGCCATGAACTCCGGCACGTTGATCTGCACGTAGCGGGCGCCGAGCTCGGCGGGCATCCAGCGCCAGCGCTCCATATTGGCGATCAGCCGGTCGATGTCCGCCTGCTTGGCGTTGGCGCCATCCGCGCGGGCCTTGACCAGAGCCCGATGCAGATTTTGGAACTGCTCGTGCTGCGGATGTAGCGCGCGCAGATATTCGTCCGGCGCCTGCTGGGTGGCGACGTCGGCGAGCACCGCCTTGGAGTTGGCGAGCGCCAGCTGCTGGTCGATGTTCTTGGAGAGCTCGGTCGGAATGGTGCGGCCGCCTTTGGCGTAGCGCGAATAACGAAGCACGGCGAGGCTGAGCGCGATCTCGGCCGTGGCAAGCTCGTCGGCCGAGGCAGAGGATCCCAACGCTGCGGGAATGTCGAGCGCGGCGGCTGCAAGCCCCCAATCGTCGGCCTTGCCGAGCTCGCCCATGACTGCCTGTCCCGCTTCCGACAGGCCCGTCTCGCTCATCCAGAGCGCAGGCGCGGTGCGCTCGGTATAGAAGGCATCGAGTGCGGCGAGGTCGTCAGCATGCGCGTCCTTGCGGAGCGCCTGGTCCTGAAGTTTGGCGCGGACCGCATCGATCGGTAGCGCATTCGCTTGCGGCGCGGGGGACGGTGTGGCCGTCGATGGCGCGCCGGATGCCGCATCGGGCAGCGACGCGGTCATCGCCGGCTGCGTGTCTGCCAGGTCGGGCGGGTTGTCAGGAATATCGATAACGACGCTTGCGGCGACGGGCTGCTGCTCCGGCGACTGGCCTTCGACCAGCCAAAGCCCGAGCGCGGCGGCAAGCCCCATGGCTCCCGTCGTTGCGAGGATCCCGACTAGCAGGCGTCTAAGCATCCCTACAACCCCGTCACGCTTTACGTTAAACCGGGAAGGCGCCCGCGGCCACAGCGAAATGCCCAAATGCAGGGCACTAGCTGCCGCCACTTCACAATTGCGGCTGCCCCCTTTGAACCGCACGCCCGATCCCCTATACTCTAATTGAGCAAAGAGGCCGGCCTTGTGCCGGATGTTTTAAGGACCTATATATGCTCACTGTGAGCATTATAGCCACGGGAGGACAGGGTAGATGACCGCAATCCAGGGCATTCGGCGCGAGAAGGCCAAGCGTCCCGGCGCGCTCAACGGCGCGGCGCATACTGCTTTTGCGCCCACGCTCCTCCCCGACCTCGCCTACACACCGAAGGTCGCGCGCGAGACCGCGCATCTCTACGAGAAAGTCTCCCGCGTCATCCCGCCGATCGAGTGGCCGGGCTTCGCGCCCTACATCAAGGCGATCAATGACCTGAAGCGCGCGCGGAACGCCGTGGTGCTCGCGCACAACTACATGACCCCCGAGATCTTCCATTGCGTCGCCGACGTCGTCGGCGACTCGCTGCAGCTCGCGCGCGAGGCGTCCAAGACCGACGCCGAGATCATCGTGCAGGGTGGCGTGCACTTCATGGCCGAGACCTCGAAGCTGCTCAACCCTGACAAGCTGGTGCTGATCCCGGACCTGGGCGCCGGCTGCTCGCTTGCGGCCTCGATCACCGCCGCCGACGTGCGGGCGCTGCGGGAGGCCTATCCCGGCGTGCCGGTGGTCACCTATGTGAACACCTCGGCCGAGGTGAAGGCCGAGTGCGACATCACCTGCACCTCGTCCAACGCGGTCAAGGTCGTCGAGTTGCTTGGGCAGCTGCGCGTGCTCCTGATCCCCGACGAATATCTCGCGAAATGGGTCGCGAGCCAGACCTCCGTCGAGATCATCGCCTGGAAGGGCCATTGCGAAGTGCATGAGCGCTTCTCGGGCGCGGAGCTCCGCGCTTATCGCGAGGCCGATCCCGGCGTGAAGATCATCGCACACCCTGAATGCAATCAGGACGTGATCGACGAAGCCGACTTCACCGGCTCGACCAGCGGCATGATCAAATGGGTCAAGGACAACCAGCCGTCGAAGGTGCTGCTCGTCACCGAATGCTCGATGAGCGACAACGTCGCCGTCGAGGCGCCGAATGTCGAGTTCGTGCGGCCCTGCAATCTCTGCCCGCACATGAAGCGCATCACGCTGCCGAAGATCCTCGATTCGCTCGTGTTCCTCAAGCAGGAGGTCACGATCGACCCGGCCGTCGCTAGCCGCGCCCGCGCCGCCGTCGAGCGCATGATCAACCTTAACCACTAAGGCCGGCGCAGCCATGACCGAGATGCCCGCCAATTCGTCAACCTTCCGCGCGGCGCGCACTCAAGGCGGCGTGGTGGTTGTCGGCGCCGGGCTTGCCGGCCTCTTCACCGCGCTCAAGCTCGCGCCGCTTCCCATGACGGTCGTCTCCGCGGCACGCTTCGGCGAAGGCGCATCGAGCCTCTGGGCGCAAGGCGGCATCGCCGCCGCGATCGCCGAGGGCGACAGGCCGGAGGACCATGCCGCCGACACGGTCCGCGCTGGCGCTGGCATCGTCGATGAGAAGGTCGCCGAGCTGATGACGCGCGAGGCGCGTGCCCGCATCGAGGACCTGCTCGTTTACGGCGTGCCGTTCGACAAGGACCTCGAAGGCCGCTTCAGCATGAGCCGCGAGGCGGCGCACGGCCGCGGCCGTATCCTACATGTCAAGGGCGACACGGCCGGCCGCGCCATCATGCAGGCGCTGATCGAGGCGGTGCGCCGCACGCCCTCAATCACCGTGCTCGAAGGCTTCGCCGCGCGCGATCTCGTGCTGCGCGAGGGCCGCGTCGCGGGTGTCAAGCTTGTGCCGGTGAATGGCGGCGCTCCCGCTTCCCTCGTCCTGCCGGCTGCCGCCGTGGTGCTCGCCACCGGCGGCGCGGGCCAGGTCTATGCGCTCACCACCAATCCGCGCGAGGCGCGCGGCGAAGGCATCGCCATTGCCGCCCGTGCCGGCGCCGTGATCGCGGACGCCGAGTTTGTGCAATTCCATCCGACCGCCATCAATGTCGGCCGCGACCCCGCCCCGCTCGCAACTGAGGCTCTGCGCGGCGAGGGTGCGACGCTGATCAACGCGCGCGGCGAGCGCTTTTTGCGCGCGATTCACGAGGATGCCGAGCTTGGGCCCCGCGACGTCGTGGCCCGCGGCGTGTTCCGCGAAGTCTCTGCCGGGCGCGGCGCGTTCCTCGATTGCCGCGCGCTCGGGTCGAAGCTTGCTGAGCATTTTCCAACGGTCTACGCGGCCTGCCGCGCGGCCGGCATCGATCCGGCGCGCGAGCCGATCCCCGTTGCGCCTGCCGCGCATTATCACATGGGCGGCATCCTTACCGATGCGCGCGGCCGGAGCACGGTCGACGGACTCTGGGCCTGCGGCGAAGTCGCCTCGACCGGCGCCCATGGCGCGAACCGGCTTGCGTCGAACTCTTTGCTCGAGGCGGTCGTGTTCGGCGCCCGCGTCGCCGAGGACATCGCCGGCGCCGTGCTGCCTCCTTCTGTTCCGTTGCGCGACATGGCGGCCTCTGCCGGCGCCGAGCATCATGACGAGCCGACGGAACGTACGCTGCGCCGCGCCATGCAGGAGAGCGCGGGCGTCATCCGCGATGAGGCCTCGCTCAACCGGGTGCTCGGCACGATCGTGGGGCTCGAAAAAACTGCGCCGCGCAGCAGCCGCCTTGCCAATATGCTCACCACCGCCAAGCTCATCGCGGCCGCGGCGCTCGCCCGCAAGGAAAGCCGCGGCGCGCATTTCCGCAGCGACTATCCGGCGTCAGATCCTGGCCTCGCACGGCGAAGCTTCCTAACGCTCGAACACGCCGACAGGATTGCGCGCGAGGCTGCTGAGACCCAGCGTCCCGTTCGCCGCAGGCTTGCAATGCTTCGCGGCGCCGCGCTCCATGCATGAGCCGGCGGCTCCCCTCCGACCTTAGGCTGCCGTCTCCACTCGTCGCGCGCGCGGTCGAGGCCGCGCTCGAAGAAGATCTCGGCGCCGCCGGCGACATCACCACCGACTCCATCGTCCCGGAAAATGCGCAAGGCGAGGCCCGGATCGTGGCGCGGCAGGCCGGCATCGTCGCGGGGCTCGACCTCGCGGAAGCCGCCTTCAAGGCGCTCGATCCAGACGCCCGCTTCGAGCGCGTCGTGCAGGACGGCGGCAAGGTCGCAGCGGGAGGAACGATCGCGCGCGTGTCGGGCAAGACCCGCGCGCTGCTGACGGCGGAGCGCACCGCGCTCAACTTCCTCGGCCGCTTGAGCGGCATCGCCACGCTCACTTCGGCCTTCGTTGCCGCGGTCGAGGGCACGGGCGCGCGGATCGCCGCGACGCGCAAGACGACGCCGGGCTTGCGCGCTCTGGAGAAATACGCGGTCATGGCCGGCGGCGGCGCGCCGCACCGCTTCGGCCTCTACGACGCCGTGCTGGTGAAGGACAACCATATCGCCGCGGCGGGCGGCCTCGCCGAGGCGCTGCAAACGCTCCGCGCGCGCGTCGGGCATCTCGTCAAGATCGAGGTCGAGGTAGACTGGCTCGATCAGCTCGCGGAGGCGTTGAACTTCCCGATCGACGCCGTGCTGCTCGACAATATGGACGTGAAGACGCTCAAGCAGGCCGTGGCGCTGGTCGGCGGGCGTGTGGAAACAGAGGCGTCGGGCGGGGTGAGCGTGGAGACGGTGCGGGAGATCGCCGAGACGGGCGTGGACGTGATCTCAGTCGGCGCGCTTACTCACTCGCCGCGTAACCTAGACTCATCGCTTGAGTGGGAGGCGGGTTAGAGCCAAGGGTCGCGGTTGCGCTGCTCGTCAACGCCGTTACGTTGCTCGTCACGGCCGATACGAGCGACAGCGCCGGCGTCAGCGAGAAGAGCGAGGAGCTCTCATCCTCGGCGAATGCGGTTTCTGTCGTCTCCTCGTCGGCCAAGGCTTCGACGACGTAAGGCTTCTCGTTGCGCTTCTTGTAGAAGATGTGGCGGCCGATCCTGTCGATCTTGCTCATGCGGCCGGCCCAACCGGGGCTGACATAGTTCGCGTGGTAGAACGTCGAGTAGCCAACCTCGGGCAACCACGCCTCGCCGCTCGTGATCTGCTTGGCGATGTCCTGGGCGAGCGCCCACTGCGCATCGTTGCGCGGGATGTCGGTCTTGCCGTCGCAGGTGAAGGAGAACTGGCAGCCCTTCTGCATGTGGCCCTGATAGACCACCCCGCAGATCGTCTCCGGGAAGAGCGGGCTGCGCACGCGGTTCATGATCACCTGGCCGACCGCAATCTGGCCGCGTACCGGCTCGCCGCGCGCCTCGAAATAGATGGCGACCGAGAGGCAGCGGCGCTCGCGCGCCTCGAACTCGGCCTGGGTCTCGCCCTTGTAGCGGAAGTCGAGCGCATTAGAGGTCGGGCTGTAGGCGATCTCCTCGGGCGACGGCTTGAAGGCGTCGACGTCAAGACCGGGGCCGAACATCGAGCCGTAGCTAGCATTCATGAGCAGCGGGTTGGAGGCGCTGCCGCTCTTCAGCGCGACGTCACTCGACCGCGGCTTGAGGCGGTCGGTCTTGCGGTCGCGGATGATCTCGCTTTTCTTGCTGAGCGCGCTCGTGAGGTCCGGCTCGCCGCCAAGGCTCGCGACCACTTGCTGCTTGCCCGCCGAAGTGAAGAGGCCCTCGCCGCGATAGGCGTCGGCGCGCGGACCTTTGCCGCTCGCGCGGAATAAAGCGTCGGCGTGGCGCGACAGATGCGACGCCTGCGCCGACGCGGTCTTGCTCAGCGCGTGCGTCGAACCATTGCCTGAGAGATAAAGCTCGAGTTGGAGCGCGACCGGATTGCCTGGGACTGCCGCGAGACAGGCGAAGCCGATGACGGGAAGCAGCACCAGCGCAACAACGCCGTGCCACATCCGACGAGGTAGGCGTCGGCCCATATTCCCTCCAGGTCCCGTCTGTCCCCAGGGGAAAACCCTGGCCGTGCCCCGGCCAGACATTCCCCCACTTAGCCACGCCATGCACAACCAACGCACGCAAGACGAGGCTTAACCCCAATAAAACCAGCCAAAAAGGTGGATGATCGGACTTTGGTTTGTCTTGTAGTCCCCCACCCGGTTTGGACCGGATTCCCGTCTAATTGCCCTGAGGCTGCCCAGGAATTTAGGGCAAATTATGGTGAAGGGCAAGGAGCCGCCTATTTTCCACGGGAAAAGCCTAATTATTCCCTACCGCCCGCAGCGTTGCTTGGGCCGCGGCGAGGCGGGCGATCGGCACGCGGTAGGGCGAGCAGGACACGTAAGTGAGGCCGATTTGCTCGCAAAATTGTATAGTTTCCGGGTCTCCGCCATGCTCCCCGCAGATGCCGATCTTGAGATTCGGTTTGGCCGCGCGGCCGCGCTCCACGCCGATTTCGATCAATTCTCCCACGGCCTTGTCAAGGGTAACGAAGGGGTCGTGCTGGATTATCCCCTTGTCCGCATACTCGCCGAGGAAGCGGCCGGCATCGTCGCGGGAAAGCCCAAACGTGGTCTGAGTCAAGTCATTGGTGCCGAAAGAGAAAAAGTCGGCCGCCTGGCCGATCTCGCCGGCCATGAGGCAGGCGCGGGGCAGCTCGACCATGGTGCCGACCGAATAGGCCACACTCGTTTCCTGCTCTTCTTCAACCGCTTCGGCGGTCGCTGCGATGCGTGCCTTGATCAGCTCGAGCTCGGCCTTGGCCGCGATCAGCGGCACCATGATCTCCGGCATCACCCTTGAGTGCAAAGTCTGCCCGGCCTCGATCGCCGCCTCGAAGATCGCGCGGGCTTGCATTTCAACGATTTCCGGGTAGCTCACGAGCAGTCGCGCGCCACGCTGGCCGAGCATCGGGTTGAACTCGCTGAGCGATGCGACCCGGCGCCTCAGGCGTGTGACACTGACCCCCATCGCCGCTGACACCTCGCCGAGCGCGGCATCGCCATGCGGCAGGAACTCATGCAGCGGCGGATCGAGCAGGCGGATCGTCACCGGCAATCCCGCCATGATCCTGAACAGCTCGACGAAATCCTGGCGCTGCGCCGGCAAGAGCTTGGCGAGCGCCGCGCGCCGTCCCTCCTGGTCTTCGGCGAGGATCATCTCGCGCATCGCGAGGATGCGGTTCTCCTCGAAGAACATATGCTCGGTGCGGCAAAGCCCGATGCCTTCAGCACCGAAAGCGCGCGCCTGCTTCGCGTCCGCCGGCGTGTCGGCATTGGTCCGCACGCGCATGCGGCGAAAGCCATCGGCCCAATGCATCAGCGTGGTGAAATCCTCGGACAGCTTAGGCTCGCGCATCTTAACGCGGCCCTTGATGATCTGCCCGGTCGAGCCGTCGATGGTGATCAGGTCGCCTTTGGCGAGGCGCACCCCGCCGGCTTCGAGTGTCTCCCGCTCGAGATCGATGACGACGGCGGCGGCACCGACCACACAAGGCCGCCCCATGCCGCGCGCGACCACCGCTGCATGGCTCGTCATGCCGCCGCGGGCGGTGAGGATGCCGGCCGCGGCATGCATGCCCTGCACGTCCTCGGGCGATGTCTCGACGCGGGCGAGGATCACCGTGTGGCCCTGCGTCTTGAGATGCACCGCCTCGTCAGCGTCGAACACGAGCTCGCCTGACGCTGCGCCGGGCGAAGCCGGTAGGCCTTTGGCGAGAACTTCCATCGGCGCGTTGGGATCGAGCGTCGGATGCAGGAGCTGGTCGAGCTGGTTGGCATTGATGCTCTTCACCGCCTCCTCGCGCGTGATGAGCCCCTCACCCACCATATCCACGGCGATCTTGAGCGCGGCTTGCGTCGAGCGCTTTCCCGCACGTGTCTGCAGGATGAAAAGCTTGCCTTCCTGCACGGTGAACTCGATGTCCTGGATGTCGCGGAAACGCGCTTCGAGCCGGGCGCAAGCCGTCTTCAGGTCGGTGAACACGTCGGGCATCAGCTCTTCGAGCGAAGGCCGGCTCGATGCGGACGTGCGCCGCTCGGCAGCCGTCAGTGGCTGCGGCGTGCGCAAGCCCGCCACCACGTCCTCGCCTTGCGCATTGACCAGGTACTCGCCGTAGAGCTCGTTCGCGCCGGTCGAGGGGTTGCGGGTGAACACGACGCCGGTCGCGCTACGGTCGCCCATATTGCCGAACACCATGGCCTGGATGGTGACGGCGGTGCCCCAATCGTCGGGGATGTCATGCAGCCGGCGATAGGCGATGGCGCGGGCATTCTCCCAGGAGCCGAACACGGCGGCAATCGCGCCCCAAAGCTGCTCGTGCAGGTCCTGTGGGAAGGGGCGGCCGAGCTCGGTCTCGACCACCGCCTTGTAGCGGGCGACGAGCTCGACCCAATCCTCGGCGCCAAGCTCCGTATCGAGCTCGAAGCCCTTCAGTCCCTTGTAGTTCTCCAGGATCTCCTCGAACAGCTCGTTGTCTATGCCAAGCACGACGTCGGCATACATCTGGATGAAGCGGCGATAGGTGTCGTAGGCGAAGCGGCGTTCGGAGGAACGCCGCGCCAACCCTTCGACCGTCTCGTCGTTCAGGCCGAGATTGAGGACAGTGTCCATCATGCCGGGCATCGAAGCGCGGGAGCCCGACCGCACGGACACGAGCAGCGGATTCTCGACGTCGCCGAACTTGGCGCCGGCGATCTTGCCCACGACGGCCAAGGCATGATCGACCAGCGGCTTCAGCTCGTCAGGTAGCTTGCGGCCGAGCTCGTAATAGACAACGCAGACCTCGGCCGAGATGGTGAAGCCAGGCGGCACGGGAAGGCCGAGCCGCGACATCTCGGCGAGGAACGCGCCCTTGCCGCCGAGCAGGTCGCGGTCCTCGGCCGAACCGTCCGCGCCGCCCGCGCCGAAGGTGAACACCCATTTTGGCGCCGTCCCGCTTTCGGTCTTCGCTTCTTTCGTCACGTATTCCATGTCTGCTCCAGCTTGCGCCCTTTTAGCGATCAAGGGCACCTCACACAAACATGCGAGCGCGCGAAAGGTTTAGGGACGGACCGGGCGCGGGTTGCGCACACGGCGGTCGGCGATGAAATCGCCACTGCCGATCAGACGCGCGCGGAGCGGCTTTTTGAGCCCGTAGGCCCATGCGTTCACCTTGCCGCCGTTCTGGAGCTTCACTTCGATGGCGATGCGTTCGAACAAAGCCTCGCCGGGTTCGTCGGGCGGCGCCGTGCCTTCATATTTGTCGAGATCGGCGAGCAGCCGCGGCGCTTCCAGCGCGTAGACCTCGCCGACCACGCGATATTTTTCCTCGGGCGCAAACAGCGCGCCGGGATATTCGCCGAGGTCGTAGAGCAGGCCCGGCGCGCTTGCCTTGCCGACCAGCCGCGCGCCTACCCTAAGCCTATGCGCCATCGGGTGCGCGCTGTCGGCGCGTAGCGTGCCGTATACGAAAAGATGGTCCGGCATGATGTCCCGAATCTCGTGAACCGCGAACCCTACTTCATACCTCCCCCTTGTGGGGAGGTCCGACGACGCGCAAAGCGCGGCGTCGGGATGGTGGGCATTCTGCAAGCGCAGGGGACCCGGATGGAGGTTCTGGCGGCGGCTCAGGCAAGACGGCTCAACCTTCGATCTTGGAGAAGTCCGCGACGGTGAGGGTCGTGGCGCGAATGCGGTTCAACAAACGCAGGCGGTTCTCGCGCAAGTCAAGCTCCTGCGTGTTGACGGTGACGAAATCGAAGAACGCATCGACCGGCGCGCGGAGCTTTGCCATCGCCGCCATGGCACCCTCGAAATCCTCCTTGGCGATGGCGGCTGCGGCTTCCTTCTCGACTTGATCGACGGCCTTAGCGAGCGACTTCTCCTCGGGGCGCTTGAGCAGGTCCGGATTGGGCGGCTGGTCGTAGGTGCGGTTGTCCTTCTTCTCCTCGATGCGCAGGATGTTGATGGCGCGCTTGGTGCCGGTGAGAAGGTTCGCTCCGTCTTCGGTATCGAGAAATTTTCCGAGCGCACCAACCCGCCGCACGATCATCAACAGATCATCGCCACCGAGCGCGAACACCGCATCGACAAGATCGTGCCACGCGCCCTTCTCGCGCAGATGCACCTTCAGACGATCAGCGAAGAAGGCGAGAAGACTTTGCTGCACCGAATCGTGGATGGCCGGGTCAAGCCCGGCCATGACGAGATGGGAACGAATGTTCTTGCTCAACGGGAGGCGAACATCGTTCTCAAGCACCATGCGGATCACACCAAGCGCGGCGCGGCGAAGCGCGTAAGGGTCTTTCGAGCCAGTCGGCTTTTCGTCGATGGCCCAGAAGCCGACCAGCGTGTCGAGCTTGTCGGCGAGTGCCGCGGCGAGTGCCGTTGGCTCGCGCGGCACGTCGTCCGACGGACCGAGCGGCTTGTAGTGCGCACCGATGGCGTCGGCGACCACCGGTGTCTCCTTCTGATCGAGCGCGTAATAGCGGCCCATCACGCCCTGCAGCTCTGGAAACTCGCCGACCATCTCCGAAGTGAGGTCGGCCTTGGCGAGCATGGCGGCGCGCTCGGCAAGATCGGGCTCGGCGCCGACCAACGGCGCGATCTCGCGCGCGAGCCTCCAGACGCGTTGCACCCGCTCGTACTGGCTGCCGAGCTTCTCGTGGAACACGATCTCCTTCAGCTTCCGTACGCGCTGCTCGAGCTGCACCTTGCGGTCCTGCTCGAAGAAGAACTTGGCGTCGGCGAGTCGCGCGCGGATCACCCGCTCATTGCCGGCGACGATCGCCTTGCCGCCGTCCTTGGCTTCGAGATTGGCGACGAGGATGAACTTGTTGGTGAGACTCCCTCCCCCTGCAAGGGGGAGGTCGGCTTGCGCAGCAAGCCGGGTGGGGGTCCGTGAACCAGACCCCTCCCCGGACCGCCTCTGCCGGTCCGACCCTCCCCTTTCAGGGGAGGGGTTTGGCAAGCGCAGCAGCGAGAAGCATTTCTGATGAGCTTTCATTGAGGTGGTCAGCACCTCTTGCGGCACGTCGAGAAAGTCCGCATCGAACGCGCCCATCAGCACCACCGGCCACTCGGTCAGCCCGGCATTCTCGGCAAGCAGAGCATCGTCCTCGACCAGCGCGAGACCCTTCTTGCCGGCAAGCGCGCGCGCTTTCTTGAGGATCAGCGCGGCGCGCTCGTCGCCGTCGAGCATCACGAAAGCCTTGCGCAGTCTCTGCGCATAATCCTTGAAGCCCTTCACGGCGACGAAAGGCTTCGGCGCCATGAATCTGTGGCCGCGCGTCTCCTTGCCGCTTCTGACCCCGTCGATCTCGAAGGGCACCACCTTGCCGTCGAGCAGGCACAGAATCGAATGCAGCGGCCTGACCCAGCGGAGCTTGCCGCTTCCCCAGCGCATCGATTTCGGCCAGGGGAAACCGCGCACGATCTCCGGCACGATGCCTGCCACGACTTCCGCAGTGGAGCGGCCTTTCTTCTCGACGATTGCAACGTAGAAATCGCCCTTCTTGTCCTCGCGCCGCTCGGCCTGGCCGACCGATTTGAGGCCGGCGGATTTGAGGAAGCCTTGGATCGCGGCCTCAGGCGCATCGACGCGCGGGCCTTTGCGCTCCTCGCGCACATCGGGCGAGCGCGCGGGCAGACCTTCGACCACCGCCACGAGCCGGCGCGGCGTGGCGAAGGTCCGCAAGCTCTTGAACTGCAGCCGCGCCGCGCCGAGCGCCGCTTCGAGCAGGCGCGCGAGATCGGCGCGGGCCCGCGCTTGCATGCGCGCCGGGATCTCCTCGGAGAAAAGTTCGAGCAGAAGCTCAGCCATGGTCAGCTGATACGGTTATGAAACCCGAGATCGTAGTCGCGGATGGCGAATAACAGCCGATTCTTTTCAACGCTATAGGGACGACACCGAAGATCAGGTCTGAGCTCGCGCCGGCCAGCGGCAGCAAATTCAGGAGAACGCTAGCGGGCGGCGTCTCCAGGAAATCGTAGAACCGCGCGAAGGTCTTGTTGCCACTCTCGACGTTGAACGCGCCGACGGCCCAGGGCAAAGGCAGCCGGTTCTCCGCGCTGTGATCGAGATAAAGCTCGAAGCTCGCAAGCTCGCTCGCGAAGGGCGCAAGTGCCTTGCGCAATTCGGCGTCCTCGATGTCCGAGAGCGCAACGCTCGCGTCGATCTTGAGCATGAGTTGATAGCCTTGCGGATGCCAGCGCCAAACGCGCCCGGTCCAGGACCGGAGCTTGGGCTTGAGCGCGGGCGCGCGCGCATCTGGCGGCGCGTCGCCGCGATAGGCCTTAAGCATTGGCGCCGGCGCCGCCCGCCTCGGTCTTGAGCCATGCGGCGCAGCAGGCCTTGGCGAGGTCGCGAACGCGCAGGATATAGGCCTGCCGCTCGGTTACCGAGATCACGCCGCGCGCGTCGAGCAGATTGAAAATGTGCGACGCCTTGATCGCCTGGTCGTAGGCGGGCAGCGCGAGCTGATGCTTGCCGCCGGTCTCGCCCTTGGCGAGCAGCGCCTTGCACTCGGCTTCGGCGTCGCGGAAATGCTCGAGCAGCTTGGCGGTGTCGGCGGCCTCGAAATTGTAGCGGCTATATTCCTGCTCGGCCTGCAGGAACACGTCGCCATAGGTGACCTTGTCCTTGAGCTCGCCGCCGTTGAAATTGAGGTCGAACACATTGTCGACACCCTGCACATACATGGCGAGGCGCTCAAGCCCGTACGTCAGCTCGCCGGAGACCGGATCACAGTCGAAGCCGCCGACCTGCTGGAAGTAGGTGAACTGCGACACCTCCATGCCGTCGAGCCAGACCTCCCAGCCGAGCCCCCAGGCGCCGAGCGTCGGGCTCTCCCAGTCGTCCTCGACGAAGCGGATGTCGTGGTTCTTGGGGTCGATGCCGATCGTGTAGAGGCTGTCGAGATAGAGGTCCTGGATGTCGGACGGCGACGGCTTCAGGATCACCTGGAACTGGTAGTAATGCTGCAGCCGGTTCGGGTTCTCTCCGTAGCGGCCGTCCTTCGGCCTGCGCGAAGGCTGCACATAGGCCGCGCGCCAGGGCTTCGGCCCGAGCGAGCGGAGCGTGGTTGCGGGGTGAAAGGTTCCTGCCCCCATCTCCATGTCGTAAGGCTGGAGGATCACGCAGCCCTGGTCTGCCCAGAAGCGCTCGAGCCTCAGGATCAGGTCCTGGAAGGACAGGGTCTTCGTCTTCGTCTTCTGGCGCTTCGCTGTTGCGTTCATGGCCAATATCAATGGTGTCGTTGCCCTCCCCGGCCCGACCGGGGATCAACCGGGCAATCCAGTACTCCAGACGTCGCTGATTACTGGATTCCCGCTTGCGCGGGAATGACAATCGGACGGCGGAAAGGCTAGTGGCGCGTGGGGTTCTCGGCCTTGGACACGTGCCGCGGCCGATAGATGCCGGTCGAGGGATCGCGCTCCAGAGGGACGGGCTCGGCGTCGCGCTCCTTCAGAGCTTCCTCGGTGGCGCGCAGCTCGGCCTGGACGCGGCGCTGCATGTCGCGGAACCAGCGGCCCGCCAGAATGAGGCCGGCGCCGGCAGCGACCAGGATGAGGACTTGGGGCATGGTTTCAGAACCCGAAGCGCGACCAAAGCGCGCGCGCTTCGACCGCTGAGATGAGATCGGCGGCAAGGCCTCCCGGCGCGAAGCCGAAATCGAACCCGCCGCCTTCTGCAAATACACTTCTCTTGCGCCGGAACCAAGAGGTCGATGGCGCGACAAGCTTCAGTCGCACCTCGTCACCGAACAGGGTACGCATCTTGCTGCGGACGTCGGCGAGGCCGTCGATCAGACCAAGCTCGAGCGCCTTTTGGCCCGACCAGAAAGCCCCCGTGAACAGGTCCTCGCCGGATTTGAGCCGGCTCCCGCGCCGCTCCTTGACGAGGTCGATGAAGGAAGCGTGCACGTCGCGCTGGATCGCCTTGATGCGCTCAACGTCGGAAGCCTTCTCCGGCAGGAACGGATCGAGCGTGTCCTTGTCCTTGCCCGCGGTATAGACGCGGCGCTCGATGCCGAAGCGGCTGATCAGCTCGTGCAGACCGAAGCTCGCCGTGATCACGCCGATCGAGCCGACGATGGAGCTTGCGTCGGCATAGATCTCGTCGCCGGCAAGCGCGAGCAGGTATCCGCCGGAGGCCGCGACATCCTCGGCGAAGACATAGACCTTCAAGCCCTTCTCCGCGGCGAGCGCCCTGATGCGCCGATAGATCAGCCCTGATTGCACCGCCGAGCCGCCCGGCGAGTTGATCTGAATGGCGACCGCGCTCGCCCCGCGCATCGAGAACGCCTTATCGATGGAAGCCGCGCTCGTGGAGAGCGTGATGCCCGGGCGGAGCGGCGTGACCACGCCGATCGGCCCGCTGAATCTGAGCACGGGGACGACGGGCCCGGTCTGCGCGAGAAAGGCCGGAAGATAAGACTTCCACCCCTCGCTCGCGGAACGATCAACTTCGTCGAGAAGGCTTGTCATGGTCTCACCGTACAGCGCGCTTGGTGCAAATCAAGGCGTAGAGAAATCCAATCTGTCCCAATAAGGGCCACACTGCGGCGGGGCCCGAAACTCCATTAACGCACGGTAGCGCCGTCGTCCGGGGTCCTATTTCTTTGCTATACTTGTGATTGAAGGTGGGGAACGCGGAGTTTCGCGCTCGTTTTGCCTGCCCTTCAGCGGCGCATCGTTCCGCCGAGGACGCCGCTGGCATCTCAGGAGAAAATTGTATGAGCAAGGTTGCGACTTTTCTGGTTGCGGTGGGAGCGCTAGCGCTTGTCTTCGTCACGCTTTCCCCAGACACGGCTGATGCCGGATGGCGCAAACGCCCCTGGGGCTGGGGCGGGCCCGGCGTGAGCGTCTATGTCGGCCCGAACTACGGCTGGTACGGCCCGCGCTATGGCTACTATGCCCCGCGCTACTACCGGCCGTATCGCTACTCCTACGGCTACGGCTATCCTTACGCCTATTATCCTTATTGGCGTAAGCGCTACTGGCGCGGCTGGTACTAGGCACGCGCACGCCTAGGCGATTTCCAAGGGCCATCTCCGCAAGGGGGTGGCCCTTTGGTTTTGGGCACCTCGTGGGACGAGGCGACTACCCCCGCATGCCTCCCATCATAGCGACAGAAGCTCCACCGGGCCTTTGAAGTGCATCTGCCCTACAGGGTTCCAGACGGTCAAGCAGACGGCCACCAGCTTCCATTGCGTGAAGCCGAAGCCGTCGTGCTGACTTTACCTCTAGCCGTCCTGACCTTGCCAACCAAGCCGGTGAAGCAAAAGGCTAAGTCCGCGACGGTCGGACGGCGCTAACGTTCATCGCGTAGACGAGGAAGACGCGAGCAAAAGGCCGTTCCCGCAAGGGAGCGGCCCTTCGGCTTTTCGGCACGGCCTCCCTCGCCTGAATGCGAGATGAACGAAGCTCTCAGGCCCGGTTCAGCGCGGCCCGAATAGGGTCTAGGCGCTAAGTCAGGGTCCGTCACTCCTCTCGGACCCTCGCGAGCCCGAGCTGCTCCTCTCGGGCACTTCGAGGGCTGCCGCGTCCCCCCTGCGGCAGCCCTCTCTATCTGGAGACGAGTTCAAGCGCCGCCCCGCCGCGCAAGACTGTTTCGGCAGCATCGGTGTAGCTACCATCGGCCTCGTGCAGGACGAGGCCGCGCAGAAGCTTGAGCCCTGCCCGGCTCCCTTTGCGCCCCTGAACGATGATGCGGACCGCGGCCTCCCCCCGCTTGGCGAAAAGCGGAAAGACCGCAATGTCGCCGAAGCGGCCATCGACATGCGTGAGCAGCTCGCCGAGACATTCGGGCCGGTGGATCAGCGTGACCCGTCCCTTGGGCGCGGCCATCGTGGCAAGGAAGCGTATCCATCCGCCGAGGCCCCCTGCCCGCATGACATGCGCGGGAGCCTTCGCCTCATCCGGCGCTCTCCGAACCGCGCCTTCGGCGTGGAACGGCGGATTGGCCATGACCTGGTCGTAGCCTTCGCGCACGAGGCCCGCGGCGCGGAGCTTGCTGGCCGGCCAGGTGACGTCGGCGTTCGAGACAGCGAAGGTCTCCGCGAATCCGTTGCGCGTAGCGTTCTGCTCTGCCAGTGCGCAGAGCTTGGCGTCGATCTCGACTGCGGTCATCTCGACGCCCGGAACGCGCGCGGCAAGGCAAAGCCCTGCAACTCCCACGCCCGCTCCTGTATCGAGCACGCACTCGCCTGCCAGCGCAGGGACCGCGGCGGCGAGGAACACCGCATCGCTTCCGGCCCGATGTCCGCTGCGCGGCTGCAGCACGCTGATGCGGCCGCCGAGAAAATCGTCGGCGCTGATCGCGGCTTGCGGCCGGCTAGGCTTGGTGGTCGCGCGCGATGACATGGCCGATACCGGCCTCGGTGAGGATTTCGCGCGCCTGCGCTAGGCGCTCACTGTCGACCAGCACGCGTCTCGGCAGCGCGCCAATCGATCCTTCCAGCACACTCATGTTGAGGTCGGCGACCATGAAATCGACATTTGCGCCCTCGAGCAGCGCGCTGACATAGGACAGAAGTACAGGATCGTTGGTACGCAGCAATTCTTCCATGCCGTCAGAACCCTGCCGTTTGGGCGCGAGGTCGCACTGCCTTGACCTCGGCGGTGTAGCGCCGACAATATCCCTTAAACGCACCATTGGCCGGTTTGAGGAGGCCTCGTCTTGGGAGTTGTGGTAAAGCTTGCCGGCGCGCGGGACCCGAAAGCGAGGCTCGCACCGCTCGTCGCGCTTGTCGAGGAGGACATGGTCCATGTCAACCGGATCATCCTCGACCGTGCGCGCTCGAATGTCGAGCTGATCCCGGAGCTTGCCCGCCACCTGATCAACTCTGGCGGCAAACGGCTCAGGCCCATGCTCACGCTCGCCGCGGCCAAGCTCTGCAATTATGGCGACGACGGTCATGTGCGGCTCGCTGCTTCGGTCGAGTTCATGCATACCGCGACGCTGCTCCACGACGACGTGGTCGACGAAAGCAATCTGCGCCGAGGCAAGACCGCCGCGCGGCTGCTCTGGGGCAACGAGGCGAGCGTGCTGGTCGGCGATTTCCTCCTCGGCCAGGCCTTCAAGATGATGGTTGACGTGGGCTCGCTCGGCGCTCTGCGCATCTTGTCCGACGCTGCGGCGGTGATCGCCGAGGGCGAGGTGATGCAGCTCATCACCGCCAAGAACACGGAGACCACCGAGGACGACTATCTCGCCGTGATCGACGCCAAGACCGCGGCTTTGTTCGCGGCTGCGGCCGAGGTCGGCGCGGCTGTCGCCGAGCGGCCGAAATCGGAAGCCGCCGCGCTCAGGTCCTATGGCCGCAATCTCGGGCTTGCCTTCCAGCTCGTCGACGACGCTCTCGATTATTCCGGCGAGCCTTCGATGCTCGGCAAGAGCGTGGGCGACGATTTCCGCGAAGGGATGATCACGTTGCCGGTCGTGTTGTGCTACCGGCGCGGCACGTCTACCGAGCGCGCGTTCTGGGAGCGCACGCTTAAGGAAGGCGACACCGGCGACGACGACCTTGCGGAGGCCATGCGGCTGATGGCGCGCCACAATGCGCTGCACGACACGATGGAGCGGGCGCGCCATTACGGCTCGATTGCCCGCGACGCGCTCGCCATCTTCCCCGAGAGCGAGCCAAAGGCCGCATTGCTCGAAGCGATCGAGTTCTGCGTCGACCGCCCGTTTTAACGCCATTCATTCAGAGCTTCGTCATGCCCGGCCGGAGTGCCGGGCATCCACGAATTTCGGCCTGCAGTTGGCAAATCCGTGGATGGCCGGGACAAGCCCGGCCATGACGAGAGACTGTTGATGCCTGTCAGGAATCTGGAGCGCCGAGCCTAGTCGCGATAACCCACCAATTGGGGTGTTGACCAGCAAGAGCGGCCGCGGCGCGGCGCGCCTGGTCTTCGCTGGCGAACAGGCCAAAGCAGGTCGGCCCGCTACCCGAAAGCCGCGCGACGCGCACGCCGGGCAGGCCGCTTAGGGCAGCAAGGACTTCATTGATCGGTGGGGCAAGCCGCGCGGCCGTGCCTTCGAGATCGTTGCCCTGGGCAAGCATGTAAGCTGCAAGCGCTGCGAAATCGCCCCTGAAGTCAGGCGGCTCTGCGCTCTCCCCCGACGCGGCAGACGGCGGGGCATTAAGCGCCGCATAGACCGAAGCCGTCGCAAGCGGCACGCCCGGATTGGCGAGCACTACGCCGCAAGACGGAAAGCCGCGCGCGGGCCGCACGATCTCGCCGCGGCCCAGGATCATCGCTGGCTTGCTTGCCAGGCACACCGCAACGTCGGAGCCAAGCCGCGTGGCGATCGAGGTAAGAGCCTCGCCAGCGAGAGCCCCCGGATTGGCGCGTGCGATAAGCCGCAAGGCAGCTGCCGCGTCAGCCGACCCGCCGCCAAGACCTGCCGCGACCGGCAAGTGCTTCACCAGACGGAAGCGGCCGAGCATGACGGCGTTACCGGCAGCCTTAGCCGCCTCGGCGGCCCGCGAGACCAGGTTGTTACCGTCTAGCGCGCCGCCAAACGGGCCTTCCACGTCGAGCGAAATACCGTCTCCCGGATCCAGCTCGACCACGTCGTGCGTTTCGGCGAAGGCGACGAGGCTCTCGAGCGCATGAAAGCCGTCGGCGCGGCGCCCGAGCACGCGAAGCGTGAGATTGATCTTGGCCCTGGCAAGCTCGCGGATGGAACTCACCCGCGGTTCCACCCGAGAGGCCTACTGCATTTTCTGGCCGGTAGCCTGGGCAGCAGTGTCGGCTGCGGCCTTGGTCTCGGCGGGCTGGGTCAGTCCCGAAACGATCTTCTGCTTGATCGTGTCGATCAGATCGTTCTCGGGTTTGAGCGTGAGCGCCTGCTGCCACTGATATTTCGCTTCGAGCGTGCGGCCGACGCGCCAATAGGCATCTCCGAGATGATCGTTGATGATCGGATCGTCGGGCTTCAACTCGACGGCGCGCTCGAGGTGCTCGACCGCGGCGGCCATGTTGCCGAGGCGGTAATAGGCCCAGCCGAGGCTGTCGACATAGTAGCCGTCGTCAGGCTTCAGCTTCACCGCCTTGCGGATGTACTCCATAGCCTGCTTGAGGTTGCGGCCCTGGTCTACCCAGGAATAGCCGAGATAATTGAGCACCAGCGACTCGTCGGGCGCGAGCTCCAGCGCCTGTTTGAAATCGACCTCGGCGTCGGGCCAGTTCTTCAGCCGCTCATGGCACACCCCGCGCGAATAATAGAGCGCCCAGTTCTCTTTATTGGGCTTGCCGAGCAGCTCGATCGCCTTCGCATAATAGTCGCGCGCCTCGCCGTAGCGCTCATGCGACCGGAGAATGTTGCCGAGCGCATCGAGCGGGCGGATGTCCTTCGGGTCGGCGGTGATCAGTCTGTCGAGCACGGCCTTCGCGTCGTCGACCCGCTCGAGCGAGTTCAGCGCGAAAGCCTTCTGGACCTGAACGTTCAGCCAAAGCGGCGAGTCCTTGGTGATGCGATCCAAGGCCAGCATCTCGAGATCGTATTTCTTGGCGCCGTCATAGGCCTCGGCGAGCGCCACATAGGCGAGCGGGAAGTCCGGCTTAACGTAGAGAGCGAACTGGAGGAAGATGATGCCCATGTCGAGCCCGCCCTCGCCCGCCAGCGCATCGCCGATGCCGTAGAACACCTCGGCAAGACCGTCTTGCGGGGAAGCGACGAGAAGCGGCGGCGTTCCGCCGTCGTTGATCTCGGTGAGCAGCGCTTCCGACAGAGGATGGGTGTTGGTCTTGTCGATATGCGATTTGAGCGTCTGGACGGCGAGCTTGCGGTTCTTGTTGTTCACCGCGTGGCGCGCATAGGCCTCGGCAACCCTGAGCGTGGTCGGATTCTTCTTGAAGGCCTGCGCATAAGCCTGGCGGGCGAGCTCGTGCCGGCTCGAAAGGTCGGCGATGAGCGCCCGGTGATAGCGCTGATAGAATTGCGCCCAATCCGCGTTGCTCAGGCTGTCGAGCGTGGCAAGCGCCTTGTCGGGCTTGCCGTCGGCCTGCTGCACCCAGGCGCGGGCGAGCGTCGAGGTGAGGTCGGCGATCGGCCCCTGGCGCGCCGCGGCGAAATGCTCGTCGGCCTCCGCGTAGTTGCCCTTCTTGAAGGCCTCGCAGCCGAGCAGGAAGCGCGCGACACGATGCGACGGCTCGACCTTGACGAGGTCAGAGGCAAGCTTGGCGGCCCGATCCCAATTGGCGGAAGCGGCTTCGAGCAGGAAGGCCTGCTCCAGGATGACCTCGTTAACGGGGTCGCCGGCGAGCGCCCTGGAATAGAAACCGGCGGCGGCCTGCGTGTCGTGATCGCCGCGGGCCATGCGTCCGGACAGATAATTGCCGAGCAGGGTCCGCGCCGCCTTCTCCTCGAAAGGTTTCGGCGCGACCTCGGAATAAGCCGCGGGCGCGGCCAGGATCGCGGCAACAAGGAGGGAGGTCCGCACCCATTTGCCCGGACCGGCGCTCACGGCATTCGTCATATTGCTTCGGCTATCGCCGCCCCAAACTGCGGTGCTCCGGGACAATTCCTACCCGAGGTTAAGCGGTTTTCCTCCCCCGCTGCAAATCGAAAAGCTCCTTGCAGGCCAATAGCGGCGCGGGTGTGGCCGGCCGCCTGCGACCTTTCGTTGCTTACTACATATTCACGTAGTTCGGCCCGTCGCCGCCTTCCGGCGGCACCCAGTTGATGTTCTGCGCAGGGTCCTTCACGTCGCAAGTCTTGCAGTGCACGCAGTTCTGCGCGTTGATCTGGAAACGGAGCCTATCCCCCTCCTCAACCACCTCATAGACGAAGGCCGGGCAGTAGCACTGCGCGGGCTCGGCGAACTCGGGCAGGTTCCTCTCGATCGGGATCGAAGGATCGGCGAGCTTGAGATGCACCGGCTGGTTCTCGGCATGATTCGTCCCCGACAGGAAGACCGACGAAAGAATGTCGAAGGTGAACACGCCGTCCGGCTTCTCATATTCGATCGGCTTCACGTCTTTGGCTTTGCGCAAGCTCGCATAATCGGCCTTCAAGTGTTTCAGAGTGTGGCCGAGGAAGGGAAACAATGTGTTGAGCCACATGTCGATGCCGCCCAGCGCGACACCGATCCGCGTGCCGAAGCGCGACCAGAGCGGCTTCACGTTGCGGACCTTCTTGAGCTCCTTCGCCATGGCGCTTGACGCGACGGCTTCAGGGTAGGCTTCGAGCACGTCGCGCGAGCGGCCGGCCTCGATCGCCGCGAAGGCGGCCTCGGCGGCCATGATCCCCGACAGCATGGCGTTGTGCGAGCCCTTGATGCGCGGCACGTTCATGAAGCCTGCGGCGCAGCCGATCAGCGCGCCGCCCGGAAAGGCAAGCTTCGGGATCGCCTGGATGCCCCCTTCGGTCAGCGCGCGGGCGCCACAGGCGATGCGCTTGCCGCCTTCGAGATGCTCGCGGATGCGGGGATGCGTCTTGGCGCGCTGGAACTCCTTGAACGGGTTGAGATAGGGGTTGTCGTAGTCGAGATGCACGACGAAGCCGACCGACACCAGGTTCTCGCCGAAATGATAGAGGAACGAGCCGCCGCCGATCCCGTCAGGCAGCGGCCAGCCCATCGTGTGCTGCACGAGGCCAGGCTTGTGCTTCTCCGACGGAACCTCCCATAGCTCCTTCAGTCCGATACCGTATTTCTGCGGCCCGGACTCAGCGTCGAGGCCGAGCTTGCGGATGAGCTTCTTCGAGAGCGAGCCCCGCGCGCCTTCGGCTACAAGCGTGTACTTGCCGGTGAGCGCCATGCCCGGCGTGTAGCTGTCCTTATGGCTGCCGTCGCGCGCGACGCCCATGTCGCCGGTAAGCACTCCCTCAATCTCGCCATTCGGCCCGAAGATCGCCTCCGTCACGGCGATGCCCGGATAGATGTCGACGCCGAGCGCCTCGGCCTGCTCGGCGAGCCATTTGGTGAGCGCGCCGAGGCTGCCGGCATAGCAGCCGTGATTGCTCATCAGCGGCGGCATCAGGAAGTTCGGGAAGCCGATGCCGCCGTCCTTCCAGAGATAATAGAAGCGGTCCTCGCTGACTTCGGTCTTGAGCGGCGGGTTCTTCTCGCGCCAGTCCGGGATCAATGTGTCGAGGCCGATCGGATCGATCACCGCGCCCGAAAGGATATGCGCGCCGACCTCTGAGCCCTTCTCCAACACGACGACGGAGAGCTCGCTGCCCTTCTCGGCGGCGAGCTGCTTAAGCCTGATCGCGGCGGCGAGCCCAGCAGGCCCTGCGCCGACGATCACCACGTCGAACTCCATCGTCTCGCGTTCGACGGTCTCGGTTTCGGCAGTCTCGCTCAAAGCCCAGGCTCCGATCGTCGTAGGGTGGGCAAAGGCGCGCATGCGCCGTGCCCACCATTTTGGCTTCGCGTGGGCAACGGACAAGCCATTGCCCACCCTACGGGTCGAGCAAAGCCTGTTATCATTCGGGGAGCCCAGCGATACTCATCAATGACAAATAGGGGATTGGGAGAAGCATCGCAAATGCCGCCATCGCCGGTGAAAGAGACCGAAGCAATGCTCGAATGGTACCGGGCCATGGGCGTCGATGAGGCGGTCGGCGAGACGCCGGTCGATTGCTTCGCGGCGGAAGCGCCCGCGCCCTCTCCTCGCAAAGCGGCGGCTCCAAGCGGCCCGGCGCGCGCCCCGACTTTGCTGGCAGGAAATCTGATCGAGGCGGCCGCAAGCCTCGCCGAGCTCGAAGCGCTGGTCGCGGGTTTCGAGGGCTGCGTGCTCAAGCGCACCGCCAAGAGCCTCTGCTTCGCGCGCGGCAGCGATACGGCGCGGCTCATGCTGATCGGCGAGGCGCCGGGCCGCGACGAGGATCTGCAAGGCAAGCCCTTTGTCGGGCGCGCAGGCAAGCTGCTCGACCGCATGCTCGCCTCGATCGGACTTTCCGAGGAGCACGTCTACATCACCAACACGGTCTATTGGCGCCCGCCCGGCAACCGCACGCCGACGCCCGAGGAGATCGAAGCCTGCGCGCCGTTCCTAGCGCGGCAGATCGAGCTGCTCGACCCTGCGGTGCTCGTGCTGCTTGGCGGCGCGGCAGCGAAAAGCATTCTCGGCACGAGCGAAGGCATCATGCGGCTGCGCGGCAAATGGCTGAGCTATGATTGCGCCGGGCGCGCAGTCCCTACGCTTGCCACGCTCCACCCGGCCTATCTCTTGCGCAATCCGGAAGCCAAGCGGCTTGCCTGGCGCGACATGCTGATGGTGAAGCAGGCTCTATCCTAGTCGGCGAAGGCGCTGCGTGGTTCGAGGCAAGCGCCGTCATCCTGCTCGCCTTGGCGAAGCCGAAGCGGCTTCGCTTCGGCGGAGCCAGGAGGTGCGAGGGCGTAGCCCGAGCCTCGAAGGACGGCGCTTGCACCTCACCATGACGGAAATCGGTCAGACCGCCGAGGCGCGGGTGATGCCGCGGGTGACGACCGAGGTGCGCGCCGAAAGCTCTGCGTCGGCGCCCACCACGCGATTGCGGCCCGCGACCTTCGCTTCGTAGAGTGCGGGGTCGGCGCGAGCCAGTAGCTGGTCGACGTATCGCCGGGGTTTGCTTCGCCGACCCCCACGCTCCAGGTCAGCGTGACCGGATTCGTGGGTCTGCAAAGGATGCGCTGAGAGCCGCTGGCGGAGCGCTTCCGCGATCTCGATGGCCTCCGGCAGTTTGCGGCATTGAGGATGAGCGCAAACTCGTCGCCACCAAGCCGTCCGGCGAGAGCCTCCGGCGTGCGAGCCACCGCCGCGCAAAGTCGCAGGGCTTCGTCGCCCGCCTCGTGACCGTAGGAATCGTTGATCGATTTGAAGCGATCGGCGGGGACCTTAGCTGTAGAGGCGGGAGAGCGCACGCGCCGGCGCGCTTAGGAAATTGAGCAGCGCAAGCCCGGTATTGCGCAGCCCGCCCGCGAAATATCCGTCGCGCTGGTAACGCTCGCCGTTCGTCACGCCGCGCGATTTGAGCATCACGATCTCGCTCCGCTTGGGCCGCCGGCGAACGCTGCGTAGACGCTCGTAATGCTTGCGCGAGATGAGCATGCCCTGATCGCCGTGCGGCATCGCGAGCATGAGGCCGCGAAGCTGTACGAGGCGCTCGAACAAGCGCGGCATGAAGCCATCGTCATCGAGCGCGAAACGGAAGAAGGCCGCTGCTTGCCGCCGCCGCCCACTCTGGACTCTCTCGATGAAACCGTGCACCTCCTCGGCCCAGCCCGGCTCGAGCGCCGTCCCGGCGGGGAGGAATAGCAGCCAGTCGCCACGCGCGAGCGCGGCACCAGCTTCGAGCTGCGCCGCGCGCCCCCGCGGCGCATCGATCAGTTGCACGCCCGCCGCGTCGGCGATGATGCGGGTGTCGTCGCTCGACCCTCCGTCGGAAAGGATCGCTTCCTGCACGATGCCGTCCACCACGGCGGGCACGAGCGCGGCCAGCGTCGGCACCAGAGTCCGCTCGTCGTTGAGGGTGGGGATAATCACGGAAATCATGGCTTTGGACTTATAGCTTGCAGGCGCGGGCGAGCAACCAATTGCTGGGGATAACCACAAATGTTCTTGCTTTGTTCTTAATGCTCGCCTATATGGATGACATGTCGGTCGCGTTGAGGAAATTTCGTGAGACGGACAGCCTGCCGCTCGAGGCTGGAGGCGTCGACGCTGGGCGTCGTAATGGCAGAGGCGCCGTAAGCAATCGCTCCGGGCGGTACGAGCCGATCGCCTATGAGGCGGTCGACGACGGCTGGGAGTCGCTCGCCGAGCTCGAGGCGCTTGCGACCGAGGTGCAAGAAGTCCCGGCGCGCCGCATCATCACCCGCAACGAATCTCCGGATATCGGTTTCGACCGCTCGATCAATCCTTATCGGGGCTGCGAGCATGGCTGCATCTATTGCTTTGCGCGGCCGACGCACGCTTTTCTCGGCCTTTCGCCCGGGCTCGACTTCGAGACCAGGCTGTTCGCCAAGACCAATGCGGCCGAGGCGCTGCAGCGCGAGCTTGCGGAGCCCGGCTATCGCGTCGAGACGATCGCCATCGGCACCAATACCGACCCCTATCAGCCGATCGAGCGGCGCTACCGCATCATGCGGCGCATCCTCGAAGTGCTAAGCGAAACGAACCATCCCGTCGGCATCGTCACCAAGTCGGCGCTCGTCCTGCGCGATCTCGATATCTTGAGCTCGATGGCGAAGCGCGGCCTGGTCCGCGTGGCGCTCTCCGTCACCACACTCGACCGCAAGCTCGCCCGCGCCATGGAGCCGCGCGCGAGCACGCCAGATAGGCGTATCGAGACGCTCGAGCGGCTGGTCGAGGCTGGCGTGCCGACTGCGGTCATGGTGGCGCCGGTGATCCCCGGCCTCACCGACATGGAGATGGAGCGCATCCTCGAACGCGCCTCTTCGGTGGGCGTGAAGCAGGCGGGTTATGTGCTGCTGCGTCTGCCCCTCGAGATCGGCGATCTGTTCACCGAATGGCTCAAGTCGAACTGCCCGGATCGCGCCAACCGTGTGCTGGCCTTGATGCGCTCGACGCGCGGCGGCAAGCTCTACGATGCCAAGTGGGGCGAGCGCATGGTCGGCGACGGGCCCTATGCCTGGATGATCGGCCGAAGGTTCGAGCTTGCTGCAGAGCGGCTCGGCTTCAACCAGGAAGAGATCTCGCTGCGCAAGGACCTGTTCAGGCCGCCGGCGCGCCCCGGCCAACAGTTGCAACTGCTCTAGTTTTCCACAGTGCGGCGGCGCTTCCCGCCTGACTGGTTGCATGGCAGGCGGGCTTTGCGCGAAAGTCCCGGCCCATGGGACTTCCCGCCGAATCGCCTCCTGCGCGCCCTGCGCCGAGCTTCGAATACGAGGCGGCGATGATGGACCAATATGCCTGCCCCGTGGTCGGCATCGACGAGGCCGGCCGCGGGCCGTGGGCTGGGCCGGTCGTGGTCGCCGCCTTGGTCCTCAACCCGAACCGCATCCCTGAAGGGCTCAACGACTCGAAACTGCTCACGCCGGAGGCGCGCGCGGACCGCTACGTCGAGATCATGGCGACGGCTTGCGTGTCGGTCGTGATCGGGCATGTGCGGCGTATCGACCGCGACAATATCCTGCAGGCGAGCCTCTGGGGCATGCGCATGGCCTATCGCGGCCTTGGCCTGCCGAAGGGCGCGGCGCTGATCGACGGCAATATCGTGCCGAAGCGATTTCCGGCGCCGGCGCGCGCCATCGTCGGCGGCGACGGGCTGTCGCTTTCGGTGGCAGCAGCCTCGATCGTGGCCAAGGTCACGCGCGACAGGCTGATGGTGAAGCTCGCGCGCCGCTATCGCCGCTATGGCTGGGAGAGCAACAAGGGCTACGGCACGCCCGAGCATGCGCTCGCCGTGAAGAAGCACGGCGTCTGCACGCATCACCGGCGCTCCTTCGCGCCCGTCGAGCGCGCGCTGCGTCTGCTCGAAAGGGGCGAGCGCGTGGCCGTCTCCGTCGAGGACTAGGCAGGGATCCACTCGGCAATGCGGCGCGCGATTTCCTCGGCGCCGGGCTCAAGCAGGAACAGGTGGCCGTGGCCCTCGAGCTGCAAGAAGGGCGCGCCCTGATAGGCCGTCGCCGTCTCGCGCGCAGTCTCCAGCGAGACGATGCGGTCGTCGGTGCCGGCGAGACACAGCACAGGGCAACGCACCGCGCCCGTATCGACGGCGGTCGCGCCGGTCTCGTCGAACATCCAGAAGAAAAGCTCGAACAGCGCCCGGCCCAACTCGGACCCGAATTTGTCGAACACCGCGCGTTGCTCGCTCTCGGGCAAGCGGTTCAGCGTATAGATTTTGGCGAGGTCGAAGACGGGGTCGAGCACCTTGGTCCAGAAATCGCCGGCCGCCATCAGGTCGCGCGCGAGCTTCTTCTCGGCCGCGGTCTGCGGCACGATGCCCGCACGCGGCGCAGGCGCCGCCAGCACGAGCGCGCTTGCCTGCCCCTCCGCGGCGAGAAGCTGCGCGATGACCGCGCCCATCGAGTGGCCAAGCAGGATCGGCGGCGAAGCGAACCGCCCGACGAACGCCGCCATCTCGGCGCGATAGTCGGCAATGCCCACGCCTTTGAGGACCTGCCCCGCATTCGCCTTGCCCGTGGCATGGCCGATCAGATCAGGCGCATGGCAGGTAAAGCCCTGGCCCTCGAACACCGCGCGGAATTTGTCGAAGCACCAGCCGGCGGCATTGGCGCCGTGCAGCATAACGATGTCCTTGCTCATGACCTGTTTCCCGCCAAGAGGTTTGGCCTGCAGTTAAGGCCACCTTTACCCGGCTCCGCCAGCATGGCGACGGCCCGGCGAAAGCGCGGGCGCGTTTCAGTATCGCGTAGCGGGATGCTTCATGGGCGTGGGGGACAGACGGGGAGTTAAGCTCCCCCTCGACGGCATCCTTGTCGGCGATTGCATCGAGAAGCTCGCCGAGTTGCCCCGCGCGAGCATCGACCTCGTCTTCGCCGACCCGCCTTACAATCTGCAGCTCGCGAACGAGCTCTATCGGCCAGACAACAGCCGGGTCGACGCCGTCGACGACGACTGGGACAAATTCGCGAGCTTCGCCGCTTACGACGCGTTCACCCGCACGTGGCTTGCGGCCTGCCGCCGCGTGCTGAAGCCAGACGGCAGCCTCTGGGTGATCGGCAGCTACCACAACATTTTCCGCGTGGGCACCGCGCTCCAGGATCTCGGCTTCTGGGTGCTGAACGACGTGATCTGGCGCAAGACGAACCCAATGCCGAATTTTCGCGGCCGCCGCTTCACCAACGCGCATGAGACGCTGATCTGGGCCTCGACCGCACCCAAAGCGCGCTACACGTTCAACTACGAATCGATGAAGGCATTGAACGACGAATTGCAGATGCGCTCGGACTGGCTGTTCCCGATCTGCTCGGGCGCCGAGCGGCTCAAGCAGGATTGCGGACGCAAGACGCACCCGACGCAGAAACCCGAGGCGTTGCTCCACCGCATCATCCTCGCCTCGAGCGAGGCAGGCGACGTGGTGCTCGACCCGTTTCTCGGCTCCGGCACGACGGCCGTGGTCGCCAAGCGGCTCGGGCGGCGCTTCATCGGCATCGAGCAGGACGAGCTCTACGCGAAAGCCGCCGCGGCGCGGATCGAAGCGGCGGATCCACTCGATCCATCCTCGCTCAAACTTGCCAAGGGCAAGCGGGCCGAGCCGCGCATCCCGTTCGGCGCGCTGGTCGAGCTCGGACTGATCCTGCCCGGCACAGCGCTCTACGATCCCGCCGCGCGGCACGAAGCGAGGGTCCGCGCCGATGGCTCGATCGCCTGCGCGGGCGCCGAAGGCTCGATCCATAAGATCGGCGCGCGTGTGCAAGGCGCGCTCGCCTGCAACGGCTGGACCTTCTGGCACTACGAGGCTGACGGCGCGCTCAAGCCGATCGATGCTTTGCGTGAGGCCGCGCGGCAGAAGCTCGAGCCGCAGGCTTGAGCCCCGCGGCGCGCGACGCATCCTCGAGCGCATACGCAATCACCTTCCGCATCAGCGACGGCAGAGCGGCGCCATGAAGGTCGCGGGCGTGGACCCAGTGGCAACGTTCTGGCTGCGCGGTGCGCTGCGGCGCCGCATCGAGCCCCACCTCGGCACGCAAGACCGCAAGCTCCAGGTGGAAATGCGTGAAGGTGTGCTCGACGCGGCCGGATAGCGTCTTCCAGTCGCCTGCGAGCGGCGCATGACGCGTGCTTCCCTTCTCGTGCGCCTCGCCTTCTTCCCAGGGCGATGACGGCACTTCGAGCATGCCGCCGAGCAGTCCCTTGAACGGGCGCTCGCGCAGCAGCACGGCGCCGTCCGCGCGCAGCACAACGTATGCCGTGCCGCGCCGCACCGGCCGCTCAGCCTTTTCCTCGCGATAGGGCAACACCTCCGCAAGGCCTTGCGCATAGGCGCTGCAATCCGGCCTCACCGGACACAGACTGCAAGCCGGCCGTCGCGGCGTGCAGATCGTGGCACCCAGATCCATCATGGCTTGGGCGAAATCGCCCGCGCGGTCCTCCGGCGTGAGGCTCTCCGCAAGCATCCTGATCTCGGCCTTCGCCTCGGGCAAAGGCGCCGTCACCGCGAAGAGCCGCGCGATGACGCGCTCGATATTGCCGTCGACAGGCGTCGCGCGCGCGCCGAAGGCGATCGCGGCGATCGCGGCGGCCGTATAAGCGCCGATGCCCGGGAGCTTGCGCAACTCGGCTTCGGTCGCGGGGAAGAACCCGCCGCGCCGCTCCACGATCACTCGCGCGCATGCGTGCAGATTGCGGGCGCGAGCGTAATAGCCGAGCCCGGCCCAGGCGGCGAGCACTTCGCCGACCTCAGCGCGGGCGAGCGCCGCGACATCGGGCCAGCGCCGCAAGAACTGCGCGTAGCGCGGTGCAACAGCCTTCACCGTGGTCTGTTGCAGCATGATCTCGCTCAGCCACACGCGATACGGATCGGCGCGCTCGCCGGGTCCCGCGCGCCACGGCAAATGCCGCCGCTCCCGGTTATACCAGGCGAGCAGTGCATCGCTCGGTCGCGCTCGATGCGCTTCGGCAAGCGCTGCCTGTTGCCGCTGCATAAGTTCCACTCCGCCCGCGCGTCTCTCCGCGCCATGGTGTAAGCTCGGAAAGAGCGAAGCAAGAAGGCTGGACAGGCCATCCACCGTTCACTCGGGGAGCGCATGAGCGAGAACGCGCGTAGGGCAGGATTCAAGTTTGTAGGCGGCGCGCGGCCCGTCGGCGCCTATGTCGCCCGCGCGCTCGATCCCGCGGCTCGCGCGCGGGGCTTCGCCACGACGGCGCTGCTCGCCGATTGGCCTTCCATCGTGGGCGCGGAGCTTGCCACCTTCACCGCGCCCGACCGGGTCGTGTGGCCCCGGCGGCGCAACGAGGCCGAAACCGCGAACGCCCCAAAAGCTCGGCGCGGCGAAGGTGCGGTGCTCCTGCTCCGGGTCTCGGGCCCGAGGGCCATCGAGGTGCAGCACCGGGCAGGCCCGATCCTCGAGCGCGTCAACGGCTATTTCGGCTATCGGGCCATCACCGAGATGCGCATCCTGCAAGCGCCGGTCGCCCGCTTAGGCAAGCGCCCCGCTCCGCCCGCTCCGCCGCCAGCGGAGGCCTCCCTCCCCGTTTCCGGCGCCATAGAGGACCAAGGATTGCGGCGCGCTTTGGCGCGGCTTGGGCAGGCCACGCGGGCGCGGCTCACGAGAGGTTGAGCGCGGACCCGCTCGTCGGACTTGCCAGAGCCCTGTCTTTCAACGAAATAGCGCCCACGGTAGCCCCAACAGCAAGCACACATTACTGGAGTAGCGAGAGTGGCAAAAACCCAGAAAAAGGCGAGCGGCAAAGCCGCCGCCTCATCCGCCGCGACTGAGCCCGCCAAGAGCAGCAAGCCTGCCCTTTGGGTCGTCGCGGCCTGCGTCGCCGCGGCCATCATCGGCGGCATCGTCTATTCCCGCATGGGGCAGCAGGCGGCGCCCCCGACGGGCGACATCGCCCTGTCGGACCTGATGATGAAAGGGCCGCTCGAGGACATCGCGCTCGGTAACGCCGACGCGCCGATCACCATCGTCGAATATGCCTCGATGACCTGCGGCCATTGCGCGAACTTCCACACCAACGTGTTTCCGGAGCTGAAAAAGAAATATATCGACACCGGCAAGGCGAAGTTCATCCTGCGCGAATTCCCGCTCGACTCGCACGCGCTCGCAGCGTTCATGGTTGCGCGCTGCGCGGTGTCCGACCGCTATTATCCGATGGTCGGCGCTTTGTTCGACACGCAGAAGACCTGGGCGGTGCCCGGCCCCGAGGGCCAGGACAAGCTACTCGGCATCGCGCGGCAAGCGGGCTTCTCCAAGGAGAGCTTCGACAAGTGCCTTGCCGACAAGGACCTGCAGGACAAGATCGTCGAGGTGCGCAAGCGTGCCAACGAGACGTTCGGCGTCAACTCAACGCCTACTTTCTTCATCGACGGCAAGCGGCTGCGCGGCGGCCAGAACATCAAGGACTTCGAGACCATCCTTGCGGGTGGCACGGTTTCGGAGGCGCCGCACGACGACGGCCACGGCCACTAGGGTTCCGCGCCGGATGATTTTGCCGTTGGCCAGTGCCTCGACGTTGATCGCCGCAGCGATCACATTGGCAGGCTTCGGGCCCGCGCCGGTCGCTCCCGCAACCCCCCTCAAGGTCGACCCGCCGGCGCGCGAGGAGTTGCTGCGCGCAGGCCCGCTCGGCGATCGCGCGATCGGCAACCCGAACGCGCCGGTCACGGTGATCGAGTATGCCTCGCTCACCTGCCCGCATTGCCGCAAGTTCCATGCCGAGGTGTTCCCGCGCGTGAAGAGCGCTTATATCGACACCGGTAAGGTGCGCTACATCGTGCGGGAGTTCCCCATCGGGCGCACGGCGGGAGCCGCCGCCATCATCAATCGCTGCGCGCCCGAAGAGATGTATTTCTTCCTGCTCGACGCCTTCCTGTCGCGGCAGGCCGAATGGGTAACCCAGGAAGTGCGGCGCGACGCCATTTACGGCGTCGCCAAATCGAGCGGCATGAGCCGCGAGACGTTTGACAAATGCCTATCGAATCAAACCATTATCGAGGGCTTGACCGAGGTCAAGCAGCGGGGTCGGCAATTCGGCGTGTTCGGCACGCCGACCTTCTTCGTCAACGGGAAGAAGGCGCAAGGGGCGGTCACCTTCGACGAGATGAAGGCCCTGATCGAGTCGCGGGCGTCGTGACGCTGTATACGTTTCGTTAACCAATAGCGTCTGACATTTCATCGATTTAGGGGCCAAACGACACGTGAAGATCACCCAACTCCGCCTTCTCGGCTTCAAGTCCTTCGTGGAGCCGACCGAGCTCCTGATCGAGCCCGGGCTGACCGGCGTGGTCGGGCCGAATGGCTGTGGCAAATCGAACCTGCTCGAGGCGCTGCGCTGGGCCATGGGCGAGACCTCGTACAAGAGCATGCGCGGCGCGGCCATGGACGACGTGATCTTCGCCGGCAGCGAGGATCGACCGTCGCGCAATAGCGCCGAGGTCACGCTGTTCGTCGACAATTCCGACCGTAGCGCGCCAGCCGAGTTCAACGATTCCGACATGCTCGAAGTGACGCGGCGGATCGAGCGCGAGGCGGGCTCGGCCTACAGGGTCAACGGCAAGGACGCGCGGGCGCGCGACGTGCGCCTCCTGTTCGAGGACGCCGCGACCGGCGCGCGCTCGCCGGCGCTCGTGCGCCAGGGCCGCATCGGAGAGATCGTTAACGCGCAGCCGCAGGAGCGCCGCCGCGTGCTCGAAGATGCCGCCGGCATCGCGGGCTTGCACAGCCGCCGCCACGAGGCGGAGCTGCGTCTCAAGGCGACCGAAGGCAATCTCGCCCGGTTGTCAGACCTGATCGGGCAGCTCTCATCGCAATTGCAGGCGTTGAGGCGCCAGGCCCGGCAGGCGCAGCGCTACCGCGAGATCTCCGGCAAGATCCGCGAGGCGGAAGCGCTGCAGCATCATCTGCATTGGATCGCGTCTTGCGCGCTGGTCGAGCAGGAGGAGGCCGCGTTCCAGGCCGCGCTTGCGACGATGGCGCAGGAGACCAAGGCCGAGGGAGAGGCGCTGCGCCAGCAGGCCGAGGCCGCCGAGAAGCTGCAGCCTTTGCGCGACGCGGAAGCCCAGCGCGCTGCGGCGCTGCACCGGCTGAATGTCGAGCGCGACGCGCTGGAAGAAGAAGAGGCGCGCGCCATGGCGCGTCAGTCGGAGCTCGAGACGCGGCTCGCGCAAGCCTCGCGCGATCTCGCCCGCGAGGAAGAGCACATCGCCGAGGCCGAAGGCATGCTGCGCCGGCTCAGCGAAGAGGCGCGCAAGCTCGATGCGCAGAGCTCGCGCGACCATGAGGAGCCGCAGCTTCGCGCCACCGCTTCGACCGCCGTGGCGACGCTCGATGCTGCCGAGCAGGCGCTTCGCCTTGCCACGACCGAGCTCGTCGAGGCGCGCGCCACGCGCGGGAGGCTGCAAAGCGAGCAGACCAAGACCGCGGAGCGCCTTGCCTCTCTGCAGCAACAGGCGGCGGAGCTCGAACAGGAACTTGCCGCGCACGAGGCCGGCGCGAGCGCGACACGCCTCGCCGAGCTGCACGCCACGCTTGCCGAGCTCATCGCCACGACCGAGTCGATCGAGGCCGAGCTTGCCTCCGCCGAGGCCGAAGAAGAGGCGGCGCAGGAGAACGAAGCGCAGGCCCGCGCCGTGGAGGCCGCGGCAAGGCTCGCGAGCCAGGAGCTCGAGACCGAGCTTGCCACGCTCACCAAGGTGCTGCAGCCCGCGCATGACTGGGCGCCCATCGTCGAGCAGATCGAGATCGCGTCCGGCTACGAGCAGGCGCTCGGTGCGGCACTCGGCGACGATCTCGATGCCGCGTCCGACGAGACCGCCGCGGCGCATTGGCGCAAGACGGCAGCACCCGACGCCGATCCCGCGCTTCCCGACGGCGCCGTCCCGCTCAGCCGGTTCGTCACGGGACCCAAGGTGCTCGCGCGGCGTCTCGCCCAGATCGGCGTCGTGGACGCCGCGCGCGGTCGCGACCTCCAGGCCAAGCTCGCGCCCGGGCAGAGGCTCGTCTCCGGGGACGGCGACCTTTGGCGCTGGGACGGCTATTCGGTCGCCTCTGGCACCGCGACGGCTTCAGGCGCCCGCCTCGTTGAGCGGAGCCGGCTCGCCGCGCTCAAGCTGCAGGCTGTCGACGCTTCGGCCAAGGCCGCCGCCGCGCTCGCTTCGCTCAACGAAGCTTCGGCACGTTACGGGACCGCCGGACAGAACACCAAGGCGTTGCGGCAGAAGGCAAAGGACGCGCATGCCGAGCTCGACCGGGTGCGCGACGCGATCGCCGCCTCCGAGCACGAGGCGCAGGCCTCGAGCAAGCAGCTCGGCGCGCTCGCCGAGGCGCTGGTGCGGACGCGCGCAGCCCTGCATGAGACGGAGGAGCAGGGCAACGCCGCCGCCGCTTCACTGCTTTCGCTCGCGCCGTTCGCGGCCCTCCAAGCCGCGCTCGAAGCGGCCCAAGCAAACGCCGTCACAAGCCGCGGCGCCGCGGCGCGTGCCGACGCGGCCCTCGAAGGCTTCGAACGTGAGATCAAGATTAGGCAGGAGCGGATCGAGGCGATCGCGGCCGAGCAGGAGCTCTGGCGCAAGCGCATCGAGAACGCGCGCGAGCAGATCGCCACCTTGCGCGCGCGCGAGGAAGAGACCAGCGCCGATCTCGCCGCGCTTGCCAATCTGCCGGCCGAGATCGAGCAGCGCCGCCTGAAGTTGATGGACGCCATAGCCGTCGCCGAACGCGAGCGCTCCAAGGCGGCCGACGAGTTGGCGATCGCCGAGACCGCGCTTAAGGCGCAAGAGAAACTCCTGCGCGAGGTGCAGGAGCGCCTCTCCGCCGCGCGCGAGACCCGCGCGCGGAGCGAGGCGCGGCTTGAATCCGCGCGCGAGCGGCGCGGCGATTGCGCCCGTGCCATCCGCGATCAGCTCGACTGCGCGCCTGAGGGCTGCATTACGCTCGCCGGCGTCAAGCCGGACGTGTCGCTTCCTCCGCTTGCTGAGGTCGAAGCGCGCCTCATGAAGCTCAAGGCCGATCGCGAGCGGCTCGGTGGCGTCAATCTCCGCGCGGAGGAGGAAGAGAGCGACCTCGCCTTCCAGCTCGAAGAGATGACGCGCGAGAAGGCCGACGTGGAGCAGGCCATCGCGCGGCTCCGCCAGGGCATCGCCAATCTCAACCGCGAGGGCCGCAAGCGCCTGCTCGAAGCCTTCGACACGGTCAACGCGCATTTTGAGCGCCTGTTCAAGACACTGTTCGGCGGCGGCACGGCCGAATTGAAGCTCGTCGATTCAGACGATCCGCTCGAATCCGAACTCGAGATCGTGGCGACCCCGCCAGGCAAACGTGCGCAGGTGCTGACGCTGCTGTCCGGCGGCGAGAAGGCGCTGACAGCACTGGCGCTGATCTTTGCCGTGTTCCTGACCAACCCCTCGCCGATCTGCGTGCTGGACGAGGTGGACGCGCCGCTCGACGACGCCAATGTCGAGCGCTTCTGCCGCATGATGGAAGAGATGGCGCGCGAGACGGACACGCGCTTCCTGATCATCACCCACCACCCGCTCACCATGGCGCGCATGAGCCGGCTGTTCGGCGTCACCATGGCCGAGCGCGGGATAAGCCAGCTCGTCTCGGTCGACCTCGAAACCGCTGAGCGTCTCCGCGACGCGAGCTAGTCTTTCCACTCTGCACCCCTGCTATCGTCATGCCCGGCCGAAGTGCCGGGCATCCACGAGTTTCGGCCGTGCCGCCGCCTAAATCCGTGGATGGCCGGGCCGTCGCCCGCCGAAGCGGCGACTGGTGTATCGCCCGCGAGCGGCTCGGCCCGCGCAGGCGGGACAAGCCCGGCCATGACGAGGCTGGTATCAACTGGGGTGGAATTCGCTGCAATTCGGTTATAACCCTTCCCGGGGAAAGGCTTGAGGGACGGGGCGTCGGGGCGATGCTCAGATTGATTGCGGCTTTGCTCGCGCTTGTTTGCGCGGAGCCGGCAATGTCCCAGGAAATCTTGGGGCAGGCGGGCGGCATCGCGCGGCACGGCAATGTTGACCGTCCCGACAATTCGGGTGGCGGCCACGCGATCGACCAGCAGGACGAAGCGGCCGCCGAGGAGGAGGGCGCCGCCGCGGGTGGGCCCTGCACCTTGAGCGAAGGCCTGGCCGGGCTGCCGGCCTACCTTGCCTGCAAGACGGGGCTCCTCGATCTCTTCAGCAATGTCGCTCGCGCGCTCACTTTGCTTGCGGGGCTGCTCGCGGCCTCCCTGCTGCTCATCTGGTTCTATCTGCACCGCGCTTCGACCGCGGCACGCAAGGCGGCAAGCTACATCCCGACCGCCGAGCGGGCCTATGTATTCGGCGGCCCAACGGACCTCAACCTCTTGCCGAGCCGGCCGAGCGTGAGGCTCGCCATGGAGAATTACGGCAAGACCCCTGCTTTGCTTAAGGAGTGGCTCGTGGACTTCACCCAGGTTGAGCCGCATGGGAACCGCCCCTCCTATGACAGTTTGAAAGCCGTCCCGACCGGCGAGATCCTGGAGCCCGACCGGCTGTTCAGCCCGGCGACCGTGTTCAAATCGGACATCGAGGCCCCGTTCTTCGTGGTGGGCTATATCAAATATGCCGACGTGTTCGACCAGGTGCATATGACGCGATTCTGCGTCGCCGTCGCGCCTGACGGAAAGGCCGTCACGGCCGGCCCCGCGGCCTGGTCCGCCCGCGACTGAAAACAGGCCGTTTTGCCTGTTTCGAGGCCTTTCCCGCCCGTCTTTGAGTTCCTTGACAGGGGCGAGCGGCCAACTAAAGTGCGCGCCAAGCTTTAGGACCAGCCGGTCCCAGGGGCTCTCCCGGAAGTCGAGCAGTGCCAATGGCCGGAGCCGAGAACGAACCGTCCCGCGCTCAAGGCGGCCGCGACGCGGACGACATTCGGCGGCGGCTCGACACGCTTGGGGAGCAGCTCGCGTCGGCGCAGGCGCGCCACGCTCCTCCCCCCGACCCGGATGTCGCGGGCCGCGGGAGAGCGATGGGCCAGGCGCTCAGGCTTGCGACGGAGCTCGTCGCGGGCGTAGTGGTCGGAGGATTTATCGGCTGGGCGCTCGACCGCTGGCTCGAGACCAAGCCCTTCCTGATGGTGGTGTTCCTGTTGTTGGGCGCCGCCGCCGGGATTTTGAACGTGATCAGGACCGCCAAGGCGATGCAGGAAGGCGTGCCGCCGGGGAAGGACCTGAAGGTGGACGACGACGATGACTAGGGGCGATCTGTCGTGATCAGCAGTGCATATGCCGCGGAGGGCGGGCACGGAGGCGCGGGCGGCCTGCCCGACCCGATGCACCAGTTCGAGATCAAGCGCATCTTCGAGCTCGAACTGTTCGGGGTCGACGCCTCTTTCACCAACTCGGCTTTGTTCATGGTGATCGCCGCCTGCCTGATCACGCTGTTTACCGTCTATGCCATGCGCCGCGGCTCGCTGGTGCCGACCAGGCTGCAATCGGTCGCCGAGCTTTCCTACGAGTTCGTCGCCAACATGGTGCGCGACAATGTGGGCACTGACGGGATGAAATATTTCCCGTTCGTCTTCACGCTGTTCATGTTCGTGCTGGTGCTGAACATGCTCGGCATGTTGCCCTACTCCTTCACCGTGACGAGCCACATCATCGTCACCTTCGCGCTCGCCGCTTTCATCTTTCTCGCCGTCACCGCGATCGGCTTCTGGAAGCACGGCGTGAAGTTCCTGAAGTTTTTCGTGCCGTCGGGCGTGCCGTTCGTGATGCTGCCGCTGCTCGTGGTGATCGAGGTCATATCCTATCTCACGCGGCCAATCTCGCTGTCGGTGCGTCTGTTCGCCAACATGATGGCGGGGCACACCATGCTGAAGGTGTTCGGCTCGTTCGTCGTGGCGCTCGGCTTTCTCGGCGGCTGGGCCGCGCTCGCCTTCATGGTCGCGTTTACCGGCCTCGAAATCCTGGTGGCGTTCCTGCAGGCCTATGTGTTCGCCATCCTGACTTGCATCTATCTGAACGACGCGCTTCACATGCATCACTAGGACTAAACTCTAGCCATCGAAGGAACTCTCACATGGAGGGAGGAATGGGACCAGAAGCAGCCAAACTCATCGGCGCCGGCCTTGCGTCGATCGCTCTTGTCGGCGCGGGCGTCGGCATCGGCACGATCTTCGGCAACTATCTGCAAGGCGCGCTGCGCAATCCGTCGGCCGCACCCGGCCAGTTCGCGAACCTGTTGCTCGGCTTCGCGCTTGCCGAGGCGACCGGCCTGTTCGGCCTCGTCGTGGCGCTGATCATCCTGTTCGTGTTCTAGGCCAAGCGTTCGCGCGAGGAGCGCATCAATGCCGCAGCTTGTCCCCGAGGACTGGGCGCCGCAGATCATCTGGCTGCTCATCTCCTTCGGCTTGCTTTACCTGCTGATGGTCTATGTCGTCCTGCCGCGCATCGGCAAGGTGATCGAAGCGCGCGCTGACCATATCGCCAAGGATCTCGCGGCGGCCGAGGCGCTGAGGCGCGAGACTGCGGAGGCTATCGCCGCCTACGAGCAGGCGCTCGCCGAGGCGAAGCAGAAAGCGCATGCGATCGTCGAGGAAGGCCGCGCCAAGCTGAAAGCCGAGACCAACGCCGAGCGGGCCAAGCTCGACAAGGAGCTTGCCAAGAGAATCGCGGAAGCCGAGGCGCGTATCGATAAGGCGAAGAATGCGGCCATGAAGGACGTGAACGCCGTGGCGGTCGACGTCGCCTCCGACATCGTGCGCCGCCTGATCGGCACGGCGCCCGCCAAGGCCGAGATCGAGAAGGCGGTTGAGGCCGCGCGGAAGGCATAAATCCATGGACTTTCTCGCCACGCCGGAATTTTGGGTCGCCGTCTCGTTCTTCCTGTTCCTCGGCGTGATCTTCTATTTCGGCGTGCACAGAAAGCTCGCGTCGGCCCTCGATGCCCGCGCCGAGCGCATCAAGGCCGAGCTCGAAGATGCAAGGCGGCTGCGCGAAGAGGCCGAGGCGGTGCTCGCAGACTACAAGCGCAAACAGAAAGACGCGGTGAAGGAGACCAAGGCGATCGTGGCCCAGGCTGCGAAGGAGGCCGAGATCCTCGCCGCGGAGACGCGCCGCTCCATGAGTGAGCATTTCGAGCGGCGCATGAAGCTCGCCGAGGACAAGATCTCGCGCGCCGAGGCCGACGCCTTGCGCGAGGTGCGGGCCGCCGCGGCGGACGCCGCCGTGGCCGCCGCCGAGCGGGTGATCGCCGCCGAGCTCACGCCCGAGACTGCCGACAAGCTCGTCAAGCAAGGCATCGACGCGCTCAAGACCAAGCTGAACTAGAGCGCAATCCCCGTCCGATTGGGTACGTCTGCCGCTCCGGACCGGCCGGCCGGAGATGCTCGGCCGAGGCCGAGCATGACCATCCATACGCACGCATGATGCCCTCTGGCACCGCCTCGCGCGGCCATGGGCGGCTTGGATCGCCCGAAAAACTCCCATTTCCGTCAGTTCAAAACGTCCCGATTCCGTCGTGGATGATTATCCTTGTCAGGGGGATGTCAGGCAGGGGCGTCTATCTCGTTATTCCTGCTGACGCTGAACCCACGGATCGTCGATCAGCTCGGCGAGCATGCGGAAACCGACAATCTAAACTTGGAATATGCGGGCCAGCTCGAATATCGCTTTGCCGAGCGCTGGTCGGTGGCGGCGCTCGCCTTCGGCGAGATCGAGGATCTGGCGCAGTGCGCCGGCGTGCTGTTCGGCCTGACCGACGCGTCGGCCGACGCTACGGTCCGTGTCATGTTCGCAATGGAGTATTGACGCGGCTGAAAGAGCGGAAGCTAGCCCTGCCCTCCCGCCTGCGCGAAGGCCACGAAGATCTTGTAGTCCTCAGGCCGCGCGCCGACCATGATCGGGAAGGCGATCTCCCGCACCATCGAGAAATAGCCGACCGGGCTGTTGTGAGGAATGGTGGTCGCGATGACCATGCGATCGGTGGCAAGCGTTCGCTGGTCGGCGCCGGCGACGCGGATATTGACCGGGAAGCTGACCGTGCCCGGACCGCCCTTCGGCCCAAGCAGCACGCGGCCAGCGAATCCGTATTTCACCACGACGCGGCCGCCGTAGAATTGGCACTCGCGCGACAGCTTGGTGATCTCGCCGCGATGGACGACAGCCTTCGCATCGCCCGTCTGGCCGCCCTGGTACACCGTCACCAGACGGTCCCGCGGCCAGGCCACGACTTGCGGGCAGTGGGTCCCGGCGCCTTCCTGGTAGGTGGCATTGGACCCAGCCGACGTGATCTGGTTCAGCTGATCGGCGGGTTGCTCGGGCGCGCGATCCGAGTCAGCCGAGTCCGACCCGAACGGATTGGATATTTTCGAGACGCCGCAGCCCGTGACGAGCAGGGGCAACACCAGCAGGCCCAAGAGCCGGAACGCGGGCAAGCGGCAGATAAGATCGGAGCGCTTCAACTCACCCAGTCCTTGGCTTGACAGGCCAGTCATCCGCGCCTGATATGCCGGCTCGATGCCTGAATGATGTCGCGGGTTGCCCAGTTCCCCAGTTTTGGCGCGCAAAACTATCCGCCCCGGGCGAGCGCGACAAGGCCGGACTTGGGCAACTCCGGTGCGCCGATGACCGCCATGCCGAAACACCCAAGCCGAGAGGGCGAGCGCCCGCCGCTCACCATTTATCTCGCCGCGCCGCGCGGATTCTGCGCCGGCGTCGACCGCGCCATCCAGATCGTCGAGTTCGCGCTCGCCAAATACGGCGCGCCAGTCTATGTGCGCCACGCCATCGTTCATAATCGCTACGTGGTCGAGAGCCTCGAGGCCAAGGGCGCCATCTTTGTCGAGGAATTGGACGAAATCCCGGATACCGACGCGCCGGTCGTATTTTCCGCGCACGGGGTGCCGAAATCGGTGCCAGAAGCTGCCGGGCACCGGTGCATGTTTGTGCTCGACGCCACATGCCCCCTCGTCTCCAAGGTGCATATCGAGGCCGAGCGCCGCTTCGGCGAGGGCTTCGAGATCCTCTTGATCGGACACGCGGGGCACCCGGAAGTGATCGGCACCATGGGACAGCTTCCGCCTGGCGCCGTCCACCTGATCGAGACGCTCGACGATGCGGGGGCGTTCGTTCCGCGCGACGCTTCGCGGCTTGCGGTCATCACCCAGACTACGCTCTCGGTTGACGACACCAAGGAGATCGTCGCGGCGCTTAAGGAGCGCTTCCCGGAGCTCACGGTGCCGCGCAAGGACGACATCTGCTACGCGACCACCAACCGCCAGGATGCGGTGAAGCGCATCGCGCCGAAATGCGACCGGCTGATAGTCGTGGGCTCTCCGAACAGCTCGAACTCGCTGCGCCTGGTCGAGGTCGCCGAGCGCGCGGGCTGCCCGCTCGCCATGCTGATCGAGCGGGCGTCCGACATCGAATGGAGCCTATTCGACGGCATCAGGCGGCTTGGCGTGACGGCGGGGGCATCCGCGCCGGAGGTGCTCGTGGACGAGATCATCGACGCTTTCAAGGCGCGCTTCTCGGCCAGCGTCGAAGCCGTCACCACCGCGGAAGAGAGCATCGCCTTCAAGCTGCCGCGCGAGCTTAAAGCTATGCCGGACGGGCACTTTAGATAGGTGCACCATTGGCGCGGCGAGTGAAGAACCTCGACTTGGAGAGGCGAGAGGTGCGCAGCAAACTCGCGGCTCGCGGCAAGCCTTACTGGCAGAGCATCGGTAAGGGCCTTCACATCGGCTATCGCAAAAGCGCTCGAGGCGGCGTGTGGGTGGTTCGCCGCTACGTCGGCGATCAAGTCTACATTGACCCTCCGGAGCAGATAACCATAACCAGCGGACAAATGGACGACTGGGCAATGCTCTGGTAAATTTGGATGGTCCTGAGCGGTGGGAGACGCGCCGCGACCTGACGAGAGGAGAGTGCCATGATAAAAATATTGGTTGCTACTGCCACAGTTGGCATGCTTGCCGCCTTTAGCCTTGCTCCGCAACAGGCACAGGCGCAAGATTGTTCAATACTGACGGCCACGGCGCACGGTGCAACCCAAGCCATGGCCACCAGAAGGGCCGAGAGGAGACTGCGGCGCTATATTTCACGCAACCTCACCGGCGCCCGCGTCGACTACGACGACGACTCCACTGAATGCACGGGCTGGGGGGTGGAAGGCTTCCGCGCAACTTGCGAGAGTTCGGCGATAGTCTGTCGCTAAGTGGCTATATAGCGCGAAAGTTGATCCGAAGCCTGGCACGCAGGAGTCACGGCGTCTAGCCGCGCGCCTAGGCCGTGTACTCATAAATCGAGATTGGTAAGCAGGTGTTGGTCACTGTCCGCTTTCCCCCCAGAAGCCGACATGCTCAGCGCCCGACTTGATGTCGGCTAAGTGCCACAAGCTGACATAGACGCTTATCTCGCGCTCACTCCGGCTAGGTTTTTGAGTGCTGCCCGCGTCTCGCTGGTAAGCGCCTTCCCGCCCTTACAAGTCTCGTCGAGCAGGGCGCGTGCCAAAGGCTTGGCATAGTCCTTCTTGAAATGCTCAGCATCAAATTCCTTGGCGCGTCCAGCTAGGCTGGTTGCGATATAGCCCTCGCCGTCGTCGCAACCCAAACCTGCATGAAACCGGGCGAGGTCCTCGGGCGAGGGCGTCTTCGCGTTGCCGGCGTAGTCCTCCCAGCTTTTTGAATCCTCCCAGCTTGGCGGCTCATGCCGCAGAATCGGATCGAGACGCGCAAGCACGACCGGCCGCACCACGGGGTCTGTGATTTCGGTATTGAGGAGCTGCCTCAACTGCGCCTTCGCCTCCGGTGTGAGCGCCGACAGTTTCACGTCGGCCAACCCAAGCGGAGCCGGCGATTGATCGACGAGACCGGGAGGGAAACGGGCGAGCCAGATCTCCGCCGAGGCCAAAACTGCGCCTCGAAGCTCCGCCCCTTGCAAATCGGCATCCTGAAGTTGGGCCCCTTGCAGGTCCGCGCCCTGAAGCTGGGCGCCCCTCAGATCCGCGCCCTGAAGTTGCGCCCCTCTTAGATCGGCGCCCTGAAGTTTGGTGTAACTCAGATCGGCGCCCTGAAGCAGGGCGCCCCGCAAATCCGCGCCTTGCATCGCCGCCGAGCTCATCTGCGCACCCTGAAGCTCCGTCTCTTTCAGGGATGCACCCTGCAGTTGGGTATCATTGAGCCTGCCCCTTGCCAAACTCTTCCACAATTGCGCGCCGCGGAGATCCGCCCAGGTCAAATCGGCATGGTGAAAGTCCGAGCGGTTGAGCAAGGCGTAGCGGAAATTGCGCTCGCGAAGCACGATCGTGGCGTCGTCGGCGCCGAGATCGGTGTCTTCCACGATGAGCACGCGATACGACAACAGCCACCGCCGCCACCATCCTTTATTGCCGTCTTCGGGGATGCGGTCGTAGACGAGACGGCGCACGATGGGGTTCAAGAGCTTGGCCTCGCCCTCCGCACCGATCCCGGCGGTTACGGGCGCAACAAACCCGAGACGCCGATCGATCCATTCGTCTGGAACGGTAGCGATCAGCCAGCTGAAGCCGACGACGATCGGCAGCAGCAGAAGCACGAGAGCAATCTGCCGGCCCGAAGCCTCCCAGGCTTCCGCCTGCGGTCCCAGTCTGATGTCCCATTTCCGCTTCGGCGGCGCATGCTGCATGATCGGCGTGAGCAGTATCAGCATCGCGAAGCCGAGGATCACCGCGAAGCGATGCCAATAGGTGATCCCCACCTCATGGAACGGGAGGAACTTGATCTGGAAATAAAGCAGCGTGACGATCGGCAGCACCGCGAAGGTCACATAGACGATCAGCTGCATCATCAGCCTGGTAATGCGATTGGCTTCGGGGCCGGCCAGGATCTGCGAGAACAAGTAGGAATGTACCCGCTCGCGGGCGACGTGCCTGGTTCGTGCCTTCAGCTCGTAGGCGGCCAGCGCATCGGTGAACCTGCGATATTTCCGCGCCAGGATGACGTGCTGCACCAGGAGCGACAGGTATACCAGTAGCAGCATCGCAGGCGCGTATTGAAAGAAGCCGACGAGAGGAATGTCCGCATTGATGATGGGCAACCTGACCGGACTGTTGAGAAGCAGGTCCTTGTGGCCTACGGATGCAAGCGTCACCACCACATAGGTTAGAAGCAAGACAAAGGCGAGCCAGGCGGTGCTGGCCGGATCGCTGGCCGCGTTGGCTTCGTCGAGGAATCCCTTCACTTCTTGCGACAATTTGGGCGACTTTGCCATTCAAGTGAGTTTCGGTAGCCTCGCGGGGGGTGGGCTTGCGTCTGCGTTACACAATAGAGTCCACCTTGGGTCAACCAGGACCGAGAGCAATCTGCGGGACGGGCGTTCAAAAAGTTGGCTTTACAAGCCACCCCATTTTTTATGCGATCCATTTTTGAAAGGCATAATCGTCTCCAGCTGCCCGCGCGATACAGCAGACGAGCAGCGTATCGCCCTCGCGTAGGTATTCCAAACATCGCTTTAGCTCGGGACGGCCCGCATCGATGCCCGAGTGTTTTTCCTTGAACAGCTTGTTGCAGCCGGCCGCTTCTAGCTTTGCCAACTGCGCGGCCAGATCCCGCCCGGTGCTCCTCACCCTTGCGTATCCCCCATGGGTACCCAGCATTTCCAAAATCAATGCCTTGAGGGAGTAATGCAAGGCGGGAGGAGTCACAGGATACGGGCGAGGCTCTCAGTGGACCGCGGTACCATTCGCCCACTCGCGTATCCGGCTGTCCAGAACATCGAGCGGGATGGCACCCGCGTTCAAGACATGATCGTGGAACTCCCGTATGTCGAAGCGGTCTCCGAGCTTTTCGTGCGCGAATCTGCGCAACTCCTGCAGCTTGAGCTCGCCGATCTTGTATGCCAGCGCCTGACCGGGCCAGACCAAATATCTGTCAACCTCAACTCGGCAAAAGAACAAGACAGAGCATCAATAGGAACGGCTTGAACATGGCCTACCTCGTCAGTTGCCCCTTC
>CAWGCX010000011.1:0-877294 GCA_963821255.1 uncultured Alphaproteobacteria bacterium | reverse complement strand
CTAATACAGGATCATGGTGGGAAGCGAAAGCAGGTACCAGGCCTTTCTCGCCGCGGCCTCAAGCGAGGGCCTGCGCCGCAGCCTGACCGATATGGCCCCGCGCGACGCCCGCACGGTCCGCGTGAAGGGCCGCGACTACGTCAATCTCGCGAGCAACGACTATCTTGCGTTGCGCTTCCGCCCCGAGCTGATCGAGCGGACATGCGAATGGGCCACGCTGTACGGGGCAGGGGCGGGAGCCTCGCGCCTCGTCACCGGCAATCTCGATCTCTTCGCGCGCATCGAGGAGAAGGTGGCAAAGCTGAAGCGGAAGCCGGCCGCGCTGGTCATGGCCTCGGGCTTCCAGGCGAACGCTTCGGTGTTGGCGGCGCTACTCGATCGCACCGCGCTTGGCGCCGAGCCGCTCGTCTTCGCCGACCGGCTCAACCACGCGAGCATGCATTTCGGCTGCAAGGCTGCGGGCGTGCGCGAGCTGCGCTACCGGCATGGCGATGCCGCCCACCTCGCCGAGCTTCTGAGTCGGTATCAAGAGGATAGCCGCCCGAAATTCATCCTGACTGAGAGCGTGTTCTCGATGGACGGCGACGTGGCGCCGCTCGCCGAGATCGGGCGCCTCGCTCGTGCGCACGATGCGACGCTGATCGTCGACGATGCGCACGCGACCGGCATCCAGGGCGAGCGGGGGCGCGGGCTCTCCGACGAGGCCGAGATCGCTATCGGCACGTTCTCCAAAGCGCTCGGCAGCTTCGGCGCCTATGTCGCCTGCTCGGAGACGGTCCGTGACTATCTTATCAATCGCTGCGCCGGGCTCATCTATGCGACGGCGCTGTCGCCGCCGGTGCTTGGCGCCATCGACGCGGCGCTCGACCTTCTGCCCGCGCTCGATGCCGAGCGCGCCCGCGCGGCGCGGCTCGCCGCGAGCTTCCGAGAGCGGGCGCGGGCCGTAGGGTACGACACAGGCGCATCTTCCACACAGATCGTCCCGTTGATTACTGGCAACGCCGAGGCAGCACTCGCGCTGAGCGAAATGCTGCGTGAAGCCGGCTTCTGGGCGACCGCGATCAGGCCGCCCACCGTGCCTACTGGCACCGCGCGGGTGCGGCTCGCCTTCACCGCCGCGCATAACGAAGCCGATGTTGAGCGTTTGGCCGATCTGCTCAAAGAGAAGGCTGGCCAGCGCGCTGAGAAGGTCTATCCTCTCTGAGTCCATGCATTTCGTGCTTGTCCATGGGTGGGGCTTCCACGCCGGCATCTGGGCGGATTTCGTCGCGCATCTCGATGGCGCCGAAGTCACGCTCATCGATCTCGGCTTCGTCGCGGGCGGGCCCAAGGGCACGTCCGACTGGCCCGAGGACGCCATCGCGGTCGGCCATTCGCTCGGGTTGCTTTGGCTGCTCGAACGGGGGGGCGGCCGCTTCAAGGCACTGGTCAGCATCCAGGGCTTCGACTGCTTCTGCTGCCATATCGCCCCGTCGCGGGTTAAGGCGCTGCAGCGCGGGCTCGAGCGCGAGCCGGCCGGTACGCTCCAGGCGTTCTGGCGGAGCTGCGGCGCTTCGGGCTTCGCGCTCCCCGAGGCGCTGAACGTCGAGCGCCTCGCCGAGGGCCTCGACTGGCTGATGCAATGGGACGCCCAGGCGGCGCGGGCGCGGCTCGCATGCCCGATGCGCGCTCTTGCCTCCCGCGACGATCCCATCGTGCCGGTATCCATGACCGAAGCGATATGGCAGGAAACGGGCATCGACTGGTCGCGGGACGGTGGCCACGTTCTCCCCTTGAGGCATCCAAGATGGTGCGCGCACCATGTCCTTGACTTCGCCGCTTCACTCTAAACGCGTCGCCGCGGTCACGGCGGCCTTCGACGCCAGTGCACCAAGCTACGAGGCGCATGCGGGCGTGCAGCGCGACGTGGCAGCACGACTCGCGCGGCTGCTGCCGGACCTCGCGCGCCCGCGCGTGCTCGAGCTCGGTTGCGGCACAGGCCTGTTCAGCCGGCATCTCGTCGCGCGCTATCCCGAGGGACGCTTCGTGCTGACCGACGCGGCGCCCGCGATGCTCGCCGAATGCCGCCACAATCTCGCGCCGTCGCTCTGCTCCGACATCAGCTTCGAAATCATGGACGCGAGCCGTCCCGGCGGGGAGGGGCCGTTCGACCTGATCGCGTCCAGCATGGCGCTGCATTGGGTTATCGAACCCACGTCCAGCCTCGAGCGGCTGCGCGCGTTGCTCGCCCCCGGCGGCGTGCTGATTTACAGCGCGCTCGGACCGGAGAGCTTCACGGAATGGCGCGCAGTGCTTGCGGGGCTTGGCCTGCCGAGCGGACTTGCGGAATTGCCGCGGCTCCCCGGCACCATCCACGAGGAACGCCTGACGCCCGACGCAAGCGCGCTCGCATTCCTGAAGCGCATCAAGGCGGTCGGCGGGCTGACGCCGCGCGACGGATACCGGCCGTTGCCGCCCGGCGCGCTGCGCCGCGCCATCCGCACCGCCGACGAAGCGCATGGCGGCAGCATCACCTGGCACATCGTCTACGGCCGAATGGAGTCCAACCCCTCGACCAGCCCCGCATAGGCGCGGGTTAGCTCGTCGTCGGTGATGCAGTAGGGCGGCATCAGGTAGAGCGTCTCGCCGAGTGGCCTCACGTTCAGGCCATGCGCAAGATACCAGTCGCGCAACCGCCGGCTCTCGGCGGATTGATAGGCGCCGAGCCCCTCCACGTCGAACGCGAGGATCGAGCCCAGCACGCGCGGGCGCATCACGTCCTCGCGCGCGGCAAGTTCGGCCAGCATCTCGCGATGCCGCACCTCGATGCGTGTGATCCGCGCCATGGTCTGCTCCTCGTCGAACAGGTCGAGCGAGACGAGCGCGACCGCGCAGGCGAGCGGGTTGGCGGTAAAGGAATGGCCGTGCGGCAGCGCGCGGTCGAAACTATCGCCCAGGAACGCCTCGAACACCGCCTCGCGCGCGACTGTCATCGCCAGCGGCATGTAGCCGGCGGTGAGTCCCTTGGAGAGGCAGATCAGATCGGGCACCACGCCGGCCTGCTCGTGCGCGAACAGAGTGCCGGTGCGCCCGAACCCGGTCGCCACCTCGTCGAGGATCAGGAGCACGCCAGCGCCTTGCGCCGCGTCGGCCAGGCGCTTCAAGAAGCTCGGCCGGCAGACGCGCATCCCGCCCGCGCCTTGCAGCAGCGGCTCGATGATCAGCGCCGCGATCTCCTGCGGATGCTCGCGGGGCAGCGCCTCGAAGGCGGAGAGCGCCTCAGCCTCGCGCGCCTCGACCGCCTCGTCGCCCTCGAAAGTCCCAGGAAACGGCAGCACGCAGACCTTGAACATCAGGTCGCTGAACGCGCCGAACATCTCCGACCCGCGCCCGAGCGACATGGCACCGAGCGTGTCGCCGTGATAGCCGCCGTCGAAGGCAACGAGCAGGCTGCGGCGGGTCTGGCCGAGATTCACCCAATATTGATAGACGATCTTGAGCGCGACCTCGACGGAGGTCGAGCCGTCGTCCGAGTAGAACGCGCGCGTGAGGTCCGCGGGCAGAAGCGCCGTCACGCGCTCGGCAAGCGCCACGGCCGGCTCATGCGTGAAGCCCGCGAACATGACATGCTCGAAACGCGCGGCCTGTGCGGCAAGCGCCGCGTTGAGCTTAGGATGGGAATGCCCGTGCGTGCAGGTCCACCACGACGAGATGAGGTCGAGGATCTCGCGGCCATCGGCGTCGAACAAGGACGCGGCCTTGGCGCGGGAGATGACGGTCGGCGTCTCGCCGAGCCCGTGCTGGGTGAAGGGATGCCACACATGCCGCCGGTCTCGCGCGAGCACGTCGCGAGCGGATGTGCCTTTCGGATCGTCCTTCACGTCGCGGCCCGCGCAAGCTTGCGGAGATCGATCTCCGGCTCGATGGCGAGCAGCGCCGCCCGGTCAACGGTGTCGAGCCACGGGATCTCCGCGATCACCTCCACCTGTCCGTAGCGCTCGATCGCGGCGCGGTTGTGCGGCGTCTCAGGCCCGTTGATCACGACGCCCGCGAGCGGCAGGCCGCGCCGCCTGATCGCTTCGAGCGAGAGCAGCGTGTGGTTGATCGTGCCCAGCGTCGAGCGCGCCACCAGGATCATGGGAAGCCAAAGCTCCTCGGCGAGGTCGATGACGAGCGCGTCGTTGTTGAGTGGCACCATGGTCCCGCCCGCGCCCTCCACGACCAACAGCCCGTCGTCGCAAGGCGGCGCGATCAGCCGCGCCATGTCTATGGCGATACCGGCGCGGCGCGCGGCCTCGTGCGGCGCGATCGCCTCGGGCAGCACATAGGCCTCGGGCAGGATGCGCGCCCCGTCCACGCCGGAAAGCCGTCGTACGGTCGCAGAGTCGGTCTCCGGCACGGTGCCGGCCTGCACCGGCTTCCAATAGCAAGCGTCGAGATGCGCGCCATCGAGCTGCGCGAGGAGCCACGCTGCGACGACGGTCTTGCCGACATCGGTGTCGGTCCCGGTGACGAAAAATCCTTCCACCCTCGGTCCTTAGCCCCCTCCGCACGTTTCCGCTGGCCCCCCCCGCGAGCCGCGCCCGACATTAACGAGGCGGGCGCTCGAGGCAAAGGGGAGTGGACGCGGACGCACATTTCGGGTGACAAAACGCCCGCCCGTCAACCACGCGAGACCTCGCTCATGACAACGCCCTCGACCGCGCTCCGATCCTTGGGCCTTGCCCTCGCCGCGACGCTCCTCACCGCCGGCCCCACCGCGGCGCAGCCCATACCGGGCCTGACCACCGAGCAGACCATGCTTGTCATCGCCGGCCTCTTGCTCGTCGTGTTCAGCGCGATCGGCGCCTATCTGATCTATTCGGGGATCAAGAACCGCCGGACCGCGAAAGCGAGCGAGACCTGGCCCGTCACAGGGGGCACGGTGCTCGATTCGGATATCGCCACCCGCGTCAGCCGCCAGAGGAACAGGTCGACGGTCACCTACTACAAGCCGCAAATCCGCTACGGCTACAAGGGCGCGGGTACGGAATACGAATCCGATGTGATTCGTTTCGGCGATCTCGAGAAGCAGAGCCGCTCGCTCGCCGAAGAGATGACGGCGAAATATCCGGCGGGTTCGACTGTCGCCGTACGCTATGACCCGCACGACCCGAAACGCGCGACGCTCGAGACTCAATCGGCCGGCGGGAGCCAGATCGGCACAGGGATCTTCTTCATCGCCGTACCGCTTGCCATCGCCATCGGAACCTCGCTGATCCTGTTCCTCTCCGACGAGCAGAACGCGAGCTTGCCGCCCGAGGTGCTCGAACAGTTGAACAAGGCGAACTAGCGCGGAGTTCTGTCCTAAGTCATGCGTCTCGTTTTCTTGTTCCTCGCGTTGCTCGCTTTCGGCCTTGCCACTCACGCCGAGGCCAAGACGCTGCGCATGGCCTATGACGCCGACCCGACCTCGCTCGACCCGCACGAGCAGCTCTCTGGAGCGACGCTCCAGCTCTCGCATCTCCTGTTCGATCCGCTGGTGCGCTTCCGCAAGGACCTCACGCTCGAGCCGCGGCTCGCCAAGAAGTGGGAGCAGATCGACGAGCGCACCACGCGCTTTCATTTGCGCCCCGACGTGAAATTCCATTTGGGCCGCACGCTCACGGCCGAGGACGTTGTGTGGACCGTGAATTGGCTGAAGCAGAGCCCGGACTTCAAGGCGCTGTTCGAGCCGTTCGAAGGCGCCCGCGCGGTCGACGCGCTCACCGTCGACCTCGTGACCAAAAAGCCTTATCCGCTGGTCCTCGCGCTTGCGACCTACATCTTCCCCATGGACCGCGAATTCTATGCCGGCGAGGACGAGCGCGGCCGGCCGAAGGACCAGATCGTCAAGCACGGCGCGTCCTTCGGCTCGACGCATGCCGGGGGCACCGGACCGTTCGTCGTGGCGGCGCGGGAGCAGGGCGTGCGGCTTGAGCTCAACCGCTTCGCCGATTACTGGGACAAGGACTCTCCCGGCAATGTCGAGAAGATCGTGCTCACGCCGATCAAGGAGCCGGCGACGCGCGTTGCGGCGCTGCTCGCGGGCGACGTCGATTTCATCGCGCCCGTCCCGCCGACCGACATCGCCAGGTTGAAAGCTGCGCCCTGCTGCACCCTCGTCACCATGGAGAGCCCGCGCATCTTGATGTTCCAGCTCAACCACGAGCGTGTGGCGGCCTTCAAGGACAAGCGCGTGCGCCTCGCCATGGCTTATGCGCTGAACACCGAAGGCATTGCCGACAAGATCATGCGCGGGCTTGCGACCGCCGCGGGCCAGCTCAGCCCGTCGGTCTATGCGGGCCACGACCCCGCGCTCAAGCCGCGCTACGACCTGGAAAAGGCCAAGGCGCTGATGCAGGAGTCGGGCTACGAGAAGGGCTTCTCGGTGACGATGATGGCGCCGAACAACCGCTATATCGAGGACGCGCGCGTCGCGGAAGCCGTCGCGGCCATGCTCGCCAAGATCAACATCAAGGTCGATCTCCAGACCATGCCCAAGGCGCAATATTGGCAGCGCTTCGATGAACGGGCAGGGGACATCATGATGATCGGCTGGCAGTCCGACACGCAGGACTCCGGGAATTTCTACGAGTTCCTGGTGATGACGCCCGACAAGGAGACGGGCTACGGCCAATACAATGCCGGCAACTACTCAAATCCCGAGGTCGATCGGCTGACGCTAGAGACTCAGACCATGACCGACCCTGAGGCGCGTGCGGCGGTGCTGAAGAAGATCGAACGTATCCTCTACGACGACGCGGCGGTGCTGCCGCTGCACTGGCAGCATCTCTCCTGGGCCGCGCGCAAGAACGTCGATATCGAGCCGGTACTCAACGTCATTGACATGCCTTATCTCGGTGATCTGGTGATCGAGTAAGAGCGGTTCGCGAATTCAATAACGCGGAGGAAGCCCATGCTGAAAAAGATCCTCATCGTCCTGGCGGCGCTCATCCTCATCTTCGTGGTCATGGTCGCCATGCAGCCCTCGCAGCTCCATGTCGAGCGCACGGCCGAGATCGCCGCGCCTCAGGGCGAAGTCTTCGCGCAGGTGAACGACTTCCACAAATGGGAGGCGTGGTCGCCTTGGGCCAAGCTCGATCCGGCCGCCAAGGTTGCGTTCGAAGGTCCGACGGAGGGGCAGGGCACGGTCATGACCTGGTCGGGTAACGATCAGGTTGGCGAAGGCAAGATGACGCTGGTCGAAAGCCGGCCTAGTGAACTTGTCAAGATCAAGGTCGACTTCGTCAAGCCGTTCGAGGGCAGCAGCACCTCGCAATTCGCCTTCAAGCCGAACGGCGACCGGACGCAGGTAACCTGGACCATGAACGCCCACCAGAACTTTCTGGAGAAGGCGCTCTGCCTCGTGATGAACGGCAAGAAGATGATCGGCGACGACATGGAGAAGGGCCTGAGCCAACTCAAGTCTGCCGCGGAAGCGCAGCGCCCCGGCTAAGGGGGCCGCTGTCCATCACTCGCAGGGTCCGTCTTGCCGCTTCGCGGCCTTCGCCCGTTTCCGCTCGCAATCATTGCCGTAGGTCTTGCCGTCGCACCCGCAGACCGGCAGATAGATCATGGGGCAGATCTCCACCGGCGTGACGCAAATACCGTCGGCGTCGGCGGCGTCGCACAAACCGGGCCTTGGATCGCACCACTCCCCGTCCTTGCAGGTGAGCCCGGCGATGCCGCCGCATTGCTCGCCTTCCGCGCGCGCCGAGGCGATGCCAAAGCCAAGAACGACAGCCAGGCAGATGAGGATGGAGCGCATGCGTCCTCAGGGTCCAGCACGCCGAGGATAGGCCAAACCAGGGTGCCGCGTCACTGCAAAGGCGGAAGCCCCCGTGGGGGCATGGTGAGTTCGGCGCCGCTCAAGTATAGTCGGGACGTGTCCACAAGGGGGGCGGAGGCGCGTCCGGATTTGCCCGCAAACGGCCATGACGTGGGACGTCCTCAGGATCGATGTGTTGCCGAGGCCGCCGCCGAGGGCGCGGGCGCTCATGATTGCGGCCGGCATCGGAGCCCTGACCGGCCTCGTCTCGAGCCTGCCATCGCCACTTGCGGACCTCGCGCTCGACGAGCCGGAGATCCTGATCAGCACGGAGCGCGTTCCGCTGCATGCCGGCATCGCCTTCGGCGCGGGCGTGGCGCTGATCGTGTGGCTCTGGGCGAGCCGCGATCCCGGGAAATGCCTGCTCGCCATGGTGCTGACGCTGGTCGGCTGGCTCGCCGCGGTGAACACCGCGAACGACGTGCTGACCCTGATGGTGAGCTCGGAGCTGTTCGGCACCGAGCCGGGCGCCAAGGAGAGCCGGGAGATGCTCGGCTGGCTGCTCGGAGGGTTTGCGGCGGGCGCGGTGGGGGCGGGGCTGACCGTCTTCGGGGCCGGGATTGCCACCGAAAGGGTCAGGCGGGTCGAAGCCTGGGCGCCTGTCGCGGGCGCCGGCGCTTCGTTCGGGCTTCTGCTCTATCCCGCCGCCACCAACGAGACGATCGCGCTTCTGCTCGTGCCCTGGCAGGCGGCTGTGGCCGCCGCTCTCGCCAATGCCCTGACGTTGCCGCGCGCCGAGGTGCCACGCCCCTAGGGGCCGCGCGCCTAAGCCACGCTTGCGCTTACGGCCGATGACGGGTCTCGCAGCGGGGCTTTCCTTCTTCGCGCGGCGCCTGGGACAGGCCGCGCTCGTCATGCTGGCGATCCTGGCGATTGCCTTTGCCGTGCGCTCGGCACTCGGCGATCCGTTGCGCGAGATCGTGGGCGAGGCGGTGCCGGAAGCCGAGCGCGAGGCGCTGCGCGAGGAACTCGGGCTGAACGACCCGTGGCCGGTGCAGCTCGCGCGCTATCTCGGCGGAGCGGTCAAAGGCGATCTCGGCACCTCCACCATCTACAAGCGCCCGACGCTCGAGGTGATCCTCGCCAAGTTCCCGGCGAGCTTCGAGCTCGTGCTCGCCGCGAGCCTGATCGTGCTGCTCCTGTCCGTGCCGGCGGGGGTCTATTGCGCGGTGCGACCAGGGGCGCGCGGCGCGAGGGCAATCCTCGGGCTCAGCGTGCTCGGCATCTCCGTGCCCGTGTTCCTCACCGGCATCTTCCTCATCACCATCTTCTCCGTCTGGCTCGGCTGGCTCCCGGCCTTCGGCCGCGGCGAGACGGTGAGACTCGGCTTTTGGGAAACGGGGCTGCTCCCGCGCGACGGGCTCGCGCATATCGTGCTCCCCGCCATCACGCTCTCCTCGATCATGCTGGCGCTGTTCATACGTCTGGTGCGCGGCGCCATGCTCGACGAGCTCGGCCACGACTATGTGCGCACGGCGCGAGCCAAGGGGGCGCGGCCCATGCGCGTGTGGCTGCGTCACGCGCTCCGCAATGCGCTGCTCCCGCTCGTCGCTGTCGGCGGGCTCCAGATCGGCGCGCTGATCGCCTACACGCTGCTGACCGAGACGGTGTTCCAATGGCCCGGCATGGGCTTTTTGTTCCTCGAAGCCGTGACCCGCGCCGACCTACCGCTCATTACGACCTATCTCGTCTTCGTCGGCCTGATCTTCGTCGTCACCAACACCATCGTCGACATTGTGAGCCTGGCGCTCGACCCGCGCGTCAGCCTCGAGGCCACGCGATGAGCACGAGCGCCGCACGTGCGAGCCGAGCGCCGCTCCGCGCCTTCGCCGCCGCCCATCCAGGCGCCGCGCTCGCCGCGATCCTGCTAGCGATCGCCGCCATCGCGGCCCTCACCGCGCCGCTGATCGCACCGCAAGACCCGTTCGATCTCGCGAGCTTCGACCTGCTCGATGCCGGCCTCCCGCCGATCTGGCTCGAAGGCAGCGACCCACGCTTCCTGCTCGGCACCGACGCCCAAGGCCGCGACCTGTTCAGCGCCATCCTCTACGGCATGCGCATCTCGCTCATGGTCGGCGTGCTCGCGGTCGCGATCCAGGCGGCCATCGGCATCCCCCTCGGGCTGATCGCCGGCTATCGCGGGGGGAGGGTGGACACGCTCATCACCCGCGCAGCCGACATCCAGCTCTCGCTCTCCACCCTGATGATGGCCATCATTGCACTCGCATTGTTCCGCACCGCGCTGGGAGGAGAGGCGCTCGGACACTTCGCCGTGCCACTGCTGGTGCTGGTCATCGGCATCGCCGAATGGCCCTATCTCGCCCGCACCGCCCGCGCTGCCACGCAGGTCGAGGCCTCCAAGGACTACGTCCGCGCGGCGCGCGCGCTCGGCGCGAGCGATGCGGCCATTGTGCGCCGCCACATATTGCCCAACATCGCCTCGCCGCTGATCGTGGTCGCGGCCACCCAGGTCGCCGGCGCCATCATGGCCGAGGCTGCGCTCTCCTTCCTCGGCCTCGGGATGCCGGTAACCAAGCCTTCGCTCGGCACTTTGATCCGGTCCGGCTATGACCTCATGTTCGCCGGCGCCTGGTGGGTGACGGTCATCCCAGGCCTCGTGCTGGTCCTGCTCCTGATCTCGGTCAATGTGCTGGGAGACGGGCTGCGCGACCGGCTCGACCCGCGCAGACTGGTCCCCGACCATCCCTAGGCGGTTCGCAGAGCTTGCAAGTTGGGTCCGGCCCGACCCATAGTGCCCGGGCAGACGGGGCGCGCTATCAGCCCACGTGCCGGCCTGAGCGTTGAGGAAAAAACATGGAGAGCAATCCGGAGCTTGTGTTTTCGCTCCGCAGGGTGACCGAGCGCGCCGCCTGCGCCGCGTTCAACTGGATCGGCCGCGGCGACGCCGAGGACGGCGGCCGCGCGGCGCTCGACGCCATGCGTCACGCCTTGGCCGAGGTCGACATCGATGCGCTCGTCGTGATCGGCGAGGCGACAAAGGGGGAGGCACCCCAGCCCCAGCGCGGCGAGCGGCTCGGGCGGCCTGGCGCCGCCTTCAAGGCCGACATCGCCGTCGATCCGGTCGAAGGCACGAGCTATCTCGTGCGCGGCCTGACCAACGCGCTCTCGTGCTCGCTCTGGCTCCGCGCGGCGCCATGATGAATCCCGGCCCCGCCTTCTACATGGAGAAGTTCGTGGCGAGCGCGCCCGCGCGCGGCAAGATCGACCCGAGCTGGCCCACCGGCAAGAAGCTCACCACGCTCGCCGAGGCGCTCACGAAAGACATCTCTGACCTCACCGTCTTCGTGCTGGAGAAGCCGCGCCACCGCGAGTTGGTTAACGCCATCCTCGCGGCCGGCGCCCGCGTAGCGCTCTATCCCGCGGGCGACGTGGCGGGTGCGCTGATGGCCGCCATCCCTGGCTCAGGAATTGACGCGCTAATGGGAACCGGCGGCACGCCTGAAGGCGTTATGTCAGCATGCGCCATCAGGGGGATCGGCGGTGAGTTCCTCGCCCGCCTTGACCCCCAACTGCAAACCGAGGCAAAGGCCGTGAAAGACGCCGGCATCGACACGTCGAAATGGTACGATCGCGACGAGATCATCAAGTCGGACAACGTCTTTTTCTGTGCGACCGGTATCACCACCGGCCTCCTTCTCGAAGGCGTCGATCGCGGCAAGACTCACTACAAGGTTCAGACTCTCATGATCACCGGCGCCACCGGAGAGCGGCAGATCATGACGAGCTACATTCCGAACGAGCGCCTCGTGAGCGTAGCAGCGCGTGTCGTGGCATAATCAAGTACAACAAGACTGAAGACGTTTAGGCAGGAACGGCCCGGAGTGCGCAATGTCGGAGCGGGTTGATCATCCGATCATCCTGGGGATCGTCGGCGATTCGGCGTCGGGCAAGACGACGCTGTCGCGCGGCGTTGCCGCCATTCTCGGTGAAGAGCACTGCACGGTGTTCTGCACCGACGACTATCACCGCTACGACCGCAAGGCGCGCGCGGCTGCCGGACTGTCTCCGCTCGACCCGCGCGCCAACTATATCGACGTGCTGGAACAGCATCTGCGTCTGCTGCGGAGCGGCGAGCCGATCCTGAAGCCAGTCTACGATCACACCCACGGCACGCTCGACCAGGCCGAATACGTCAAACCGAAGGACTTCGTCATCGCCGAGGGTTTGCTCGGCTACACGACCCGGTCCATGCGCGACTGCTACGACGTGAAAATTTATCTCGATCCCGACGAGGATCTTAGGCTGAAGTGGAAGATCCACCGCGACACCACGCGGCGCGGCTATACGCGCCATGAGGTGCTGGAAGAGCTGAAGCGCCGCAAGCCGGACAGCGCGAACTTCATCCACCCGCAGCGGACCTTCGCCGACATCGTGATCCGTTTCCGGCGGGCGCGCGGGGCGAACGGTTCCGACGCTCAGCTCGACGTGCGCCACATCCTGCGGCCGACTCTGCCGCATCCCGACTTCACGCCGCTGTTCGACGGGTCGAGCAATGCCGGCATGCATATGGAGCTTGCCCGCGACCGCGACGGCAAGCCGGTCGACGTGCTGGAGATCAGCGGCAACATCTCCGACGACCGGGCCGAACGGATCGAGGATCTGTTATGGAATTTGATTCCCGAGGCCGGTCATTTGCGCGACCAGGTCGGCCGCATCGAAGGCGGCAACGGCGCAGGGAAAAGCCATCCCCTGGCGCTGACCCAGCTCCTCGTCAGCTATCACGCCGTCAAGGCGGCGATGGGCGTCCGCGCCTACTAGCAATATTCCGCGTTAGTGCTTATTCACGCGTCTTGGGGAGGACCATGACCGCAGCCCTAACGCAGGACCGGGCATTGCCCGAAGCTAGCCACGCCGACATGGCGAACGCCATCCGCGCGCTCGCAATGGACGCCGTGCAAAAGGCGGATTCCGGCCATCCCGGCATGCCGATGGGCATGGCCGATGTGGCCACGGTGCTGTTCACCCGCTTCCTCAAATTCGACGCGAGCCACCCCGATTGGCCCGACCGCGACCGATTCGTGCTGTCGGCAGGGCACGGCTCGATGCTGCTCTACGCGCTGCTGCATCTCACGGGTTATCCGGGCATGAGCATCGGGGAGCTCGAGCGCTTCCGGCAGCTCGGATCGAAGACCGCCGGCCACCCGGAATATGGCCACGCGCCTGGGATCGAGACCACGACCGGCCCGCTCGGGCAGGGCCTCGGCAATGCGGTGGGCATGGCGCTCGCCGAGCGGCTTCTGAATGTCCGCTACGGCGACGACGTGGTGAGCCACTTCACCTATTGCGTCGCGGGCGACGGCTGCCTGATGGAGGGCATCAGCCAGGAGGCGATCTCGCTTGCCGGGCACCTCAAGGTCGGGCGGCTCATCGTGCTGTTCGACGACAACCAGATTTCCATCGACGGGCCGACCAGCCTTTCCGTCTCCGACGACCAGATCGAGCGCTTCAGGGCGTCGGGCTGGCATACGGCGAGCGTCGACGGGCACGACCCCGAGGCCGTCGCGCTCGCCATCGAGAATGCGCGAAGCGTGACCGACAAGCCGTCGCTGATCGCCTGCCGCACCGTCATCGGCTATGGCGCGCCAAGCAAGGCCGGTACGGCCGCGACCCATGGCTCGCCGCTCGGGGTCGAGGAGGTCACCGGCGCGCGCGAGAAGCTCGGCTGGCGGCACAAGCCGTTCGAAGTGCCGAAGCCGGTGCTCGCCGCTTGGCGGGCCGTCGGCACGCGGCATCGCGCGGCCAACGAGGCCTGGACTAAGGCCGCGGGGCGGCTCGATGCTGAAGCGCGCGCGCATCTGACCGATCCGGTCGATGCGAAGATTGCCAAGGCGATCAGCCAGGCGGTGGCAGCGGCCAAGCAAGATTTCGCGCGTGAGGGCGCGAAGCTCGCCACGCGCCAGTCCTCGCAGAAGGTGCTCGAGCGGCTCGTGCCGGTCGTGCCCGGCCTGATCGGCGGCTCTGCCGATCTCACCGGCTCGAACGGCACGCTGACCAAGCTGCATAAGATAGTGAAGGCGGGCGATTTCGCCGGCAACTACATCCATTACGGCGTGCGCGAGCACGGCATGGCGGCGGCCATGAATGGCATGGCGCTGCATGGCGGCATCGTGCCGTATGGCGGCAGCTTCCTCGTGTTCACCGATTATTGCCGGCCGTCGATCAGGCTCTCGGCGCTGATGGGCCAGCGCGTGATCTATGTCATGACGCACGACTCGATAGGGCTCGGCGAGGACGGCCCGACACATCAGCCGGTCGAGCATCTCGCGTCGCTCCGCGCGATCCCCAATCTCAACGTGTTCCGCCCGGCCGACTCGGTCGAGTGCGCCGAGTGCTGGGAGCTCGCGTTACTCGACAAGGACACGCCGTCGATCCTGGCGCTGACCCGCCAAGGCCTGCCGCCGCTCCGCACGACTCCCACGAACGAGAACCCGTCGGCGCGTGGCGCCTATGTGCTGATCGAGCCCAAGGCCAAGCGCGACGTGACGCTGATCGGCACGGGCTCGGAAGTGTCGCTCGCCGTCGAGGCGGCCAAGCAGCTCGCGGAGGAGGAGATTAAAGCTGCCGTCGTCTCCATGCCCTGCTGCGAACTGTTCGAAGCGCAAGACGAGAGCTACCGCGACGCGGTGCTGGGCAAGGCCCCGCGCGTTGCGGTGGAGGCCGCAGCCGAATTCGGCTGGGACAAATGGCTTGGCGAGAGCGGCGCCTTTGTCGGCATGCGCGGATTCGGCGCCTCGGCGCCTGCGCAAGACCTATATAGGCATTTCGGCATCACGGCGGACACGGTCGCTGCGGCCGCGCGCGATCTAATGTCCGCGAAGAAGCGCAAGGGCAAGAAGGCTAAAGGGAAGAAGGGTAAGGGTAAGAACTGACATGGCTAACAAGCGCGTCGCCATCAACGGCTTCGGCCGGATCGGCAGGCTGACCTTCCGGGCATTCCTCGAATCGGACCGCAAGGACCTCGATTTCGTGGCGATCAACGATCTTGGCTCAGCCGACATGAACGCCCACCTGCTCGAATACGACAGCGTGCATGGGCGCTTCCCCGGCAAGATCAAGGTCGAGGGCAATCGCCTCAAGGCCGACGGTCAGGACGTCGCCGTGCTTGCCGAAGCCACGCCCGAGAAGCTGCCCTGGCGCGATCTCGGCGTTGACATCGTGATGGAATGCACCGGCCGCTTCACCGATCGCGACGGCGCGGCGAAGCATCTCGCGGCGGGCGCCAAGCGCGTGCTGGTCTCCGCCCCCTGCACGAACGCCGACCTCACCGTCGTCTACGGCGTGAACCACGACAAGCTGACGCAGGAGCATCACGTCGTGTCGAACGCGTCCTGCACCACGAACTGCCTCGTGCCCGTGGCGCAGGTGCTGAACGACGCGATCGGCATCAAGCACGGTTATATGACCACGATTCACGCTTATACCGGCGATCAGCGCACGGTCGACACGCTGCACAAGGACCCGTATCGCGCCCGCGCCAGCGCCGTGAACCTGATCCCGACCTCGACCGGAGCCGCCAAGGCCGTTGGTCTCGTGCTGCCCGAGCTCAAGGGCAAGCTCGACGGCGCCTCGATCCGCGTGCCGGTGCCGAATGTGAGCCTGGTCGATCTCACCTTCCAGTCGGCGCGCCCGACCACGGCCGAGGAGATCAACAAGGCGGTCGCCGCCGCCGCCAATGGCCCGCTCAAGGGCATTCTCGGCGTCAACGACAAGCCGCTTGTCTCGTCGGACTTCAACCACGATCCGCGCAGCTCGATCTTCGATCTGAAGGGCACGACCGTCGTCGACGGCACGTTTTGCCGCGTCGTCGCCTGGTACGACAATGAGTGGGGCTTCTCCAACCGCATGTCCGACACGGCGGTCGCCATGGGGCGGCTGATATGAACGACGCAGGCGGCGGGCAGAGCACAGAGCCCGCGGGCCTCGACCTCTCGAAGGTCAAGACGATCGAGGGCGTGGACGTCGCGGGAAAGCGCGTGCTGGTCCGTGTGGACTTCAACGTGCCCATCGAGGGCGGCGTGGTGCGGGACGCGACCCGCATCGAGCGTGTGCTGCCGACCATCGCGCAGCTCGCGCGGGACGGCGCCAAGGTCGTGGTGCTGTCGCATCTCGGCCGCCCCAAGGGCGTGGCCAATCCCGAGACCTCGCTCCGCCCGGTCGCCGAGAAGATGCAGGAGCTGATGCAAGGCACGAGCGTCCGCTTCATCGGCGACTGCATCGGCGAGGAGGTGAAGCGCGGGCTTGCTCAGCTCAAGCCCGGCGAGGTGGCCGTGCTGGAGAACCTCCGCTTCTATCCCGGCGAGGAGAAGAACGACCCGGTCTTCGCCAAGGCGCTTGCCGCCCATGGCGAACTCTATGTGGACGACGCCTTCTCCTCCGCGCATCGGGCCAACGCCTCGGTCGATGCGATCACAAAACTGCTCCCGTCTTATGCCGGGCTTCTGATGACGGCGGAGATCGACGCGCTCGGCCGCGCGCTCGAAAGCCCTGAACGCCCCGTCATGGCGATCGTCGGCGGCGCCAAGGTCTCGACCAAGATCGAGGTGCTGAACCATCTCGTGGAGCGCATGGACCAGCTCGTTGTCGGCGGCGGCATGGCCAACACCTTCCTCGCCGCGCAGGGCGTCGAGATCGGCCGCTCCTTCCGCGAGCGCGATTTCGTTCCGACCGTGCAGGAGATCCTCGCCCGCGCGGCCAGGTCCGGCTGCGAGATCGTGCTGCCGAGCGATGTGGTGGTGGCCGATGCCCTGAAAGATGGCGCCGATGTCCGCGTCTGCCCGGTCGGCAAGGTGCCCTCCGATGCCATGATCCTCGATTTCGGTCCCGACAGCGTTGCGGACCTCAAACGGCGCCTCGCGGGGATCAAAACGGTCCTGTGGAACGGCCCGCTCGGCGCCTTCGAGACGAAGCCCTTCGACGAGTCGACCTTCGCGCTCGCCCGCGAGGTGGCGAAGCTGACCAAGCAAGGCAAGCTCGTTAGCGTGGCTGGCGGCGGCGATACGGTGCGGGCGCTCAACGAAGCCGGCGCTGCCGACGTCTTCACCTATGTCTCGACCGCCGGCGGCGCCTTCCTCGAATGGCTCGGCGGCGCGACGCTGCCCGGCGTCGCGGCGCTCGCCCGCTAGGCGGCGCTGCCCCTTTCACCCAACCTTTTCGTCATGGCCGGGCTTGTCCCGCCTGCGCGGGCCGAAGCTCTTGCTTATCTTTGCGACTGGGTTTCTTGCTTCGGCGGGCGAAGGCCCGGCCATCCACGTCTTTGCCATGGTCTGAAAAAGACGTGGATGCCCGCCATAAAGCCTGGGCATGACGATTTTGATTAAGGGGGATGTGCTCTAAAAGGAGCCATGGCCAGAGACATCGTCATCGCCCCCTCGATCCTGTCGGCCGACTTCGCGCGGCTCGGTGAGGAGGTGCGCGCGGTCGATCAGGCGGGCGCCGACTGGATCCATGTCGACGTGATGGACGGGCATTTCGTGCCGAACATCACCATCGGCCCCGACGTGGTCGCCGCGCTCCGGCCGCACTCGAAGAAAATCTTCGACGTGCATTTGATGATCGCGCCTTGCGACCCCTTCATCGAGGCCTTCGCCAAAGCGGGCTCTGACATCATCACCGTGCATGCGGAAGCCGGCCCGCATCTCGACCGCTCGCTCCAGCTCATCAAGAGCTTCGGGAAAAAGGCCGGCGTCAGCATCACGCCGTCCACCTCCGAGGAGGCGATCGAGTACGTGCTCGACAAGATCGACCTTGTTCTCGTGATGACGGTGAACCCCGGCTTCGGCGGCCAGGCTTTTCTTCCGTCGCAGCTCGGCAAGATCCGCGCGATCCGCAAGATGACCGGCGCGCGGCCGATCCATCTCGAGGTCGATGGCGGCATCAATGCCGACACTGTGAAGCTCGTGGTCGAGGCCGGCGCCAATGCGATTGTGGCGGGCTCCGCCGTGTTCAAGGGCGGCGCCTACGAGAAGAATATCGACGCCATCAGGAACGCCGCGCTGCGCGCCCGCGCCGCCGCGGCTTGAGCGTTCCATCTGGCATTGCGTCCGTCATGGTGAGGTGCCCGGCCGTCCTTCGAGGCTCGCTTCGCTCGCACCTCAGGATGACGGCCGGGCCTCGAACCACCGGGACACGTTCCGCCGCGATTCCCCTAACGCTAACGTGACTTGTCATTGCCCGTTCGATCGGCAATCCACTATCCCTCTGCAAACGGCATCGCAAGGAGAGCGGTTTGGAGGTCACCTATATCGGCGCGTTGCTTGCGGGCGTGCTGAGCTTCTTGAGCCCCTGCGTGCTACCGCTCGTCCCGCCATATCTCGCATTCATCGGCGGGACGACGTTCGACCAGCTCACCGGTGAAGACGAGACGCCGCGCCACGTCTACCGGACCGTGGTGCTGTCCTCGGTCGCGTTCGTGCTCGGCTTCACCACCGTGTTCGTCATGCTCGGCGCCACCGCGACCGTCGCGGGCCAGCTGCTTGCCGCGAACCTCCCGCTGCTCAGCAAGATCGCCGGCGTCATCATCATCCTCGCCGGGCTGCATTTCTTAGGCGTCATCCATCTTCCCATCCTGCACCGCGAGGCGCGCTACCACGCCGACGCGCGGCCCGCCGGCCTGCTTGGCGCCTATGTCATCGGGCTCGCCTTCGCCTTCGGCTGGACGCCGTGCATCGGGCCCGTCCTCGCTGCGATCCTGGCGATCGCCGCGGGCCAGGACTCTGTCAGTCAGGGCGTCTCGCTGCTCTTCGTCTATTCGCTCGGCCTCGGCATCCCATTCATCGCCGCGGCCTTCGCCATCAGGCCCTTCATGCGCAGCATGGCGCGTCATCGCAACAAGCTCGCCGTGGTGGAGAAGGTGCTCGGCGGCTTTCTTGTGCTGACAGGCGTGCTGTTCCTGACGAACTCCATGACCCTGATCGCCGCCTGGATCCTGGAAACCTTTCCAGGCCTCGCCAAGATCGGCTGAATGCTTCTTTGCCGGGGCGCGTGCCGCCGATAGTGTGCCGGCCATGACCGCGATCGCGCTCACCATTGCCGGCTCGGATTCGGGCGGAGGGGCCGGCGTCCAGGCCGACCTCAAGACCTTCGCCGCGCTCGGCGTTTATGGCGCGAGCGCGCTCACCGCGCTCACCGCGCAGAACACGCTTGGCGTGGACGCCGTGCTCGCCGTGCCGCCGGACTTCGTGCGCGCACAGATCTGGGCTGTCGCCCGCGATCTGCAGGTCGGCGCCATCAAGATCGGCATGCTGGCGACGGCGCCGATCATTGGGGCCGTCGCCGACGGCCTTGCCGACTTTCCGGGCGTGCCGGTCGTGCTCGATCCGGTGATGGTTGCGGCTTCGGGCGATGCGCTGGTCGACAAGGACGCGATCGCAACGCTGCGTGCACGGCTTTTGCCGCTTGCAACGCTGATCACGCCGAACCTGCCGGAGGCCGCTGCGCTCCTGGAGAAAGATGAGGCGGTGGACGAGGCCGGCATGGACCGGCAGGCGCAAGAGCTGCGCAAGCGCGGCGCAAACGCCGTGCTGATCAAGGGCGGCCACGCCAAAGGCAACATGGCAGTCGACATGTACCGCGACGCGTTGGGCGAGATGCGCTTTGCGGCGCCGCGCATCGAAACGCGCAATACGCACGGGACCGGCTGCACGCTGTCTTCGGCCATCGCCGCCGAGCTTGCCAAGGGTGCCTCGTTGCGCGAGGCGGTGGCGACAGCGAAGGCCTATCTCACCGAGGCGCTCAGGCATGCGGACGCGCTCGCCATCGGTAAGGGCAGGGGCCCAGTCCACCATTTTCACGAATGGTGGGAGCGAGGCTAGCTCTCCGCCACGACGCGCCAGCGCTGCTCGCCGAGGCCCGAGATGGTCGCCCTGACCTCGTCGTCGGGCTTCAGGAACACGCGCGGATCGCGCGCCATGCCGACGCCGGGCGGCGTGCCCGTGGTGATGACGTCGCCCGGCATCAGCGTCATGAACTTGCTGATATAGGCGATGAGCTGCGCCACGCTAAAGATCATGGTGGCGGTCGAGCCGGTCTGCATGCAAGCGCCGTTCAGGTCGAGCGCCAGATCGAGCTTCTGCGGATCGGCAATCTCATCGGTCGTGACGAGCCACGGACCGAGCGGGCCGAAAGTGTCGTGGCTCTTCGCCTTGAACCATTCGCCGGGGCCGCCCTTCTGGAAGCCGCGCTCCGACACGTCGTTGCAGATGGCGTAGCCGGCGACATAGTCGAGCGCGTCTGCCCCTGAGACGTTCTTCGCGCGTGCGCCGATCACCGCGGCGAGCTCGACCTCGTAGTCCATGCGCGTCCAGCCTTCGGGCGCGACGACATCGTCATAGGGCCCCGACACGCAGGAGCTTGCCTTGGCGAACACGATCGGCGTTTCGGGAATGGGCTGTCCGGTCTCCTCGGCGTGGTCGCGATAGTTCAGCCCGATGCCGAGGAACTTCGGCACGATGCCGACCGGCGCGCCGATGCGGGGATTGCCCTCGACGAGCGGCAGCGTGGCCGGGTCGAGCGCCTTGATACGGGCGAGGCTGTCGCGGCTCAAAGACGGCCCGGCAAAATCATCGATGATGCTGCCAAGATCGCGGATGCGCCCGTTCGCATCGACCAAACCCGGCCTTTCACGCCCAAAATCACCTATGCGCAGGAGCTTCATGGCAGGTCCCCCTCGCGCGGGTTTCTGCATGATGACCCAAGCCGTGACAAGGCCCTGGTGCAACGCGGGGCGATTCGGCTTGCGGACGAAGGAGTTGAGGCACCCCATAACGCGGGCCAACCCACCGTTGCTGAACTGCAACAAGGCCTTGCAAAATTTTCGCCGCAATTGCCCCTCGAGGGCGGCGGAAAGCGGTGCGAGGCGCGCTTCCAAGGTGCGTCGCAAGCTCGCGCTGGGACCTCATAACATCAAGAAAAAACACCAGAAATTAGATCGTCGGTGAGCGGCTTCGACCCGTCCGCCAGAGCCGTTTTGCATTTCCGCAACAGTCGCTACCTGTTTTGTATCTTCGGCCCTGCACAAGTTGAAGCGCGAAGCCGGGCTGCGCTAGCTTTGCGTCACAGACGGGGGACGGGGCTGGGGGGCCAGTCTCTAGACTGGGAACAGAGCGAAAGAGGGACCTGAAGCACTCGGAACGTACGGCTCAGGAACACGATGGGGGGGCGAGCCAAGCCCGCAAATCAAGGCCATGCCTTTTTGGAGTTCGGCTCGTTTCGCAGGGAAGACCGGCCCGGTTCGTCCGGGCCGGTTCTTTTTTGCCTAAAATCCAAGCGTGGTGAGCGTCTGATCGATGCGCGCGAGATAGCTCGCGCCGAATAGCCTGACATGCACGAGCGTCGGGTAGAGGTTGTAGAGGCCTGAGCGGACCTCGTGGAACCCCGGCTCGAGCCGCATCGACCCTTGATAAGCCTCGAAAAAAGCCCGCCCGAACGTCCCGAACATTGTGGTGAAGGCAAGCTCGATTTCAGGGCTGCCGCAATAGATCGCGGGATCGACGAAGCCCGCGATACGTCCGCCGCGTACCAGCACGTTCCCAGTCCAAAGATCGCCGTGCAGTAGGCTCGGGAACGCCGGCTCCACCAAATAGTCCTCAAGGCGCCCCGCCAGCCGCTCGATGCGCTGCATCAGCAGTGCAGGAAGACTCCCCTCGGCATTCGCATGCTCTGCCATGTGTAGGAGGCGGTGATCGCGGAAGAACGGCACCCAGCGTTCGGCCTGCGGATTTGCCTGGGGCAGCGGTCCGATCAGCGTGTCGCGCGCATAGCCGAAGCGCTCCTGCGGAGCCGCATGCAACTGCGCGATCAACGCGCCGGCATGCCGCTCCAAGCTTTCCGTGATGCCGCCGCCGTCGGTCTCGATAAAATCCATGACCAGGAGATCGGCGTCGGCATAGTGCACATGCGGCACCGGAAGCTCTGACAGGCGCGCAAGCTCACGCAGCATATAAGCCTCGATCTCGAGGCTCGGCCCCGCGCGGCCGCTGCGCGCCTTCACGGCAAGGTGCCGCCCGTCTGCCAGCCTTAGCTCAAGGCCTTCGAGCCCGAAGCCGACCGGCAGCGCGCTCGATTGCGTGACGCGCGAGCCGAGCGCCTTTTCAATCCGCGCCGAGAGATGGCCGCCGCTCATGCCGCCGCAAACCGCCTCCCAATGTCACAAGCCTGAAATAGAAACAGCTTAAGTCCCCGCCGATCGTGTTGAACGCGGGGAAACAACAAGGTGCAGGCCAAAACCGGAGTGAAGCGTTATCGCGCCCTCTTCGTCTCGGATCTGCATCTCGGCACCAAGACCTGCCAGGCCGAAGCCTTTCTCGACTTCCTGCGCTGCCACGATGCCTCCCGCATCTATCTCATCGGCGACATCGTCGATTTCTGGCGCATCAAGCGCGGCATCTACTGGCCGCAATCGCATAACGACGTGCTGCAGAAACTTCTGCGCAAGGCCCGCAAAGGCACACGCATCGTGCTCATTCCCGGCAACCACGACGAGGCCCTGCGCGATTATTGTGGCATGCGCTTCGGGGGCATCGCGATTGAGCGCAACGCGATCCATGTCGGGGCCGACGGCAGGCGCTACCTGATCATGCATGGCGACGAGTTCGACGTCGTCGTGCGCTGCGCCAAATGGCTCGCTTTGCTCGGCGACTGGGGCTACGCGCTCGCGCTTTGGACCAACATGCATCTCAACATCACGCGTCGGTGGCTCGGCATGCCCTATTGGTCGCTCGCAGCCTATCTCAAACAGAGGGTCAAACGCGCGGTGAACTATATTGGCGAGTTCGAGACCGCGCTCGCCCAGGAGGCCCACCGCCACAACTCGCAAGGCGTTATCTGCGGCCACATCCACCACGCCGCCATGCGGCCGGTGGGCGACATCGTCTACATCAATACCGGAGACTGGGTGGAAAGCTGCACGGCGGTGGCCGAGACCGAAGATGGGATCTTCGAGATCATCCGCTGGACGAGCCCATCCCAAGATCTGAGTGTTCCCGCTAGCCGCGTCGAGGGGCTAGAGGCGGCCGCCTGATGCGGGTGCTCGTCGCGACCGATGCCTGGCATCCCCAGGTGAACGGGGTGGTGCGCACCTACGAGCGGATTGCCCACGAGGCACCCAAGCTCGGTTTCGAGGTGAGCTTTCTCGCGCCGCCGCTGTTTCTCTCGCTGCCTTGCCCGACCTATCCAGAGATCAGGCTCGCGCTTGCCGGCCCGCGTGCGGTCGCGCGCCACATCGAAGAGGCGCTGCCCGATTTCATCCATATCGCCACGGAGGGACCGATCGGACTGATGACGAGGCGCTATTGCCGCAAGCGGCGCTTGCCGTTCACCACGAGCTATCACACGCGCTTTCCGGAATGTATCGCGGCGCGCATGCCCGTTCCGGAAGGATGGTTGTACGGGCTGCAACGGCGCTTCCATGGCGGCGCAGCCGGCACGTTCGTGGCGACGCCGTCGGTCAAGGCCGAGCTCGAAGCGCGCGGCTTCGAACGGCTGATGCTGTGGTCGCGCGGCGTCGATCTTGACCTGTTCAGGCCGCGGCGCGTGCGTCTTTTCGGCGAAGCGCCCGTGTTCCTCTATGTCGGGCGGATTGCGGTGGAGAAGAACCTCAAAGCGTTTCTCGATCTCGGCCTTCCCGGCCGCAAGGTGCTGGTCGGCGATGGGCCGCAAAGGCATGAGCTCGAGCGGCTCTATCCGGATGCCGTATTTGCCGGTCTGAAGGAGAAGGAGGATCTCGCCCGGGCTTATTCTTCGGCCGATGTGTTCGTGTTTCCGAGCCTGACCGAAACGTTCGGCCTGGTCTTGATCGAGGCACTTGCCTCGGGTCTTCCTGTAGCGGCCTATCCTGTCAGCGGACCGACGGACGTGCTGACCGACCCGCGCGCCGGCGTGCTCTCGAACGACCTCGAGCAAGCGGCGCTCCACGCGCTGTCGCTCAACTCCAAGGCGGCGCGGTCGCATGCGCGGACGTTTAGCTGGAAGAATTCGGCGCGGCAGTTCCTGGAGAACGCGCTGGCAGCGCGAAATCTGGCTGCTTCCAAGGCTGGCTAGGCCTGCGCCCTCTTGGCGGCGCAGGGCCAAAAAGAAACGACCCGGTGGGGGGGACCGGGTCGCTTCACTCTCATGCGTCAGTTTGGGGGACGCTTTGGGGGAACTCGCGTCTTCCAAGAAATGGTTAGCGGCCGGTTCGGTTTCAAGAGGGCACCAAAAAATGTTCGGCGTTCCCGACTAAACCATTGGTATTACTGAAGGAAAATCTGCTATCCGAATAGCGTGGCACGCTTGACGGGTTCGAGTTCCGTGAAGGTCAGAGGGTCCGGCGCCGCGAACCCGGCCGCCGGGCAGCTGGGAAAGGGCGCCCGGCGCGCCCTCGGGGCCCGCGCGCCCGGTCAGCATGCGGCCGACCTCGTCCTGCTTCAGGCCCTCGCCGATGCCTTGCGGCCCGCTCAGGAGATGCTCGTCGTCGCGCGACGCAACGTCCATCAAGGTCTCCATCTTCGCCGCGATGTCTTCCACCTTGCCGGGGATGCGGTGCGTGTCGCAGGACGCGATCATGGCGTTGATGCGCTACTCCACGAAGCTCTGCGTACGAACGACCCGCGCCGTCCGCTGGCCGGATATCCTGGAACGAGCAGGCCGTGTAGATGTCGGTCGCGCGCCGGTCGATCTTGTCGCACAGCCCAAGCTTGACGCTCTTTTCGCGCATCGTCCAGGCCACTTCCTGGATGTCCTCCGCGGCCTCGAGGATTTCGGAGGTCGCCCGCTCGGTCGCCTCGACGATGCTGTCGAGCTCCTCGGTCGCGCCAACGATCTCCTTGTCAAGATGATGCGGCGGCTTGATGCGCGCGATCTTGCGGCGCGTATTGGCGATCGCCTCGGCGAGCGCCTTGAGCTCGGCCAGGACGTCTGCGGGTGCCGGCTGGCGTTGCGGCCTGAGCACCGCTTCTTCGAGCCGCCCGATCGCTTCGAGCAGCATGTCGGTCTCGGCCGCGCGGCTGCGCCGCGCATATTCGGCGAGGAACCACCGCCCGCGCGGCGTGGCTTCGAGTGCGGCATAATGCTCGGCGAGGTTCACCTTTGCCGGGGCGTCGGGCGGTGGGTTCTGAAGCGCGTTCGGCCATGTCGGGCTTAGAGGCTCAGCCCCAAGGCGCTAGCCCCACAACTCGGGCGGCGACGGCGGCACCATGCTGCCCTCATAAGTGAGACCGGGCTCGCGGTCGCGCGCAAGCAGCAGCGGCCCGTCGAGATCGACCCAATCGGCATTTTGCGCGATCAGCAGGGCAGGGGCCATGGCGAGCGATGTTGCGACCATGCAGCCGGCCATGATCTTGAGCCCAAGCGCGCGGGCGCGCTCTGCCGTGGCGAGCGCCTCGGTCAGGCCGCCGGTCTTGTCGAGCTTGATGTTGACCGCGTCGTAGCGTGCGACGAGCCCTTCGAGCGTGGCGCTGTCATGCACGGATTCGTCGGCGCAGACCGGAACGGGCCGCGCGATCTGCGCGAGCACCGCGTCCTTTCCGGTGGGGAGGGGCTGCTCGACGAGCTCCACGCCTGCGGTGGCTGCGGCGTCAAGAAGCGACTCGGTTTCATGCGCTTGCCAGGCCTCGTTTGCATCGGCGATGAGGCGCGCCTGCGGCACCGCTTCGCGGATCGCCGCGAACCGCTCCGCATCGCCCGCGCCGCCAAGCTTGAGCTTCAGCAACGGATAGGCGCTTGCCGCGTGCGCCCTGGCTGCCATCGCGTCCGGCGTGTCGAGCGAGATGGTAAAGGCCGTTTGCACCGGACGGAGTACGCCGAGACCCGCAAGCGCGGCTGCGCTCCGGCCCGATCGCTTCGCCTCGAAATCCCACAGTGCGCAATCGAGCGCGTTGCGCGCGGCGCCCGGTGGCAATAGCGAGGCCAGGTTCCTCCGGCTCAGACCTTGGGCAAGTTTCGGCGCGCAGCGCTCGATGGAGGCAGCCACCCCCTCGACGCTCTCGCCGTAGCGCACGTAAGGGACGCACTCGCCCCGGCCGATATGCGTATCGTCGCTGACCTCCGCGACGACCACGACGGCCTCGCGCTTGGAGCCGCGGGAGATCGCAAAGGCGCCGGCAATGGGCCAGCGCTCGACACGCACGGCAAGGCGCAAACCCGCCTGCCGTTCATCGCCTGTCTGAGCCTCACCCATAACGCCTTTCTTTCTGCCGCATTTTCGTCCAAAAACAGAGACTTCCAGCGGGCCCCCGTCAACTCCGCCAAGCCAGGAATTCATGCTCAAGCGCGACCATCAGCTTGTCCTGCCCACGCAAGCTCGCGCGCCTGGCTTCAGGGTCGAGCTCAGGGGCACGACCTTCCGGCTTGTCGCGACCGGCGCCTGGACCGTGGCGGAGGCCACGCGGCTCGACGCCGCCCTGAAACGCCTGCGCGTGCCGATCCCGCCGACGCCCGACTTCACCGGCGAGATGGATATCGCGGGCATTGCCGAGATCGATACGGCAGGGGCTTTTCTTCTGCAACGCACGGCTGCCGCCTGGCAGGCGAGCGGGCTCCGCACCCACTACGCTGGCGCCACCGAAGCCTTCCGCATCCTCATCGAGGAGGTGCAGAGCCGCGATCGTGCCAAGCGCCCAGAGGTCGAGACGCGCAGCATGCTCCAAGGGCTCCGCGAAGACCTGACCAAGGCCTCGACCGGCGTCTGGCGCGACGCCGTCGAGCTCACCGCCTTTCTCGGCGAGGTGACCGCTGCGTTCTGGCGCATGCTGCGCCAGCCCTGGCGCTTCCGCGTCACCTCATTCGTGCATCACCTGGATCACGCGGGCCTCCGCGCGGTACCAATCATCGCCCTGATCTGCTTCCTGATCGGCGCGGTGGTGATGCAACAAGGCGTGGTGCAGCTCAAGCCGTTCGGCGCCGAGCCGTTCGCCGTGAACATGGTCGCCATCCTCGCGCTCCGGGAGGTCGGGATCCTGCTCACCGCGATCATGGTCGCGGGCCGTTCCGGCTCCGCCTTCACGGCCGAGATCGGCTCGATGAAGATGCGCGAGGAGATCGACGCCATGCGCACCCTCGGCATCGATCCGATGGACACGCTCGTCCTGCCGCGCGTGCTGGCGCTGGTCGTGGCCCTGCCTCTGCTCACGTTTCTCGGCGACTTGATGGGGCTTGCCGGCGGCGGCGTGATGGCCTTCGGCGTCCTCGGCCTCGACGCCTCGGCCTATATGGACAAATTGCGCGAGGCGATCGACTTCAAGCATTTCATGGCCGGCATGATCAAAGCGCCGTTCGCCGCCATCATCATCGCGCTGGTCGGATGCCTGGAAGGACTGAAGGTAGAAGGCAGCGCCGAGTCGCTCGGCATGCATGTCACGAGCGCCGTGGTCAAGGCGATTTTCCTGGTGATTATTCTCGATGCCGTGTTCGCCATGTTCCTGTCGGGGATCGGGGTGTGATCGTCGAGAACGAACGAGAGGTGGTGATCCGCGTGCACGGGCTCGCCAAGAGCTTCGGCACCCATCAGATTTGGGACGGGCTCAATCTCGACGTCTTTCGCGGCGAGATTCTCGCCATCGTTGGCGGCTCGGGCCAGGGCAAGTCGGTGTTGATGCGCGTGATTACCGGCCTCGTGAAGCCCGACTCGGGCGAGGTCGCCCTGTTCGGCCATAACGCCAAGACGCTGGGCCCGCAGGCCCGTCTCGCCATCGAGCGGCGCTGGGGGATTCTCTTTCAGGACGGCGCGCTGTTCTCCTCACTCACCGTGTTGCAGAACATCCAGGTGCCGATGCGCGAGCATCTCGACCTGCCGCAGTCGATGATGGACGACCTCGCCTTTCTCAAGCTCACCATGGTCGGGCTGCCGCCTAACGCCGCGCACAAATTCCCCTCCGAGTTGTCCGGCGGCATGCGCAAGCGCGCGGGTCTCGCGCGGGCGCTTGCGCTCGACCCGGAGATTGTGTTCCTCGACGAACCGACCGCGGGCCTCGATCCGATCGGCGCCACAGACTTCGACCACCTGATTCGCAAGCTGCAACAGACACTTGGGCTAACGGTCTATATGGTCACGCACGACCTTGATACGATCTTCACGGTATGCGACAGGGTGGCGGTGCTGGCGGACAAGAAGATCGTGCGGACGGGATCTCCAACCGAGTTGCAGCACCATCCCAATCACCCCTGGATCAAGGAATATTTCTGCGGCGAGCGGGCGCGCGCAGCGAGTCCTGCCATGCGTCCGCGGATCCCTGCCTGATGCGTGTCGTGTAAGGAACCGTCTGAATGGAAACCAAGGCCAACTATTTGATGATCGGCGGCTTCGTACTCGGCGTTCTCGCGCTCGCCTTCCTCTTCGTCTTCTGGATGAGCAATTTCGGTTCGGGCGGCAAGCGCTACAAGATCGTGTTCGAGAATTCGGTGGCCGGCCTCACGACCGGATCGAGTGTCGGCTTCAACGGCATCAAGGTCGGCGAGGTGCAGTCCTTTTCGCTCGATCCGGAGGATGCGCGGAAGGTGCAAGTGATCGTCAGCGTGCGTAGCGATACGCCGGTGCGCGAGAATTCGCGCGCGAGCATCCAGTCCATGGGGCTGACGGGCGGGAGCGCCATTCAGATCACGGCCGGCACGCCGGACGAGCCGTTCCTCGTGGCAACGGCCGAGGATCCCGTGCCCACGATCAACGCCGACCGCGGGGGCGGGCAGGGGCTGTTCGATGCGGCGCCCGCTGTGATGAACAACGCCAACGCGCTGCTGCAGCGCCTCAACGACGTGGTCGCGGAGAACGAGAAGGCGATCAACACCACGCTGACCAATGTCGAGCAGTTCACCACCATGCTCAACGAGAGGCGCGACTCCATCGGCCAGGCGGTGACCGACGTGTCGGAAGGTGCCCAGTCGTTCAAATCTTTGGCGAGCAAGCTCGAAGTCTCGCTCGGCCAGAACATGGACGGACTGACCCGCCAGGCCCAAGACGGCATCCAGGAGTTCTCGGCCTTCATGCGCGAAGGGCGCAAGGTCGCCTCCACCCTCAACCGGATCCTCGAGAAGCTTGAGGCCAATCCAAGGGGTTTTTTGCTTGGTGGCAGCCAGGTCCCGGAATACACTCCGCGAGGACGGTAGAGCCCATCTAAGGGCCGTTGAGGCACGTCTTTAACAGGGGGCGGTCGGAAATGCCTCGCTCGGCGCCACTTCTCGCTGCAGGCTTGGTGTGCCTGGGGCTGGTGGGTTGCGCCGCGGGCGGCGGGTCGAAGGCCCCCGCGACCTACGATCTCATTGCGCCACGGGCTTTTGCCGGGAGCGTCAAGAAGGCGCCGTGGCAGCTCGCCGTCTATGAGCCGGTCGCCGTGCATACGCTCGAAACCAACCGGCTGATGGTCCGCCCGCAGCCCGACCAGGTCTCCTACTACAAGGGGATCGCCTGGAGCGACCGGTTGCCCCGCCTCGTGCAGGCGCGGATGATCGAGAGCTTCCAGAACTCCGGCGCGGTCAAGGCCGTGAGCAACACATATGGCCAATACGCTCTGGCGTCCGAGATTCGAGCCTTCCAGATCGACGTGACGACCGGGCGCGCCGCGGCCGAGGTCGACATCTTCGCCAAGCTGATCAATCTGAGCACGGGCAAGGTGATCGCCACCAAGGGCTTCAACGCGCGCGTACCCGCAAAGTCAGACGCGCCGGAAGATGCCTTCGCCGCGCTGAACCAGGCCTTCACGCAAGTCGTGCAGGACATCACCACATGGATCGCCGCCCGCCGCGGCTAGCGCAGTTCCCCGCCAAGTGTCATTGCCCGGGCAACCCAGTAATCCCCGCCCTCGCAGGAAGCTCCAAACCAAGCGCTTACTGGATTCCCGCTTTGCGGGAATGACGCCTGTGCGTTTGGGCGGGTCTCCCCAAAACACTTGGCCCCCTCGCTCCGCTTGAGGAGGAGGGGGCCCAGGCTGGGGGAGCCTGTCGTCAGATCGAATGTGGGACTATTGCAGCCGCCCGCTCGCATGCGCGAGCAAGAGATAGACGCGGCCCTGGTCCGAGGTGAGGTAGTTGTGCACGACCCGGCCGCTTGGATCGGACTGCTCCGCCTCCCCGAGCAGCCGCTCGAAATCGTTGATGTAGCGGTCGACCGAGATACGGAAATCGCTCTCGCTGGTGTAGCGATAGGCAATCTCGTCAAACGTCGACTGGCCATCGGGCGTGTAGATATGGCGGCCGAGCACGCCGGGCTCGCCGGTCCTGAAGCGATGCCAGACATCGGCTGCGGTCCTGGGATCGATCGCGCGGGCGACCTCGTCGATGCGAAACCAGCCGCCGCGTTGCACCTGCGGCTGCGCCTGAGAAGCGCCGCGGGCGCCGTAGCCCTGCGCCGCGCTCGTATAGACCGGCTCGGGCTGGGAGGAAGAGGCCACGGGCCAGTGGCCGCCTTGCGAGACGCCCGCAGGCTCGTGCGCGAGGCCGCTTGTGACCTTGTCGCCAGACACTTGCCGTCCCCGCGTGTCGAATCCCGGCATCGGGGAGGGTCCCCTCGTGTCGTCCCCGCGCGGGCCGAGCGGATGCGTCCGCGGCGTGTCATAGCCCTGAGGCTGCCGGTAAGGATCGGCGCCGCTCCCCGGCGCAACCGGCGCCGGCGGGACCACGTTCTGTGCCGCGTGTGCGAGCTGAGGCTTCATTGCCTCGATTTCCTTGATTTGCTCGGTCAGCGCCTTGCGCACGGCGGCAGTGGTCTGCGCGGTCTGCTCCGGCAAGGATTCCATGCGCTTCTGCATTTCCTGGCGCAGGCTGTCGAGATTGGTCGCGGTCTGCTGCGCGGCTTCGCGCATCGTGTGCGAGGTTTGATCGAACTGGCCGCGCATCTGCTCGAGCTGCCGCCCGATCTGCGTAATGACCTGTTCGAAGCTGCCCTTGAGATCGCTGACTGCGTGCGCGGTATGCGCTTGCGCCTCCTCGCGTAGGCGCACGATCTGGGCTAGCGCCTGCTGCGCCTGGCCTGACGTGTCGCGGGCGAGCGCGGAGCTGACCTGCTTCACGCGCGCTTCGGCCTGCGAGAGCGCACCCTCGATCATGCCGACATAAGAGCGCATCATGGTGTCGAGATCCTGCGCCTTGCCGTTGACCGTCCCAAGCAGCGAGATGATCGATTGGTGCCGGCTCTCCAGGATGGAGTCGATCTTGGTGTTCGAGGAATCGAGCGCCTGTGCCGCGGTGAGGATGGCCTGGCCCTGGTCCTGGAAGCGTTGCGTGAGGCCGTGGATCTGCTCGAGCAAACCACGCGACACGTCGCGCAAGGTCCCCGTCTGCGAGGTCAGCACGGTCACGGCTTCCTTCGACTGTGCGCCGACCTGATCCGCGGTCTGCTGCATGAGCTGGTGGTTATGGGCGAGGACCTGGTTGAGCTGCGTGGTCTGCTTGCTGAAGGCGTCGGACACCGTGCGCGTATGCTCGCCGAGCATCCTCTCGGCTTCCGCCGTGCGCTGGCCGAAGGTGACGTCGATCGCCTTCAGCCGGTCGGAGAGGGCCGCAAGCACATGCTGCGTGCGCTCGTTCATGGTCTTGTCGAGCGCGGCGGTCTGCTGGGTAATGGCCGTCTCAACGGCGCGCACGCGGTGGAACAGCGCGTTGGTGAAGGTCTCGGCGCGGTCGGCGAGCGTGCGGTCGAGCGCGATCGCTCCTTGATTGACGGCCGTAGTGAACTGGGCGGTACGTTGGTAGAGCGCCTTGTCGAGCGCCTCGGCGCGCTCGTCGACCGCTGAAGCAAACGTGCTCGTATGGTCGCCGAACGTCCTGTCGAGCGTAACCGCGCCTTGCGCGATGGACTGCGTGAGCGCCTCGGTGCGCTGCTTCAGCGTATTGTCCAGTGCCACGGCACCCTGTGAAACGAGGCCGGTCAGCGCCTCGGTGCGTTGCGTCAGCATATTTTCGAGCGAGATGGTGCCCTGGGCGACAAGGCCGGCGAATGCGTCGATCCGGTCCTTCAGCGAATTGTCGAGCGCGCCGCCACCTCCGCCGATCGTGTCCTGTAGCTCATTCATCCGCTGTTGCAGCGTATTGTCGATGGCGACGGCGCCTTCACCGATTTTAGACTGCAGCTCATTGGTCCGCTGCTGCAGCGTATTGTCGAGCAGGACGGCGCCCTCGGACAGGAGCCCGGTAAGACCCTCGGTGCGTTGCGTCAGCATATTTTCGAGCGAGACGGTTCCCTGGGCGACAAGGCCGGCGAATGCGTCGATCCGGTCCTTCAGCGAATTGTCGAGCGCGCCGCCACCTTCGCCGATCGTGGCCTGTAGCTCGTTCATCCGCTGTTGCAGCGTATTGTCGAGCAGGACGGCGCCCTGCGAGAGGAGCCCGGTAAGACCCTCGGTGCGTTGCGTCAGCATATTCTCGAGCGAGCCACCTTCGCCGATCGTGGCCTGTAGCTCGTTCATCCGCTGTTGCAGCGTATTGTCGAGCAGGACGGCGCCCTGCGAGAGGAGCCCGGTAAGACCCTCGGTGCGTTCGCGCAACGTGTTGTCGAGGGAGACGACGCCCTGCGCCACGGAGGCGAGCAGCGCCTCGTTGCGCTCCTTCAGGGCATTGTCGAGATAGCTCGCGCCTTGCGCGATCGACGCGGCGAAGACCTCGGTGCGGTCCTGCAAGGTCTGGTCGAGCATGAGCGCGCCCTGCGCGACGGAATTCTCCAGCCCGTTGATGCGTTCGCCGAGCAAGGCATGCAGCGCCTCGGTGCGCTCCCGCAGCGTGTTGTCCAGCGACGTCGTGCGCTCGCTCACCACGCTCTCCAGCGCGGCAAGATTGGTGGTGGCGCCTTCGATCACTTGGGAAAGGCGGCCTTGCTCCTTGCTCAGCCGGTCGATCAGCCCAGGCACGGCCTCGACGACCTTGGCCTGGGCCTTGTGCACTTGCTCGGCGGCCTCGCTCGACCGCGCCACGAGGAGTTCGGTGAGCTGCAGCCCGCGTTCGGCGAGCTTTTTGTCGATCGTGCTCGATGCGTTCGCGAGATCGCGGGCAATTTGGGCCCCGACGCCCTTCAACGACTCGCTGACCCGCGTGCTGTTGTTGGCAAGCGCCTCGCGCTCGGTGGCGAGCTCGCCGATCAGGCCCCTGACCCTGAGCTCGTTCTCGCCATAAGACCGCTCGAGCGCTGCGACCTCGCTATGCACCATGGCTTCGAGCTCGCTTGCCCGGCCGATGGCGCGGGAGATGGCGTCGTTCATCGCCGCCACCTGGCGCCTGATGGTCTGCCCAACTGACGCAACCGACTGCTCGGCGAGCCGGTCTGGCTCTGCCAATCGCACCGCCACCTCAGTCATGGCCGAGGCCATGAGACGAAGCTCCTGCGCACGCCAGACAAGCAGCGCGAGGAACCAGAAGATGGCGATGGGCACGAGGATCGCGATCGCCGCGGTGAGCGCCGATGCGCTGCCGAGGAACGCTGACATGCCGCCGGCGAGCTGGGTTGAGATCAGGCCGTAGGCAAAGAATCCGCCGATGATGAACCAGACGATCGAGGCAACGAGCGCCACAAGAAAGGGCGTCTTCGAGGGCCTTTGCTGCAGGGCAAAAATCAGCCCGCCAATCGATGGAATGTCGTCATTGGCGGGCATGCCGAGCTTGCGCTGCGGCGGCGGTCCGGCGGGCCGGCGTGTGCGGGTGAACTGCTGGCGCTGAGGCTGCCCGTTCTGCGGCTCAGCGAACTCGAGCGGAGCCTGCGGCTTCGGCTCTTCTTGTTGTTGTTTCGGGGCCTGTTGCTGTTTCGGGGGAGGCGCTGGCTCCTCGAGGACGCGCTTCGCGTCGTCGCGCTTGCGCTGCTCCGCCTTCAGCCGCTCGGCGAGCGTAATGCGCTTCGGCAGTTCCGAGCCTCGTTCGGCCTGGCTGGCCTCGGCCGCTTTCGCCTCCGCCAAACGCGCCTCAAGACTGGACTTTCCCTCAACTGATGGACTTCCGTCCGTCGCTTCAAGCGCCGCAGCCTCCGTTTCGGCCGGCGACTTCGCTTGTTCTTGCGCCATCACGCGTTCCTCGCAAACGACTTGAACTCATGAGAGAATTTGCGCGCATTGCACGCGGAACCCGCCCTTGCGGCACGAAAGCCTCGATAGCAGGACGGCCAAAATCTTCCCGCTCGCGATCTTGGCCCGGAAGAGCCGCCGACGCATTTCCCCCTCTCTGACATCGTTAACGAATTTTTAGGGCTAAAAAAAGTTTAATCGATAAGCATGGTTTACGCAGCTTAAGGAACCGGGATTGCACGATAAATTGGGGCGCCCACAGCATGCAAATCGGGCCTGGCGGGGCCGGTTGGTTGCAGGAAAGTAACAGTTCCGCGGCAGCATAGGGCCTTATAAGGGCCTTAGGTCTTCCCGCACTGCAACAAAATGGCGTCGAAATCGAGCGCCATGACTGGCGCCCGGGATGTGATCCGCGGATGGAGTGAGGGATGGTCATGGGGAGCGAAGCGGCTTTACTGGTCGAGACGGAAGAGGCGCCCGGCCCGCGCCCAGCGTCCAGGCCCGTCGATCTCGTCCACCTATCGCGTTACACGCTCGGCGACCGCGCGCTCGAGCGCGAGATGCTTGAGCTTTTCTGCACGCAGTCGGCAGTCTATCTCGAGCGCTTGAGCCAGGCGCACACGGATCGCGAGTGGAAGGAGGCTGCGTATTCGCTGAAAGGCTCGGCGCAGGCGATCGGTGCGTGGCGCGCGGCAGAAGCCGCAAGGCAGGCCGAGGCGCTTGGCGGCGGCGTGCTGGTCCAGCTGCGCGCGCTGCATCTTCGCGGCGTGGAGTTGGCGGTGCGCGAAGCCGAACTTTATATTCGCAAGCTGCTCAAGGATCGCTGACGAGCAACCTTACAGCGGCCTTCAACTTCCGCGAAGGCCCTGGCACCCTGCATTCAATTGCCCTATAGAGCACGGTCCGCGAGCGGGCATGGCCTGGCTCGCGCCATCATCGGGCGCGAGGGTCCCGCTGCCCGGCTCCCGCAACCGGAACGCGAAACGTAGCGCGCCAATGTCATGGCTACGATCACCTTTATCCTCAAGGATGGCACCGAGCGCGCCGTCGAGGCCGAGCCCGGCATGACGGTGATGGAGGCTGCGGTCAAGAATTCGATCCCCGGCATTGCGGCGGAATGCGGCGGTGCCTGCGCCTGTGCGACCTGTCATGTGTATGTCGATGACACCTGGCGCGAAGCGACTGGGGAGCCAGTGCAGATGGAGGAGGACATGCTCGACTTCGCCTTCGATGTGCAGCCATCGAGCCGCCTTTCCTGCCAGATCAAGGTGACCGAGGCGCTTGACGGGCTCGTCGTGCGCATTCCGGAGAAACAGTTCTAGCGCGGAGCAGGCATGTCCGACGACGTGATCAAGACCGATGCGGTCATCGTTGGCGCAGGGCCGGTGGGCGTATTCGCCGTGTTCGAGCTCGGCCTCGTCGACGTTAAGGCCCATGTGATCGACATTCTCGACCGGCCCGGCGGGCAGTGCGCCGAGCTCTATCCTGAGAAGCCGATCTACGACATTCCGGGGCTCACGATCGTCACCGGCCAGGAGCTTACCGACAAGCTTATGGACCAGATCAAGCCATTCGGCGCCACCTTCCATTTCGGGCAGCGCGTCGACAGCCTGGAACGGCTCTACGGTGGTTTCAGGCTCACGACGGACATCGGCACGGAGTTCGAATGCAAGGTGGTGGTGATCGCTGCGGGCGGCGGCTCCTTCACGCCGAAACGGCCGCCGCTTCCCGGCATCGAGCAATATGAAGGTACCTCGGTCTTCTATTCGGTTCGCAAGATCGAGCACTTCAAGGGCAAGGACGTACTGATCGTGGGCGGCGGCGATTCCGCGCTCGACTGGACGCTCAATCTCGCGCCGCTTGCGAAGTCGCTCACGCTTTTGCATCGGCGTGGCGAGTTCCGCGCCGCACCCGAACTCGGTGCGCAAGATGTTCGAGCTGGTCGAGAAGGGCGACGTAACGTTCAAGCTCGGCCAAGTGACGGAGCTGCACGGGGAGGGCGGCCAGCTCGCCTCGGTCACGGTGAAGGCGCCGGACGGCACGAGCTTCGAGCAACCCGTCGAGGTCATGCTGCCGTTCTTCGGGCTCACCATGAAGCTCGGGCCGGTCGCCGATTGGGGCCTTAATCTCGAAGAGAACCTCATCCCGGTGGACACCGCGCGGTTCGAAACGAGCGAGAAGGGCATCTTCGCCATCGGCGACATTAACACTTACGAGGGCAAACTGAAGTTGATCCTGTCGGGCTTCCACGAGGCCGCGCTCATGGCGCAGCAGGCGCACGGATATGTGTATCCCGACAAGAAGCTGATCTTCCAGTACACGACGTCGTCGTCGTCGCTGCAGAAGAAGCTCGGCGTGAAGTGAGCGCTGCTACGCCAGTGAGCGATAGATCGCGATCTCGTAAGGGCTGAGCAGCTTGGTCTTGAGCCGCTCGGGCAGCGGCAACTCAGTTCGCGCAAACACGCCGCTTTCATCGACGAGGTCGGTCGCGACCGGATCGATGAGGATGAGGAAGAGCCGGCGCGGCCGCTTGCGATAAGACACCACGATGTTGTGCAGCACCTCGGCGAACACCTCGCGGCCGAAGGGGTTGAAGAAATAGTGCACCGCCTCGCCGTCTGGCGGCCCGACCTCCGCCGCGTCCTCCAGCACGCATTCCACGTTGCGGCATTTCATGCGCGAGCGTGGATATTGCTGGATGTTCATCACCGCGTTGTCGTGCAACTCTTCCGCGAACTCGATGCCACCGACCGCGGCGAAGGGATGGCCTGAGGCAAGCAGCAGCACGCGCCCTTTGCCCGCGCCATAGTCGACGAAGGTCAGACGCGACAGATCGTAATCGATCCCGGCGAGCGACCACTCGAACAGGCTGCACGGCGTCGGCCGGTAGTCGTGGCCATACGCGCGGCGAGCGCTGCGGATGGTGAGTCCTTCGAGCGCGACGGTTGCTGCGGTCGGCGCGAAGAAGAGCGGCTCGATGGGCTTGTCGAGCACCTTCTCGTGCAGCCTTCGGAGATAGTTGCTGTAGTCCTGCTTCAGCCGCTCCGGCCGCGTGCGCTCTTTCAGAATCGCGCTGGTGCGCTCGAGTTCGGGCAGGACGGTCTCCCGGCCGATCTCGGCGGCACGTGCAAGCCTGGCCTTGCCGGCAGCGACCGCGGTCGAGGCGGCAGCCTTGGTCTGGTCGCTCGTCTGGTCGGCGATCCGCGAGAGCCGATCGGCGAGCTTGCTGTGTGCCACGTCGTTCTTGAGCGCAACGGCTCTTGCCCACGCATCGCGGCTCGCGGCGAGTGCGCTTGCCGTCGCGTCCATCGTCGGCGCGACTGGATCCGAGGCAACAGGCTTCACGCTCTGGCGCTGGGGTGAACCGCCCTGCGCCTCCGCGGGCTCGGAACGTTGGGGTACAACCGTCATTGGCAATGTCCCCGCTTATGCGCAAGAATTGGGCAGCTTGCCTGGAGACGCAAGCGCTTTTTGTTCCGCACCGCAGCTAGGCTTGGGCGTTTATGCTATCCTCTTGATTCGCGTGGGATGTTCGTGGCGTTTGAGCCAGCGCTCACCCATGCGGCGGGGGGACGGTCTGTGCAGGCGGAGGATTATCACGACTCGGTAAGGCCCGGGCTCATCGCCATGCTGCCGCGGCTCAAGCGCTTCGCCGATCTGCTTGCAGGCGAGCAGACGGAAGGCAAGGCCCTGCTCGGACGGGCGCTCCGGCGCATGCTTGCCGATCAGCATCGCTACCAGCGCGGCACCGCGCTCGATGCGTGGGCCTTCGGCGAGATCTATCGCCATTGGCTCATGGAGTTGCGCGACCATGCCGGCCCGCTTGGCGAGATCGACGCCGGCGTAACGAGCTTCGATCGCCTCTTCGATGGCGGCGATATGTGCGATCCGATCACCGTGGACTTTTTGCGCACCCTTCCGCCGCAGCATCGGCTCGCACTTCTGCTCGTCTATGGCGAGGGCTTCGACTACGACCATGCCGCCTATGTGCTCGACGCATCCCCCGAGACCGTCGCTGGGCGGCTCGTCAAAATCACCGCCGATCTCGCCGATCATCTCGCTGCCGCAGAGCGTGCGCATGCGGAGGTGGCGGATGGACTGCGCGCGGAAAGGCTCGCATGACCGAGCTCAGCGACGACTTGCTTGTCGCCTATGTCGACGGGCGGCTCGCGGATAAACAATCGGGCGCGGTCGCCAGGGTGCTGGAGCATGACGATGTGCTGGCGCGGCGCGTTCGCGCTTTGAAGGCCGCGCATGACCGGCTCGAAGCCGCATTCGACGCGATCCTCGCCGGCGAGGAGATGGAGGTCACGGCAGAGCCCGCACCCGAGCGCCGCTCAGGATTTTTCGTGCTTTGGAGTATCGCGGTGAAGGCGGGGCTTGCGGGAACGGGCATCGTCGCCGCGTCCGTGTTCTTGATCGCGACCTTCGGGCTGCCACGCGCCGTGCCGGAGCCCCCGCGGCATGCCTCGGATGTCGCTGCACCGGACTATACCGGAAGCCTTGCGCAGAGCTGGGAAGAGCAGGCGGCGCGCGCACAGGCGATGCTGAGCCGGGCCGGGCTCGAAGTCGGACTCGAAAGCCAGAGCAATCGTGACCTCGTCGCGTTCCAGCTCGGTCAGGCGATAGGGCGTCCCATCACGCTCGCCGATCTCGACGAGCACGGCTTCCGCTTCGTGCGCGCGCAGCTCTTACGCACCGGCGAAGAGCCTCTCGCGCAGCTGCTCTATCTCGGACCCGCGGGCGCGCCGCTCGCGCTCTATGCCAAGCGCGGCGCGCTAAGCGCGGCACCCGCCTTCAAGCGCTACGGAACGATCGGGAGCGTTGCCTGGTCGGACAAAGGGGTCGCCTATCTCATCGCCGGAGAGGAAGACAAGGTCCGGCTAATGCAGCTTGCGCAAGCCGTGCGGCATCAGGCGGGAACGGTCAGCACGCCGCGATGATTGCGCGTCGGCGCTATTGGGCGAGCCGCGCCGCCGGCGTGTAGTCGCCGGCCAAATAACGATTGAGGTCCTGTCGGATCGCCGCCGTCCGCTCCTTGTTGCAATAATTGAGATTGCCCTTGATCGTGTCGTGCGTGGATTGCCGCGTGTAGTCGTACGCCTCTTCGATCTTTTTCATCTGGCTCGCCGAGATCCCGGTCGCCGCTTCGGCCGCAAGATAATTCGACCTGAGTTGCTCGGGGCTGAAGATGAAACCGCAATAGCTCGCCCGTGCCGAGGTCCAGGCGACCTGAACGGGGCGCGCCATTGGATCGCTGGGTTTCATGTAGCGCGCTTCCTTGTCGCTCGACGCCCCAGGCGAGCTGCCGCCGACCGTTCCACAGGCAGAAAGCCCCGCGAGCAGACCGGCGAGGGCGATCCCGAGAGTAAGAATGTGACGCGGGTCTCTCATGGCGGCAACGATCTTAGCGACGGCCTGCGGCAGCCTGAAGGCCTACCAGAGTGCCCTAGCTCAACCCATCTCGTCATGGCCGGGCTTGTCCCGGCCATCCACGAAATTCCGCTTGCCCAATTCGTGGATGCCCGGCACTTCGGCCGCGCATGACGAGTTCTCTATTGGTGAGTGGGCGCAAAAAAACAGGAAAGGCGGAGCTTTGGGGCCCCGCCTCCCTGTGCGATCTGGCCTCACGCCCGTTCGGGACGATCAGTCGTATCGCAAGAGACCTTTCGGTCTCTTTTGGTCTCGCGGCAGGCTGCACGGTTTCCCATGAAGCCGCGCGGCGACCGACCACGGTCCTTATTTTCCGTCGCGTTTGCTACGACGTGGCTTCCGCCTTGGCCGGTTGGAAGCCAATCAGCGATGGGATCTGCCGCGCGAAGCACCCTGTCGGCTCTGCCTCACGGTAATGCGACAAAGCCGCCAGACCGTGATGCTTCCGCTTGCTTATCCCGCCGCCTTCGGCCGTCCATGGCAATGGACGACCTCGGGCTTGCCTTGCCCTCGTGAGGCTTCCGCCTGTTTCCCGGAACCATCGGATTTCTCCGCTGGCGCCTTCCACAACCGGGCGTCTCACAGCTTGAGCATATCTGAGGACGCCTCCGTTGCGCGCGTTCGGCGTTGCTTATCCCCGCTTTCCACCGGATGCCGAAAAGCAACACCGCGCGGGTAAATCAGAACTGCGGTGCCGCGCTTGCTTCCCCGGGTGCTTAGGACCGCTATGCTAAGGGTCCGATGGCGCGCAAGCTTTTGCAGCGGGGAAGTGAGCATGCGTGATGTTAGCGAGAGCCGTGGCGCCCGCGCGATCGGTTTCGCCTTGGCTGTTAGTGTGGTGATGTTCGAGGCGGCGCTCGTGGCCGGCACGGGCGCATTCGGCGTGCCGGGTGTTGTCCTCGTTCGCTTCTCTGGCGCGGGCAACATCGCGCAAGCCGTGCCCGGCGGCGAGACCGTAGTCTCCAAGCTCGCCGAGGCCGCCCGCGCCTTGGGCCCCGCAACTTCGCTCGCACCCGAGCCCTCCGGAGAACCGAGCCTGGTTGGTCTCGCTGACAAGGTTCCCTGGGAGCGCGAGCAGGAGGCACAGGCCACCCAGCCGGGGCCCAAGGTCAAGGCCTTCGCCGAGAGCTCGCTTGCGGCGGCCGACGTGTTGCCCTGGGACGCGGCCGAGCCCTTTACGCCGGGCGAGTCCGCCGATGCGCCGGCACCGAAGGCCGCCGCGCTCGAAACGGAAGGAGCCATATCCGCGCCGCAGCCGCCTTCCGCCGAGCTTCCGCCCGCACGCGACGTGGAAACTTGGGTCAAGGGAAAGGCGACGCAGTTCAACAGCGAGGAACGGGGCCGCGGGCGCCTGTTCCATTTCGAGCTCTGGCTTGAACCGCCGGCCAAGGTGAAGGAGCGTTTGGTCGCGGTCGCCTACGCCTTCGACACGCCCGCGGTCATGCCGCAGGCGCAGGTCTCGAACGAGCAGAAGACCGGCTTCCGCGTGGCCTTTGGGGGCCTCGCCTGCGCCGACAAGGTCACGCTGACCCTGAAATTCAAGGATGGCCAGTCGCAGCAGGTCGCCGTCGACGGCTGCCGCCTGCTGAGCTAGCGGCTTCAACGCATGCCGGCGATTTCCGCCACGAGCTCGCGGAAGCGCGGGCGCTGCTGCTCTAAATAGGGAAGCGGGCGACACACGTCGATCGTGGCGATGCCGATGCGCGTCGTCAGCGCGCCATTGAAAATGCCTTCGCCCAATCGCGCGGAGAGCCGCGCCGTGAGTCCATGGCCGATCACCTGGTGCAGCACGTCGTCGCCGAGCGCGATGCCGCCGGTCAGCACGATATGCGTCACCACCATGCGGGCGAGCTTGAACAGCGAGAGCGTGCCGGGCCGCGCGCCGTGGAGCGTGGCGAGCCGGCGCAACATGCGCAAATTCTCCGCCCCCACGAACAGCATGTCGATCAGCGCGCCGGGGCTCACTGCGGTCACCACTGACACGCGCTTGGCGGAGGATGCGACGATGGCGCGCGCCTGCGGGTCGAGCGGCGCGACCAGCGCGCGCTCGGTGAGCCGCAAAAGCTCCGCGGCGTTCATGATGTCGTGCTCGTGCTCGGCAAGCCGCTCCAAACCCCAGGCTAGGTCCTTGCGCCCGCTATAGAGCCGCTTGAGGCGGTCGGCGACGTCGATGGCAAGTTCTTTGTCGTTCTGGCGTGCGGCGGTGTCGGCTTCGAGCCTGATCTTGCCGAGGCGCCCGAGCCGCGCAAGGCCCGAGATCTCGCGTGCGATCAGCATGATGAGCGCAAGCACCACGAGGCCGAGCAGCCCTGCCGCGATCCAGCCGATCCAGTCGTCGCGCGCGATGAGCGAGACGACCCAGTCATAGAGCCAGATCGAAGCGAGCAGGCTTACCAGTCCTCCAAGCGCGCCGAGGAAGATGCTGCCCCAGCGCAAGCCTCGCTGGAGATCGGGCAGCACGCGGGCGCGCGGCACGGGCACGGCCTCATCGGCAAGCGGCGGCACCTCCGGCACGCGTGCCTCCGACACACGTGCTTCCGGCACGAACACCTCCACGTCCTCCACGCGGAAGGCGCCGGGCTTGCGGTACTGTCTCTTGCTCATGCGAGCCGATCTCCGATCAAGGTCTCGACCGCGCGGTCGAGTCGGATATTTGGGAAGGGCGCAAAGCCACCGGAAGGGAGGAGCTTCGGATTTGGCGGCCGAAAGCGCACGAAACGCATGTCGCCGTCCTCGGTGTGCCAGCCTTTGAGCGCCTTGTCGGGGTCCTTAGGCAAATCGCCGGGGAAGATCGCGAATTCCTCGTTGCCGTCGAAAGTGCGCCTGCCGATCGTCTCGCCGGCCAGCGGATAGCCGATGATGCAGGGAAGCTTTTCGCCGTTCCGCCTCGCCTCGCCTTCGCGAGTAGCACGCACGGAGGCAAGCGCGAGCGCCTTCACCTCGGCGCCGGCATATTCGGCACGCGCCATAGCCCGCCCGGCAAGGCGCGCGAGGATCGCTTCAAGCCGGTCGTGGCTTTGCTGGTGCAGGTGGTCGGCCTTGGTCGCGGCCATCACGATGCGGTCGATGCGCGGCGCGAACAGGCTCGACCAGAGCGTGTTGGCACCCGTGCGGAAGCATTCGAGGATCTCGGTCATGGCGCGCTCGACGTCGGCGACAGCTTCCTGCCCGCCGTTCAGCGCGGTCAGCACGTCGACCAGCACGATCTGCCGGTCGAGGCGGGCGAAGTGATCGCGGAAGAACGGGCGCACGACATGCGCTTTGTAGGCCTCGTAGCGCCGCGCCATCATTGTCCATAGCGAGCTGCGCGGGAACTCCGCCTCGCCATCAGCGTCGAGCGGCGCGAAGGTCAGGGCAGGGGAGCCTTCTAGGTCGCCCGGCATCAGGAAGCGCCCGGGTGGGAGCGTCGAAAGCGCATATTGGTCGGACCGCGCCTCGCGCAGATAGGACTTGAACAGATCTGAGAGCTTCTCGGCGAGCGCCTCGTCGGCGGGCGCTCCCGGATCGACCTCGCTCACCGCCTTGTGCCAGTCCTTGGCGGCCTTTTTGCGCGCAGGCGCGCGGCTTTGCGCGAGCGCCGTGCGCGCCCAGGCGTCGTAGTCGAGCTCGAGCAGCGGCAGGTCGAGCAGCCATTCGCCCGGATAATCGACGATGTCGACATGCAGCTTCTCGCGCCCGAACTGCCGCTTCCAGAATCGCGTGGAGGCATATTCGAGCGTAAGACGAAGCTGACTGATGCGCCGCGTGCTCTCGGGCCAGCGTGGCGGATCGCCGGTGAGGTCGGCGAGGTGCTTCTCGTATTCGAAGCGGGCCACGGCGTCGTCCGGCTGCGGCTCCAGATAGGCGCGGGCGAGACGTCCCTGCGCCGCCGCTTCGAAGAACGGGAGCCTGGCGCCCGCGATGAGATTGTGCACGAGCGCGGTGATGAACACGGTCTTGCCGGAGCGCGCGAGGCCGGTCACGCCGAGCCTAACCGTCGGCGTGACGAGGTCGGCGGCATAATCGCCGAGATTGCGGAAGACGTCGCCCGCGGCTTGCGTGTAGGTCGTGATCGCCACGCGGGGTTCTTAGAGCAATTCTCGGCGAAAGAGTAACAGTTAACCCTTCGTTAGCCATGCTGGGGCGATGCTTTGCTTGGGCAAGATCTTCGGGGGGACGCCATGCCAAGCGCAGCAAAGATGCTCGCAATCAGCGAGCCGGCAACCACGCCGCACGGCGCTCCGCATCCGCTCGCCGAATGCCGCCGCGCGCTTCGCCTCGGCAAGGACATCCTCGGCCTGTTGGACGACTTGCATGCATTGGTCCACGCCGCCGCCGCCAACGAACCGATCCCGGCCGCCGATCTCGACGATCTTGCGGAGGCCGAAGCCTGCCTAAAAAGCGTGCTCAGCGAGATCCAACTACGGGCACATTGCGAGCTCGCCAAGCTCGACCCGAGCCGCCACTAAGCACATTCCAACATGACAAATTTGCAATGAAGCGGCTGGCGCTGCTTCGCGCATTTGTCAAGCGCGACTGCCGTCTTGACTTCGCGACTCACTTCCGTAAATACCGGCCTGCCGGCGGGGTTGCGCGATGGGTCGCGTGCCGGACAAGGGGAGCAGGGCGGCAACGCCCAATGCCGAAACCGGATGCGTCTGGAAAAGACTCTCATGCCCGCGATTGCCAGAAAAAAAATCGTCGCCGAGGACTACCGTCCATCGGAAAACGAACCCTTCATGAGCGAGCGCCAGCGCGCTTATTTCCGCCGCAAGCTGCTCGCTTGGCGCGATGAGATCCTCCGCTCGACCAAGGAGACGCTCCAGCATCTCCATGACGACTCCGCGCAGCACCCCGATATCGCCGACCGCGCCACGTCCGAGACCGAGCGCGCGCTCGAGCTGCGCGCCCGCGACCGCCAGCGCAAGCTAATCGCCAAGATTGATGCGGCGCTCGAGCGGCTCGACGACGGCACCTACGGCTATTGCGAGGAGACCGGCGAGCCGATCAGCCTGAAGCGGCTCGATGCCCGGCCGATCGCCACTCTGAGCGTCGAGGCGCAGGAGCGTCACGAGCGCCGCGAGCGCGTCTACCGGGACGAATAGTCCAAACCGCCCCGAATCCACCGTATCGTCGGCTCATCCCTGGGTGATACGACGGGTCTGCCGCTAACCGGCGCGAACACCGGCATTTGACGGCAGCGCAATCGAGGCAAGGGGTTCGAGCATGGGTGCCTGGGCACTACTGATTATGTGCATTGTCGCGGAGGTAATCGCGACGTCGTTGCTGAAGAACTCGAACGGATTTGCCCAGCCGCTCTACGGCATCCTCTCCATTGTGATCTTCGCGGGCTGCCTATGGGCGCTGTCTTACGGCCTGACCCGCATACCGGTTGGCGTCGCCTATGCGATCTGGGCAGGAACAGGCATGGCGCTTGTGTCGATCGTCGGCTGGGCAGTCTTTCGTCAGCCGCTATCGGTAGCGCAGCTTATTTTCATGGCCCTGATCGTCGGCGGCTCAGTGGGGTTGAGCCTGTCGACACCTCCAGGCGCGGGCGATGCGTAAACCTACTCGGGCGTCCCATGCGGCGTGATCGGGAAATCGAAATAGGTGTCGGGGTAGGGCTCGGGGGTATAGGTGAAGTGCCACCACTCCATCGGATAGTTCTCGAAACCTTGGGCCTGCATCGCCGTGACCAGGGCCGCGCGGTTGGCACGCGCCTCATCGCTCAGGCCTGGCGCCTCCGTGTTCGCCTTTACGTCGAAGCAGTCGAAGCTCGTGCCCATGGCAACGCTGCCGTCGGGCGCCTGACCCTTCTGCGGCGCAATGCAGGCGCGTGGTACATCATCGGGCTTTGGCGGCTTGGCGTCGCGCGGCTTCAGCGTAAGGTCGACGGTAGCGCCGCGCGAATGGCCCGAGCGGGTGGCGATGTAATCTGGAAACAGCGCGCGCTTGTCGAGATTGGGATAGTAAATGTCCTTCGCCTTCAAATCGTCGGGCTCCTTCGCCCAGTCGATGAAGGACGCAACGGCGCGGGCAGGGCGGTAGCAATCATAAACCTTCAGCGTGAGCCCGCGCGCCGCGACAGCATCTTGCACCCGCTTGAGCGCTTCGGCTGCAGGCCGCGCCAGCACGCATTCGGCGGCACCGTAGCCCGCCACCGGCGCGCCGGTGAAGTTCGAAGGGCCCGCATAGCGCATGTCCTGCTCGATCGTGGGATCGACGTCGCGCAGATAGACGAAGCCCTCGGGCATTTCCTCCGAGGCGCGCGCTGGCACCGCCAGTGCAAGCAGGACTAGGACGAAGCGTGCAATGGAGCGCATGACCGGCGGCGAGCTTCGCATAAAAAAACTCCCCGCTGGAGGGCGGGGAGTGGAGAGGTTTGGGGGACTGACATGACTGGCCGAAGCCAGTCGGTGTCGGACCATTAGCAGGGAACTGCCGGCGTTCTTACGACAAGGACGGAGGAGATTACCGGCGTCGCCTCATCCGCCTGCCCCTACAACGCAGGGCTGCCGTAAGCACGGATGATTGTTACCCCAATCAGGGGCGGTTAACAAGTGAAACCGCCTGTGGTTTTCGGGCAACAGTCAACCGAAAAGCGCCTTTCGGGCCCTAGCTTTTACTAAAATCCGGGGCCGGCCGGTCCGCGGTTTTGGCGATGATCACGTCGTCATGCGGCGGCTGAAGGTGCGTCCGTCCCCTGATTCCGGTCTCGACCACGATATCGACTGGCCCCCCGATCATGACGAGGTGCTCCACCTCATCGCGTCTCACGAGGACGAGCTTGCGCCGGCCCTCCATCGATGCGGTCTCCACGACGCCGAGCCGCTTGTCGCGGGCCCGCATGAAGCTCGAAGCGCTGGGGCGTCCAAAAAACGTCTTGAAGGCCCAGACGAGCAGCGCGACCAGCGCAACGACGAACAGGGCCGCCGCAACGAATAAGATCAGGAGGTTGAGGTCGGGCATGGAACGCTTCCCTAGGCAATCAGTGTTACAGCTCTTTAGCCAGCGCGTTCGCGCAGCATTAAGCGAAAACGCCGCAATGACAATGTCCGGTCAAGACGAATCGAATCGGCTATTTTGGTCAGCATGACGGATATAGACGCGCCGATGCGCTACGCCGAGCCCGCCGCAGACCGCACCGAACGCGACGGAAGCGTGAGCCTCGTGGTGCTGCTCGCGCTCGCGCTTGCCATTGCGGCCGTGGCCCTTGCCATGCTGTCGCGCGAGATGGCCGAGCCGTTCGTGCTCGCGATCCTCGCCGGTCTTGCGGTGATCGGCGTGTTCTGCCTGTTCGCTGGCGCCGTCGGCATTCTCCATTTCGGCCAGCGCCACGGCCGTAACGATGTCACCAAGGCCTTCGTCGACAACCTGCCGCAAGGTGCGCTGATCGCCGACGGCTCGGGCCGCGTCCTCTATGCCAACGAGGCCTATCGCGACTTGCTCGGCCTCGATCCCGACGCTGCCGTGCCCGCGCCCGACCGCGCCTTCGGCGGCAACCCGTACCTGTCCGAGGTCATTTTCCGTCTCGCCCGAGCCGCGCAGCAGGGCCGCAGCCTGCGAGAGGAGTTCCGGCTTCCGCCGCCGGGGGAGGGCGACGAGGCTGGAGTCGTGCCGCGATGGTTCCGCATCTCGGTGCAACCGATGCCGGCAGAGCCGCGCTCGGGCCGCAAGGGCGCACTGACCGTTTGGCAGGTCGATGAGATCACCCAGGATCGCGCCCGCGAAGAAGCAAGCTTCGCCCAAGTTCAGGCGGCGATCGCCTATCTTGACAACGCGCCGGCCGGGTTCTTCACCGCCGATGCCAACGGCAATATCGGCTATCTCAACGCGACGCTGGCGCAATGGCTGGGCCTCGATCTCTCAGAGGTCGCCGGTCGCACGCTCAAGCTTTCGCAAGTCATGTCGGAGAACAGCGCGACCTTGCTCGCGAACGCAGGGCGCGCGCCGGCGCAAGGGAACGGGCAGCGTTTCGACATAGACCTCGTCAAGACCGACGGCACGAGCCTGCCGGTGCGCGTTCTCTATCGCCTGCCGCGGAGCGGCGGTCAGGCGCACGCGCTTGTGCTGAACCGCGCGCCGGGCGAAGCCGAGGAGGCCGACGCGGCCGAACTACGCTCTGTGCGCCTGTTCCACGGAGCGCCCATCGGTATCGCTACGCTCGACGCAAGCGGCGCCATGAAGGCCGGCAACGCAGCCTTCGTGCGCCTGTTCGGAGCGGGCTCAGACCATAGCGGCACGAGTCTCCAAGACCGCGTCGATCCCGAGAGCCGCCAGGGGCTCCGCCGCGCATTGGATGCGGCGCTTACCGGCCAGGCGCTGATTGAGCCGGTGGACATTGCTTTTGCCGGCGGTGGGGAGCGGAGCGGGCGGATATGGTTCAGTCCCATCCACCAGGCCGATGGCGAGAGCGAGGCGGCGATCGCCTATGCCATCGACACGACCGAGCAGCGCGCACTCGAGCGCCAGATCGCGCAGGGTCAGAAGATGCAGGCAGTCGGCCAGCTTGCCGGTGGCATCGCGCACGACTTCAACAACATGCTGACGGCGATCATCGGCTTCTCCGACTTCTTGCTGATGAATCACCGGCCGACTGACCCCGCCTTCCAGGACATCATGAACATCAAGCAGAACGCGAACCGGGCCGCGGGGCTCGTGCGCCAGCTGCTTGCCTTCTCGCGCCAACAGACCTTGCGACCGCAAATCCTCCAGCTCGACGAGATGCTGTCCGAGCTCTCGATCCTGCTCGGAAGGCTGCTCGGCGAGAATATCGAGCTCACGCTGGACCAGGGCCGCGACCTCTGGCCGGTCAAGGCCGACCTGCATCAATTCGAGCAGGTGATCGTCAATCTCGCCGTCAATGCGCGCGACGCCATGCCGAATGGCGGCAAGCTCACGATCCGCACGGCCAATATTGACGAGGTCGAAGCGCGCGCGCTCGCCATTCCCGAGCTTCAGCCTGGCGACTATGTGCTGGTCGAGGTGCGCGACACCGGCACCGGCATGAGCGAGGAGGTCAGGCGCAAGATCTTTGAGCCTTTCTTCTCGACGAAAGAGGTGGGCCGCGGCACGGGGCTCGGCCTCTCCACGGTGTACGGCATCGTCAAGCAGACGGGCGGCGCGATCTTCGCCGACAGCGTCGAAGGCGAGGGGACCGTGATGCGCGTCTACCTGCCGCGCTTTGTCGAGACGGCGAGCGAGGTCGAGCAGGCGCGCGCCGAGCGGAAGCCCGCCGAGAAGCCGAAGGACTTGACCGGGCGCGGCACGGTGCTGCTCGTCGAGGACGAGGATGCGGTGCGGAGCTTCGCCGCCCGCGCTCTCGGCCAGCGCGGCTATCATGTGCTGGTTGCCACCACCGGCGTCGAGGCGCTGGAAGTCTTCCAGAGTCATCAGGGCGAGGTCGATCTCGTGGTGAGCGACGTGGTGATGCCGGAGATGGACGGGCCGACGCTGTTCGAGAAGCTGCGTGCGCAACGCCCCGACCTCAAGGTTATCTTCATTTCGGGCTATGCCGAGGATGCCTTCCGCCGGCATCTCGCCGAGAACGAGGACTTCATGTTCCTGCAGAAGCCCTTCGATCTCAAGGAGCTGGCCGCGGCCGTGAAAACGGCGTTGCAGGGCTAACGGCCCATAGCTTTCAGCTTTCAGAATTTTCAGCCGCTGCGCGTTCCTGATTGAACTTAAACAGATGCTCTAAGACCTCTTTCTGGGGTCCAGGCCGCGCTCAGCATTCTTCCACTTGGCAATGAATTCGTTAGGTGTCACAGGCAGCCCGCTCCCGGGGGTCGCATAGTGACCTGCAACCCTAAGACCGGGCAACTGGAAGATGTAACGTCAAATCGGCGGACGTGAAATCTTGACAGAGCACAGGCCTCATCCTCGCAGGTGAAAAGAGCTTTCCTTTGCCGTCTTTCGCGTCTAGGACGCGGGGGAAATCGGGCGGACCCAGCGCGTTCTGGCTACGTCTCTGAAGTCGGAGTGATCCCCGTGCCGGATTACGAAGTCGTCCCGGAAGAGGAAACGGACAAGGTCGCGCGGCGCAAGCGCCCCAAGCCGCGCCTGCCCGCGCTCACCATCGAGCGCTATGGCGGCCGCCTCGTCTATATCTGGTTCGGCATGCGCGCGGGCGACCTGCTCAAGCTGTTCAAGCGCGGCCGCTACAATTTTACGCTCAACTGCATCCCTGACGCGCTCGCTTTGTGGCTCTGGGTGCCGTGGAACGGCGTGCTTCGCCGGATCTCGGAGGCGAAATACGCTAAGCGCGCCGAAGAAGTGAAGCTCGACACGCCGCCCGTGTTCATCCTTGGCCATTGGCGCACCGGCACCACGCTGCTGCACGATCTCTTCGCCGAAGACCCGACTCTCGCTTACCCCACGACCTATGAATGCTTCTTCCCGCATCACTTTCTGATCTCCGAGGGGCGGCTCGACCGCGTGTTCAGGATTCTCCTGCCGAAGCGCCGCCCGCAGGACGACGTTCCGGTCGGCTTCGACCGCCCGCAGGAAGAGGAATTCGCGCTGATGATGCTGGGGCTGCCGTCGCCCTATTTGACCATGGCGTGGCCGAGATTCGGCCCCGCCGACAGCGAGTATTTCGAGCTCAAGGGCGTGCCCGAGCAGGCGCGCAAGTCATGGGCCGACGGCTTCATGTGGTTCTACCGGCGGCTCGTGCTCAAACACGGCGGCAAGCGGCTCGTGATGAAGTCTCCGCCCAACACCTCGCGGCTGAAGCTGCTCACCGAGATGTTCCCCAACGCCCGCTACGTCTATCTCGTGCGCAATCCGATCAACCTGTTCTCCTCAACGGTGAAGCTCTGGCGCGCGCTCTATTCGACGCAAGGCCTGCACAATCCGCCTCATCTCGACCGTTGGCTTGACGACTACGTACTCGACACGCTGGCGATGATGACCGAGGCCTATGAGCGCGACCGGCACCTGATCCCGGAAGATCGCCGCGTCGAGATCCGCTTCGAGGATTTCATCAAGGACCCGATCACCGCGATGCGCGACATCTATGCGAGGCTTGGCATTTCCGGTTTCGACCAGGCAGAACCCAAGATGCGCGCGTTCCTGGACGCCAGGTCCGAGCATAGCGTGTCCAAATACCGCCTGCCCGAGCCGCTTCGGCGCAAGATCGTCGACCGGATGGGCGCCTTCATCGACCGATATGGCTACCGCGAGGCGGTCGAGGTGGCAGCAGCATCAAGCGCCGCGCCCAAACCCAAGACGACCGTCCGCGAACGCGAGCCATCGTGATTTTTCGATCACGCGCCGCCGAATAGCATCAATTGCGTGAAACGCGCCTCGTCGGCCCAACCATTTTGCTTACCGCGGCCATCGCGTTAGCGCTTGCGAGCGCTTATGCCTTCGAGGCTGATGCGGGCGCGGGGGCCGGCACTTTGGGCCTTCCCGCCGCAGCCAAGAACTACTCGCCTGTGATCAGTCGCCTGCAAGATGGCTGGCCCGACCTGCCCAATCGGCTACACGCGTGTGTGTCGCATGTGGAAATGTTGGTGCGCGCGCTGCTAGGTTCAGCTCCCGCGGGCGACGAAACGAGATGGAATTGCGGGAGGCCGCCTCTTGAGGCGGCCTCTTTGCTTGTTGGAAGAGACGAAGAGAACATCTTGCGAACGGAGAACAAACCGTGTACATTGCCTTCCTGATGTGGATGGGCCGCCTCAGACTGCCATCGCCAGCCGAAGCGGGCTTGTCAAAAGGGAGAATCCTCATGTCGAATGTCGCTTTGCGCCTCGTCGAAGGAATTGGGATGGATAAGGAAAAGGCGCTCGAAGCGGCGATCTCCCAGATCGAGCGCGGCTTCGGCAAGGGCTCCATCATGCGGCTCGGCCAGAACGAGAAGGCCGTAGAGGTGGAGGCGATCTCGACCGGCTCGCTTGGGCTCGACATCGCGCTCGGCATCGGCGGGCTGCCGCGCGGCCGCGTCGTCGAGATCTACGGGCCCGAATCCTCGGGGAAGACCACGCTCGCGCTGCATGTCATCGCCGAGGCGCAGAAGCGGGGCGGCATTTGCGGCTTCATTGATGCCGAGCACGCGCTCGACACGGTCTATGCGCGAAAGCTAGGTGTCGATCTCGAGAATCTCTTGATCTCCCAGCCGGACACCGGCGAGCAGGCGCTCGAGATTACCGATACGTTGGTGCGCTCGGGCGCCATCGACGTGCTGGTGGTCGATTCGGTCGCAGCGCTCACGCCGAAAGCCGAGCTCGAAGGCGAGATGGGTGATCAGCTTCCCGGCGGCCAGGCGCGGTTGATGAGCCAGGCGCTGCGCAAGCTCACCGGCTCCATCTCCAAGTCGCGCTGCATGGTGATCTTCATCAACCAGATCCGCATGAAGATCGGGGTGATGTATGGGTCGCCCGAGACCACGAGCGGCGGCAATGCGCTAAAGTTCTATGCGTCCGTGCGCCTCGACATCCGCCGTATCGGCGCGATCAAGGAGCGTGAGGAGGTGATCGGCAACCAGACCCGCGTGAAGGTAGTCAAGAACAAGGTGGCTCCGCCGCACCGGCAGATCGAGTTCGACATCATGTATGGCGAGGGCATCTCCAAGACCGGCGAGCTGATCGATCTCGGGGTGAAGGCGGGCATCGTCGAGAAGTCGGGTTCCTGGTTCTCCTTCGATAGCGAGCGCATCGGCCAGGGCCGCGAAAACGCCAAGGTCTATCTCAAGGAGCATCCCGAGACGGCCGAGCGTATCGAGCGGGCGATCCGGCAAAACGCAGGACTGATCGCTGGCCAGATCCTCGAAGGCGATGCCGGGCCAGAGAGCGGCCAGGTTGCATCAGGCGAGGCGGCGCGCGGCGAAAGCACGCCGGGCTTTGCCGAGGAGGGTGGTGTCACGCCGATCTCTGGCAATGCGCGCCGGGGGCGCCGCGGCGCCTAAAGCGTGAGCGGGTTAGGCGCAAGGCCGTCCAGGACATAAGGATTTCCGCGGCGTTAGCCTTCGCTCCCGCTTGCCAGGGCATGGCTTGCACCTTATGTGTTTCGGCGGCCGCTTCCTGAACTTTCGGAGCCGCGCGAAGGCCGCTTGCTCTTCCCGAATCGGCTAGGGTGGGCGGCGCCTATCGCCTTTGGCGACGCCTCCGGGACCCGTTAAGCCAACCGTCCATGGCCTCCGTCAAGTCGCCGACTGCAAAAGCTAAGGACTCCGCCCGCAAGAAGCCTGCGCGCGCGGGCGATGAGCCGGTGCGCGCGACGCATATTGGCGCGCGTCCCACTCGCACCAACGACATCAGGACGGCGTTCCTCGACTTCTTCGCCAAGAATGATCACGCGGTGATCCCGTCGAGCCCGCTCGTGCCGCGCCACGATCCGACTTTGATGTTCACCAATGCGGGCATGGTGCCGTTCAAGAACGTCTTCACCGGTCAGGAGAAGCCGGTCGCCTTGCGCGCGGCGTCGTCGCAGAAATGCGTGCGCGCGGGCGGCAAGCACAACGACCTCGACAATGTCGGCTACACCGCGCGTCACCACACCTTCTTCGAGATGCTCGGCAATTTCTCCTTCGGCGACTATTTCAAGGAGCGCGCGATCCTGCTCGCCTGGGAGCTGCTCACCAAGGACTTCGCGCTCGATCCGAAGCGCCTCATCGTCACTGTCTACGCTGACGACGAGGAAGCCGCGAAGCTGTGGAACAAGATCGCGGGCATTCCCGATCGGGAAATCCTGCGCATCGCCGGCAGCGACAATTTCTGGTCGATGGGCGACATGGGCCCGTGTGGGCCGTGCTCGGAGATTTTCTTCGACCATGGGTCCGCGATCGCGGGCGGTCCTCCGGGCAGTGCCGACGAGGACGGCGACCGCTTCGTCGAGATCTGGAATCTCGTGTTCATGCAATACGAGCAGCGTGCCGACGGCACGCGCGTCGACCTGCCGCATCCCTCGATCGACACCGGCATGGGGCTCGAGCGCGTCGCGGCCGTGCTGCAAGGCACCCACGACAATTACGCGATCGACCTCTTCCGCGCGTTGATCGCGGCGTCCGTCGATCTCACCGGCGTGCCCGCGCGCGGCGAGCACTCGCCGAGCCATCGCATCATCGCCGACCACCTGCGCGCCTCCTCCTTCCTGATCGCCGACGGCGTGCTGCCGTCGAACGAGGGCAGGGGCTATGTGCTCCGCCGCATCATGCGGCGCGCCATGCGGCATGCGCATATTCTCGGCGCCAAGGACCCGCTGCTCTACCGCCTCGTGCCGCCCCTCGTCGCCGAGATGGGCCACGCTTATCCGGAACTCGAGCGGGGCACGAGCCTGATCGAGGAGACACTCAAGCTCGAAGAGACCCGCTTCCGCGAGACGCTCGAGCGCGGGCTGAAGCTGCTCGACGACGCGGTGAAGGGGCTGAAACGCGGCGACACACTGCCGGGCGCGGTGGCGTTCAAGCTCTACGACACTTACGGCTTCCCCTACGACCTCACCGAGGACGCGCTGAAGGCCAAAGGCATCGCCGTCGATGCGCAAGGCTTTGCCGCCGCCATGGAGCGGCAGCGCGAAGAGGCGCGCAGATCGTGGGCGGGCTCGGGCGAAGCGGCCACCGACAAGCTGTGGTTCGAGCTCAAGGAAGAGCTCGGCGCGACCGAGTTCCTAGGCTACGAGAACGAGGCCGCGTCAGGCGAGATCGTGGCGCTCATCAAGGACGGCACCCGCGTCGATGCGCTCAAAGCAGGTGAGCGCGGCATCGTCATCCTCAACCAGACCCCGTTCTACGCCGAGTCGGGCGGCCAGGTCGGCGACCGCGGCGCGCTTGAGGCCAAGGACGCGCGCTTCAACGTCGAGGATACGCAGAAGAAGCTGCACGGCCTCTATCTTCATGTCGGCACCGTGGAGAGCGGCGCGCTCAAAGTCGGAGATCAGGCCGAGCTCGAGGTCGACCATGCGCGACGAACCGCCACGCGCGCGCATCACTCGGCGACGCATTTGCTGCACGAGGCGCTCCGCCGCGTGCTCGGCGAGCATGTGGCGCAGAAGGGATCGCTGGTCGAGCCCGGGCGCTTGCGCTTCGACTTCTCCCATCCGAAGCCGATGACGCATGAGGAGGTGCGTGCGGTCGAGGCGCTTGCCAATGCAATGATCCTCCAGAACACGCCGGTCGAGACGCATCTGATGACGCCAGAGGCTGCGATCGCGAAAGGCGCGCTCGCTTTGTTCGGCGAGAAATATGGCGACGAGGTCCGCGTGGTCAGCATGGGCGTCGATGAGCGGAGCCCGAAGGCCGGCCATGCCTATTCTATCGAGCTTTGCGGCGGCACGCATGTCAGGCGCACCGGCGATATTGGTCTGCTCAAGATCGTGAGCGAGAGCGCGGTCGCGGCCGGCGTCCGCCGCGTCGAGGCTCTGACCGGCGAGGCTGGGCTCGCTTATCTCAGCGCCCAGGACGAGAAAGTGCGCGAGGCCGCGGAGCTGCTCAAGGTCTCGCCCGACGAGGTGATCACGCGGCTTGGCGCGATCCTCGATGAGCGCCGCAAGCTCGAGCGGCAATTGGCGGACGCGAAGCGCTCGCTTGCGCTCGGCCCCGCTTCGGGCGCCGACGCAGGCACCACTGCGGTGCGTGAGCTCGGCTCGGTCAAGCTGCTCGCCCGCATCCTTGAGGGCGTGGCTCCGAAAGACCTGCGCGGTTTAGTGGACGATGCGAAGCGCCAATTGGGCTCAGGAATTGTGGCCATCGTGGGGGTGAGCGAGGAAGGCAAGGCCGGGCTCGTGGTCGGCGTCACGCCTGACCTCACAGGAACATACGATGCGGTCGAGCTGGCCCGGGTCGGCGCGGAAGTGCTTGGCGGCAAGGGGGGAGGAGGCCGGCCCGACCTTGCCCAGGCCGGAGGTCCTGACGGCGCTAAGGCAGATCAGGCGCTCGAGGCCATCGCCGCGAAGCTTGCCACGGGCGCCGCTGGCACCAAACCCGAGGCCAAGCGCGCTTAAGCCGCCGCACGGTCGGCGAGCGCCTGCCGCAGATTATCGGCGACCTTGTCGAGGAACCCGCTCGTCGAGAGCCAGCCCTGGTCGGCTCCGACCAGGAGGGCAAGGTCCTTGGTCATGAAGCCCGCCTCGATGGTACCCACCGCCACGTGTTCCAGAGTCTCCGCGAAACGGAGCAGCTCGGCGTTGTCGTCGAGCATGGCGCGGTGCTTGAGCGCACCGCTCCAGGCGAAGATCGAGGCCGTGGAGTTGGTTGACGTCGCACGCCCTTGACTGTGCTGGCGGAAATGGCGGGTGACCGTTCCATGCGCGGCCTCGGCAAGCACCGTGCCGCCGTCCGGCGTCATCAGCACGCTGGTCATCAATCCGAGCGAGCCGAAGCCCTGCGCGACCGTGTCCGACTGCACGTCGCCGTCATAGTTCTTGCAGGCCCACACATAGCCGCCGGACCATTTCAGCGCCGCCGCCACCATATCGTCGATCAGCCGGTGCTCGTAAGTCAGTCCGCGCGCGTCGAACGCGGGCTTGAACTCGGCTCCGAACACGTCCGCGAACAGATCCTTGAAGCGCCCGTCATAGGCCTTGAGGATCGTGTTCTTGGTGGAGAGATAGACCGGCATATTGCGGTGGAGCGCGTAGTTGAAGGTGGCGCGCGCGAAATCGCGGATCGAGTTGTCGAGGTTGAACATGGCGAGTGCCACGCCGCCGCCGGGAAATTCGTAAACCTCGTGCTCGATCACCGTGCCGTCGTCTCCTTTGAAGGCGACGGTGAGCTTGCCCTTACCGGGCACGCGGAAGTCAGTCGCGCGATAGACGTCGCCGAAGGCGTGCCGCCCGATCACAATGGGCTTGGTCCAGCCCGGCACCAGCCGCGGCACGTTCCTGCAGATGATCGGCTCGCGGAAGATCACGCCGCCGAGAATGTTGCGGATCGTGCCGTTTGGCGACTTCCACATCCTCTTGAGGCCGAACTCCTTGAGGCGCGCCTCATCCGGCGTGATGGTCGCGCACTTCACGCCCACACCGCACGCCTTGATCGCTTGCGCCGCGTCGACGGTGACCTGGTCGTCGGTCGCGTCACGATTCTCGATGCCGAGATCGAAATAGAGAAGCGGAAGGTCGAGATGCGGCAGGATCAGCTTCTCCTTGATCATCGACCAGATGACGCGCGTCATCTCGTCCCCGTCGAGATCGGCGACCGGGTTCTTCACCTTGATCTTGTCCACGGTCAAAATCTCCGCTTCCGGGAAAACGTGACGGGCGGGCAATCCCCCTCGCGGGCCGCCCCATTGCGGGTCTCGGTTCTCTATAGCATCGTGCCTGCTTGATGAAAGCAAGAGCGTCCAACGTTAAGCATGCGCGCGGCAAAGCGGCGCGGTCCCGGCGGGCAGAAACTGCGGCTGACAAGCGTGTGTCTGTTCGGCGCGTTGCACCTGCGGTCGTCCTCGTCAATCCGCAGCTCGGCGAGAATATAGGCTTCGCCGCGCGCGCTCTGGCGAATTTCGGGTTGAGCGGTCTGCGGCTGGTCGAACCGCGCGACGGTTGGCCGAACGACAGGGCGCACGCGGCGGCCGCGGGTGCGGCCTTTGTGGTGGAGACGGCAACCGTCTATCCGAGCGTGGAAGCCGCGATAGAGGACCTCAACTTTGTGCTCGCCACGACGGCGCGGCCACGCGAAATGGTGAAGCCAGTGCTCAGTCCAGAAAGCGCCGCGCGCGCACTCGTCGCGGTCGCGCTGCGCGGCGAGCGAAGCGGCATTCTGTTCGGGCCGGAGCGCAGCGGCCTCGACAACGACGCGATTGCCTTGGCGGACGCGATCGTCATTGCACCGGTTAGCCAGGATTTCGCCTCGCTCAGCCTGCCCCAGGCCGTGCTCATCCTGGCCTATGAGTGGCTGAAGGCGCAAAGCGCGAGCCCCGCACTGGGGCGCGTGACGAAGTTCGACGGGCCTGCCGCCGAGGGCCTGGAGCTTGCCGGCACGCGCAAGGCGACGCGCGCGGAGTTGCTCGGCCTGTTTGCGCATCTGGAGGAGGAGCTTGACCGCGCGGGCTTCCTCCGGCCGCCGGAAAAACGCGCCTCGATGGTGCGCAGCATCCGCAATATGTTCCACCGCATGGCTGCAACTGAACAGGATGTGCACACCTGGCGTGGGATCGTAGCCTCGCTTGCCGCGGCGCGAAAAGGGACAAGGACTTGAGGTGTCATAGTTCCGCCCGCTTTCTCCTATTGCCATGGCCCCAACGATGCTAACTTCCGCCAAGGGAAGAGAGAGGGGCTGTCGATGCCGAAACCGCAGATCACGGGGGCCATGTGCGCCGCCGCCCTGACGTTGCTTGCATCCGCACCCGGCTGGGCCGCCGATCAATCCCGCATTCGAACGGTCGCCGAGGAGCTGACCCAGCGCACCAAACCCACAGAGCCGACCGACGGTCAATCGAAGGGTATGAGCGACAGTGCCGTGCGCGTGCTGTTGACCTATGCCCAATCGATCTTGCCCGAGGAGGCCCCGGGCCCTGACGGCAAGATGCAGAAGGTCGACAAGTCCGATCCCAACAAATTCCTCATCCCTATCGAAGATGCACGACGCGTGATCCGCGCCGCCACGCGCTCGGCCTATGCGGAAGCCTGTCAGTTGCTCGATCTGCAGCGGGCCAACTACCAGGCGCTCATGAAAAGCGAAGAAGCGAAGAGGACGTGGACCCGCGAGCAGCTTCTGATGATCAACGCGCTGCATTTGTTCTCGACCTCGTATTTCGCGGGAACCGTTCAGATCACTACCAAGGAAGAGTCTGACCCGGCTGCCCCGCCGTCTGGCGAAGGCGGGACCGCCGTATCCGAGGGTGACGCTGGCGCCGCCTCCCAAGGCGGGGCCCAGGTGCTCGCACCGAAGCCGCCAAAATGCCCGCCTGAGCAGAAACAGAAGGTCGAAAACGCGATTAACGCCTATGTGCAGGCGTCTCAGGCAGCCCAGCCGCAGGCCGCCCCGCAGCCTCGTGCCGCTGCGGGGGCCAATTGACACTTTCCAAGCCTTCCGTGTAACAAGCGGGCGAAGCGCGGCTGGCCCGGGCTTCACAAGATTCGCCGGAACTATCCGGCGGCCTAGAAATCATCAGCAAAGGCTATCGGCTGAGGACGCGGGGAGGTCCCGCGAGAGACCTGATTTGGCTTTGGAGTTCGGAGCATGACGAAACGCATTCACGCCAAGCATAAGATCGACCGCAGACTTGGCGAGAACATTTGGGGCCGTCCGAAGAGCCCTTACAACAAGCGGGAATACGGTCCGGGCGAGCATGGGCAGCGCCGCCGCGGCAAGCTGTCCGATTACGGCCAACAGCTTCGCGCCAAGCAGAAGCTCAAGGGCTATTACGGCAACATCACCGAGAAGCAATTCAAGGCGATCTATCACGAGGCCGCACGCCAGCGGGGCGACACCTCCGAGAAGCTGATCGGCCTGCTCGAGCGCCGCCTCGACGCCATCGTCTATCGTGCCAAGTTCGTGCCGACCGTGTTCGCCGCGCGGCAGTTCGTGAGCCACGGCCATGTGCGCGTCAACGGACGGCGGGTCAACATCCCGAGCTATCGCTGTCGCGAGGGCGACGTGATCGAGGTGCGCGACAAGGTGAAGGACTCCGGCCTAGTGCTCGAAGCGGCGCAGAGCCCCGAGCGTGACGTGCCCGACTATCTCGAAGTCGACCACAACAAGATGACGGCGAAGCTCGCGCGCGTGCCGACGCTCTCAGACGTGCCTTATCCGGTGATGATGGAGCCGAACCTCGTCATCGAGTTCTATTCGCGCTAGGCCGCGCGTTTTCTTTCAAAGACGGCGTAATTGGACGCGGTGGAGTAGCCCTAGGCGGTCAGCGTCCGCGCGTTATGGGCGATGCCCTTTTCGGTCAGGAGCTCCTGCAGCTCGCCAGCCTGGAACATCTCGCGCACGATATCGCAGCCGCCGATGAACTCGCCCTTGATGTAGAGCTGCGGGATGGTCGGCCAATTCGAATAGGCCTTCACGCCATCGCGCACGGCCATGTCCTCGAGCACGTTGATGTCTTTGAAGTCCACTCCGAGATGGTTGAGGATCTGAGCGACCTGCATGGAGAATCCGCATTGTGGCATGGTCTTCGTGCCCTTCATGAAGAGCACGACGTCGCTGCCCGCGACCTCCTTGCCGATCCAGTCTTGAACGTCCTGTCTGCTCATCTCTTCGTTCCTTTTCTTCCGCCGCCGCCTCGTAGCTATGGCGCGGCGGTCCGCAATGCAAGGGCGTGTAGCGCGCCGCCCATCTGGCCCTCAAGCGCCTCGTAAACCATCTTGTGTTGCTCGACGCGGCTCTTTCCTCGGAACGCCTCCGAGACGACGGTCGCGGCATAATGGTCGCCGTCGCCGGCGAGGTCTTGGATCTCGACCCGCGCATCGGGGAAGCGCGCCTTGATGAGCCGCTCGATGTCCTCAGCCGCCATCGCCATGTGGACGCACCTTTCGACTTGCGTTTTGTGACTTAGGCCTGTGCCATGAAACGCGGAAGCCAGCCTTCATGCGCCGCCTTCAGCGCCGTAAGCGGCAGCGGCGCCTCGCCCACGACGACGATCGCGTCGCCACCCGTGCGGCCGAGCAACCTGACGGGTACCCTGGCGATGGCCGCCGCCTTATGCACGGCATCCACCTGATCGGGCGCCGCGGCGATCACATAGCGCGCTTGGTCCTCGCCGAACCACGTCGCATGAGCGGGGAGGGGGCCAGGCGGCGCGTCAAGCGCGATGCCGATGCCGCAGGCCAGCGTCATCTCCGCAAGCGCAACGAGAAGTCCACCGTCCGACACGTCGTGCACCGCCGAGACCGAGCCGTTCCGGATCAGCGTACGCACGAGATCGCCCGTTCGCCGCTCGGCGTCGAGATCGACAGGCGGAGGAGCGCCAGCGCTGCGGTCGAGCACGATCTGCTGATAGAGTGATTGGCCAAGATGGCCGGCTTCGGTACCGAGTAGGAGCAGTACGTCACCCGCGCGCTTGAGCGCGATCGTGCCCATCGCCCGGATGTCCGGCAGGAGCCCAATCCCACCGATGGCCGGCGTGGGCGGAATGGCAACCCCGTTCGTCTCGTTGTAAAGCGAGACATTGCCCGACACGACCGGGAAGGCGAGCGCCGAGCAGGCCTCCGCCATGCCTTGGACCGCGCCCACGAACTCGCCCATGATCTCAGGTCGCTCGGGGTTGCCGAAATTCATGCAATCGGTGATCGCGAGCGGGTCGGCACCGGCAGCCGTCAGGTTGCGCCAACACTCCGCGACGGCTTGCTTCGCTCCCTCGCGGGGGTCGGCAGCACAATAGCGGGGCGTGACGTCGCAGGAGATGGCGAGTCCCTTCTGCGTCCCATGCACGCGCACCACGGCCGCATCGCCGCCGGGGTGCTGCACCGTGTCGGCCATCACCATGTGGTCGTATTGCTCGAAGATCCAGCGGCGTGAGGAGAGCTGCGGCGAGCGGATCATCTGTTCGAGCGCGTCGAGGATGCTCACGGGCGCCGGTACCGCGTGCGGGTCGACGATCTGCTGGACCGGCTTCTCGACCCAGGGCCGCTCGTAGACCGGAGCGTCATGGGCGAGCGCGGAAAGCGGAATGTCGGCCTCCACCATGCCGCGATGCTTCACCACCAGCCGGCCCGTGTCGGTCGTGTAGCCGATCACCGCGAAATCGAGCTCCCACTTGCGGAAGATGCGCTCGGCGAGCTTCTCGGCGCCGGGCTTTAGCACCATCAGCATGCGCTCCTGGCTCTCGGAGAGCATCATCTCGTAAGCGGTCATGCCCTCTTCGCGCACCGGTACGCGGTCGAGCTCGAGCTCGATGCCGACGCCGCCTTTGTCGGACATTTCGACCGACGACGATGTGAGTCCGGCCGCGCCCATGTCCTGGATGGCGACGATGGCGTCCTCAGCCATCAGCTCGAGGCAGGCTTCGAGCAGCAGTTTTTCGGTGAAGGGGTCGCCGACCTGCACGGTCGGACGCTTCTCCTCCGATGCCTCGTCGAACTCGGCCGACGCCATGGTGGCGCCGTGAATGCCGTCGCGCCCGGTCTTGGAGCCGACATACACCACGGGCAACGCCACGCCTTTCGCGGCGGAGCGGAAGATGCGCCTCGCATCCACGAGCCCGACGGTCATGGCATTGACCAGGATGTTGTCGTTGTAGCGCGGATCGAAATTGGTCTCGCCGCCCACCGTGGGCACGCCCATGCAGTTGCCGTAATCGCCGATGCCCGACACGACGCCAGCAACGAGATGGCGTGTCTTGGGATGATCAGGTGCGCCGAAACGGAGCGCATTCATGTTGGCCACCGGGCGCGCGCCCATGGTGAACACGTCGCGCATGATGCCGCCGACGCCGGTCGCGGCGCCCTGATAGGGCTCGATATAGGACGGGTGGTTGTGGCTCTCCATCTTGAAGACCACCGCCTGGCCGTCGCCGATATCGACCACGCCAGCGTTCTCCCCGGGTCCCTGGATCACTTGCGGGCCTTCGGTCGGAAGCTTCTTCAGCCAGACCCTCGACGACTTGTAGGAGCAGTGCTCGGACCACATCACCGAGAAGATGCCGAGTTCGGTCAGCGATGGCTCGCGCCCGAGCGCTTCGACCAGCCGCCGGTACTCGTCGGGGCTGAGCCCGTGCTCGGCGATCAGCGCCTCGGAAAGGCCCTCGGCCTGGCGGATGATGCGCGCCGCGATGCTCAATTGAGCGCCTCCACGAGCGAAGAGAACAGCTTGGCGCCATCGGTGCCGGAAAGCGCCGCATCGGCGAGGCGCTCCGGATGCGGCATCAGCCCGAGCACGGTGCGCGTCTCGTTATAGATGCCCGCGATGTTGCGCTGCGAGCCGTTCGGGTTGGCGGCCTCGGAGACCGCGCCCGCCGCGTCGCAATAGCGGAACGCCACGCGGCCTTCGCTTTCGAGCCGATTGAGCGTCGACTCGTTGGCGTAGTAGGAGCCGTCCTTGTGCGCGATTGGGAAGCGCACGACCTCGCCCTTGCGGTATTGCCGCGTATAGGCGGTGTCGTTGCACTCGACCTTGAGGTGCACGTCCTTACAGATGAATTTGAGCGTCGCGTTGCGCATCAGCACGCCGGGCAGGAGGCCTGCCTCGGTCAGCACCTGGAAGCCGTTACAGATGCCCAGCACGCTCGCGCCGGCCTTCGCGCGCCTCACCACCTCGCGCATGACAGGCGAATGCGCGGCCATCGCGCCCGAGCGCAAATAGTCGCCGTAGGAGAAGCCGCCCGGCAGCACGATCAGGTCGCTCGCCGGAATCTCGCTGTCTCCGTGCCAGACCATGGCGGGCGCGCGGCCCGTGGCGGCCTCTAGCGCGACGGCCGCGTCGCGGTCGCAGTTCGATCCGGGGAAGACGATGACGGCCGCTTTCATGCGATGCCTCTTTTTCCCTCTCCTGCAAGGGGAGGGTCGGCCCGCCACAAGCGGTCCGGGGAGGGGTCAATCGTGCGGCGGACCCCCACCCGGACAATTTCGCCAGCGAAGCTGTCCGACCTCCCCCTTTCATGGGGAGGGAGTGGCAGGCTAAGCCGCATCGAGCTCATAGGCGTAGTTCTCGATGATGGTGTTGGCGAGAAGCTGCTGACACATGCGCTCGACCGCTTCGCGCGCTTTGGCCTCGTCGGTCTCGGCCACCTCGACCTCGATATATTTACCCTGGCGCACATTGCCAACCGAGCCGAAGCCGAGCGCATGCAGCGCGCCCGCGATCGCCTTGCCTTGCGGATCGAGCACGCCTGGCTTGAGCGTAATGGTGATACGCGCCTTCATCGGCCCCCTCTTGGCGCGCGCTATTTCGAGCGCACCAGCACCGGTCCCGTGCGTGGGCGCGCCGGATTGTCGACATGCAGCCCGAGCCGCCGCGCCACTTCCTGGTAGGCTTCGACCAACCCTCCCATGTCGCGGCGGAAGCGATCCTTGTCGAGCTTGTTCTGCGTCTCGACGTCCCAAAGCCTGCAGCAGTCCGGCGAGATTTCGTCGGCGAGCACGATGCGCATCTGCTCGTTCTCCCACAGCCGGCCGAACTCGCATTTGAAATCGACGAGCTTGATGCTGGCGCCGACGAACAGGCCGCAAAGAAAATCGTTGATGCGGAGCGCGAGCGACATGACGTCGTCGATCTCCTGCGGCGTCGCCCAGCCGAACGCCGTGATGTGCTCTTCGGTGACCATGGGATCGCCGAGCTTGTCGTTCTTGTAATAGAACTCGACGATCGAGCGCGGCAACGCGGTCCCTTCGTCGAGCCCGAGCCGCGTCGAGAGCGAGCCGGCGGCGACGTTGCGCACCACGACTTCGAGCGGGATGATCTCGACCTCGCGGATGAGCTGCTCGCGCATGTTGAGGCGCTTGATGAAATGCGTCGGTACGCCGATCTCGCCGAGCTTCTGGAACAGATACTCGGAGATACGGTTGTTGAGCACGCCCTTGCCTTCGATCTTGTCGTGCTTCTTGTTGTTGAAGGCGGTCGCGTCGTCCTTGAAGTGCTGGACGAGCGTACCGGGCTCGGGACCTTCGTAGAGGATCTTGGCCTTGCCTTCGTAGATGCGCCGGCGGCGATTCATGCTCTCTCTTCCTCACTCGCGATTTCCGGCGGCGGACAACGCCGAACGCGCGGGGCTTAAGGCTCGCCAAGGCCCGCGCGCAGCACGGAAATTATCATCGCCGGAATCAAATCAAGGTGTCTTGAGCGACCTTAGCCCAAGGGGAGGGGGCATACAATGTTCCGCCCTGCCTCAGCGCGCCGGCCCGCGATTTGTTGATTTTCCGGGCTTTGGGCGCTATGCCTCACCGCTTGGAAGGCCGGATTTCTCCATAATTTTCGGCTTGTTTGGCCGCTCAATTCGCAAAAGAAGGGCTCTCAAGGAGGTGCCGAGCTTATGAACACTTTCGAGGATCGTCAGAAGGGTTTCGAGCGGAAATTCGCGATGGACGAGGAACTGCGCTTCAAGTCAACGGCGCGGCGCAACAAGCTGCTCGGACTTTGGGCCGCCGAGAAGATGGGGCTCTCGGGCGACGATGCGCAAGCCTATGCCCGCGAGGTGATCAAAGCCGACCTTTCCGAGCCCGGAGAGGAGGACGTATTCCGCAAGATAAGGGCGGATTTCGACGCGAAGGGCGTCGATCAGTCAGACCATCAGATCCGCAGCCATATGGCCGATCTGTTGGGCGAGGCCCTCAACCAGATCGAAGCCGAGAGCAAGGGCTGAGCGGCCGTGCCCCAAGACCGCTTCCGGCAGGCGGCTAAAGAGCGCCGCTTGCTGTTCAACGCCTGGCTCACGTTCAACGCGCCGTTCCTTATCGAGCTGATCGGCGAAGCGGGCTGGGACTGCATCACCATAGATCAGCAGCACGGGCTCGGCGGCAACGAGGCTCTGGTCGGCTGCCTGACCGCAGCGCGGGCCTGTGGCCTGCCAGCCATCGTCCGCGTGGCGGAGAATGACGCAGGCCTGATCGGCCGCGCACTCGATGCCGGTGCGCAAGGCATCATGTGCCCGCTGATCGAGACGGTGGAGGACGCTGATGCCTTCGTGCGGGCGGTGAAGTTCCCGCCGCGGGGCTTGCGGAGCTGGGGCCCTTACCGCGCGCGGCTCGACTATGACGGCGACTATTTCACCACCGCCAATGGCTTCACCATCGCCTGCCCGCAGATCGAGACCAAGGGCGCGCTCGACGCGCTCGACGAGATCCTCGGGCTCGAGGGCGTGGACATGGTCTGCTTCGGGCCGAACGACATCTCCGTGGCGCTGACCGGGCGTCTCGACATCTGGGCGCCCGAGGTAAAGGAGGCGCGGGAGCTTGTCTTGCGCAAATGCCGCGAGTTCGACGTCATGGCGCTGATCTTTGCCAACGACGTGGATTACGCGAAGCCGCTCGTCGCCGAGGGCTGGGACGTGGTCGCGGTCGGCACCGACGCCGGCTGGTTCTCCAAGGCCGCCGCCGAGACCCGTAGGGCGGCTACGACGTAAGACGGCACTGGGGGCCACCCTACGCCTCGACGCTCGCGCCGCGCTGTGCCAGAATAGGTCAAGCGGGGCAGGGGGGCCTTCCATGCGGATGATTCATCCAATCGCGATCGCACTTTTCCTGTTGGCGGCGGCGAGCACGGGCGCAAGCCACGCGGCCGTCGGAACCACGACTACCAATCTCGCCTTGCGCGCTGCGCCAAGCTCGAACACCGAGCTGCTGCTCACCATCCCGGCCGGCGACAAAGTCCAGGTCGGGCGCTGCTCCGGCGGCTGGTGCAAGGTCACCTGGAACAGTTATTCCGGCTATGCGCGGGCGGACGGGCTTGCCGTTCAGAGATCGGCAAAGCGCGCGGCTCGGTCCTACACGGTCCAGCCCGAAATCTGGCCGATCTACCCGCCATATCCCTACCGGGCCGGTCACTACCCGAAACTCGACTGGTACCGCCACATGCCGCCTTACGTCGCGATCCACCCGTCCTTCTATCGCAAGCGCCATTTCATGATCGCGCAAGAGCGCAACCGCTACCGCTACATGCCGCATATCTTCAGCGGCTACACGTCCGAGGACGGCGGCGGGGGCGGCATCGACCCAGTGGACACGCAGGCGGTCGGCGAGGCTTTGCAGGAGAGCTACGCGGATTAAGCGCGATAGCGTCCGCCGAATGCTACGCCCCGAACACCCGGGCGAAGATCGTATCGACGTGCTTGACGTGATAGTCGACGTCGAATTGGGCGCGGAGCTTCTCTTCGGACAGCGCCTTCATGACGTCCTTGTCCGCCAGCAACGCCTCAAGGAAAGCGCCGCCCGATTTCCACACGGTCATCGCGTTGCGCTGCACGAGCCGGTAGGCATCCTCGCGCGGCAGGCCCGATGCGGTCAGCGCGAGCAGCACGCGCTGCGAATGGATCAGGCCGCCGAGCAGGTCGAGATTGGCGCGCATGCGCTCGGGATAAATGACCAAGCCCTTGACGATCTCGGTGAGGCGGCCCAGTGCAAAATCGAGCGCGATCGTGGCGTCGGGCCCGATCACGCGCTCGACCGAGGAATGCGAGATGTCGCGCTCGTGCCAGAGCGCGACATTCTCGAGCGCGGGCAGCGCATAGCCGCGCACGAGCCGTGCCAGCCCCGTCAGGTTCTCCGACAGCACCGGGTTCCGCTTGTGCGGCATGGCTGAGGAGCCTTTTTGCCCTTCGCTGAAAAATTCCTCGGCCTCGAGTACCTCGGTCCGCTGCAAGTGCCTGATCTCGACGGAGAGCCGCTCGACGGAGCTTGCGATCACGGCGAGCGTCGCAAAGTAGAACGCGTGGCGATCGCGCGGCACGACCTGGGTCGAAATAGGCTCAGGCGTCAGCCCGAGCTTCTTTGCGACATGCGCTTCGACCCGCGGATCGACATGGGCGAAGGTGCCGACCGCGCCGGAGATGGCGCAAGTCGCGACCTCCTCGCGCGCCCGCACCATGCGCTCGCGCGCGCGCGCGAACTCGGCATAGGCGCTCGCGAGCTTCAGCCCGAAGGTAGTGGGCTCGGCATGCACGCCGTGACTGCGGCCCACGGTCAGCGTGTGCTTGTGCTCGAAGGCGCGTGCTTTGAGCGTGGCAAGCAAGGCGTCGAGATCGGCGATCAGCAGGTCCGCTGCCTCGACGAGCTGCACGTTGAAGCAGGTGTCGAGCACGTCCGAAGAGGTCAACCCCGAATGCAGAAACCGCGCCTCGGGCCCGACATGCTCGGCAACGGACGTCAGAAAGGCGATGACGTCATGCTTCACCTCGCGCTCGATTGCGTCGATGCGGGCAATGTCGAAACCGCCACGCTTCCTGACCGCATCGGCGGCGTGCTTGGGGACGATCCCGAGCTCGGCCATGGCCTCGGCCGCATAGGTCTCGATCTTGAGCCAGATGCGGAACTTGTTCTCCGGCTCCCAGATGCGAGCCATTTCGGGGCGGCTATAGCGGGGGATCATGGATGCGTCGAAGACCTTCCCCGTTGCGGGCAGAGGGCAGAGGCGAAGGTCTAGCAGAGCGCGCGCGCGCGCTCAAATCCGGCAGTGCGTAGCTCAGATGTCGTCGTCCCTGAGCTCTCTCGGCCCGAATATCGCGACAAACAGCGCAACCGCCACGGTGAGCGCCGCATAAGCGGGCCGGGGCGGCAGGAACATGTCGAGCAGGAAGGTGTAGAAGTCGTTGAGCGAGGCGAGGTACATCCCCGAGACCGTCCAGTCCTGTTGGCTCGGATAGGTGGCGTGGATGTAGATGAAGCGCAACAGGCCTCCGAAGGCGCCGAATGCCAGCACGAAGATGAACGTGGCAAACAGGAAGCGCACCACGAACCCGCGCTTGGCGGCGAATCCCTGCACCCACCAGGTCACGAGCGCGGCGAGCGCGCCGGCGAAGCCCACGATCCGCATAGTGTGCTGGGTCTGCTCGTTTGACACGCGGTTCATGTAGTCGCCGACCAGGAGACCCCACATGGACATGCCGATCACGAGCGCAAAGCAAGCCGCCAGGATGAAGCCCACGACATTGCTGAACGTCAGTTTTTCCATTGCCGCATCCCTCTCAGGCCCCGCCCGGCGCCCCGAATATGCAGGGGAAACGCCCGTCCCGCAATGCGCAAGCGCGTTGCTGCGCAAGCTCGTTGCTGACTTTGGGCAGGGGTGGCCCTATGGTGCGGCCCCGGCAATGCAAAGAGGAGACAGGAGCCGCCATGGCATTCGACGATCTCGAGGCTGAACTCGCGCTTCTCGTCAACCAGATGACCGATCCGCCCGAAGATCTGCACGAGCTCTATCTGCGGATCTCCGAGAAGCTGAACGAGTACAAGGCGCTCGGCCTGCCGCTGCCGGACGATTTCGTGCGCGTCGAGAAAGAGCTCGAAGCCTATTTCGCCGAGACCGAGCGCGCCGCCAAACCCAAGGCCTAGCCCGAAGGCGACGGCTCGCCGATCTCCTCGTAGCTTCCGTTCGACCAGCGATAGACGGCGTAGGGCGGCAGGTTAGGGTCGCCCTTTTCGTTGAACCGGAACTTCCCGATCACCGTGTCGAACTCGTTCTCGTTGAGCGCCTTGACCACGTCGATGGCGGCCGTGCTGCCCGCCTTCTCTGCTGCCTGCGCCCAGGCCTGGATCGCGGCGTAGGTGTAGAGCACATAGCCCTCGGGCTCGATGCCCTTGTCCTTGAAGCGCTTCACGACCTCGGCAGCTGCCGGGTTCTTGCGGGGATCAGGCGAGAAGGTCATCAGCGTGCCTTCACCCGCGGGCCCTGTGATCGACCAGTATTCCTGCGTGATGAGCGCATCTCCGCCCATGAGAACAGTGGCGAGCCCCTGGTCGCGCATCTGCCGCACGATGAGCCCCGCTTCGGTATGATAGCCGCCGAGGAACACCGCATCGACGGCGGCCTGCTTGAGCTTGGAGACGAGCGCCGAATAGTCCTTCTCGCCGGCGGAGATGGCCTCGTAGAGTACCTCTTGTGTGCCGGCCTCGTTGAGCGCCTTCTTCACCTCGTCGGCGAGGCCTTTGCCATAGGCGGTCTTGTCGTGAACGATGGCGACCTTCTTGCCGGCAAAGTGCTTGGCGAGATATTTGCCGGCGACCCCGCCTTGCTGATCGTCGCGCCCGCAGACGCGGTAGATGTTGTTGCCGGGCCGGTTGTCGGTGAAGGTGGGGTTGGTGGAGGCGGGCGAGATCTGCACCGTGTCGCTCTCGCCATAAACCTGCGAGGCGGGGATCGACGAGCCCGAGCAGTAGTGTCCAGCGATCAGCGCCGCGCCGCTGCCCGTCATCTGGTTGGCGACGGCCACGGCCTGTTTCGGATCGCAGGCGTCGTCGCCGAGCGCAAGCTCGATCTTTTTGCCGAGCACGCCGCCGGCCTCGTTGATGTCGTGCGCGGCCATCTCGGCGCCGTTCTTCATCTGCGCCCCGAACGTCGCGTATTGCCCCGTCATCGGGCCGACGACGGCGACCGGCGTCGTGTCGCTGTCACTGCCGCCGCCACAGGACGCAAGCGACGTGGAAGCGGCAAGCGCAAAGATCAGGCCGGCAAAGCGTGTCATCGATACCTCCATAAGGAAACGAGCCGGCGCGACTTTACACTATTTGTGCGGCGTTGCGCGCCCCAGCCGCTAGCCCTGGCGGGGGCGCCAGGTAAAGGGACCCGTGCGCTGGTAGAGCCAGCGATATTGTGTGACCATTTGCGTGGTGCGCATAGAGCGGTAACCGAGGCTCGCGGCGGCAAGCAGCACGGCATAAGTGACGAGATAGTAGTACGGTGAGAGCAGCGCGCCATTGAACAGCGCGTAGTGGAAGAAACGGATCGCGCCCGCGAGGAGCGCCATGTAGAAGAACACACGCGAGAACGGCGTCCAGCTTCGCGCGAGTTCGCGGCCCGCGAGGAAGGCCGCGCCCCCGCCGATGATCACCGTAAGCACGATGAAGACGCGCATGCCGTCGTCGGAGAGCCAGCTCATGCGGGCCGCCCTTTCGACGCGATGCTTTTACCGGCGCTTTTGCTCCCGCCATCGAGATAGGCGTTTTGCACGTCCGGCCGATCGAGCAGTTCCTTGCCTGTTCCCGACAGCGTGACGCGCCCGTTGACCATGACATAGCCGCGATGGGCGAGCTTCAGCGTGTGATAGGCGTTCTGCTCGACCAGGAAGACCGTAAGCCCTTCGCTGTTCAGCGCCTTGATAGCCTCGAAGATCTGCTTGACGATCAAAGGCGCCAAGCCCAGCGACGGCTCGTCGAGCAGGAGCAGCTTGGGACGCCCCATCAGCGCGCGGGCGATGGCAAGCATCTGTTGCTCGCCACCCGACAGCGTGCCGCCCCGCTGGTCGCGCCGTTTCTTCAAGACCGGGAAGAGCGCGCAGACCCGTTCGAGGTCCTTATCGAAACCTTTGGGGTCGTCGGACACGATCGACCCCATCTGCAAATTCTCCATCACCGTCATGCGCGGGAAGATGCGGCGCCCTTCCGGCGACTGCACGATACGGAGCCGCGCGATTTGGTGGGTTGGAAGGTCTGTGATCTCCTCGCCGTCGAAGACGATGCGTCCTTTACTCGCGCGTGGACGCCCGAAGATCGTCATCATGGTCGTCGTTTTGCCTGAGCCGTTCGCGCCGATGAGCGCCACGATCTCGCCGGGGCGGATGTCGATGCTCACGTCATGCAGCACGGGGATGCGGCCGTAGCAACAGGTGACCTTGTCGATGGCGAGCAAAGGCGCACTCACAGGCGCACCTCCTTTTCGACCAGCGGCAGCTCCTCGTCAGGCACGCCGAGATAGGCTGCGATCACCCGCGGATCGTTGCGCACTTCCTCGGCGGTCCCGTCGGCGATCTCCTTGCCGTAGTCGAGCACGACGATGTGGTCTGAAATGCGCATGACCACGCTCATGTCGTGCTCGATCAAGAGAAGCGCGATGCCTTCGCGCTCGCGGATCGAGAACAGAAGCTCGTTCAGCCCCTCGCTCTCGCGCGCATTGAGGCCGGCGGCGGGCTCGTCGAGGCAGAGCAGCAGCGGCCGCGTGCACATGGCGCGCGCGATCTCCAGCTTGCGCTGGTCGCCATAGGGCAGCTCGCCCGCCGCAACGTCGGCGCGTGAAAGCAGCCCGACGCGGTCAAGCCAATGGCGCGCGAGGTCGATTGCCTCGACCTCCGCCCTCTCAAAGCCGCCAATGCCGAGTATGGCGCCGATGGTGAAGCCAGAGGCGCGCCACAGCACGGTATGTTGCGCCACCATAAGGTTCTCGAGCACCGTCATGCCGGGGAACAGCCTGATGTTTTGGAAGGTGCGGGCGACGCGCGCCTTGGAATTGATCTCGTGGTCAGGAAGCTGCTCGAGCTTGTAGGTCGCGCCGCCCGGCTGGCGCAGCTTCATCATGCCCTCAGTCGGCTTGTAGAACCCGGTGATGCAGTTGAACACCGTGGTCTTGCCGGCACCGTTCGGCCCGATCAGCGCGGTGATGTCCTGGCGGCCAACGTCGAACGACACGTCGTCGACGGCGGTGAGTCCACCGAAGCGCATGGTCAGATGTTCGACCTTGAGCAGCGGATCGTGCTCCCAGCGTCTCATCCGCGCCCCTCACTGACGAGGTCCCGCGAGATGGCGCGGGCCTCGCCGAGCGTTATCGATGGCGATCGCGAGGAGACGATGCCGCGCGGGCGCCAGACCATGATCGCGACCATCGCGACACCGAACAGGAGCATGCGGTAGAGCGTTGGATCGAAGCCGGAGCCGAAAATGGCTTCCAGCCCGTGCGTATGGCGCAGGGCCTCGAAGCCGCCCACCATGACGATCGCAGCGATGGCGACGCCAAGCTGGCTGCCCATGCCGCCGAGCACGACGATGGCGAGGATGATCGCGGACTCGATGAAGGTGAAGCTCTCGGGGCTGATGAAGCCCTGGCGCGTGGCAAAGAACGCGCCGGCAAGCCCGCCGAACAACGCGCCGATCGAGAACGCCGTGAGCTTCGTGATCGTGGTGTTGATGCCGAGCGAGCGGCAGGCGATCTCGTCCTCGCGCATGGCCTCCCAGGCGCGGCCGATGGGAAGCTCGCGCAGCTTGAGCGTGACGATGTTGGTGAGGAATGCGAGCGCGAGGATCAGGTAATAAAGGAAGATGATGCCGTGCAGCGGGTCGTATTTGATGCCGAAGAACCCGCTGAACGTGGCATCACCGCCCGCCGTGAAGGGCAAGCCAAAGAATGTGGGCTTCGGTATCTTGGAAATGCCGTTCGGCCCGTTGGTCACTTCGGTCCAGTTGAGCAGCACGATGCGGATGATCTCGCCGAAGGCGAGCGTGACGATGGCGAGATAGTCGCCGCGCAGCCTGAGCACCGGGAAGCCGAGAACGACGCCCCACAGCGCGGCGGCTGCGCCAGCGATCGGCAGGCAGACCCAGAAACCGAGCCCGAAATGCGTGGCGAGCAGCGCGAAGGTGTAGGCGCCGACCGCATAGAAGGCGACATAGCCGAGGTCGAGCAGGCCGGCGAGGCCGACCACGATGTTTAGACCCCAGCCGAGCATCATGTAGGTCAGCACGAGGATGGAGAGGTCGAACCAGTAGCGCAGCGGCAGCCCGAGCTGGAAGGCCTTGTTGATGAGATAGGCAGTGATCGGGAAGAGCAGCGCGAACACGATTCCGGCGACCGTGAAGATGTGCGCGTAAGGCAGGTTCGGCCAAAACCAGACGATCAGCCGGCGCAGGAAACCGATCGCGAGAAACGCGACGATTGCGCCGGCGATCAGCTTGGCGCCGGGGGAGGGGACGAACAGTAGAACGCCGAGCGCGACAAGACCGATGACGCCGAGCGCGATCAGCTCGTTGCGGCCGATCGGCTCGCGCGTGAAGAGCTTAACGAAAGGCGTGGTGATCGGATACTCGGCCTGCCAGACGAAAAGGCTGAGCAGTAGCCGCCCGAAGAACACGATCCCCACCGCCCAGGCGAGCAGCGCAGGCCTCGGCTCGAGCTTCAGCCCCGTCACGTTGTCGACGGTCCTGAGACCCAGGATCAACGAGAACAGGGCAAAGGCAATGATGGCCGCGAGGACGGATTCGGTCAGCGCCGTTCGAAGCCGCTGGCCAAAATCTATGCCGGGCTCCTCCAAGGCGCTCAAACCTTCTCCACCTCGGGGCGACCAAGCAAGCCAGTCGGGAAAAAGATCAGCACGATGGCGAGCATCGAGAAGGCGGCGACGTCCTTGTACTCAATAGTGAAATAGGCCGACCAGAACGTCTCAATCAGCCCGATGATGAGCCCGCCGAGCATGGCGCCGGGCAGGGAGCCGATGCCGCCAAACACCGCCGCGGTGAACGCTTTGATGCCGGCGATGAAGCCGATGTAGAAATCGATCACCCCGTAATAGAGCAGGTAGAGCAGGCCTGCCACGGCGGCGAGTGCCGCGCCCATCACGAAGGTGAGCGAGATGGTGCGGTCGACATTCACGCCGGACAGCGCCGCCATCGTCCGGTCTTGCTCGCAAGCGCGCTGCGCGCGGCCGAGCGCAGTCTGGGTGATGACCAGCCAGAAGATCGTCATCAGCACGAGCGTCGTCAGCACGATCAAGATCTGGATGTTCGACAGGATAACAGCGAAGCCTCCGTGCTCGTAGATCTTGTAGCCCCCCGTGACCACGGGCTGCAGCGGCTTGACGCGGGCGCCTTGCGCCACCTGCACGAAATTCTGCAGCACGATCGACATGCCGATGGCGGTGATCAGCGGCGCGAGCCTGAACGACTCGCGCAACGGCCGGTAGGCGATCCGTTCCACTGTCCAGCCCCAGACCGCGGTGAGCAGCATGCCAAGGATCAGCACGATCAGCAACGCAAGCGGCACAGCGGTGATCCCGATCGCCATCAGCGCGAGGAACAGGATTAGCGCGATGAAGGCGCCCATCATGAAGATGTCGCCATGGGCGAAGTTGATCATGCCGATAATGCCGTAGACCATCGTGTAGCCGATGGCGATCAGGCCGTAGATCGAGCCAAGCGCGATCCCGTTGATCAATTGCTGGAGGAAGTAAGCGAGATCGGCTTCTGTTGGCATCGCCTTCGCACCATCGGCTCCCCGCGTCCCTGGTACAGGCGCTTGAAGCCCCCAATCGGCCCGATCGAGGCCGCTCCCGCCGCTTTCTTAGCAAGGAAGGGCGTGGCGCGCCAATGTCGCTTATCCGCGCGGCATGCCTCAATTCAGAGCAGCATATGCGACCCGTCGCAATAAGGCGGGTCGCCGGTGTCCTTGCAGCCGCAAAGCAGCGCAAGCTCGGTGCGCTCGGCCGTGAACATCAGGGGCTCGATTCCGGTGCCGGCATGCGACCCGTCGCAAAATGGCTGTTTCTGACTGCGCCCGCAGCGGCACCAGGCATAGCGCTTCCCGGCCTCGAGCTGGACCTGGTAAGGGCTGAGCTGCGGTCGCTCCGGCTCTGACATGGCGTGCCCAGAATTGCCTCGTGCTGGCCGTTCCGGTCTTCCGCCGGATTGCGCCCGAACTCCTTAGCCAATCCACCATCCCCGCACAAGCAAACGGCTTGTAGAGCCTTGCATGTTAAGCGGCTGCGCAACACTTGCCCCTAGGATGAGGTGCCGCAGGCCGATTCGGCTTGGCTTGCGCCGGGATTGATTTGGGGGCACGGTCCGGCGCGGTGGAGACCGCTATGGCTGAGTTCATCTTCGCCCTCGTTGCGCTCGGCGTCTTTTTCGCCCTTGCCATGAACCGCGCCGGGCTTACGGCGTGGGCGATTGCGGTCGCGCTGTTCACCTTGAGCCTGCAGATGGGACTTGGCCACGGGAGCCTGCATTGGCCCGTGTTCAATGTCTGGGCGCTGCTCGGCTGGCTTGTGGCGGGCGCGCTGTTCGCGGCGAGCTACCCGAAGGTCAAGCGGAAATATTTCGCCGAGCCTGCCTACCGCGCGCTGAAAGGCGCGATGCCCGCGATCTCCGAGACCGAGCGCGAGGCGTTGGAGGCCGGCACCGTGGGTTGGGACGCCGAGCTTTTCTCCGGCACGCCCAATTGGTCGAAGCTCCGCCGCGTGCCACCGGTCACGCTCACGGGCGAGGAGCGCGCTTTTCTCGACGGCCCGACGGTAGAGCTCTGCAAGCGCCTCAAGGACTGGCGCATCCGCCATGAGCTCCGCGACGTGCCCGACGACATCTGGCGTTTCGTCCGCGAGAACGGCTTTCTCGGCATGCTCATCTCGAAAGAGCATGGCGGGCTCGGCTTCTCCGCCCAGGCGCAGTCATTGGTGCTCGGCAAAATCTCATCGCGCAGCGCCGACGGCGTCACCATCGTCATGGTGCCGAACTCGCTCGGCCCGGGCGAGCTGATCGAGAAATACGGCACCGACGCGCAGAAGAAGCATTTTCTGCCGCGGCTCGCGCGTGGCGAAGAGATCCCGTGCTTCGCGCTGACCGGCCCGTTCTCGGGCTCCGACGCGGCCTCGATGCGCGACATCGGCGTCGTCACGCGCGAAGAGCATGAGGGGAAGGACACGTTCGGCATCCGGCTCACCTGGGACAAGCGCTACATCACGCTTGCACCCAAGGCCACGCTGCTCGGCCTCGCCTTCCGTCTGCTCGACCCGGACAACCATCTCGGCCGCGGCGAGGATGTCGGCATCACGCTCGCGCTGATCCCGACCGACCATCCGGGCGTGGAGATTGGCCGGCGCCATCTGCCGGGCGGTGCAGCCTTCCCCAACGGCCCGACGCGCGGTCGCGACGTGTTCATCCCCATGGACTGGATCATCGGCGGCGCCGAGCGCGCAGGGCAGGGCTGGCGCATGCTGATGGAATGCCTCGCCGCCGGGCGGTCGATCTCTCTGCCCGCCACCAGCGCCGCAGCCGCCAAGTCGCTGCTTCGCACGAGCACCGCCTATGCCCGCATCCGTAAGCAGTTCAACCTGCCGATCGGCTTCATGGAGGGCGTGGAGGAGCCTCTGGCCCGACTGGTTGAGAATGCTTATGCGCTCGAAGCCGCGCGCGCGGTGACAGCGTCCATAGTCTCTGCGGGGGAGAAGCCCGCGGTTCTGTCGGCGCTGCTGAAATATGTCTCCACCGACCGCATGCGGCAAAGCGTCAACGACGCGCTCGACATCCATGGCGGCCGCGGCATCTGCGACGGACCGTCGAATTACATCCAGGGCGCCTATCAGATGGTGCCGGTCGGCATCACGGTGGAAGGCGCGAACATTCTGACGCGCACGCTGATCGCGTTCGCGCAAGGCGCGCTACGCAGCCACCCTTATCTTTTCACCGAGATCGAGGCGCTGCAAGATCAGGACCGCGAGCGCGGGTTCAAGACCTTCGCGCGGACCTTCGACAATCACGTCGCCTTCACGGTCTCGAACGCCGCGGGCGCGCTGTTCCACAATCTGACGTTCGGTGCGTTCGCATCCGCGCCCACCAATGCGGGTCCTGCTTCACGGTGGTGGAAGCAGCTCTCCCGTGCCTCGCGCAGCTTCGCGCTGGTGGCGGATCTCACCGTGGCGCTGCTCGGTGGCGGCCTCAAGGTCAAGCAGAAGATCACCGGGCGCATGGCGGACGCGCTCGCCGAACTCTATCTGCTGTCAACCTTGCTGAAGCGCTTCGACGACGATGGGCGCCCGCGCTCGGACCTGAAGCTGGTGGACTATTGCGCACAGAACTGCCTCTACCGCTTCGACCTGGCGCTGCGCGGCGTGCTCGACAATTTCCCGGTTCGCCCCGCCGCGTGGACGATGCGGCCGCTTGTATTCCCGCTCGGCTCGTGGCGGCGCCCGGCTTCCGACCGCGCCGGCAAGGAGATCGTGCGCGCGGCGCTCGAGCCCGGCGATTTCCGCGACCGGCTCACGCGTGAGGTCTACACGACCGACGATCCCGCCGACCGCGTCGGCATTCTCGAACACACGCTGCGCAAGGTGGTCGCCAACGAGGAGGCCGACCGCAAGCTCGAACGCGCGATCCGCAAAGGCGAGGTGAAGCGCTACCACGACCGCGACTGGATCGCCGAAGCCGAGGCCAAAGGCGTGCTCACCGCGGAGGAGGCGCGCGCGCTTGCCGAGCAGCGCGACCTCGTGGCCCGCGTCATCGCGGTTGACGATTTCGATCCGTCGGAGATTGTCCGGCTTGACCGGGGCGAGGCGCAAGGGGAGGGTGCGGCAAAAGCGCCGCCGTCCTCGCCTCGCTCCGAGCCGCCGGAGCATATTGCCGCCGAGTAACGAAGCTTAAGAGTAGCGAGCCAAGAGCGACCATGGCGACGACGCTTCCCGACCTGCAAGACTGGCGCTTCACGATCGACGTCGAGGGCATTGCCTGGGCGGTGATCGACCGCAAGGGTGAGAGCATGAACTCGCTCGGGCGCCGCTTGACCGAGGAGCTCGGCGAGATCGTCAAGGCGGTTGAGGGCGCCGCCCTCAAAGGCGCGGTCAAGGGCTTGGTCCTGATGAGCGCTAAGGACACGAGCTTCATCGCCGGTGCCGACATCCGCGAGTTCGAAGGCTTCGACACCGAGCCGAAGATCAAAGAGGTAGTGAAGCAGACGCTCGAGCTCTTCGACCGCATCGACAAGCTCTCCGTACCCGTTGTCGCCGCGATCCACGGCTATTGCTTGGGTGGCGGCCTCGAGCTTGCGCTTGCCTGCGATTGGCGCATCGCCGACCGCGAGGAAGCTACCCGCCTCGGCTTCCCCGAAGTGAAGCTCGGCATTTTTCCGGGGCTGAACGGCACGGTACGCTCGATCGCGGCTGCGGGCCCGGTCGACGCCATGACCGCGATGTTGACCGGCAAGATGCTGCGCCCGACCGCGGCGCGCGCGATCGGCCTCGTCGATCAGCTCGTCCCCACCCGCCACAATCTGCGCTGGGCCGCGCGGAAAGCGGTGCTGCAGAAGCGGCGCTCCGCCGGCGCGCCCTGGTGGAAGCGTCTGATGCTGAAGCAGCCCGTCCGCGGGCTTCTTGCCAAGCAGATGCGCGCCAAGACGGCCGCCAAGGTGCACGAGGATCATTATCCGGCACCGTTCCGTCTCATCGACCTGTTCGAACGCTATGGCGACGACCCGGCGCGCATGCGCGCCGCCGAGACGGAGATGTTCACGCCGCTGATGGCGAGCGAGACCTCGCGGAATCTGCGTCGCGTGTTCAAGCTCTCGGAGATGCTGAAGGCTGAGGCCCCTAAGGGCAATGGCGCGAGCAGCGTTCAGCCGCGCAAGGTGCATGTGATCGGCGCGGGCACCATGGGCGGCGACATCGCGGCCTGGTGCGTGGTCTCGGGCATGCAGGCGAGCCTGCAAGACCTCGACGAAGCGCAGATCGGCAAGGCGCTCAACCGCGCCAAGGGCTTGTTCAAGAAGCGCCTGCGCGACAAGACGGCATTCGATGCCGCCGTCGCCCGGCTGATCGCCGACCCTCAGGGCAAGCACGTCAAACATGCCGACGTGATTATCGAGGCGGTGGTTGAGCGGCTCGACGTGAAGCAGACCTTATTTGCTAAGCTCGAGAAGCAGGCAAAGCCCGGCGCGGCGCTCGCGACCAACACATCTTCGCTCCGTCTCGAAGACATCGCGAGCAAGCTCATCGATCCCGGCCGCCTGGTCGGGCTGCATTTCTTCAATCCGGTCGCGCAGCTTCCGCTGGTCGAGGTGGTGCGCGGTGAGGGGACGCGCGAAGAGGAAGTGCGCAAGGCGTGCGCCTTTGTCACCGCGATCGACAAGCTGCCGCTCATCGCCAAGAGCTGCCCCGGCTTCCTCGTGAACCGCGTGCTTGCGCCGTACATGATGGAGGCCGTGCGCCGCTACCAGGACGGCGAGCCGCGCGACAAGATCGACCAGGCCGCGCTCAAATTCGGCATGCCCATGGGCCCGCTCGAGCTGATGGACATGGTTGGCCTCGACATCGCCGCCAAGGTTGGCGAGGAGCTGTCGCTGGCGCCCAAGACCGAGAGCGTGCTTTCGACTCTCGTGAAGCAGGGCAAGCTCGGCAAGAAGTCAGGCTCGGGCTTCTATGTCTGGGAGCAGGGCAAGCCGAAACGCGAAACGCAAGCCCATTACGATCCGGCCGCGCTCGACAAGCTTGGCCGCGAGCTCGTCAAGCCGATGCTTGATGAGGCGGAGCGCGCGCTTGCCGATAAGGTCGTGGCAAGCGCCGATCATGTCGACGCCGGCGTGATCTTCGGAACGGGTTTCGCGCCCTTCCGCGGCGGACCGCTGCACTATCGGCGCACGCAGGAGCAGGCCGAGTCCGCTCCCGCTGCGGCGGCTTGAGAAGCGGGGGGCGCGAAATAGATGGCTGATGGGAAGCTGCAGCGCGTCGCTGTCCTGGGCGGGACTAGGATTCCGTTCTGCCGCTCGCACACGGCTTACGCCGACCTCACCAATCTCGACATGCTGACCACGGCGCTCGGCGGCCTCATCGACCGCTTCGCACTGCATGGGGCACATATCGACGAGGTGGTCGGCGGCGCGGTCGTCACCCACGCCAAGGATTGGAACCTCGCCCGCGAGGCTGTGATCGGCAGCGCGCTCGCGGCCACCACCCCCGCCATCACCATGATGCAGGCCTGCGGCACGAGCCTTCAGGCGGCTCTCCAGGTCGGCGCCAAGATCGCGACAGGCCAGATCGAATCAGGCATCGCACTCGGCTCGGACACGACGAGCGACGCGCCGGTCGTGTTTCAGCGGAAATTCGCCCAGCGCCTGGTGCAGGTCGCGCGCGCGAAGGGCGCCGGCCAGACGCTCGGCGCCTTCAGGGGTTTCCGGCCTGGCGAGCTTGCGCCACAACCGCCATCCACCTCGGAGCCGCGCACCGGACTGAGCATGGGGGAGCATGCCGAGCTGATGGCCAAGGAATGGGGAATCACCCGTTCGGCGCAGGACGAGTTGGCTTACGAAAGCCATCGCAAAGCGGCGGCGGCCTATGACGAGGGCTTTATGGACGACCTCGTCATCCCCTGCGCCGGCGTCTTCCGGGACAACAATATCCGCGAGGACATCTCCCTAAAGAAGATGGCGGAGCTCAAGCCTGTCTTCGACAAATCGGGCAAAGGCACCATTACGGCCGCCAATTCGACCCCCCTGACCGACGGCGCGGCGACGGTTTTGCTCGCGTCAGAGGACTGGGCGGCAAAAAAAGGCCTTCCGGTTCAAGCTTTTCTGACCCTTGGCCGCACTTCTGCCGTGGATTTTGTGCAAGGTGAGGGCCTGCTCATGGCGCCGACCGTTGCCGTGGCCGATCTTCTCGGGAAAACTGGCCTGGCGCTGCAGGACTTTGATTATTATGAGATTCACGAGGCTTTTGCGGCGCAGGTGCTGGCAACGTTAAAGGCATGGGAGTCCGAGGACTATTGCCGAGGCCGCCTGGGACTGAGCAAGCCCCTCGGGGAAATCGGCTGGGCGAGACTGAACGTCAAGGGGTCGTCAATAGCTTTTGGGCATCCTTTTGCGGCGACAGGTGCCCGCATTCTGGCGGTGATGGCCAAGTTGCTGCATAGTAGGGGTGGTGGAAGAGGGTTGATCTCGGTCTGCACGGCCGGTGGCATGGGCGTCGCGGCGATCCTGGAAGGGGTCAAGACGTTCGCGCCAGAACCGGGCATAAAGGCAATGGACGCGCCGTAAGCGCGCTCCTGTCGAAAAGAAGAATACGGGCCCAGGGGAACAGGGGCCCAAGGGGACAGGGGGCAAAACGAGGAATGCCTTGGCGTTTCGGCCGAAAGGTTCGGGCCCGAGGCGACTCTTTACGGAGGTGCTTATGAAGCATCATGCGTTCGCTGCGATGGGATTGCTAACGGCCGCCCTTCTTGTCCCGGGCGCCCCGTCCCACGCGGCTTCAGCCGATCCGACCGGCTTCTGGGTGAAGCCCGGATCTGTGCGAAACGCCAAGATCGAAGTCCGCAAATGCGGCAGGGGTCTTTGCGCGAAGATTGTTTGGCTCGAGGATCCTAAAGACAGCAAGGGTCGCCCCTTGCGCGACGTTCGCAACGAAAACCCATCGCTGCGCGGCCGCTCGATCGTCGGCCTTCCACTCTTCTCGGGGCTCGCACCGTCCGCGCCCGGCGTCTGGACGGGCAAGATCTATAATCCCGAGGATGGCGGTACCTATTCCGTGACGCTGACCGTCGTGTCACGCCAGCAACTGAAGCTGAAGGGCTGCAAGGGCTGGGTGCTGTGCGGTGAGAGGGTCTGGCTCAGGACCTCGCCGCCTCCTGCTGAGCCGAAGCCCGACGAGACGATCGAGGCGTCGGTGAAGCCTGATACCGAGAAGGCTGAAGCCCCGGCCGTCACGGAAGCCAAGGCTGAGACACCTGCCGCGGAACCAGCTACGCCTATGGGCCTTGCCCAAGAGACCGAGATGGTCGCCAGCGCCGCGCCGCAAGCGGCAGCGCCGCAAGCGGCCGTGCCGCAAGCGGCAGCTGAACCGATGTCGCCGGAGCAGCACGCGCGCTCCGGCTATCGCCTCCTCAACGCGTCGGTTACGCCAGAGACCGCGCGCTATTCGGGCGAGGACGTGCTGAGCATGTTCGACATGACGAACCCGGTTGCCGCCGCGGCGGCTCCCGCGGCCCCGGCAACGCAAGCAGCGATCGAGACGGAGAGCTCAGTTCCGCCGCCGAGCCCGAAGCCCAAGCCGAGTCTTCAGGCCTCTGCCGCGAAGCCCCCGTTGAAGCCTGCGAGCCAGCCAAAGCCGGTGAAGCAGGCGGCTCCCGCTCCGCAGGAGACTGCGCCGGATGCCGACGCTGATATTGCCGGGACTGCCGAGACGGAGTTTGAGACGCAGAAGCAGCAGGCCGCGGTGGACGAAAGCGTCTCACAGCCACCTTTGACTAGGCGGCAAAAGCGCCTGTTACGACGGCAGCGGATGGGCCAGCGGCCTCTGTTCCCCTGGCTGCGGTCCAACTAGCGTCTGGCTTCCGCGCGGAGCTCTTTTTTCGACAGCTTGCCGATCATCGTCTTCGGCAGCTCGTCGCGGAACTCGATCTCGGCCGGCAACTCGAGCTTTGACAGCTTCGTCTTGAGGAACTGAAGCAGCTCCTGCGCGGTCGCCTCGTGTCCCTCCTTCAGCTTGACGAAGGCCTTGGGCGCTTCGCCGCGATATTGGTCGGGAATGCCGATCACCGTCACCTCGGCGACCGAGCCGTGCTCATAGAGTGCGTCCTCGATGCGCCGCGGATAGACCTTGAAGCCCGACGCGTTGATCATGTCCTTGATGCGGTCGACGATGAAGATAAAGCCGTCGGCATCCATGTAGCCCACGTCGCCCGTGCGGAAGAACCGGCCAACGAAGACCGCGTCGGTCTCCGCCGGCTTGTTCCAATAACCGGTCATCACTTGCGGGCCGGCCACGCAGATCTCGCCGGGCTCGCCAAGCGGCATCTCTTGCTCGGGATCGTCGAGCGAACGGATGCTGATCTCGGTCGCGGGCAGCGGCATCCCGATCGAGCCCTCTTTACCGGCGCCGATCGGATTGCAGGCGACGACCGGCGCGGTCTCGCTCAAGCCGTAGCCTTCCACCACTGAGCACCCGCAGAGCTTCTCGAAGCCGCGCTTCACCTCGAGCGGCAGCGCCGCCCCGCCCGAGATGCAGTAGTCAAGCCCCGAAAGGTCGAAATTGCCGATATGCGGATGGCGCAGCATGGCGTTGAACAGCGTCGGCACGCCCGGCATCAGGGTCGGGCGCAGCTTGCCGATCAGCTTCAGCGTCTCGATCAGCTCGAATTTCGGGACGAGGATGATCTCGATTCCGCTCGACACGCCGAAATTCATCACCCCCGTCATGGCGAAGACGTGGAACAGCGGGATGATGCCGAGGATGCGGTCCTCGTCCCGCGCCGGACGGTTCACCCACGCCTTCACCTGCGCGACGTTGACGGTGATGTTGGCGTGGGTGAGCATCGCGCCCTTGGGCGTGCCGGTGGTGCCGCCGGTATATTGCAGCAAAGCGATGGCATCGGGCGTTACCTCGGAGCGCGCGTAGCGCCCGTCATTGGCCAGCAGATCCGCGTCCGTCACGATCTTCTCGCCCACAGCCGAGGTGCTCGCGTCCACAAGTCGCCTGCGCTGGGTGAGCTTGAAGCCGACAGATTTCAGCTTGGGCAGCAGCGCTGTGAAGCTCGCAACGACGACCTTCTCGAGGTGTCCCTGCAGCGCCATGGCCTCGACCTTGTCGAACAAGAGCTTGAGGTCGTGCGTCACCATGATCCTGGTGCCGCTGTCCTCGATCTGGAAGGCTATCTCTTCGAGGCTATAGAGCGGGTTGAAATTGACGACGGTGCCGCCCGCCTTCAGCACCCCGTAATAAAAGACGAGAAAAGAGGGTGTATTGGGCAGGAACAGCCCGACCTTCGCGCCGGGACCCACGCCGAGCGCCTGCAAGCCTTTGGCGGCGCGGTCAGAAAGCGCGCCGATCTCAACGAAGCTCGTCTGCCTGCCGAGAAAATAGGTGCATGGGCGCTTGCCGAAGCGCTCAACCGCCTGGTCGAGCAGGCGGCCGACCGTTGTCGGCTCGAACTGCGGGTCCCAGGCAATGCCTTCAGGATAGGCATGAAGCCACGGGCGGCGCGGCTCGCCGCCGGGGTGGGATGGGGCTGCTTGCGAAGGTCGAGGGTTAAGCTCAGTCGCCATCTTGGTTTTGCTGCTATCCCAGCCGCCGCCGAAGCCGCTTAACGAGTCGTGAAAGATCGGCGGGAAGCTCTTGGCCCAGCCGCGCCGAGACTTATATGATGATAGCACGGGACGACGCAGTAAGCCGCGCGCGAGGGAACTACTTTCCCTTCGGAAATTTGCTGAAATCGTGGCGCGGCCCTGGCGCAAAAACGCCAATTTTCTTGGCGATTAGAGAATAATTGCCGGGGGCTGAATCGGGTAGGCACGAGTAGACTCGACCAGATTTTAAGTCTATTCCAAAGCCCGGCTTGCCCTTGGATTTGCTATGATTTAGCCAGGGACGACGAGACACGGACCCCGTTAACGGGGCAGGGAGACAATGATGGACGACGTGGCCACCAAGATCATTGAGATTCTGCGCAAGAACATGAAGGACCCGTCGAAGGCCGTCGCGCTCGACACGCCGCTGAGCGAGCTTGAGATCGAATCGCTCGATCTCGCGGTGATCGTTTTCGATATTGAGGATACTTTCGGCATCGAAATTCCTTATAATGCCAACGAAGAAGTGGAGGCGTTCGCGACGGTGGGCTCTGTCGTCGATCGCGTAAAGAGCATCATCAAAGATACGAAGGCTTCGGGCGCAGCCGCTTAGAATGCCATTGCCGCTCGGGTCTTCCCGGGACATTGACCAGGCTTGGAGTTACGCTAGCACTACATGACACACTCTAACGGGCGCAGGCGCGTCGTGGTCACCGGCCAGGGCGTCGTCACTCCTTTGGGCACCGGCGTCGACAAATTCTGGGCCGCGCTCAAAAGCGGCGCGGTCGGCATCCGCGAGGTGCAGAGCTTCTCGACCGAGGACCTCTACATCACCATCGCCGGCGAAGTGCCGGATTTCGATCCGAAAGAGCGGCTGCAAAGCAAGCAGCTCATGCTCGCCGACAAATATTCGCAATATGCGGGCTGCGCGGCGCAGGAAGCCGTCGCTATGTCCAAGCTCGAACTGCCGCTCCCCGACAAGAAGGGCTATCGCGCCGCCTGCATCATCGGCTCGGGCGTCGGCGGTCTGACCACGCTCGAATTCTCCTACAAGATGCTGTTCAAGGAGAACAAGCGCGCCACCCACCCGCTGACACTGCTGAAGGCCATCGGCAGTTCTGCTTCGGCCCATGTCAGCATCGAATACGGCATCAAGGGCCCGACCTTCGGCGTCGTCAGCGCCTGCTCGACCGCGACCCATGCGATCGGACTCACCTACCGCATGATCCGCGAGGGCCTGGTCGATCTCGGCATCGCCGGCGCGGCCGAAGCCTCGCTCAACTGGGGCGCCACGCGCGCCTGGCAGGCCATGCGCGTTCTGAGCCCCGACGGGCTCTGGCCCTTCGCCAAGAAGCGCAACGGCACGGTGCTGGCCGAGGGCGCCGGCATCCTGCTACTCGAGGAATACGAGCACGCCAAGGCGCGCGGCGCGCCGATCCTGGCGGAGCTGTTGGGCTACGGCATGACCGCGGATGCCGCGGACATGGTCAACCCCTCGATCGACGGCGCCGCCACTGCCATGCAGATGGCCCTCGACGACGCGCATCTCTCGGCGTCCGATATAGACTATGTAAACGCCCACGGCACGGCCACGGCGGTCAACGACATCAACGAGACGCGCGCCATCAAGCGCGTGTTCGGCAACGCCGCGAACAAGCTCTCGATCTCCTCCACCAAGTCGATGCATGGCCATTGCCTCGGCGCTGGCGGCGGCATCGAGGCGGTTGCGGCGCTCAAGGCCATGGAGCACAAATTCGTGCCGCCGACGGTCGGCCTCGACGAGCCCGATCCCGAATGCGACCTCGACTACACGGCGAATGTGGGCCGACAGCGCGATGTCACCTACGCCATGTCGAACTCGTTTGCGTTCGGCGGGTTGAACGCGGTGCTCGTGTTCGGGCCGGCCCCGGCCTAAGCCGCTCCCGGCGTGCGGGGGCGATCCCGTGTTCACTCCGCAGTTCTTCCTCCGCCTTGTATCGTTTGCCCTGCTTGGCCTGGCCGCCGGCTATTTCCTCTCCAATTATGTGCTGAGCGGCCGCCAGGACACCGCCATCGCCGAGCACGCCGAGGCGATTTACCGCTCGCCTTCGAGCTTCGTCGCCGGCAATCCGCAAGGCGATGTCAGCATGGTCGCCTTCTTCGACTACAACTGCCCCTATTGCCGCGCCGGCGCGCCCGAGCTTGCCAAGCTGGTCGCGAACGACGGCAAGGTTCGGCTCGTGCTGAAGGAGCTCCCGGTGCTCGGGCCGGATTCCGAAGAGGTCGCGCGGGTCGCGCAGGCCGCTCAGGCGCAGGGCAAATATTTCGAGCTCTACGAGAAGCTGATCGGGCAGGAGGGGCGGGCGACCAAGGGGAGGGCGCTCGCAATCGCCGCGGACCTCGGCCTCGACCGGACGAAGCTCGAGCAGGATATGGCAGGCACTGCGGTCGAAAGCGCTATTGCTGACAACATGCGGCTCGCGAGCGCCATTCGCGTGAAGGGCGTGCCCTTTTATCTCGTCGGCGACCGGACGCTTCCGCCGAACGCGGCCACCGCCGATTTCGCTGCCGCCGTCGCCGATGTGCGCGCCCATGGCTGCGAGGCTAAGTGCTGAGAGTTCGCCTCTCCCTGTCCCAGATCAGCCCGAGCCCGCGGAAGCTCGCATGCCCCTGCTGCTTCCCGACGATGATGTGGTCGTGCACGATCACGCCGAGCGGCTTGGCCGCGGCTATGATCTGCCTTGTCATCTCGATGTCGGCGCGCGAGGGCGTCGGATCGCCTGAGGGGTGGTTGTGCACGAGCACGATCGCCGTCGAGGACAGTTCCAGCGCCCGCTTCACCACCTCCCGCACATAGACGGGCGTATGGTCAACCGTGCCGTTCTGCTGCACCTCGTCGGCAATGATCTGGTTACGCTTGACGAGGAACAGGATGCGAAACTGCTCCTTGCCCTCGAAGCCCATCGAGGCGCGGCAATAGTCGAGCACCTGCGTCCAGGAGGCCAGAACCGGCCGCTCGATCACCTCGCCGCGAATCAGTCTGAGCGCCGCGGTCCGCACGAGCCGGAGCTCCGTGATGGGCGCCTCGCCGATCCCCTGAACCTCGCGCAAGAAATCGTCAGGCGCGTTGAGAACTTCGGCGAAGGTGCCGAAGCGCGCAAGCAGAGCCTTGGCAAGCGGCTTCGTGTCGCGCCGCGGCATGGCCCGGAACAGGATCAGCTCGAGCAGCTCGTAGTCAGGCGGCGCGTCGGCGCCGGCGTCGCGGAAGCGGCGCCTCAGCCGTTCACGATGGCCGAGATAATGTGGTTGCCCGCATCCTTGAAGCCCATCGGGCCTTCGCTCTCATTGGCGCCCGTAAGGCGGCCGGTCGAGCCCGAGCGGCGACAGCGTGAAGACCTCGCAGCCGGTCTCGGTCACGCCCACCGTATGCTCGAACTGCGCCGAGAGCGACCGGTCGCGCGTGACCGCCGTCCAGCCGTCCGACAGGATCTTCACGTGCGGCTTGCCGAGATTGATCATCGGCTCGATGGTGAACAGCATGCCGGGCTTGAGCGGCAGGCCTTCGCCGGGCTCGCCGTAATGCAGGATGTTCGGCCGGTCGTGGAACACGCGGCCCAAGCCATGGCCGCAAAAGTCCCGCACCACGCTGCAGCGCTCTCCTTCCGCGTAGATCTGGATCGCGGCGCCGATATCGCCGGTCGTGGCGCCCGGGCGGGTGGCGGCGACGCCGCGCATCAGCGCATTGTGAGTGACTTCGAGCAGGCGCTCCGCCGCGCGCGGGATTCGGCCTACCGCATACATACGGCTCGAATTGCCGTGCCAGCCGTCGACGATCAGGGTCACGTCGATGTTGAGGGTATCGCCTTCCTTCAGCGCGCGGGGGCCGGGAATGCCATGACAGACCACGTGGTTGAGCGAGGTGCAAATCGATTTCGGGAAGCCGCGATAATTGAGCGGCGCAGGGACCGCCCCGTGGTCCATTGCGAAGTCGTGGACGAACCGGTCGAGCGCCTCGGTGGTGACGCCGGGCTTCACTTCGTCGACCAGGAGGTCGAGCGCTTCGGCCACGAGCCTCCCCGCCCTCGCCATGCCGGCGAAGGCCTCAGGGCCGTGCAGCTGGATCTTGGTGTCACGCGCCTGGGCGCGGGCAAATTCGAGATTAGACATCATGTGCAATCATAGCCGACAATCGCTTTGATCTAGGGGGAAATATGCCGATGTGCAACGTCGCCACCCACATAGCATTGTCATTGCCCGGCTTGACGGGACAATCCAGTAATCCCTATCGCCTGATGGTGAGTACTGGATGCGCGCTTGCGCGGGAATGACGCAACGAGGAGCGCGCATGCCTCAGTCGGATATCGTGACCGCGGCACTCGTCGTGATCGGCGAGGAGATCCTGTCGGGCCGCACCGCCGACGAAAATATTTCCTATATCGCCGCCTATCTGACCCGCGCGGGCATCACTTTGCGGGAGGTGCGGGTCGTGCCGGACCTCGAGGAGGAAATCGCGGATGCGGTGAACGCGCTCCGCGGCAGGTTCACCTATGTCTTCACCACCGGCGGCATCGGCCCGACCCATGACGACGTGACCACTGACGCGATCGCCAAGGCGTTGGGCGTTGGGGTCGTGGTCGACCCCGACGCGGTTGCTGCGATGCGGAAACATTTCAGCGAGGCTGAGCTGACCCCGGTCAGGCTCCGCATGGCGCGGGTGCCGGAGGGGGCGACCCTGGTCGGCAATGCCATCTCCCGGGCGCCCGGCTACCGAATTGGCAACGTGATCGTCATGGCCGGCGTGCCGCGGATCATGCAGGTCATGCTCGACGCTGTGCTGCCGTCGCTCGACAAGGGCCGGCCGATCCTGACGCGTTCGGTCCGCGTGGATGCACCTGAGGGCGACGTGGCGCCGCCGCTCGCCGCATTGCAGGGCGCGCACCCCGACGTGCAGATCGGGAGCTATCCGTTCTTCGAGCAGCAGAGGCTCGGCACCTATATCGTGCTGCGCGCGAGCGACCCCGAAGGGCTCCAATCGGCCTATGACTCCCTCTGGACGATAATTGTGGAAAACGGCTTCGCCGCGCTCCGCTCAGAGGACGAATGAGCGCGCTCCGCGCCAAATCGCGAATCACTTCCGCTCATGTTCGCGCGGAGCGCTGTGCCAGATCGAGACCGGCAGCTCACGCGACGCGTCGTCATGCCCGGACTTGATCCGCACATCCATGTCGCAACGTTGGCATCCGTTGAGGCTCGACTGGAATGCATTGCCGGGTCAAGCCCGGCAATGACGCTGCGTGAAGTGTGAGATCAGAAGCGAGCAGCGCTCACGCACTCTGCGCCGCAGCGCATGAGACAAAAGCGAAATGGGTTTGATCGCAAGGCGCCTGCGCCTTATCCGCAAGGCGCGCCTACCCGCCGAAGGATGCGAGAAAGCGTTGATTTACAAGGCAAAAATAAAAAGGCGCGGGGACTGGCCCCGCGCCTCTTAGAGCTGCAATCTAACAGCTATTTCTTCTTCGCGGTCTTCCGACGAGCGGTGCCCGTCTTCTTCGCGGTCGACTTTTTCGCCGCGGCGGTCTTGCGCGCGGGCTTCTTCTTCGCTGCTGGCTTCTTCTTCGCTGCTGCCATCGTTCATCCCTCCTTCAGGGCTGGCTGGCTATAAAATCACTCTAGCTACATCCGCTCGTCGCTCCGCACGTATCGCATTTGAGACACGTACCGTTGCGGACGAGGGTAAAGTTTCCGCATTCTCCACACGCTTCTCCTTCATAACCCTTAACGCGCGCTTCTGCGACAAGATCTGACGCGCCGCGCTCGGCAAGAGCTTCGACGGCACGGGCGACATGCTCGGCCGTCTGCGATGAAGGGAGTGTGGACGCGGAGGCAAGGCTTGTGGTGCGCGGGAGGGCGTCGTCGCGGACGTCAGTCTGCAACGCGCGCGCCTGAGCACCAGTGCCCTGCGCTTTGCTCGGCGCGAAGGACTTCCGCTCGCCGAGACGGCCACGGGTGTAGCCAGGCGAGACGAGAGCCTCGGTGGAACGCTTGGCTTCGCCAGCGTCACCGGAGCCGAGTGTAGTGCTGCCGATCTCACTTGGATCAACATGAGCAAGCTCGTAGCGCCCAAGATAAGAAACTGCAAGCTCTCTGAATAGGTAGTCGAGGATCGAGGTCGCGTTCTTGATCGCCTCATTCCCGCGCACCGGACCTGCCGGCTCGAAGCGCGTGAAGGTAAACGCGTCGACGAACTCTTCCAGCGGAACGCCATACTGCAGACCGACCGACACCGCGATCGCGAAGTTGTTCATGAGCGAGCGGAAGGCGGCGCCCTCCTTGTGCATGTCGATAAAGATCTCGCCCAGACGTCCGTCGGCATACTCGCCAGTTCTTAAATAGACCTTATGCCCGCCGACCACGGCCTTCTGGGTGTAGCCCTTGCGCCGGTCGGGTAGGCGCTCGCGATCGGCGCGCGCTCGCGCCCGCTCGATGATGCGCTCGATCACACGCTCGGCGACGACCTGTGCGCGCTGGAGCTGCGGCTGGTCGGAGGCGATCGCCGCCAGCACCTCCTCCTGGTCTTCCTCCTCGTCGGCGAGGAGTTGCGCGTTCAGCGGCTGCGAGAGCTTGGAGCCGTCGCGATAGAGCGCGTTGGCCTTCAGCGCGAGCCGCCAGGAGAGCAGATACGCCTCCTTGCAGTCGTCGACGGACGCGTCGTTCGGCATGTTGATGGTCTTGGAGATGGCGCCCGAGATGAAAGGTTGGGCCGCCGCCATCATGCGGATATGGCTCTCGACCGACAGGAAGCGCTTGCCCTTGCGGCCGCAGGGGGAGGCGCAGTCGAACACCGGCAGATGCTCGGGGTTCAGCCCCGGCGCGCCTTCGAGCGTCATGGCCCCGCAGGCATATTCGTTGGCAGCCTCGATCTCGCGCTTGCCGAAGCCGATCTCGGCCAGAAGGTCGAAATCGGGCTGGTCGATGCGCTCGGGCGACAGCCCCAGCACGCCGGTGAGGAAGTCCTCGCCCAGCGTCCAGCGGTTAAAGACGAACTTGATGTCGAAGGCCGAGGCCACGGCCCTCTCGACCGCCTCGATCTTGTCCGGGGTGAAGCCCTTGGCGGCCAAAGTCTCGGGGTTGACCCCCGGGGCACCGGCAAGCGTCCCGCGGCCCACCGCATAATCCACGATACGCTTGATGGCGTCCTCGGGGTAGCCGAGCTTGCGGAGCGCCTGCGGCACCATCTGGTTGATGATCTTGAAATAGCCGCCGCCGGCGAGCTTCTTGAACTTCACCAGCGCGAAGTCCGGCTCGATGCCGGTCGTGTCGCAATCCATCACGAGCCCGATCGTGCCGGTCGGCGCGATCACCGTGGCTTGCGCGTTGCGGTAGCCATATTGCTTGCCGAGCTCGAGCGCTCGCTCCCAGGCATGCACGGCGTGGGCGAGCAGCGCGGGCTCCGGGCAGGCGGCATGGTCGAGAGGCACGGGCACCGTGGCGAGGGCCTCATAGCCGTCTATCTCGCCACGGGTCGCGCGCGCATGATTGCGCATCACGCGGAGCATCGGCTCGCGATTCGCGCTGTAACCGGGGAAGGGGCCAAGCTCGCGCGCCATCTCGGCGCTCGCGGCGTAAGACACCCCCGTCATGATGGCGCTGAGAGCGCCGCAGAGCGCGCGTCCTTGCGCTGAGTTGTACGGAATGCCCGACGCCATCAGCAGACCGCCGATATTGGCGTAGCCGAGCCCGAGCGTCCGGTACTCGTAGGAGAGCTCGGCGATGCGGCGCGAGGGGAACTGCGCCATGGTCACCGCGATCTCCAGCACGACGGTCCAGAGCCTGATCGCGTGCTCGTAAGCCTCGACATCGAAGCTCCCGTCCTCACGCCTGAAGGCCATCAGGTTGAGCGAGGCGAGATTGCAGGCCGTGTCGTCCAGGAACATGTATTCGGAGCAGGGGTTCGACGCCTTGATCTCCCCGGCGGCCGGGCAGGTATGCCAGTCGTTGATCGTGGTGTGGAACTGGATGCCGGGATCCGCGCAAGCCCAGGCAGCGTGACCGACCTGCTCCCAGAGTTCGCGCGCCTTTATCGTCTTGGCGACAGCGCCGTTCTTGCGGAAGGTCAGGTTCCAGTCGCCGTCGGCTTCGACCGCGCGCAGGAACGCGTCCGTCACCCGCACCGAGTTATTGGAATTCTGGCCGGAGACGGTGCGATAGGCCTCCGAATCCCAATCCGTGTCGTAGATCGGGAAGTGGATCGAGGTGTAACCCTGGCGGGCGAACTGGATCACCCGGCGGATGGCATTGTCAGGCACCTTGGCCCGCCGCGCGGCGCGCACCTCGCGCTTGAGCGCCGGGTTCCGCTTCGGGTCGAAACAGTCGTCGCCGTCGCCCTCGCAGTTCACGCAGGCCTTGAGGATGGCGTTCAGCCGCTCGGACATGATCTTTGAACCGGTGACGAGTGCTGCGACCTTCTGCTCCTCGATCACCTTCCAGTTGATGTAGCTCTCGATGTCCGGATGATCGATGTCGACCACGACCATTTTGGCCGCCCGGCGCGTCGTGCCGCCCGATTTGATGGCGCCCGCCGCCCGGTCGCCGATCTTGAGGAAGCTCATCAGCCCCGAGGACTTGCCCCCGCCCGAAAGCGGCTCGTGCTCGCCGCGGAGCCTTGAGAAATTGGTGCCCGTGCCCGACCCATATTTAAAGAGCCGCGCCTCCCGCACCCAAAGGTCCATGATCCCGCCCTCGTTGACGAGGTCGTCCTCGATCGACTGGATGAAGCAGGCATGCGGCTGGGGGTGCTCGTAGGCCGAGGTCGAGGCCTTCACCTCGCCGGTGCGGAAGTCGACATAATAATGTCCCTGGCTCGGGCCATCGATGCCATAGGCCCAATGCAGCCCGGTATTGAACCATTGCGGGCTGTTGGGGGCGCCCATCTGCTTCGCCAGCATGTAGCGGAGCTCGTCGAAAAAGGCCTGCGCATCCTCTTCCGTGGTGAAATAGCCGCCTTTCCAGCCCCAATAGGTCCAGGTTCCGGCAAGCCGGTCGAATACTTGGCGGGCGTCGGTCTCGCTGCCATACCTCTCCCCCTCGGGGAGGGAGGCGAGCGCCGCCTCGTCGGCCACCGACCGCCACAACCAGGACGGGACGGAATTCTCCTCGACCCTTTTCAGGCGCGCGGGGACGCCGGCTTTGCGGAAGTATTTTTGCGCGATGATATCGGCCGCGACCTGGCTCCAGTCAGCGGGAACCTGAAAGCGCGCAAGCGCGAAGACCACCGAGCCGTCTGGATTGCGGATTTCGCTCGCGCTCTCCCGGAAGGGGATGGCGTCGTAGGGCGACTTGCCGGCTTCAGTGAATTTCCGTTCGATCCGCATCGTGTTCGTGCCCCCTTCGTCGCCCCATGTCCCCGCGCGGCCCGGGCCCCCAGGCGCGACCGTCGAGGTTGGGCCGATTCGCAGCAGGCATCAATATGTATGCATTCAGTTGACCAATTCCTACTACACCCTGTGGGCCAACGCTAGAAACTGCGGGGGGCAACTTCGGTGATATCATGTGGATCGCCGGTGGACGAGATGCAACGCCCGCGTCTCGGCCGACTCGGCCGGGCCCACTTCGGCGGCCGTACGGGCGCCCCTTGTGGCAGGCGCCGCGCCGCCCTTCATCGTCCTTTTACCGGTGCTTTCTTCTTATGTGTGGCAGTGGACCGAAAAGCCGGCAAGGCGGGGGTCGGGTGAGTTCCATGCCACATCGCGCGCTCGGGCGCGATCTCGATCAGCTCGTCATTGCTGTGGTCGACAACCGCCGGCCGATGCTCGCGGTCATACGTGCCATGCTGGCCGCGATCGGCACGGGCCGCGTCGAGACCTATGAGAGCCCGGTCGATGCGCTTGATCGGATGCCGCCCGACCTGCCGGACCTTGTCATCGCCGGTGCCGCGATGCAGCCTTTTGAGCGGGCCGGCAATGGTGCGCGCCATGCGGCGCACGAGCTCGGGGCCGCTCGCGCTCGTCCCCGCCATGATCATGGCCGCGAACGTCAAGCCGTCGCTCGTGAGATGCGCTCAGGGCAGGCGCGCATCAGGTGCTGGTTCTGCCGATTGCCGCGAGCACGCTCTATCGTCGGCTCGACTGGCTCATCAACGACGACCGCCCCTTCTAGCTTTCCGGGCAGCATTTCTCTTGGCGGGACTCGAGGAGCGGCTTGCGCTCAGCGTGCAGCGCCCAGTTCCGGAGCCCTCCGCAGCACCGGCCGTTTCGCGCGTGGAACAGGGCGCTTCCGCCGAGCCTATCACCGCGCAGAAGGCACAAGCCGCGCGCAACTAGCGCCCGGCAATGACGTGCAATCATTTGGGTCATGGCGTGGTCCGCTGGACAGCCGTTGGTCTTGCGGCCATAGTCCGGGCGAGCTTTTGCCAAAGCGCAAGAACCACCTCATGGGAATCTTCACCGAATTTTTTGCCTGGTGGACGGGCAATACCATCGGCACGCGCCTCTATACCTGGCGCAAGGGCGAGCGCGTGGGTGAGGACGGTCTGGGCAACGTGTACTACCAGGAGCGCGGCGGTAACCGCCGTTGGGTGATCTACGGCACGCTCGCCGAGCCTTCGCAGGTTCCGCCCGAATGGCACGCCTGGTTGCATCACACCGTCGACGTCCCGCCGACGCTCGAGCATTACACACCGAGACCCTGGGAGCAGGCGCATCGGCCGAACCTCACCGGCACTTACGAGGCCTATCGTCCGCCGGGCTCGACCTTGCGCGCGGACGTGCGCAAGCCTCCCATGGATTACGAGCCATGGCAGCCGCAGTGACGAACGCTGCCAAGGCGCCCGAGTCCGAAACGCCGCCGAAGCCCGTGCAGCGCTGGTCGGCGTCGGACTACGCGCGGAACGGCCGCTTCGTGCACGAGCTGGCAGGCCCGATCTTCGCCATGCTTGGCCCACGTCCTGGCGAGCGCATCCTCGATCTCGGCTGCGGGGACGGCACGCTCACCGCCGAGATCAAGGCGGCGGGAGCCGGTGTACTTGGCGTCGATCTGAGCGATGAGTTGCTTGCTGTCGCGCGCATGAAGGGTCTTGCGGTCCGCAAGCTCGACGGACACGCGCTCGACTTCGCGTCCGAGTTCGACGCCGTGTTCTCCAATGCCGCGCTGCATTGGATGCGCGCGCCGCAGCTCGTCATCGCGGGCGTCGCTCAGGCGCTGAAGCCCGGCGGCCGCTTCGTCGGCGAGCTCGGCGGGCACGGCAATGTCGCGGCGATCGCGACTGCCATACGCGCTGTGGGTGACAGGCGGGGAGGGGACCCTGCGCTCGTCGCGCCCTGGTTCTTTCCGACGCCCGAGGAGTACGCCCAACTGCTCAGCGCTGGCGGCTTCACCGTGAAGGAGATGGCGCTCGTGCCGCGCCCGACGCCGCTCAGGACCGGCATGGAAGGCTGGCTCAGGACCTTCGGCAGGTCTTTCTTCGACCAGTTCCCAGAGCCCGAGCGCAGCGAGGCTGTCCAGGAAGCGCTTGCCCTCTTGCATCCGTCGCTTTGCGACAAACGCGGCGCCTGGACCGCCGACCATGTGAGGCTCAGGTTCATTGCGCTGCGCAACGCGTGAAATTGGCCGACATTTCAGCCGCCACACCCATGCCCCAATCATGGCTGAGGCGTGCTTGCCTAGGAAGCGCGCCGGAGCGATAGTCGAGACCGATCAGACGGTGTGCGGTAGAATGGAACACGGCAAGGCGTTCGCGGCGTCCCGGATAGGCTTGGCCCTTTTTCTTGTGTCGTTTGCCCTGTGCGTGGCATGGACGCCGGCAGCCGCTGCGGCAGATACGAAGATCAAGAACAAGGTTGCCGTGTTCGCCGCGCTGGACAAGGTGACGGGGCGCATCTCGCATTTGGAAATTCCCATCGACAAGACGGTCGAGTTCGGCGCGCTGAAGGTGACGCCGCGCGTCTGCGACACGCGCCCGCCGACCGAGCAGCCGAACACCGCATCGTTCGTCGAAGTCGACGAGGTGAAGCTTACGGGCGAGGAGCAACGGCTCTTCACCGGCTGGATGTTTGCCGAAAGCCCCGGCCTTCACGCCGTGGAGCACCCAGTCTTCGACGTCTGGCTCACGAGCTGCAAGATGCCTGAGGGCGGCCAGACCGCAGGCAACGCCGCGAATGCGGCAGCGCCTGGCGCTACGCCTGCGCCTGATGCTGCGCCTGATGCCGCGGCCGCAGATGCGGCCGCGCCACCGCCTGCGGCAGAGCCTGAGCCTGAGCCAGAGCCGCCGGCCGAGGCGGCCGAAGCCCCTGCGCCGGCTGAAGAGCCGTTCGCGCCGCTTCCTTGGGCACGGTGATCGCCGAGCGCGGCCTCAAGCAGACGCTGAAACTCGTCGCGGGAGACCTCTAGCGCCCCGAACTTGGCGAGATGACCCGTCACGAATTGCGTGTCGAGCAGCGTGAAGCCGCCATATTTCAACCGCGCCACGAGATAGACAAGCGCGATCTTGCTTGCGTCGCGGGCTCTGGAGAACATGCTCTCGCCGAAGAAGGCGCGGGCGAGATGAACGCCGTAGAGCCCGCCGATGAGCTTGCCGTCCTGCCAGACCTCGACCGTATGGCAATGGCCGAGCGCGAACAGCTCGCGATAGAGGCTCCTGATCCGCCCATTGATCCAGGTCGAGCGGCGGCCTGAGCGCGGCGCAGCGCAACCCTCGATCACTGCCTCGAAATCGTTATCGACCTTCACCTCGAAGCCGCCCTGGCGGATAGTGCGCTGAAGCCGCTTCGGCACATGCATGCGGTCGAGCGGGAGGATACCGCGCCGCTCGGGCTCGATCCAGTAGAGCGCATTGTCCTCCGCGCTCTCGGCCATGGGGAAGATGCCACACGCATAGGCCTTGAGCAGGACCTGCGGCGTGATCTCGATCATGACGTCGTCGATGGAGGTCATGGCCTCAATGCGCGCTCTCTACCGCTTCAACGTCATGCCCGGCCTCGAGCCGGGCATCCAGGGGCAACAGACTTAAGAGTCGAACGCCCCTGGATCGCCGGGTCAAGCCCGGCGATGATGCAGTCTTGGTTGGCAGACTTAAAGACTCAAGGATTGGCGAGATGCTTCTCCAGCCAATGGATATCATAATTGCCATCGACGATTTCGGGCTCCGCGATCAGCGCGGTGAAGAGCGGGATGGTCGTCTCGATCCCGTCCACCACGAATTCGCCGAGCGCGCGCTTGAGCCGCATCAGGCATTCGTTGCGCGTGCGCGCATGCACGATCAGCTTGCCGATCAGGCTGTCGTAATAAGGGGGTATCGTGTAGCCGGCATAAGCCCCCGAATCGACGCGCACGCCGAGCCCGCCGGGGGGGTGGAAATGCGTGATGGTGCCGGGCGAAGGCCTGAAGGTTTTCGGGTTCTCGGCATTGATGCGGCACTCGATGGCATGCCCGTTGAAGCGCACGTCCTCCTGGCGGATGGAAAGCGGGGCGCCGGCCGCGATCCTGATCTGCTCGATGACGAGGTCGATGCCGGTGATCATCTCGGTGATGGTGTGCTCGACCTGAAGCCGAGTATTCATCTCGATGAAGTAGAACTCGCCGTCTTCGTAAAGGAACTCGACCGTCCCGACCCCGCGATAGCGAAGCTTGCGCATGGCCTCCGCCACGGTCTCGCCAATGCGCGCGCGTTCGCTCTCGTTGAGTGCGGGCGACAGAGCCTCCTCCCAGAGCTTCTGATGGCGGCGCTGGAGCGAGCAGTCGCGTTCGCCGAGATGGATCGCGTTGCCGAGGACGTCGCCGATCACCTGCACCTCGATATGCCGGGGGCGCCCGAGATATTTCTCGAGATACACGGTGTCGTCGCCGAAGGCCGCGCGCGCCTCGTTGCGCGCCGACATGATCGCGGGCTCGAGCTCGCTCTCGGCATGCGCGACCTTCATGCCGCGCCCACCGCCGCCGGCAGCCGCCTTGACCAGCACCGGATAGCCCATGTCGCGGGCGATCGAACGCGCCTCCTTCATGTCGTCGATCGGCCCGTCGGAGCCCGGCACGACGGGAATGCCGAGAGCGCGCGCCGTCCGCTTGGCCTCGATTTTGTCGCCCATCACCCTGACATGCTCGGCGGTCGGCCCGATGAAGGTGATGTCGTGCTCCTCGAGGATCTCGGCGAAGCGGGCATTCTCGGCGAGGAACCCGTAACCCGGGTGAACCGCATCGGCGCCGGTGATCTCGCAGGCCGCAACGATGGCGGGGATGTTGAGATAGCTATCCTTGGCAGGGGGCGCACCGATGCACACGCTCTCGTCGGCGAGCCGTACATGCATGGCGTCGGCGTCTGCCGTGGAGTGCACCGCGACGGTGGCGATGCCGAGCTCCTTGCAGGCGCGCTCGACGCGGAGCGCGATCTCTCCCCGGTTGGCGATCAGGATCTTGTCGAACATGATCTCTCTAGCGCGGCTCGATCACCGCAAGCGGCTCGCCGTACTCGACCGGCTGCCCATCCTCGACCAGGATGGCGAGCACCACGCCGGGGCGCGGGGCGGGGATCTGGTTCATCGTCTTCATGGCTTCGATGATCACGAGGGTCTGCCCCGCCGCGACCTTGGTGCCGACCTCGACGAAGGGTGGCGCGCCGGGCTCGGGCGAGCGGTAGGCCGTCCCCACCATCGGCGAGGTGACGGTGCCGGGATGGGCGAGGATCTCCTCGCGCCCGCCGCGCTTGCCGGTGCCCGCCTCGCGTGGCTCGTGCGCAGCTTCGGTCCCGCCGACGGCCCTGACTACGGTGCCACGACCGACTTTGATGCGGCGGCCCTCGATCTCGATCTCGATCTCGGTCAGCCCGGTCTCATCGAGCAGCGCCGCGAGCTCGCGGATCAAGTCCTTGTCGAAATTGCCGCCCTCTTGCGCCATGTCCGGCGTTCCCTTCTTGGCCATTACCCGGACCCGCTTTTCGGGATCGCGGCGGCGATCGCCTCGATCGCCAGCTCGTAGCTTTGCGGGCCGAAGCCGCAGATCACGCCCTTCACCGCCTTGGAGAGGTAGGAGTGTTGGCGAAACGGCTCGCGCGCGAAAATGTTCGACAGATGCACCTCGACCTTCGGAATGGTGCAGGCTTGCAGCGCGTCAAGCATGGCGATCGAGGTATGCGTGAAGGCGCCGGCATTGACGATGAGCCCCGCAGCGTCCGTCCTTGCCTCCTGAATCCACGCCACCAGCTCGCCCTCATGGTTGCTCTGCCGGAAGTCAACCCGGAATCCGAGCGCCTTGGCCTTGCGCTCGCACCGTGCGCGCACGTCCTCCAGCGTCTCCCTGCCGTAAACTTCCGGTTCCCGGGAGCCGAGCAGGTTGAGATTTGGGCCGTTCAGGACGTAGATCGGTTTGGCCATGGCGGGCGCGCGACGGATGATGAGGGCGCCCCGCCTTTTCATAGATAAAGGGCGCGAGCGGCGAAACGCGCCCCTTTATCAGCTTTTCCGCCGTTCGGCAAAATGTGGCAGACGCCGGCGCGAGAGGCTTGCGCAGCAAGCCGGGTTAAGGGGAGGGACGCCCTAGCAGACGGCGCAGCCTTTCTCCCGGACCTCGGCCACCTTCTCCTTGAGCTGGTCGTGCAGGTCGTCGGGCGCGCCCGGAATGACCTTGTCGCCGATGAGGAAGAGGGGGGTGCCCTGAAGCCCGAGCTTCTGGGCAAGGTCGCGCGCCTCTTCGATCCCCTTCTTCACGTCGTCGCTCTCCATGTCCTTCTGCAGTTGGTCAACGTCGAGCCCGAGCTCGCCCGCGACTTTCAGCACCTTCTCCTTGTCGGCCTTGCCGGACTCCGAATAGAGCTTCTGGTGCATCTCGAAATATTTGTTCTGCTTCATGGCGGCGAGCGCGCCCTTGGCGGCGGCTTCCGAATCCTCCCCGAAGATCGGCAGCTCCTTCAGCACGAGCCGCACCTTAGAGTCTTCGTCGACAAGCTTGACGATGTCAGGAAGCGCGCGCTTGCAGTAACCGCAATTGTAGTCGAAGAACTCGACCAGCGTGACGTCGCCGTCCGGATTGCCCGTGAAGGAGAGCTTCGAGCGGAACAGCGCATCCTTGTTTTCGCTGATCGTCTTCGACTGCTGCGCGGCCTGCTCCTCGGCCTGCCGCTTGTCGAGCTCGGTGGTCATCTCGACCAGGATCTCGGGATTGTCTGTCAAATAGTTGCGGACGATCTTGATCACGCGCTTCTCCTCGAGCGCGCCGCCCGGCGCATCCACCACGCCCGGTGCCGCGCGCCAGACCACGCCGAGCGTGGCGGCGGTCACGAGGGCAGCAACGACGGCGGCCACGAGCGCTGTGGCGAGGCCTGTCTTCAGGGTCATGCTTAGTCTCCGGGGTTGGCGCTATCTCGCGCGCGGGACTTCGAAAGCGAGGATATCGTCGGCCTTGATCCAGTTCGGCGTGCCGTCCAGGAAACCTTCCTTGGCACGCTTGGCCTGCTGCTTGGCGAGCTTGAGCTGACCTTCATAGAAATAGGCCTCGGCCGATGCAAGCGCGGCCTGGGCCATGAAATTCCGCTTGGCGCCGGAGCCTTGCGCGGTTTCCGCTTTGCGCGCGTAAGCCGCGGCGAGCTGGCGGTAGCCCATCGACGAGGTCTCGCCGCTTGCCATCGCGGTGCGGAGATTGGTGATCGCTTCGTCGACGAGCTTCGGATTGTCGGTGCCAACTAGCGCTTGGCCGAGCATGATGCGGATGAGCGACTCGTTGGGATTGAGCCTGACCGCCTCACGCAAGGGCTCGATCGCCTGCGCCGACTTGCCGCTTTCGAACAGGAACTGTCCCTTCAGCTCGTGGAAATAGGGCCAGTTGGGCTGGGCGGCGATGAGCGCATCGAGCTGCGGCATGGCGACCTGCACGCCGGACTGACGGTAGGTTGCGATCGCCCGGGCGTAGGCGGCGGCGAGCGACGGGTCGGATTTCGGATAGCGATTGAACACCGTGGCGGGTGCATCGAGGAAGCCATAGAGCTTCGCCTTGACGAGGTCGTGGCGGGCCTGGAGTTCCGGCGGATCGGCATTTTCGTAGTAGGGACTCGAAGTGACGAGCGACTTGAGCGTGGTGATGCGCGCCTGCGGGAGGGGGTGACTCTGCAGATAAGGATCGACGCCCTGCATGCCCTTGAGCTTGCTTGCCATGAACTCGAAGGTCTCCAGCATGCCGCGGCCCGACTGCTTGGTCGCATTGAGGAAGCTCACTGCCGCCTGATCGGCGGACGATTCTTCGGTCTGCTGGTAGGCGAGGATCGTTCTGAGCGCGGCATCCTGGCCGCCATAGGCGACGCCCATGCCGGCTTGGCCCGCGTATGGGCTGCCGGAAAGGGCGCCGCCCACGGCCGCTGCGAGCCCGAGGATCTGAAGCATTAGCGCCGCCGACTTTGCCCTGGAGACCTGTGTCCTGAGCCGCGCGAGATGGCCGCCGGCAATATGCCCGCTCTCATGCGCGACGACGCCGATCACCTGGTTCGGCGTCCTCGAGTTCATCAGCGTGCCGGCGTGGAAAAACATGTTGCGCCCGTCGACCACGAAGGCGTTGAACATGCGGTTATTGACGATATGGATGCGGATGCCCTGCGAGCCGAGGCCCGCGGCATCGAAGATCGGCTTGGCGTAGGTGCGGAGCAGCGCTTCTGTCTCCGCATCGCGGATGAGCCCCTGCGCGCCGGCCGGGGTGGCCGCGCTCGACACGGTGAAGGCCACCGCAATCCCCGCCGCAACGCGCGTGCGCAAGCGCCGCGGCGCACGGTGCGTTGGGACCTGGGGCAGAGCGGGCATGATCCGGCTCGATCGTTGGCGTTGCAGGAACTGGGCGAGGGCGGTTTTGCGCGCCTTCATCTAGAACATGAGATACGCTGGCTAGCCCCTTCTAGCCGCGTCTCGACCAGGTTCGCCTGAACTGGCTTTCGATTGAGGCGACAGCGTGACACATGACCCGAGCCGGCATCAACAAAGCGCGAGATTAAATTTTTGAAAGACGCCGGGCGCTTTATGCGGGAATCTGAGGGTTTGCCGCGTCCGCTGGCGACGCGGAGCGCGATCGACCCCTTCATCGTGATGGACGTGATGGCCGCAGCGAATGCGCGGAAGGCCAAAGGGCATGACGTGATCCACATGGAAGTCGGCCAGCCCGGCACGCCCGCGCCCCGCGCCGCCCGCGAACGCGCCAGCGAAGCGCTGCGCATCGAACGCCTCGGCTACACCGAGGCGCTCGGCATGCCCGAGCTTCGCGCGCGCATCGCGCGCTACACCGCCGAGCGCTATGGCGTCCCGGTCGCACCGGAGCGGGTGGTCGTCACGTCGGGCTCGTCTGCGGGATTCGTGCTCGCGTTCCTCGCTTTGTTCGACGCGGGTGACGCAATCGGCCTGCCATCACCGGGCTACCCCTGCTACCGGCAGATCGCAAATGCCCTCGGCCTTGCGCCGCGTCTGATCGAGACGTCGGGGCAGGGGCGATGGATGCCGACCGCGGCCGATGTCGAGAAGCTTGCCGCGGAAGGCGCTGCCGGTCTCCTGCTCGCAAGCCCCAACAATCCGACTGGTACGATGACGCTTGCGCCGCGTCTGCGGGAGATTGCGCAAGCCTGCCGCAAGCATCTTCTGTGGCTCATCTCCGACGAGATCTATCATGGGCTCGAATACGAAGCGCCCGCCGAGACAGCGCTTGCCCATTCCGACGCGGCCATCGTCGTCAACAGCTTCTCGAAATATTTCAGCATGACGGGTTGGCGTATCGGCTGGATGGTCGTGCCCGAGGCGCTGGTGCGGCCGATCGAGCGTCTCGCCCAGAATCTGTACATCTCGCCGCCCGCAATCTCGCAGGTCGCGGCGCTCGGCGCTTTCGACGGCATCGAGGAACTGGAAGCGATCAAGGCGGGCTATGCGCGGAACCGCGCCATGCTGCTTGAGGAACTCCCCTGCGCCGGCTTCACCACGATCCTTCCAGCCGACGGGGCCTTCTATCTCTACGCCGATGTGAGCCGCTTCGCGCCCGACAGTGAAGCCCTCGCCAAGGCGATGCTGCGCGAGATTGGTGTCGCGGTGACGCCCGGCATCGACTTCGATCCGGTGCATGGGCGCAACTATTTGCGCTTCTCCTACGCAGGCCCCGAGCCAGCCATGCGCGAAGCCGCCCGCCGCATCACGGCCTGGATGCGATAGGCGCGCGCTGGAGTTCCGCCTAGCCGCGGGACCACCAGCCGCGGCGGCGCGGAGACGGCTCCGTCGGCTCGTCGCCCTCCGCACTTGCGCCGACAGTGGCCGGCTCTAGGGGAGAGGCTTCGCTGAAGACCGGCTCGCCGCGCGAAGTCGGACGCTCTTCGTGCTCGCGCGCGAAGTCCTCCTCCGGCGCAGCCTCGGCGCTCACCCTGTCTTCGCGGCCGCCGTTCTGGCGCTCACCTGCCTGCTCACCCGGCGCGCGATCTGAGCGCTGGCCTGAGCGGCCCCTGCGGCCGCCGCGACGGCCTCTGCGGCGCGGGCCTTTGCGGCCTTCCGCGCCATCCTCGACGCGTGCTTCGCGCTGCCGGCCGTTCTCGCTCGCGCGTTCGGCTATGGGCTCCTCGTCGTCGCCCTCTGCAGCAACCTTTGCAGCCGGCGCGCGCTGGGCTTCGCTGCCCTCGCCATGCCGCTTGCGCCGCCGCCGCCGCGAGCGCCGCGGCGCCTGATCGCCTTCCGACTCGCTTGCCGGCACGGAGTCTTCCGTCTGTGCGCTTTCGCGATCCGGCTCCTCTTGCGGTTCCTCGCGATGATGCGCCCAGTCCATATGCACAACGCTGCTCTCGCCGCCGATCACCGCACCCTCGGCGCCCCGCTCGATCACGAATTGCGAGACATGCATGTTCTCGTCTGCAGTGACCGTGATCGGCACACGGTAGCGCTGCTGGATGTCGTTCAAATGCGCGCGCTTCTGATTCAAAATATAGAGCGCGACATCGACCGCGGTCGTGGCCACGAGCGGCACCACGCCGTCCGTGATCAGCCGGTCCTCGATCGAACGCAGAATGTCGAGCGCGACCGATTCGACGGAGCGCACCATGCCCGTGCCCTGGCACATCGGGCAGGACGTGGTCGAGCCTTCGAGCATGCCGGTGCGCAGGCGCTGGCGCGACATTTCGAGCAGGCCGAAATGGCTGATGCGCCCCACCTGTATGCGCGCACGATCGTTGCGCAGCGACTCCTTGAGGCGCCGCTCGACCAGCCGATTGTTGCGGCGCTCGTCCATGTCGATGAAGTCGATGACGATGAGCCCCGCGAGATCGCGCAAGCGGAGCTGCCGCGCGATCTCCTCCGCGGCTTCGAGATTGGTCTTCAGCGCGGTGTCTTCGATGTTGTGCTCGCGCGTCGCCTTGCCGGAGTTAACGTCGATCGAGACCAGCGCCTCGGTCTGGTTGATGACGATATAGCCGCCCGATTTGAGCACGACCTGCGGCGAGAACATTGCCGCGAGTTGTCGCTCCACCTGATAGCGGATGAAGACCGGCTCGGGCTCCTTGTAGGGCTTCACGTTCTTCGCATGGCTCGGCATGAGCATGCGCATGAAGTCCTTGGCTTCTTTGTAGGCGTCGTCGCCCGCGACCAGCACCTCGTCGATGTCCTTGTTGTAGAGATCGCGGATCGAGCGCTTGATCAGGCTGCCTTCCTCGTAGACGAGGGCGGGCGCGGTGGATTTGAGCGTCAGGTCGCGCACATTCTCCCAGAGCCTGAGCAGATAGTCGTAGTCGCGCTTGATCTCCGTCTTGGTGCGCTGCGCGCCGGCGGTGCGGATGATGAGCCCCATGCCCTCCGGCACTTCGAGTTCGCCCGCGATCTCGCGCAAGCGCTTGCGGTCGGTGGGTTGGGTGATCTTGCGCGAGATGCCCCCGCCCCGCGCGGTGTTCGGCATCAGCACGGTGTAGCGGCCGGCGAGCGAGAGATAGGTGGTGAGGGCCGCGCCTTTGTTGCCGCGCTCCTCCTTGACGACCTGCACGAGGATGATCTGCCGGCGGCGGATGACCTCTTGAATTTTGTACGGGCGCCCGCGCCGGCGCCGCGCGCGCTCGGGAACCTCCTCGAGCGCGTCCTCAGAGCCGACCGATTCGACCCGCTCGGGCACGAGCTCGCCGTTGCCTTCCTTGACGGGGACGGGCTGGCCGACGATCTCGCCATGCTCGCCGTCCTCCTCGTCATCATCAGGGACCGATCGCACGGTCTCGACCCCTTCGACTTCGGCGGGCTCCGAGACTTCGTGCACGAGATCCGCCTCTTCCAGGGCTACGCTACGCGGCTCTTCGTCCGGCGTGGTGTCGATCTCGTTCTCTTCCTCGATCTCGAATTTGGCAATGCCCACCGGCTCGGAAGCGGGCTCGGCATGCTTATCGGCTTTGTCCGGCTTGTGGCGTTCGGCATCATGCCGGCTGCGCCCGCGCCGTCCCCGGCGCCTGCGGCCGCGGCCAGAGGCGGCTTCGTCGTCCTCGGCGGCCTCTTCGGCTGAGGCGCGGCTCTGCTCGCGCGCCTCCTCTTCGAGGAGCGCCTGCCGGTCCGCGACCGGGATCTGGTAGTAGTCGGGATGAATTTCGGTAAAGGCGAGGAAACCGTGCCGGTTGCCGCCGTAATCGACGAAGGCGGCCTGCAGCGACGGCTCTACGCGCGTGACTTTGGCGAGATAGATATTGCCTCGAAGCTGCTTCTTAGTGGCTGATTCGTAATCAAATTCCTCGACACGATTGCCCTTTACCGCGACCACCCGGGTCTCTTCCGGATGCGCCGCATCGATCAGCATTTTGCTTGCCATGTTGTTTGTTCTCCGCCGCGCGGGGCAGGACAGGCGATGTCAGCCGCCTTACCGGGCACGGGCCCGAGACCCCGCGCGTGCTAATGTTCAATAGACCATGATTCGTTGCGATGGCCATGAAGGGCAGGGGAATCCCCGCGCCCCTTGCGGGGTGGCGCATGGTCTCCGACCTAGCTAAAGCCTCATGTTTTCCGAGGCTTGGCTGCATGCACTGACTCTGCATCGCAGTCCTCTATAGCCGCATACGGTGATGCGGCTCCGAGAGTTCTCGACTGGCGGCCGTCTCTCACCTGGCCGCCGCTTCTGCGCTGGGCCGGAACGAATAAGGCCCTGGCGCGGGAAACAAATCTGCCCGTCTCGCCGTTTGGCGTCCAAGGGCTAAGGCTCAAAGGCGAGCCCGACCCTTATTACGGGGTTGGCGGGAGATTTGGCAAGCCTCGCCTTGAGGCCGCCAGCGGATGGTCACAACGCTCGCTTAACCACGTCGGGCTAAGACTGGCCGGTACGGCCAAATTATGGGGAAGCGGCGGGAGAGCGCCACAACTTGAGGCTGCGGGGAGCGATGCGCTGGTTGCGCGCGAGATATGCGGTTGTGCCCGCGTGGACGGCGGCCTGCCTGCTTGCGCTTGCGTCCCTGGTTCTCGGCCATTTCGATGCCGCGGCAGAGTCCAAGCATACGGTCGCCAAGGATGCGCGGCTTGCTGGCGACCGCGGGCGCACCCGCTTCATCGCCGACCTCTCGCGTAAGGTCGACGTGCATGTCTTCGCTCTCGGCAATCCCTACCGCGTCATCGTCGATGCGCCCGACGTGAGCTTCCAGATGCCGGCCGGTCTCGGCTCCGAGAAGCGGGGGCTCGTCACCGCCTTCCGTTATGGCCTGTTCGCGCCGGGCAAGTCGCGCATCGTGCTCGATGTCGGCGGACCGTTCCTGATCGACAAAGCGTTCGTGCTCGATGCGCGCGACGACCAGCCCGCGCGCCTCGTGGTCGACCTGGTGCCGACCGATGAAAAGACCTTTCTCGCCAAGCTGAAAGAAACGCCATCGCATGAGAAGGCGAACGAATCCCCGCTGCCGCCGCAGTCCGTCGTACGCCCGCCCAATGCGAAGCCCGTCGTGGTGCTCGATCCCGGCCATGGCGGTGTCGATCCCGGTGCCAAGAGCGCAGCCGGCGTCGCCGAGAAGGAGGTGGTGCTGAGCTTCGCCAAGGTGCTCAAGACGAAACTCGAAGCGACCAACCGCTACGAGATCCATCTCACCCGCGAGGACGACACCTTCCTGCCGCTGCGCGAGCGCGTGGCCTTCGCGCAGAAAAGGGGCGCGAGCGTGTTCCTGTCGATTCACGCCGACTACTTCCCGGCGCAGACCGACAAGACCAAGCCGGTCATCGCGAAGGGTGCGACCGTCTACACCCTCTCCGAGGAGGCCTCTGACGAGGAGGCCCGTGCGCTCGCGGCCAAGGAGAACTTCTCCGACGCCGTCGCCGGCGTGGCGCTGCCCGAGGATTCCGACGAGGTGCTGGCCAACATCCTGATCGACCTCGCCCAACGCGAGACGAAGAACCGCTCGCAGCTCTTCGCGCGCTCGATCGTAGGCGAGCTTGCGGGCCGCGCGGCGGTACATACCAAGCGGCTCCGCTCGGCGGGCTTCCGCGTGCTGAAAGCGCCGGACATTCCCTCGGTGCTGCTCGAGCTCGGTTTCCTGAGCGACCCGGACGACGAGAAGCACCTTCTCTCTGACGCCTGGCGCGAGCGTGTGGCGGGGGGCGTGGTCGAGGCGATCGACGGCTATTTCGCCAAGAAGATCGCCAAAAATCCATTCTAGCCAAGCCACGCGTGCCTGACTTGAGGCCGAGGCCTACCCGGTCAGTGGCGGCCCTGGCGCCCTCGAGCTAAAGTGCGGATAATCCAGGAGGTTGATAGCGGGCGGAAAGCGTTTTGTTGCCATAATTTTCGCTAGGGTTGTCACGGGTACCCCCGAAGGACTAAAACCTAGGAAAACGGGACGGGATTCCTGACACATGGACATTACGGCTCCAGTCAAGCCGCCGGAGCAGCGGCGCCGTCGCCGCCGGGGCGGTTTTCTCCTGCGCCTGGTCGGGTTCACCTTCGCCGCGGGCATGATCATCTTCATCGCCGCCGCGGGCGCCGCAGGCTTCGTGCTTTGGAAGGTGTCGAACGAGCTGCCGGACTACGAGGTGCTCGCCAAATACGAGCCCCCGGTGATGACCCGCATCCACGCCAATGACGGCAGGCTGATCGCCGAGTTCGCGCGCGAGCGCCGCATCTATGTGCCGATGACGGCGGTGCCCGACCTCGTCATCAAGGCGTTCATCTCCGCCGAGGACAAGAACTTCTATCAGCATGGCGGCATCGACCTTCAGGGCATCATCCGCGCCGTGGTCACCAATATGAGCGCCGCGCAATCCGGCCGCCGCTCGGTTGGCGCCTCGACCATCACCCAGCAGGTTGCCAAGAACTTCCTGCTCACCAAAGACCAGACAATGGAGCGCAAGCTCAAGGAGGCGATCCTCGCCATCCGCATCGAGCGCGCTTTCACCAAGGAGCAGATCCTCGAGCTCTATCTCAACGAGATCTATCTCGGCGCCGGCGCCTATGGCGTGGCTGCCGCGGCGCAGACCTATTGGAACAAGGCGATGAACGAGCTCACGCTCGCCGACGCCGCCTATCTTGCGGTGCTGCCCAAGGCGCCCGCCAACTACGACCCATTCAAGTTCACCGACCGTGCCATCGCTCGCCGCAACTGGGTCATCGACCGCATGATCGAGAACGGCTTCGTCACGCGCGAGGAGGCCGAGAAGGCTAAGGCCGAGCCGCTTGGAGTCAAGGCGCGCACTTTCGGCCCGAAGATCTTCGCCTCGGAATATTTCGCCGAGGAGGTGCGCCGCGAGATCCTCGACCGCTACGGCGAGGACAAGCTCTATGGCGGCGGCCTTTCGGTGCGCACCACGCTCGATCCGAAGCTCCAAGCGATCGCGCGCAAGGCACTCGTCGACGGGCTTGTCGCCTACGACCAGCGGCGCGGCGGATGGCGTGGGCCGGTCAAGCAGGTCGAGATTTCCGGCGACTGGGGCAAGACGCTCGCGGCCATGCCGAACTGGTCCGACATCGAGCCCTGGAAGCTCGCCGTCGTGCTCGAGGTGGGCAAGGATCAGGCGAAGATCGGCATTCGGCCCGGCCGCGACATCTACGGCAAGCTGCTGCCTGAGCGCGAGACCGGCGTCATCCCCTACGAGGAAGTAAAATGGGCGCGGCCCAAGCTCGCGCGCGGACTTGGCGCGGTGCCGGGATCCATCTCTGCCGTGCTCAAGCCGGGCGACGTGATCTATGTCGCGCCGCGTGAGGGCAAAAAGAATCCAGACGGCACTTCCGAGCCGACGCCAGACACCTACAAGGGGCAATGGGCGCTGAGACAGCCTCCGGGCATCAGCGGCGCCTTTACGGCTATGGATCCTCACACCGGCCGCGTGCTCGCCATCGTCGGCGGCTTCTCCTTCCACGAAAGCCAGTTCGACCGCGCGACGCAGGCGCGCCGTCAGCCCGGTTCCTCGTTCAAGCCGCTGATCTACACGGTCGCGCTCGACAACGGCTACACGCCGTCGAGCATCGTGGTCGACGGCCGGATCTGCATCAGCCAAGGCGCGGGGATGCCGCAATGGTGCCCCACGAACTACGACGCGGGTTCGGCCGCTGGTCCTTCCACCTTGCGCTTCGGCATCGAGAAATCGCGCAACCTGATGACTGTCCGGCTCTCGCGCGACATTGGCATGCCGATCATCGTCGAATATGCGAAGCGCTTCGGCGTGTACGACAACCTCATGCCGGCGCTCTCCATGTCGCTCGGCGCGGGCGAGACGACGGTGCTGCGCATGGTGACTGGCTATTCCGTGCTCGCCAATGGTGGCAAGCAGATCAAGGCGACCTTCATCGACCGCATCCAGAACCGCTACGGACGGACCGTCTGGCGGCACGACACGCGCGATTGCTCTCAGTGCTCTGCGCGCGAATGGAACAAGCAGGACGAGCCCAAGCTCGTCGACGACCGGCCGCAAGTTATCGATCCGATTTCCGCGTTCCAGATGACCGAGATCATGGAGGGCGTGGTCCAGCGCGGCACGGCGACGCGGCTGAAGGTCTTGAACCGGCCGATCGCGGGCAAGACCGGCACGACCAACAACTACAAGGACGCGTGGTTCGTCGGCTATACGCCTGACATGGCCTTCGGCGTCTATGTCGGCTTCGACCAGCCGACGCCGATGGGCCATGGCGAGACCGGCGGCAGCCTTGCGGCTCCCATCATCCGTGATTTCGTGCGCGAGGCGCTGGCCGATACGCCGCCGGTGCCGTTCCGCGCGCCGCCAGGCGCCAAGCTCGTGCGCGTGAACCATAAGTCCGGCTTGCCCGCCGGCGCCGGCGACAAGACCGCGATCCTCGAAGTGTTCAAGCCGGGGCAGGAGCCCTACGGTGCCGTGGCTCAGGACGCCGAAGCCGATATTGCCGCTGACGCCGAAGACCTGGGCGGCGGCGCCGAGCCGGGGGCGCCACCGCCGCGGCCTCGAGGTGCAATGGCCGCGCCGCCACCGCCACCGCTGGAAGCAGCGCCGCAGCCGCGCCCGCGGCCTCGCGCGCAGCAGCCCAGGCAGGGCGGCCCGAGAGGTTTCGGCGGCATCTTCTAAACCCCATATTGCGGTCAGGCAGGCTCGGGCTCCGCGCTCGGGCTACGGCCTTCCGTTATTCCCAGAGGAAGCAATGCGCGCTGAAATCGAGTCGGTCGTCAACGACATTAATGAGTCTCTAGCCCTACTCAGGAGGCATCTTTGACCCTGACCAGGCGCGCGCGCGCCTAGAAGCGCTCGACCGCGAGGCTGAGGCCCCGAACTTCTGGAACGATCAGCGCCGCGCGCAAACACTGATGCGCGAGCGCCAGCAGCTCGAGGCTGCGCTTGGAAACTTCGACCGCATCTCCCGCGAGCGCGACGACGCGATCGCCCTCGCCGAGCTTGGCGAGGAGGAGAGCGACGAGGCGACCGTCGGGGAAGCGGAAGCGGCGCTGAGCAAGCTCCGGCAAGAAGCCCACACTTTGGAGGTCGAGGCGCTGCTTTCCGGCGAGGCCGACGCGAACGACAGCTATGTCGAAATCCATGCCGGCGCGGGAGGCACCGAAAGCCAGGATTGGGCGCAGATGCTGATGCGCATGTATGTGCGCTGGGCGGAGGCGCGCGGTTACAAGCCCGAGATCATCGGCGAGCATTACGGCGAGGAAGCCGGCATCAAGTCCGGAACGATCCTGGTAAAGGGACACAACGCCTATGGCTGGCTCAAGACCGAGTCAGGCGTGCACCGGCTCGTGCGCATCTCGCCTTTCGACTCGAACGCGCGCCGGCACACGAGCTTCGCCTCGGTGTCGGTCTATCCGGCGATCGACGACACGATCGCGATCGAGATCGACGAGAAGGACGTACGCATCGACACTTACCGCTCCTCCGGCGCGGGCGGCCAGCACGTCAACACCACCGACAGCGCGGTGCGCATCACGCACATCCCGACCGGCATCGTCGTGCAGTGCCAGAACGAGCGTTCGCAGCACAAGAATCGCGCCACCGCCTGGTCGATGCTGCGCGCGCGGCTGTACGAGGCCGAGCTCAAGCGGCGCGAGGAGGAGGCGCAAGCCGCCGCCGCCGCCAAATCGGACATCGGCTTCGGCCACCAAATCAGGTCTTACGTGCTCCAGCCCTATCAGCTCGTGAAGGACCTGCGTACCGGGGTGGAGAGCACCAACCCGATGGCCGTGCTCGACGGCGGCATCGACCGCTTCATCGAGGCGGCGCTAGCCGAGCGCATTCACGCTGAGGCAAAGGCGTAAGGCTGTCACCCTCCCCTAAGGGGAGGGGAGCCTTCTTGCCAGATTGAGATCCGACTACTCCGCCGCTGACGAAAGCGGGCTGCTGCTAGAGCTGCTGCTGCTCGTGCTCGGGGACGTCTCCGACCCGAACTCCGACGGCTTGCTGTCGCTGCGGCCGTAGCTCGAGCTTGGGCTGGACGTGGGATCGGCAGCCGCGGCCTTTTCAGCCCGGAGCTCGGCGAGGGGATCGTCTGAGCGGCGCGACTTCCCTTCGAAATAGGCGCCCTGTTCGATCGCGAGGCTCTGGTGGAAGATGTCGCCCTCGACATGCGACTGCGCCTGCAGCGTGACCCGCAAGCCCCTGATCGAGCCGACGACGCGTCCGCGTACGACCACGTCCTCGGCCACCACGTTGCCGCTCACATGCGACTTGTCGCCGAGCAGGAGCGAGCCGCAATTGATGTCGCCCTGGATATCGCCGTCGACCTGAATCTCGCCCTTTGAGTTCACGTTGCCGTTGATCGTGAGATCCTCGCCGATGATCGAGGGGACCATCTTGCTGGCGGCAGGGCTCGGCGCCTTGGCATAGGTCGCCGGCCTCTCGGTAAAGGGCGAGGACTTGGCCTCTCCGCTCGGCCTTTCGCCTATTTTCGTTACACTCTCGCCCGGCTCAGGCTTTTTGGTGAACATATGCAATACCTCCCCATCGCTACCGTGACGCGAGCGCCGAGCAACTTGCCCTCAACCCACGCTACACCAAAGCCACCGTAAGGGACCGACGCGTACTGAACCCATCCGGGGCCCGACTAGCACCCGCTTCTTGCATGACAATATCGCCTCGAACCGGCCTTGTCATGGGTGTTCTCGGCGCACCCTCGTGGGGGCCGCTAAGCCTTGGCCAGCCTCGCTTTCCGAGGGGCCAGCCGCCTTCCTTTAGCCGATTTTCACGACTTTATGCAACAAGCGCTTAGCTCCCTTTGCCGGGCATGATACGCATGCGCGTCGAGGTAGTTGAAGGCGCGTTGGGGGATTACCGGCACAGGGCCGTGAGCAGACTTGAGGCTCGCTCCTTCGGACGGAGGGGAGCCGAGAGTCGCGTTCGTGTGCTCGCCCGAGACTGCGAGCGAGGGCGGTCAGTCTCGCGCCGGGACGCCGCGTCGGGAGTCGTGAGGGAATGAACGAGCCGATCGCCGGTGCCCTCGTCAAGCTGACCACCGAAAGTGGCAAGGCGCTGCTGACATTGTCCGCGCGCGGCAAGGCGCTGGTGCAGAGCGTCCCCGAGCCGGTCCAGATCGAGCTGAAGAAGCTGTCCGCGCGCGGTAAGGCGCTGGTGCAGCGTGTCCCCGAGCCGGTCCAGCTCGAGCTGAAGAAGCTGTCCGCGCGCGGCGCCCAAGTCTGCCGCGAGATCTTCGCCGGCATCCTGGTGGTTGGCATGATCGCCATCGTGCTCGGCTACGGACGGCTCGCGCGCGGGCCTTTGTCGCTTCCGACGCTGGTGCCGACCATCGAGACGGCGATCAACGATCAGCTCACCGACATGCGCGTGAAGATCGACGATGCCGTCCTCCAGCGCTCGGCAGAGGGGCCTGGCATCCTGTTCCGTCTGCGGAATATCAGGCTCATCGACAAAGACGGCTCGATCGTCGCGCAGGCGCCGCTAGCGGCCATTGGCATGAGCGGTAGCGCGCTGCTCAAGGGGCAACTCGCGCCGGGCAGCGTCGATTTGATCGGTCCGCGCGTTTTGCTGTTCTACAACGACGACCAGGGGCTCTCGTTGACCTTCTCTCGGCCGCCCGCCGCCGAGACGGAGGCCGCGATCCGCGGCTCGATCGGGGAAGGGGAGACCATGTCTACTCCCGAACCGGGAGACGCCGTCGCCACGCGCCCGGAGTCGCCGATCGCGGCGGGTGGCCGTAGGCTCGACTTGACGAGCGCCGTAAACGACGTGTTCGACCGCGCGCGCAAGGGCTCTACCTCATCCTATCTGACGCGGTTCGGCTTCAAGGATGCGCTCGTCGTGCTCAATCAGAACGGCACCCAGACGCTGTGGCAGGTGCCTGACTTCGCCATCGACCTCGAGCACCGCAACCGGCGCAGCATCATCGTGGGCCAGGCGAACCTCGCTTCCAGCAAGGGCGATTGGCAGCTCGAGTTGCGCACCGAGCAGCACCCGAGGAGAGGCACGCTGTCCATGACAGCGCTGATCCAGGACCTCGTGCCCTCGGGCATCGCCGGCAATTTCCCGTCGATCGGCATCTTCCGGGCGCTCGACATGGCGGTCGATGGCGAGGCGAGACTGGAGCTCTCCAATGCCGGCGAATATCTCGCGGGCGATGCCAATCTCAGGCTCGCGCCAGGCCAGATCACGCCGCCTTGGGATCGCGACGCGCCGCTCCGCATCGATGGCGGTCAGTTGCAGGTCCGTTACGACGCCAAGGGCAACGGCGCGATCGAGATTCTGCCCTCCACGCTTCAGTGGGGGGAGAGCAAGGCGACCGTGAGCGGCACGTTCCGCCCGGTGCGCGGCGCGGACGGCGCACCAATTTCTTGGGACTTCAATCTGAAAGCCGATGACGCGGTGCTGGCGGTCGAAGAGCATGGGCTCGCGCCGATGAAGATCGACGAGTGGGTGGCGGAAGGGAATGTCGCGACCAAGGAAGGGCACCTGACCCTGTCGCGCTTCGTCATCCGCTCAGGGACAGCCCAAGTCTCGTTCGCCGGCACGGTCGCCGAGGCGCCGGACGCGCCCGGCTCGCCCGATGTCAAGCTTGCGGGCGAGATCAGCCCGATGCCGGCCGATACCTTCAAGCAATTCTGGCCGAAATTCGTCGCAGGCAAAGCGCGCGCCTGGGTGCTCGAGCGCATCGCGGGTGGCGAGGTGCGCGGCGGCAAGTTCAACGTGGCACTTGCGCCTGGCGATCTTACCCGCATCGAGCAAGGTCAAGACGCGCCGGAGGGCGCGCTTACGATGGATCTCGCCGCCTCCGGCCTGAACATCACCTACATGCCGAAAATGCCGCCGGTCGCGACCGGAGACTCCCAGCTTACGGTCGCGGGGACCGAGCTCACGGTCGACATCCCGCAGGCCAAGATCGCGCTGCCCTCGGGGGAAGAGATTGCGCTCACCGAAGGCCGCTTCCGGATTCCCGACTTCCGCGTCGATCCGCAACTGGGCGAGATCACCTTCAAGGCCGCGGGGCTCACCCCCGCCGTGCTCGAGCTGCTCGACCATGAGCCGCTTCTCTACCTTCAGAGTGTGGGCCTTAAGCCGGACCTCTTGGGCGGGACGACCGATGGCTCCTTCGCGCTGTCGATGCCGCTCGTGGCCGATCTTGAGTTCAAGGAGATCAAGCTCAACGGCGTGGCGCGGCTGGAGGATGCCATGACGCCCGGCCTCATGGGCGGTGTTCCGGTCGAGGGCGGCGGGTTCGATGTGACCGTCAACGACCGGGGGGTCGAGGCGCGGGGCGCCATCCGTATCAGGGACGTGCCCGCCGAGCTTCTCTGGCAGCGCGTATTCTATACGCCGGACGATCAACAGCCGCCAGCGAGCGTGACCGCCGAATTGGACGAGTCGATGCGTGAAAAGCTCGGCTTCAAGATCAACCACCTCGTCAAGGGCAAGACGCCGGTCAACCTGTCGATCACGGGGCTCGGCCGGGAGACTCAGAAGCTCAGTCTGCAGGCAGACCTGTCCGGCGCGCGGCTCATGTTCGGCGATATGGGCTGGACCAAGCCCGCCGGCCGCGCGGCGACGGTCGATTTCGATGTGGTCAAACATGAGGACGGATCAGTCGACCTCGCCAATCTGCGGATCATGGGCGACGAGATCGCCATCCTGGGCTCGGTCGCGCTGGACCCTGACCACCGCCTCAAGGGCTTCCACCTCTCAGACCTGTCGGTGAACCGCTTCACCCATGTCGAGATCACGGCCACCGTGCGCGACGACGAGGTGCTGGAGATCAGGGCGCAGGGGCCGAGCTTCGATGGGAGAGAGTTCTTCCAATCGCTCTTCTCGCCCGGCCAGTTCGTCGAGGCGAGCAAGGACACTGGCGAAGCCTTTGCCGGCGTTGACTTCGCCGCGCAGATCGGGACGGTCGCTGGCCTCTACAACACCACGGCGACGGACGTGCACGTCACCATGCAGAAGCGCAATGGACGGCTCGTGGCGCTCGACGGCAAGGGTACGCTGAACGGCAGCGCTCCCGCGACGGTGCGGCTCGAGCAGTCGGGCGGCTCGCGGCTGATCAAGGTCGATTCGGCCGACGCAGGCTCAGCCTTCCGCCTGGCCGGCTTTTATCCGAGCGTGGAGGGCGGCAACGCGCAGCTCCAAGTCAATCTCGATGCGGGCGCCAAGGGGTCGATCAGCGGCACGCTCTGGGCACACGACTTCACCGTCAAGGGCGACTCCGTGGTCGGCGACGTGCTGAGCGATCCGAGCTCCGAAGCCGTGCTCGGCGAGCGCAAGCAGCAACGCACGGCGGGGACACGCATCGCCTTCTCCCAGCTCCGCGCGCCCTTCACCGTGGGCGGCGGGAAGTTCCGCCTGCGCGACGCTTATATGAACGGCCCGCAGCTCGGCGCCACCATGCGTGGGACCGTCGACTTCAAGTCGGATACGGTTGAGCTTGGCGGCACCTACATCCCGCTCTACGGGCTCAACTCCGCGCTCGGGTCCATCCCTATTCTCGGCAAAGTGTTCGTCGGGCGGAAGGGCGAGGGGGTGGTCGGCATCACCTTCGCCATCAAGGGCAAGCTCGACAATCCGACCGTGCTAATCAATCCGATGTCGGTGATGACGCCCGGTATCTTCCGTCAGCTCTTCGAGTTCACGGGCTCGGCGCCGGAAGGCGCGGCCGCCACGACGCAAGCGACACCCGAAAGCGGCTTCGGCATGCCGCCACAGCCTTAGCGGCGCGTCAGACTGGCCTGATCAGCACGTGACGCTTCTTACCGAGCGAGAGCTTGATCACGCCTTCTTGTGTCAGGTCGTCGGACGTGAGCATGCGGCGGTCGTCGCTGACCGGCTCGTCGTTGATCTTCAGCCCGCCGCCCTTGATCTGGCGTCGAGCCTCGCCGGTGGACTGCACGAAGCCCGCAAGCAGGCTCGCATTCAGGACGCCAAGGCCTGCCTTGAGATCGGCACGGGGCACTTCGATCGTTGGGAGGCTTGACGCGATCGCGCCCTGCTCGAAGGTCGTCCGCGCCGTCTCCGCCGCGCGGTCGGCGGCGTCGCGGCCATGCACGAGAGCGGTCGCCTCGGTGGCGAGCGTCTTCTTCGCCTCGTTCAGCTCGGCGCCCTCAAGCTTGGCAAGCTTGGCGATCTCTTTGAGGGGGAGCTCGGTGAACAGCTTGAGGAAACGCTCGACGTCGCCGTCCTCCGTGTTCCGCCAGAACTGCCAGTAGTCGTAAGGCGAGAGCATGTCCGGGTTCAGCCACACGGCGCCCGAAGCAGTCTTGCCCATCTTGGCTCCGGAGGCCGTAGTGAGCAGCGGGGTGGTGAGACCGAACAGCTCCACGCCCTCTGTGCGGCGCCCAAGCTCGACGCCATTCACGATGTTTCCCCACTGATCCGAGCCGCCCATCTGCAGCCGGCAGCCATAGCGCTTGTACAGCTCGACGTAGTCGTAGGCTTGGAGCACCATGTAGTTGAACTCGATGAAGCTCAGAGGCTGCTCGCGCTCCAGCCTCAGCTTGACCGAGTCGTAGGTGAGCATGCGGTTGACGCTGAAATGCCGCCCGTAGTCGCGCAGGAACTCGATATAGTTCAGCGTGTCGAGCCAGTCGGCGTTGTTGACCATCACCGCGCCGCCGTTGCCGAAACTCAGGAACTTGCTGAATACCGACTCGATGCCGGCGATGTTTGCCGCGATCTCGGCGTCGGTGAGCAGCTTGCGCGCCTCGTTCTTGCCTGAAGGGTCGCCGACCTTGGTGGTGCCGCCGCCGATCAGCACGATCGGGCGATGTCCTGTCTGCTGCAGCTTGCGCAGCATCATGATCGAGACGAGGTTGCCGACATGCAGGGAAGGGGCCGTGCAGTCGAAGCCGATATAGCCGGTGACGGTCTCGGCTCGCGCGAGCTTGTCGAGCCCGGCCTCATCCGTGCATTGATGGATGAAGCCGCGCGACGTGAGCTCTTGCAGGAAATCAGACTTGACGCTGCTCATGGTTGCCGACCGAGGCTCCTGCCCTTGCAGAGCCTGTAGCAAATTACCTGACGAATTCCAAAGTCTCGTCATGCCCGGCCTTGTGCCGGGCATCCACGAGTTGGGCAAGCGGCACGGTCAAATTCGTGGATGGCCGGGCCTTCGCCCGCCGAAGCAGAACGGAGAGTCGAAAGCCTCGATAAGGCTTCGGCCCGCGCAGGCGGGACAAGCCCGGCCATGACGAGCGTAGGGGAGGGGCAGAGCTAAGCCGCGGTGTCTTTGCGGCGCTTCTTCTTGCCGAGGCGCTTGTCGAGATAGGTGTCGACCACTTCCATCAGCCCGTCCATGCGGCCTTCTAAGAAATGGTTCGCGTCCGGCACGGTCGCGTGCTCGATGACGATGCCCTTCTGCGTCTTGAGACGGTCCACGAGCCCGCGCACGGATTCCGTTGGCACGACTCGATCTTTCGCGCCGTTGACCATCAGACCGGAAGAGGGGCAGGGGGCCAGGAACGTAAAGTCGTAGAGGTTTGCGGGTGGGGCCACCGAGATGAAGCCCTCGAGCTCCGGGCGCCGCATCAGGAGTTGCATCGCGATCCACGAGCCGAACGAGACGCCCGCGATCCAGCAGGTCGAGGCATCGGCGTTGTAGGCCTGCAGCCAGTCGAGCGCGGTGGCCGCGTCCGCTAACTCGCCCGGGCCGTTGTCGAACAGACCCTCGCTCCGCCCGACCCCCCTGAAGTTAAAGCGTAGCACCGAGAAGCCGCGCCGCTGGAAGGCATAATAGAGGTGATACACGACCTGGTTGTTCATCGTGCCCCCGAATTGCGGGTGCGGGTGCAGGATGAGCGCCACGGGGGTATTCGGTCCGCGCTCGTGATGGTAGCGGGCCTCGATGCGCCCGGCGGGACCATTGATATTCACTTCAGGCATGAACGACTGGCCTCGGCACCACGTTATGTCAGATGGCGGCAAGCTGGCGAAAGGGCGTGCGCTCAAGGCGCATGCGTTTTAGATGGGAAGCGCGAGCCATCGCCGCAAAACTTGACTCTGCCGCCCTGGAATCCTATACAACTTAAGATTAGAATTGTTCCAAACAAGAGCCGCGATCAAGCAAGCTGGGCGCTTGGTGCGGTGCGCATGTCAGGCCGCGCTTCTTAGCACGCGCAATAGGGTTGCGTGCAAGCAATTAACCGGCGGCAGAACGACGCGAGCTTAGTGCATGAACCAGCGCTCCTATCTCGATTACAACGCCACAGCGCCGCTCAGGGATGAGGTGCGCACGGACGTGATTGATGCGCTGTCGCTCGACGGCAACCCGTCTTCCGTGCACGAGGAGGGGCGGCGTGCCCGCGCGGCAGTTGAGGCGGCACGGGGCAAGGTTGCGAGGCTGGTCGGGGCACCGGCCGAGAGCGTGATATTCACGAGCGGTGGTACGGAGGCGAACGCATTGGCGCTCGCGCAAGCGGGCGACGGTTGGCGCGTGTTGGTATCGGCGGTGGAGCATACTTCCGTGCTCGCTACCCCCGATGCGACGCGTCTCCCAGTCACAAGCGACGGTGTGATCGACCTGGACAAGCTTGAGACAGAGCTTGCAAATCCCCATCTAAAGGGCTTGCTGCCGTTCGTTTCTTTGATGGCTGCCAATAACGAAACCGGCGCGATCCAGCCGGTCGCGGAAACTGCAAAGATCGTCAAAAGCGCTGGTGGGGTCATGCATACCGACGCCGTGCAGGCGGCGGGCCGGGTGAGGCTCGATATGGCCGCGCTCGGTGTCGACCTGTTGAGCCTCGCGGCGCACAAAATCGGTGGTCCGACAGGTGTCGGCGCGCTGGTGTTCCGCGAAGGCGTCACGGTCGAGCCGCTCATCAGAGGGAGCGGGCAAGAGCGGCGCCGGCGCGCCGGCACCGAGAACGTGCCGGGCATTGTCGGTTTCGGCGTAGCCGCCGAGCTTGCCGCCGCCGACCTCAGCAGGCTGCAGCAAGTGACGGCGCTCAGGGACGAGCTCGAGGCGAGGATCCGTGCGCTTGCGCCCGATGCGGTGATGTTTTCGGCAAGCGTCCCGCGGCTTGCCAATACGAGCTACTTCTCCGTGCCGGGCGCCAAGGCCGAGACGCTGTTGATCGGGCTCGATCTCGCGGGCGTCGCGGTGAGTTCGGGCTCAGCCTGCTCGTCCGGCAAGGTCGAGGCCTCGCATGTGCTGGCCGCCATGGACGTGGCGCCGGAGCTTGCGCAAGGCGCGATCCGCGTAAGCCTTGGATTTGGCAGCAAGCGTGACGATATCGAGGCCTTCCTCAAGGCCTTCGGTGAGTTGATCGAGCGGCTGAAGGCAAGCCGCAAGGTGGCGGCGTAAGCCGCGAGAAGAGGATTGGAGAGGCAGGAGCATGCCGGCAGTTCAAGAGACGGTCGCCCGCGTTCGCGAGATCGATGTCGACAAGTATAAATACGGCTTCTTCACCGACATCGAGTTCGGTCAAGGCCCCCAAGGGCCTGAACGAGGATACCGTCCGCTTCATCTCGGCGAAGAAGGGCGAGCCCGCGTGGCTGCTCGCGTGGCGGCTCGAAGCCTATCGCCGCTGGCTGACCATGCAGGAGCCGACCTGGGCCAACGTCGTTCACCCCAAGATCGATTTCCAGGAGCTCTATTACTATTCCGCGCCCAAGAGCACCGAGGGGCCGAAGAGCCTGGCCGAGGTCGATCCGGAGCTGCTCCGCACCTACGCCAAGCTCGGCATTCCGCTGAAGGAGCAGGAGGTGCTGGCCGGCGTCCAGGGCGCGCCGCGCGTGGCGGTCGACGCCGTGTTCGACTCCGTCTCCGTGGTCACGACCTTCAAGGAGGAGCTGGCCAAGGCCGGCGTGATCTTCTGCTCGATCTCCGAGGCCGTGAAGTCGCACCCTGAGCTTGTGCGCAAATATCTCGGCTCCGTGGTGCCGATCACCGACAATTTCTACGCGACGCTGAACTCGGCGGTGTTCTCCGACGGCTCGTTCGTCTACGTGCCGGAGGGCGTGCGCTGCCCGATGGAGCTCTCTACTTATTTCCGCATCAATGCCGAGCAGACCGGCCAGTTCGAGCGGACCCTGATCATTGCCGACAAGGGCGCTTACGTGAGCTATCTCGAGGGCTGCACGGCGCCGATGCGCGACGAGAACCAGCTCCATGCCGCCGTAGTCGAGCTGATCGCGCTGGAGGATGGGGAGATCAAGTACTCGACGGTGCAGAACTGGTATCCCGGCGACAAGGACGGGAAAGGCGGCATCTACAATTTCGTGACCAAGCGCGGCGACTGCCGGGGCGCGCGCTCGAAGATTTCCTGGACGCAGGTCGAGACCGGCTCCGCCATCACCTGGAAATATCCGAGCTGCATCCTGCGCGGCGACGGCAGCCAAGGCGAGTTCTACTCGATCGCCATTTCCAACGGCTACCAGCAGGTCGATTCCGGCACCAAGATGATCCATCTCGGCCGCGACACGTCGAGCCGCATCATCTCCAAGGGCATCGCCGCAGGTTTCTCGAACAACACCTATCGCGGGCTCGTCTCGGCGCATCGCCGGGCGACAAATGCGCGCAACTTCACGAACTGCGACTCGCTCTTGATCGGCGACAAATGCGGCGCGCACACCGTGCCTTACATCGAGGCGAAGAACGCCACCGCGATCTTCGAGCACGAGGCGACGACCTCGAAGATTTCCGACGACCAGCTGTTCTACTGCCTGTCGCGCGGGCTTACCACGGAGGAGGCCGTGGCGCTGATCGTCAACGGCTTCGTGCGCGACGTGCTGCAGCATCTGCCGATGGAGTTCATGGCCGAGACGCAGAAGCTGATCTCGATCTCGCTGGAGGGCTCGGTTGGCTAGGAAGCGCGAAATAGCGCCCCAAGAGGGCACCGGAAACCATTGGTTCAAGCCGCGGCGCTACGGTCACGGCGCCACGCCCATCACTTGGCAAGGCTGGGCGGCGATCGTCGTCTTCTTGATCGTCGCCCCCCTCATGGCGTTCGGCCTGATGTGGGCGATGCCGAATGTATTGGGCTCTTCATTCCGCTGGCGGCGTACGGCTTCATGACCTTCGTCCGCAAGAAGACCGACGGGGAATGGCGCTAGCGCTGGGGCGACGACAAGGCGATCGAGAGTCAAAAGACGAGTCGGAGCAGACGGTTAGGAAGAAGTCGTAATGCTTGAGATCAAGAATTTGCACGTCAATGTCGAGGACCGCGAGATCCTCAAGGGCCTCGACCTTACGCTGCCCGCGGGCGAGGTCCACGCCATCATGGGGCCGAACGGCTCGGGCAAATCCACGCTCGCTTATGTGCTTGCGGGCAAGAAGGACTACGAGGTCACCGAAGGCACCGTTACCTGGAACGGCGAGGACCTGCTGGAGATGGACCCCTCCGAGCGTGCCGCGGCCGGCGTGTTCCTGGCCTTCCAGTACCCGATGGAGATTCCCGGCGTCGCCACCATGACCTTCCTGCGCACGGCAGTGAATGCTGTGCGGAAAGCGCGCGGCGAGAAGGAGCTGTCCACGCCGGACTTTCTAAAGTTCATGCGGGAGAAGGCGAAGCTGCTCAAGATCGACCCCGAGATGCTGAGGCGCCCGCTCAATGTCGGTTTCTCCGGCGGCGAGAAGAAACGGAACGAGATCCTGCAGATGGCGCTGCTCGAGCCGTCGCTCTGCGTGCTGGACGAGACTGACTCAGGCCTCGACATCGACGCCGTACGCATCGTGGCAGAAGGCGTGAACGCGCTCCGCTCGACCGACCGTGCTATGCTGGTCATCACCCACTATCAGCGGCTCCTCAACTACATCGTGCCGGACCGCGTGCATGTCCTGTCCGACGGGCGTGTGGAGCGCTCTGGCGGCCCCGAGCTTGCGCTCGAGCTCGAGCAGTCGGGTTACGCCGAGTTCGGTGGCGCGGCCGCAGGCGGCAAGGCTGCGTAAGGGGGAAGCATGGACCTTCCGGTCACGCAATTCAGGACCAAGGCCGAGCAGGCTTTCCTCGACCAGTTCGTCGCGGCCGAGAAGGCGCTGCCTGGCGCGCGCGATAAATGGGTCGCGGAACTGCGCCGCAAGGCCATCGAGGCTTACGGGAAGCTCGGCCTGCCGCATCGCCGCATCGAGGCCTGGAAATATACCGACCTCCGCGCCGCCTTGACGGAGGCCTACCCGCCGGTGCGTACCACGGGCCTGCCGATCGACGCGGCGGACGTGAAGAAGGCGCTCGGCGCCGGCGTCGCGACGCTTCCCGCCTACCGTCTCGTCATCGTCGAGGGCGAGCTCAGGGCCGATCTTTCGGACTTTGCGGGCTTGAAGGCGGCCGGGGTCGAGGCCGTTTCCCTGTCGCAAGCGCTCGAAAAGCCTTCCGGCTGGCTCAAGGACGCGCTCGGCACCGTCAATCCGCGCGACGACGACCCCGTACTCGCACTCAACACCGCCTTCATGGCCGGCGGCGTCCTGCTGCGGCTCAAGGACGAGCTCACGCTCGACAAGCCGATCCACATCCTCAATCTCGACGGCACGGGTGAGGCGGCTTCCATCGTCACCCGCAACCTCGTGCTTGCAGGCACGGGCGCCTCGGCCATGGTGATCGAGAGCTATGGCAGCCTCGGAATGCCGGCGCTTCAGCGCAACGCCGCGACCGAGGTGCGTGTCGGCGACAAGGCGGCGATCGATCACGTCAAGTTCCAGCGGGAAGGGGACGGCGCGCTGCATCTCGGAACGTCGCTCGTGCGGCTCGGCGCGGACGCGCGCTACCAAGCTTTCCAGTTCTCGACCGGCGCGGCGCTCTCCCGCAACCAGATCTTCGCGCGCTTCGACGGCGAAAACTCCCGGGCCAATATCTCCGGCGTGGCTCTGCTCCGCGGCCGCCAGCATTGTGACACGACCATCCTGGTCGAGCATCTCGTCCCGCATTGCGGCACGCGCGAGCTCCTGAAGACCGTGCTCGACGACGAGGCGCGCGGCGTGTTCCAGGGCAAGATCATCGTTGCGCCCGGCGCGCAGAAGACCGACTCCAAGCAGATGGCGCAGGCATTGCTGCTCGGTGATGGCGCGGAGTTCGAACTCCAAGCCCGAGCTTGAGATCTTCGCCGACGACGTGGTCTGCGGGCACGGCTCGACCTCGGGCCAGATCGACGAGGATTTGCTGTTCTATCTTGAGGCGCGCGGCATCCCTGAGGCTGCGGCCCGGGCGCTGCTGATCCAGGCTTTCGTTGGCGAGGCGCTCGAGCGGGTCGAGAACGAAGCTCTGCGCGACGCCTTTGCCGCGGCCTCGGCCGAGTGGCTCGGCGTCGATTACGACTAGGAGCCTGCCATGAACCTCGTCACGTCGCCCGCCGCCAGTCTAAGCGCCGGGCAGGCCTATGACGTGGACGCGATCCGCGCCGATTTCCCGATCCTTGCGCAGCGCGTACACGGCAAGAAGCTCGTCTATCTCGACAATGGCGCCTCGGCGCAGAAGCCGAAGCTCGTGCTCGACACGATCCAGCGCGCTTACGGCGAAGAATACGCCAACGTCCATCGTGGCCTGCATTATCTGAGCAACCTCTCGACCGCGAATTTTGAGGCCGCGCGCGAGAAGGTGCGCAGATTCGTCAACGCGCGCTTCGACACAGAGATCATCTTCACCCGCAACGCGACCGAGGCGATCAACCTCGTCGCCTCGTCCTACGGCGCGCCAAGGATCGGGGAGGGGGACGAGATCCTGCTCACCATCATGGAGCACCATTCCAACATCGTGCCCTGGCATTTCCTGCGCGAGCGGCAGGGCGCGGTGCTGAAATGGGCGCCGGTGACCGATGCGGGCGAGTTTCGCATCGAGGACTTCGAGCGGCTTATCAGCAAGCGCACGAAACTCATTGCTTTGACTCACATGTCGAACGTGCTCGGCACCGTCGTGCCGGTGAAAGAGGTGGCGCGCATCGCGCATGAGCGCGGCATCCCCGTCGTGGTCGACGGGGCGCAGGGCGCGGTACATCTCCCAGTCGACGTGCAGGACCTCGACGTCCATTTCTACGCCTTCACCGGCCACAAGCTCTACGGTCCGACCGGCATCGGCGTGCTCTATGGCAAACGCGAGCTGCTCGAGGCGATGCGGCCCTACCAGGGCGGCGGCGAGATGATCGGCTACGTGACCACGGACGAGATCACCTATGCCACCCCGCCGCATAAATTCGAGGCGGGGACGCCGGCCATCGTGCAGGCGATCGGGCTCGGCGCCGCCATCGATTATGTCGAGAGCGTCGGCCGCGAACGGATCAAGGCGCATGAGGAGAAGCTGACCGATTATGCAATGGAGCGCCTGACTGCGCTCAACTGGCTCACCATTTACGGCCGCGCGCCCGGGAAGGGGAGCATCGTCGCCTTCAATGTCGAGGGGACGCACCCGCACGACGTAAGCACCATCCTCGACCGCTACGGGGTGGCGGTGCGCGCCGGCACGCATTGCGCCGAGCCGTTGCTCGCCCGCTTCGGGGTGACCTCGACATGCCGGGCTTCTTTCGCCATGTATAATACCTTGGAAGAGGTCGACCGCCTGGTCGAGGCACTGCAAAAGGCGCGCGAGATGTTTGCGTGAGCCCGATGACCGAAGAGACGCAAAAAACTCAGGAAAAAGACGATGTGGCGCAGCCCGCCACCGCGCCGGAAACCGCTGCGCCCGAGCCTGGGCTCGACGAGATCAAGGCCTGCGTTGGCGCGACCGGTGGTGGGGACGGCGAGGGCGCGGCACCGGAGCCCGGATCGGCGATCCCCCCGGAAGAGCTCGAGCGCCTGAAGAACGACTTGATCGCCGCGCTCAAGACCGTCTATGACCCGGAGATCCCGGTCGACATCTACGAACTCGGGTTGATCTATCGGCTCGAGGTCGACGACGACCGCAATATCGAGGTTGACATGACGCTCACCGCGCCGGGCTGCCCGGTTGCCGGCGAGATGCCGGGCTGGGTGGAGAACGCGGTCGCGTCGGTGCCGGGCGTCGGCCAGGTGAAGGTCAAGCTCACCTTCGACCCCCCCTGGGACATGAGCCGCATGTCCGACGAGGCCAAGCTCGAACTAAACATGTTCTAAACTGCGGGCCTTGAACCCTCCCGCGATTTGCCCCACCTTGAAGCCATGACGATCCAGACACGCCCCCAAGTGATGCGCCTGACCGAAGCCGCCGCCGAGCGCTTGCGCGCGCTTCAGGCCGCCTCCGGCAATGACGTGGCCGGCGTGCGCATAGGCGTGAAGAACGGCGGTTGCGCGGGCATGGAGTACACCATGTCCTATGTTGACGAGCGCGGACCGCATGACGAGCTGGTCGAGGAAAAGGGCGTCAAGCTGCTGATCGACCCGACCGCAGTGATGTTCCTGCTCGGCACCGAGATGGACTACCGCACCGACCAGATGCGCTCTGGATTCGTGTTCAATAATCCGAACCAGACGAGCGCTTGCGGCTGCGGGGAGTCCGTCTCCCTTAAGCCGGCCGATACCGCCCGCGACCACCCGGAAGCTTCCGAGTAAATCCCAAGCCTTCCAACAAACTCGTCATGGCCGGGCTTGTCCCGCCTGCGCGGGCCGAAGCCTTGCCTCGGCTCCGGCTCTCCGCTTCTGCTTCGGCGGGCGAAGGCCCGGCCATCCACGTCTTTGAACGTTGCGAGGCCGAAATTCGTGGATGCCCAGCACAAGGCGGGCATGACGATCGTATTGTTAGGATGGAGTGCTTAAGTCACCCGCACGGGGCGCATCATGAAGGCCGGGACGTGATCGCCCATGCCGGGCTGTCCCTTGCCCCGATGCGGCTGAGGCGCGCGCTCAACCTTCGCCGGCTCAGCAGGGCGCTGCGCCTCTTTCGGCGCGCCGTGAGGCTTTTGCGGTTGGGGATGGTGATGCTCATGACGCGCCTGGTGGCGGCGCTCTTCCCTCGGTTTGCCCGCGTTCTCCCCATTGCCGTTAGCGGTGTTGCGATGCGGGTGCGCCACCTCGCCGTTCTTGACCGGCGCTCCCTTGCCGCGCCTTGCGCGGCCCCCGCGGCGGCGCCCATTGCCGTTCGAGCGAGCGTCCGCGGCCTCGCTCATATCGGCTTCGGAGTGAGCCCCGTCGATCCACGAGATTTCCTGCTTGAGCAGCCGCTCGATCGCCTTGAGCGCCTTGTGGTCTTTGGGGGTCACCAGCATGGCGGCGAAGCCTTCGCGCCCTGCGCGACCCGTGCGGCCGATGCGGTGGATATAATCTTCGGGGTGGATGGGAACGTCGTAATTGAAGATGTGGCTCACGTCGGGAATGTCGAGGCCGCGCGCCGCCACGTCGCTCGCCGCGAGAAAGGCGATGGTGCCGTTGCGGAAGGCGTCGAGCGTCGCGGTGCGCTGATGCTGGTCCAAGTCCCCGTGCAGCGCGCCGACATTGAAGCCGTGCCGTTGTAGCGAGCGATAGAGAATGCCGACGTCCTTCTTGCGGTTGCAGAAGATGATGGCGTTCCTCACGGCGACTTCGCGCAAGAGCCCGCGCAGCGCCTCGCGCTTTCCGGCCGGATCGTCCGGCGCCTTCTTGAGCCGCTGCACGATGGTGGCGGCGGCAGTGGCTTGCGGGGCGGCTTCGACGCGCTCTGGATTGTGCAGGAAATTGTCGGCGAGGCGTTGGATTTCGGGCGGCATGGTCGCCGAGAAGAAAAGGGTCTGCCGCGTGAAGGGGAGTTTCTTGCAGATACGCTCGATGTCGGGGATGAAGCCCATGTCGAGCATACGGTCCGCTTCGTCTACGACCAGGATCTCGATCCCGTTCAGAAGCAGCTTGCCGCGCACGAAATGATCGAGCAGGCGGCCCGGTGTCGCAATGACCACGTCGGCGCCGCGATCGAGCTTCCGGTCCTGGTCGTCATATGAGACGCCCCCGATCAGAAGTGCGACGGTCAGCCTGTGGTTCTTCCCCAGCGTCTCGAAATGCTCGGCGACCTGGGCTGCCAGCTCGCGCGTCGGTTCCAAGATCAGCGTCCGCGGCATGCGCGCCCGCGCGCGCCCGCGTTCGAGCCGGGTCAGCATCGGCAGCACGAACGAGGCTGTCTTGCCGGTTCCGGTCTGGGCGATGCCGAGCACGTCGCGGCCGGCGACGGCGTGGGGGATCGCCTTGTCTTGGATGGGAGTGGGGGTGGTGAAGCCGGCCGCTTCGACGGCCGACAAGACTTTCGGGCTTAAGCCAAGATGTGAAAAGCTCATGCGTTAGCTAAAATACTGCGCGGGGCCAAAAGCGCCGCGCACATCTTCTTTCTTTAGGCGCAAGGATTTGCTGCAACGATTCGTGGGTCTTGCGCAAGACGCCACGCCAGCATCGCGGTGGGTGACCCTCTGCAACGCTTGCCAATCAGATAAGCGGCTCCCGGCTTCCGCGCAAGGGCCAAATGCGCGCGGTTGGCCGCAAATGACGGTAAATCAGGCGGCGGAGCGCTTTGCGAAGCGCTTAACTTTGATCTGCGCCTCCCGCCGTCGCGCATCGGCAATGTCATAGGCAAGCTGCATGCTCATAAGGTGATCCATCTTCGGGCCGAATGCCTTCTCGATCCTGAGGGCCATGTCGGGTGTGAGGGCGGTCCGCGCGTTCAACAGGTTCGAGAGAGCCTGACGCGTCACGCCGAGCACAGACGCCGCCTGCGTCACCGACAGTCCCATCGGCTCGATGATCTCCCGGCGGATGAGACCGCCGACATGGGGAGAGGTTTTCATGGGCATGTTGCGGGCCTCATCAATGGTAATCCACGAGATCAACCTCGAACGCATCACATGACGGTAAGGCTCCAAAATCCTGCCAAATCGCCTTTTAGGGGATGCAAGCGCCAGCCCGGAAAAAGACCGATCTCATCCACGGTGCTTTGCTGTATCGATGGCGAGGAGCATATCTCGCAACTTATCGACAAGGTTTGGGGCAGCTCGTGTTCAAAAAGCCGCCTCAGTCCCTTGTGGCGAAAGCTTTGGATCGCCATAGACAGCTATTGTAAAGTGTCAATTGACGGTTGTCAATTAGGGGGACCTCAAATATCAAGCTCGTCGGGCTTGGCGAATTCGGCGCGCTCCTGGATGAAGCGGAAGCGTTCCTCGGGCTTATTGCCCATGAGCTGATCGACGAGTTTGGTGGTCAGGCGGCCGTCCTCGTCGAGCTCCACGCGCAGCAGGGTGCGCACGCGCGGGTCCATCGTCGTCTCTTTGAGCTGTTTCGGCATCATCTCGCCCAAGCCCTTGAAACGACTCACGTCTACTTTGCCCTTACCGTTGAATTCGGACGCCAACAGCGCCGCCTTGTGCGCTTCGTCCCGGGCGTAGGCGCTCTTCGCGCCCTGGCTCAGGCGGTAGAGTGGCGGCACGGCGAGATAGAGATGCCCGCCTTCTATAAGCCCGCGCATCTCTTGGTAGAAAAAGGTGATGAGCAGCGAGGCGATATGCATGCCGTCGACGTCGGCGTCGGTCATGATCACCACCTTCTCGTAGCGCAATTCCTCCTCGCGATAGCGCGTGCCGGTGCCGCAGCCGAGCGCCTGGATCAGGTCGCTCAGCAGCTGGTTGTCGGCGAGCTTGGTCGAGCTTGCGCTCGCCACGTTCAGGATCTTGCCGCGCAACGGCAGCACGGCTTGCGTTGCGCGGTCGCGCGCCTGCTTGGCCGAGCCACCCGCCGAGTCGCCCTCCACGATGAAGATCTCCGTGCCTTCGGCGGCGCTCGCAGAGCAGTCAGCGAGCTTGCCGGGAAGGCGCAGGCGCCGCGTCGCCGTCTGCCGGCCGATCTCCTTCTCTTTGCGGCGGCGCAGACGTTCCTCCGAGCGGTCGACGACCCATTCGAGCAGGCGGTTCGCCTGTTGCGGATTGCCGGTCAGCCAATGATCGAAGGCGTCGCGCAAGGCGCTCTCGACCACGCGCGCGGCCTCGGGGCTCGTAAGCCGGTCCTTGGTCTGGCCCTGGAACTCGGGCTCGCGGATAAACACAGAGAGCATGGCGGCCGCCGTGCCGAGCACGTCCTCGGCGGTGACCTGCGCCACGCGCTTGTTGCCGGTCATCTCGCCATAGGCACGCAAGGCTTTAGTGAGCGCCGCGCGCAAGCCGGCTTCGTGCGTGCCGCCGTCTTGCGTGGGGATAGTGTTGCAATAGGAGCTGAGAAAACCGTCGTCGTTGATCCACGCGATCGCCCATTCGACCGAGCCGTGGCCGTTGGTCTTGTCGGTCCTGCCGGCGAAGATCTCCTTGGCGACGGTCTCTTGGCCTTCGATGCGGTCTTCAAGAAAGTCTTTCAGCCCGCCGGGGAAGTGGAAGACGGCGCTTTCCGGTGTCTCGCTATCGCCCGCAAGCTGCGCCTTGTCGCAGGACCAGCGGATCTCGACGCCGCGGAAGAGATAGGCCTTGGAACGGGCCATGCGGAACAGCCGGGCCGGCTTGAAGGCTGCGCCCTTGCCGAAGATTTTCGGGTCGGGCCTGAAACGCACCTTGGTGCCGCGCCGGTTCTTCACCGGGCCAAGGCTCTTCAGCGGCCCGTCAGGTGTCCCGCGCGCGTAGCTTTGCCGGTAGAGCTTCTGACCGCGTGCCACCTCGACTTCGAGGCTCTCCGACAATGCGTTCGCCACAGAGACGCCGACACCGTGCAACCCGCCGCTCGTGTCGTAGACTTTAGAGTTGAACTTGCCGCCGGCATGCAGCGTGGTCATTATCACTTCAAGCGCGGACTTCTTCTTGAATTTCGGATGTGGGTCGACCGGGATGCCGCGCCCATTGTCGGTGACGGTCAGAGTGCCGTCTCTGTCGAGCTCGACCTCGATGCGGCTCGCGTGTCCCGCGACCGCCTCGTCCATGGCGTTGTCCAGCACCTCGGCGAAGAGGTGATGCATCGCCTTCTCGTCGGTGCCGCCGATATACATGCCGGGACGCCGTCGCACCGGCTCGAGCCCTTCCAGCACCTCGATGTCGGCAGCCGTATAGGCCTCGTCGCCCTTGCTGCGCCCGCGTCCGCTCGGCTTGGCCTGCGGGGTCTTGGCCTGCCGCAACGGCTCGCGCGCAAGCTCGTCCTCGAGCTTGGCGAAGAGATCGCGCGCGGCGGTCGTGCTCTTGCGTTTGGCGGTCATACGCGACGTGCGGGCGAATCTGTTGCAGGGAACTGCTTGTTAGCTCGCACGCAGTTGCGGCTTTTTCAAGAGTTCGGCAGGTTTAGGCGATCCTGCCGCCGCCGTTCTTGGTGATGACGAGCACCGAGGGCCGGGGCGGAATGGCGGGATCGAAATCCGGCCAGCGAGTCGCTGGGTCCGCGAAGCTCGAAGCACGCTCGAAGCCCTTGTACTTGTCCGTCCCGTCGGTGCCCGGATGCTGCACGGCGACGAACAGCGTCGCGCCGTCCGGAGTAAAGCACGGGCCGCATAATTCGGCCCCGATCGGCGCCCGGAAAAAAAGCCGGGCCGTGCACCGCCGCTCGCCTTCGGTTTCCAGTGCGTAGAGCCCGTCGGCGCGGCCCGTCGGCCAGTTCTCGCCCTGGTCGGTCGAGATCCACAGGCGCCCTTGCGAATCGACGGCGGCATTGTCCGGGCATGCAAACCAGCCATTGGCGGACGTCTCCGGGCTCCACAGCGCGCCGACCTCGGAGACTTGCGGATCGCCGCAGCGCACCAGCATCTCCCAGCGATACTCGGAAGCCGCATGGTCGCCGTCCGGCGGCGTCATCTCGATGATATGGCCGAAGACATTCACCGCGAGCGGATTGGCGGCATCCTCCGCGCCCTCGGGCCGCTCCTTGTTGTTGGTCAGCATCACATAGACACGGCCGTTCGTCGGATTGGGCTGCACGTCCTCTGGGCGGTCCATGCGCGTCGCGCCGGCGAGGTCCGCGGCAATCCGCGCGTCGATGACGACGTCACCTTGCGAGGTGAAACCGTTCGCCGCCGTGAGCGGACCTTGCCCGAACACGAGCGGCAGCCATTCCAGGCGCCCGTCTTCGTGGAATTTCGCCACCGACAGCGTGCCTGACGACAGAAGTTTCATGTTCGCCGCGCGGTCGTTCGGATCGTAGCGGCCGTCGGAGACGAAGCGATAGACATATTCGAAGCGCCCGTCGTCGCCGGAATAGATCACCACGCGGCCGTCCGTGTTGATCAGGCATTCGGCGCCCTCATGCCGGAACCGGCCAAGGGCCGTGTGCTTCACCGGCACCGAATGCGGATCGAGTGGATCGATTTCCACGATCCAGCCGAAACGGTTCGGCTCGTTCGGAGCCTTGTCGACATTGAAGCGGTCCACGAATTTGCCCCAGGCTTGCCACAGCCCCGGCACGCCATAGCGCGCATAGCTCGCAGCTTGCGCACCGCCGAGCCCCTTCGGCGTCTCGCGTGGCCCGGCGCAGGCGTCGCTCCAGAAATAGCCGTGGAAATTCTCCTCGGCCGTCAGATAGGTGCCCCATGGCGTCTGTCCGCCGGCGCAATTGTTGAGCGTGCCGAGAATGCGCGTGCCAGTCGGATCGGCGTGCGTTTTGAGCCGATCGTGGCCCACGGCAGGCCCGTCGACGGTTATCGCCGTATTGCTCGGGCTGATGCGGCGGTTGTATGGGCTGTCGCGCACGACGCGCCAATCGCCGTCCGGCGCGTTCACGATCTCGACGATAGTGACGCCATGGGCCGCCATCTCGATGTCGACGAGCTCAGCCGTCATGTCGGGAAAGCAGATGAGGTCCTGACGCGGGAGGTCGGGGAACATGACCTCCTCGTTGGTGTATTCGTGATTGACGCAAAGCAGCGCGCGCCGTCCCTCCGCATCCAGCGGAAAGAACGCGATATAGTCGTTGTTGTAGCCGAACTGCCTTAGCTGCGCTTCCGGGCTCTGCTTGAGGGGATCGAAGGGCGGAGAATCGGGAAACACCGGATCGCCCCAACGCAGCAGCACCTGCGCGCGGTAACCCGGCGCGACGTGATGGGAGCCATCGACGCCCGCCTCGATCTCCTCGAAGTTGAACCGGCCTCCGATGCCTACTGCCTTGGCTTCGCCCGCGGCGAGCGCCTGCGGCCCGAACAAGGAAACGGCCGCCACAACGCCAAGCGTGCCACGCATGATGTCGCGCCGGCTGTAGCGACTAAGGATGACATCGCCGATTGCGTCGCCGCGCGCCGGGCTCAGCGGAACGTCATCATGCGCCTCGTAGGCTTCGGCCCTGTTGCAGAAACTGTCTGATTTCGCCATATGCCAGCAGAGATGTTCAGCGGCCGAGCCTAGGGGCGGCCGATGACAGATTTGCGAAACGGGTAACCTGCATGGCGGCTCAAGCACCGATCTGCGATTTCGGTTGGAAGGCGCCCGACTTCACCCTGCCGGGCGTCGACGGCAAGACCTATAGCCTCGAAGGCTTGCGCGGGCCGAACGGCACGCTGGTCATGTTCATCTGCAACCACTGCCCTTACGTCAAGGCGGTGATCGACCGCATCGTTCGCGACGCGACCGAGCTTCGGTCCTACGGTATCGCGTCGGTCGCCATCTCCTCCAACGACGCGGTGCATTACCCGGACGATTCCTTCGCCAACATGAAGCGCTTCGCGGCCGAGCACGGCTTCACCTTCCCCTATTTCTACGACGAAAGCCAGGAGGTCGCGCGCGCCTACGACGCGGCCTGCACGCCGGACTTTTTCGGCTTCAACGCGGACGTCGAGCTGCAATATCGCGGACGTCTCGACGAGAGTGGCCGCGAACCCGCCGGCCCGCATGTCCGCCGCGACCTGTTCGAGGCAATGAAACAGATCGCCGACACAGGCGCTGGCCCCCGCGAGCAGATTCCGTCGATCGGCTGCTCCATCAAGTGGAAGGCGGTAGCTTGATTCCCTCCCCCTGAAAAGGGGAGGGAGGCGCGTGCAGTGCGCCGGGTGGGGGTCAAGTCCTCGGATATAATCTTCCGCCACGCCGCAAGATCAGACGACCCCCACCCCGAACCCTCCCCCTTTCAGGGAGAGGGAGGTGTGCGCATTAACCTCGCGCTAAGCCTTTCGCTTTCCCGTTTCTTTACAGCCAGCCCCTAAAATTCGTCTCAAAGGCGACGGGGTAAATGCGGCAATGGTGATCCGATACTCTTTTCTCTTCGCGGTGGCGGCAGCTGCGGTCTGGGCCGTGATCAATCTCGGCACGAGCAACGCCGCGATGTATCTCGTGGACGCGGGGCAAAGCGGGGGCGCGCCGACCAACCCCTCTTTCTGGGTGCTCGGCGCGATTGCCACGCTGATGACGCTGTCGCTCTGCCGCTTCGTGATTTTCGGTCTGCCGTCGATGGTCGACGACTGGTACCGCGACAACAAGTCGTGGTTCTACACGATCCTGCTTGGAGGTGCGGCCTACGGCTATTTCTATTTGATGTAAGCGGCCCGACGTCCTTTTGGGGGAGCCTGGCTAGGACCTATGCAAACCCGCGTCCACGGGGGAACGCGGAACGCAGACTGAGGGTTCGGCAGGCCGGGCGAAAGTGGGGCGGCCGTTCCATACGGCCGCCCCATCTTTGTTTGCGCCGCGTGTGTGGCTACACGCTGTAATACATGTCGAACTCGATGGGATGCGGAAACATCTCGAACCGCTCCACCTCTTCCATCTTCAGCTCGAGATAAGCGTCGATGGCGTCGTCGGTGAAGACGTTGCCCTTCTTCAAGAAAGCGCGGTCCTTGTCGAGCTCCTCGCAGGCCTGGCGTAGCGAGCCGCACACGGTCGGCACCTTCTCGAGTTCCTCAGGCGGCAGGTCGTAGAGATTCTTGTCGATCGGATCGCCCGGGTTGAGCTTGTTCTCGATGCCGTCGAGACCCGCCATCAGCATCGCGGCGAAGGCGAGATACGGATTGGCGGCGGGATCGGGGAAGCGCACCTCGACGCGCTTCGCCTTCGGCCCCGAGCCCAGCGGAATGCGGCAGGAGGCCGAGCGGTTGCGCGAGGAGTAGGCAAGTAGCACCGGCGCCTCGTAGCCCGGCACCAGACGCTTGTAGGAATTGGTGCTCGGGTTGGTGAAAGCGTTGAGCGCCTTGGCGTGCTTCAAGATGCCGGCGATGTAATGCAGCGCCATATCCGAAAGGTCCGCGTATTTGTCGCCGGCGAAGACCGGGCGTCGAGCCCTTCCAGATCGACTGGTGCGTGTGCATGCCCGAACCGTTCTCGCCATAGACCGGCTTCGGCATGAACGTCGCGGTCTTGCCGTAGACCTGTGCCACCTGATGGATCACGTATTTATAGATCTGCATGTGATCCGCGGTGCGTACCAGCGGCCCGAACTTGATGCCGAGCTCGTGCTGGGCGGCGCCCACTTCGTGGTGATGCTTCTCGGTGACCACGCCCATGTCGGCCATGACCGAGAGCATCTCCGAGCGGAGATCCTGCGCGGAGTCGATCGGCGGCACCGGGAAATAGCCGCCTTTGGTGCGCGGACGGTGGCCGAGATTGCCCATCTCGTATTCGGTGTCCATGTTCGAGGGCAGCTCGGTCGAATTGAGCTTGTAGCCGCAATTGAACGGCTCGGCCTTGAAGCGGACGTCGTCGAACACGAAGAACTCGGCTTCCGGACCGAACACGGCCACGTCGCCGACGCCGGTCTGCTTCAGATAGTTCTGCGCCTTGCCGGCGATCGAGCGCGGATCGCGCTCATAGGGTTCGTTGGTCAAGGGCTCGAGCACGTCGCAGAACACCGCAAGCGTGCTCTGCGCGAAGAACGGGTCGAGCACGGCGGACTCGGGGTCCGGCATCAGCTTCATGTCGGACTCGTTGATCACCTTCCAGCCGGCGATGGATGAGCCGTCAAACATGATGCCGTCGGCGAACGTCTCTTCATCCATGAGCTTCGAGTCCATGGTGACGTGTTGCATCTTGCCGCGCGGATCGGTGAAACGCAGGTCGACGAATTTGATGTCATCGTCCTTGATCTTCTTAGCTACAGTTTTAGCGTCTGCCATTGTTCTCCCCTGTCACAAGCATGATTGCCGCCGCGAGGGTTTTTCCTGGCGGCGCGTTTGTTGCGCCCGGTTGCTCGAAATTTGCTGGTCAGATGGCGTCGTTTCCTGTCTCGCCGGTGCGAATGCGCACCGCTTCCTCTACGTTCGAAACGAAGATCTTCCCGTCACCGATGCGGCCGGTCTTCGCTGAGGCGATGATGGCCTCGATGGCCTTCTCCACCATGGCGTCGCCGAGCACGAGCTCGAGCTTCACCTTGGGAAGGAAATCGACGACATATTCTGCGCCGCGATAAAGCTCGGTGTGGCCCTTCTGCCGCCCGAACCCCTTGGCCTCGGTCACGGTGATGCCTTGGAGGCCGATCTCCTGCAGGGCTTCTTTCACCTCGTCGAGCTTGAATGGTTTTATGATCGCCTCGATCTTTTTCATTCTGCCGTCACACCTCCCATGGACGCAAAACAACGCTTAGCCGCGCGCCCCCGCCCGTTTGTCGATAAGACTGTGCGAGAGCCAAAGCACGCGCTATGCCAACCGAACGGCGCCCGGTTTTGCGCCTTATTTCAAGGCGCTCCGGCAGGTTGTGCCGGCTCCGGCAAGAACAGGCAAGCAGTGCTGCCTACGATATGAGCATGATGCACAAAAAATGCGCAGGGGGTTCGAAGATCGAACTTCTGACGGCGCAAGAAATGGGTGAAGCGGACCGCGTTACTATCGAGGGCGGGGTGCCGGCCGTGGTCCTGATGGAGAATGCCGGCGGCGCCGTGGCCAAGGAGGTTGCTCGTCGCTTTCCCGATGTGGGCACGGTTGCAGTGCTTTGTGGGCCTGGCAACAATGGCGGCGATGGTTTCGTGGCGGCCCGGCACCTCGCCGACCGCGGCTATCGGGTGCGGCTTGCTTTCGACGGCGATCCTTCGCGCCTGCCGCCGGACGCCGCTTCAATGGCCAAGCGCTGGTCGCGAGCGTGCGAGGCGCTCGGTCCCGAGGTGCTCGCAGACGCGGATGTGGTGGTCGACGCGCTGCTCGGCGCAGGTCTCGCGCGTCCGGTCGACGGCAAGCTCGCCACCCTGATCGAGGCGGTGAACGCGTCCGCGCTGCCCGTTGTTTCGGTCGACGTACCGAGCGGCATCGATGGCACGACCGGCGCGGTGAGGGGGGTCGCCATCGAGGCGGCGGCCACAGTCACCTTCTTCCGCCTGAAGCCCGGCCACCTTCTGCTGCCGGGGCAGCGCCATTGCGGCGAGGTGACGGTCGCCGAGATCGGCATTCCGGACAGCGTGCTCGAGACGATCCGCACGAAGGGGTTCGCCAACGATCCCGCGCTTTGGCTGCCGCAGTTCCGCTGGCCGACGCCAGAGGGCCACAAATATGCCCGCGGGCACGCCGTCGTCGTCTCGGGCCCGCGCTACGCGACCGGAGCGGCGAGGCTTGGCGCCCGCGGGGCGTTGAGGATCGGCGCGGGGCTGGTCACGGTCGCCTCGCCCCGCGATGCCATCGACGTGAACGCCGCGCAGCTCACCGCCATCATGCTGCGCGAGGCCGACGGGGCTCGCGGCCTCAAGACCATCCTCGCCGATGAGCGCAAGAACGCCGTGCTGATCGGTCCGGGGGCTGGGGTGGGCGAGAACACCAAGGACATGGTGCTTGCGGCGCTCGTCTCGAAGGCCGCGGTTGTCCTAGATGCCGACGCGCTGATCGTTTTTGCCGGCGATCCGGCAGTGCTGTTTGCCGCCATTCGCGCCCATGCCGCGCCGGTGGTGCTGACGCCGCATGACGGCGAGTTCGCCCGACTGTTCAACGATATCCACGGCGTATCGAAGGTCGAGCGCACGCGCGAGGCAGCAGCCCGCTCCGGCGCGGTGGTTCTTCTCAAGGGCGCCGACACGGTCGTGGCCGCGCCGGACGGGAGGGCGTCGATCAACGCCAAGACCAGCCCGTGGCTCGCCACCGCGGGCACCGGCGATGTCCTTGCCGGCATGGTCCTTGGCCTGCTCGCCCAAGGCATGCCGGCCTTCGAGGCGGCAAGCGCCGCCGTATGGATGCACGGCGCCGCCGCTAAGGCGTACGGCCCCGGCCTGATCGCCGAGGATTTGCCGGAGGGGTTGCCTTCGGTGCTCCGGGATTTGGCCGAAATTAATGAGGTTCGAGGCAAATAGCGTGCAGTCTTTGGCGCGACCCTTTGTTGACATACTCCCACCTTATGGGAGACATGAAGGGCAGCGCTTTTCGAGGGAATCTCGCCAAATCATGGCCATGCCAAGCCCGCGCACCGTGCTTTGCTGTCTGGCAGTCCTTGTGGCCGGCCTTGCGGCCACGAGCGCGGCTTCCGCGCAAGACAAGACCCTGCTGCGCGCGCGCGAAGGGGCCGCCGCCCTGATGCGTGGGCAGAACGAGCGGGCGGTCACCATCTACGACGAGATCCTGCGCGACGGCGACATCGCCGATTTCATTGAGGCCAGCATCTATAGCGACCGCGGCGTCGCCAAATGGCGGCTGAAGCAGACCAAGGACGCGGTCGCCGACTTCAACAAGTCGATCCAGCTCTCGGTCGAAAACCCCACGGTCTACAACAATCGCGGCAACGCGTTGATGGACCTCGGCCATCCCGAGGAGGCAATCAAGGACTTCGACCGGGCCATCGCGCTCTCGCCCACTTACGGCGCGGCCTACAACAATCGGGGCAATGCCCATGCGATGCTCGGCCAATACGTCCAGGCGTTCCAGGATTTCCGCAAGGCGGTCGAGCTCACGCCGCAGAGCGCGGTCCCCTATAACGGGCGCGGCAAGGCACATGTCGAGCTGAAGCGCTACCACGCGGCCGTGCGCGATTTCACCCGGGCCGTCGGGCTCGACCCCAAATTCACGGCGGCCTATCAGAACCGCGCCGCCGCCTATCTCGCCATCGAGAAATTCCGCGAGGCGGCGGACGACGCCACCTTCGTGCTCGAGTCCCAAGGCGAGCAGCCTTCGCCCGAGCTCCTGCTGCTCAGGGGCCGCGCGCTTGCCGGGGACAAGAAGTTTCCGTTAGCCATCGAGGATTTCAATCGCGTCTCCGAGCTCAAGCCCGCACTGGTCGAGGTTTATGTTGAGCGCGGGCTTGCTTTGGCGGAGATGCGCCGCTTCGATGACGCGATCAACGATTTCAGTCACGCCATCGAGCTCGACCCGAAGAACGTCAAGGCTTACGCGATGCGCGCTTCAGCGCGGCTCCAGGCCGGACCGTCCTCGGTCCCCGAGCCTCCACAGGAAACCGCTGAGGCAGAGACGGCGGGAACCACCGAGGTCCCAAAAACACGCGAAGCCCCTGACGCAGCGGCGGCAGCCGCCACGACCGAGCCCGAGACGGACGACGTCATCGATACGACCGAGACGGCCAAGGTGGGCGAGGCAGCCGCAACGGGCGAGGCCGGCCAAGTCGCGCCAACCACCGAGACAGCCGCAACGGCCACGTCGCCGGAGGCAGCAGCAAACGCGCCGCTTCCACCCGCGCCGCCGCAGCCGCCAAGCTATTTGCAGGTCGCGCTCGGCGATGCGAACCAGGCTTTGCAGCTTGCCGCGAACGATGCACTCGCTCTGCGCGTGCGGGGCGACATCTACCAGGCGCTGCAGCGCCAAGACGAAGCTGTCACCGACTACCGCACCGCGCTCACGCAGAACCCATTCCAGATTGAGAGCCGCGAGGCGCTCGTGCGGCTCGGCCAGGAGGTACCCCCGCAACAGACCGGGCAGCCGCTCGCGGAAGAGGTCGCGGGCTGGATCGTCACGGAGCCATCGCCCGGGCGCTATGTCGCGAGCAACCCGAAATTCCCGCAGGTCCACGCAGAGCTTGAGATGTTCGGCGCCGGCAAGCCGAGGATCCTGGAATGGAAGCTCCTCAAGGATGCGCTCTCCGGCATCGGCCTCCTCAAATACTACGCAGGCGATTTCAACGAGGGTCAGGACTCGAGCCTCGAATATGTTGCGATCGTCGATACGCGCGCGAACAAGGTGGTCTCGATCGAGCCGCATAGTTGGGGCCAGGCGACGGCGCAGTGGAACTGGCAGGCCGTGTCCGTGGTGGTGACCGACCCAGACGGCAATGCGAACGAGGTGCAGCTCCGCAAAGCGAGGACCAGGCCGGCAGCAGGTCCGCCCGTCGCCCGCAATGATTTCTGGGGCTTCCAGCAGCCGGCGCCTGTGGCGCGTGGCGAACGTGCGGCCCGTCGCGCCGCGCGCCGCGGTGGCGGCGGCGGTGGAGGCGGCGGTGGCGGCAGCATGTTCAACTGGCTGTTCCGCTAGCGCATCCGGCGTTTCCCCGGATTCCGGCTTGCGCCGGGATGACGCGTATGGCTAGCAATAATCATGACCCTCTTCCTGGCGAGCGTGCGCGATGCTGGCGAGGCCGAGCTTGCACTCGCCTCGGGCGCAGATCTCATTGACTTGAAGGACCCTTCGCAAGGCGCGCTCGGCGCGCTCACGGCGCAAGCGGTCGCTGCGTGCGTGAAGGCGGTTGCCGGACGGGCCCCCATGAGTGCCACGATCGGGGACTTGCCGATGCAGCCGGCGCGCCTTCGCGCCGCCGTGCGAGCAATGGCGGACACGGGCGTGGATTACGTCAAGCTCGGGCTGTTCCCGGGCGGCGATGCGCAAGCCGGTCTTGGCGCGCTCGAAGAAGAAGCGGGGCGCGTTCGCCTCGTCCTTGTGGCGTTCGCCGATGCGATGCCTGCACTCGACGCCGTCGCTGCGACCGCGAGGATCGGCGCGCACGGCGTGATGCTCGACACGATGCGTAAAGGTGCAGGGTCTCTGCTCGACCACGTCGATCGCGACACGCTTGCCGGCTTTGTTGAAGCTGCCAAGGCGAAGGGTGTCACCGTAGGTCTCGCCGGCGCGCTGCGGGCCTGCCATGTGCCCGACCTACTCAAGCTCGAGCCGAGCCTGCTCGGCTTTCGCGGCGCGCTCTGCCGGGATGGAATGCGTGGGCGATCGCTCGATGCCGAGGCCTGCGCAGGGATCAGGGCGCTTATCCCGCGCGCCGCCGCTTCCGCGAAGACTTGGCTCGCCGCATGAGCCGCGCGCCGAAGGCACGAGTGCCCAAGGTCCGTATCAGCCGGACACCGACCCTCGACCGCGTCTTCATGCACGATCTGGTGCTCGACGCCGAGATCGGCGTCTACACCAACGAGAAGGGCGTCACCCAGCGCGTGCGCTTCTCCGTGGACGTCGACGTCAAGCCAGCAAAAGGCGCGCTCGGCGACGACATCGCCCAGGCCTTCGACTACGACACGATCATCCACGGCATCAAGACCATCCTCGGGCGCTGCCATATCCATTTGGTCGAGACCGTTGCCGAGCAGATTGCGGAGCACTGCTTGGCGCATCCGCGCGCGGCGCGCGTGCGGGTCAGGGTCGAGAAGCTCGACAAGGAGCCAGGGGCCGTCGGCGTCGAGATCGTGCGTGCGAAGGGGCGCGCGTGACCATGCGCGCGCCCGTCATGCAGAAGCGGCCTGAACTGCGCCCCGCAAAAGTGCCGATTGTCGTCAAGCTCGGCGGCAGCGTGGTGCGGTCGCCCGAGCTCGGCCCCTGGCTCGACGCGATTGCCGCTTCGCCCGAGCCCGTCGTTGTGGTGCCGGGGGGAGGGGCCTTGGCCGACGAGGTCCGCGCTTGTCAGACGGAGCTTGGCTTCGGCGACGCGAATGCCCACCGCATGGCGCTGCTTGCCATGGACCAGCTCGCCTGGGCTGTGGCGGGACTGCGCCGTGGCTTTGCCGTCGGTGCGACGGAGGCCGAGCTCAACGCTGCGCTCGCGCGCGGCGCCAATGCGGTCTGGGCGCCTTACGCGCTGGTCTCGGGCCGCAGCGACGTCGAGGAATCCTGGCGGCTCACCTCCGACAGTCTCGCGCTCTGGCTCGCGGCACGGATCGGGGCCGAGCGCTGCTACCTCATCAAGTCGGTTGCCCGGTCGCATACGCGGCTTGCAGCGCGCCAGCTCGCCCGCGACGGCGTGGTGGACCAGGCCTTTCCAGGCATGCTCGAAGCGACGCGCGTCACGGCGATCCTTCTCGGTCGCGGCGACCAGCAGGCTTTCGCCGAAGCCCTTGCTGGCAGCACGCCCTGCGGCGCCGCGCTTGACTGAACTATCCCTCCCGCTCGTCATGGCCGGGCTCGTCCCGGCCATCCACGTCTAGATGGTTGCACGCCCGGAAATCGTGGATGCCCGGCACAAGGCCGGGGCATGACGAGGTTTCTTATTCAGCAAAAGACGGTAGAACGGCTCGAAGCAGAATGGCACGAGGCGATGGCTGACAGCATCCTGTTCCTGACCGGGCACCTGGCGAAAGCGAGACTCGAGGCCGTGCTCAACGCAATGGACGCGGACTTCGAGTGGAAGGTGGTCGATATCGGCGTCAAGGTCGCGGCGCTGATGACCGAGGACATCATCCTGCGACGCCTGCAAAAGCCGGTCGAGGCTGGCAGGATCATGCTGCCTGGCCGCGCGCGCGCCGATCTCGACAGGCTCGCCGCGCATTACGGCGTGCCGGTCCTGCGTGGCCCTGATGAGGTGAAGGACCTGCCTGAATATTTCGGCCGCGCCCGCAAGGCGTCCGACATGACGAAATACGACATCAAGATCTTCGCCGAGATCGTCGATGCGTCGGCCCTGTCCGTCGAGGCAATCCTCGAGCGCGCCGAAGACTATTCGCACAAGGGCGCCGACGTGATCGATCTCGGCTGCCTGCCCGACACCCCCTTTCCGCATCTCGAAGAGGCGGTCCAAGCGCTCAAGCGGCACGGCTACAGAGCGAGCGTCGACTCAGCCGATCCGGATGAGCTCTTGCGCGGCGGCAAGGCAGGCGCGGATTTCCTGCTAAGCCTCAACGAGGACACGCTGCACATCGCCGACAAGGTCACCTCGGTTCCGGTGCTGATCCCCAAGGATCACGGCGACATGGACTCGCTCTACCGCGCCATGGATGCGCTCGACAAGAAGGGGCACGCTTATCTCGCCGACCCCGTGCTCGACCCGATCAATTTCGGTTTTATGACCTCTCTCGAACGCTATGCGCGGCTCAGGCGCGATCGTCCCGACGCGGAAATCCTGATGGGCACCGGCAATCTCACCGAGCTGACCGATGCCGACAGTATCGGCACCACCGCCATGCTGATCGGCATAGTCTCCGAGCTCAGGATCAGAAACGTGCTCGTGGTGCAGGTCAGCCCGCATACGCGCCGCACCTATGAGGAGCACGACATGGCGCGGCGCATGATGTTCGCCTCGCGCGCCGACGGCGAGCTGCCGAAGGGCTATACCGACGCGCTGCTCGCTTTGCATGCGCGGAAGCCCTTCCCGCTTTCGCCCGCGGAGATCGAGGCGGCCGCGCGCGAGGTGCGCGACAAGAATTTCCGTATCGAGGTCGCCGAAGACGGCGTGCATATCTTCAACCGCGACGGCCATCACATCGCGCGGGACGTGTTTGCGCTCTTTCCCAAGCTCGGCATCGACACGGACGCCCCGCACGCTTTCTATCTCGGGGCGGAGCTTGCGCGCGCTGAGATCGCTTGGCGGCTCGGCAAGCGCTACGCCCAGGACGAGCCGCTCGATTGGGGCGTCGCGGCCGATGCGCCTGCCGTCGACCGCACGCGGCTGAAAGAAGCGGGCCACACGCTGGTCGCCAAGAAGAAGCGCAAGGCTTCGTGAGCAAAGAGCCCAGCCGCCATGCCGATGATCCGAGAGTGTATCGTCACCACGCTGAACGAGGAGGGCAGGGTGCATATCGCCCCTCTCGGACTGATCGCGGAGCCACTCGTGGCGGATGGCGAGGGCTGGATCATCGCGCCGTTCCGCCCCTCCGCCACGCTCGACAATCTCCGCGCCACGCCCTTCGCCGTGGCGAATTTCATCGACGACGTGCTGATCTTCGCCGGCTGCCTCACCGGCAACAAGGACTGGCCGGTGTGGGCCTCGACGCATGTCCCGGGCGCCGTGCTGGAGGCCGCGCTTTCGCATGCCGAGCTTGCCGTCGACCATGTCGAGGAGGACGAGCTTCGCCCGCGCTTCCATTGCCGCGTCGTCCACGAGGCGATGCACGCGCCGTTCAAGGGCTTCAATCGCGCGCAAGCCGCTGTGATCGAGGCAGCGATCCTCGCGACTAGGCTGCACATGCTGCCACGCGAGAAGATCGAGCGCGAGCTTGCCTATCTGCAGATCGCGGTGGAGAAGACCGCAGGCGCGCGCGAGCACGCGGCCTGGCGGCTGCTCGTCGAAAAGATCGAGGACCACTACAAGCACGCCCCGCCGGCCTGATTTCTGCGCGGTGGAACAAATGCTAGGGTCCGGCCTTATGCCAGGCGCCAGATGAGAAAGGACTGTGCGATGCGCAAGCTTCTTCTTGGCCTCCTCGCCATGCTCGTCGCGGCGATGCTTGGCGGTGTCCCCGCGCGCGCGCATCACGGCTGGAGCGCCTACGATGCGGCGACCGTCATCAAGGTCGAGGCGCCGGTCAAGGCCGTGCGCTATGGAAACCCGCATGGCGAGATCGAGATAGATTACGAAGGCAAGAATTGGGTGGTGGTGCTCGCGCCGCCGTCGCGCATGCAAAGCCGCGGGCTTGCGAAGGAGGACTTGGTCGTCGGCGCAACCGTCACGGTCGAGGCCTATCCGCGGCGAGACGGTGAGCCCGAGATGCGCGCCGAGCGCATCACCCTGAACGGCAAGACCGTCGAGCTTCGCTAAGCGCCTAGCGCAGCCCGCCATGGACCCGGCGGCCTCGCCCGATCAGCTCGCGGCGCTCGCGGCGGCGCTCGAAGCGTCATGGCTCGGCACGACCATGCGCGACTCGACCGTGCTCTACCCGCTGGTCAACATCATGCACCTGCTCGGCCTCGTGCTGGTCGTCGGCGGCATCGGGCTGCTCGATCTCAGGTTTCTGGGCGCCGCGCACCATGTCACACTAACCGAGCTCTATATGCCGCTCACCGCCGCGGCCGCGCTCGGCGTCGGCTTGCAGATTGGCACCGGCTTCCCGCTGTTCGCCTCCGACGCGACCGCGCTGGTCGGCAACGTGGCCTTCAAGCTCAAGATGCTTTTGTTCGCGCTGGCGCTCACGAACGCGATCCTCTTCTACCTGCTCTGGACACGGCGCGTGGCGGACTGGGACAGTAACCCGCCGTTTCTCGGCCTGGTTCAGGCGGCGCTGTCGCTGATGCTCTGGGTCACGATCGGCGCGCTCGGGCGGCTGATCGCCTATGTCTAGGGCTCAGTATCGCGGTCCGATATACGGCGTCTCGTAGCGCGCATCGGCGCAGCGCGCGCCGTTCCAATAGCGGTATTGGCCGCAGCTGCTCGGGCGAAGGGGCACGAGCACGACCTCGTCACCAACAACGGCGGGCGCATAGGGCGTGGCTTCCGAGATGTAACCGTTGCGCCTGAGTTGACGCCGATACTGCCGGCGCAAATAGCCGGCCTTCTCCACAATGCTGGGTTCGGCATGCAATGGCGCAAGCGCCGGCTGGGGGCCGGCGCCGGCATGGCCTGGTGCCATGACCGCGATGACAACACCGGCGATGAAAGCCGAAAGCGGAATGAGACTGCGGCGCATTTAACGCTCCTTGTCGGTTTGGTCTTTTCGGGTGGCCCGGCGACGCATGCCAAGCATGGTGCTGCTAAGTCAATAATTCCTTTGAACCTTGCCTGTTCCGTCCAAGGCAGCAAGCTTGACCGGTTTCGGCCGATTGTCGCGACTTTCGCTGGGGTACGCTTGCTTGGGACGATCGTCATGGCGCACCCAAGGCTCATGCGCCTCGCCTCGCCGCCGCTGCGGATGGATGGCGCTGCTATTGTCGATCCTGATCCTCTGCGCGCCTGCCTGCGCCGCGAGCAAGGACGGGGCCCTCGCAAACTGCGCCAAGGACGCCATGATCGCCTTCGACGCGTACGGCTCGATGACGGGCATGGGCTTCGGCGAGACGGCTGTGCGGCGCATCGAGCAAGTGCGCCGCGCTCTGGCCGAAGTCCTGCCGACAGTAGCGCCCGCGCGCAATCTCGGGCTCATGGTGTTCGGTCCCGGCAAGCGTGACGCTTGCGAGAATGTCGACCTCAAGCTGCGCCACGGACCGAACTCCGCCGCATCATGTCTGAAGTCGACAGGCTGCAGCCTTACGGCCAGACGCCACTGACCAGCGCGGTCGGCGCCGCGGCCGAGGTGCTCATTTCCGCGAGCGGCCCGCGGTCATCGTGCTGCTCACCGACGGCGAGGAGACCTGCCGCGGCAACCCGTGCGCGCTGGCGCAGGAGCGGAGGCGCCAGGGCGCCGACGTCAAGGTGCATGTCATCGGCTACATGCTGCGCTTCGCAAGCGGGCTCGGCGGCGGGCAGTCGCGCTGCCTGTCCGAGAGCACGGGCGGCATGTTCCTTTCGACCGAGACAATAGAGGAGCTGAGTGACGCGCTGCGCAAAACGCTTGCCTGCCCGCTGATTTCCTCGCGGGCGGCTAGGGGTAGGCCCGCGCGCTGAGAAGCGCCACGGAGACGGCGGGCGCCGAGCGCGAGGCCATCTCGGCGGCCTCCGGCGCGCAATCGATGAGCGCGGCGAAATCGGCGTAAGCGAGCCCGAGCTGCTTGGCGAGGCGCTTGGCGACGAACCGCCCGCAGCCGGCGCCGATCACCGGCGCCTCAGCAGCGAGCGCTTCGCGCGCCACGAGCGCCCGGGCCGCCGCTTCGATCTCCGCGAATTGGCAATCGGCGAAATGGCGCGCCACGTCGATCCAGTCGTAGAGGCCTGCCTCGCCCGCATCGCGGCCGAGCATGCGCGCGAGCCTTGACGCGCTTGCCTGCGTGGTCTTGCCGCAGAGATCGGCGGATGGGTAGGGGTCGGCATCGTCGGGAAGCGCGCCGAGCAGGCGGAACACGTCAGCCATGGTGGCGAATCGCTCCGCCGCGATCCTCTGGCTGCGCCCCTTGAATGGCGCCTCGCGTGCCACGGCCATGACGGGCGTGCGCACGGCGCCGGTATAGAGCAGCTCGTGCTCGGTCAGCCGCTCCCCGTCGCTATAACCGCGCGTGGCGGGCTCGCCTGCCTTGAGCGGCACAAGGTCGGTCGTCGTGGTGCCCATGTCGACGAACAACCCATCGGGGCAAAGCGCCGCAGCAAGCGTGGCGCTGGCGTGCCAGTTGGCCGAGGCCACGTCCATGGGCAGCGCCACGGCATCGTCCGGGTCGAGGAATCCCGCGCGTCCGCCATAGATGAGAAGCGGCGCGCCGCCGACCGCCTCGCGCATGAGCCCGACGAGATAGGCCACGCCCTCGGCGCGGTCCTCGAACACGTCCGACAGCTCGCCGGTCATGGTGACGGCGTGGCTGGCCCCTTCGGGGCAAAGCTTCAGTGTCTCGGCGAGCGCGGTATCGAATTTGCCGCGATGCGGCACGAGCGGGCAGGGGATTTGCTCCACGCGCGTGACGCGCGCGCCCTCCATCAGGGCGAGCTTGAGATTGGCACCGCCTAGGTCCCAGCCGACGATTGCCGACATTCGCTTCCTCCCCAATATCCCACAATCTCACGTCATGGCCGGGCTTGTCCCGGCCATCCACGTCTTTACATTCTTGGCCTAATCGTGGATGCCCGGCACAAGGCCGGGCATGACGAGGAAAATCTGATGAGCAAGTTTACCGTCATACCCGTGCTCGACCTTAAAGACGGTGTCGTGGTGCACGCCCGCGGCGGCAAGCGGGCCGACTATCGGCCGCTCGAGACGCCGTTCGGGACGGCCAACGATCCGCTCACGATCGCGCGCGGCCTGCTCGCCGTCACCTTTTCGCCGGCCCTCTATGTCGCTGACCTCGACGCGATCGAAGGCGCAGGCAACAATTTCGCGACCTGCCGCGCCTTGGCCGATGTCCTGCCGCAAACTTCGCTGTGGATTGACGCGGGCTTTTCCGACGTCGACGAATGCCTGTTCTGGCTTCCCTTGGGCGCCATGCTGGTGATCGGCAGCGAGAGCCTCGCCAATGTCGACGACTGGAACGCCATCCGCGCAAGCCTCGGGGACAGTGTCATGCTCTCGCTCGATTTCGAGGGGGACACCTTGCGCGGACCGGCGGCGCTCCTCGAGGACCCCGCGCTGTGGCCTGAGCGCGTGATCGTCATGAGCTTGACCCGCGTTGGCTCTGGCCAGGGCCCGGACCTCGCAAGGCTGGGCGCGATCCTGGCGCAAGCCGGTGGGCGCGAGGTCTACGCCGCGGGTGGCATCGCCGATGCCGGCGATCTTGTCCGCATGGCGGAAGCCGGCGCGCGCGGGGCGCTCGCCGCCACCGCGATCCATTCCGGCGTCCTCACACAAAAAGAAATCGCCGCCCTCGCGTGAGAGCGGCGATCACGTTCTCAAACAGCGCGTAAGCGCCGGACAGTCTGTCACAGACAAGTCTGTCCGTCAGAAACCCAGCTTTTGGAGCCACCGCCGAATCGGGCCCGGACCGCCACCGTCACCGGGTTGCCCCCGACCTGGGGGTTCTCCCTTTCAACCGGCTGCGAACGGGTGGTGCACCTTGTCCTTCTCGGCCGTAACCTGGGACGCCTTCGGCTCGCCCTTAATAGCGCGGGCGAGGGCTTCCTTGGTAGCGCGATAGTTGAAGTCCTGGATCTTCTTGTCGTCCTTGGCTTCCCAATGGATGAACACGCCGACGGTGACGTAGAGGTCGTCGGCCTCGTTCGCAGGGATCGTGCCGTCGGCGACGCTATCGGCGACCGCCTTGGCCACGGCATATTGTGCCGGACCGAACATCTGCACCGCCTGGCGTGCGTCCTTGATGGTCACCTTGTTGTAGAGGATGGTCGGGGGCTTGCACAAAAGGTTCGGCGCGACCACGGCGAGCAGGGTGGTGAAACCGTCCTTGTTATTGGTCAGCGCGTTGCAGAATGCCGTCTCGACGGCGCTGCCGCGCGGACCGATGAGCAAGTCGATGTGAGCAACTTCATTGCCGTCGCCAACGAGAGATTCGCCGACGCCGACTCCACTGATTTTGGGCATGAAACCCCCTCCCTAATGCGATTGGGACTACAAACAAACAGCAGGCGTTGCCGCGTGACACCGCCAGCCGCAGAAGACGAAGTGCACAAACGCTAGTGCACTTCCGACCGCAACTCCTGGTTAGAGCTCCGCGGGGGAGAAGATAGTCCGGGGCTGGAAGGATCGGCAAGTCGATTATTGGCCGCGCCAAGGGATCGATTTTGCGGCTTATCCGGCCTTTTCAAGGTCTTGCAGCGCGGCTGCGAACAGCGTGGCAACTGTGAGGTCGGCAGACGTGCCGGGGTTGAGCCCACGCTCCTTCAGCGACCGGTCGAAAGCGAGCAGCGGCCCCGTCATATCCTCGGCCTCACCGGCCTCGGCGAAGCTCGCCTCGATCGGACGCGCCTCCTCCGCCACGTCGGCCGCCTGCCGGTCCCCGAATTTCCGCTCGATCAGCGTGTCCGGCACATGCGCGAGGAAGCCGAGATAGACCCGCGTTGCGCTCCACGGCCCGTCTCCCCAGCGCTCGCGCGCCTGCTTGAGCCAGATGAGGCCCATATCGAACACGTCGACGAAGTCATGCGTGTAGTTCCAGGCGATGCGATCGCGAGTCTCGGCCGCGCGCATGGCTTCGAGCAGCGTGACGGAGGGCTCGGACGCCACGTCGTGCTCGGAAGCCTCGCCGAGGCCTCCCGGCCCTGCGGCGCAGATCGCGCGATAGACCTCGCGCGCATCCTCGACAGCGAGGCGGGCGAGCACGCGGGCGAGACGGGCCTGCAAATCGCCATCGCCCGGCTCGTGTGCCGCCGCGGCAAGCGGTGCGCAGAGCAGAACGATGCCGAGATTGGTGTTGAGGCCCGTGGCCACTTGCGTGGCTTCCACCGCGCGCCCGACACGCGCGCCGACGCCGAGCTTGGCGCGTCCGATAGACGGTGCTGCGGCTTTGGCGGAAGCCTCGAAATCGGCGACGCGCATGCCATGCCCGTCACCGTGCCGATGCACATTGCCGGGCTTCAGCGCGTCGAGCTCCGCAAGGCAGGCATCGTGGAACGCCCGCGCGATCGCCGAAGCCTGTAGCTTGCGCCTCAAAGCACCTCCCGGCCCTTCAGCCGGCCAGGGCGGAGCGAAGCGGCGAGAAACGCATCGACCACGAAATCCGAGATATTGATCCGCGTCACCTGCTGCAATCCGTTCCACGCCGGCATGGAATTCACCTCCAGCACCAGGAAGCGCCCGTCGCGCCCCTGGATGATGTCCACCCCGGCATAGTCGGCGCCGACGCACGAGGCGGCGCGGAGCGCGAGATCGACGAGCGCCTGGCTCGGAATGGCGGCCTTCGCGCGCGCGCCCTGCTTGATATTGGTGATCCAGCTCGAACCATGCCGAACCATTGCGGCGATCACGCGGCCCGCGCAGACGAAGAGCCGCCAGTCCTGGTGATGGTCTTGCGCGGGCTCGACGAACTCCTGGAGGTAATACGCGCCGCTCACCTCTTCGGGCGGGGCGAGGTCGGCGATGGACTCGATCAGGCGCAAGCCCTTGCCCTGCGCGCCGAACAGGGGCTTCTGTACGAGCTTGCGGCCCTCCGCCAGCACGCTCGCGGTGATCGCCACGGCGTCGCTTTGATGTACCGAGGCGAAGGTGCGCGGCGTGGGAAGGTCGGCCTGCTGCAGGAAGAACGTGGTGGTGGACTTGTCGACGCAGCGTTCGATGGCGCGCGCATCGTTCCACACTGTCACGCCGAGCTCACGCAACCCATGCAGCAAGCCGAGATAGAGCGTGACCTGCTCGAAGGTGCCGCCCGGCACGAAGCGCACGAACGCGCCTTCCGGCAGGCGGTCGCCGAGACCGGGAATGGCGAGCCCAGTTGCCGCCTCGGTCGAGAAGCCGCAAGTGTTGAGCGGAACTTGCAGCAGCGTGAGCCCGCGCTTGGCGAAGGCGCGGCCGAGGCTACGCCCATGCCAATCGCGCCCATCGCCGAACAGAACGATGGCGGGGCCAGCTGTCACTCGCGCATGCCTTAGGCGAAAGAGCGCGACAGGACGGCGGTGTCGATATGCCCCGCTTCGAAGCTCTCGCCGGTCTTGAGCGCCGTCACCGTCACCTTGGCGGGCGAGAACAGCATGCGGTCGATCGCGTAGAAATCGCCCTTCACCGCCGCGAAGATGTCGGCGAACGGCTTGCCGTAGTCCTTCGACTTGAGGCTCGGCAGATTGTCGGCAAGCTCCTTCGCTTCCTTGGCGTCGCCGCTCACATAGAGCTGCGCGCGGCCGCCATAGATGATGGCGTCGTTGGTGCGACCCATGGCGGCGGCAAAATCGGGCGCGGGCGGCGGCAGCGGCGCGGTGGCGATCCCGTCGACGATGTGGTCGAGCGGGTAGTGCAACTCATGCGCCTTGTGCAGCGCGACTTCGAGGCAGCGCGCGGCGATCTGCACCGTGCCGGCGAGGCTCGAGGTCGGCGCATAAATGAAAGTAAGCCGCTCGGGCGGCAGCTTGCAGGCCTCGGCTATCTTTTCGACGAGCGCAGCCGGCGGCGGGCGATCGGCTTCGAGCACGAGCGCCGCGCTGTCGGCTTCGTCGCGATAGCCGAGCTCGTCGAACAATTTCTCGGAAGAGCCGATGGCGCGCGCGGGGCCCGAGCCGAGTACGCTGTATTTCTTGCCCCCATCGTCCTTGGCGGAAAGGCTCCAGCCCGCATATTGCGAGCCGAGACAGGCGAGCACCGGCTGGGACGTGTGGACGGTCACCATGAACGGCCAGGCGCTTTCCGGGTTGGCCGTTTCGAGAGACACGCGCCCAAGCCCGCCGAGACAGATCTGGGCTATGCGGCGCCCGGCCTCGAGCCCGCCGGTGGCGCGTACGCCGCAATCGATGCGGCACTCGCCGAGCGAGCCTCGCGTCACCTCGACTCGCAGCGCAGCAGCGTCGTCGATCAGCGCGCGTACGAGCGGCGCCGCGAGCACGTTGACGCTCGGCCACTTAGGATGGCGCGTAGCGTTCTGTTTTTCCTTTTTGTTCAAATGTTTGTCCACCAGTCTCCCCCTCATCAAAGGACGCAAGACAGCAAAAATTTCGTTGATTCGATCCTGGGCTAAACGCCGGGCGCCTTCCTTGGTCGCGGCGCGGGCCCACACAGTGCATATCGGACGGTTTTTGTCGATACGCTCGAACGGGTTAGGCCGGTCCGCCGCCCAAGCCGGCCACGCCATGTCCGCCGGCACTATGAGTTGCTCCGGCGCGTAGGCGATGGCCGAGGCCGCGGCATCCGCGAATTGGAGAGGACCGCGCGGCAGCTTGCCATTTATGATCGCGTCGAGATGCAGCCGGAGCAGCGGCGCCGCGCTACTGTCGTAGATGTCGACCGTCGCACCTGGGCGCGGATTGATCTCGAGCAGCAGGGGACCGTCAGCACTGAGGATGAAGTCGACGCTGCCTAAACCCTTGAGCGCGAATTCGGTGACGGCCAGCGCGACCGCGCGTGTCATGTTGGCTTTCGAATCTTCGCTCAGGTCGGCCGGTTGGACCGCGCCGCCATAGCGCCATGGGCTACGCTTGGTGAACGCCGTCCATTGATCGCTGAAGCCGAGCACAGGCGCCGATCTGCCATTGCCGACGAACAGCGCCGAGACCACGCGCCCTTCGACGCGTTGCTGGAAATAGAGACGCGCGTCGTCCGGCGCGAGAGGGCAGGGCACGATATGGCTGCCGCCCGCGCCGCCGCGCCACTTGGCGAGCCAGTTCGCACCGTTTGCTGGACGCTCCATCGTCGTTGCCGGATGGGCGATGCCGAGCCGGTCGAGCGTCGGAAAGAACTGCTCGGGCGCCTTGACCCGCGCGACCGTCTCGGCGTCGTTGCCGAGCAGCATCCAGCGCGCCGCGATGCGGGCCAGCAATTCGGGCCGGTCCTCGAAACCAGCGCCGCAGACGACGCCGAGCAGGGGGGATGGCGCTTCGCACGCGAGCGCCGCAAGCGCAGGCTCGAGACTTCGCCAGTCTATCCCGCGCTTGAGGTTGGGAAGCTTGCGGCAGGCATGCGCCGCGGCCTGAGCGTCAGCATCGGCGAAGAAGTCGGCGACGAGCGGAACGAGCCCTGCGCGCCGCGCGGCCTCGGCGAGCGCCCGGCCGCAGACCGCCGCGATGAGCAGCGCGCGGGGCTCAGGACGCGAGTTTCTGCGCAAGTCGGTAAGCGTCGCGCAAGTCGAGATAGACCGGCTTCTCGGCCTCGATCATCTCTTTAAACAGGCCTTGCTCGGTCTTGTACTTGACGTTGCCGATGGCAAGCGCGCCGATGCCGAGCGCGTCCGTGCCTTTGATCGGCGCGGCGTTGTCATTGACGCCGACGCCCTCCACACCCGACGGCGGGACAGCATTCACGTCGGCGACGACTTTGAGACTCTTCGCCGGCTTGATCTGCTCGAGCGTCAAGAGCCTGCGCCCCGCGGGGCCGGCGGCGAAGATGATGTCCGCATCGCGCGCGAGCTCGGCCTTCTGCTCCTCGGTCGTGCCGTCGGCGTAACCGAGATCGATGTCGAAACGCGCATTCGATTCGAGCGCGAGCTTCTTCACCCGCTCGGGCCCGTCATAGCCGACGAGGATGGCCTTCGCGCCGTCGCTCGTGGCGATCACTGCGGAGGCGAAGGCGACCACGCCGGTGCCACCGTAAACGAGGACGCGCTGACCTTTGAGCGTCGCCCCAAATTTATCCTTCAGCGCGTCCTTCGCGCACGCCACCATCGCCGCGGCGGTGGTGAAGGAGCCGGCGGGATCGGCGAAGACCGAAATCTCGAATGGCGGCACCATGGCCTTCTTCGCCCGGTCCAGCATGTCGAGCGACTCGATCGCGCGCTTCCCGCCGATGAACATGGCCGTCCGCTTGATGCCTTCAGGTGAGCGCGAGAAGATCGCGTCCTGCACCAGCCCGTAGACATCCTCGGTGGTGACGTTGGTGTAGGGAATCGCCGCGTCGAAGCCGGCGTCGAGCGCCATGTTCACGTCGAACGGGCTCATATGCTTGAGCGGCGTGACCATGTGGATGATGCGCGGGGGTGCCATAGCCCAGTCGTCTCCCTGCTTTCGACCGCCCCCTTTAGCGGAAGTCGCGGGATGCGAAAAGCGTCTCGGTCGGCGAGGTGACCGATTTTCGCGCGGGATTGTCTCGATCAGCGCGCCTTCGTTGCGGCCTTTGGCAAGCGCGAAGCGGAGCTTCCAGTCGCTCGTCGCCGCGCGGAGCCGGTCGAGCAGCGCCTCGGCCTCTTCCTCCGATGAGACGAAGGCGAAGCCGGTCGGGCCCCATGAGCTCTGGCCCAGGCCTTTCAGCCCCTGGCCACTTAGCCAGGCGAGCGCATCGGCCACGCCCTGGCTGAGATAGGGTCCACCTTGCAGCGGCGCGAAATATTCGCCCATTCGCGCCTGCAGATCGCCGACCTGCTCGGCGAAGGTCCTCAAATCGCCTGACGCGATGGCCGCCAGAGCCTGCTCGGTCGCGCGCCGCCAAAGCGCGTCCGTCTCGCCTTCGGGGAAGGCGGGCAGCTGCTCGAAGGCTTCCATCTCGCCTGCGCCGGCGAGGCCTTCCGCGGACGGATCGAAGATCAGGATGGCGCGCCAGGCGTCGGGAAACGGTGCGCGGGCAACGAGCGCGGGGAGGGCGCCGTCGCGCGGACCGCTGTCGAGCACGGCACCGCCATGCTCGAACGTGGCGATGCCGATGCCGGAACGTGCGCCACGCCCAAGACGCGACGCGATCTCCTGGGGCGAAAGCCCGAGCCCTTCGAGCGTGCTGAAGGCGGTGCCGACCGCAAGCGCAAGCTGCGTGCCCGAGCCGAGCCCCGCATGCGGCGTGATCTCCTCTTCCACCTTGACCACGTAGCCGCGATCCAAGCCAACGCTCTCGACGATTGCTTCGAGATAACGCTGGGCGCGAAGCGCGCCGAGGCCACCGGCGCAGATCGCAGGCGCTGGCTCGATGCTCAGTCGCGTGCGCGGGCGATCGAGCGAGAGCCCGAACGAGCCGAACGGGCGTGTTCCCCTTCCGCTTGGATCGAGAAAGCCGAAATGCAGCCGCGCCGTGGCGGTTACCGTCACGCGGGCGAGGGTCATGCGGCCAGCCTTTGCCTTAAGGTGCAGCACGGAAGGCTCCATTGATCGGCCCGAAGCCTCTGCTATGCTTTCGTTGCGGGCGCCACTGTTCCAAAGGACGCAATCGATGGCAACGTCCGAACGCACCTATACCGACGAAGAGGTCGAGAAGCGGCTCAAGAAAGAGCTGCCGCATTGGTATCTCGAGAACGGCTGGATCCGTCGCAAATACAAGACCAATAGCTGGAAGGGCACGCTGATGGTGATCAACACGGTCGGCCATCTCGCCGAGGCCGCCTGGCACCATCCCGACATCACCGCGTCCTATGCCTGGGTCGAGGTCAGGCTGATGAACCATGCGGCCAAAGGCATCACCGACAAGGACTTCGAGCTCGCCAAGAAGATCGAGGACGTGGTGCACTGGCAGCCGAGCGATGAGGGCGGCGCGCTCGAAGGTTGTCCCAAGGACGACATGCGCTTCGCCTACATCAAGTACGACAAGCCGAAGACGTAAGCTCCTTCCTTCCCGAATCTCGTCATGCCCGCCGAAGCAGCGGCTCTGCGGCGGAGACCCAGACAAGAGCTTGGACCAGCCCGGCCATGACGGGTTTTGAGAGCTGAGGACCACTGGGCTTGCGCGATCCAAGCCACCTGTTTATTGCTGCCCGGCTATTTCCTGCCGCTGAATCCTATCCTGCTGCGCTATGACCGACCTGAAACTCAAAGGCGTCACCATCGTCGAGACTTTCGCCGAGGCCTTCCCCATGGTCGGCACGCGGGTCATCATTACCGCGCCGACGCTCGAGTGGTCCCTGATCTCCGCGCGCACCATGACGGGCTTCGCCACCTCGGTGATCGCCTGCGGGGCCGAGGCCGGCATCGAGCGCATTCTTTCGCCCAAGGAGACCGTCGACGGGCGGCCTGGCGTTGCGGTGCTGCTGTTCACCATGAATGCCGACAAGCTGCAGACGCAGCTTCGCAACCGCGTCGGCCAATGCGTGCTGACCAGTCCGGGCTCCGCCTGTTTCGCCGGGCTCGAAGGCGAGCGGAAGCTAAAGCTCGGAGCCTCGCTCCGATTCTTCGGCGACGGCTGGCAGATGTCGAAGAAGGTCGGCGGCAGGCGATTCTGGCGCATTCCCGTGATGGACGGCGAGTTCCTTTGCGAAGCGACGACCGGGCTCACCAAGAGGGCGGTCGGCGGCGGCAATCTGCTCGTGCTCGGCAAGTCGCACAAGGCGGTGCTCGCGGCCTGCACGCGCGCCGTCAACGCGATCGCCGAACTACCCGACGTGATCACGCCGTTCCCCGGCGGGATCGTGCGCTCAGGCTCGAAGGTTGGCTCGAAATACAAAGGTCAGATCGCTTCGACCAATGACGCCTACTGCCCGACGCTCAAGGCCGCGGTGAACACCGCGCTGCCGCTGCATGTCGAGGCGGTGATGGAGATCGTCATCGACGGGCTGAGCGCCGAAGCGATCCACAAGGCCATGCGCGCCGGCATCCACGCCATCGTCAAGGCGGGCGCGCGCGAGGGCGTGACGCATATCAGCGCCGGCAATTACGGCGGCAATCTCGGCCCGCATCACTTCCATCTCAAAGAGGTCGTCAAGTGAGCGCGCTGACCTTCACCCTTAAGGCGAAGCCTACCCAGCGCCTCGATCTGTCGCCGCTCGTGCCGGCGCGCCTCGCCAAGCTCAAGCCGCAGGAGATCGAAGCGCTCCGCATCGGCACGACCCGCCTGAAGCTGACCGTGGGCGACGCGTTCAAGGTGAAGGGCAGCGAAGCGGGCACGCTCCGCTTCGTCGGCACCGACGCACGCTGCGACTTTATCGGCAAGGAGCTTCGCGATGGCGAGATCCTGGTCGACGGCGATGCGGGCGCCTATCTCGGCGCCGCAATGAAGAGCGGCACGATCCAGGTCAACGGCAATGCGGGCGCGCTCGCCGGTGCCAGCATGTCGGGCGGGACCCTTGCCATTGCGGGCCATGCCGGCGAGCGGGCGGCCGGCGTTCTAGTCGGTGAGACGCATGGCATGAAGGGCGGCGTGCTCACCATCGGCCGCAATGCCGGGCCGTTGGTCGGCGAACGCATGCGCCGCGGGCTGGTCATCGTCAACGGCGATGCCGGCGACTATGCCGGCGGCCGCATGATCGCCGGCACCATCCTGTTCAAGCGGCGCGTCGGCAAGAACGCGGGCTACTCGCTCCGGCGTGGCAGCCTCATCTTCCTGCGTGAGCCGGACGAGGTGCTGGCGACCTTCGGTGATTGCGGGGTGGTGGAGTTCGATTATCTCCGCCTCTTGGAGCGCTGGCTGCGCGACACAGGCCGCCCGGTCCGCCTCGGCGGTCGTGCGCGCCGGCTGATGGGCGACATGGCCGCGCTCGGCAAGGGCGAGATGCTGATCATCGCTTGAGGCCGTTTTTGCGTTCCCCCGCCACCATTCGTCATGGCCGGGCTTGTCCCGGCCATCCACGACTTCTAAGTCACGTAGCGTGCAAATTCGTGGATGCCCGGCACTTCGGCCGGGCATGACGAGCGGATAAGATGGGCAACATGACCGCGTCCCCCTACGTCCTCCTAGACGACAGTCTGACCCCCGGCGGCAGGAGCTTGCTCTACACCGAGCCCGAGCGTGTTGTGCGGGCCGATGCGCCCGGCGGGGTCGAGGCGGCGCTCGACGCGATCGAGCAGGGGCTCGCGCGCGGGCTCCACGCTGCGGGCTTTTTCTCCTACGAGCTAGGGCTTTGCCTCGAGCCGAAGCTCAACGGGCTGCTTCCAGCGACGCGCCGCGTGCCGCTTCTCTGGGTCGGATTGTTCCACGCGCCGCGACCGCTCGACGATGCGGGAACCCGGGCCTGGCTCGAGGCAAACGGCGGCGAGCGGGCGAAGATTTCCGACCTGCATCTCTCCTGGACACGTGAGCGCTACGGCGATGCCTTCAATCGCGTGCAGGACTACATCGCCGCGGGCGACGTCTATCAGATCAACCTCACGCTGAAATACCGCTTCGCCTTCGAGGGCGATCCGGTCGCGCTCTACGCGGGGCTCAGGCGCAAGCAGCGCGTGGCGCACGGCGCGCTGATCGGCACAGAAGATTTTTCCGTGCTCTCCATGTCGCCGGAGCTGTTCTTCCGCCACGACGGCAAGCGCATCTCGACGCGGCCCATGAAGGGCACGGCGCCGCGCGGGCGCACGCCGCGCGAGGACGCGCGCCTCAAGACCTGGCTCGCCATGGACGAGAAGCAGCGCGCCGAGAATCTGATGATCGTCGATCTGCTTCGCAACGATCTCGGCCGCGTGGCGAAGATCGGCTCGGTCGAGGTCACCGACCTCTTCACCGTCGAGACCTATCGCTCCGTGCACCAGATGACCTCCGGCATCACGGCCGAGCTCCGCTCCGACATGGGGCTCAAGGACATGCTCCGCGCGCTGTTCCCGTGCGGCTCGGTGACGGGCGCGCCGAAGCTTCGCGCCATGGAGATCATCAGCGAGCTCGAAGGCGAGGCGCGCGGTGTTTATACCGGCGCCATCGGCCATATCCAGCCGTCGGGCGATGGCGAGTTCAACGTGGCGATCCGCACCGTGGTGCTTGCGGGTGGCGAGGGCGAGATGGGCATCGGCGGCGGCATCGTCGCCGATTCCAAGGAGCAATCCGAGTTCGAGGAATGCCTGCTCAAGGCGCAGTTCCTCACCAAGTCCGATGCGCCGTTCGAGCTGATCGAGACACTGCGCTACGAGCCGGCGCGCGGCTTCCATCTGCTCGAGCGGCATCTCGCGCGGCTGCAATCATCGGCGGCGCATTTCGCTTATCCGTTCTCGCGGGAGGCGGTGCTTGCGGCGCTCGAGGCGGAGGCAGCGCGCATCGAAGCGGCGGTCGCCATGGTGCGGCTCACGCTCGCCGAGGACGGCACGCTGAAAGTCACCTCGACGCCGATCGATCTGCCGACCCGCGACACGGTCTGGCGCTTCGTGATCTCAGACCACCGCCTCGACGAGAAGGACCCGCTCTTCTACCACAAGACCACGCAGCGGCAGTTCTTCGAGCGCGAGATGGAGCGGGAGAAGGCGCTCTTCGGCTGCGACGAGGTGATCTTCCTCAACAAGAAGGGCGAGCTGACCGAGGGCACCCGCACCAATCTGTTCCTCGAGCTGGACGGCCGCCTGTTCACGCCGGCACTTGCCTCGGGGCTTCTGCCCGGCACGCTGCGCGAGGAGCTGCTCGACCTGCCGCGCGCGGCGGCGAGCGAAGCCGTGCTGTTTCCGGCCGACCTGCTGCGCGCCGACCGCATCTATTTGGGGAACTCCGTGCGCGGGCTTATTCGCGCCGAGCTGATCGAGGCCCGCGAACCTGCCGAAGCACGCGAGCCCGAGCCTGCCACGCCTTTACGACCCGCGTGTCATTGCCCGGCTTGACCGGGCAACCCAGTAATCTGCGGTCGTCATCCTGAGGTGCGAGCGAAGCGAGCCTCGAAGGATGACGCGCGAAGGCCCTTCGAGGCTCGGCGCATTTGCGCCGAGCACCTCAGGGTGACGTTACTATTGGCTACGTCGTCTCGCGGCGATCTTCGGTCGGAACGGGCGCCGTGCCGTTGGCCTGCTGGCCCTCGGTGTGAAGTCTCTGCGCCGCCTTGCCGAACGAGGCGCGAAGCTCGCCCCAAGCTCGGAGCAGGCCTTCGCCCACGTCCTTGGCGCCCTCGCGCAGCGGCTGCGCCTTTTCCCACATCTGCTTTGCGGCTTCGGTGGAGCGCGTCCTGACGTCGTCGAGCGTGCTCTCGGCCTGGGCTTGCGCCATGCGGCGCGCGGCTTCGATCTCCTGCTCGGTCGCGGCCTTGTAGCTCGTGGCGCGGTCCTTCACCTCATCGAAGCGCGTGCGGAGGCTCGCAAGGAAATGCTCGCCAAGCGCTGCGCCGTGCGTGCCGATCTCGGCAAGCTGGCGGCCCAGCACGTCGAGATCGCGCTGGAACGCGTCCCACTGTTTGCTCACCTCGGACTCTGGCGTGCCGGCGCTCGAAGCGGCCGGGGTCTTCGTGCCGTAGGGGGTGTGCTCGTCTTGCATGTCTTGTTCTGCCTCGCTGTACGGGGGTTAGACGGGAATCTCCGGGTCGGCCTCTGGCTCGGATGGCGTGCGCAGCCAGTCGTTGAGCTGGGCGAGCAACTCGATCATGGCATGATGCATCTTGAACCACGACTCGCCCATGGCGCCACGCCATGCCTCGACCTCGCGATCCTTCCATGCTTCGAGCTGGACGCTCAACTCACTGCCTAATGTCCCCAGTGTGTCTTTCTGCTCGCTTAACGCGCGCGCGAATGTGTCCGCCATAAGCTCGGCAGCCTTGCCGAAGGTCTGCTCGGCCTCTTGAGCCGCCTCTGCGGCGCGACCGGCGAGCTTCTCGCTCTCCGTTTTGAGCGTTGCGGTGAAGCTTTCGAGAGCCGCGCGGACCGAGTCTTCGTGGCGTTCCAATGGCCTGGCCGAGGCAGGCTCGGCCGCCCCGAGCAGGGCGAGACCGAGCATCGCGGCAAGGAAGCTGAGGCGGTAGGGGAAGCTCTGGGAGGCCATGACGTACACCCCGACGTTAGCGGACCATTAAGCTAGATAGAAGCAGAGCGCTCCCAATCAAGGGGTGCACTAAAAGCCAGGAAGCGAAATCCATCCCAAAGCGAGCAGGCCGCCTGCGATCAGGGCCAGCAAGAGCGATACGATCAGAACTACAAGCATCGCCCGCGGGCGCGTGCCCTGCCGGGCTTCGGTAGTGTTGAGTTCGGTTGCCACCAGCGACCCTTTCCCGTTTTCGAGATCACGGGAGAAACGCTTAACAGATAGGCATGTTCCGGAAATGTGCGCGCGGTGATCAGCCTTGCGAAGGGCGGAACCCAAGCGCCTCGAGCGCTGCATGCACGGCGCGCAGCAACTCGGGCCCGCGACCGTCCGAAGGCGGCATGCCTTCCTCCGTCGCCCGCATCAGCGCCTCGGCGTCGGCTTCCCAGCGCACGAGGATGGCCTGCTTGTCCTCGACCGAAAGGCCCCGCGCTTTGAGCACGTCTACCGGCGCGTCGAACACCGAGGCGGGGTCGAGCTTAGCCTTGTCGAGATCGGCGGGGTCCATGCGGCCGATGATAGCATGGCCGGACGCCAAGCGCAGTCTTACGCGGTCTTGCTCACCGCGCCGATATCTTCGGGCTCTGCCTCGGCGTCAAGGCCGAGCATGTCGGCGAGGCGGTTGCGGGCGCGGTTGACGCGGCTCTTGATCGTGCCGACGGCGCAGCCGCAGATATCGGCCGCCTCCTCGTAGGAGAAGCCGGCGGCACCGACCAGCACCAGCGCCTCGCGCTGGTCGTCAGGCAGGCGCACGAGCGCGCCGCGAAAGTCCTGCATGTCCATGTGGCCGTGCTGCTCGGGCCGCGTGGCGAGCTTCGCCGCGTACATCCCGTCGGCATCCTCCACCTCGCGCTTACGCTTGCGGCGCTCGGAAAAATAGGTGTTGCGAAGGATGGTGAAGAGCCATGCCTTGAGGTTGGTCCCTTCCTTGAACGAATCGAGGTGGTTCCACGCCTTGAACAGCGTCTCCTGGACGAGATCGTCCGCGCGCTCCTTGTCGCCGCAAAGCGACACGGCAAACGCTCGGAGATTGCCCATCTCGCCCACGAGGGCGTCCCGCAGGCTCTGAGAGACTTTGCGCCGCAATCTATTTGTCTCCGGTTCGCTCGAGATCTTTCAGCAGCCGGAGCAGATGCTCCGGTATGGGCTCGCGTGCGACCTCGTCGAACAATGCCCTGACGTGCCGGCCGATATGAGCCTGTAGGGGTGGGGAGAGTCCTTCGTCCGCGCCACCCCCAGCGGGTGCCTTCGTTGCTTGATCCATTTTTTTATTTGCGCCTGGCATCTTTCGCCGGCGGTCCTTGTTGTTCGCGTTCTGGTCCAAAGTTGTCCCCTATCCGCCTTGCGAGGTCGCGGTAGGATAGCGGATTCTGCCCGTCTCAAGGGCCGAAAAACGCGCCGCCCGTCAAATGGTTCCTGCGGCGTGTTAGCCGGTTGGAACCGAATTGGCGGATGCGGCGTTATTTGCGCCCATGCTACGATTTGACGTTGCTGCCGCTCCTGGGACATTTAGAACCAGCAAGAACCAGCGGCCCGCCGGGTCTCTTCAACCAGGAAAGTCCAATTCTGATGTCGATGTCGAAATCTATCGCGCCGCATCTTCCCTATCTGCGCCGCTTCGCGCGTGCACTGGCTGGCACGCAAGCCGCGGGTGACGCCTATGTGGCGGCGACGCTCGAAGTTCTGATCGAGGACCCCTCGCTGTTCGACACAACCCTCGATCCGCGCGTGGCGCTCTACCGCACCTTTCTTGGCCTGTGGAACTCGGTCGACCTCAACCTCAAGCCCGAGGTTGTCGCCGGCCATCCCACCGTGGTCGATCGCAAGCTCGAATCCATCACGCCGCTGCCGCGCCAGGCCTTCCTGCTCTGCGCGGTCGAGGGCTTCTCGCCGCACGAGGCCGCCACCATTCTCGGCGTCGACCGCGACGACGTCGACCGGCTGGTCGACACGGCGGGTCGCGAGATCGCCGCGCAAGTCACGACCGACGTGCTGATCATCGAGGACGAGCCGATGATCGCCATGGACCTCGAAAGCATCGTCGAAGGTCTCGGTCATCGCGTCACGGGCGTCGCCCGGACGCATGGCGAGGCGCTCAAGGCGGTGCGGGACAAGCAGCCGGGCCTCGTGCTCGCCGACATCCAGCTCGCCGATGGCAGCTCAGGGCTCGACGCAGTCAACGAGATGCTCGGCACCTTCGCCGTGCCGGTGATCTTCATCACCGCCTATCCAGACCGGCTCTTGACCGGAGAGCGCCCCGAGCCCGCCTTCCTCATCACCAAGCCGTATCAGCCCGATACGGTGAAGGCGATCGTGAGCCAGGCTCTGTTCTTCGAGCGCAGCGCGCAGTTGCGCGATCGGCCGCAGGTCGACGCTTAGGAAGTCGTCTCAACGTAAGCAGCGTCATACCTCCCCCTCGTGGGGAGGTCGGTGCGCGTAGCCCAAAGGGCGAAGGCGTGGGCGGGTGGGGGGGCGGATGCGCCGACCTACCGAATGGAACAACCCACCCGCTCGGCCTTCGGCCGAGCTGGCCAGCCTAGATCTTTCCCATCAAAAGCAGGATGAGAAGGATGATGAGGATCAGCCCCACCACGCCGGACGGCCCATAGCCCCAGCCCGTGCTGTGCGGCCAGGCGGGAAACGCGCCGATCAGAATCAAGATCAGAATGATGATGAGGATTGTCGACAGCATGTTGCCTCTCCTTGGTCTGGCGAGGGGCAGGGCGCTCAGCCCACGCACCTGCCTCGCTTTGCCGATGTCATACTAGCACAAGCGGCCCTTCGTGCGCTCGAACGAGGGCTCGCAATGCGGGGGTTCGCCGTGACGCGTAACGAACTTGGCGGGGACTCCGGAGTAAACCAACAGTCAGCCGCCGCGGCTTTGCGAGCGAACGCTGCACGCTCGCATAGCCGCGGCGAACTGACTTTCGAACTACATATTGCGGATCCAGGTGTCGACTTGCCTCTCGGCCTCGTCCTTGGCGATGCCGTAACGCTCCTGGATCTTACCAACCAGTTCGACGCGGCGGCCTTCCACGACGTTGAGGTCGTCGTCAGTGAGCTTGCCCCACTGCTGTTGCACCTTGCCGCTGAACTGCTTCCAATTGCCTTCGATACGATCCCAGTTCATGGAACCCTTACTCCTCTTGTTCGCACCTCCCGATTCGGGCGGCCTTCTCTGTTCACAGAATTGCTCTGTGGGGGACGCTGCATGAACGTTTGGACGGGAAGACGGGTTCCGCTGCGGAGGCACTCGCGCTCGCCCTAGGGGCTTGATATGCGAATTTGAATCGAATGAACTCGGGTGATCGCAAGCGAGACGGAAGCCATGGCGGCAACGCGCATCCTCGTCGTCGAGGACGAGTTCTTCATCGCCCTCGACATATCGAGCATCCTCGAGCAAGCGGGTTTAGTCGTGATCGGCCCCGCGGCAAATGTCGCCGATGCGCTTGAAGCGATCGGTAGCGAAGAGATCGACGGCGCGCTGCTCGACGCCCATCTCGCCGGCGAGCCCGTCGGCCGCGTCGCCGATGCACTGAAGGCCCGCGCCATCCCCTTCGCCTTCGTGTCGGGCTATGGCCGTGAGCAACTTCCCGCCGCCTACCAGGACGCGCAGCTCGTGAAGAAGCCGTTCACCGGACGCGACCTTCTCGCCGCCATCGCACGCTTCTGAGCGGGCCGCCCATGTCTTCGCATGCAACGATCCGTGCCGCCGGGCGTTTTCGCAACATTCGTGGGGAGGTTCCCGCCCGGCTCAAGTGGGCAAATCTTAGGAGAGTGACATGCTTACCTGGGCACTTATTTTCGCGGTTATAGCGCTTATCGCGGGTGTGTTCGGTTTTGGTGGCGTGGCTTCGGCTGCCGCCGGCGTGGCACGCATCCTGTTCTTCATTTTCCTCGTGATCTTCCTCGTTACGCTGATCGCCGGCCTCCTTTAAGCCTCTGCGCCTCCGCAAAGAAAACGCCCGCAACCGGGGGAGGTCGGCCGCGGGCGTATAGGTTCGAGAGTAAGCGGGGGAGGGGCGGGAAGTGATGGTCGCGTACCCTCGAACGGCAAATGAACGTTGGGACCGCGTAATGGTTCCAACCCGTTTTTAGAAGAGCAAGCTGATTCCGTTCCGCGCGCTTGTAGAAAGGTTCCCCGCAACCCAAATCTCTGCTCTAGCCGCCGAGAACGATTAGCCTTCTCCGTGGTTAAGGGGGTAAGGGCGCGGTTTCTTTTCACGGGGCGCGTACCGGGCTGCGTATAGGCAAGAGCCAAAGAACAAGACATGACAGGGTGGCTACCCTTCCTTTTTGGTAAGGAGGAGACCGCAGTTAGGTCCGAGACCTGGTCCTCGGGGCTCGTGGTTCTCCATGGCGTGGCCGACGCCGTCATCGCGCTCTCGCTGATCCTCATCCCCGCCGGCCTGCTTTATCTCTATCGCCGGCGCGAAGACAACAATCCGCGCGAGACCGCGCTGATGAAGCTCTTTGTGCTGTTCATTCTCGCGGTCGGCCTCGTCCACCTCGTCTCGCTCTTTACGTTGTGGACGCCGGTGCAAGGCCTCGAAGGCCTGTTGAAGGCGGGCGCCGCGCTGCTCGCGCTCACGGCCGCCATCGTGCTTTGGCGAGCCACGCCGCATCTGATGCAGCTTCCCTCGCGCGACCGGCTGCAGGCCGAGATCGCGGCACACTTGCGCACGTTCGAGGAATTGAAGGACGCGCGCACGCTGCTCGAGGAACGCGTCGAGGCGCGCACCAAGGAGCTGGCCGAGGCCAAGCAACGCTTCGAGATCGCGTTGCGCGGATCGCCCATCACGGTGTTCAGCCAGGACGAGCAGATGCGCTTCACCTGGACGCACAATCTGCCCACGGGCTTCAGGCCCGAGCAGGTGATCGGCAAGACCGACGCCGATCTCTTCCCGCCGGACGTGGCGGAAAAGATCATGAGGGCGAAACGCAACGCCATGGAGACCGGTGTGTCGCAGGAGCTCGAAGTCAATTTCGAGCTGTTTGGGCGCAAGCGCTCCTTCTATCTCGTTATCGAGCCGCTCGTGGACGATGCGGGCGCGAATATCGGCACGACGTCCATCGCTGTCGACATCACCGAGCGCAAGGCGAACGAAGACCAGCTCAGGCTCCTGCTGCGCGAGCTGACCCATCGCTGCAAGAACCTGCTCGCGGTGATCCACGCGATCGCGCGCCAGACCGCCTCGCGCACGCGGTCGATCAATGATTTCCTCGAAGCGTTCAGCGCGCGGCTCGTTGCCATCGGCGCCTCGCACGACCTGCTCATCGCCGACGATTGGCATGGCGCCTCGCTTCGCATGCTGGTCGAGCAGCAGCTTGGCGCGCATGCCGACCGTTTCGGCGACGGCATTGCCATCGAGGGCGAGGACGTCATGCTGAAGCCGGAGGCGGTGCAGAATCTCGGGCTCGCGCTGCACGAGCTTGCCACCAACGCGCGGAAATACGGATCGCTGTCAGAGCCGTGCGGCCAGATCCGCATTCATTGGCAGGTCTGCGACGAGGCCTCGAAGTTGAAGCTCGTCTGGCAGGAGCGGGGAGGGCCTCCCGTCACGCCGCCCGAGCGCTCGGGCTTCGGCCGCGCCATGATCGAGACCGTTGTGGGCAAGGCGCTGGAAGGCAATGTGCGCCTCTCCTTCCCGCCGAGAGGCGTGCGCTGCGAGATCGTCATCCCCGTGGCGCAGATCACCTCGCGGGGCTAGCGGGACAGTTTGGCGCGGTTCGAGGCAAGCGCCGCCTCATCCTGAGGTGCGAGGGCGAAGCCCGAGCCTCGAAGGACGGCGCTTGCACCTCACCATGACGAAGGTGAGTCAACAACTTCGTGAACATCCGTGCGGGCAATTTGAATTGCAGTGCCCGCGCGCGTGTCTAAATTCAAGCCGGAGCTTGGAGGAGCGATCATGATCACGCGACGTGAAATGGCTTTGGGCGCAACGGCCCTCGTTGCGGCGTCCGCGCTTGGCGTGGTGACGGTGCGATGGAAGGGCGCCGCCATGGCCTCCAAGGGCACGTTCGAGATCACCCGCACGTCGGAAGAGTGGCGCAAGCTGCTTAACCCGGACCAATACGCGGTGCTGCGCGAGGAGGCGACCGAGCGGCCCTTCACGAGCCCGCACAACAACGAGAAGCGAAAAGGGAACTTCGCCTGCGCGGGCTGCGACCTGCCGCTCTTCTCTTCCGACACGAAATTCGAGTCTGGCACCGGCTGGCCGAGCTTCTGGGCGTCGATCGAAAACGCGGTCGGCACCGGCAAGGATACCTCCTACGGCATGGTCCGCGAGGAGGTGCATTGCCGCCGCTGCGGTGGCCATCTCGGCCACGTGTTCGAGGACGGCCCGAAGCCCACGGGGCTGCGCTACTGCATCAACGGGCTCGCACTGAAATTCGTGCCCGCCGAGGCTTGAGCCGGTGGCGACGCGAACAGCCAGAAGATCAGGATCAGCGCCAGCACGAGCACGGCGAGCACAAACCCGCCCTGCTCGCTGGCGGGCCAGTTCCAGGCCCAGCCGCTCTGAAGGGAATGCAGCATCACCGCAAGTGCGCCCCGAGGACCGCGCCAGGCCAATTAGAGGCCGGCCTCCGCTCCGTTCGGCGCGGGCCGCTGCATGAAGGCGAGCGCCGGTGCCGCGATCACGGCAGCAGGGCAAAGATAGTAGATGGGAGTGAGCAACCCGTGTGCCCCTGAGCCGTTCGCGAGAAGGACGAAGGCATACAGCAGGGGAACGAGGCGAGCGCCGCGTACGCCCACGCGATCCAGCTGAGCTCGTCAGCCGGTGCGGCATCGGCCGCCGCGTCTCGCGTCTCGCGCGGCCGGACTGCGACGGCTGCTACGGGTTGGCGCCCATGGCGCTGCCAAGCGGCCGCCCCGCCAGAAAACAGATAAGCGAGCGCCCCCGCTGCGGCGAGGGCGAAAGCCAGTACGATGGTATTGCCTGTACTCCATCCACTCGTGTCGCTTGTGGCGCACGAGGGGGTTATAAGGGAACCTCCCTTGGCCAAAACGAACATGGCCGCGAGCGTCGCGTAAGCGCGGAAAACGGGGGCCTGGGGCAGGTTGGCAGACAGCCTTGCCGAATAATTTTAATCGGACGCTGGAACCTTGGTGCCACGGCGCGGTTTTTGGGCTTTGGCGGGGTCAGTTTGGCGTGCCCGCTAAGCCGTACGGGGTGAAGGGGTCGGGGTCCGGCCCTTTCGCTCTTTCCCCATTCCAGCGCCTTCGCTCGGGTCGATCGACTGCCCCTTCGCCAGGCAGCCATGACGGCGCCCGGTCATTATGGCTAGATGCCGCCCGAAAGGGAGGGCGCCATGACCGACGGCCGACCGCAAGCCCCAACGCAAGAGCAACTGCTCCTCAACCAGCTCCTGTTCGGCAAGCAGCTCACCTACTGCCTTTCGGGGGTGGCGCGGCTGGGCGTCGCCGACCACATGGACGGCGCTCCGAAGCCGGTAGAGGAGATCGCGGCCGCGGTCGGCGCGCATGCGCCGTCGCTCTATCGCGTGATGCGGGTGCTCGCGAGCTTCGGCGTGTTCCGCGAGGAGAAGGGACGCAAATTCGTGCTCACGCCCGCCGGCGAGCTGCTCAAGAGCGATGTGCCCGGCACGCTCCGCTACTTCGCAATGATGTTCGGCGATGAATGGACGACGCGCGCCTATGAGCGCTTCACGGACATACTGCGCACAGGCAAAGACGGCGTAACCCAAGCATACGGGCAGCATGTGTTCGACGTGCTCGCCGATCGGCCCGAGCAATGCGCGACCTTCCAGGCGGCGATGACGAGCTCCTCGGCGCTTGCCGGCCGCGTCATCACCGAGGCCTACGATTTCAGCGGGGTCAAGCGGTTAGGTGATGTCGGCGGCGGCCATGGCGGCCTGCTTGCGGCGATCCTCGGGCGCCATCCCGCGATGCAGGGCGTCCTGTTCGACCGGCCGGAAGTCGTGGCCAACGTGCCGCCCGGCCAATTCGCCTTCTGCGAGGATCGGATCGCCATCGAGCCGGGGAGTTTTTTTGAGCGCGTGCCGGAGGGTTGCGACGCCTACATCATGAAGCACATCATCCATGATTGGGGCGACGAGGAGTGCCGCACGATCCTTGCACTGATGCGCGACCAGCTTTCGCCAAACGGCCGCGTGCTCGTTTGCGACATGGTCGTCTCGGACGACCCGGGCCCCACGCCCGCGAAGCTGCTCGACATCGAGATGCTGGTCGTGACGGTCGGCGGCAAGGAGCGCACGGAGGAAGAGTTCCGCGACCTGTTCGCCTCCGCCGGCCTCAGGCTCAACCGCATCGTCCCGACCGCGCGCCCGATCTGCGTGATCGAGGCCGTGCCGGCCTAGCGCATTTCCCTGTCCAATCGCGCGACGGAAGCTTGCTAGAAAAGCGGCTGTGACCGAAGCGAGAGGGCAGGGGCCTCGGGGAGGGTGAATGTCCGCAGCATACGATGTCGTGATTGTCGGCGGCGGCGCAGCAGGCCTCAGCGCGGCGCTCGTGCTCGGGCGCTGCCGGCGCAGCGTCCTGCTAGTCGATGAGGGGAAGCCCCGCAACGCTTCGTCGCACGGTGTCCACTGTCTGCTCGGCCACGAAGGCTTGCCCCCGCGCGATCTTCTCGCGCGCGGGCGGTCTGAGCTCGAGCGCTACAAGACCGTGACGGTCCGTACGGGCTGCACCATCACCATTGTACCAAAGGGTGACCGCTTCTCCGTCGCTTGCGCCGACGGCTTCACCGCGACCGCGCGCAAGATTCTGCTTGCGACCGGCATGAAGGACGACGTGCCGGAGATCGAAGGCATCGAGCGCTTCTATGGACGGAGCGTGCACCATTGCCCCTATTGCGACGGGTTCGAGCATGGCGACAAGCCTATCGCCGTCTATGGGGCCGGGGATAAAGGCGCGGGGCTCGCGCTGATGATGAAGCGATGGTCCGACGATGTAATCCTGCTGACCGATGGTCTTGGCGCCGTCACGCCCGCCATGCAAGAGCGGCTCGCCCGGCGCGGGATCGCGGTGCGTGAGGAAAAGGTCGAGAGGCTCGACGGAAGCGCCGACGGCGCGTTGCAGGTCATCCACCTCGAAGGCGGCAAGACGCTTGCACGCTCCGCGCTCTTCTTCACCGCGGGCTGCAAGCAGCAATCGGACCTATGGGCTTCGCTCGGCTGCGTCCGCGATGAGAAGGGCGGCATCGTCACCACACCCGTCACCGAGGAGAGCAGCGTGCCCGGCGTCTACGTCGCAGGAGACGCCTCGCGCGAGCTGCTGCTCGTCGCCGTCGCCATCGCGGAGGGCGCCATGGCGGGAGTCGCGATCAACCGCGCGCTTCTCAAGGACGACGGACTGGGCTGAAAAAAATGGCTCGCCGGGCCGGATTCGAACCAGCGACCCAGCGGTTTCACGCGGTATCATTCGGCTGCATAGGGCAACACTCAATCGCATCGATATTGTTGCCCGAACGTTGCCCAGAGGTAGTGATGCCCAAGAAGCGACTAACCGACCGCACGCTCAAGGCCCTCAGACGGACGGGCAAGGGGTATGACGTAATGGATGCCGATGTGCCCGGTTTCGGCATCCGGGTCTCGGAAATAGGGCAGAGAACCTTCATCCTGGTCGCTCGGTACCCGGGAGCTCTCGCGAGGACGTGGTGAAGCTGCGGGACATCGTGACGCCGCCGCCGGCGAATGTCGTGCGGATCAAGAAGGAGACAGCGTGATGGCTCGAAAGAAACCCTCGGTGCAGGATGTGGAGTTTGCCATCGCTGATACAGCCGATCGCGCGAAGAGTATGCTTGATGACGAAGGCAACCTGCGCGGGGAAGAGGAATATCTAAAGCTGCTTACGGTCGACACAGTGTTTCGACCAGTCAAGCCGTCAGACCGGACTAACCCACGCCCCGGACTTGGCTTCATATCGTGGCGCGGCAAACTGATGGTTTACGACGCAAACTTGGCGGCTGGGTTTATGGCAGGTGCTAAAAGCGGCGACTATGTCTGTGATCGAGTTGTTTGCAATGCAGCCGCACTAGTGCTCAGCGCGACAAAAGCCATAACCGACAACAGCCTTCGCAATTATACGATCGAAGCTTTGTGTAGAGAAGCTCGACCGAAAAGAGACGCGCGAGGTACCAACAACATCTTCCGCGATCATGTCATTTGGCGGTGGCTTATGATCCCGCTTGTGAAGGCCGGATTTAATCCGACACGCAACGAGGCCACCGAATCAGAGAGTGCGACTTCCATCGTCTCACAGGCACTCAAGCGCATTGGTCTTGAACTTTCTGAACGGCGGATAGCAGAGATATGGAGCCGCGTGGAGCCGTTACTCCACAAAGGAAAAGTTATTTGAGCTTCAACAGGATCCGCCGCAAGCACGGCGGCAAGGACGTGGAAGATGGAACACACCCTAAGGAGGTGTTCCAGTGTTCCAGCCAGAACGGAGGTGGAGACGGCGAGGATCCGGCCACTGGAACCAGCCAAGAGACGGAAGGTGACGGCGATGACCGCCCTCCTGGTTGACCCCAAGCTGATCAACTACGTGCTGGGCGCCCTCTACGCGGCCAACGCCTCCCGCTGAGCGGTGCACGGGCCCGACGCGGCCTATTGGCTGGGGGCCCTGATCATCACCGTGGCCGCGACCTGGGGATACGCGCGGCAATGACGGTCCTTGCTCACCGGCTCGCTGATCGAGGCGACGAGGTTTACGAGACGCCCGAGGTCGCGGTCGAGGCGCTGTTGTCGGTCGAGCAGATCCGGGTGTGTGGAAGCCGGCTTGTGGCCCCGGCGCCATCGTGCGTTCTACGTGCCCACGGTTACGTGTGGTCGCGAGGGACCTCGTCGACTACGAATTGCCGGATCAAGACGGCCGTCTTACACCTTGCCTCTCGCTTTGAAGATTTCGTCAGCACCAAAGTGGCGGTGACAACCGCCATCTTGTTAGCCGGCGGCTTAACCGCTCGGCAAGCGTTGAGCGGTAGCCTTTAGTCACCGTCTCAATCAGGGGACGGGTGCTCTAGCTAACCTCAGCGGCCTCAGGACCAGCCTCCTGGGGCCGATTTTTTGCGCAAGCAGACATTTCGAACGAAGTTGAGAATGTCTACTTTTGGCCCGAAAATAGATCTGACACTGCGGCACATCTCAGGCCGATGGCATCGTTACCAGTTGCAGTCGTAGCCATAACATTCGTACGAACCAGGCCCAACGCCGAAATAGCGATCACGATCAGCGCCGAAGTACCGGTAATTTGGGCGATATTGGCGGGGACGAGTAGCGGAGAGATAGCGCGACTGGGGGCGCACCTTACGATACCGCCCCCGTCGGTAACCGGCGTCCATGACGGCACTGACATCATTTAGGGTAGAGCCGTTGCCACTCGGCTGCGAGCTGGTTGGGATAGGAAAGATTACTAGCCCGATCACACAGGTTGCAGCAAAAGCGGCCAAACCGACAGCACGCAAGTCAATTCACCTTTCTGCAAAGCTCAGACCTAACCGCAGACAAAGCAGGGGAGCTTTTGTGGGTCGACGTTCAGTTTAACGCTCAGAGCCAGGTCGGGTTCGCGAATAGCGGATCCGGGATGTCTGCTTTACCCCCGAAAGCAGACATGCCCAGCGTCGAAAACAATGTCCGCTAAGTACCATTAGCGGACATCCCAATCAGACCTCGCAGCGTGCCCGCCACTTGTTGGCTCCCGGGCTGGACCTTATCGTTCCAGATATAACCCAACCCTGCCCGATGTTCTTCTCCTGGACCGCCGAGTCATCCCGCAGGGCAAGTGGCGGATCCCCACGCTAGGCACACGGCTAGAACGGCCTCGGATAGGCCGCGGCTCAATGGTCCCACTCCCCTGAGTCCGCCGGGCGGCTCTCATTTCCTTGTTACGCTAAGTGCAATTCCCTGTTCAGTCAGCGAAATTCCCTGCTTCGATTCTTAGGGAATTCGGAGGGAACACTTTGAATTTGTTCGTTAATGCGAGGGCCGGATTGCACATCACCAGCCTCAAGCGGCAAATTTCCCTAACCTCGTTGACACCTCCTGCGAACATCTCCAAGTTTTCCCAGGGCGTAGTATGTGGGGCGCGCCGCAAGACAAGGCGGCGCAACAAAGGGGGATACAAATGGATCTCACCGGTCTTCTCGTTCAAGTCATCTCGGGCGCGATCGGCGGCAGCGCGGCAGGGGCCGCGGCCAAGGACTATTCGGTCGGCGCACTGGGCAACGCGATCGCGGGCGCGATCGGCGGCGGCATCGTCGGCCAGCTCGTCGGCACGGTCGCGGGACAAGCGATCGAGGGGTGGGTTGGGAACATCGGCGGCGGCGCGATCGGTGGCGTGATCCTCACGCTCCTGGTCGGCTTCATCAGGAACTACACGCAGAAAGCGTAGCCGCTCAAACGGGCATCTCTTGGCGCATCTGTGCGGGTCGATCTCAGCGACCGTCTGCCCGGGCGCCGACTGGATCCATCCGGCGAGGCTATGATCGCTTGGCGACGCGGGGACTGGGCGTTCACGCCAAACTCAGGGTATCAGGTATGGCGAACTTAGCCATTTGGAGAAGAAGCCCTGGCGCCAGACAGCACCGGGGCTTCCCTTGCTTGGGAGATAAAGAACGCTGGCTTCGCAACGGCCAGCGCAGGAAGGGTAATCCAGGGCGCACTCCTACCGCCGTGTGTTTTGCCACATCTGCCGCGAAAAAGAGGTCGCCGAGTGTGGAAGCCGACGCCCCTCGCGTCTCGTGGTATGCTTTCACGCGAGCCTCAACGGGAGTTGCACCTAGGGAGCGGAATCAATGGACAACACCACACTGCTAATCATCATTGTGCTGGTGCTGCTGCTTTTCGGCGGTGGTTGGTACGGACGAGGTCGCTGGTTCTAGGCCACGGGACCGAAAGGGCCGGCGCTAGGACCTGATCGAAGGGATCTAGAATAAACTTGTTTGCAAAGGGCGCCGACAGAAGCCGCGCTAGTCGGAACTGATTTTAATCAGTCCGATGGGATGCGTTGCGAAATCGGCGGCTGCTTCTTGAGTTGCGAAAAACTCTCAACATAAGGGGGACACGATGAGACGCTAAGTCCTTGAAAAAGTGGCTCCCCGGGCCGGATTCGAACCAGCGACCCAGCGGTTAACAGCCGCTTGCTCTACCAGCTGAGCTACCGGGGATCACGCGCGCGCTTTAAGCAAAGTGCAGCGCCTCAGCGGGTAGATAGCAAATGGGCGGGGGCCTTTCCAGGGCCTTGCGCCCCCTCGATGTGCCGGCATCGCGCGGCCGGCAAAATCGCCTTAGCGATCGGAGAGTTGCGGTGGCGCTCGGAACTCCCTATGTCCGGTGTCCAGTCCTCAGGGCACACCCGCATGGCCAAAATCAAAATCTTCAACGGTCATTGGCATTTGCCGAAGTCGAAGCCGATCCGCATCGGCATCGGCGTCGGCTTGATCGTGCTTGGGATCCTCGGGTTCCTGCCCGTGCTCGGCTTCTGGATGATCCCGCTCGGCCTGCTCGTGCTGTCGATCGATCTTCCGATCGTGCGCCGCTGGCGACGCCAGGTGACCGTTTGGTGGCACGGCAAGCGCGAGGCGCGCCGGCAGGCGAAAGCCGCCGCAGAGGCGGCTGCGCGCGCAGAGCAAAAGACGAGCTAGCCCGCGAACTCCGGCGCGACCGACACGCGCGGCTCGCGGTTTCTCTCGCCGTCTCATACCGGCTTTCGAAACGGCTTGAAGGGGGAGGTGTTGGAGGCCACGCCCGGAATCGAACCGGGGTGCACGGATTTGCAGTCCGCTGCGTCACCACTCCGCCACGTGGCCTCTTGAGCGATGCTTGAATGCCCTAACTAGGTTACGACCCCCCACCTCTGTCAATACGCCCCTTGAAACGCCCCCTTGAAAGGCCGGATCTTGCGCCTGGCCTGTCGCCGCTTCTCGAAAAGATGATAAGTCTCCCGGCGTAAGGCCACTCGGCCAAAATAAAGACAAAAGGGACTGGGCGATGATCAACTCTGCGCTCCGCCGCGACACGATGGTGGACACGCAACTCCGTCCGAACGAGGTGACCGACGGGCGCCTGCTCGAGGCCATGCGCAGTGTGCCGCGCGAGCTGTTCGTGCCCGCGGCCTTGCGCGGTCTTGCCTATATGGACGAGAGCATCGAGGTGTTTCCGTCGATCGATGGGGCGCTGGCGCGCTACCTCCTCGCGCCGATGGTGCTGGCTCGGCTCATCCAGCTTGCGGCGGTCGAACCGGAAGACAATGTCCTCGATGTCGGCTGTGCAACGGGCTATTCGACCGCGGTTCTCGCGTCCCTCGCGCGCAATGTTACCGGGCTCGAACCCGAACCCGAGCTTGCCAAGGCAGCACGGCGCATTTTGCGCGAGCTTGGCGTTGACAACGCGGAAATTGTCAAAGGCGCCCTGAACGAGGGTCACAAGAAGCGTGGGCCGTATGATGTCATCCTGCTCAACGGCAGCGTGCCCGAACCCCCGGAGGCCCTGCTCGATCACCTGAAAGAAGGCGGCCGGCTCGCCTGCATCATCGCCGTGAATAATGCAGTGCAGGGAAAGGCTTATCTCTTTGTCACGGTCGGCGACGAGGCAAGCGGCGCGCCGCATTTCGATGCGGGGACAAGGCCGTTGCCCGGCTTCGCGCGAGCGCCGCGGTTCGCCTTCTAGCACGCGCCGGTCGCCCCGGCGCGCCTCGCACTGTTGCTGCGATCCCACACCGCTTCGCGTTTTTTGTATCGCTAAGCGCAAAGCAACTTTTCGTGGGTGTCCTTCCCTGTCTATGCTGCTTTAATGTATCCGCAGGAAGGGGGCGGGGGCGTCACTACTGCGGGAGAGGGGAAGTTGCGAGGCCTCGTGAGCAGGCGCGGTAGGTCGGCCTGCGCGAAATCGTCGTGGCGGCTGCGGGGAGGGGCTGCACTTTTTGTGGGGCTGCTCGCTATCGCTGGCGTTTGCCGTGCCGCTTCCGCCGAGACACTGGCCGAGGCTTTGGCCGACGCTTATCTCATCAATCCGGTTCTCAATGCGGAGCGCGCGCGACTCCGCGCCATCGATGAGCAGGTGGCGCTCGCAAAATCCGGCATGCGTCCCTTTGTCAGCGGCATGGCCGACTGGAACTTCGTCAAGCAGAACGTCGAACGCGCGAGGGGCGCGACGACCGGTGGCCAGGCCGTCGATCTCGGCATCGCCGGGTTGACCCAGGGCGGCGGCACCACACACCCGCACGGCTACGCGGTCCAGCTCTCTCAGCCTGTCTTCGAAGGCTTCCAGAACATCAATGCCGTGCGCCAGGCCAAGGCCACGGTGCAGGCCGCGCGCGAAGCACTGCGCAGCGTTGAGCAGACCGTGCTGCTCGACGCGGTTACCGCCTATGTCAATGTCGTGCGTGATCAGGCGGTGGTCCGCCTGCGCGAGAACGACGTCAAAGTGTTGAGCGAGCAGCTAAAGGCGACACAGGACCGCTTCGATGTCGGCGAGGTGACGCGTACAGACGTGGCGCAAGCCGAGGCGCGGCGCTCCGAAGCTCTCGCCACGCTCGCCGCGGCTCAAGCCAATTTGAAGACGAGCCGCGCCGCTTATCAGCAGATCATCGGTCATCCACCCGGCAATCTCGTGACGCCGCCATCGATCCGCCACCTCTTGCCCGGGACGCTCAACGAGGCAATGACGCTAGGCGATGGCGAGAACCCGATCATTCTCGCCGCGGTTTACGACGAGGAGGCCTCGCTCTACGCGGTGGATCAGATCATGGGCGAGATGCTGCCCGACGTGAGGCTCGAAGCGGAGTATGAGAAGCGCTTCGACGAGAGCCAGTCGCTCAGGGAGCTCGAGACCACCACTGTGACGGGGCGGGTGAATGTTCCCTTCTACCAGGGTGGCAGCGTGTCGGCCCGCGTCCGCCAGGCAAAGGAAACCAACAACCAGCTCAAGAAGCAGGTCGAGGATTCACGGCTCAGAGTGCATGCCGACGTGATCGCCAATTGGGGCATCCTGCAGTCCTCGGGCCCTGCGATCACTTCGGCGCAGGCAGCCGTCGCGGCCAACAAGATCGCGCTCACAGGCGTGCGCGAGGAGGAGAAGGTCGGCCAGCGCACCACGCTCGACGTGCTCGACGCCACGCGCGAGCTGCTCAACTCGCAGATCGGGCTCGTCTCGGCGCTCCGCGACCGCGTCGTGGCGGAATATTCGCTGCATGCCGCGATCGGGCGGATGGATGCACAAACTCTCGGACTGTCAGTGCCTTATTACGATCCGATCGAGCATTATGACATCATCAAGAACAAGTGGTTCGGCCTTAGGCCGCCGGCGCCGCCAGTGCCCGACGAGTGAACCAAACCGGGCCGTCCGCGTTTACCATTCAAGGGGATACCCAACCAAGTTGAGACGTGCGCGTTGACGGTGTTAAACTTGACACCCGGAGCCATGTGGTATTTGACCGCCGGGTGATGCGGGGTTTTAATCATGGGCGGCGCCAAGGGATCAGTCATGAGCAGTACAGAGCGGGCTCCTGAGCCGACAATGGAGGAGATACTTGCCTCCATCCGTCGGATCATCTCGGAGGACGAGGCGAGCACGGAGCAGCAGCCGCAAAGCGCTTCCGCGAGCCAAGAGGACGACGATCACCTCGAGCTCGTGGAGGGCGAGGCGGACGACAAGATCATCCACGACATTGCGCGCGTGCTGAGCGGCGGCGCGCCCGGTCCGGTGGAGGAGCCTGCGGAGGATTCCGCGGCCGAAGAGATCCTCGACCTCACGGCGGAACTCGGCGGGCTCGAGCCGGTCGAGACGTTGGAGCTTGTCGAAGAGCTGGAGATTGTGGAAATCCAGCCCGACGAGCCGTCCCTTGAGCTTGAGCCAGAACCAGAGCCGGAGCCCGAGCCGATAGAGCTCGAAGCCGAAGCCGCGCCTCAGCCCGAACCCGCGCCGCCTGTGCAGATGGCGCCATCACCCCCTCCACCGCAGGCGCCTGTGTCCATGGAGCCTCCGCAGCGCAAGATGTCGGCGAGCGAGGAGGCGGCATCCGCGCTCGAGCGCGCAATCGCCGCGTTGAGAGCCGGGCAGGTGCCCACCTCGGCACCCCCGCCGCCACCGAACTACATGTCGGCGTCCGGGCCGGCGCCGCAGCCTGTATCGCCGCCGCCCTTGTTCGGGCTTGAGCCGCAAACCATGTCGGGGTTCATCCCTGAGCCTGCGCCCGTGCCCGGCTTCATTCCACTTCAGCCTGAACCTCAACTGGACTCCGCGCCAGAAGCCGAGCTGGAACTCGTGCTGACCGAGTTCGAGGTCGACACCACCGGGACGTTGGAGATGGTCGGTATTCCGGACGAGGAGCCTTCCGCCGAGCCGGGAGAGACGACGTTCAAGCCCGACTATGAGTCCGACTTTATGACGCGTCCGACCAATGGGTCTGGCCCGTATGAGGATCTGGCTGCAGCGTCGGGTCTTCCCGCCGGTTCCACCAAGGCCATCGAGGAAAGCATCAAGGACATCCTCCGTCCCATGCTCCAGCAATGGCTGGATGAGAACATGGCGCGGGTGGTGACGGCGGCGCTCAAGGACGAGATCCGGAACGATCCGGCACGTTTCCAGCGCGACTGACGCCGTCCCAAGGTTGACAGCGCGGAAGGCAACGGCGTAGGACGCGCGCGACCCGCTTCGCGCAACATCTCTCGCGTCCATGCTCGACAAGACCTATCAGCCCCACGCCATCGAAAGCCCCGTCTATCGCGCCTGGGAGGACGCGAATGCGTTCGCGGCAGGCCGCGCGGACCGCAAGGAGGCGCGGCCCTTCGCCATCGTCATCCCGCCGCCCAACGTGACGGGCTCGCTGCATATGGGCCACGCCCTCAACAACACGCTGCAGGACCTGCTTGTGCGCTTCGAGCGCATGCGCGGGCGCGACGTGCTGTGGCAGCCGGGCACCGACCATGCCGGCATCGCCACGCAGATGGTGGTCGAGCGTCAATTGATGGAGCGGCAGGAGCCGAACCGCTGCGCGCTCGGGCGGGAGAAATTCGTCGAGCGCGTCTGGCAGTGGAAAGAAGAGTCCGGCAACACCATCGTCGGCCAGCTTAAACGGCTCGGCGCTTCCTGCGACTGGTCGCGGCTGCGCTTTACGATGGACGAGGGCCTGTCGCGCGCGGTGCGCAAAGTGTTCGTCGAGCTTTACCGCGCCGGACTGATCTACAAGGACAAGCGGCTCGTCAACTGGGACCCCGAGCTGCTCACCGCCATCTCCGATCTTGAGGTGGAGCAGGTCGAGACCAAGGGCCATCTCTGGCACCTGCGCTATCCGATCGAAGGCAAGAGGTTCGACCCGAGCGATCCGTCGACCTATATCGTCGTTGCCACCACGCGTCCCGAGACCATGCTTGGCGACACCGCCGTCGCCATCCATCCCGACGATCCGCGCTACCAGCACCTCATCCAGGCGAAGGCGCACGCGATCCTGCCGCTGGTTGGCCGCCGTATCCCCATCATCGCCGACGAATATTCCGATCCCGAGAAAGGCTCGGGCGCGGTGAAGATCACGCCCGCGCACGACTTCAACGATTTCGAGGTCGGCAAGCGCCATGGGCTCCCCATGATCAACATCATGGGACCGGAGGGAAAGCTCGAGCTCGACAAGCCCGACTTCATCCAAGGTGTGGAACTGACTCCGCAACTCAAGGCAACGATTCTCGAATTCAACGGCGTGTTCCGCTTTGCCGCGCGGAAGATGCTCGTGCATCAGCTTGAAGCGGACGGGTTGGTCGAGAAGATCGAGCAGCACGTCCATAGCGTGCCGCATGGCGACCGTTCCCACGCCGTGATCGAGCCGCGTCTCACCGACCAGTGGTATGTCGATGCCGCGTCGCTCGCGAAACCCGCGATCGAGGCAGTCAAGCGGGGCCGCACGACCTTCGTGCCGAAGACTTGGGAGTCGACCTACTTCCGCTGGATGGAGAACATTCAGCCCTGGTGCGTGTCGCGGCAGCTTTGGTGGGGGCATCAGATCCCCGCCTGGTACGGGCCCGATGGCAAGGTCTTTGTTGCCGAGGACGAGACGGCCGCAGCCGCGCTCGCCAAGGAGCATTACGGTGAGAGGGTTGCGCTGAAGCGCGACGAGGATGTGCTCGACACCTGGTTCTCGTCCGCGCTCTGGCCGTTCTCGACGCTCGGCTGGCCCGACAAGACGCCCGAGCTTGCGCGCTACTATCCGACCGACGTGCTCGTCACCGGCTTCGACATCATCTTCTTCTGGGTCGCCCGCATGATGATGATGGGCCTGCACGTCATGGAAGAGGTGCCGTTCCGCGACGTCTACATCCATGCGTTGGTCCGCGACGAGAAGGGCCAGAAGATGTCGAAGTCGAAGGGGAATGTCATCGATCCCCTGGAGCTGATCGACGCTTATGGCGCCGACGCGCTGAGATTCACGCTGGCCGCTATGGCGGCGCAAGGGCGCGACATCAAGCTCTCGACCTCGCGCGTCGAGGGCTATCGCAATTTCGCGACCAAGCTGTGGAATGCCGCGCGTTTCGCCGAGATCAATGGCTGCGTGCCCGTGCCGGGCTTCGATCCGGCGACGGCACGCGCGACGGTCAATCGCTGGATCCTCGGCGAGAGCGAGCGCACGCTTGCCGCCGTGACCGAGGCGATCGCGAATTTCCGTTTCAACGAAGCGGCTGCCGCCATCTACCATTTCGTTTGGCACGTCTTCTGCGACTGGTATCTCGAGCTGATCAAGCCGATCCTCGGCGGCGTCGACGCCAAGGCCGCCGCCGAGACGCGCGCTACCGCTGCTTTCGTACTCGACCAGGCTCTGACCGTGCTGCATCCCTTTATGCCTTTCATCACCGAGGAGCTGTGGGCGAAGCTCGTACCTGTGGGTGAGGCGAGGCCGACCCTGTTGATGCTCGCGTCCTGGCCCGCGCATCGCGGGCTCGAAAGTGCCGAGGCCGACGCCGAGATCGGCTGGCTGATCAAGCTCGTCTCAGAGGTGCGCTCGGTGCGCGTCGAGATGAACGTGCCGGCTGCAGCCAAGGTGCCGCTGGTGATTGCCTTTGCCGGGCCCGAGACCAAGGCGCGGGTCGCCCGCCATGGCGAGACCATCAAGCGGCTCGCCCGCCTTGAGAGCCTCGAATTCGGCAGGCCGCAGCCAGGTGCCGTGCAGGTCGTGCTCGACGAGGCGACGCTGGCGCTTCCGCTCGCGGGCATCATCGACATCGATGCCGAGTCGAAGCGCCTCAAGCGGGAGATCGACAAAGTCGGCAGCGAGATCGCGCAGCTCGACGCCAAGCTGTCCAACGAGAAATTTGTCTCCCGTGCCCCCGAGCATGTGGTTGAGGAGCAGCGCGAGCGCAAAGTCGAGGCCGAGGCCGTCGCGGCCAAGCTCGAACAGGCCCTCAAACGTCTCGAGGCCGCGCTTTAGGCCCGCTTTGGGCGGCCGCCACCAGACGCCACACCCAACCCGGAAAAAGCAAGCTACTAGGCTTGCTTAGCGGCAAGACAGCCCAATATTTGCGCCTGGCGCGAAATCATCATTCAGAATCCATAGAACTGTAACTAATTTGCCACAGACTGCGGCATTTGCGCCTCCTTTGCGCCATAAAACTTTGGGACATCGACACGATTACAGGAGTAGCGGCCGGAATACATCTCGCAGCGTTAAAGCGAGGGGGGCGGGCCAGGGAACGACCCGGCTGAGACGATTGGCGGAGACTCGTATCGCCGTCTCAAACAAGGCTCATCCGGGCATTAGCCAGATGGACGCTAAGACGTTCGATAAAACACGCTTGCCGAGCCGGCATGTGACCGAGGGGCCGCATCGCGCCCCGCATCGCTCCTATTACTACGCGATGGGGCTGTCGCGCGAGCAGATCCACCAGCCCTTTGTCGGCGTCGCCACCTGCTGGAACGAAGCCGCTCCCTGCAATATCGCCCTGATGCGCCAAGCGCAGGCCGTGAAACAGGGCGTCGCCGCCGCGAACGGCACGGCGCGCGAATTCTGCACCATCACCGTCACCGACGGCATCGCCATGGGGCACGAGGGCATGAAGTCCTCGCTGCCTTCGCGCGAGGTGATCGCCGATTCGGTCGAGCTCACCATGCGCGGCCATTGCTACGACGCGCTGATCGGCCTAGCGGGCTGCGACAAGTCTTTGCCCGGCATGATGATGGCGATGTGCCGGCTGAACGTGCCGTCCATCTTCATCTATGGCGGCTCGATCCTGCCGGGCTCGTTCCGCGGCCGTCCAGTCACCGTGCAGGATTTGTTCGAGGCCGTCGGCCAGTTCTCCGTCGGAAAGATGTCGCCCGAGGACCTCGACGAGCTCGAGCATGTGGCGTGCCCATCCGCCGGCGCCTGCGGGGCGCAGTTCACCGCCAACACCATGGCCACGGTCTCAGAGGCCATCGGTCTCGCGCTGCCCTATTCGGCTGGCGCGCCTGCGCCGTACGAGATCCGCGACAGCTTCTGCATGGCTGCGGGCGAGAAAGTCATGGACCTGATCGCGCTCAACATCCGTCCGCGTGACATCGTCACCCGCGAGGCGCTGGAAAACGCGGCTGCTGTTGTGGCGGCGTCCGGCGGCTCCACCAACGCGGCGCTGCATCTGCCAGCCATCGCGCATGAATGCGGCATCGAATTCGATCTTTTCGATGTGGCCGAGGTGCTTAAGCGCACGCCTTACATCGCCGATCTAAAGCCGAGCGGCCGCTATGTCGCCAAGGATATGTTCGAGGCGGGCGGCGTTCCGCTCCTGCTCAAGACCCTGCTGGATCACGGCTATCTGCATGGCGACTGCCTCACCGTCACCGGCCGCACCATGAAGGACAATCTGGCCCGGGTGAAATGGAACCCGGACCAGGATGTCGTGCGTTCCGCAGACAAGCCGTTGTCGCCCACGGGGGGTGTTGTCGGCTTGCGCGGATCGCTCGCGCCTGATGGCGCCATCGTCAAGGTCGCGGGTCTGAAGACCCAGAAGTTTCGCGGGTCCGCCCGCTGCTTCGACTGCGAGGAAGACGCCTTCGCCGCGGTCAGCGCCAAAAAGTACAAAGAGGGAGACGTGATCGTCATCCGCTACGAAGGCCCGAAAGGGGGTCCCGGCATGCGCGAGATGCTGTCGACGACCGCGGCGCTTTACGGCCAGGGCATGGGCGACAAGGTCGCGCTCATCACCGACGGCCGCTTCTCCGGTGCGACGCGCGGGTTCTGCGTCGGCCATGTCGGCCCAGAAGCCGCTCTCGGCGGCCCGATCGGACTGCTGCGCGACGGCGACATCATCGTGCTCGATGCGGAGAACGGCACGCTCGATGTCGAGCTCAGCGAGGCCGAGCTTAACAAGCGCGCCAAGACCTGGAAGGCGCGGCCCTGCCAATTCCAGAGCGGCTATCTGTGGAAATACGCGAACGAGGTCGGGCCGGCCCGCACGGGCGCCGTGACCCATCCGGGCGCGGGCGCGGAAGTGAAGTGCTATGCGGACGTGTAACGGCAAAGCGGGCGCGCTTGCCGCGCTCATGTTCCTGGTGCCCTTGGCGGCGATCGCCGAGGAGCAGCAGCCCTACCCGTCCGCGACCGAGGCCTATCGCCAGGGATCGAGCGCGCTCAAGGCGGGCCGGCCTAATGCGGCGCTGCCGGCGCTCGAATATGCCGCCCATCGCGGCGTGCTTGGCGCGCAGCTCAAGCTCGCGCGGGGTTATGCCGCCGGCAACAACCTGCCGCAGGACGATGCCAAGGCCTTCTTCTACTTCCAGCAGATCGCCAATCAGCATGCCGACATCGTCCCCTCGAGCCCGGTCGCGAAATATGTCGGCGAAGCCTTCGTTGCGCTTGGCCAGTATTATGTCGACGGCGTGCCTGCCATGTCGCTGGCGCCGGCTCCAGGCTATGCGGCGAAGCTGTTCCGCCATGCGGCGAGCTATTTCGGCAACGCCGAGGCGCAATATCGCCTCGCGCAGCTCTATCTTTCCGGATCGGGCGTCGAGAAGAATGTCGGGCTTGCCGTGAACTGGCTGGCCGCCGCCGCCAAGAAGCAACACGCGGCCGCACAAGCGACGCTCGGCGGACTGCTGTGGCGCGGCGAGGAGGTTCGCCAGCGGCGGGCGAGGGGGCTTGCCCTGATCACGCTCGCGCATGAGAACGCACAAGCCGGTGGACGCGAGCCGCAATGGATCGCCGACCTCTATCAGGAATGCTTCGCCGCGTCCGACAATGCCACGCGCAAGGAAGCCGAGGTGCTGCTTCCGGAATTTGGCGGCGCGAGAACCGAAGCCGCGATGACCCCTCCCAAGGCCAGGGCGGTTGAGGCCATGCCGACCATGAGGGCGGATCCCGCGGCGCCAGCTGCTGCCGCGCCCGGCGAGTCTCAGCCGCTGACCGCGCCCCATCCCGCGCCCATCGGGCTATCGGTTGGCTTCGGCGCGCCCGCGGAATCCTCGGGCCTCAAACCTTAGACGGTCAATTCGACCCAGATCGGCACGTGGTCCGACGGCTTCTCCCAGCCGCGCGGGCTTGGATCGATCTCGCAAGCCTGCAGCCGGTCGGCCGCTTGCGGCGAGAGCAAGAGATGATCGATGCGCAGGCCCTGGTTCTTCTGCCAGGCGCCGGCCTGATAGTCCCAGAACGTATAGCGATGCGGCTCGTCGTGGCAGGCGCGGAAGGCGCAAGTCAGACCGAGATTGAGCAGCACGCGGAAATGCGCGCGCGTCTCCGCGCGGAACAGTGCATCGTCCATCCAGACCGCCGGGTTGTAGACGTCCTCCGGCGCCGGGATGACGTTGAAGTCGCCGGCGATGATCATCGTCTCTTCGAGTGCAAGCAGCGCCTTCACCCGCTCGCGTAGCCGGCTCATCCAAGCGAGCTTGTAGGCGAACTTTTCGCTGCCTGGCGGATTGCCGTTCGGTAGGTAGATATTGATCAGCCTGAGCGCGCCCGACGGCACCGAGATGACGGCTTCGAGGTAGCGCGCTTGCACGTCGTCGGGATCGCCGGCAAGCCGCGGGGCGACCTCGTCAAAGGGCAGCTTGGAGAGCAACGCAACCCCGTTGAAGCCCTTCTGCCCATGCACCGCGACATTGTAGCCGAGCGCCTCGAAAACCTCGCTCGGAAAGGCCTCATCGACGCATTTGATCTCCTGGAAGCAGGCTATGTCGGGGTTTGCTTGCTTGAGCCAGGTCGTGGCTGCGTCTAGCCGCGCCTTGATGCCGTTGATGTTCCAGGTGGCGATTTTCATCGGATTTTGCGTTCAGCGTCCCCAATCCCATCCGCGCCGGGGATAAGCCGGCCGCGATGGGCCGTGGTAACATGGCGGATCGCTGGCGGAAACGGGAGGCGGCCTTGGCGGAACCCGGCACGATCGAGCAGCGCGTGGCGCGCCACTATGCGCAAGCCGAGCTCGAAAAGAAGATCCTCGACCTGCTCGCCGCCGACGGCAAGGACATCGAATGGCTGACGCTCGCGGACCTCGCGCCGGTCGATGAGTTCCATACCGGCGGCCGCGAGGCCACGATCGCGTTTGCCGCCGAGCTCGGCTTCACGCCCGAGATGCACATCCTCGACGTGGGTTGCGGCATCGGCGGGCCGTCGCGCTATATCGCCGAGACCTATGGCTGCCGCGTCACCGGCATCGACCTCACCGACGAGTTCGTGCGCACGGCGCAAGCGCTCGCGCGCCGCACGAAGTCTCGCCGGCCGGATCGACTACCGCCAGGCAAGCGCGCTTGACCTTCCCTTCGCGCCCGGCACGTTCGACGGCGCCTACATGATGCATGTCGGCATGAACATCGAAGACAAGGCAGCGTTATTCGCGGAGATCCGCCGCGTGCTCAAGGACAACGCGACCTTCGGCATCTACGACGTAATGTTGACCGAGCAGGGCGAGCCGCGCTTTCCGTTGCCCTTCGCGCAAACCGCAGAGACGAGCTTTCTTGCGACCCTCGCCGACTATCGCCGTGCGCTGCACGAAGGCGGCTTCGTCATCGAGCGCGGGCGTAATCGCCTCGAAGTCGCCCGCGCCTTCTTTCGCGAGCAAGCCGCACGCGCCGGCGAGAAAGGCATGCCGCTGCTCGGCATCCACTTGCTGCTCAAGGGCGAAGGCCCCGCGATGTTCGCGAATGTGGTGAGTCTCTACGAGGAGGGCGTGATGGCGCCCATCGAGCTCGTCTGCCGCGCACGGGCCGAGGGCGAGGCCTAGACCGAGAAGCTCGTGCCGCAGCCGCAGGCTGCCGTCACGTTTGGGTTGTTGACCTTGAACTGCGCGCCGATCAGGTCGTCGACGAAATCGAGCTCCGCGCTTTGCAGGAAACCGAGCGAGATCGGATCGACCACCACGCGCGCCCCGTCGCGCTCGACCAGGAGATCGTCGGGCGCGCGCTCCTTGACGAGGTCGAAGCGGTACTGGAAGCCCGAGCAGCCGCCGCCCTCGACGCTGACGCGAAACAGCGCCTGCGCCTCCTCGCCGCTCAGGAGCTCGGCGATGCGCCGCGCCGCGCGCGGGCTGATGGTGATGGACGGTTCGCTCATCTTGGGTGTAGCCAATCCTTGGGTGAAACATAGGATGGTGCACCGGCTTGTCAATCAAAGGCAAACGCAACGAACCTGGGGCGCTCGCCGGAGAAGCGCGCGAAGGCGGATATCCGCCTCACTTGCGCCGGCTTGCGGCTTACGCCGTCGATCCGGCTCTGAGCCGCGGCCGGCTCTATCCGGAGCCCGTGGACCCCACGCGCTCGCTTTACCAACGCGACCGCGACCGCATCCTGCATTCGGCCGCCTTCCGCCGGCTGAACTACAAGACCCAGGTCTTCATCTATCACGAGGGCGACCACTATCGCTCGCGCCTCACCCACAGTCTCGAAGTCGCGCAGATCGCCCGCTCGATCGCGCGGACGCTCCGTGTCGACGAAGACCTCGCCGAGGCGCTGGCGCTCGCGCATGATCTCGGCCATCCGCCCTTCGGACACGCCGGCGAGCGCGCGCTCGATGCGGCGATGCAAGTGGCAGGGAACTTCGACCACAACGCCCAGTCTTTGCGCGTGGTCACCGCGCTCGAACGCCGTTACGCGAATTTCGACGGGCTCAATCTCACCTGGGAGACGCTCGAAGGCCTCGTCAAGCATAACGGCCCGCTGCTCGGGCCGGTGGCAACAGCACCCGTGCCGGATCAGATCCTTGCCTATTGCGCCCGTCACGACCTCGAACTCGCCACCTATGCGTCACTCGAGGCGCAAGCCGCCGCGCTCGCCGACGACATCGCCTACAACAATCACGACATCGACGACGGCTACCGCGCGGGTCTGGTCGGGCTCGACGAGCTTGCCGAGGTGCCGATCGTGCGCGCGATGCTCGAGACCGTGCGCGCGGCCTATCCGGGCATCAGCGGCGGACGTCTCCTGAACGAAATGAACCGCCGGCTGATCTCGGCCATGATCGAGGACGTGATCGCCGAGACGAGCCGGCGGCTCGAAACACTTGCGCCGCGGAGCGCCGACGACGTGCGGCATGCGGGTCGCGCCATGGTCGCCTTCTCCGAGACGATGCGCGCGGGCGTCGACGAGCTCCGCGCCTTCCTCCACACCCGCGTCTACCGGCATGCGCGCATCGAGCGCATCATGCGCGAAGCCGGAAGCGTGGTGCGCGATCTCTTCGCGCGCTATAGCGCCGACCCCTTTTCGCTCCCCGCCGAATGGCGCGAGCAGGCGCCCGAGCCGGGCACTCAAGGCTACGCGCGCCACGTCGCGGACTTCATCGCCGGCCAGACCGACCGCTTCGCGCTCGAAGAGCACCGCCGCTTGTTTGACGCCACACCCGATTTACGTTAGTCGCCCGCCAGCCACCTTCCGGAGCTGCCATGGACGTCTTCGCAGGGTTTCACGGGCGCGTGCTTGCCGCCGTCCAGCAGCTCAAGCATGACGGCGTCGTGCCGCACGATGCGAGCACCGAGGGCATCACGCTCGAGCCACCCAAGGACGCGTCCCATGGCGACTTCGCGACCAACGCCGCCATGGTGCTGGCCAAGGCTGCCAGTCAGCCCCCCCGCGCGCTCGCCAAGCGCCTGGCGCCGCTGATCGCAGCAGACCCGCTGATCGACAAGGTTGAGATCGCGGGCCCTGGCTTTATCAATCTGACTCTCTCTCGCGCCTTCTGGCCGAGCGTGCTGCGCATGCTGCTCGAGCAGGGCGAAGATTATGGGCGGAGCGCCATCGGCAAAAGCGCGCCGGTCAACGTGGAATATGTCTCGGCGAACCCGACCGGGCCGATGCATGTGGGCCACTGCCGGGGCGCGGTCTTCGGCGATGCGCTCGCCAATCTGCTCGCCTTCGCTGGCTACGACGTGACGCGGGAATACTATGTCAACGACGCGGGCGCGCAGGTCGATGCGCTCGCCCGCTCGGCTTACCTGCGCTACCGCGAGGCGCTCGGCGAGGAGATCGGCGAGATTCCGGAAGGCCTCTATCCGGGCGATTATCTGAAGCCCGTTGGCCGCGCGCTTGCCGACCAGCACGGCACCGAGCTGCTCGATATGAAAGAAGCGCAGTGGCTGCCCATCGTGCGCGCCGCAGCACTCCAATCGATGCTCGCCATGATCGAGGACGATCTCGCCCAGCTCGGCATCCGTCACGACGTATTCTTCTCCGAGCGCAGTTTGAGCGAAGGCCCGCGCGACGAGGTTGCCGAGACCATCGCCGAGCTCGATGCCAAGGGCCTCATCTACAAGGGTCGTCTGCCGCCGCCCAAGGGCAAGGTCGACGAGGACTGGGAGGATCGGGAGCAGCTCCTGTTCCGCTCCACGGAGTTCGGCGACGACGTCGACCGCCCGCTCATGAAGGCCGACGGCACCTACACCTATTTCGCCGGCGACATCGCCTATCACCGCGACAAGTTCAGACGCGGCTTCAACACCATGATCGACGTGTGGGGCGCCGACCACAGCGGCCATATCAGGCGCATGAAGGCCGCGATCGCCGCGCTCTCCGGCGGCAAGGCAGACCTGGACATCAAGATTTGTCAGCTTGTTCGCTTGTTTCGGGCTGGTGAGCCTGTCAAGATGTCCAAGCGTGCCGGGACTTTCGTGACTCTCCGGGACGTCGTGGACGAAGTGGGCGCGGGGCCCGTTCGTTTCATGATGCTCTACCGGAAGAACGACGCGCCGCTCGATTTCGATTTCGCCAAGGTGCTCGAGCAGTCGCGCGACAACCCGGTGTTCTATGTCCAGTACGCCCACGCACGGGCGAGTTCCGTTCTGCGTAACGTGCGCGAGCTTTATCCCGATCTCGATGCCGGGGAGCGTGTGTTGGCGCGGGCGGATTTAGTAAGACTTGAGGACGAGGCCGAGCTCGGGCTGATCCGCCGGCTCGCGCAGTTCCCGCGCCTGGTCGAGGCGGCCGCTTTGGCGCATGAGCCGCACCGCATTGGCTTCTATCTCTACGCGCTGGCGGGGGACTTCCACGGCCTCTGGAACCGAGGCAAAGACTTGCCACAATTACGATTTATTTACGAAAGTGACCGAGAGTTAACACGTGCTCGCGTATCGCTTGTGGTTGCCACAAAGCGTGTTTTGGCGTTGGGAATGGGGATTCTCGGCGTACACGCCATGGACGAGCTGCATTAAGCTTACCTGAGGGGCGGGGGGTGGTTCGAGGGAAGTACCATGTCCATGCAGGATAACGGGCACGGCCGGAAGGCCGGTCCGGTCCCCAATTTGCAGTCAGGTTTTGCGAACAGACAGGGTGTGGGTACGGCTCCGGGCAGTGAGGCCTGGGGCGGGAGCGCGCTCGATACCAATAAGAGCGAGGTATTCTCCATGGCTCAAGGACCCGGCAGACCCCTTATGGGACAGCCTCAGCCGATGTTTGGCGGAGGCAGCTCCGTCTTCGCGCCGATGCCGACCTACACGCCCGTGACCCGCGGCAACGAGCCGATCCCGGCAGCTCCGGAGCCGGCGCCGTCCTTCAACCCGTATCCGCCGAGCCAGCCCTCCGCACCGCAGCCCGCGGCGCCGAGCTACGCGCGCCAGCAGCCGGGGCCTCAGGGCGGCAACTATGCGCTTCCCGATTATGAGCCGGCCTATCGCTCGCCGAACTTTTCCAACTCTCCGCCGCCTCAGCCTTTTCCTTCGTCCAACTTCAACGGTGCGACGCCCGGCTACCAGGGCCTGAACAACTATCAGGCGCCGAGCTTCCCCGACGCGAGCTTCCCCGAGCCCTCTTTCGATCCGAGCTTCCCGCAGACGAGCGCGCCTGATCTTGGCCGCAGGGACGTGAGCTTCGCCGAGCCGAGCTTTGCCCCGCAGAGCTTCCAGAACCAGAACTTCGGCGATGCGAGCTTCCCGGAGCCTGCCTTCGACACGAACAGCTTTTCCGGCGCCTCGCCGTTCGCGAATCTCGACGCGGGTCTCGGCGGCAATGCCGGTCATGCCTATGCGCCGCAGCAGCCGCAGCACGTCCAGGATGCGAGTTTCGAGGCGTATGGCGAGGAGCCGACGCAGGAATTTGCCATGCCGGCGCAGAGTGCGCCGCAGTCGCACGTGCCGGCGAGCGATCCGCGGCGGCAACTCCAGGCGTTCGATGCCATTTACGACCAGCCCCCGCAGATCGGCTTGGGTTCCGCGGCGCCTAGCGCGCAGGCCCCGAATTTCTACGAAGGCGAGCGGGCCGATGCGGACTTCCTCGACGACGATCAGGTCCTGCCGCCGCCAAGCGCGGGCGGCAAGCAGTCCTCGTTCAAAGGCCGCAGCGTGTTCATGGTAGGAAGCGCGCTGCTCGGCGCGATCGCACTCGGCGGCGCGCTCGCTTTCGCTTACAAGCAGAGCGGCGGCGGGATTGGCAGCGGCGGCGAGCCTCCGCTGGTCCAGGCCGACAATCGCCCCGTCAAGGAGATGCCTGCCGAGGCCGGCGGCAAGGAATTTCCGCACAAGAACAAACTCATCTACGACCGCCTGACCAATGGGGACGAGCCCGAGGCCGAGAAGCTCGTGCCGCGTCAGGAAGAGATCGCCGTCCCGGCCCTGCCGCCATCGCCGGGCGCCGCCGGCATGCCGGTGCCCGTTGCCACCACCGACCTCGTCACGCCGCCAACGACGCAATCCGTCGATATGGCTTCGGCTGAGGACGCAGATGGCGGCCCGCGCAAGGTCAAGACGATGCGCGTGCTTCCGGACGGCTCGGTCGAGATGCCCGAGGAGCCTGCCGCCCAGATGGCGGCGGCCGCGACCCAAGCCGCGGAGGCGACCGCCGCCATGCCGCAACCCGCCGAGGCTCCGGCGGCGGCGCAGCAAATGGCGGCGGCAGAGCCCACGTCGGCGCCTGCCGCGCCGTCGAAATATGTCGTGCAGCTGGGTGCGAAGAAGAACCAGACCGAGGCGCTCGCGACCTTCGCGGACATTCAGCAGAAATATCCGAGCTTGCTTGCCAACTACCGGCCCATGGTGCAGCCGGCGGATCTTGGCGCGAAGGGCAAGTGGTATCGCTTGCGCGTCGGCCCGATCGACAGCAAGGGCGCGGCCGATAAATTGTGCGGCCAGCTCAAGTCGCAAGGCCTGCCGGACTGTCTAGTCATAGCGCAATAAAGCCCCTCCCGCCCGCGCGGGAATGGCTTGACCGCCCGCCACCGCGCACGTACGCCCGCGTCGTGACCCTCAAGGCCTTCATTACCGGTTGCGCGGGGACCGAGCTCTCCGACGACGAACGCCGTTTCTTCGCGGCAGAGAAGCCCTGCGGCCTCATTCTCTTCGCGCGGAATTGCGAGACCCCGGCCCAGATCGCCTCGCTCATCGCCGCCTTCAAGGACGCGGTCGAGAGCGACGAGGTGCTCGTGCTGATTGATCAGGAGGGCGGCCGCGTGCAGCGCCTCCGCCCGCCCTATTGGCGCGCCATGCCGCCAGCACGCTGCTTTGGCAGGCTGTACGAGACTGCGCCCGCGGCCGCGAAGCAGGCGGCTTTCTTGGCCGCGCGGCTGATGGCACAGGAACTCCGCGACGCGGGCATCAATGTCAATTGCACGCCCGTGCTCGACGTGCCGGAACGTGGCGCGCACGAGATCATCGGCGACCGCGCCTTCAGCGACAATCCGGACATTGTCATCGCGCTCGGCCGTGCGGTGATGGACGGCACGCTTGCGGGCGGCGTGCTGCCGGTCGTCAAGCATGTGCCAGGCCATGGCCGCGCGCATGCCGACAGCCACCTCGCACTGCCGCGCATCGACGCAAGCCCCGCCGAGCTCGACGCGACCGACTTCCGCCCCTTCCGCGCGCTCGCCGACGCGCCGCTCGCCATGACCGCGCATGTCCTGCTCACGGCCTTCGACGACCGGCGACCGGCAAGCGTATCGCCCGTTATAATGGGCGAGGTGATTCGTGAGCGGCTGGGGCTTAAGGGGCTCGTCATGAGCGACGACATCGGCATGCAGGCGCTTGACGGTGCTTATGCGCAGCGCGCGCGCGACGTGATCGCAGCGGGCTGCGATGTGGCGCTGCATTGCAGCGGCGAGCTCTCCGAGATGCTCAAGATCGGGGCTGCCGTGCCGCCGCTCGATGGGGTCGCGGCCGAGCGTTTCGAGGCCGCGCGCGGCCGCCTTAAGGAGCCGCAACCATTTGATGTTGCAGGTGCAATTTCGCTGGTCACCGACGCGGCACAAGGCGAGACGATGGTCGCGCGGGCCGAGCTTGGCGACCTGATGGGGCGCGCATGACGCAAGACCCGCAAGAGCGCGACGACTTTGCCGATTGGGAGAGCGACGCACGCGACGATGCCGCTCCCGGCGAGACTTCTGGTCGTCGACGTCGAGGGCTTCGAAGGGCCGCTCGACCTGCTGCTGGCGCTCGCCCGCACGCAGAAGGTCGATCTCGCCAAGATCTCGGTGCTCGCGCTCGCGCAACAATATCTCGACTTCATCGGCGAGGCGCGACGGCTCAGGCTCGAGATCGCCGCGGACTATCTTGTCATGGCGGCGTGGCTCGCGTTCCTCAAGTCGAAGCTGCTTCTGCCCGACGAGAAGAGCGAGGAGGGCGAGCCGACCGGCGAAGAGCTCGCTGCGCTGCTCGCGTTCCGGCTGAAGCGCCTGCATGCGATGCGCGAGGCCTCCGCGCAGCTCATGACGCGCAAGCGGCTTGGCCGCGACATCTTTGCCCGCGGCGATCCCGAGCCGATCCGCGTGCTGCGCAAGAGCGTCTACGACGCCAATGTCTACGATCTGCTCAAAGCCTATGCGCAGCAACGGCAGCGCGCGGCAAAGAGCACGCTGCACATGAAGCCGCGTCCCGTGTGGTCGCTGAAGGAAGCGCGCGGCGAGCTCGAGCGGCTGCTCGGCATGAGCCTCGACTGGGCGCCGCTCGATCGGCTGCTGGCGGAGTTTTTGGTCAACCCGGAGACGCGGCGCACCGCGCTCGCGAGCAGCTTCACCGCGAGCCTCGAGATGACGCGGGAGGGGACGCTCGAAGTCCGCCAGGAGAAGCCGTTTGCGCCGCTCCTGATCCGCCGCCGCAATCGGGCCGCATGATTTGGATTGATCTAGGGGGATGAGGCCGCACATGACAGCCAAACAATTGAGTAGGGCAGCGTTGATGGAGGAAGACGATACGGAGCGCAGGAGCGGCGGGACGCTTCTTCCGCTGCCGCTTCCTTCCAACGTGATCGCGCTCCAGGCGACCGATCGGCGCGAGAAGCTGCGCATCGTCGAAGCACTGCTGTTCGCTGCCGCCGAGCCGATCGACGAGGCGGCGCTCGCCAAACATTTCGTCGAAGGCGAGGACATGAAGGCGCTGCTCGAAGAGCTGCAGAGCCTCTATGCCGGGCGCGGCGTCAATCTCGTGCGCGTGGCCGGCAAATGGGCCTTCCGCACTTCGGATGATTTGTCCTTCCTGCTGGAGCGCGAAACCGTGGCGCAGCGGCGCCTGTCGCGCGCGGCGCTCGAGACGCTTGCGATCATCGCCTATCACCAGCCGGTCACCCGGGCCGAGATCGAGGAGATCAGGGGCGTCTCCACGTCCAAGGGCACGATCGACGTTCTCCTCGAGACGGGATGGATCAAGCTGCGCGGGCGCCGCCGCGCGCCGGGCAGGCCGGTGACCTACGGCACGACCGAAGACTTCCTCGAGCATTTCGGCTTCGACTCCATCCAGGACCTGCCGGGTCTCAACGAGCTGAAAGGCGCAGGCCTGCTCGACTCAAACCTGCCGCCCGGCTTCTCGATGCCGAACCCTAACGATGCGCCCGATCTCCGCGAGGACGAGGATCCGCTCGAAGACGAGCCGCTGGGCGAAGGCGAGGACGACGGGCGGCACGAGTAGCGAACGGCGGAGTTGCGCGCGCAGCGTCCAAGCGCCTAGATGGGCGCATGCTCGAGTTCCTGAAGCCGCGCGGGCGCGCTGGCGGCCCTAACGGTAAGCGCAGCAAGGCCACGCGTGGCAAGGCCGCGCGCAAGGCCGCCGTCACCTTCGCCGCACGCCTCACCTTCGAGGACGTCTCGCGCAATTTCGGGGACATGGTCGCGCTCGACCAGGTGAGCCTCGACGTGGCGCCGGGCGAGGTGCTCTGCCTGCTCGGCCCGTCGGGTTGCGGCAAGACGACCCTGCTCAGGATCGCCGCCGGCGTCGAGCGCCCGGACTCCGGCCGCGTGCTGCTCGACGAGCAGGAGGTCGCGGGGCCCAACCGCTTCGTGCCGCCCGAGAAGCGCGGCGTCGGCCTGATGTTCCAGGACTACGCGCTCTTCCCGCATCTCACCATCCTCGACAACGTCGCCTTCGGGCTGCGCTCGCTGAGCCGCGCCGAGGCCAAGGCCGAGGCGCTTGCCGCGCTTCAGCGCGTGGGTCTTGGCCACTACGCCGGCGAATATCCGCACATCCTTTCCGGCGGCGAGCAGCAGCGCGTGGCGCTTGCCCGGGCCATCGCGCCGCGTCCGGGCGTGGTGCTGATGGACGAGCCGTTCTCGGGGCTCGACTCTCGCTTGCGCGAAAGCATGCGCGAAGAGACGCTCGCCATCATGCACGAGACCCACGCCACCGCGATCATCGTCACGCACGATGCCGAGGAGGCGATGCGCATGGGCGATCGCGTCGCGTTGATGCGGAAGGGACGCGTCGTCCAGATCGGAAGCGCGCTCGACCTTTACCGCGCGCCGAAGGACATCCTCGCCGCGCGCACTTTTTCTGACCTCAACGAGATCGCCGCCCGCATCGAGCAGGGAAGCGCCACGACCCCGCTCGGACGCTTCGCGGCCAACGGTCTTGCCGATGGTTCCGACGCCATCGTTTGCGTGCGGCAGCGCGGCGTGCGGCTGCTCGAGGCGGGGCAGGGGGTGCCGGGGCGCGTGCGCGATGCGCGCTTTCTCGGTGACGTTGCGCTGGTCGAGGTGGCGGTGCAGGGGCTCGATGCCCCGCTGCTCGCCCGCGTGCGCGAAAGCGACGTGCCGCCTGAAGGCGCCGAGATTGGCGTATCGGTGGATCGCGGCGCGGTGCTTGTCTTCCCCGCCGACAATGGCGCGCCGCCGGCCTGATGCGGAACCCCCCGGCTTGCGGCCCAAGCGCGGCGCTGCCATAGTGCGCCGGCATTGAAGCGCGCGGTGCCGGTTCACGCGCGCCGGAGGCTGTCATGGGACTGAGTTGGTCGCATATCCTGATCGTGCTCGTGATCTTCGTGCTCCTGTTCGGGCGCGGGAAGATCTCCGAGCTGATGGGCGACCTCGCCCAGGGCATCAAGAGCTTCAAGAAGGGCCTCTCCGAAGACGACACGGCCGCTGCCGAGGAGGAGCCCAAGGCCATCGAGCACAAGCCGGCCAAGCCCAAGCCTGCGAAACGCACCGCCGCCAAGGCCCCGCGGAGCGGCAAATCGGGCTAGTCTAGGCATTCCGTCGCAGGCGCGCCGCAAACGGCGCTTAGACACGCTCATGTTCGACATCGGCTGGTCGGAGCTTCTCGTCATCGCCATCGTGGCCATCGTCGTGGTGGGCCCCAAGGAGTTGCCGCGCGTCTTGCGGAGCTTCGGCCGCTACGCGAACAAGCTGAAGCACACGGCGGCTGAGTTCCGCCGCCAGTTCGACGACGCGATGCTCGAAAGTGAATTGGAGGATGCGCGCAAGTCGTTCGAACGCGCGGCGAAGGAGGCTGAGGCCGGGCTGAAGGTTCCGCCAGCGGCCGCGGAACCGGTGATGTTGCCGAAAGCGCCTTCGCCTCAGCCGGACGAGCTGCCAGGCGAGCCGGGCGCGTTGCCGGGCTCGCCGGCCAATCCCGTGGCGAAACGCGCCCCCAAGCCGCGCAGCGCGAAGTCAGCGACGCGGAGCGCCAAACCGGCGGCCAAGCGTGACACGCCTGCCAAGCAGGCGAAGACCAAGGCGGAGCCTGCGCCGTGAGCCAGGACGGTGACGAAATAGAAGCGACCAAGGCGCCGCTTCTTGAGCATCTCGTCGAGCTTCGCCGCAGGCTGATCTGGGCGCTGTTCGCGATCTTCGTGGCGTTCCTGGTGTGCTTCTATTTCGCCAAGCCGATCTACAATCTGCTGCTCTGGCCCTATCGCGTCGCGGCCGGCGAGGATGCGCCGATCGAACTGATCTACACCGCGCCGCAGGAATTCTTCTTCACCCAGGTCAAGCTCGCGCTGTTCGGCGCGATCTTCATCGCCTTCCCGGTGATCGCCTCGCAGATCTACATGTTCGTGGCGCCGGGGCTCTATCGCAGCGAGCGCAAGGCCTTCCTCCCGTTCCTGGTTGCGACGCCGATCCTGTTTCTGATCGGCGCGGCCGTCGTCTATTTCGTGGCGATGCCGCTCGCCATGACCTTCTTTCTCTCCATGCAGCAGACCGGCGACACCCAAGTGCAGATCCATCTCACCGCGCGGGTGAGCGAATATCTCTCATTGATCATGGCGATGATCTTGGGTTTCGGCATCTGCTTCCAGCTGCCGGTGCTGCTCACGCTGCTCGCCCGCGCCGGACTGATCACCTCGGCGGGGCTCAAGCGCTATCGCCGTCACGCGATCCTCGGCGTGTTCGTCGTGGCCGCCGTGCTCACCCCGCCCGACCCGATCAGCCAGCTCGCGCTCGCCGTTCCGACCGTGCTGCTTTACGAACTGTCGATCTATGCGGTGAGGCTCGCCGAGAAGCGCTATGCCGCGTCCGTGGCTGCTGGCACCGCTGGCGCCGCCAAACCGGCCGGCAAACCCGCTTGAGGTGGGCAACGACCTGCCGTTGCCCACATTTGAGTGTGCCAACACCCTCATTTCGTCATAGCCGCTTGTCCCGGCCATCCACGAATTTCGGTCGTGCCGCTCGCTAATTCGTGGATGCCCGGCATTTCGGCCGGGCATGACGAGCTGGATGGGCTTGTGAAGTAATGGTGTTGTGCTTGGTGTCCGTGCCCAAGCAAGCCGGAGGCCGGTAGCGCAACAGCAAAAGAAAGCAGGGCCCGCCGCCGGATAACGCCGCAACTGGCGCGCCGTGAGGCGCCAGCGTGCCGCAAGGCACGAGCTATAACGATTGCGTCTTTCGGTGCGCCATCCCCCTCGGGCCTCGCGGGCGCTGCCCGGCGAGAGGCTTCGGCACGTCACTCCGACTCGGGGTGGACGCTCAAGGCGCGGCGCCCTATAGGAGCGGCATCTAACATTTTGTAGGATTCCTGACCGTGCTCGACATCAGATGGATCCGTGAGAGCGGGGACGCCTTCGTCAAAGGGCTGACCGATCGCGGCTTCGACGATCCCAAAGGCACGTTGAATCAAATCCTCAGTCTGGACGAGGAACGCCGCGCAACAATTCAGAAATTGCAGAACGCGCAGGCCCGCCGCAACGCGGCCTCAAAGGAGATCGGCCAGGCCATGGCGGCGAAGGACTCAGGCCGCGCCGAAGCCCTGAAAGAAGAGGCCGCCGAGCTCAAGAGCACGATCCAGGACGGCGAGGCTGAGGAGCGGCGCCTGGATGCCGCGTTCCGCGATCTGCTAGCCAACATCCCGAACACGCCGGCAAACGATGTGCCGGTCGGGCCCGATGCAAGCGCCAATGAGGTGATCCGGGAATTCGGCAGGAAGCCGAAATTCAACTTCACGCCGAAGCAGCATTTCGAGCTGGGCGAAGCGCTCGGGCTGATGGATTTCGAGACGGCGGCGAAGCTCTCGGGCGCGCGCTTCGTGGTGCTGAAAGGCGCGCTTGCGCGGCTCGAACGCGCGCTCGCCGCCTTCATGCTCGACCTGCATACGAGCGAGCACGGCTATGCCGAAGTGAACCCACCGCTTCTCGTCCGCGACGACACCATGTTCGGCACCGCCCAACTCCCCAAATTTAGGGACGATCAGTTCTCGACGTCAAAGCTTGCGGAAATACAGGCAGTGTTGGCCGATGTCGCGAGACAGCTGGCGGAGCAGCCAAAGGCCAAACAATTGAGCATTACAAATTTGATGCCTGAAGCTTCTTTGCAGCGATTAGAGCGCGAATGCCTGTGGCTAATTCCCACCGCGGAGGTCCCGCTGACCAATCTCGTGCGCGAGCAGGTCACCGACGAGACGGCACTCCCGCTGCGCTACACCGCCGGCACGCCGTGCTTCCGCGCGGAGGCGGGCGCCGCCGGCAAAGACACGCGCGGCATGATCCGCCAGCATCAATTCTCCAAGGTCGAGTTGGTCTCAATCACAACGCCGGATCAGTCGGAAAAGGAGCACGAGCGCATGACAGCCTGCGCCGAGGAGGTCTTGAAAAGACTCGAACTTCCGTTCCGCACGGTGGTGCTTTCCACCGGCGACATGGGCTTCGCCGCGAACAAGACCTACGACATCGAGGTCTGGCTGCCGGGGCAGGGTGCCCGCCCCGCGCAGGGCGCCTATCGGGAAATTTCCTCGTGCTCCAACACCGGCGATTTCCAGGCGCGCCGCATGGATGCGCGCTACCGGCCGAAGGACGCGAAAGCCACCCGCTTCGTGCACACGCTGAACGGCTCGGGCGTTGCAGTCGGCCGCGCGCTGATCGCGGTGCTGGAGAACTACCAGGAGGCTGACGGCTCGATTCGCGTGCCCGACGCGCTGGTTCCCTACATGGGCGGCGTGACGAAGATTGAAGCGTAACGCGCGCCCGTCATGGTGAGGTGCCCGGCCGTCCTTCGAGGCTCGCTCCGCTCGCACCTCAGGATGACGGCCGGGCCTCGAACGACGCGTAGGTGTGCCGCGCTGTCCACTGGGATTAAACCCGCGCTTGCGGACAGTGCGGTAGAATTGTCAGATACTCGCCTAACCGCCTCGAACGGCGGCCGGTTCGGCCCATGGCATCCGCGCAAGACCAGATCGGGCTTATCCTCCAGCTCAGGCGCCGCGGCATCCGCGACACGCGGGTCCTGCGCGCCATCGAGTTCGTGCCGCGCGAGCTGTTCGTCGACGAGGCCTTCACCGAGCACGCTTATCAGGATATCGCGCTGCCGATCGAATGCGGCCAGACCATCTCCCAGCCTTACGTCGTGGCCTATATGACCGAGAAGCTCGCGCTCGACGAGCGCCACAAGGTGCTCGAGATCGGCACGGGCTCGGGCTATCAGGCGGCGGTGCTGTCGCATCTCTGCCGCCGCGTCTATACGATCGAGCGCTGGCGCGAGCTACAAAAGGCCGCCGAGCGCCGCTTCGCCAGGCTCGGCATCACCAACATCACCACCATTATCGGCGACGGCCGGCTCGGCTGGCCGCCGCAGGCGCCCTTCGACCGCATCATCGTCACGGCGGCGGCGCCAGAAGCGCCGCAAGCGCTGGTCGATCAGCTCAAGGTGGGCGGCCGTATGATCATCCCGCTCGGCGAGAACCGCGACGCCCAACAGCTCGTGCAGATCGACAAGACCGAAGCGGGGGTCACCGAGACCCCGCTGCTTGCCGTGCGCTTCGTGCCGCTGGTGCATGGCCGCGTGAAGCGCGACTAACAGCTTATTAACTGCTGGCGCGTTTAACTCGGGCTCCAGGGTGTGTTGTGCGTGGGGCGTAGAGGGATGCGGCAGGCTGCGTTCGGGATTTGCTACGGCCGCCTCTTGTATGGCGTCTTAGGTGCCACGCTCGCGGCGCTCGCACTCTGCGCCTGCAGCTCAGGGGCCAGATTTGATTCTCTCGGCTTTGGCTCTAGCCAGTCGCAGGCCGATCTCTCCACCACCGCCGCGCTGCCTATTCCGCAGGAATTTGTCTACGGCACCGGCACATCCGGCGCCCCGCATTATTACGGCAATCCAAATGGGCAGCTTGCGCGGTCGAGCCTGCCTGCGCAGAATTACACGCCGCGCGCCTTGCCGGCGGCTTACACGCCCGTCGATCCGCCGAAATCCAATCTCCGCGCGCCGGGGGCCCAGCCTGCCGTCATGTATGGCGGCACCAATCCGGCGTCAGGCTTCCGCGTCAAGGCCGGCAAAGGCGACACGCTGTCGGTCCTGTCGCGTCGCTACGGCGTGCCGGTCGAGGCGATCCAGAGCGCAAACAACCTGGGCGACGGCCGCTTGAGCCCCGGCCAGGAGCTGATCATCCCCACCGTGCGGAAGCCTTCGGCCGCAGAGACGCCGAAGCCGCAGGTGGCCGCCGCGACGCCCAAGGCTGTGACGGATGCCAACCCCGCCGTGAGGGTGGTGAAGACCACCACGATCCCCGCGCCGGGCAGCACGCCGGCCGGCGCTTCGGGCGACGCCGAACCGGCCGAGACGACCAACGATGTCGCCGCCTCGCGGGAGGTCACTGGCGAACCTAAGACGCGGGTCGCAAATATCGGCCAGCTTCCATCGCCCGAGCCGATGTCCGGGAATAGCTTCCGCTGGCCGGTGAAGGGCCGTGTCATCGCCGGCTTCGGCAGCAAGCCGGATGGCGGCCACAACGACGGTATCAACCTCGCCGTGCCGCAAGGCACGTCCGTGAAGGCCGCCGAGAACGGCGTCGTTGCGTATGCCGGCAACGAGCTTAAGGGCTACGGCAATCTGGTGCTGGTCCGCCACGCCAACAACTGGGTCTCGGCTTATGCGCATAACGACGAAATCCTGGTGAAGCGCGGCGACAAGGTCCGCCGCGGCGAGATCATCGCCAAGGCTGGCGCCACGGGCTCGGTGTCCTCGCCGCAGGTGCATTTCGAGCTGCGCAAAGGCTCGCGCCCGGTCGATCCGACCAAATATATGAGCGACGCCGCGGCCAGCGCGGAGTAGGCGCGTATCTCACTAAAGCGGTTTCCCGAGGCTGCCGGCGAGATCCTGGATGAACTGCCAGGCGACGCGCCCCGAGCGGTCGCCGCGCGCGGCCGCCCATTCGAGCGCATCGCGCTTGAGCTCCTCGTCGGGAACTGCAAGCCCATAATGCGCCGCGTAGCTCCGCACCATGGCGAGATAGTCGTCTTGGCTGCAATGATGGAAGCCGACCCACAAGCCGAACCGGTCGGACAGCGACAGCTTCTCCTCGACCGCCTCTGACGGGTTGATGGCGGTGGAGCGCTCGTTCTCGACCATCTCACGCGGCATCAAATGCCGCCGGTTCGAGGTCGCGTAGAATAGGACGTTGGCCGGGCGGCCTTCCAGCCCACCTTCGAGCACGGCCTTCAGCGACTTGTAGGAGGTGTCGCGCCCCTCGAAGGACAGGTCGTCGCAAAACAAAATGAACCGATGCTCGGCCGCGTCACGGAGATCGGCGAGGAGGCGCGGCAGCGACCCAATGTCCTCACGGTGGATTTCGACGAGCTTCAGCCCGTCGATCGTGCCGACCGCGGCCTTGACCAGCGAGCTCTTGCCCATACCCCGCGCGCCCCAGAGCAGCGCATTGTTGGCGGGCAGGCGCCGCGCGAACCGCTCCGTGTTGGCAAGCAGCGCATCGCGCTGCCGGTCAATGCCCTTGAGCAGCTCGAGCGGGATGCGGTTCACCTCTGCGACCGGCGCAAAGCCCTCGGTCTCGGCCTGCCAGACGAAGGCGTCGGCCCGGGTAAAGTTGGGGAGCGGCGCCCGGCGTGGCGCAAGCCGCTCAAGGGCGCTTGCGATCCGCTCGATCAGGCCTGAGATGGGTTCCTGAAAGTTCATGACGGGGCCCGTTGCAAAGGCAATTTTGGCGGCTATAGTCGCGGCACTTCGCTGGGCAGGCCTCGAGCCCAAGCCAATTCGAGGCCTTGCCGAAAGGGCGGCCATCCTTAAGCCAAGCAAAGGACAGGAGCAATGACCGGTTTCACCTATGCCCAGGCCGCCCCAGGCGCCTTCGACATGCTGAATAGCCTGCTGATCCCGACCATGCTAATCATCGGGATCATGTATTTCCTGATGATCCGGCCGCAGCAGAGGCGGCTCAAGGAGCATCGGGACATGGTCGCGGGGATTCGCCGCGGCGATACCATCGTGACGTCGGGCGGAATCATCGGCAAGGTGACCAAGGTCGAGGACAACGAATTGCAGGTCGAGATTGCCGACAACGTCAGGATCAAGCTCTTGCGCTCGACCGTCTCAGAGGTGCGTGGCAAGGGAGAGGCGGCGCCGGCCGCCAAGGCGAAAGCTGCGTCGTGATGCGCTCAACACCATCCGCCGCAAGCGGACGCACGCCTGACCGGCAGTCGTAAGAAACCGCTATGCTGCATTTCCTAACATGGAAGGTGATCCTAGTGTCCGTCATCGTGCTGGCGGGGCTCCTGTTCGCGCTTCCCAACCTGGTTTCGCCCGAGACCGCCTCGCGCATCCCGACCTGGCTTCCGCATAAGCAGGTCAATCTCGGCCTCGACCTCCAGGGCGGCGCGCATCTCCTCTACCAACTCGACGAGAAGGAGATGGTCGATGACTGGCTCAAGAACATTCGCGCCGACGTACGCGAGACGTTGCGCAGCAACCGCATCGGCTACACCGACCTTGCCCAGAACGTCGCCACGCGCACCGTCACGGTGAGAATCCGCGAGCCGGGCGATGTGGAGAAGGCCTTCGAGGCGCTCAAGAAGCTCGCGGTCCCGGTGGGCGCGGACGTGTTCGGCGGCTTTTCCGGCAATGACCTCGACGTCGCCCGCCAGGGTAGCGACGGCGTTTCGCTCAAGATCACGGACCCAGGCTTGAGCCATCGGATGAGCTCGGCCATCCAGGCCTCGATCGAAACCATTAGGCGGCGCGTCGATGCCTTCGGCACGACCGAACCGAGCATCCAGCGCGAGGGACGCAGCCGCGTCCTGGTCCAGGTCCCGGGCGTGCAGGACGTCGAACGGTTGAAGAACCTGATCGGCGAGACGGGCAAGCTTGAGTTCAAGCTGGTCGATCCCGCGGCCGACGCCGCCGCGGCGGCTACTACAAACAAAGTCCCACCGGGCGACGAGCTCGTCTATTCCAATGAAGATCCGCCCGTTCCCTACGTGCTCAAGGACCAGGTGCTGGTGAGCGGCGCGAACCTCGTCGACGCGCAACCCGGCTTCGACTCACAAACCGGCGAGCCCATCGTGACCTTCCGCTTCGATGCGGCCGGCGCCAAGCGGTTCGGCAAGGTGACCCAGGAGAACGTAGGCCTGCCTTTCGCCATCGTGCTCGACGGCAAGGTGATCTCGGCGCCGGTGATCCGCGAGCCCATCCTCGGCGGCACCGGCCAGATCAGCGGCAATTTCAGCGTGCAGGAGGCGAACGACCTCGCCGTGCTGCTGAGATCCGGCGCGCTGCCGGCCAAGCTCACCGTCATCGAAGAGCGCACGGTGGGCGCAAGCCTCGGGGCCGACTCCATCGAATCGGGCAAGATGGCCGCCTATTGGGGCATGGCACTCGTCGTGATCTTCATGTTCGTGGCCTATGGCCTGTTCGGGCTGTTCGCCAATATTGCGCTCCTCATCAACGTCGCGCTGATCTTCGCCGTATTGTCGCTGATGGGCGCGGTCCTCACGCTTCCGGGCATCGCCGGCATCGTGCTGACCATCGGCATGGCGGTCGACGCCAACGTCCTGATCAACGAGCGCATCCGCGAGGAGATACGCACCGGCAAATCGCCGTTTGCCGCGGTCGACGCCGGCTACACGCGCGCGCTAACCACCATCATCGACTCCAACGTGACGACGCTAATCGCAGTCCTGGTGCTGTTCTGGATGGGCACCGGCCCGGTTCGCGGGTTCGCCGTGACGCTGACTGTCGGCATCATCGCCTCCATGTTTACCGCCGTGACCGTGACACGAATGATGGTGACCTACTGGCTGCGCTGGGCTAGGCCGCAGGCCATCCCGATCTAAGGACCATGCCCAATGTTTCATGGCATACAGTTCATCCCTCCCGATACGAAGATCGATTTCGTCGCCTATCGGACGATCGACCTGGATCGTTTCTGCGCTGCTGACGGTGGTCCCCATTTGCGCTGGTTTTGACCCTTGGCCTGAACATGGGCATCGACTTTCAGGGCGGCACCCTGATCGAGGTCCAAACCAAGGAGCGCCAGGCCGATCTCGCCGACATCCGCAGCAAAGTGACCAGTCTGGGTCATTGGCGAGGTGCAGATTCAGGAATTTGGCGCGCCGAACGCCGTGCTCATTCGCATCGCCTCGCAGCCGACCGAGCAAGAGCAGCAGCAATCCATCGCCAAGGTCAAGCAGCGCGCTCGGCGATACGGTCGAATACCGCCGCGTCGAGATTGTCGGCCCAACCATTTCTGGTGAGCTTGTGGCAAGCGGCACGCTGGCCGTGGTCATGGCCTTGATCGGTATTCTGATCTACGTGTGGTTCCGCTTCGAATGGCAGTTCGGCGTGGCGGCCATCGCCTCGCTGATCCATGACGTGACCGGCCACGATCGGGCTCTATTCGCTGCTCCAGCTCGAATTCAATGTCTCGAGCATCGCTGCGATCCTCACCGTCATCGGCTATTCGCTCAACGACAAGGTCGTGATCTTCGACCGGGTGCGTGAGAATTTGCGCAAGTACAAGCGCATGCCGATGGTCGAGCTGCTCGATCTGTCGATCAACGAGACGCTGTCGCGCACAGTGCTGACGCACGTGACCACCTTCCTTGCCCTCTCCCGTTCCTCTTCTTTGGGGGTGAGGCCATTTACGGGTTCGCGTCTGGCCATGTGTTCGGCATCGTCATTTGCGTCTATTCCTCGATCTTCGTGGCCTCGCCAATGCAGCTTATCCTCGGCGTGCGGCGCGAGGCCTTCGCGGCGGCGCCGGCACCGGCCAAGGGCAGGGGAGCCGCCGCGGCACGCGTCTGACGCGAGAGCGAGGCTCCCTTGCATGAAGCGGAGCGAGGCAAGACCGTAAGGGCGATCGCGCGCGCGGGCGACCCGGATCGGGCTCTCTCGGCGCTGTTCGCCCCGCGCGATGCGCGCGCCGATCTCTTCGCGCTCTATGCCTTCAATGTCGAGCTTGCCCGCATCGCCGAGCAGGTGAGCGAGCCGGACCTCGGTGCGATTAAGCTGCAATGGTGGCGGGACGCGGTCGACCAGGCTGCATCCGGCGAGACAACGGGCCATCCCGTCGCCGACGCCTTCGGCGAGGCCGTGCGCCGCCGCGCCCTTTCTGCCGACCGAATTGCCGCCTTGCTCGACGCGCGGCAATTCGACATCGCTCGCGAGAGCATGGCGGACCTGCCCTCGCTCGAAGCTTATCTCCGCGACACGGCCGGCAATTTGTTCGTGCTCGCGGCGTCCATTCTGGGCGCGCGGGCCGGCGCGGTCGAACCGGCGGCGCGCGCCGCAGGCTTGGCCTATGGCCTCACGGGTGTGATGCGCGCGATGCCGGTCCATGCCGCAAGCGGGCGCCTTTACCTGCCCGCCGATGCGCTGCGCCGTCACGGCACCGCGCCCGAGCAGGTGCTCACCGGCAAGACGAGCCAAGGACTGGACGAGGCACTTGCCGAATTCCGGGCTATGGCACGCGAGGCCCTGGACGAGGCGGAGCGCCATGTTGCCAAGCTGGAAGCGCCCGCGCGCACGGCCTTCCTTCCGCTCTCTTTGGTTGACCCTTATCTTGCGGCGTTGGAGAAGAGCGGGCGCGATCCGTTGCGCGACATCGCAGGCATCAATCCGCTCTACCGGCTGTGGCGGCTTGCGCGCGCGGCATGAACAGGGAGGGCACCGGAGAGAAGATGAGCACGGTCGGCCCAAAATCCTGGTGGGAAAGCCGCTTCCCGCAAGTGGCTGCGGCGGTTCAGCGGTTCCCGCTCGCGATCGCGATTGCCGCTTCCTTTACGCTCTACGCGCTCACCCTGGACGACATGGGCGATGTCGCGCTGCGGCTATTGCAGTTTCTGATCGCCTCGTTCCTTTGGGTCGTGGCGGTTGATTTCTTTGCGGAGAGCCAGGGCCACGCCTTCCGCGCGCGCGCTCTGCTTTGGTTCGGCGGAATGCTCCTCCTCGCACTTCTCTTCTGGCTCGCCTGGGACATCTGGCTCGTCCCATGGCTGCTGCTCGGTGGCCTTCTGCTTCTCCCGCCGCTCGCGGGCCATCTCGGCCGCGGCGAGACCAACGAGACGTTCTGGCTGTTCAACCATCGGCTCGTGCTCGCCGCTCTGCTTGCGGGGGTCGGCGCTGGTTTGCTCCTCGTGGGCCTCCTAGCCACGATCCAGACGGTGGACTTCCTGTTTGGGCCGGGCGTTCCGGAAGAGCTCTTCAAATATGTCTGGACGATCAGCCTCGGTCTCATCGCGCCGGTCAGCTTCCTCACGCTTGCGCCGCGGAGTTTTGCCGACCGCATCACCAAGAAGGAGGAGAGCGAGTTCACCTTCCGCGCCACAGCCGCGCTCGTGAAGTTCGTGCTGGTTCCGCTTCTGCTCGTCTACACGACGATCCTCTATGCCTACGCGGTCAAGATCGCGCTCGCCTGGGATCTGCCCAAAGGCACGCTCGGCTCGATGGTCATGGCCTATCTCCTGATCGGCGCCATCACGCTATTGCTGGCTTACCCGAGCCGCGACACGAGCGGCCCGCTGGTGCGCCTCTTCTGGCGCTATTGGGTATGGCTCGCAGCGTTGCCGGTGCTCTTGCTGTTCATCGCCGTTTTCCGCCGCATCGCCGACTACGGCGTCACGGAGCCGCGCTACCTGATCGCGCTGGTCGGCGTTTGGGCGTTGATCCTCGCGGGCGCGCGGATCCTCAGCGGTGAGAGATTCGATCTCAGGATCGTGCCAGGCGCGCTCTCGCTGCTCATGCTCGCCGCCTCGTTCGGACCCGGCGGTGCCGTAGGTTTCTCGGTCATGAGCCAGAAGGAAGAGCTCGCGGCGATTCTGACCGAGAAGGGGGTGCTGGTCGACGGCGAGATCGTGCCGCAGGCTGCGAACGCCGGACCAGGCCTCTACGGTGATCAGACGTGGCGTGTGCGCGGGATCGAGTGGTATCTCAACATGCGCCGTTCGCTCGGCGTGCTCGCGCCTTGGTTCGAGGGGCTGCCCGACGATCCCTTCGCGCCCGGCAAGACGCCGGAGGAGACCGCGCGGGGCATTCTCACAGCACTCGGTCTCAGCCCCAATCTTCCCCTGCAAAAGCGCTGAGGACTTCCGCTATTCCGCCGCTTCGCGCGCGGGGGCGCCGAGCCAGGCGTCGAGATCGGCAAGCGCGCGGGCGGAGAGCGCGCGCTTGCGCTCGAAGCCCTTCGAACTGCGTGGGCCTTTGCCGCGTGCCTGACGCGGCGCAGCGATGGGCGGGAACAGCCCGAAATTGACGTTCATCGGCTGGAAGCTTCGCGTATCACCATCGCCGTCCGCGCTGAGATGCCCGCCGGTGATGTGGTTGAGCAGCGCGCCGAGCGCCGTGGTTGCGGGCGGCGGCGCGAGCGTCGTGCCGAGCCGCTCGGCCGCAGCGAAGCACCCCGCAAGCAGGCCGATCGCCGCCGACTCGACATAGCCCTCGACGCCCGTGATCTGGCCGGCGAAGCGCAACCTCGGGTCGACCCTGAGCCTGAGGCTTGCATCGAGAAGCTTCGGGCTGTTCAGGAAGGTGTTGCGATGCAGCCCGCCGAGCCGGGCGAACTCCGCCTGCTCGAGGCCCGGGATGGTGCGGAACACGCGGACCTGCTCGCCGTGCTTAAGCTTGGTCTGGAAGCCGACCATGTTCCACAGCGTGCCGAGCGCGTTGTCCTGCCTGAGCTGAACGACCGCATGCGGCTTCTCGCCAGGGCGATGCGGATTCGTAAGCCCGACCGGTTTCATCGGCCCGTAGCGCAGCGTGTCGCTTCCGCGCGCGGCCATGACCTCGATAGGGAGGCAACCTTCGAAATAGGGCGTGGCCGTCTCGAACTCCTTGAAGGCGGTCTGCTCGGCCGAGAGCAGCGCGGAAACGAACGCCTCGTACTGGTTCTTGTCGAGCGGGCAGTTGATGTAGTCGGCGCCGCCGCCGCCCGGTCCGACCTTGTCGTAGCGCGACTGGCGCCAGCAGACATCCATGTCGATCGTCTCGTAATGCACGATGGGCGCGATGGCATCGAAGAAGGCAAGCTCAGCCTCGCCGGTAAGTGCCTGCACGGCGCTGGCAAGCGCCGGTGAGGTGAGGGGGCCTGTCGCGACGATCACACTGTCCCATTCATGCGGCGGAAGCCCCGCGATCTCTTCGCGCGCGATCTCGACCAGCGGATGCGCTTCGAGCGCGCGCGTCACTTCGCCCGCGAAGCCGTCCCGGTCGACGGCGAGCGCGCCGCCTGCGGGCAGCTTGTGCGCGTCGGCGGCCTGCATAACCAGCGAGCCCACACGGCGCATCTCCTCGTGCAGCAGGCCAACCGCGTTGGTCTCGACATCGTCCGAACGGAAGGAGTTGGAGCAGACAAGCTCGGCGAAAGCTCCGGTCTGGTGCGCCTCGGTCAGGCGCGTGGGCCGCATCTCGTGCAGCACCACTGATATGCCGGCGCTCGCGAGTTGCCAGGCCGCCTCGCTGCCCGCAAGTCCGCCGCCGATCACATGAACCTTGGCCGTCATGCCTGCTACTAGGCCCGCAACGCGAGGCGTTTCAAGTGGCTAAGCAGTACCCTTTGAGCGGCGGATTTTGGTTACGCCATGGGCAAAACGCCTAAACTCTGTTCAGTTTCCCGTCGGCTTCGCTTATCCTTTCGCAGAAGCCGAATTGGTCTGGCGCACAACAGGCTTCTATTCTCAATAGGCTACTCATCGAGCCGGTGGACCGCCGGCGTATTCGGCGCATCCGCCCGCTCTTTCATGGAAAGGGGGCCGAGATGTCCTCGAACACCGCACTTGCAATCAGTCTTGGCGTGTTTGGCGCAATCGCCACCTGGCTTTTCCTTGGCCCGCTCGGCGGTGCGCTCGCCATCTGGGCTGCGTTCATCGCTTGGGCGTGCTTCTACCATAACGGCGGCAAGGAAGGCGGCCTGCAATCGACCATCCTCGGCAATGCCGCCGGCGCCATCATTGCCGGCATCGCGCTCTGGCTCGCAACCCAGAGCGGCACCGGCGCGAGTCTCGGTACGATCTGGCCCGCGATCTGCGTCGGCCTCGGCGTGGCAGCCATGGTGCTGCTCGCCAATGTTCCGGCCTTCGCCAGCATCCCGACGCAAGTCTACGGCTTCGCGTCGCTTGCGGCTTATGCTTTGATGAAGGACGCTGGCGGCAGCCTGACCGCGGCATCTTTGGCGAATCCGTTGGTCGTCATCATCCTCTCGATGATCATCGGCGCCGTGTTTGGCTATGTGTCGGAAAAGGTGGCTGGGATGCTTGTAGGTTCTGGCAGCCGCGCGGCGGCCAAAGCCTAGCCTAGCCCGAAGAGATGAAGCGGGCGCGCTAGCCCCGCTTCCTGACGGTCCGCTGGCGGCGTGGCTTTCGAGCCGCGCCGTCAGCTTTTTTTGGCCCAGCGTAAGCGGCCGCCGCGGCGCCGCATGGGTGAATTTCCAAGCAACCCTGTTTCAGGGACACGGCTTGCGCGAAGCGCGCGTTCAGAGCAATGTGGCCCGCCTTCCACACCTTGGCCCGTTTCCTTTGGAGGACTGCAAGCCGCCATGCCTTCGATTACCGTGGCCTGGAAGGGGAAGTGCCGCGACGCGAATGCGCGTTATCGCCTGCTCGGCTATCTGCACAGGCTTGCGCTTGTCAGCGACGAATATCTGAGGCTGCGCCAGCCGGACCGTCCGCACATCTTGAAGGCGATGGGCGAGCTCCGCGGCAGTGAGGTTCGGCGCCACGCGAATATCGAGGCCGTCGATCAAGCCATCACCGGGCGGATCCTGGTCTCGAGCTTGGTCAGTCCAGATCCGGAGGTGCTCGTTGCCAGCGCGCGGCGGACCGGCCTCCCGGTTCTGGACGAACCCGAAGGCGAGGGCCCTTCGCTCATTGCTATCGATAGCGCCCGCTTGCGCGGCCTCGACTTCAAGCTGTTCGACCCGCGCGAACTTTATCCCGGCGCGGACCGCATGAGCTTCGTGTTTCTAGAATGCGCCGAGCACCCATTCCTCGACGGACGGATCGTCGAAATGGTACCGGCCAAGGATTGCGAAGCGAGCGAGGAAGCGATTTTGCGCGGAGCGCGCGTCCATCTCACAAGCCCGAGCATCCATCTCCGCTACTATCTGGAGGACTGGACCGACTGCCTGTTCGCCTGGATCAGATTCTTTTTCATCGGCGATCTGTGGTGGCATCGCTGGGAGGAGCTGCAAGGCTACGACGACTATCGCGGCGTGTTCGAGGAGGTGCAGTCCGACCGCGGCGGGCTGGCCGCCGAGGAAGCAACCTTCGAGGCGATGCTCGCGACCTTCCGCCAGCATGCCGAACATTGGATCGGCGAGGTCGAAGGCCTGGCCGAGGAAGAAAAGGGCCACGCCTAGCGCGCGGCAGGCGCCCGCTCGCGCGCTCCATCATCTTAACGCCACAAGCTCAGGGCTTAGTTGGCCAGGGGGTCCGCAAGGGAGGAGTCCAATGGCCGAGCTCATGCTCTATCACGCGGCGCCGTCACGATCCTCGATCATCCGTTGGATGCTGGAAGAGATCGGGGTGCCTTACGACTTGCAGCTGCTCAAGCTTGCCGAGGGCGAGCAGCATACGCCGGCCTACCGCGCCATCAACCCGATGGGCAAGGTGCCTGCGCTCAAGCATGGCGACGTCGTGATTACCGAAGCCGCCGCCATCTGCACCTATCTCGCCGACGCTTTCCCGCAAGCGGGGCTCAATATCCCGATCGGCGACAAAAGGCGCGGCGCCTATCTGAAATGGCTGTTCTTCGGTCCGAGCTGCATGGAGCCCGCCGTCGTCGACCGCGCCTTTCCGCGCAAGGAGGAGCCGCGCCGCGGCATGCTCGGCTACGGCGATTTCGACACCGTGATGGATGTCGTGGCGAACGCAGTCGAGCCCGGCCCCTATCTCATGGGGAACCAATTCACCGCGGCCGACGTGATTGTCGGGTCGAACCTGCGCTGGGCCATGATGTTCGATCTTATCCCGAAGCGCCCCGAATTCGTGGCCTATGTCGGGCGGTTCGAGCAGCGCCCCGCGCTGCAACGCGCCACGGCTGCTGACCAGGCGCTCGCTGCGGCGTAGAGCTGGCGCGTCCGCCTAGCGTCGCTTCCGCACATGGACAACATCTTCAACGCAGGTCTGCTGTGCCTTGTGTGTACCGCCTTCGCGCCCATCGCGTAGCGCGGCGTCCTTCACCCGCGCGAGATAGAGGCATCGCCATCCGACGCCGGGCGGTAGCTTCGTGGTGCTCGCCCCGCGACGCGGCCTTCATCATCGCCACGACACCGAGCGCAGGCGACCGCGTCGAGAGTGGTTTCGAAGTCAAGGGTTGCTCACGCACCTTCGAGAGCAACGTCAACTGGCGGCTCGTCGCCCGCAACGGGACCGAGCTCGCACGCGGGAGCACGCAAGACGGCGGCGTCGACGGGCCCGGGCCGTTCGCCTTCACCGTGGCCTATACGGCGGACCAGCCGCAGATCGGCCACTTGGAACTGTTCGAGGAGGACGCCTCGGACGGGGAGGGGTTTCCGCCCGGGCGGATCGTTTTACCGTTGATTCTCAAGCCCTAAGCGGGGAGGAAGCACGACTGCCCTTGCAATCGGCTTTGGCGGCCATATTTTATAGGGAGTTAGTCACCGAACTCACGGGGAGCAGCCATGAAACGCCTCCTGATTTTGCTGGTGCCTCTCGCGCTTGCGGGCTGCGTGACCGAGCAACGCTCGGCGCTTCCCATGGCGCTTGCCCCAAGCGACACCGCGCAAGCCGCTTGCCTCAGCTATGACGGCGCGCCGGCCTATGGCGATTGCGAGGAACGCGCAGCGGTCCCGCAAGTGGCCAACTAGAACCCGAACAGTGCCCGCGTGAAGTCGTTGATCGGGTCGCCCCCGCGCCTGCGCTTGACACGCGGCCGCATCTCCTCGTTGACGGCGACCTGCTCATGCGCCTGGTCGTAGGGCACGGCCCTTCCGCCGAGCGCGGCGATTATCCGCGCGTCATGTCCGTAAAGGTCGCGGAACGTGGAGACCGACCCGTCCTCGTTCACCTTCATGGTGAAATAGGTGATGTGGACCGGAACCTTCTGCTTGAGCGTGATGTGATTGTCGTCACTGCCGTGTACGGCAGAGGCAACGCGTGACGCGTCCCAGCCCTGGTCGCGGCTGAGGATCAGCGTCGCGAGCTTGTCAGGATTCTGCACCCGCATGCAGCCATGGCTTTCAGCACGGAAGGAATTGGCGAAGAAGTGCTTCTGCGTCGTGTCGTGCATGTAGACGTCGTGGCTGTTGGGAAAGAGGAATTTCATCGTGCCAAGCACGTTGCGCGGCCCCGGCGGCATGTAGAGCTCGTATCTGCGGATATCGACCCGGCTCCAATCGACCGAGTCCGGGTCGATTTCGCGCCCGTTATATCCTCTGATCCGCAGACCGTGGCGGGCGAGCACCGCCGAGGCATTGTAACCGCCGCCGAAGAAGCCGCCGCCTTGCTGGATATAGGGCGCGATCTCGTTTTGCTTGATCGAGTTCGGCACGTTCCAATAAGGATTGAAAACGACCGTTTCCATCTCGTCAGAGAAGACGGGCGTTTGCTGGTGCGGCTTGCCGACGACGACGCGGGTTTCGTGGATCTTCTCGTCGTCCTCGACCACGCGCAGCATGAATTCTGGGATGTTGACCGTGACGTAGAGCTGCCCGAGATCGTGGGGCAGCCAGCGCCAGCGCTCCATGTTGGCGAGGATGACCTGCTCGCTCGGGGCTCCGGCCACGCGCGTCGTGGGCTGCTGGCCGTTTAATATCCGGCGTGTACCAGCGCCGACCACGCCGTCGGGCCTGACACCGCTCGTCCGCTGGAAGTCCTTCACCGCCGCAGCAACGTCGGCGTCGTACAGGGTTTCGTCGCCGTCCGGCGCTGTTTCGATCTTGAGCCGCTTCCTGAGCAGCGCGACATGCGCGTGCACGACGCCGGGCTTGAGCGCGGGTCCCTCCGGGATGATGACCTGTTCCGCCTCCTTCGGCGTCTCGGCCGGCTTGCCGCCCCTGATCTCCAGCAGCTTCTGCCTCAGCGCCTCGAATTGCGGCTGGTCGGGCTGGAAGCTCCGCAGATACGAAGCGGGGTCCGAACGGATGGCGATTGCGCTGATCACCTCCGACGGCTCAGGCAAAGCGAGCGTCGGATCAAGATTCTTGCTGAGCCGCTGCGGCTGCAGCCGGCCGCCGCGCGCGTCGCTCGCATAGCCGAGCACCGCATAGCTGACCTTGAGCTCGGCGCCCGCGAGCCAATCGGTGGCGCCCGCGTCCGCAGGGTTGAACGCCTCCGCGCTCGGCAGGTCGTAATGCGAGGCCTTGAGCCCGTAGTCGTCGGCCTTGGCAATTTCGCCGACCGCCGCCTTGCCGCGCGCGTTAAGCCCGTTTTCGTCGGTCCAGAGGAGCGGCCGGTCGGGCGCCGAATAATAGTCGAGCAGCGCGATCTTATCCGTCTCGCGGCGTGCAGGCGCGGAAGAAAGCTGGCTCTGCACGGCGATGCGAACCGCCTCGCCCCGCGTGATCAGCGCGGAGGGCCCGGACGGCTCGGCCGCGAGGACCGGCAGGCCCGACGACCCGACGATGATGAGACCGAATGCGAATGCCCTCATGTGCCCGCCCCTCGGAAGCAGTTTATCCACTCGAATCTTAGAATAGAACTGAAAAACGGCTCAAATTTGGGCCAAATCCGGGGGCCATCCCCAAAAAAGTACGCTCGCGTACCTCCCCACGAAAGAGCGGGACAAGGCGCCTGCCGTTTAGCCCTTGCCGAGCAGTGCCTCGCGCTCGCCCAGCAGGGCTTCGAGTTTCGCCTCGCCGCGGCCATCGCTTGAGACCCGTGATCCGCTCAATGCCTGCAAACGGCTTGCATGCGCCTAAGGCCGCCACATTTCGCGGCTATCAGGGGTCGAACGGTCCTTCCAGGGGAACCCCGCCCATGAAATGGCTCCTGCTGCTCTCGATCCCGCTTGCGCTCGCGGCCTGCGAGGTGGGCCACATCAACCTTCCGATGGGACCCATGACGCTCGGCCCGGCCGACGCGCCGCGAAAATCTTGCGCCGGCGCGAACGAGAATGCGGCGACCGACGCATGCCGAACGCAAGGCCCGCTCCGCGCGGAGCGATAGAAGCGCGGGAAAAGCGCCAGCTAAGCTCTAGACGGCGTCTTTGGCGGCCTTCGCGGCGCGGACCTTCAGCACCTTGCGCGCGGGCTTCGCCTTGAAGGTGGTCGGCTCCTTGGTGAAGGGGTTGACGCCCTGGCGCTCCGGCACGGCCGGCTTCTTGACCACGGTGAACTTGGCGAAGCCCGGCAACTGGAACTCGCCGATCTTCTTCAGCTCCTTGTGGCCCACCTCCATCAGCTTCTCGAGCACGGCCTTGACATCCTTCTTTGCCAAAGCGGTCTCGTCGGAAATCTTCTGGATAAGCTCGGATTTCGAAATCATGGTTCGTCCCTCCGCAACGGTGCAGGGCTGAACGGGCGCCTTATGGCCCGGCCCGCACCCCTATACACCACGACGCATGGCCGATTCGCGGCCTTTTGTCTGCAAAAGGTACAAATTCGGCGGGCCCAGCGGGAGGCGGTCTGCGTCACTATCCCCAGTTACCATCATAAGGCCAGGCGTGGCCTAATTGGCAGGCGAGCCCCAACGAGGGTTCGACATACGCGTGTCCGTCATGTTCCAGCACGGATAATCCGGTTTCGCCACGGGTCGGCTCAGTGAGTAAGTAGGGCATCATTTTCGGCTCGCGGCAGACGAAGATCAACGCCGTGGCAGGACCGCGCGAAGCGCAAGGGACCGGACAGTTCACGAAGTCGAAGGGCGCCGGCAAATGGGCCGGCACAGGACCGTCGGGTGTATGCTCGGGCACCTGGTTCGCCGTCCGCGGCTGAGCACACGATTAGACGCGTCGTTCCAGCGGACTTGCGCTCCGTCTTGTGGCTGCTGCGCGGCGTCTTCGCTCGGCATGTGCTGCCGTCTTCGTGGGGGCACGGGAACTGCAGGACAGCCCGCCGCGTTTTAGATCTGGCGCAAAATCAAGAGATTTTCCCATGCCTTATATCTGGGGTCTTCTGACGGGGATTCTTCTCACTGTTCTCGTTGTCTTCCTCGTCGACAATGTTGACGACCGCGGCAGCCGCGACTTCGTCAACTGGGATTATGTCGGCGAGACGCTCGGCACGTCGGTCAAGCAGGCGGGCGAAAAGGTGCGCGAAGAAGTGCACGACGCCACCGCGCCCGAAGGCGGCAAGCCCGCGGAGCCCGCGCCGGCAGAGTCGCAATAAGCTTCAAGGATTCGCGAAACTTCCCTCTCCCTTGTGGGAGAGAGGGCTTCGCGCCCGACTTGCGCAGCAAGTCGCATGGCGCAAAGGGTGAGGGGTGAAGCTTGTTGTCGTTTGACGCAGCAAAGCCACTTACCCCTCACCGCGCCCCAAAAGGCGCGTACTCTCCCCCAAGGGCAAATATGTAGAATGGAAGACGGGTAGCCCTCGACCTTTGGTTAGATATAGAGTGGCTACCTATCTCCAAACGAAGAGGCTTTTGTGAAAATCGTCGAGACCAAATCTCGAGAATTAGAGCAGAAGGGCGAGGTATCTATAGCAAAGTAACCGGCCAAATTCCTCGCGCTTCATTCAGCAGCCTCGCTCGCTGCCGCGCGCTTCGTGCCGGCGCCACGCCGCTTCAGCACCTGCCGCAGATATTGCCCCGTATAGCTCGCCGCGTTCGCGGCGATCTCCTCCGGCGTGCCGACGGCGACCACATGGCCGCCGGCGTCGCCGCCTTCAGGGCCTAGGTCCACGATCCAGTCCGCGGTCTTGATCACTTCGAGATTGTGCTCGATCACCACGACTGTGTTGCCCTGGTCGACCAGCTCGTGCAGCACTTCGAGCAGCTTCGCCACGTCGTGGAAATGCAGCCCCGTCGTCGGCTCGTCGAGGATGTAGAGCGTGCGCCCGGTGGCGCGCTTCGACAGCTCCTTGGAGAGCTTGATGCGCTGCGCCTCGCCGCCGGAGAGCGTCGTCGCCTGTTGGCCTACATGGATATAGCCGAGGCCGACGCGCGCCAGCGTCTCGAGCTTGTCGCGCACGGCGGGCACGGCCTTGAACAACTCGGCCGCCTCCTCGACCGTCATGTCGAGCACGTCGGCGATCGACTTGCCCTTGAATTTTACCTCCAGCGTCTCGCGGTTGTAACGCTTGCCCTTGCAGACGTCGCAGGTGACGTAGATGTCGGGCAGGAAATGCATCTCGATCTTGATGACGCCGTCGCCCTGGCAGGCCTCGCAGCGCCCGCCTTTGACGTTGAAGGAGAAGCGCCCGGGCTTGTAGCCGCGCGCCTTCGCCTCGGGGAGCTCCGCGAACCATTCGCGGATCGGCGTGAAGGCGCCGGTATAGGTCGCGGGGTTCGAGCGCGGCGTGCGCCCGATCGGCGACTGGTCGATGTCGATCACCTTGTCGAGCTGCTCGATGCCTTCGATCGCGTCATGCTCGCCGGGCACCTCGCGCGCATTGGTGAGCTTGCGGGCGACGGCGCGGTAGAGCGTCTCGATGAGGAAGGTGGACTTGCCGCCGCCTGAGACGCCGGTCACCGCCGTGAAGAGGCCGAGCGGGATGTCGACGGTGATGCTCTTGAGATTGTTCTCGCGCGCGCCGATCACCGTCAGCCTGCGGCCGCGCGTCGGCTTGCGGCGCTGTTTGGGGGAGGGGATCTGCTTGAAGCCGGTGAGATATTGCCCGGTGAGGCTTTGCGGGTTGGCCATCACCTGCTCGGGCGTGCCTTGCGCCACGACCTCGCCGCCATGCACGCCGGCGCCGGGCCCCATGTCCACGACATAGTCGGCGGTGAGGATCGCCTCCTCGTCATGCTCGACCACGAGCACGGAGTTGCCGAGATCGCGCAAAGCTTTCAGCGTCTCGAGCAGCCGCGCATTGTCGCGCTGGTGTAGTCCGATGGATGGCTCGTCCAGCACATAGAGCACGCCGGTGAGCCCCGAGCCGATCTGCGAGGCGAGGCGGATGCGCTGGCTCTCGCCGCCCGAGAGCGTTCCGCTCGCGCGGGCCAGCGTGAGGTAGTCGAGGCCGACATCATTGAGGAAGGTCAGCCGCTCGCGGATCTCCTTCAGGATGCGCTCGGCGATCTCGTTCTGCTTGGGCGTTAGCTGCGCCGGCAGCGCCTCGAACCAGGCGGCCGCCTCGCGGATCGACATGTCGGTGACCTGGCCGATATGCTTACCCGCGATCTTCACCGCCAGCGCCTGCGGCTTGAGCCGGTAGCCTGTGCACGCCTCGCACGGCTGGTCCGACTGATAGCGCGCCAGCTCCTCGCGCACCCAGGAGGACTCCGTCTCCCGCCAGCGCCGCTCGATATTGGTGATGACGCCTTCGAACGGCTTGCTGGTCGAGTAGTGCCGCACGCCGTCGTCATAGGTGAAAGTGATCTCGTCCTCGCCCGAGCCGTAAAGCACCACCTCGCGGAAATCCTCAGGCAGGTCCTTCCAGGGCCGCGTCATCGGCTGGCGATAGGCGCGGGCCAGCGCCTCGAGCGTCTGCTGATAATAAGGAGAGGTCGCGCTTGTGCGCGCCCAAGGCGCGATCGCCCCGCGCGCGAGGCTCAGAGACTCGTCCGGCACGACGAGGTCGGGCTCGAAGAACAACTCCGTGCCGAGCCCGTCGCAAGCCGGGCACGCCCCATACGGATTGTTGAAGGAGAAGAGTCGCGGCTCGATCTCTTCGATGGTGAAGCCGGAGACCGGGCAGGCGAACTTCGCCGAAAAGATGATCCGCTCATTGTTCTGGTCGGCAAATTCCGCGATGGCGATGCCGTCGGACAGTTGCAGCGCGGTCTCGAAGCTATCGGCAAGCCGCGACGCGAGATCGGCGCGCACCACGATGCGGTCGACCACCACGTCGATGTCGTGCTTGAACTTCTTGTCGAGCGCGGGCGCTTCGGCGATCTCGTAGAACGCGCCGTCGATCTTCACCCGCTGGAAGCCCTTCTTCATCAGCTCGGCGAGCTCTTTGCGGTACTCGCCCTTGCGCCCACGCGCGATCGGCGCCAGCAGATAGAGCCGCGTGCCTTCGGGCAACGCCAGCACGCGATCGACCATCTGGCTCACGGTCTGGCTCTCGATGGGCAGCCCGGTCTCCGGCGAATAGGCCACGCCCACTCGCGCGAACAGCAGCCGCATATAGTCGTAGATCTCGGTGACCGTGCCCACCGTCGAGCGCGGATTGCGCGAGGTTGTCTTCTGCTCGATGGAGATCGCCGGTGACAGGCCCTCGATATGATCCACGTCCGGCTTCGACATCATGTCGAGGAACTGGCGCGCATATGCCGAGAGCGACTCGACATAGCGCCGCTGGCCCTCGGCATAGATCGTGTCGAAGGCGAGCGAGCTCTTGCCGGAGCCCGACAGCCCGGTCAGCACGACGAGCTTCTCGCGTGGCAGGTCGAGCGACAGGTCCTTGAGGTTATGCTCCCGCGCCCCGCGGATGGAGATGGTCTTGGAGGTCATTTTGTCAGGCTAATGTCGGGCTGGCCGGCCCATTCAGCAAGGCCCGCAATGGCTTAGTCCCCAGGCTCCAGTGCCGCAAGGGCAGGGGGCCGCACCTGCACCATACCTCCCCTCGTGGGGAGGTCCGACTTCGCCAAAGGTTCGAAGTCGGGGTGGGGCCGGGACTCGCCGTGTTACGGAGGCATTGGGAATCTTCGCCCCACCCGCTCGCCGCTTTTGCGGCGAGCTGCCCTCCCCTAAAGGGGAGGGATGTGTCAGTGCCCCCCGTTAGATCAGCGCGAGCTTCTTGAGGCGAGAGCGGATTGCTCCGGGCTTGCGACCAAGCTGGGCGGCGATGGCATCCACCGTCTCGCCCGCGTGGTGCCGGCGCCTGAGGTCGCTCTCTTCGGCCTCGGTCCAGGGCGCGTAGGCCTTGGCGTGCCTCTCGCGCAGCGCGGCCACCTCATAAGCTTTGGGATAGGCGGCCGCGCCGAGCCTGGCCGGTTCGACATCGTCCTGCGGCGTGCGTGCCTGGGAGCCCAGGAACTCGTCGTGCCGGCGCGCAAGAGAAGCTGCGTCTGCTAAGGCGTTGCCGCGTGTCGCCTCCGACGCGGCGCGGAAGGCGGCGTCCATCTCGACAGCTTCGGGATGCACACGCAGCGCCCGCTCGTTCAGCCCGAGCAGATGCAGCCCGTCGAGCCGCCGCACGCGCGACAGCGCCACATAGCCCTGGCCGTATTCGAAGGCACGCGAAAGATCGACCACCGCCGCGTCGAGTGACATGCCCTGGCTTTTATGCACGGTGATCGCCCAGGCGAGCCTGAGCGGGACCTGCACGACGCTTGCGCGCTCCCTGCCGCCTTCCTCGATCTTCCATTTCGCGGGCTCCGCAACGATGCGCTTGTCCCCGCGCGTCCGCACGATCGGGTAACCCTCGTCCGCATCGAAGCTCTCGACCGTGCCGAGCGTGCCGTTGACGTAGCGCCCGCCGGTATCGTTCTTGGTGAACATCACCACGGCGTCCTTTTTCAACGCGAGCGCCTCGGGCGACAGGCAGCCGCGCTTCAAGGCTTGCACGAACGGGTCGGGCCCTTTCGCGGCCATGGTGAAGACATGCGTATCACCGCCGAGCGTGGCGAGTTGCCGCGTGTTGATCTCGTCGACCGCGGCGTTGTGCGTGAAGAGCCGCGTGCAATTTTCGGGCAGGCAATTGGTTCCGATCATCCGCGCGGCAAGGCGCTCGCGATGCGTTCCGTTGCAGGCGTTGGACCGGATCGCGGCGAGCACATCGAGGAACGGTTTGTCGTCCTGGCGGTGCTGCTCGGACAGATAGCAAACGGCCGGCGCAAGATCGCGCCAGGCCGAAGACGCATGCGCGAACTGTGCAGCGTAAGCATCGCCAAGCGGCAGTGCCTCATGCTGGTCCTGCGCTCGGCGCGCGACCGGCGGGAGCTGGAAGAAATCGCCGACCAGCACGATTTGCATCCCGCCGAACGGCGCCGCCACGCCTTTGACGTGGCGGCACACCGAGTCGACCAGCGCGAGGCTGTGCGCCGGCAGCATCGAGATCTCGTCGATGATCAGCACCTGGGTCCGCTCGACGCGCGCGGCAACGCGGCGGTTCCTGGCGATCGCGTCGAGGTCGCGGCGGGCGAGCGCGTCGCAGACCCCGATCCCGCTCCAGGCATGGATGGTAATGCCGTTTCCATGCGTGGCGGCGATACCGGTCGAGGCGGTATAGGCATAGCTTAGCCCCGCACGGGCAAGCGCGCGCATGTAGCGGCTGACCGTATGCGTCTTGCCGCTGCCGGGCTGCCCGGTGAGGAAGATGCTGGCGCCGGTCTTGAGCAGGGCCAGCGCCTCGTCCTGCGTCATGTCTGATATTCCCCTGTCCAACCAAACTGCATTGTGTCATTGCCCGGCTTGACTGGGCAATCCAGTAAGCCCGAGACGCGACGGTTTTGGGGTGGCGATTACTGGATGCCCGATTGCGCGGGCATGACAAGCGTGGGGTTGGTTTATGCAACGGATGGCGGCGGCGCGAATCTCCAGGCATACAGGGGCAATGCAGTTCAACCGCGCCCATATCGCCGCGACTTTGGCCATCATCGCCGTGGCAGCGGTCGCGCTCTACCTCATGGGCCATCCGCTCATCTGCAAATGCGGCTACGTCAAGCTCTGGCATTTCGACGTGGTGAGCGCGGAGAATTCCCAGCATTTGTTCGACTGGTACACGCCGTCGCACGTCATCCACGGCTTCATCTTTTATTGGCTGCTTTGGCTGCTCTCGCGCTGGATCCCAATGTCGTTCGGGCTCAGGCTCGTGATCGCCGTCGCCATCGAGGCGTCGTGGGAGGTCCTCGAGAACACCGACTTCGCCATCAATCGCTACCGCGAGGCGACCATCGCGCTCGACTATTACGGCGACAGCGTCATCAACTCGGTGATGGACATTCTGTTTATGATCCTTGGCTTCTTCCTCGCCGCGTGGCTGCCGGTCTGGGTGGCGGTCGCCATCGCGATTGCGCTCGAGCTGTTCGTCGGCGCGATGATCCGGGACAATCTCACGTTGAACGTGATCATGTTCTTGTGGCCGAACGAGACCATCCTCGAATGGCAGAAGGGGCGGTGAGGCGGACCGGCGCCGCCGGCTAGAACGGATTGACCGCCACCGTCACCTGTCCGGCGACGCGATAGCCGGCCTCCACGCCGCGCCCCATGCGCGACGAGCGCCGGCCAATCCGTCTTGAACGTCACGGGAATACGCGAGACTTGTGCGGGAGCCGGCGCTTGGGCCAGCGTGGGCGGCACAGACGATACTCCAGCTGCAATCCCGAAAAGCAAAACCCTCGCGCGTGCGGCGAAGGCGCAGCGTCATCACTTCCTCTTTTTGCAGCGAACGAGCCGTGCCTTCCCCGGCGCCGTGCTTAGCACAGCGCGCGGCGCCAATCATGAACTCTGCTAGCAAGTTGAAGGAACAGTCGGATTTTCGACGGAAAGTGAAGTGGTAAGCGCGCTTGCGCCGGCGGTCAGAGATTTATCTGAATGCCGAGCACCATCCGGACCATCAGCCACATATAGACGCCAACCGTCGGATAGAAGGTGAGCCCGAAGCCGAAGGCGCGCAGATACGGATTGTAGTGATAGCCGACCCAGAACAGGATGCGCCCGAGCACGAAAAGCGCAGCGAGGATGATCAGGCTGCGCGCCTCCTCGATCGGGCAATAGAGCGCGAGCGCCGCATTGCCGATGAAGAACAGAATGAACTGCTCGAACGTGTTGAGGATGAAGCGCGTGTTGATGTCGAGCGCGGAGTTCGGCTTGGCCATGCGCCCGACCCACATATGCGGATCGAGCCGCTGGGCGGCGACGACGCAGATGGCGATCACCGCGGGCAGGGTGGCGAACACCGCGTTCTTAATGATCAGCGCGATGCGCTGGCCGACCGACCAGTCCATCGGCTGCCAATCGAAGAGTTGCTTGGCGATGAAAAAGAAGGCGATGGCGAACAGCCAGTTCCCCACCAGCACGTAGAGGAAAGGCAATTGCAGCGTGGTGAAGCCGAAATAACGGACGCGCGGGTCGCGCCGCTTGCGCTGCCCACGGCTCGGCGCGTGCTTCTGTTCGACCGACCGCTGCATTCAAGCCCCTCGTGCTGGCTATAGGACGCGGCAACCAAGCCCGGCGCCCCCGCTCCGCCTTCTTAGCCCATGGAAACGCTGTCGGGAACCACTCGCCGCGCGCATGGTGGACGCGCTGGACTGAGGTGAACAAAACATGTACAAAAATGGGGTCGTCCCCGGCCCCTGTGCATAACTTCGTGCCGGTGGCGGGGGGACCTTGTGCCGGTGGCATGGGTATCGCCCCGGGCTTAGACTGCGGCCAAACCCCGAACGGGCAGGGCGGAAGGCAGGGAGCGTGATATGGCCGGATCGGTCAACAAGGTCATTCTGGTCGGCAATCTCGGCGCCGATCCCGAAGTGCGGCAGACCCAGGACGGGCGGCCGATCGTCAATCTGCGCGTGGCGACGACGGAGAGCTGGCGCGACAAGTCAAGCGGCGAGCGGCGCGAACGCACCGAATGGCACCGCGTAGTGATCTTCAACGAGAATCTCGCCCGCGTTGCCGAGCAATATCTGAAGAAGGGCTCCAAGGTTTACATCGAGGGCCAGCTCCAGACCCGCAAATGGCAGGACCAGTCGGGCCAGGACCGCTATTCGACCGAGGTGGTGCTGCAGCAATATCGCGGCGAGCTCACCATGCTCGACGGCAGGCGCGACGGCGCGAGCGACAGCGAGCCGCGGAGCGGCGGCGATTTCGGACGCTCGAAGGCGCTCGGCGGCGAGAAGGGCGGGGGCGAGCGCAGCTTCAACAAGGAACTCGACGACGAGATCCCGTTCTGAGTGTGATCCATCCGAGTAGAACACGTCATCGCCGGGCTTGACCTGGCGACAGGGGCCCGCTCGCTCCGTACCGGTTGCGCCTGGATGCCCGGCTCAAGGCCGGGCGTGACGGTTAAAGCGGATGGGTGATCTTCACCAGGAAATGTCTCGTCACGGGGGCTTACGGTTTTATCGGCAGTGAAGTGGTCGCGGCGCTTCAGCGGCGCGGCGTGCAGGTCGTCGGCACGGGGCGCGATCTTGCGCTCGGCCGCCGCATCGTGCCGGACATCGACTGGATCGCTTGCGACTTCAACAAGGACGTCGAGGTCGCCCAGTGGCTGCCGCGACTTGCCGGCATCGAGGCCGTCGTGAATTGCGTAGGCGTGCTGCAGCAAACCGCGCGCGACGACGCGGGCCGCATCCACGCTGAAGCGACGCGTGCGCTGTTCGAGGCCTGCGCCGCCGCCGGCATTAAGCGCGTCGTGCATGTGTCGGCCGTGAGCGCCGAGGTCGATGTGAATCGACGATCTCGCTGACGGCATTGCTGCACTCGTTACAAAGGACACGCCGTCGCGCGTCACGCTGCATGCCGCAGGCCCCGAGACCAAGAGCGTACGCGACATTTTCGTCGCCTACCGCGCTTGGCTCGGCTTCGCTCCGGCGCGCGAGGTCAAGGTGCCGTTGCCCCTACTGCGCATTGTCCTCGCGTTCGGCGATGTCGCGGGCTGGCTCGGCCATGCGCAGGCGGCGCGCTCTACCTCGCTCACGTATCAAGAGAAGCGCTGAGCGGGGCGCCGAGGCCTAGCAAAGAAAGGGCCCGGCCGTCGCGGGGGACAACAGACCGGGCCCAGACGCGCTACTTGCAAAAATCAGTCAGGCAGCGCTTGCGGCTAGAGGCCGTCAGGCGCGCTTCGATCCTGATCCGCGCCAACAGTCATCTGCTGCTCGGCGAGCGTCTCGTAGTCGGGTGCCGAGGCGAGCGCATCCTGGCTGATATTCACCAGCGCGGTAACGTCGTCGTTCTCGTCGCGGGCGAGCTTCAGGTCCTCGAAGCGGATCGCGACGTCCTTCTGGCCGATGCCGAGAAAGCCGCCGGCGCCAACTATCACACCGACCACCTTGCCGTTCTCGTCCGAGATCAGGTCGGTGATGCTGCCGATGCTTTCATTCGCTGCGTTATTGACCGCCACGCCGATGAGATTGCTGGCGAGCCAGTCACTGCGCTCCTGCTTGGCGAGGAATTGCGGGCTGTCGCTCGCAAGGCTGGCCGAATCGGATGACGGGGCCGACTCTGATGGCGTCATTGCCGAGTTGGACGGCGCCGGCGCTGATTTGTCGGACGGTGTCATGGATTTCTGCGCTTCGGTTTGCGCAGGCGGTGCGGCCGGGTTCGGCTGCTCCGCTCCAGGAGAGATCTGCGAGGACTCGCCCGGAATGGGCTCGCCCGGCACTTGCGGATCGAGCGGAACCGCCTCTGACGGAAGCGCAGGCTCAGCAGGCTCCTGCATTGCCGGAGGCGTCTGCGGATCGTTTACGGGGTCGTCGTTCTGCGCGACAGCCGGCGTAAGACCGAGGAACAGTCCTACGGCGGTGTAAGTGAGAAATCGGTTCATGACTTTGGCTTCCTTGTCGTTGCCTACGCGGGTTTGCATTCGCGCGTTTCGCACGCGACACGTGGCAAGGGCGATGGTGCCCGTTCGCCACTACGACAGAAAACGTCGCCGCGCCGAGGATCGTTCCGCGCGTGCCTCACACAGATATTCCGTAGACTGACAATGTGCCTTTTCCGCCGGTCCCGAGGACGCCTTGCGGAAGGCGAATAACGCGTTGATAAATAGGGAAAAAACAGTTGAGGAATGCGGGCTTTGGCGGTTGCGAAAGGCCCGCCAAATCAGCTATAGAGAATCGTCCCAAACGAAGCGCGTGGCGTCTTGTGCGGAGGCTTTCCTCGCGCTCGCGGCGGCATTTACCGCGCCAAAAACCGAGTTCCTAGAACAGGCTTCCTGCATCCTTGGCTGACGACGACAAGAAAGACGTCGAGGGACCGGTTCCCTCCGACATCAGGCCCATCTCGCTCATCGACGAGATGAAGCGCTCCTATCTCGATTACGCGATGAGCGTGATCGTGTCGCGTGCGCTGCCTGATGTGCGCGACGGGCTGAAGCCCGTGCATCGCCGCATCCTCTTCTCGATGCATGAGAACAACTACACGCCGGAGCGCCCGTACAACAAATCGGCGCGCGTCACCGGCGACACGATGGGTAAATACCACCCGCACGGCAACCAGGCGATCTACGACGCGCTGGTGCGGCTAGCGCAGGATTTCTCCATGCGCCTGCCGCTGATCGACGGGCAGGGAAATTTCGGGTCTATCGACAACGACCCGGCGGCAGCAGAGCGCTACACCGAGGTGCGGCTTGCGCGCCCCACTATGTCGCTGCTCGACGATCTCGAGAACGACACGGTCGACTTCCAGCCGAACTATGACGGGCGCGAGCGGGAGCCGGTCGTGCTGCCGGCGAAGTTCCCGAACCTGCTCGTCAACGGCGCGGGCGGCATCGCCGTCGGTATGGCCACCAACATCCCGCCGCACAATCTCGGCGAGGTGATCGACGCCTGCATCACCTATTTCGACAATCCGGCCATCTCGATCGACGAGCTGATCGAGATTGTGCCCGGGCCCGACTTCCCGACCGGCGGCCTGATCCTCGGGCGCGTCGGCATCCGCTCCGCCTATCACAAGGGCCGCGGCTCGATTCTGATGCGCGGGCGCGTGCACAACGAGACGATCCGCAAGGAACGCGAGGCACTGATCATCACCGAGATCCCGTATCAGGTGAACAAGGCGGCGATGGTCGAGAAGATCGCCGAGCTCGTGCGCGAGAAGAAGATCGAAGGCATCGCCGACATCCGCGACGAGTCCGACCGGCAGGGCATGCGCGTCGTCATCGAGCTGAAGCGCGACGCCATGGCCGACGTGGTGCTGAACCAGCTCTACCGCTTCTCACCGCTGCAATCGACGTTCGGCGCCAACATGGTGGCACTGATCGGCGGCCGGCCCGAGCAGCTCAACCTGAAGGACATGATCCGCGCCTTCACCGAGTTCCGCGAGGAGGTGGTCGGGCGGCGCATCAAGTTCCTGCTGCGCAAGGCGCGCGAGCGGGCGCATGTGCTGGTCGGCCTCGCCATCGCCGTCGCCAATATCGACGCGGTGATCGCCCTGATCCGCAAGGCGCCGGACCCCGCCACTGCACGCGAGCAGTTGATGGCGCGCGACTGGCCGGCCAAGGACGTGGTTGCCCTGGTCGAGCTGATCGCCGATCCGCGCCACAAGGTCTCTAAGACCGGGACCTACCAGCTCTCCGAGGAGCAGGCCCGCGCGATTCTCGATTTGCGCCTGCAGCGGCTGACTGCGCTCGGCCGCGACGAGATCGGCGACGAGCTCGCCAAGCTCGGCGCGGAGATTGGCGACTATCTCGACATCCTGCGGTCGCGCGCACGCATCGTCGGCATCGTCAAGGACGAGCTGATCGACATCAAGACCAAGTTCGGCACGCCGCGCCGCACCGACATCGTGGAGGCGGCTGGCGAGGTCGAAGACGAGGACCTGATCCAGCGCGAGGACATGGTCGTCACCGTCAGCCACAAGGGCTACATCAAGCGCGTGCCGCTCTCGGCCTATCGCGCGCAGCGCCGCGGCGGCAAAGGCCGCGCCGGCATGGCGACGCGCGAGGAGGATTTCGTAACCCGCATCTTCATCGCCAACACGCACACGCCGGTGCTGTTCTTCTCCTCACGCGGCATGGCCTACAAGATGACGGTGTGGCGGCTGCCGATCGCGGCGCCGCAGGCGCGCGGCAAGGCGCTGGTCAATCTGCTGCCGCTCGAGAAGGACGAGACCATCACCACCATCCTGCCGCTTCCCGAGGACGAGGGAAGCTGGAGCAAGCTCGACGTGATGTTCGCCACGAACTATGGAAGCGTCAGGCGCAACAAGCTTTCTGACTTCATCGAGGTCCGCCAGAACGGCAAGATCGCCATGAAGCTCGATACCGGCGACCGGATCATCGGCGTCGAGGTGTGCAGCGAGAATAACGACGTGCTGCTGACATCGGCCGACGGCCAGGCGATCCGCTTCCCCGTTACCGACGTGCGCGTGTTCAAGGGACGCGACTCGCCCGGCGTGCGCGGCATCAAGCTCGGCAAGAGCGACGAGGTGATCTCCATGGCGATCCTCGGCCATGTCGACGCGGATGCGTCTGAGCGCATGGCCTATGTGCGCCAGGCCAACGCCGTGCGCCGTGGTGGCGCCGAGATCGAGTCCGACATGGAGCCCGAGGAGGATGGACAGGAGGGCGTCGTGCTGACGCAGGACCGCTATGCCGAGCTCTCCGCGCACGAGCAGTTCGTGCTCACGGTTTCGGCGAACGGCTACGGTAAGCGCACGAGCGCCTACGAGTACCGAATCTCCGGGCGCGGCGGGAAGGGAATCATCGCCATGACCGTGAACCAGCGGAACGGCAAGCTGGTTGCGTCCTTCCCCGTCGAGGACAGCGACCAGATCATGCTGGTGACCGATGGCGGCCAGCTCATCCGGGTGCCGGTCCTCGACATCTCCGTCATGGGCCGCTCGACGCAAGGCGTGATCGTCTTCTCGACTGCGGAAGGCGAGCGCGTGGTCTCGGTCGAGCACATCCCCGAGGTCGAGGGCAACGGCAACGGAGAGCCGGGCGGCGACGGCGATGGCGACAACGGCTCCGACCTCTCAGGCGACGCCGATGAGGACGCTGACTAGCGCATCGTCCCAGCGCGGCGCGGACGCGCGATGCTGTCGCCATGGATCTCGGCGAGGGCTTGGGCAGCTGGCGAACGCGCGGCAAGGGCAGGGAAATCCCGCAGCATGACCTGGCTCCGCCCGTCGCGGCTGAAAATGCCTCTGCCTCTTAACCGCGACATGATTCGCGACAGCGTGTCTGGGTTCAGCCCGAGATAGGAGGCCTCGTCTTCCGGGCCAACGGGATATCGAAGGCTACGCCCTCCGCGAGTTGCGTACCTGTGCCAGGAAGGTCGCCACTTTTTGCTCGCCGTCGAACTGGCCGAGCATGACCGCGTGCATGGCGCGCCGCGCCATCTGATTGACGAGGGCTTGATCCACGAAGCGCGCAATCGCGGGATCGCGCGTTGCGAGTTCCTCGAGCGCGCTCGCCCGCAGCCGCCAGACTTCCGCCTTTGCTGCCGAAACGAGCGCCGCCTTGGCCTGGGGCGGCGCGAAGCTTGACCGGAACAAATCGCCTGGAAAGAGAAGGGTGACCGCTTGGGAAGTCGTGCCCAGCGTGATGTGAACGCTGAGCGTGCCCGCGCCGACGATGAAGGCCGTCTCACCAAGGTCCACTGTCAGCGCGAGCGACTGCCGCGGGCGGGTGCGCAAGAGCGTCGCGTGCGACGATAGGAGGGCGGCAGGGAATGCCTCGAGCGCGGCCGCGTCGCAAAGCGCGGCATCGACGATGCGTTCGGCTTCACGCTGCAGGCAGGTCTCGACGTTTCGCTCCGCAATGGCTGGTATCCCAACGCCGACGTGAAGAAGACCTGGCTCGACGTCACCTGGCGCAACAACGCGGCCCCTTGGCGGCGTCAATGTCAAAGGCGATGCCGATGTCGATCCCTGGATCTTCTCGGCCGGCGTCGGCTATCGCTTCAATCTCGGCGACCTCTTCGGGCACCGCGCCGAGACGGCTTATATAAAATAAGCCGGCCGATCTGCTCTTGCCGGTGGCCGATTGGCGCGGTTAGAAGGTTGCCCACGCGACCAGGCATTCCGGCCGTCGCGCCAGGAGTGCCGCCATGCGCGTTGGGCTTTATCCCGGCAGCTTCGACCCCGTTACCTTCGGCCATGTCGACATTGTGCGCCGCGCGGGCAAGCTCGTCGACCGGCTGGTCATTGCCCTCGGCACGCATCACGACAAGCATCCGCTCTTCTCCGCCAAGGAACGGATCGATCTCGCCGAGCGGGTGCTGAAGCCTGAGGCCAAGAAAATCGGGCTCGAGCTCGACGTGACAACCTACGACACGCTGACCGTCACCGCCGCGCGCGACGCGAACGCCGCCGTGGTGATCCGGGGCCTGCGCGATGCCGGCGATTTCGACTACGAGATGCAGATGGCCGGCATGAACGCGGCGCTCGCGCCCGATATCGAGACCGTATTCCTGGCCTCCTCGCCCGACACGCGCTATATCGCGGCGAGCCTGGTCCGTCAGATCGCCGCAATGGGCGGCGATGTTTCGGCCTTCGTGCCGCCCGTCGTCGCGGCCGCCCTGAAGAAGAAATTCGCCTGATCCCATACGCCAAAGCCAACGAGGAAACCCCATGACGCCAAGGGCCATCGTACTGTTCTGTGCTGCCTCGCTGCTCGGCATCGGCGCGCATTACGCCGCTTATGCCGCGAGCCTTTCCGACCCGGCCTCGCTCAACGAGCAAGCGCCCGCGGTCTACAAGGCGAAGTTCGACACGACCAAAGGCCCCTTCGTGGTCGAGGTCTATCGCGGCTGGGCCCCGAACGGCGCCGACCGCTTCTACAATCTCGTCAAGAACGGCTTCTACGACAATGCGCGCTTCTTCCGCGTCATCGAAGGCTTCATGGTGCAGTTCGGCATCAGCGGCGACCCGAAGATCTCGGCGGTCTGGCGCGATGCCAACATCCCCGACGATCCGGTGAAGCAGAGCAACGTACGCGGCAATTTGAGCTTCGCGACCGCCGGCCCCAACACGCGCACCACGCAGGTGTTCGTCAATTTCGGCGACAATGCCGGTCTCGACGGGCAGGGCTTCTCGCCCTTCGCCAAGGTCGTGTCCGGCATGGAGGTGGTCGACAGCCTCTATTACGGCTATGGCGAAGGCGCGCCGGGCGGCCAGGGTCCGAACCAGGGCCAGATCCAGATGCAAGGGAACGCTTACCTAGAGAAGGCATTCCCCAAGCTCGACTACATCAAGAAGGCCACCATCGAGCAGTAATCCGGAACGCGGAAGGAAAGATCATGGCCAAGCCCGAAGACACGCTGATCATCGAGACGACCAAGGGCCGCGTCACGGTCGGCATGCGTCCCGACCTCGCGCCAAACCACGTTGCCCGCATCAAGGAGCTCGCGCGCGCGGGCTTCTATGACGGCGTGCCGTTCCATCGCGTGATCGAAGGCTTCATGGCGCAGACCGGCGACCCGACCGGCACTGGGACCGGCGGCTCGGGCCAGAAGCTTCGCGCCGAGTTCAACACAGAGCCGCATACGCGCGGCGCGGTGTCGATGGCGCGGGCGCAGAATCCCGACAGCGCCGACAGCCAGTTCTTTATCTGCTTCGACGAAGCGACCTTCCTCGACCGGCAATACACGGTCTGGGGGCGCGTGATCGAGGGCATGGAGAATGTCGACAAGATCACGCGCGGCGAGCCGCCCCGGAATCCGGACAAGATCCTGAGTGTGCGGGTCGCCGCCGACGCGGCGTGATGGACCTCAGCCCAACCATCTTTGTCATTGCCCGGCTTGACCCGCCTGCGCGGGCCGAAGATGACGGCGGGTCATATGCCCGGTAGATGCTTCGGCGGGCGAAGGCCCGGCATGACGTGATGTCGTGAAAGTCGCGCATTTCGACTACCATCTGCCCGAGGAGCTGATCGCGCTTAGGCCCGCGCGCCCGCGCGACGCGGCGCGGCTGCTCGTGGTCGATCCGAACGCACGCGACCTTTTTGCCGACAAGACGATCCTCGACCTGCCGGACCTTCTCGTGCCGGGCGATGCGCTCGTTTTCAACGACACCCGCGTGATCCCCGCCGAGCTGCACGGCGTTCGAAAGCGCGGCCCGGACGAGGCCCGCATCGCGGTGACGCTGTTCGAGCGGCTGGCGCCCAGTCGCTGGCAGGCTCTCGCGCGGCCGGCCAAGCGGCTGAAGGCCGGCGACCGCATTGTCTTCGGGGAGGCCAGCAATGTCTGCCTGCTCGGTGCGCTCGAGGCGACGGTCGAAGCGCGCGGCGAAGACGGCGCGGTGATGCTTGCCTTCGATGTTGTGGGGCCCGCACTCGATCAGGCCATCCTGGCGCTCGGCGCCATGCCGCTACCGCCTTACATTGCCTGGCGCCGCGCGCCGGATGAGCAGGACCGCAGCGACTATCAGACCATGTTCGCGCGGGAGAACGGCGCCGTCGCAGCGCCGACTGCAGGGCTGCATTTCACCGACCGGCTCATGCAGGCGCTCGATGCGAGCGGCATCTCGCGCCATTTCGTCACCCTGCATGTCGGCCCGGGGACGTTCTTGCCGGTGCGCGCGGAGGACACGCAGGACCACGTCATGCATGCAGAGAGCGGGAGCGTCACGGCGGAGACCGCTGCGGCGCTGAATGCGGTAAAGGCGCAGGGAGGGGCAATCGTCGCGGTCGGCACCACGTCGCTGCGCCTATTGGAATCCGCCACGCATGAGCACGGCAGGCTGCACGCCTTCTTCGGCGCAACAGACATCTTTATTACCCCGGGCTACAGATTCCGCTTCGTGGACGGGCTCTTGACCAATTTCCATCTGCCGCGCTCGACACTCTTCATGCTGGTCGCAGCGTTCTCTGGCCTCGACACGATGCAGCGCGCTTATGCGCACGCGGTCGCCGCGCGCTACCGTTTCTATTCGTATGGCGACGCCTGCCTGCTAAGCCCCGCGCGCCATGACTGAAGCATTCTCCTTCACCCTGAAAGCGCGCGACGGCGCGGCGCGCGCGGGCGTCATCGCCACGCCGCGCGGCGAGGTGCGCACACCGGCTTTCATGCCGGTCGGCACCGGCGCCACGGTCAAGGCCATGTTCCCCGAAGACGTGAAAGCGACGGGCGCCGACATCATTCTCGCCAACACCTATCATTTGATGTTGCGCCCCGGCGCCGAGCGCATCGCGCGGCTCGGGGGACTGCACAAATTCATGCATTGGGACGGCCCGATCCTCACCGATTCGGGCGGCTACCAGGTCATGTCGCTCGCCAAGCTCCGCCGCATCGCCGAAGACGGCGTGACCTTCCAGTCGCATATCGACGGCGCGACCGTGGCGCTGTCGCCCGAGCGCGCGATCGAGGTGCAATGCCTGCTCGGCGCCGACATCCAGATGGTGCTCGACGAATGCACGCCGTTCCCCGCCACGCGCGACGAGGCTGCCGCTTCGCTCGACCTGTCGATGCGCTGGGCCGAGCGCAGCAAGGCCGCGTTCGCCGGGTGCGCCGCGCCGGGGCAGGCCCTGTTCGGCATCGTGCAGGGCAGCATCTATCCGGACCTGCGCGAGCGGAGCGCTGCCGCGCTGATCGACATCGGCTTCGATGGCTACGCGGTTGGCGGGCTTGCGGTGGGCGAAGGGCAGCAAGAAATGTTCGACATGGTCGCGGTCTCTACCGCGTCGCTGCCGGAAGATCGGCCGCGCTATCTGATGGGGGTCGGCACACCGCACGACATGCTCGGCGCAATCCGGCGCGGCATCGACATGTTCGACTGCGTGATGCCGACCCGCTCGGGCCGCCACTGCCAGGCCTTCACCTGGGGCGGGCGGCTCAATTTGCGCAACGCGCGCTACGCCGAGGATCCAACTCCGCTCGATCCGGAGAGCGCCTGTCCCGCCGCGCAATACGAGCGGGCCTATTTGCATCACCTCGTCAAGTCGGGCGAGACGCTCGGCGCCATGCTGCTGTCTTACGCCAACGTCCAGTTCTATCAGGAGCTGATGGCCCGCGCCCGCGACGCCATTGCCGCCGGGCGCTTCACCGCCTTCGCCGATGACGTCGCCCGCCGTTACACGGCTTCCGAGTAGGGTGGTGGTTCGAGGCCCGGGCGTCATCCTGAGGAGCGAGGGCTGAGCCCGGGCCTCCAAAAACGCCCGGGCACCTCACCATGACGGGGGCCGTGCCTTCAATCACTGCGTGGCGATGTCGGAGGCGGGGCCGGCACGCGTGGGGCCAAGCATGCGGCGCTCGCGCTCGAAAATATAAAGTCCGGACAGGATGACGATGGCACCGCCGGCAAGCGTCGCGAGCGTCGGCACGTCGTCGAAAAGGAAGAATCCAAGCGCGCTCGTCGAGACCAACCCGACATAGACGAAGGGCGCAAGCGCTGGCGCCGGCGCATGGCGATGCGCGAGGATCAGCAGCCAATGGCTGAAACCGCCCGTCACGCCCATGGATACCAAGAGCATCCAGGTCCACACGTCGGCCGGCCATTGCCAAACAGCGATGGCGAAGGGCAGCGTCAACACGAGCCCGGCGAGCGGCGAAAAGGTCTGCGTCACCTCCGGCGGATCGTAGGCGGCGAGATAGCGCGTCGCGATATTGTAGAGCGCGTAGCTCAACGTCGCCGCAAGCGCGAACAGCGCGGCCCAGTGGATGCCGCCAAAGCCCGGCCGCATGACGATCAGCACGCCCGCGAACCCAACAGCGATGGCAGCAATGCGGTGCCAGCCGGGCCACTCGCCGAGCAACGGGCCCGCGAGCGCCGCCACGAGCAGCGGCGTCAAGAAAAAGATGGTGATGGTTTGGTCGAGCTGGAGATATTTCAGCGCGACGAAGTTGAAGCCGGTCGAGCCCAGCATGAACAGCGAGCGCAGCATCTGCAGTCCTGGCTTCTTCGATGCGAGCGACGGCTTGAAGGCAAACGGCCATAGCACGACCAGGCTGAACAGAACATGGGAAGCAAAGCGCAGCCAGACCACTTGGGCGACCGGTACAGCCGCCCGGTCGACCAGATATTTCGCGGTTGCATCGAGCAGGGAGAAGACGACGATGGCCGCGACCATGAGCCCGATCGCCTTGAGGCGCTCGCTCCGGTCGGCAGTCTCTGCGATGTATGTCATGATGGGACGAGGCGGCAGGTAGACGAGGCGGCAGGTAAACGAAGAGCGGAGCGGGAAGACCGATGGCTGACATCCGCGCCATGTGCGCCATTGGCCTGAGGGGCCAGGTTGGACTAAACGGCCGGCTCCCCTGGGAGGGGAACAAGGGCCGCGAATATGTTGCCGATGTGGCGCGCTTCTTCGACATGACGCGAGGGGCTGTGCTGATCGCGGGGCCGACGACCATCGCCTCGGTGCCGCGCTTCGCCTACGAAGACCGTACCATCGTCGCGATCCGCTCCGACATGGACCCTGAAGCCGTGCTCGCGCAGTTCCCGGAGCGCGTGGTGTATGTCGGTGGCGGGCCGCCGGTCTGGACTGCCTACGCGCCCTATATCCGCCACTGGGACATCACGCGTCTGCCCTATGACGGGGACGCCGACCGCTGGTTCGATCCGGTTTGGCTGATCGCCGGCGGTACCGGGGCTTGACGCCGCGCCGGCACGCAACGCGATTTGGTTTGCCCGGACGCTAGTTTCCCATGGTCGCCGCGTTGCCCTTGACGTTGGGACGCCCCCTGATTCCTTGCGTCCCCTTGGTGCCGGGGTCCGTACCCGTGGTTCCAGAAGTGGTCCCCTGAGTCGCTTGATTCGCGGTCGGATAGCCGGGCTCGCCCTTACACTTCATCTCGAACTTCTCGCAATTGTCGCCGACCCATTTGACGCAGACCATCAGGCAGCTCTTGTCGATGGGCTTTTTTCTTCTCGACGGGAATGACGAGCGGCGCGGCGAGGCGCAGCGCCAGGCAAACCCGACGGCGCCATGGCGAGAGCGGATGCGGCTGCAAAGCAAGCGCCAATGATACGCCAAATTCGGTTGAGAGATCGAAACTTGCGCGCAACGCCGGAACAGGGAAAGTTTGCACCGCGCCAAATTTCAGGAAATTAGATGTTTCGTCCCCGGCCTCTGGCGGCTACCATTTATATGAATGGCGCGGAGGGGCATATCCCGCGCGCGTGCCATCGGGAAACCAGAACCTTCCTTGAAGCGGAGCACATGGCCCGGTCAGAGAACCGCAAGAAGGTCGCCGCAAAAGCCGCGTCAGACGACATGTTGACCGCCGAGCAACTCGGTTGGCGGTTCGCGCTCGGCACGGTGCTGATCGTCGGCAGCTATGCTGCCTGGCCGCTGATCCCCTTCGTCATCGCCGCCGATCTTACGCCGAGCGTGAAGGCCGCGCTGTCGGGCCTGTTCGGCGCCACGCCGTTCCTCGCCAAGGTGGTCGCGATCGCGCTGATGGGCCGTCCGGCCTACCAGTTCTTGAAGCGCACCGTGTTCAAGCGCTTCGGCGCGAAGGTTCTCGACGAGAAGCGCCTCGACGCGAAGCGCGCGGCCAAGTAGCCCGAAGCTTGACGCGCGGCTCAGCGGCAATCCGCTGCGCTTCCTCGTGCCACGACTTATGTCGGCACCGAAACGTTTAGTTAACCAACCCCCGCCAGACTTTGCGTTTCTCAAAGAGGGCAGACAATATGAGCGGAAACGGAATCGCATCCAGCGCGAGCGCGGTGGGATCACCAGGCGGGGCGCCAGCGGCCTCTGGCTATCGCGTCTCGATGGCGGCGGGGGCTTTGGAAGTCTCGGCGCGGCTGTCGACGCCTGAGGAGCTCGAGCTCCTGGTGAAGGTGCTCGAGGCTAACAAGGTGCTTTGGGCGAACGGGACGGTCAGCGTGCCGGTGCCTCAAGCCAAGGCCAAGCCGAAGATCGAGTTCCTGGACGGGGCGCCCGCGCAAAAAGCGGGCTAGCCCGCGCCTGACTGCGCCACCTGTGCTCGCCCACCTGCCGGCCCTGCCGGCAGGTGAGGATGCTGCTTGTGGTGAGCCCGCCGGGAATGTGGTGCCAAAGCAGCTTCAAAGGCTTGCACTTACAAACCTGCCTAACGGCGCGTACTGACGGCAAAAGCTTTTCTGGCGCACTTACAAACCTACCACCTCTGGCGCATGCCACACGGCGTGGCCTACGAGGATCAGTAAAAGACCAAGAGCCCTTCTGCTTGCTGCCAAGGGTGGAAAGCTCAGTTCCCGAATACCGGTGGAAGGGCATCTCATCCGAGCGAAGGTGAACGGACTCCCGTTCATTGCTGCGCATGTGCCGAATGCAAGCAACAGTAGGCTATTGCTTTAATCGGGATAGGGAGCCTGTGAGGGCGCGCTGCAGTAATAGCCATATCCTGGTCCACAGTTGAAATTGTAGGAGCCTCCAGCCGGATAGTCGAAATGCGGCCCGAAATCTGTTGGCGTGGGCGGCATCAGGGGAGGTCTCGGAACGCGTCTCAACTTGGGACCGCGTGGAGTTGGGAGCGAGTAGTCTAAGTCGAGCTGAGGGCCTTGCTGCACCTGTTGGGCTTGGGCCTCATGGCTCGGCCAGTCAAACACACAACCAACGGCTAAGAGTATTGCCAGAGTGAGAGCCTGAGCGATGCGCTGTAGCACAATCGGGTACATTGTCTTTCCCCTTTGCCTGACAGGCGTCATAGTCGGCGCTAGTGTCCGAGCAACCTGTCAGAGCCGCCAACGATCAGCATCATATCAAGTAACCGGCACCCGTTGTGAGACTCACAGGCCCCCGCAGGGGGCCTCTTTCTGACCCGGTGTCACACCCCCGACCCCATTTCCCCCCCCTGTGCGTGATTCCCTGCAAGCCTGGGGAATCACCTGGTTTGTTACACCGCCTGTTACACCGGACAGGTCACCAGGGGGTGGAAAGGTTGGCAACCTGTTGGAAAACTTGGTGAGCCCGCCGGGATTCGAACCCGGGACCCTCTGATTAAGGCAAGGCGATCCTGGGTTGGCGCATTTATCGCGGGGAGGAGCTTATTTGGCGCTTCAGGACCAAGTGCCAGATGGACACCTATTTAGGCGCTATTCATGCCGCGCGCTTGGCGTTTGAACAAAACCCCAGCCTGTTGACGGATCAGCCTCACCCGAAGATTTCGACCATGACGGCGCGCGACTATGCGGAATGGCTGATTGATAACGCGACTTATCAGGGTGTGACGCGGGCGCTCCACATGATTGCCGACGCGCTCAAGCTGCCAGGGGAGGTTAAGAGCAGAGCGGTGCAACGTAGCACCGCTGCCGAGCCTGCCGCCGCGAACGTGATTGTGGTGGATTTCACCAGGCGAGGTTCGGCGGATGAAGAAGCCCATGCCGACCGTGGTTGATGGGCGTGGCTCGTTTCACGAAAAAATTGCGCTCGCGTTAGCGGAAGCGAGACGGCAGGCCGAGCTTGCCTATGAGTTTGTCCCTGGCAGCTACACCCATTCTGCGCTGGTAGCGATCCGCGCGGCAGAGAAGGCGCTCACGGAGGCGGTGGCATCAAGCTCGACGAAGCCCCAGACGTGGCCGGGCGCCGCATGAGTTCCCGCGAGGCAGAGCGGAAAGCCCTCAACCGCTCCGGGTACACGCACTGGCAGGTGTTGGTGCATCCTAAGACGGTAGCCGCAACTTTGTTTGCTGAGGGTCTCATCACAGAAGCACAACTCGAAGACCCGGGCGCCCAGCGTGAGGCGCTAAGTACGTTCATCACGCGACACTGCAAAACCGCGCGCCTCTTGAAGGATCGAAAGGCACAGGCGTCCGTACCGAGGGAGCGAAAGCATCCGAAAGCCAAACGTCGGGACAAGCCAACACACGGCCCAGTGCGGCGCTGGACGCCGGAAGATACCGAGCGATGGGAGAGCGGAGAATCACGCCCCGATGCAATTTTCCGCGCTTGGAGGCCTAGCTATAGTGGCTGGATCGCCGGCGATCCGGAGAGTTGGCCGGATGACGGGGCCATGCCTAGCCACCTTGAGGAGTTCCCGCCTGACTGGAGCGACCGAGGACGCAGCGGTGATCGAGACGGACGCAACCGCTCGCGCATCACGGGGCCCGGACCGAGCCGCAAGGAATTGAAGGCGAAGAAGATCAAGCAACTAACTTACGCACAGCTAAAGCGTGCCGAGCGTCCCTACGCCGACAAGCTAAAGGTCGAGGACTTAAGCCCGCATTTCGTCAAGACCAGCGCGAAGGAATTGCGTTCGGTGCACGGACTGGATTCGACGCGCAACGAAGGCGCCTAAGCACCAAACGGCGCTGTCCCGCCTGAGACACCCGGAACCCGTTGGGAATCCGCCATTTTTTCACTGCCCAAACAGAGCAATCCCGGAGCTTTCATCCTAATAGTAGAAGCTCGGGAAAAACCCATGAGGACCATGATGACCCGCAAGACCAAACCAAACGATGACGCATCCTATTGGGACCACATAACACTCATGGTTCCCCATAACTTTGAAGCTGCGGCCCGTAAGGCAGCCCACCGCTGCGCTATGCCAGTCACGGAATACTGTCGCCGCGCACTCCTGCTACGGCTGGAAGCGGACGGAATTAGGCTGACTGATCACGACAACCGTGCTGCGGCCTAGTTTGGCCGCCGCATGACCCATAATCCGCAATGTCTGGGAGCAGGAGAATTGCGAGGTGAATGACGAAGAGGTGACGCGGTTAGTGCCGCTGGCGGAAATGCTAGCCGAACGCAAGAAGCGTCAGGCTGTTGAGAAGCGCGTGAAAGAGCTTGAGGCGACTGAGTTCCATAAGGTGAACCAAGCCTTCAGGATCGCTCTTGTCGCGCTTGGCGCTGACCCTGACCAAATCATCGCTGAAATGAACCGTTCGTTGCAGTCTAAGCCCTAAGAACCTGCGTAGGCTTTGGCGAGACGCGACCGTTGCGCCACTCGTAGTTGACGGCATCGTTGCTCAAGAACACGCGGGTTTGGCGGAATGGGGTCAGCGCAGTAGAGAGCTTACGAGCGTAGGATTGCGCCTCTGCGGCTGTGGCAAAGCACAATGCGTTGCCGGTCCACTCACCACCAGCGACGACTTCGACTCTGTAGGACATTCTGAAGATACAACTCTCAACTCAGCCGCTCAGTTCATCATCGCGCTCGCAGCCATAGCTAGACAGTGTCAAGTCTCCTTGCCACTCATTCTCCAAGTGGGAGCCACGCGTTGCCATCTTGTGATGGACGATCATAGGACCTGCGGGCAATTTATGGCTGATTATAAGGCTTTTAGCGGGGTGGGTGGCGTAACTTAGGTAAAGCAAGGTAACGCAGGCCGCTCAACACGCCCCCCGCGAGGCTTTTGCTCACCCCTAGCATAAGCAGGGGCATAGCCCCCCCGGCATGAGATCGGGGATCGAGCGTGGTCATAGGTACCATAGAGCCCCTCCAAAGCTTGTGGCCTTTTCATTTCTGAGGGACTGAATGAATGACGGAAGCAATCTTTCTCGAAATTAGCCCATCAGAAACCGACGGGGGCGAACTGATAGGCAAGCGTCCGGAGGATGTGCCTTCGGAAAATCTGGCCCAGAAATTCAGGGCGAAAAATCCCCTGGAGGCCATTCGGGCGCGTTGCCTGGACTGCTGCTGTTTCCAGCCAAGTGAGGTTCGTAAGTGTGTGGCGGTTGACTGCCCCTCGTGGCCGTTCCGCATGGGCACCAATCCGTTTCGAGCCAAGCGGACCCTATCGGCCGAGCAGAAGCACGAGTTGGTGGAGCGTCTGGCGAAGGCAGAGAGGCGTATGAGCGACTACATCAGCTTCGCGCACGCCCGCGCGTTGCTCATGCTCGCGATGGCCAGTTTGGGGTCAGGCTCTCTACGGTCGAATCGCGGTATCGGCGCGATCCGGCCTTCAAGAGCCAAGTCGATGAGGTAGCCACTCAGGTGGCTGTCGCACCGCCGGACTCGAAGTCCATTCACTGAACCAGCTTAACGGCCTTCCCAATCCCGGCGAAGGCAGAAAAGGAGAAGCCAAAAAAATGGCCGAAGAAGAAAATACCCTACCCGAAACTACCCCCTCCACCCCCGACCCGACTCCGCTACTTGACGACGACGACGCGGCCCTCGGGAGCGGAGCATGAGGGAACAGAACGAGCGCCGACAGCAGGTTGAACTCTCATCGCCCACCAGCGAACGCTTCACAGCGCCTGAAAATACAGGCCAAAAACACGACACACGCTTTAAGCCGGGTGAGAGCGGGAATCCTGCTGGACGCCCGAAGGGCTCCCGAAACCGTCTCAGCGAGACGTTCCTTAGCGCCTTGGCGGTTGATTTCGACCAGCATGGAATTGGGGTGATTGAGAGGGTGCGAATGGAGCGCCCTCACGATTATCTCAGGATCGTGGTTGGCGCCTTGCCGAAGGATATGAATATGAGCCTCTCAACCCGGCAACGACCACTCGAATTTATGACCGATGCGGAATTGACGGCGATCCTTCGGGACAGCGAGCAATTCTTGGCAGCGCCGCAAGACGAATGACCAGAGTCGTCCGTTAAAGCACGAGCTCAGAGATGCAGGGGCACGGCTTCGGCTTCGCCGCCCTCACTCAGCCTACATTTTCTTGCTCATATTTTCCTTCGCCGTGGCGAGGTTGCCGGAGGATCTTTCATGAACTCAGTCTTAGCAGCCTCATTGCCGAAGCAATAGGTCTTGCCGTCGATCTTGGCATTGATGCTGCAATCGGTCTTGACCTCCTTGCCCATCGCACGACCCATCGTGCCAATCATCTGTTCAATCCATTCACCGCATTTGTGGCCGTCCGTGCGGGGCTTGGGCGGAGCTCCGTCCCTGAACGCCCCATGAACGGCCGGTTCAGACACGATTCAAAGCGACCGCTCTAAAACGGTTCCATGAGCGGAAGGGAATCCCCCCGACCAGTCCGCTGAACCGAATGGAGAGAGACATGAAGCTTCGTATGGTCCTGATCGCCGGTGCCACCAGCCTGTTCCTCGGCGCGGGCTTTTCCCCTGCAGACGCCGGCGGGTCGGAGGTGTTCCTCGAGCAATACGGCGCGCAGAACAGCTTCGGCAGCGCGCAGAGCGGCCGCAAGAACCGCATCACCGTCTACCAGAACGGCTTCGCCAACGATGCGGTGAGCTCACAATACGGCAAGCACAACAGGGCGGTGATCGGGCAGGAAGGCCAGTTCAACTACGCCGACACCTGGCAGCGCGGGCGCCACAACATTGTGGGCGTGGCGCAGTTCGGCAAGGGCCACACCGCCGTCACTTCGCAGGACGGCCACGGCAACGCCATCGGCGTGATCCAGGCCGGACGCGGCAACCACGCCGACGTCACCCAGGTCGGCAGAGGCAACGTGTCGGTCATCATTCAGGACTGACGACACGCGGACCACCACCCTTCTCGGAAAGGCTAAGACAATGTCGAACTTCGCAACTGTCATCCTGGCGTCGCTGCTTCCTTTGAGCGGCGCCTGGAGCGCGAGCGCACTCGCCAATGGCGGTGCGCCCGACCCGCTGCCGGAGGAATTCGCCGGCGACCTGCCCCGTTGCGAGATCCGCGCTGAGCGGAACGGCCGCGGTGTGCTGCTCGAGGGCCTCGTCTTTGCCGACGTCCCTCTTACCGGCAGCTACCGGTTGCGCATCTCGCAGCGCGGCCCGGGAGGCTCATCGCAGATCAATCAAGGCGGTGAGTTCGAAGCAACGCCCGGCGAGCCTCAATCGCTCGGCACCGTTTCAGTCGGAAGCGGACCGAACAGCTTCACCGCAAGGCTGAGCGTGAGCTTCGACGATGGCGGCACTGTCGATTGCAGCGCCGGCAACGGCAAGAGGCGCGCCGAGTTTGCGCCCTCCTCTCCCGACACCTCCACGCTTGACGCTGACGCGGCAAGCCAGCCTGAAGGACTAAGACGATGAAACGACTCACGAACACTGCTGGCGCTCTTGCCCTCCTGGCTGGCCTCGCAGCCGTCCACGTCCCAGCGCCGGCCGAAGCCGATGGCAATGTCGCCGTGATGATCACGCCGAGCGGCGACGCCGCCGACTTCATCAGTACGGGCCTGCGCATCTACGGCCTGACGCAGCAGTACAAGGGGTCCAAGAAGAAAAAGAACCTCGCGACGGTCAAGCAGAAGGGCGTCAACAACGCCGCGGCGCTCAGCCAGAAGGGCGCCGGCAATTACGGCCTCGTGTACCAAAAGGGCAAAGGCCACACCGCTATGGCCTCGCAGGATGGCTACAACAATGCGCTCGGCGTCTTCCAGTTCGGCAAGAACACCAATCTCGATATCGGCCAGTACGGCGTCGGACAGAACGGGATCGTTCTGCAGGGCGGTTGGTAGCGACCGCCTTTTGCAAAAGTGAGGCGCGACGGAGAGCTTCCGTCACACGTGTGATGGAAGGCTCAAATGGTGACGGCAGCTAGCAGCGTCGGATCAGGCGGAACGGGGGATGGCCCCCCGGTAAGATCTGGATCCGGCGGGCTGATGCCGAACACCAGAGCGATAACGGCAGCGATTGCTAAGGGGGTTCTTGGAGTCATCGGGGCGACCGGGATTGCATTGCCTCTTTTTTGAACAACGCAAGCTTTGAGACTCTGTTCCAAGCGCGCCGGCCGAAGCCGACCCCCCCTGCATTTCTGAAGTTGGGCGTGAAGTCTATTGCTGGGATTTCTTCATGTCGTCGACGGTCGCTGCGTCAGCCTCCTGAATCCAACCTTTGCTGCAACCGGTCTTGAACTCATCAGCGGAGATTTTGCCGTCTTTGTCAGTGTCCACCATCTGAAAGTTGACTACGAACGGAACGGCTTTGTCCTGCGAAAGCGTGTCGCCGTCGGGAGCTGCCATCTTCCAAACAGTTTGACATTTGGCGTCATCGAGGACTGCGCTGGGCGCACCGCCACCAGCGAAGGCAGTTCCGGTGGCGCATCACGTTGCGCCAGCGTGCGCGCATACTTGATAAGAGCTTCTGATAAAGCAAAAGCCCCAACGCGCGTGGGGCCTTTGCCAATGTCGGTGGGACTACCAAGCGGGGGAGGAAATCCTCCGCGCGGTGCCGAGGCGTTAGAAACCGAACTGGAGGGTGAGACCTGGACGGCGCCAATAGGGATAGCCATAACCGTAGCCGCCGTAGTTCCGATAGTGGCCGTACTTATGACCGCGGCCCCGATAGTGGCCGTACTTATGACCGCGGCCCCGATAGTACCCTTTATTGTACCCCCCCTTCTTCACTGGCTGAACGATACCAGCGTCTGTTTCACCGTAGTGGACGGCCGGTGCCGTCATTGCCGAGGCGGGCTTTGGCGCCGCAAAGACGAGCGCGGCGACACATCCCGCAATGATCGGAGCGAGACTTCTCTGCATGATCGTTTTCTCCAATACCAATTACAGGCTGATGAAGTAACATCACGGGCGGCACTAGGTTCCGCTTCACCAATGTCCAGTCGTTTCTCGCCGGCGCTCGCATGTTGGTGGGCTTGCAGCAGAGGAGCTGGCCAAGGCGGGGCGGCTCCACTTTCTTGACAAGTTTTCCCTGTAGTCGGGAGCTTCGCACGGGTTGCCTTCCGTTATAGCCCTAGGCAAGTAGGGGGGACGGGGCCATGAAATTTCAGCTAATCTTTGCCATCGTGTTGGCGCTCACACTCGCTGCCTGCAATCGCACTCAAACAACAGTGGGTGGGGCCGTTACGGGCGGGATCGCAGGCGCCGCTATCGCCGGTCCGATTGGCGCTGCGGTTGGTGCAGGCACGGGTGCGTATATCGGCGCGCGCCACTGACGAGGGCCACGCGCTTAGCGTATCAAAACGGCGCCGGCTTCTTCCCGCGAATTGTCAATCACGAAGCGGGGGGGGGGGTGCGGGCGGCAATCTCCCGCGCCAGGGCGAGACGTTCTTTGAGGGTCATGCGCCCACAAATAAGCAACACTCACCCGCGAGTCCACCTAGCAAGCCAAGTCACGCTGCCTTGGCGAATCGCGGCATCAGTTCGTTTTTGATGAGCCGGATAGCGTCGTCGACACGCGAGCTTTGTTCTGGACAATTTTCCAAATCGCTCACCGCGTCACGGAACACAGCGCCAGGCATAGCGACGATGTTGCATTTGTTTAGATGTTCAATGAGCCGGAGTAGGATTGCGGTATTAGCTAGAGCTAAGCAATCGGCTTTATCTTTGCTAAGCATCGGGCGCCTCCTTCCAGAGTTGCCTGCACGCAAAGCACCCTATCACAGATCGTGTCAAAGGCGCCGACCGAAGCCGACGCCGAGTTAGGCTTCGGGGTCGCGCGCTCCAATAACTAGATCGAGCTTCCTGTTTATTTGGCCAAGCTGATAGGCGATGTATTCGAGCGCGTTTGCGATGCGTTGTTCGGTGGCTGGTGTGGCGCCCGGCGTGTGGCCGGGATCAAAATCTTGGTCCATGAACGCTTTCCAGCGCTCTGAATTTTGATCTGCCATCTAACCCTCCCGATTTTCCAAAGGAAAAGGTTATTCTACGCGCACTCTCGACGCTCGCAATAAGGGCGCCGGCCGAAGCCGACCCCCCCTGCATTTCTGAAGTTGGGCGTGAAGTCTATTGCTGGGATTTCTTCATGTCGTCGACGGTCGCTGCGTCAGCCTCCTGAATCCAACCTTTGCTGCAACCGGTCTTGAACTCATCAGCGGAGATTTTGCCGTCTTTGTCAGTGTCCACCATCTGAAAGTTGACTACGAACGGAACGGCTTTGTCCTGCGAAAGCGTGTCGCCGTCGGGAGCTGCCATCTTCCAAACAGTTTGACATTTGGCGTCATCGAGGACTGCGCTCGGGCGACCGGACGGATCAGGTTCTTGCGAACCTTCTGGAACGGGCGCACCGCCACCAGCGAAGGCAGTTCCGGTGGCGGCTAGGGTTGCTAGCACCGCATAGGCAGCGAGATTCATTGGACGTCCTCCTTCTTAGTTTTTACGGGAAAAGATAAACGCGTCGGTCCTTAGCGGTCCCGTTGACCACCCTCATCAGGGTTCTTCGGCCCGGGATTGGGTTGGCCTGGATTGCCTTCATCGGGATTGCCCTGCCCAGGTTTTCCTTTACCCGGATTGCCTCGATCCGGATTGTCTTGATACGGAATGTCTTGACCTGGTTTGCCTGGATCGCCCGGCTTGATGGGATCAGGATCGTCTTGCCCGGGCCGTCCTTGCCCGCCGGATTGATTTGGGTCGTTGCTCATTTTTTTCTCTGTGCTACATGGCCCACAATCAACTCGGCGCGAACCTCGCAGTTCCTGTAAAAGCTCGACGAAAAAGAAAAGGGCCGACGCTACGCAGCCGTTCAAGCAAAACCCGGCGAGCGCATCACGTTGCGCCAGCGTGCGCGCATACTTGATAAGAGCTTCTGATAAAGCAAAAGCCCCAACGCGCGGGGCCTTTGCCAATGTCGGCGGGGACAACCAAGCCGCTGGGTCCGGGGGGAGCTTGGTCGATCCAATCAGTATGCAGTAAACTCAACCCGACAACTGTAGTTCCAAAAAAGGGCGCCGGCCGAAGCCCTATTCTTCCTCATCGCTACCGTCGTCCTCCAAACTGTCGATTATCTCCGAACACCGATCTAGCTGCTTGTCCTCAAGACCTGGGAGCTGCTGACGGATATATTCGCGCTGGTTGTAATGCTGTGCCAGGTCCCCCCTGGCTTCGGCCTCGGAGTCGCAGTTGGCAACTCCCTTGCGCGGAAACCTCTCGGCAGCGCGCAGCATAACCTTGATGACCTCAGCGTCGGTATATGTTGCCATCTCTCGCTCCTGAATGAGGGGCGCCGACCGAAGCCGACGCCCACACTCGCCTACGGTTTCGAGATCGTGGCTGATCCTGTTTCGGTCAAAAGAAATTCTAGCTCCACGAGTCTGGCCTTAGCCCGCTTCACCGACTCGTCAGTGGTGTCAACCCAACCTGATCCGCGGTTCTCTCCTGTCAGCACTTTGCCGCTCTGCATCAACTCAAGCTGCCGCTGTATGCTCGCTTGCTCCTGCTTGCACCAAGCGACGAAACGACCACGTGCTGACGTAGCACGCCTTCCTTCCATGTGACCGAGCTGTGCCTTACTCTTCTTTTCCCGCTCAGCTGCCTTCTGACCCAGGTTCGGCTCAGAGGCAGCGCGCCGAGCTTTGTCGTGAGATTGTCGTTTGCTCGTCGTCATCGCTCTCTGCTCCAATTTTTCCCATCTGAGGATAACGCGTGAAGAGCGACTTTGTTGAATAATCAAACCCGGTCCCCCGCGTGGGGTAGCGGAAAGGCGCCGACCGAAGCCGACGTACAACCGCAGCAGTCGGCGGGAAGGGCGGTTACTTGGAATCGGTAACAATCATTCCTCTCAGCTCCGCTGGCGGGGCTGTGACCGTTCTCGATGGCACGGTGAACATTATCGCCATTCCGGCAGCGTCGTATGCGCCGCAGCCTTTGCCGATCACGCTTAAGCTCGGCATCCGCTCTCAGAGCACAAGCGAAGGCGGATTCAAGATCACAACCGGCTCGTCGGTGAGCTGTATCGCTAGGCAAGTTTTCAGCTGATTGATGCTGGGGGCTAAGACTACTGCTTAAACACGGGTGATTGGCTCACTCCGATCGCGTTCCGGGGTTCTCCTACCCGGCAATGATGCTGGTAGCGTGGGCCAGCATCTAGAGGCCGCTCCGCCCTAAACAAGCGGGGCGGTCTTACTCCACCACTTCGCCACGCCCCATCGCTTAATGAGAAGGGGACGCCGGCCGAAGCCGCCTAAGCGCGTCTATGACATTCTCCGACTTTCGGTGATGGCGCAGAGAAACCCCGTCCCGTCCTCTTTCAGACCAAACACATGATCGAGAGTAGTTCCGTCTGGTCTGATGATCGTCCAAGCCTCCCATGATTGCGGGCTATTGGCATCAAGCCGGAGAAGTAGCGGGGATGGTTGCACGCTCCACCCGGCCTCCGAACTGTTCCAAGTTCCGTCTGCGTTGCGCCTAAGCTTCACCTCTCCGTCAATCACCACGATATGGGCGTGCCCGTCTGTTATCAGCTCGACGGTCTCCATCACCTACCTGCCTTTCGTGTCCGCCTATGATCGGAACCCAGGTACACGCTTGCAGGTTTTGGAATCAGCGCAGCGCCGCCCATGGACAGGCTAATCTTGCGCTGCGTACCTGGTGGGGAGGAGTGCTGAGGCCCAGCGAACGGGTGCCTCAGTGCTCCTCACCCCGCATCACGTTGCGCCAGCGTGCGCGCATCATTGAGAAGAGCTTTGGATAAAGCAAAGGCCCCTGCGCGCGGGGCCTTTGCCAAGGTCTGCGGGGACTGACCATCGGGGGGAAAGGGGGTCAGTCCAGTATCATCCAGAAACTCGGGGCGAACAGATTAGTTCCGGCGTGTCGCCAGGCCGATACGCGAGCGGCTATTTAGGCTTCCGCTTAGCCAGGGCCTTGGTCCGGGCCTTAGCCTTCTCAAAGCGCACCATCTTCGCCTCCCGCCGCGAGTTGTCGATCACGAAGCGGGGCTTGGTGCGGCGTGCAATCTCTCGGGCGAGAGGGCGAGACGTTCTTCTAGGGTCATGGCCGCGCCCTTTTCATTTTCGGCGCCGGAACTGCTGCTGTAACCCAGAAGTTTAAGGAGTGTCCCGACGAAAGGGCCACTTTCATGCCTGCATTCAAATTCAAACTGAGCTTCTTGACCCTTGCAGCGATGGCTGTCGTAACAGCCGCATCACTTGGGCCAACGAGCGCGCAGCCGCGGTTTATACCGGCCGTCCAGACGCAAGGTGTTGGAGCTGCTGAAGAGGTCGGCTACCGGTATCGTTACGGCTATCGTCCGTATTATCGGCGTTACGCTTATCGCCCTCACCGTTACGCTTATCGACCGTATTACAGACCTTATGGTTATCGCTGTCCCAACCTAGAGACGTGCGCAGTGTGGTACAGTCTGCGGCCCTCGTGGTTCGACTAATTTGAGCGCGGCGTCCGACCGAAGCCGACGCCCCCCCACTCGCCTATCCGAAGGTCGGAGTTTCCCCACTACCTAGCGTCTAAGTCACGTTCAGGTGAGGTTCATTTCCGAGAGTGGTAATGTACTGAGCTGCTGATCGAACCTTCCGAGAGCGGGAACATTAGCCATGTTCGAGCCTCATGAAATTCTCGATCATCATTATAATCGTTTCCTAGAACCAACCAGCACGATTGCGGGCGTGAAAGCTGCTGTCGCGGGTTGGCTCATGAAACTCCGTTCCGCTCAACTCGTGTGGCTGGCAGCGGGCGCGGGACTCATTGCTTTGAGCACTTGGGCACTTTTAACGACCCAAGATACAAGGCAAGCGGGACAAGATGTTCCCGAGCGCATCCCGGCCACGGAAGTCCAGCCCCACGCCCGCACTGCTGTTCAGGCTGACAAGCTAGAACCAATTAATCCGGGCGCTGTGGGTACCCCGCACGCGATAGTTTCAGAGCCTAGCCTCCCCGAAGGAATTGCGGTTGGGCAGACAGCACCGCCTCTCAACACCACACGAGAACGGGTAAGAGTAGCCTCAATCGCGACAATGCATAGCGGTCCCTCTTTCGCAGACACTCTACTCGGAACCGCTCAAGTCGGTGCTGAGGCTGAAGTTGCCTCGCGTGATGCGGACTGGGTAGAGATCATCGACCCCGTATCTGGGAAAGTAGGATGGATAAATTCCGATCACTTGGTGCCAGCACCCGCCGTTGGTGAGCAAAGCCCCAATAACCAAGCTGACCAGCTTCCAAGTGGGGAACAGCAAGCGGCTTTAGGTGATGAGCAAGAGGCAGTGCCGTTACCGCCGCCCCAGCGACTAAAGAAAAAATCTCAAAAAAAAGGTTGGCGAAAAAAGCGTTACAAACGCGGCTTGGCTTTTAGGTTCGTGCTGCGCCTTCGCTAGCCCGGCAAGGTGGGGCGCCGGCCGAAGCCGATCTTCACATTGCGTTTAGCCCCGGGGTTCGAGCTACAGCGTAACGCGAAGCAATAGGGCGCCGACCGAAGCCGACGCCCCTCGCAACTCGTGGTATGCTTTCACGCGAGACCTCAACTGGAGTTGCACCTAGGGAGCGGAATCAATGGACAACACCACACTGCTAATCATCATTGTGCTGGTGCTGCTGCTTTTCGGCGGTGGTTGGTACGGACGAGGTCGCTGGTTCTAGGCCACGGAAAACAAGAGGGCCGCGCTAGGCTGCGCAAGTCGACCCCTAACGAAGAAGCCCGGATTATTGCACCGGGCTTCTCCGTCATTCTTGCCGTAGCCAGCCGCCCCACGGAGGGGGCTTGGGGGGAGCGGGGCGGCCTTCGCTTCAAACGCAGGGTACGGAAAAGATGTTCCCGAGCGGCGCGTTAAAGAAAGGGCGCCCCCGAAACCGACGCCCCTTCTTTGGCGTTGTGAAACGCCTAGCCCGTTACATCTTCTTTTCAGAACACATCTTTTTCGTATCATCCCACGTGCCGCCTGCCTTATCGCAGTCGGCTTTGGTTGTTGCCTTTGTAACGTCTCCGGCGAACGCTGGGCCGGTAGCGGCGAGCGCGAGGGCCACCGCAAGCATGGAAAGCAGACCCTTCATGACGTTTCTCCCTTAACGCTTGTACTGGCGCTTGCCAGGATAGGAAAAACGTGAGTCCGCGGATCATCGTTCCAAGCATGAACGGCGGGTGACGGACTTCATGACTGCACCTTCCTTGCCAGATAGGTAAGCGTCATCACTCCCTCCATGGGTTAGCCAGGAGGCGCGCGCGTGCCCTTGAAGGGCACCAAGCGATTCGAGATCATTATGGTACCTCCATTGGCGGTTTGTTACCTCACCAGTTACCTTTGGAGGGAGAGGCTTGGCGTCCAAGGCCGGTAAGTCCTTGGAAAACTTGGTGAGCCCGCCGGGATTCGAACCCGGGACCCTCTGATTAAAAGTCAGATGCTCTACCGGCTGAGCTACGGGCTCCCTGCCGTCCATATGGGCCGGTAGGCTCCGGCGGTCAACAATGGAGCCGCCTGTTCCCAAGGCCGCCTGAGGGCGCCTTATGCGAAGCCACTTCGGCGCGGCTGGCCATAATCGCGTTCCCTTGATCGTCTATCCGTCTCCCGACGGAGGGAAGGCGATGGCTACCAAGACGTCCAGCAAGCCGACAAACGCCGCCAAGAAAGCCGGCGCCAAGCAGGGCGCGGCGAAGAAGGTCGCCGCGAAGGCGGCCAAGCCGCGCAAGGCCGCCGCAAACAAGACCAGCGGCTCCGCGCCGAAGCCAAAGCTTCTCTCGGGCGGCAACCCGCAGATCGCGAAGGCCTATGGCGACGCGCCCGTGCAGGCCTATATCGCGGCCATGCCGGGCCGGAAGAGCGAGGTCGGGCGCCTTCTCGATGCGCTCATTACGCGGGCCGTCCCCGGCGTGCGCAAAGCGGTGAAGTGGAACTCACCCTTCTACGGCGTCGAGGACCAGATCTGGTTCCTCAGCTTTCATTGCTTCACGAAGTACATCAAAGTGGCATTCTTCCGCGGCACATCGCTGCATCCCGTCCCGCCCGGCACGTCCAAGCAGAAGCACGTGCGCTACCTCGACATCCACGAGGACGACGCGCTCGACGAAGCCCAGTTCACCGCCTGGGTGAAGCAAGCGATCGCATTGCCCGGCGAAAAGATGTGAGGAGTCGTGCCTTGGTAGGACCAGAGGAATGCAACAACCATGCAGAACATGCAGAAGAAGAGCGGCGCGAAGGAAGCAACAGGAGGCGCCTCTCCCTCCCAGCTCATCGATGCGAGGATCGCGGCGCTCGGCGATTGGCGGGGCGAGACGCTCGCGCGGTTGCGCGCGCTCATCAGAGAGGCCGACCCGGAGATCGTCGAGGAGGTGAAGTGGCGAAAGCCGTCGAACGCGATGTTGGGGGTTCCGGTGTGGTCGCATGAAGGCATCGTGTGCACCGGCGAGACTTATAAGAATACCGTGAAGCTGACGTTCTCCAAGGGCGCCGCGTTGGACGACCCGTCAGGCCTGTTCAACGCGAGCCTCGAAGGCAACACGAGGCGCGCCATCGATTTGCATGAGGGCGACAAGATTGACGAGACGGCGTTCAAGGCGCTCATATGCGCCGCCGTTGCGCTGAACACATCGCCGCGCGCGTCCGCGCGCCCCGCCCGCTCTCGCAAAACATCGAAGCGCGCCTGAGCCGCGTCGCGGTCTGCTCGCCGAGGCCCTTAGGCCGCGTGCCTTAGCCCTCCCGGCAAGTCCGTTTCCGCTTGCACCCGCGGAGGAAATGCGGCATCGCGCGTGCCTTGAGCCCTAATGGAACGCGCCCGATCTGAGGTGCGGTTGGGAGGGGACACGGCAATGGCGAAAAAGACGGCTCGCGCCGGCTGGCGCAAGTATTGGCCGCGCCTCCTATTCCTGATTCCGGTCGTTATCGTTCTTTGGGTGCCCTTCTACAACCGGCTCGAGCCTGCGCTCGGCGGCATCCCATTCTTCTATTGGTACCAGCTCGCCTGGGTGCTGATCGCCGCCTCCATCGTGATGTCGGTCTATGTCCTCGAGACGCGCATCACGCATACGGCCAGGTCCGATGAAAAATTGGAGGCTCCGGGGCCGCCGGGTGACCTGCTTTGAACCTCGACGTCACCGCCACCGCCGTCTTTCTCGGGCTGTTCCTGTTCGTAACCTGGCTTGGGTTCGTCGCCGCGCGCTGGCGCAAGGCCGACCTCAACCTGCTGCATGAATGGGGCCTCGGCGGGCGACGCTTCGGCACGGTCGTCACCTGGTTCCTGCTCGGCGGCGACCTCTATACCGCCTACACCTTCATCGCCGTGCCGGCACTCGTGTTCGGCGCGGGCGCCATGGGCTTCTTCGCCGTCCCTTACGCCATCGTCATCTACCCGCTGCTCTACCTCATCTTCCCGCGGCTCTGGTCGATCGCGCATCGCCGCGGGCACGTGACGGCAGCCGACTATGTGCGCAACCGGTTTGGCAGCCGCATGCTCGCGCTTGCCGTGGCGCTCACCGGCATCGTCGCCACCATGCCCTATATCGCGCTGCAGCTCGTCGGCATGGAGGTCGTGATCAGCGCGCTTGGCTTCCCGACGCAAGGCTTCGTCGGACATCTGCCGCTCATCATCGCCTTCATCGTGCTCGCCTGCTTCACCTATACGAGCGGTTTGCGCGCGCCGGCGCTGATCGCCGTGGTGAAGGATCTCTTGATCTTCGTCACCGTGTTCGCCGCGGTGGTGATCATCCCGGCGCAGCTCGGCGGCTATGGCGCGATCTTCGCGAGTGTCCCGCAGGAGAAGCTCACGCTTGCCCCGCCGCCCGAAGGCAGCCTCGGCTCTTACAGCGCCTACGTCACGCTCGCGTTCGGCTCAGCACTCGCGCTGTTCCTCTATCCGCACGCGATGACGGGAATCCTCAGTGCCTCGAGCGGCAACGTGATCCGGCGCAACGCGGCGCTGCTCTCGGCCTATTCCTTCATCCTCGGGCTGATCGCGCTGCTCGGCTACATGGCGATCGCGGCGGGCGTCGACAAAGACCCGGCCTATGCCGGCGGCTTCGCCCAGCACGGGCCGAACTTCGCGGTGCCGGCGCTGTACCTCGCCTCCTTCCCGTCCTGGTTCGTGGGCGTGGCCTTCGCCGCCATCGCCATCGGCGCGCTCGTGCCGGCGGCGATCATGTCGATCGCCTGCGCCAATCTCTACACGCGCAACCTCTACAAGGAATTCTGGCGCCCGGACTGCACCGAAGCCGAAGAGGCGCGCATGGCCAAGATCGTGTCGCTCGTCGTGAAGATCGGCGCGGTGGTGTTCATCCTCGCGATCCCGCAGGCCTACGCGATCCAGCTCCAGCTCCTTGGCGGCATCTGGATCATCCAGCTCCTACCGCCGGTGCTGCTCGGCCTCTACACCCGCGCTTCGAATGCTGGCGCCCTGCTGGCCGGCTGGGCGGTGGGCACGGCGGTCGGCACCTATATGGCCGCCGCGCAAGGCTTCACCTCCTCGGTCTATCCGCTGACCCTGTTCGGCCTGACGATACCCGGCTATGCCGCGCTTTATTCGGTTTTCGTCAATTTCGCCGTGGCCTTGGCCCTGGCGCCTTTATTTGACTTCATGGCAAAACGGGCGGCACTGGCCGCGCGATGACGGAAAAAGTGGGGCAAGGCGCCGCGCTGCGGCCTCGACCGCAACAAGAATCCTCGATAGTTTAAGGCCGTCGCAACGTCGGCGGGGCAAGGCGAGGGAGGACTGCAATGGCAAACGATAATCAGGGGAGTAGGACTTTTCTCGCGATCGTGCTGGGTGGCATCGTGCTCGCCCTCGTGATCGCGGCCTATTTCATGTACGGCAACAGGGGTGATACGGGGGTCAAGGTCGAGACGCCTGCCACTGAAACGCCCGCCACCGAAACCCCGGCGCCGCCGCCCGAAGCGCCCGCGCCGGCCCCCGAGCCTGCTCCCGCGCCCGAGGCGCCCGCTCCAGAGACGCCACCTCCCGAGGCTCCCGCTCCGGAAGCGCCCGCACCCGAAGGTGCCGCACCTCCAGAGGACGCAACGCCTCCTGAAGAGACTCCCGGGGCCATGGAGCCCGACGCGCCTGCTCCTGACGGCGACATGGGAGAGGAGCCTGCCGAGGAAGAGGCCCCCGCTGACGAGGCGCCTCCCGGCGAGGAAGAGGTTCCGGCCGAAGAGGCCCCGAACCTCTAGGCCACGCGAAAACAGGGGCGGTCCGGCTGGGCCGCCCCTTTCAGTACGCTTACGCGTCATGCGCGCCGTTCATGCGGCGTTCAGACTGAACGTCGTCTCCTTGCGCCGAAATGGTGCTAAATTGTTCGCCTCGTTCCGGGGAGCGGCGTATGACGCGGAGAGGAGAAACGGGACGCGCGGGCTGGTGGCTGTTGGCTGCCGGCGCGGTCCTTTTGTGTTCCGCGGCAACGGCCGAGGACACCAAGACCGCGCCTGTCGCGGTCGAGGCGGCCAAGGTCGCGGCCGCCCCGCTGAGCGAGCAAGTGACCGCCGTCGGTACGCTGCTCTCCGACGAGGCGGTGACGGTGAGCTCGGAGATTCCCGGCCGGCTCAAGGAGATCCACTTCCAGGAAGGCCAGCCGGTCGAGCAGGGCACGCCGCTCTTCACGCTCGATGATTCGGTCTATCGGGCGCAGCTCGCCGACGCCGAGGCGAAGCTCAAGCTTGCCACGCAAACGCATAAGCGCACGACCACGCTCTTCAGCAGCAAATACGCGACCGCGCAGTCCGCCGACGAGGCCGCCTCGAATCTCGCAGTGAGCACGGCCGCGGTCGAGCTCGCTCGCGTGCAGCTTGAGAAGTCGCACATCGCGGCGCCGTTCTCCGGCATCGTCGGACTGCGCCATGTAAGCGTCGGCGAATACATCACGGCCGGTCAGCCGCTCGTCAACCTCGAAGCCATCGATCCGGTGAAGGCGGACTTCCGCGTACCTGAGAAATTCCTGCCCGCCATCCGCGTCGGTCAAACCATCCGCATCAAGGTCGACGCCTTCCCCGACGAGACCTTCGATGGCAGGGTCTACGCCATCGATCCCAAGCTCGACGTGGCGGGACGGAGTCTTCTCGTGCGCGCCCTTGTACCGAACAAGGACCAGCGTTTGCGCCCCGGACTGTTTGCGCGGGTGACCGTGCTCCTGCAATTGAAGGAAGATGCGCTGAGCGTGCCCGAGCAGGCCATCGTGCCGCAGGGCGACAGCCAGTTCGTGTTCAAGATCGTTGGCGGCAAGGCGCAGCTCACCAAGGTAGTGACCGGCACGCGCCGCGATGGCCGCGTGGAGATCGTCGAGGGGCTTGCCGCGGGCGACGAGGTGGTGACCGCAGGGCAGCTCAAGATCCGTGACGGCAGCGCGGTCGCCGTGGCGAACGGCACCGGGGCTTAAGCCGTGACCCTTCCAGAACTCTCGATCAAGCGGCCCGTCTTCGCCACGGTGATAAGTCTCGTGCTCGTGCTCGTGGGCATCGTGTGTTACGAGCGCTTGAGTGTGCGCGAATATCCGGCAATCGACCCGCCCGTGGTCACGGTCGACACGACCTATCCGGGCGCCAGCGCTGCCATCGTCGAGACGCAAGTCACCAAGGTGCTGGAGGATGCGCTCGCGGGCATCGAAGGCATCGACTTCATCACCTCGATCAGCCGGCAGGAATCGAGCCAGATCACGGTGCGCTTCAAGCTCGACCGCGATCCCGACTACGCCGCGGCCGACGTGCGCGACCGGGTGGGCCGCGTGCGCGGGCGGCTGCCCGACGAGATCGAGGAGCCGATCATCCAAAAGCGCGAGGCGGACGCCCAGCCGATCCTGCACCTTGCCTTCTACAGCGACCGGCACTCCGCGCTCGAGATCACCGACTACGCAGACCGCTATGTGAAGGACCAGCTTCAGACCGTGCCCGGCGTCGCCGAGGTGCGGCTGTTCGGCGAGCGGCAATATTCGATGCGCATCTGGCTCGATCCGGAACGGCTCGCCGCCTACAACCTCTCGCCGCAGGACGTCGAGGCGGCGCTCAGGCGCCAGAACGTCGAGGTTCCGTCAGGCCGCGTGGAGAGCCAGCAGCGTGAGTTCACCGTGCTGGCCGAGACGGATCTCCGCACGCCTGAGCAGTTCAAAGACCTCATCATCAAAAACGCCAACAGCTATCTCGTGCGACTTGCCGACGTGGGCAATGCCGAGCTGGGCCCCCTCGACGAGCGCCTCGTGGTGCGCTTCAACGGCAAGCCCGCCATCGCGCTCGGCGTGATCAAACAGGCAACCGCCAATCCGCTCGAAGTAGCCGAAGGCGTGCAAGAGCTTCTGCCCGGCATAACTGAGTCGTTGCCCGAAGGCATGCACGTGCGCATGGCCAACGACAAATCGGTGTTCATCGCCGAGTCGATCAAAAACGTCTATCAGACCATCTTCGAGGCGATCCTACTCGTCGCGCTGATCATCTTTCTCTTCCTGCGCTCGATCCGGGCGACGATCATTCCGCTCGTCACCATTCCGGTCTCGCTGATCGGCGCGTTCGCGCTGATGTACGCCTTCGGCTTTTCCATCAACACGCTGACGCTGCTCGCGCTCGTTCTCGCCATCGGCCTCGTGGTCGACGACGCCATCGTCATGCTGGAGAACATCTATCGGCACGTCGAGGACGGCATGCCGCCGGTGAAGGCCGCGCTGGTCGGAAGCCGCGAGATCAGCTTCGCCGTCATCGCCATGACCATCACGCTCGCCGCGGTCTATGCGCCGATCGGCTTCATGACCGGCATCACCGGGCGCTTGTTCACCGAGTTCGCCTGGACGCTTGCGGGCGCGGTAATCGTGTCCGGCTTCGTCGCGCTGACGCTTTCGCCGATGATGTGCTCGAAGCTGCTCAAGCACCAGACCAAGCACAACATCTTCTACCGCATCATCGAGGGCGTGCTGAACTTCGTGACGCGCGCTTACCGCGCGCTATTGCGCGGTGCGCTCGCGGTGCGGCCCGTCGTGCTGCTGATCGGACTGGCCGTCGCCGGCGCTAGCTATTTTCTGTTTGGCACGCTCAAAAGCGAGCTCGCGCCCATTGAGGACCAAGGCAACATCTTCGTCGTGTTCCGCGCGCCCGAGGGTGCCACCATCGACTACAGCGATGCCTACGCCAAGCAGCTCGAGGAGATCGCGCTCAAGGTGCCGGAGGCAGACCGCGTGTTCTCGGTAGCAGGCAACCCGACGGTTTCACAAGGCCGCGTGATCTTGCGCCTCGTGCCATGGGGTGAGCGGGAGCGCAGCCAGCAGGACATCGGCAAGGCAATCGCGCCCGAGATGGTGGCGATCCCTGGCGTCGTCGCCTTCCCCGGCAATCCGCCGCCGCTCGGGCAGGGCGCGCGCGAAAAGCCCATCAATCTCGTGATCCAGACCTCGCGGCCCTACGAGGAGCTGCAGAAGATGGTCGACGATCTACTTGCCAAAGCCGAGACCTATCCCGGCCTCGTCGATGTCGACAGCGACCTCAAGCTCAACTCGCCGCAGCTCGACATCGCCGTTGACCGCGACAAGGCGGCAGCCGTCGGCGTGGAGATCGATACGCTCGGCCGCACGTTGGAGACCCTGCTCGGTGGGCGCCAGGTGACCCGCTTCAAGCGTGAGGGCGAGCAATACGACGTGGTGGTGAAGATTGCCGATTTCGACCGGGAAAATCCCGACGACCTCCGCCGCATCTATGCGCGCGGCAAAGACGATTCGATGATCCCGCTCTCCAACCTGATCAGCATCAAGGAGACTGTGGCGCCGAAGGAGCTCAATCACTTCAACCAGCTCCGCGCCGCCACCATCACCGCGCAGCTTGCGCCGGGCTACACGTTGAGCGACGGCCTGACCTTCCTGGAGACTGCCGCCAAGGAGGTGCTGCCGGCTACCGCCTATCTCGACTTTGGCGGGCAGACGCGCGAGTTCAAGGAAGCAAGCGCCAGCATGCACATCACCTTCCTGCTCGCGCTCGCTTTCATCTATCTCGTGCTCGCGGCGCAGTTCGAGAGCTTCACCGACCCGTTGATCATCATGCTGACCGTGCCGCTCTCGGTCACGGGCGCGCTGCTGGCGCTCTGGTGGAGCGGCGGCACGCTCAACATCTATAGCCAGGTGGGGCTGGTCACCCTGATCGGGTTGATTACCAAGCACGGCATCTTGATCGTCGAGTTCTCGAACCAGCTCCGCGCGCAAGGCCACGCCATGCGCGAGGCTGTGGTCGAGGCGGCGACGCTCCGGCTCCGGCCGATCCTGATGACAACGGGCGCCATGGTGCTCGGCGCCGTGCCGCTCTCCATCGCCACGGGCGCGGGCGCCGAGAGCCGGCAGGACATCGGCTGGGTGATCGTCGGCGGCCTCCTGGTCGGCACGTTCTTCACGCTGTTCGTGATCCCGGTGGTCTACACCTACCTCTCGAAGCGGGTGTTTATGGAAGCGGACCACGAGCCCATGCACGATGCGACGACACCCGCGCTGCCCGCGCCCGGTTCGCCCAAGGGCAAGCCGGCGCTCGAGCCAGCCGAATAGCGCACAAAAGAAGAGCCCCGGCGCGGGGAGTGCCGAGGCTCGTACGCAAATACACAGAACGCACTGACTCGCCCTGAGCTACGCAACTGGGCTCATGCAGCATGCCTTTGCGCCATGGCAGTTTTTTGACGGTTCGTTGTCGGGTTTTCGAACGGTAACAAGGTTTTGCAACGCCGTTTTCGCCCGGATGGCGCCTTTGCGCGGGACTTTGGGGCAAACCCGAGACTGCCATGCGCGTAGGGGCTCCGCGCGCCCCGCGCAAGTTCTTGTGCACGGCCGCGCTACATGCACAATGACGGAAATTTCGGCATCGCTCTTTGCGACGAATCGGCATGCGTTGGCGCGACCAGAGAGAAAGCGGAAACGTCGAGGACCGGCGGGGCCAGGGGGGCGGATTCGGCTTTCCCTTCCCCGGCGGCGGCATGCGCTTTCCGAGCGGCGGATCAAGACGAGGCGGCGGCGGCATTGGCCTCATCGGCCTCCTGATCATTCTCGGCCTGATCTTGTTTTTCGGCGTCGATCCAAAGGTCATCCTGGGTCCGCCCGGTGGCGGCGGTCCGGCGGGCTTCCCGGACATTCAGCTGCCGCAGCCGCGCAGCGAGCCGACCAACTTCCCCGCTCCCGGCGGCGATGCACCGGAGATGCAGCGCCCGGCCTCGTCGAGCGAGGACGATCTCGGCCGCTTCGTTTCCGTCGTTCTGGCCAATACCGAGGACGTGTGGGACGACATCTTCGCCCGCTACGGCATCCAGTACAGTGACCCGAAACTCGTCCTTTTCAGCGGGGCGGTGCGCTCGGCCTGCGGCATGGGCATGGCGCAGATGGGCCCGTTCTACTGCCCGGCTGACGAGAAGGTTTATATCGACCTCAGGTTCTACGAGGAGCTGAAGCACCGCTTCCGGGCGCCCGGCGACTTCGCCCAAGCCTATGTCATCGCGCATGAAATCGGCCACCACGTGCAGAAGCAGCTCGGCATCGCCGACCAGGTGGAGGCGGCCAAGCAGCGTATGGGTCAGAGCTCGGCCAATGCGCTGCAGGTGCGGATGGAGCTGCAGGCCGACTGTTTCGCAGGGGTCTGGGCGCATATGGCCGACAAGAAGACGAACGTGATCGAGCCTGGCGATATCGAGGAGGCGCTCGGCGCCGCGAGCGCCATCGGCGACGACCGTATCCAGAAGCAGACCACGGGCTATGTCGTGCCGGATTCGTTCACGCATGGCAGCTCTGACCAGCGCGTGCGCTGGTTCAAGCGGGGCTTCGAAAGCGGCCGCCTCGAATATTGCGACAGCTTCAACGCCGACCAGCTCTAGGCTCGCGCAAGGTTTTCTTGTCACACCCGGGAACAACTTCCGCGGGCGGACGGTTTTCACGGCTCGGTTGAACGGCGTGCCGATCACGGCGTAGTCTGTTGTGAGGCACGAAAGTCGCGATAAACCAAACCTGCGGCGGGGGTAGCAGTGCGGCCTGCGAGAGTATTGCCTGCAAGTCTGGGCGCAATTCTTATTGTTGCATTTGGTGTCGGCGCGGTGACCGCGCCGGACGACGTGATCGTGCTCGGCGCCGCCTTCTCGATCACCGGCAAATACGCGCAGAACGGCGCCAACACCAAGAACGGCTACGATCTTGCCATCAAGCGGCTCAACGAGGCCGGCGGCGTGGTGGCCGGCGGCAACCCCTACAAGCTGCGGGTCCGCTATTACGACGACGAATCCACGCCCGCGCGCGGCATCGAGCTTGCCGAGCGGCTGATCAAACAGGACGGCGTCAAGTTTCTGCTCGGGCCCGACGCGGGCTATGTCCTGGTGGCGGGCAAGCTCGCCAAGGCCGGCGAGGGGAAGGCGCTGCTTGCCGATCCGGATATGGGCCGGCTCTTTCTCGGCGGATAAAGGTTAGAGCCTATCGCCGGCGTAGACCGTCGCCTCGCAGGGCCGCGACACCTTCTTGAACAGCGCGCAGGCCTGCGCCGCCTCCTCCGCATTGGAGAAGGGTCCGGCGATCAGCCGCCATTTCTTGTCGGGGGCAAGCACGCGCCGCGGCTGAAGACCAGCCACAAGCGCCGCATGGTTGGTGAGGAATTCGCGCCAAAGCGGCCTGAGGCCGTCTTGCTTGGCGACGATGCCGAGCTCGATGCCGTAGCGTGTCGTGCCGTCATTGGCCGTCGGCGGCAAGGCAACCGGATCGAGCGCTGCGCTCTCGACCGGCTCCGCAGCCGGGGCCGTTGATGGAACGGTTTCGGGCTCTTGCGGAGCGGGCGCTTCAGAAGCGCTGCCGGCGTCCGCCTCGGAAGGCGCGGCGTCGAGAGGAGCGGCAAGCGCCGCGGGCTCTTGCGCAGGTTCGGGCGTGGCCTCAGCCGGCGCTGCGGCCTGTTCCATAGGTTCCGGCTGCATGGGCTCTTCCGCCGCCGGCGCGGGATCCGTCATAGGTTCGGGCTGGGGCGCGGGTTCATCCGCCACGGGGGCCGACGGCCCTGGCTCAGGCTGCGGCTCTGGGGCAGCCTCCTGCGGCGCCGCTGGCGCCACCTCGGCTTGCGGTTCCGGCTGCGGGGGCGGCGCGGGGTCGGTGAACTCGGCCGGCAGTTCGGGCGGCGATGTCGTCACCGACGTCGCCGGCGGCAAAGCGGCGACCGGACCCACGAACTTCTCGATCGGCTTGAGGCGCGTATCGAGGCTTGCCACCTGCCGGGTCAAAGCAGCCACACCGGCGGAGAGCTCGGCGAGCTTCTTTTCGAGGCCGGGATCAGGCTTGCTGACCGCCGATGGCAAGGGCGCGGTCGCCGCAGGCGCCGCCGGTTGCGCGGCTGTGTCAGGCGCGAGCGAATTGACATACGCAGTCTGGCTCCCGAAAGCGCCGGGATCGGTCATCAGCGTGAAAAGGTAGAGACCGGACGCACCGGCGAGCAGGATCGAGAAGAAGGCAAAGAAACCCCTTGCCCAGTTGCGCGACCCGCTCCGGCGAAGCTTGGCCATCTCTATCGACCCTCCGCTGGAAGATTCCGGCTGAAAAGCGACCTCAATAAGGCTTGGTTTGCCGATTGCCCAATCGACTCGCCGAAGATACTCCCTTCGCGAGCGCGGTCAATTGCAGGAAAGCGATGCCGGTCATTTGGGGCGCGAGGCTTGTGGCCCTGCCCGCGCCTTTGGACTAGACAATCTACCGACGCACACGCTTAAGACTGCTCGATGCGCTGTTTACCAGACATTAAGACAGGTTTGACGATCTCGGATGTCACACGCATGTTCGGCCTTCCGATGCACGCATCTTGCTGAAGCTTGGGGCGCCGACCGCCAACTACCAAACCGAATATGACGCACCCATCCCTCGCCATTATCCTTGCTGCCGGCAAAGGCACAAGGATGAAGTCCGATCTCCCAAAGGTGATGCACCGCCTGGCGGGCGCGCCCCTCATCGCGCATGCGCTCCGCGCCGCGCAGGAGGCGGGAAGCGAACGGAGCGCCGTGGTCGTGGGCCCCGGAATGGAAGACGTGGGCCGAGCCGTGACTGCGCTCGACCCGAAGGTCCAGGTCTTCGTGCAAGCCGCGCAACTCGGGACGGCCGATGCGGTGATGGCCGCGCGCGAAGCGCTCGAGGACTTCAAAGGCCACGTGCTGATCCTTTACGGTGACACGCCGCTGCTCAGGCCCGAGACGATCGCAAGCGTCAACGGGGCGCTGAGCGATGGCGCGGACCTCGTGGTGATTGGCTTCGAGACTGAAAACCCGACCGGCTATGGGCGGCTGCTGCTCGACGAGCGCGGAGGGCTTGCAGCCATCCGCGAAGAAAAGGATGCAACCGACGCCGAGCGAGCCGTCACGCTCTGCAATTCCGGCATCATGGGATTCCGTTCGGCCGACACGCTTCTCGGCCTCATCGTCCGCATCGACAACGACAATGCGAAGGGGGAGTTCTATCTCACCGACGCCGTTGCGCTCGCGCACGGCAACCGGCTCGATGCGCGCATCATCAGATCGGGCGCCGAGGAGGTGCTCGGGGTAAATTCGCGCGCTGAGCTTGCCGAGGCGGAAGCGCAGATGCAGCTTCGGCTGCGCGGGGCCATCGTGGCGGATGGCGCGACGCTGATCGCGCCGGACACGGTGTTCCTGAGCTACGACACGCGTGTCGGGCGCGACGTGCTGATCGAGCCGCATGTGGTGATCGGCGAAGGCGTGACCATCGAAGACGGCGCGACCGTCAGGGCCTTCTCCCACATCCAAGGGGCGCGCATCGGTCCGGGAGCAACCGTCGGCCCCTTCGCGCGGCTGCGACCCGGCACGAGCCTTGCGCGCAATGCGCATATCGGCAATTTCGTCGAGATCAAGCAGGCCGAGATCGAGGAAGGCGCCAAGGTCAACCACCTCACTTATATCGGCGATGCCAGTGTGGGCGCAGGCGCCAATGTCGGGGCCGGCACCATCACCTGCAACTTTGATGGCTTCGCCAAGCACCGTACCGAGATCGGTGCGGGCGCCTTCATCGGCTCGAACACCGCACTTGTCGCGCCGGTCAAGATCGGGGAGGGGGCCTATATCGGCTCGGGCAGCGTCATCTCGAAGGACGTGGCCCCGGGCGCGCTTGCGCTCAGCCGCCCGCCGCAGGAAGAGCGGCCAGGTTGGGCCACGCGGATGAAGGAACGCTGGGCCCGCGCCAAGGCGAAGACGAGCGGAAACAAAGGGACATAGAACGTGACGGATCGCGACACGAAACGGCGCCAATTCGCTGCTAGCGGCGGGAAAAAAAGGGGTAAGGGGCGATGTGCGGCATCGTTGGAGTCCTCGGCAAAGGGCCCGTCGCGGGCCAGCTCGTCGACGCGCTGAAGCGCCTCGAATATCGCGGCTACGACTCGGCGGGCGTCGCCACCGTCGAGAACGGGCATCTCGGCCGCCGCCGCGCCGAAGGCAAGTTGCGCAATCTCGAATTGCGCCTCGGCGAGACGCCGCTCTCCGGCGCGACCGGCATCGGCCACACGCGCTGGGCCACCCACGGCAAGCCGATCGAGGCGAACGCCCACCCGCATATGACCGAGCTCGTCTCGGTCGTCCATAACGGCATCATCGAGAACTTCCGCGAGCTCAAGGCGGAACTGATGAACGAAGGCGCGGTATTCACGAGCGACACCGACACCGAGGTCATCGCCCATCTCATCACGCGCGAGATGAAAGCCGGCAGCGATCCCGTACAGGCGGTCTACAACACGCTGAAGCGCCTCGAAGGCGCCTTCGCGCTCGCCATCATCTTCTCCGGCTACGACGACCTGATGATCGTGGCGCGCCAGGGGAGCCCGCTCGCGATCGGCTTCGGCGACGGCGAGATGTTCGTCGGCTCCGACGCCATCGCGCTCGCGCCGTTCACCGACGCCATCGCCTATCTGGAAGACGGCGACTGGGCGGTGCTGACGCGCGGCGGCGTCGCCATCCGCGACCGGCAGGGCAAGGCTGTGCAGCGCCCCGTCACGCGCTCGCTCGCCTCCGCACTCCTCGTCGACAAGGGCAACCACCGCCACTTCATGGCGAAGGAGATCCACGAGCAGCCGGAAGTGGTCGGCCACACGCTTGCCGCCTATGTCGATCTTGCCACCGGCCGCGTGGACATCCCGGCGCTGGCGTTCGACTTTGCCAAGGTGACCCGGCTCTCGCTTTCGGCCTGCGGCACCGCCTTCTATGCGTGTCTCGTCGCCAAATATTGGTTCGAGCGCTGGGCGAAGCTGCCGGTCGATCTCGATATCGCCTCCGAGTTCCGCTACCGCGAGACCGCGCTCGATCCAGGCGGCGCGGCGCTGTTCGTCTCGCAGTCGGGCGAGACCGCCGATACGCTCGCCTCGCTCCGCTATTGCCGCGATCAAGGCCAGCACATCGTCTCTATCGTCAATGTGCGGGAGTCCTCCATCGCGCGGGAATCCGGCGCGGTTCTGCCCACGCTGGCAGGGCCCGAGATCGGCGTGGCCTCGACCAAGGCCTTCACCTGCCAGCTCACCGTGCTCGCCTGCCTCGCCATCGCAGCCGGCAAGGCGCGCGGCGTCATCGGGCCCGAGCTCGAGACCGAGCTGGTCACGGCGCTCGCCGAAATGCCGCGCCACATGGCCGCGATCCTACGCGACGAAAGTCCCTACGAGGCGCTGGCGCACACGCTTTCGAAAGCACGCGACGTACTCTATCTCGGCCGCGGCTCGAGCTACCCGATCGCGCTTGAGGGCGCGCTGAAGCTCAAGGAGATCAGCTACATCCACGCCGAGGGCTATGCGGCCGGCGAGCTGAAGCACGGCCCGATCGCCCTGATCGACGAGAAGATGCCGGTGATCGTGATCGCGCCCCGCGACGACCTCTACGACAAGACGGTGTCGAACATGCAGGAGGTGGCCGCGCGGGGAGGGCAGATCGTGCTCGTGAGCGATGCCGATCCATCATCGACCGGCTGCGCGATCGCCACGTGCCTCAAGGTGCCGCAGGTCCACCGCTTCGTAGCGCCGCTCGTCTATGCCCTCCCGGTCCAGCTCATCGCCTACCATACGGCGACCTTCATGGGCACCGACGTGGACCAGCCGCGCAACCTCGCAAAGTCCGTGACGGTGGAATAGAATAGGGCCTCGGATTTGCCCGATTTCTCTGTTTGAGCAACGAGATGGCGGATAATCGGAAGCGCTTCCGGCTGCGCCGCCTTACCTTTGGCGGCAGCATCCGCCCTTGTGCCCTTTTGCTCGCGGTGTCGCTCGCGCTGATCGGCATGCCCGCGCAAGCGCAAGACGGGCTCAAAAGCGGCGCCGCCTCGCTCTCCGCGGGCAAGTACGACGCCGCGGTGCGCCAGCTTTCCGCCGCCATCAATTCCTCCGGCACCTCGACCGGCCAGGCCGCCAAGGCGCTCTATCTGCGCGGGGTTGCGTATCGCAAGCTCGGCCAGCCCGGCCGTGCCGTGTCGGATCTCGGCGCCGCGATCTGGCTCGGGCTTCCGGCGGACGACCGCGTCAAGGCGCTGGTCAATCGTGGCCTGGCCTACAAGGCCGCCGGTCTCGGCAGCCAGGCCGAGGCGGAATTCTCCCAGGCGCGGAAATTGGGCGGCAGCGGCGAAGTCGCCAGCCTGATCGAGCAGGACGGCGGCGCAGGGGCGAGCACCGCCTCGATCGCCGCCTTCGAAACGGCAGTGCAAGCCGAAGACGATGGACCGAGCGCCGCGAGCGTCGCAGTCGCCGAGCCTGGGCGGACACGCACTGCCGCCACGGCGCCTGGCTCGTGGGACACGTCGGTGTCGTCCGGCACACAGCAGCCGAGCAGCGGCAGCAACCGTCTCACCCGCTGGTGGGGTTCGGTCACCGGTTCCGACTCGCCGCCCCCCGCGCCACCGGCGGTGGCGGCCGCGCCGAAAGCCGCAGCGCCCACGACGGGTTGGGCCGCGACCACGGACGGCGCGGCGACGGCCAGCGACGCCGGCGAGCGCGGCAGTGGCTGGCGCCTGTTCTCGCGGAGCGCCGAGGCTGATCCTACGCCCGCGCCGGCGCCGGCTGCGACGCGCGCCAGTAGCGGCGGCTCCTATCGCCTGCAATTCGGCTCGACGAAATCGGAGGCCGAGGCCAATGCGCTTTGGAAGAAAGTGTCGCGTGAAAACCAGCACATGGCGGCGCTTCAGCCGCGGATCACGAAAAGCGAGATCGGCAGCTTCGGCACGTTCTACCATCTGACGGTCGGCCCGTTCCGCGACAAGGCCGAGACGCTCAAGACCTGCAACGCGCTCAAACGGCGCGGAGTTGATTGCTTCCTCGAAGGATCGGAGGAGCAGTAACCCTGCGACCAGACGCTCCCGCGCGGTCCCTCACATTCATGCCAAGGTCATGCTAGAACGCATCGACCCAGGGGCGCCCCTTCACAGCGGCCGGCACCCGTCACTCCCCAAGGTTCCATGAACGCGAAAGACACGCCCCGAGCCCCATCCAAGCAGGACGCCGAAGGGCAGGAGGACCGGCTCGGTCTGCTCGCAGGCCGAGAACCCGCCTCCTCGCATCTCGGCTCGCGGCTCCGCGGCTATTTCCTCACCGGGCTGATCATCGTCGGCCCGGTGGCCATCACGCTCTATGTCGTGTGGTGGTTCATCAATCTGGTCGATGGCTGGGTGAAGCCGCTTCTGCCGCAAGCCTTTCAACTCGAGACTTATCTGCCATTCGACGTGCCGGGTGTCGGCCTCATCGTCGGCATACTCGGCTTGATGATGGTCGGCGCGCTTACCGCCAATTTGTTCGGGCGGACCATCGTCGGCTATAGCGAGATGATGCTCGACCGCATGCCGGTCGTGCGCGGCGTTTACCGTCTGCTCAAGCAGATCTTCACCACCGTGTTTTCCGGCAGCGGCAGCTCGTTCAAGCGCGTCGGCTTGATCGAGTTTCCGCGCAAAGGGCTTTATGCGCTGGTTTTCGTGTCGGGCGATCCGCCCTCCGAGGTCAAGGGCAAGATCGGCAATGGCGAGCAGCTCATGACGGTGTTCATGCCGAACGCGCCGAACCCGACCACTGGCTTTGTCGTCTTCATGCCGGCCAAGGACGTGATCCTTCTCGACATGGCGATCGAGGACGGCGCCAAGCTCGTGGTTTCCGCGGGGCTGGTCGGGCCGCCGCAAGATGCGCTGCAGAAGATGGCGCAGGAGGCCAAGCGCGAGAAGCAGGTGCCCGAAGAAGAGCCGGTGGTGTAGGCCTAAGCCCTTCATCCGTCACGGCCGTATCAAGAACCCAAGGCTCAGGACAATTGCGAGGACGGTTGCCTGGGCTATGTCGGGGATCTTCCTAGCGTTTCTGGCCTTCGCCGCGGCTGGGATTGGCTTGCGATCGCCAACCACGGCAGCATTGATGCTGGGTATCGAAGACGGGGTCGTATGCGGAAGGCCGAGCGAGCTTTTACACGCATTCTCCTGTGGCGCTGGGGATGAAGGCTATGTCGTCGCCAATATTCGTCTCGACGATGCCGATGCCGGCCTGATGGTACGAGAGGGGCCTGGCACCTACATGAGTGGTAGGCCTATTCCTGCAAACGGCATCGGAATTGTCGTCACCGGCGAATGCAGCCCGACTGAGTCTGATAGTTGGTGTCAAGTTCGATGCGGGAGGCTGAGCCTCACCGGCTGGTCGAGACCTCGCTATTTGCGTCCCCGCGCCGAAGCCCTTTACACGACGTCGGGCACTCTGCCGCCCGATTCCGAGGTCGTGAGGACCGGGCCGCATGAAGACTGCCACGCGGTAGGGGTTATTCCGCCCCTCACGCGGGATGTGATCGAACATGGATGCCAGCGCAGTCCATTGTCCATTGCGAGCTATTGCCGGGTCACTCATGGCGGGATCTCCGGTTGGGTTCCTGACGGGTTTCTTGAACGCCAGAACTGACAGCGGCCCGTGTGGGGAAGCGTCACCCCGCGCGCATCAACTTGATCGCGTCGTCGCGCTCGAAGAGATAGAGCAGCAGTCGCAGCGCCTCGGCGTCAGGGCTTTTCAGGTCCGGGTCGCGCGCGCGCTTGAGCCGTGCCTCGTCGCGCGCAGCTTCAAGCAGGTCGGTATGCTCAGGCAGGCTCGCGAGGCGGAACGCAGGCAGCCCGCTCTGTCGCGTGCCGAGGACTTCGCCGCCGCCGCGAAGCCGCAAATCCTCCTCGGCGATGACGAAGCCGTCTTCTGTTTGGCGCATCACGTTGAGCCGCTCGCGCGCCACGTCCCCCAAAGGCTGCTTGTAGAGCAGCACGCAAGACGATTCGGCTGAGCCGCGCCCAACGCGTCCCCTGAGCTGGTGGAGCTGCGCGAGCCCAAAGCGTTCGGCATGCTCGATGATCATGATCGAGGCATTCCGCACGTCCACGCCCACCTCGATCACCGTGGTCGAGACCAGGACGGACAGCGCGCCGGATGCGAAATCCGCCATGACGCGATCCTTATCTTTGCCGGCGAGCTTGCCGTGCACCAAGCCCACTCTATCCCCGAACTGCTTCTTCAGCCCGGCGTAGCGCTCCTCAGCGGCGGCAAGATCGAGCAGCTCAGACTCGGAAACCAGCGGGCAGACCCAATAGACCTGCGCGCCGCCTTTGACCGCGCGCGCGACGCCGTCGGTCACCTCGTCGAGCCGATCGAGCGGGACGGCACTCGTCTTCACCGGCCGCCGCCCAGGTGGCTTCTCGTCGAGCCGCGACACATCCATGTCGCCATAGCCTGCGAGCAGCAGCGTGCGCGGGATGGGCGTCGCCGTCATCACGAGAAGCTCGGCACCGCCACCGCTGCCTTTGGCCTGAAGCGCGAGCCGTTGGTGAACGCCGAATCTATGTTGTTCGTCGATGACCACGAGGCCAAGGTCGCGGAGCGCAATCGTCTCCTGGAATAACGCGTGCGTGCCGATGAAGATGTCGGTGCCGCCGGCCTTCAACGTGGCGAGGATGTCGGCCCGATCGCGTCCGCGCTCACGGCCCGTGAGCAACGTCACGCGCAAGTTTGCCGGCGCGGCGAGCTTGGCGAGGGTCGCGAAATGCTGGCGGGCAAGCAGTTCGGTCGGCGCCATAAGTGCGGCCTGCGCACCAGCCTCGACCGCCGTCGCCATGGCGAAGAACGCCACGATCGTCTTGCCGCTGCCGACATCGCCCTGGAGCAGGCGCAGCATCCGATTCTCGCTTCTGAGGTCCGCATCGATCTCGGCAAGCGCGCGCGTCTGCGCAGCCGTCAGCTTGAAGGGGAGGGCAGTCAGGATTCGTTTCCGCAAGTCCCCCGAGCCCTTAAGCCTTCGCCCCGCGCGTCGCTTCATGCGGGCGCGGATCACGGCAAGCGCAAGTTGATTGGCGAGAAGCTCGTCATAAGCGAGCCGCGAACGCGCAGGCGTACGCGGCGCCAAGTCGGTCTCGCTCTCGGGCGCGTGCAGACGCGCGAGCGCGTCCGCGAACGAGGGCCAGCCTTGCGCAGCGAGGAAGCCCCCGTCGATCCATTCAGGGAGAGGCGGCACTAGCGCCAGCGCTTCTCCGACCGCCTTGCGCAGCACCGCATTGGAGAGCCCGGCGGTCAGCGGATAGATTGGCTCGTGCAGCGGGAGCTTGCTCGCGCCGCCGTTCGTCACGCCGTCGACCGGTACGACGTGATCCGGATGCGGCATTTGCAGCCAGCCGTCATAGGCTTCGAGCTTGCCCGAGACGAGACGGCGGCTCCCCACCGGAAGCAACCGCTTGAGGTAGTCTGGGTCGGCATTGAAATACACGAGATCGAACGAGGCGCCGGAATCGTCATCGACCAACACCTTGTAGGGCGCGCGCCGCCCACGCCGCCCGCCTCCCGGCCTATGCTCGGAGACGGTGATCTCGAGCGTGGCGAGCTCGCCGATCCGCGCCTCGGAAACCTGCGCAGTGACGGCGCGGTCGATCACGCCAACCGGCAAATGCCAAAGCAGGTCCACGACGCGCGCGTGCGCAGGAACCGCGCGGAGAGTTACGAGCTTGTTCAGAAGCGCCTCGACGCGCGGCCCCACGCCCTTGAGCGAGCGCACGGTGGCAAAGAGCGGAGATAAGCGGGCAGGTCGCATCAAGGGCACAACTTGACAGAGTCCGTCGCGCTCGCTCTAACCGGCAGATCAGGCTCTGAAAAGCCGAATTCATGTCTGGCAGTGATCTTGGCATGCGCCGCCGGCGGGCGCTGTGGCGGGCGTCCCACCGGGGCACGAAGGAAATGGACTTCCTGCTCGGCCGCTTCGCCGCGGTTTCGCTCGACAGCATGAATGCGGCCGAGCTCACGCTTTTCGAGCGCCTGATTGACACACCGGACCCGGAGATCGAGAAGGCCGTGCTCAACAGTCTCTCGCTCGGCGTGCGCGAGCTCGATGAACTGATCGACCGCCTCAGGCATTTCCACGGTCTCGACCAGCCGGGCTAGACGGAATGGCAGAACAGCAAGATGGTTTGACGCTCGCGGTCGGCCGCCTGCTCGCAGGGGAACGGCGTGCCACGGCCAGCGCGGTCCCCGAAGGCCTCGACGCGCTTGTGCGCGCGGAGATCGCTCGCCAGGCCGGCGCCCCGATCCTGCATGTCGCTCGCGACGGCAACCGCCTCGCCACGCTCGAAGAGACGATCCCGTTCTTCGCGCCCGATGTGCAAGTGCTGGTGTTTCCGGCCTGGGACGGCGTGCCGTACGATCGTGTGGCGCCGAACGGCGAGACCATCGCGCGCCGCATCGCCACGCTTGCCGCGCTTGCGGCCCGTGCACCGGACGACAAGACACCGCTCGTGGTGCTGACCTCCGTCAACGCCGCGCTACAGCGCGTGCCGCCGCGCGACTTTATCGTATCTTCGAATCTCAAGCTTGCGCCCGGCAACGTGATGAGCATGCAGGCGCTGGCCGAGAGACTGGAGAGCTCAGGCTATACGCGCACGGGCACCGTGACCGATCCTGGGCAATATGCGGTGCGCGGCGGCATCGTCGATCTCTACCCGCCAGGCGCGCGCGCCGTGCGCCTCGACTTCTTCGGCGACACGCTCGAATCGGTCCGTGCCTTCGATCCGGAGACGCAGCGGACCGCAGCGAGGCTCGATACACTCGAGCTTCTGCCCATGAGCGAGGTCGCGCTCACGCCGGAGGTGCGCCGCGCCTTCCGCCAGCTTTATGTCGAGCTGTTCGGTCCCGTGACCAGCGACGACCCACTCTACGAGTTCGATCTCGGCGGGCCGCCAGCATCAGGGCATGGAGCATTGGCTGCCGCTGTTTCACGAACGTCTCGCCACGCTGTTCGACTATGTGCCAGGCGCGGTCGTCACGCTCGACCCGCTTGCGGACGATGCCCGCGCGCATCGGCTCGAGCAGATCGCCGACCATTACGATGCGCGGGCTCAGGCGCTCGAGCGCAAGGCTTTCGGCGCGCCACCTTATCATCCCGTGCCGCCCGAAACCATGTTCCTGAGCGAAACGGACTGGCAGGCGGAGCTTGCCGCACGCCGTACCATCGCGCTCGATACCTTCGAACGGCCCGAGATGCCGGGTACGGCAATCGTGTCGTTCGGCGGCCGGCAGGGAAGGTCTTTCGCGCCAGAGCGGCAGACCGAAGGCGCCAACGTGTTCGACGCCGCGGTCGCGCATGCCAAGCGGCTTCGGAACGACGGCGAGCGCGTGATCGTCGCCTGCTGGAGCAATGGCGCGCGGGAGCGCCTTGCGACTTTGCTTGCCGAGCACGGCATCGGCGCGACGGTGCATGTCGCGAACTTTGCCGAGGCGCTCGCCGCCCCGCACGGAAAGACGCTATTCGCCGTTCTGCCGCTAGAGACCGGTTTCGAGGCGCCCGGGCTTGCCGTGATCGGCGAGCAGGACATTCTCGGCGATCGGCTGGTGCGCAAGACCCGGCGCGGGCGCGGCGCCGATGCGCTCACCGAAGCAACGAGCCTGTCCGTCGGCGATCTTGTGGTGCACGCCGACCACGGCATCGGCCGCTTCGCCGGCCTTGCCGCCATAGAGGCTGCCGGCGAGCCGCATGATTGCCTCGAGCTGCATTATGCAGGCGGCGACAAGCTTTATCTCCCGGTTGAGAATATCGAACTGCTCACCCGCTATGGCTCCGACGAGTCTGGCGTGCAGCTCGACCGGCTTGGCGGCGTCGGCTGGCAATCGCGCAAGGCGCGCCTCAAGAAGCGCATCCGCGACATGGCCGAGAAGCTGATCAAGGTTGCCGCTATGCGCGAACTCCGCCAAGCGCCGGTGATGACGCCGCCCGACGGGCTGTATGACGAGTTCTCGGCGCGCTTCCCCTATGAGGAGACCGAGGACCAGGTCACGAGCATCGGTGCTGTGCTCGACGATCTCGCGAGCGGCCGTCCAATGGACCGGCTGATCTGCGGCGATGTCGGTTTCGGGAAGACGGAAGTCGCGCTCCGAGCGAGCCTGATTGCCGTACTTGCCGGCAAGCAGGTCGCCGTCGTCGTGCCGACCACGCTGCTCGCCCGCCAGCATTTCCACACCTTCGCAGAGCGCTTTCGCGGCTTCCCGGTGAAGATTGCGCAGGCCTCGCGTCTCGTCACCGACAAGGAGCGGGCCGAGGTCGGGAAGGGCCTCAAGAGCGGCGATATCGACATTGTGATCGGCACACACGCGCTGCTTGCCAAATCGGTCGGGTTCGCCGATCTCGGCCTGCTGATCGTCGACGAGGAGCAGCATTTCGGCGTGCAGCACAAGGAGCGGCTGAAGCAGCTCCGCGAGGACGTGCATGTCTTGACGCTGACCGCAACGCCAATTCCGCGCACGCTGCAGCTTGCGCTGTCCGGTGTGCGCGAGATGTCGCTGATCGCCACGCCCCCGGTCGACCGGCTCGCGGTGCGCACCTATGTCATGCCCTTCGACCCGATGATCCTGCGGGAAGCGCTGTTGCGGGAGCGCTACCGCGGCGGCCAGACCTTCTATGTCGTGCCGCGCATCTTCGACCTCGATGACGCAGCCGCCTTCATCGCCGAGCATGTGCCGGAGCTGAAGGTCGCGCGCGCGCACGGGCAGATGGGGTCGCGCGAACTCGACCAGGTCATGAACGCCTTCTACGACCGGCAATACGACCTACTGCTCTCGACCTCGATCGTGGAATTTGGCCTCGATATCCCATCGGCCAACACGCTGATCGTCCACCGCGCCGACATGTTCGGGCTCGCGCAGCTCTACCAACTTCGCGGACGGGTCGGGCGGTCCAAGATTTGCGCCTATGCCTATTTCACCATTCCCGGCGATACGCGGCTTACCCCCGCCGCCGAGAAGCGCCTCAAGGTACTGCAATCGCTCGACACGCTTGGCGCGGGCTTCGTGCTCGCGAGCCACGATCTCGACATAAGGGGTGCCGGCAATCTGCTCGGCGAGGAGCAGTCGGGACATATCAGAGAAGTGGGCTACGAGCTTTACCAGTCGATGCTGGAAGAGGCGGTGGCGGCGCTTAGGGGAGGGGACGGGGGAGAGGTCGAAGACCAATGGTCGCCGCGCATCAATCTCGGTACGGCGGTGCTGATCCCGGAGGACTATGTGCCGGACCTGCAGGTGCGGCTCGGACTCTACCGGCGGCTGTCAGGCGTCGAGACGCATGAGGCCATCGAGGCCTTCGCCGCCGAGCTGATCGACCGCTTCGGTCCGCTGCCGGAGGAGGTGCGGCACCTGCTGGACGTCGTCGAGATCAAGGGCCTGTGCCGGCAGGCGGGCATCGAGCAGATCGACGCGGGGCCAAAAGGCGCGGTCCTCGCCTTCCGCAACAAGAGCTTCGCGAATCCCGAAGGCCTCATCGACTTCATCCGCAAGGAAGGCGCGCGCATGAAGCTCCAGCCCGACCACCGGCTCATCTACTACGCCAATTGGGAGACGCCGGAGGCGCGGCTTGCCGGCGCCCGCGACTTGCTTCAGCGGCTCGTCAAGATCGCCGCGCAGGTGAAGCAGGCAGCCTGATCACACTCGCCGCAATATCTCGTTGCGCAGCACGCGGCCTTGCGCGTCGCGCGGAATCTCGCGCACCACGAGAAGCCTGTCCGGGAACTTGTAGGACGCCACTTCGCGCGCCGCGAGGAAATCATGCAGCGCCTGGAGCGAGACGGCAGCATCGAGCCTCGGCACGACGGCCGCGAAGATGCGGTCGCCGACCATCGGATCGAAAAGCGTGGAGCAGGCGCCGTCCAGAGAGCCGGGAAAGCTCTGATAAAGCGCATCGAGCTCGCTCACGGCTATGGCGAAGCCGCCATACTGAACGAGCTCGGAATCGCGCTTGAGCCGGAGACCCGGTCCATCCCCGACCGCGCGCAAGCCGGTCCCGACAAAGCCGTGGGCGTCGGGGATAAGGGGACCGTCCGTGCGCCCCTGCGACACGACCGGCCCGCGCAACAGAAGCTCGCTACCTGCCGCATCGCCGGCCTGCGGTCCGAGGTTCGTCTCGACGAACACGGCGCCCACGCCGGGTGCACGGTGCCCGAGCGGAAGCTCCGACGGGTCCGAGCGCAAGCCACGGCGAAGCACGCGGCTCGCCACTCGCCAAGCGGATAGAGGTCGAAATAGGAGGCAAGCGCCGCGGCGGGCGAGGGTGCGGTCTCGGCAAGATGCGCAGGAGACCACACGCAGCCGAGCCATCTCAGGGCTCCACTCAGCGTTTCGTGCCGCCGCGCCGCTCCGCTGCTTCCGCCGGCGCGATCCACCACGTGTCGATCTGATAGCCGTAGAGCGGCGTGTCTGCGGGTCGCCTGAGATCACTCCAATGGGCGACCCACTGGCGCGGCAGGTGGAACAGCGGGATCACGTAATCGCCGGAGAGCAGCACGCGGTCGAGCGCACGCACCGCTGAGACGAAGCTCTCGCGGTCCTCGGCCTTGAGCATCGCCTCGATCATCGTATCGACGCCCGCGCTCTTCACGCCCGCATAGTTGAACGAGCCCTCGGTCACTGCCGCTTCGCTCCCCCAGCGAAAGGATTGCTCGTTGCCCGGCGACAGCGATACAGGCCAGAAATACTGGATCATGTCGAAGTCGTAAGTCTGCTTACGCCGCTGATATTGGGCGGAGTCAACTTGACGGATGCGCGCTTCGATTCCTACCTGTTTCAGGGCGCGTGCGAAGGTGAGCAGCAGCCGCTCCTGGGTGCGCGTCGCGGCGAGAATCTCGAAGGCAAACGGCTCGCCGGTTTCCTTGTTGACGAGCTTGCCCTTCTTGAGCTCCCAACCTGCCTGCTCGAGCAATGCAAGCGCCTCGCGCCGGCCCTCCCGGTTCTCGCCCGTGCCGTCGCTGACAGGAAATGCGAAGCTCCCGTCCATGATTTCGGGCTCCACGGCGTCCGTGAACGGCGCCAGCAACGCGCGCTCGCGCGCGTCGGCGGGGCGGCCATGCGAGCTCAAATCAGAGCGCGCGAAATAGCTTTCCGTGCGCGCATATTGCCCGTGAAAGAGCGTGCGGTTTACCCACTCGAAGTCGAACAGCTTGATGAGCGCCTGGCGCACGCGTTGGTCGGCGAAGAGCGGCCGACGCGTGTTGAACACAAGCGCCGACATGCCGGCGGGGGTGGCGACCGGAAGCTCCTCTTTGACCACGCGGCCGTCGCGCAGCGCCGGAAAATTGTAGCCTTCAGTCCAGCGCGTCGGGTCGTCCTCGTTGCGCAACCGGACAAGCCCCGACTTGAACGCCTCGAACATGCTACCGGCGTCGCGGTAATAGTCGTAGCGGATCTCGTCGAAATTATAGAGTCCGCGATTGACGGGCAGGTCGCCGCCCCAATAGTTCGGGTTGCGCTTGAAGGTGATGCTCTTGCCGGGCTCGACCTTCGAGATCGTATAAGGGCCGCTTCCGATCGGCGGGGTAAGCGTCGTCTTCTCGAACGTCTCGGCGGTGAGCAAGTGCTTCGGCAGAACAGGCATCAGCCCCAGGATCAGCGGCATCTCGCGGTCGCCGCTTGCATCGAAGGTGAAGCGCACCTTGCGCTCGCCGGTCTGCTCAACCTTGGCGACCTTCTTGTAGTAGGAGCGGTGGTTTGGGCGCCCATGGTCACGTAGAACTGCGTGTGAGAAAATCACGTCGTCCACAGTGATGAGCGTGCCGTCGGAGAACTTCGCGGCCGGATTCAACGTGAATTCGACGAAGCTGCGGTCGAGTGGCGTCTCGACCGCCTCGGCGATCAGGCCGTAGAGCGTGAAAGGCTCGTCATGGGCGCGCGCGAGCAAGCTCTCATAGAGATATTCGCGCACGCCGTCGGCTGGCGCACCCTTGACGATGAGCGGGTTCAAACTGTCGAAGGAGCCTTGCACCGCGAAGGTGGCGCGGCCGCCTTTGGGAGCGGCCGGATTGACATAAGCGTAGCTGGTGAAGGCCTTCTGTCGCGCGGGCTCTCCATGCATGGCGATGCCTGCGGCGGGCTCGGCCCGGGCTGGGCAGGGCAGGAGCAGAACCCCAAGCACCAGAAGGAAAATTTGGGCTTTCAAAGGAGCCTGCCGTGGCTATAGAATCGGTTCCGCATTGCAGCATCGAAGGGTAACATTGAAGGCGCCCCAGCGCTGCACCGAGGGACGGTAGCGAACAGTGATTGCTTGCCCTACGAAACCCCAGCCGGCGCGCGGTCAGCCACGCCCACGCCTCAATTCAGGTATTGACCCTAGCGTAAGGACGCGGGGCCAGGGTAAGTAAGACAACAGACCTCAAGCCTGCCCGCGAAAAGAGGAAAGGTCGATTGATGATCCGGTCCAATAGACGGAATAACCTGAAGAAAGGCTCGGCGCGGTTTGCGGTCTGCGCGACTGTCGGCGCGCTCGTCTTGGGGATGGCCGTGCCCTTGGCGGTGGCTCAGCAGGATCCGCCCCCGACCGTACCGAAATCTACGGCAGCGCCGAAAAGCTCCGCGGGCCAAGCGCCTGCCGTGGCCGCTGCAGGCGATGCGCCTCAGGGCGATGCCTGGGTCAAGCTCTGCATGAAGAACGAGCAGACCGCCAACAAGGAAATCTGCCTGATCAACCATGAAGGGCTCGAGCCCAATACCGGCATGGTGCTGATCGCCGCCGCAGTGCGCAAGGCAGAGGGCGAGGAAAAGCAGCAGCTTCTCGTTCGCGTGCCGACCGCCTACGCGCTCGTGATCCCGGCCGGCGTGCAGATCAAGATCGACGAAGGCAAGCCGATCCAGCTGCAATATTCGATCTGTTTCCCGACCAGCTGTCAGGTTCAGATGGAGCTCACCAAGGAGCTCTACGACAACATGCGCAATGGCAAGCAGATGGTCGTGGCCGCGATGAACATCCAGCAGAAGACGATGGGCTTCCCAGTGCCGCTCGCCGGCTTTGGCAAAGCCTTTGACGGCCCGCCGGTCGACAATGCCAAATACGAGGCGTCGCGGCGCCAACTGATGGAAGTCTTCCGCAAGCGCCAGGCCGAGCTTGCCGCCAAGGCAGCACAGGCCGAGCAGCAGAAGGGCGCGGCGGGAGCGCCCGCAGCGTCCGGCCAGGCCAAGACCGCGCCCGCGACGGCCCAGCAAAAGCGGCCGCCGGCGCAGCCGCCCGCCGGGCAATGATCCGCGACGGCGTAGCGCGCGCGCATTCAAGAATCAAGAAGGCCGCCCTCGGGCGGCCTTCGCATTTTCAGCGCTGCCTCTAGGCGCGGGCGGTCTCAGTGCTCTTGCAGGAAGCGGAAGCGGAAGATCCCGCCGCGTAGATCCTCGAACAGCTCGGACACCTGCGGATGGCGCAGCGGTTCGTCGGACGCGTCGGGCACGAGATTCTGCTCCGAGACATAGGCGATGTACTCGGTCTCGGCGTTCTCGGCGAGCAGGTGGTAGAAGGGCTGGTCCTTGTTCGGGCGGACCTCTTGCGGGATCGAGCGATACCACTCGTCCGTGTTGGAAAAGGTGGGATCGACGTCGAAGATCACGCCGCGGAACGGATAGAGCCGGTGGCGCACCACTTGGCCGATCTGAAATCTGGCGTTGCGGACCGCAGACATTGCACTAAACCCGATCCCCGAGTCCCGAAAACGATAAGACCGGAGCAAAAAGGGGCTGTCAACTTAACAGTCGGCGCTCACGACCAGCGCCGATTCGACCACATGAACTGCTCGGGAGTCTCGCGAATCCAGGTCTCAAAATGCCGTTGGATTGCCGCGGTGATGGAGCGGATGTCCTCCGCCTGATTGGCGGTGCGAGGGATGCGCAACTCATTGACGTTCACGTCGAAGCAGGCGCGGTTGCCGATGCGGATGCAGCGCCCGATCCAGATGCGCGCGCCAACGCGCCGCGCAATCATGGCGGCGATCGGCATGCTCTTCGCCGGATAGCCGAAGAACGGCACGGCGATGCCTTGCGCGTCGTAGAGGTCTGAGATGAAGCCGAGCCGTCCGCCCTGGCGCACATAGTCCATGATCAAGCGCGCCGTCTTATGCGTCTCGTCGTTGGTGGGCGCCCGGCCGCGGCCGAACAGGCCGCCCGGATAAAGCGCCTGCCGTTGCCTGCGCAGATAACGGTCGACGTAAGGGTTCTTGACCTGCCGGTAGACGCCGGCCGGACGCGCGCCGGCGAGCATCACAGGCCACATGCCGATCTCCCAATTGCCCATATGCATGGTGACGATCAGCGCCGGACCCATCTTGTCCTTGTAGCGCCCGATCCAATGGCCGTTGGTGACGTGCAGCCGAGCGGGCTCCTTCAGGATGCGGTCGATATTCATGGTCTCGACCATGACGCGGCCGAGATTTTCCCAGGCCGCGCGGGCGATGCGCTCGCGCTCTTCCAGTGACTTCTCTGGAAAGGCAATAGCGAGGTTCGACAGCGCCCGCTTGTGCCGCCGGTTGAACGGCGCGATCACCCGCCAAGCCTTGCCCGAGATCGTGGCGGCGACGTCGAGTGGCAGCAGCCGCACCATCCCGATCAGGAAACGCAAGCCGAGATATTCGAGCCGGTAGCGCAGGTCGCGCAAGAAGGAGAGTCCAGAGTTCCGGGCCACGCGGCCGTACCCCATTCTTATGCCTGGTCGATTGTCGTGAGACCGCATTCTCGTGGCAAAAGCGTGGTGCGGCGTCAACCCTCGGCCGTCATGTGGCCGGGCGCATCAAAGAGGGGAGATCTGTCGGGGGCTCGAGCCCGACCCGCATGACGGCGCGGCGCAGGAAAGGCAGCGCATTCAGCCCGTGCAGGATCGCGCCACGCACCGCCTGAACGGGCGCGAAGCCGGTCAGCAGCGAGCGGTTGAGGAGATCGACGCCGATCGTGCGCGAAAGCACGTCGAGGCTCCGCGCACGCGCGTAAGCCGTGAGCATCTCGTCCTCGCCGGCATCGGCACCTCGGCCGCGCGCTTCGGCGACGCAGTCAGCGAGTTCGGCTGCATCGCGTAGACCGAGGTTCAGTCCTTGCGCGCCGATCGGCGGCAGAATGTGCGCCGCTTCGCCGACAAGCGCGGTGCGCCGCGCACCGAGTGTTTCGGCGCTGAGTCCCTCGACGGGAAAGGCGGCGCGCGCGCCGATGTCTGAGATGCGTCCGACCACGCCGCCGAGTCTCTCCGCTAGCATTTCTGCGAACGCCTCGTCGTCGAGCTGCATGAGCTGCGCGATCTCTGCGCTCGATCCCACCCAGATCAGGCTCGATGCGTGCGGATCGGGGAGGGGTACCGTGGTCACGGAGCCGCCCTCTCTGTGCAGCTCGGTCGAGATGCCGTCATGGGGTAACGTGTGATGGAAACTCGTGGCGATGGCGCTTTGATCGTAGCGCCACGCGCGCGTGTTGATTCCCGCCGCCTCGCGGCAGATCGAGCGCCTGCCATCGGCTGCGACGACAAGACGTACCGCCACCTCCGTCCCGTCGTCGCAAACGAGCACGGCACCGGCATGCTCGAACGCGACGCGCGTGACGCTCGCCGGAATGATCGTGCCGAGCGTTGCTTTGGCGCGCGCATAGAGCGCCTCGACCAGAACGGCATTGGGAATGTTGTAGCCAAAGGCCTCGAGCCCGAGCTCGGCCGCCTCGAAAACGATCTCCGGCGAGCGGAACAGGCTTTGCGACGCATCGACAATGCGCATGGTCTTGAGCGGCGCCGCATGCGGCGCAACCGCTTGCCAGACGCCGAGCGCCTTCAGGAGATCGACGGAGCTCGCAAGCAACGCCGCCGTGCGCGTGTCCTGCGGCCCCGCATCGAGCTTTGGCGGCACCGGCCCGATCAGCACCACATCGGCGCCGACATGGGCAAGCGCAAGCGCAGCCGCGAGCCCGACGGGCCCGGCCCCGACCACGGCCACATCGCGGCGCGGCATGGCGCGAGAAGCACTCGCTGTTTCGTTCACGGGGCGACCCCGAATCCAGCTCCCAGGGAGCAGGCTCAACAATAATGCCCGGCACACTGCGGCCTTTTCGCCACAGCCTGTGCAAAAATATGAGATTCAACCGGTTTTTTCCCATCCGGCTCCTTTTTGCGGAAAAGCCTTCTAGAAATGCGCACAACAAAACCCCCTATCCCCGTTGCTTAACACGACTATTTAGATAGGGTTAAGGTCAGGTCGGTGGATGCAGCTCGAAAAAAGCGCCTACCGGCAACAAAAGGGGGATGCTGCAACTCTGCGCCGACAGGCACGAAACGCGGCCAACCCCAGTGAATGTCGTGAATGAAACCGACGCGCAGGGGCGAGCGCAGGTGAATGTGAAATAGACTGGGATTTTCGCCAACAGCGTCGTTAACGGGGGACAAAGCTATGACCGGGGGAATCGGTAAACTCAGCCGCTATTTGCTCGCTGGTGCGAGCGCTATCGGAATTCTGGCCATCGGAACTCTTGAGGCCAGAGCGACGGACGTACAGCAACTTGAAGCTACATTGCAGGCCATGCAGGCCCAGATGAAGCAACTGCAGCGCGAGGTCGCGTCAGCCAAAGCGGCCGCTGCCTCAGCGCAGACTGCCGCAGCGAAAGCCAGCAGCGGCGGCGGAGGCGGCGATAGCGACCTCGACCTGAAGGTCAAATGGAAAGGCGCGCCGGAGTTCTCGAGCAGCGACGGCAAATTCAAGATGAAGATCCGCGGCCGTCTAAACACCGATTACGACGGTATCGATCAGGACGAGCCAATCACTGGAGAGGGAGACATCAGCGCCGTCGAGCTGCGCCGCGCGCGTCTCGGTGTCGAAGGCGTCGTGTTCTACGACTGGAAGTATAAGTTCGAGGTTGACTTCGCCGGCAACGACGTCGGGATCAAGGATGCCTATGTGGCTTACGCCAATTGGACGAACGCGGACTTCGCAGAGCTGTCTGAGGTCAGGCTCGGCAACCAGTACGTCTATACGTCGCTGGAGCAAACCACCAGCGCACTCTTCCTCACCTTCATGGAGCGCGCGGCCTTCACCGAGGCCTTCCTTCCTTCCGGCGAAGCCGATCGCCAGATCGGTGGAGCCATTCTGTTGGGTGATGAGCACTGGTCGTTGCAGACCGGCTATTACGGAGCGTCGGTGGGCGAAGACAACGACATACCGGGTCAGGAAGAATTCGACACGGACAAATCCGCGGTCTCGGTGCGCGGTACGATCGCGCCCCTCAATCGCGATTTGGACGGCGGCGTGCATCAGGTTGTCCACCTCGGTGCCAGCTACCGTCATCGCGAGGCCGGTACCTTGAATTGCGGCACTACGATTTGCGACATCGGCGAACCCAACGAAGTAAACGCGCTCTTTCAATATCGCGCCCGTGGCGCCGATCTTCATCTCGCCGATCGATTTGTCGATACGCCGCAGTTTGGCAACGCGGATGACATGTTCATCCTCGAGGCTGCATTTGTCCTTGGATCATTCTCGATGCAGGGCGAATATGCGCAGACGGATGTTGAAGGCATCCAACCCCTCGAGAACGTTGGCACGGCGACGCGCGTCAATCCCACCTATACTGGCTGGTATGTGGACGCGAGTTGGTACCTCACCGGCGAGACTCGCAACTACGAGTCCGACTTGGGCAGATTCGGACGCACGAAGGTCATTAATCCCGTGTTTAACGACGGTCATCGCGGCTGGGGCTCTTGGCAGATCGCCGGCCGCTATGACGTGGTTGATCTAAGCGACAAGTCTGCCGCCGTGGACTTTGCCTATGGCTGTAGCGAATGCGGCGAGCAGGCAACTTGGCTCGTCGGTCTGAATTGGTGGCTGACCGACTACACGGCGCTCAAGTTCCAGTACAGCCAGTCCGAGATTAAGGGCCCAATCAGCGACTTTAACGTAAACCGCGGTGCCGATATCTCCGGCTTCGGCGCGCGCGCGCAAGTCGACTGGTAAGACTTCAAAATTAGGTAAGCGGCAACTGACAGTCCCCCGCTTACTGCCGCCGCCCTGCACCGGGGCGGCGGCTTTTTTTTGGGGATTTTGCCTTTGTAGACTAACGCTGGGATGCACCGGGCCCGATACTGTGGTCGCTCGGCAACGCTCGTCCCCTGACATCGTACTGTCATACAGCCGTCACCAACGCGTCATCGCTCGAGAAATAAAACGGTATCGCGCGCAAGCTGCTGATCCGATGCCGGCGTGCCAGCAAGGCTGAGAAGGACGACAAGATCCTTCCAAGTAATTGGGCTGCCTTGGAAAAAAGGCGACGGGCGTCAACAGAGGGGACTTAGCTATGACCGGGGGACTGCGTAAGCTCAATTTCTATCTGCTCGCGGCCGTAGGGGTAGCGGCACTGACCAGCGCCAGCGGCACACAAGCGCAGGCGCAGGATATGCAATCGCTCCAGAGCCAGATTTCGTCCATGCAGGCGGCGATCAAAGATCTCCAGCGGCAGGTCGCGAGTGCTCAAGCGCAGGCAGCCTCCGCCAAAGCCGCCGCGGCCAGCAGCGGCGGTGGAGGCGGGGGTGACGATCTCGACCTCAAGGTCAAATGGAAAGGTGCTCCTGAATTCTCCAGCTCCGACGGCAAATTCAAGATGAAGATCCGCGGCCGCCTAATGACCGACTACGATGGTATCGACCAAGATGAACCGATTACCGAGAGGGGACATCAGCGGCGTCGAGCTGCGCCGCGCGCGCTCGGGCATCGAAGGCGTCGTGTTCTACGACTGGAAGTACAAGTTTGAAGTTGAGTTTGCCGGCGACGAAGTCGAAATCAAAGATGCCTATGTGGCCTACGCCAATTGGTGAAGCCCCTTCCAGAACTGTCCGAGGTCAGGGCTCGGCAACCAGTACGTCTATACGTCGCTGGAGCAAATCACCAGTTCACGCTTCATCACCTTCATGGAGCGGGCCGCCTTCACCGAGGCCTTCCTTCCTTCAGTCGAAGCCGATCGCCAGATCGGTGGAGCCATATCTGTTGGGCAATGAGCATTGGTCATTCCAGACAGGCTATTATGGCGCGTCAGTTGGCGAGGCCAACGATACGCCGGGCAGGAAGAGTTCGACAACGGACAAATGCGCGGTCTCGGTTCGCGGTACGTCGGCCCGCTCAATCGCGATTTGGACGGCAGCGTGCAATCAGGTTGTCCACTTCGGTGCCAGCTTCCGTCATCGCGAGGCCGGTACGCTTGAATGCTGCGGCGCTACGGTTTGCGACGATCGGCGAGCCACGAATCAACGCGCTCTTCCAGTATCGTGCCCGTGGCGCAGATCTTCATCTCGCCGATCGATTTGTCGATACGCCGCAATTTGCAAAGAGGACGACATGTTCAACCTCGAGGCGGCATTGGTCCTTGGATCATTCTCGATGCAGGGCGAATACTCGCAGACGGATGCTGAACGGCATCCAACCTTTGGAGAACGTGGGCGTGGCGACGCGCGTCAATCCCACCTACACAGGCTGGTATGTCGACGCCAGCTGGTTCCTCACCGGCGAGACGCGGAACTACGAAGTCCGATGAGGGCATTTTCGGACGCACGAAAGTCATTAACCCGGTGTTTGGCGGCAATCGCGGCTGGGGCGCCTGGCAGATTGCCGGCCGCTATGACGTGATTGATCTAAGCGACAAATCTGCCGCCGTTGATTTTGCCTACGGCTGCTCCGAATGCGGCAAGCAGGAGACTTGGCTTATCGGTCTGAACTGGTGGCTGACCGACTACACGGCGCTCAAGTTCCATGTACAGCCAGTCCGAGATCAAGGCGGCACGGCGGCAATCCCCCGGGCAGCGGCTTCAACGGAAACCGCGGTGCCGATATCACCGGCTTCGGCGCGCGGGCACAAGTCGACTGGTAACAGCGAATTGGTAAGCGGCGTTTGACAGTCCCCCGCTTACTGCCGCCGCCCTGGCACCGGGGCGGCGGCTTTTTTTCGGGCGCGGGACGGAAGGTAGAGAAGGAGAATCGCTGTTGCCGAAGCGCCACAGCCGCATGCGTTGACAGGCGTATTGTAAAGAAGAAACAGTGTGTTACGCGGTATCGCGACCTGCTTGCATTTGCTTCGGAGACCCGCACATTGTAGCGCTGGAGATCTGGAGATAGAGTTGATGCGGAGGTCTCTCGCCATCGCCGTGTTGCTCACGGTGCTGCTCGTCGCGGCGCCGGCATTTGCGTTTCAGGAGACGCCCGTGCCGCCTCCGGCCGAGGCGCAAGAGGCGCCGAAGGCGAAGCAGCAGCCCATGCCGCCCGCCATGAAACTCGGCACGCCTACGGACGCCTTGCAGCCTGAGGCCAAGGGCGGTGGGCTGTTCGGGTTCGGTCTCCTGCCAAAGCTTAATCCCTTCGCGAAACTCAATTTTGGCCTCGATGTGCTTTATGGCGACAAGCAGGAGCAGTTGGAGCTCCAGCAGCAGGGCTCGAAGGCCGATGAAGGCGGCGACGTCAGCGTGGTCGGCAAGGTCAAGCGCAAGTTCTAGTCAGGCGCCAGCGTTCACGCCGCGCAATCCAGATCCATTGGCATGAGCCCGCGCATCGCTGCAGCTTGCGTGCATATCCTGACCGCAAGTGGGGCCGTGCTCGGTTTACTTGCGCTCATGGCCGCGCATGCTGGTGTATGGCAGTCCATGTTCGGCTGGCTCGGCGTGGCGCTCGCGGTCGACGCCGTGGATGGACCTCTCGCGCGCTATTTGAAGGTCAACACGGTCTTGCCGCGCTTCAGCGGCGAACGCCTCGATCTCATCGTCGACTATTTGACCTATGTCGCGGTGCCGGCTTTCGTGTTCGCGCAAGCGGACCTCCTACCCGAGGCGTTCCGCTTGCCGGCCGCCGCCGCGATCCTCCTGTCGAGCCTGTTTCACGTCGCCGATACCGGCAGCAAGACAAGGGAGGGCTATTTCGTCGGCTTCCCCGCGGTCTGGAACATCGTGCTGCTCTATCTGTTCGTCCTCGGACTCTCACCCTATGCCGCGCTTGCCGTTGTCGCGTTCTGTGTGCTGCTCACCTTCGTGCCGGTCCTGAGCGTGCATCCGTTCCGTGTCGCCCGCGCCAGGCTTCTGACCGGGGTCATGACGTTGCTCTGGACCGTTGCGGCAGTTGCCGCCGTCGCCAATCCCTTCCCGTCCCCGCTCTGGGTGCAGGTGCTGCTAGTCGCCACCGCCGCCTACTTTGCGGGCATCAGCCTACACCGCTCGCTTAGGCCCAAGCCGGACTAGACCTCCAACGACGCCCAAGCTATTAGCTGAGGCCGGGACGCCACCGGACCAGACCTTCCAGCCTTAAGCTTCACGCATGCTCGAACTCCTGACCGACCCGGATGTCTGGGCAAGCTTCATCGCCTTGAGCGCGATGGAGATCGTGCTCGGCATTGACAACGTCGTCTTCATCTCGGTCATGGTGGCGCGCATGCCGCCGAAGCAGCGGCTCATGGCGCGGCGCATCGGGCTATCGCTTGCGCTGATCTTCCGCGTGATCATGCTCGCGGGCATCACGGTGTTCATCCACATGACCACGCCGATTTTCACCGTCGGCGAGTACTCGTTCTCCTGGCGCGACTTGATCCTCCTCGCTGGTGGCCTGTTCCTGCTCGTCAAAGGCACGCGCGAAATCCATCACGGCATTGAAGGCGAGGGGGACGAGGTCAGCAGTGCCACGGTCGCCGAGAGTTCAGTCACATCCGCCATCCTGCAGATCGCGCTGATCGACCTCGTCTTCTCGGTGGATTCGATCATCACCGCCGTCGGCATGGCCGATCATATCGAGGTGATGATCGCGGCGGTGGCCGTCGCCATTCTGGTCATGTATCTGGCGTCAGAGCCGGTCGCAGCCTTCATCGAGCGCCATCCCACCACGAAGATGCTGGCGCTTTCCTTCCTGCTGCTCATCGGCGCGGCGCTCGTCGCCGACGCGTTCCACTTCCACATCCCGCGCGGCTATATCTACTTCGCGATGGCTTTCTCCGCCGGCGTCGAGGTGGTAAACGTGCTGATGATGAATAACAAACGTCGCCGCGCCGAGAAGAACGCGCGCGCAAAGCAAAAGACCAAGGCCTGACGCGCGTCGCCGTGACCTTAACTTTGTCACGCAATTCCCTTGGCACAGCCCCAAATTCACCAAGTTTCGGTAGCGCTATCGCGCTAATACAAGAGTCGATTTCAAGCGAATAGGGGAATTCCATGAAGGTTGGAGCACTCGTTTTGGCTGCCGGGCTCGTGTTGCCGGCGACCGGAACTCTCGCCGCCGCCGAGGATGCCGCGCTCACCGGCGATCAGTTGCGCAAGACAATCGTCGGCAAGACCGTCTTCCTGAAGATCTCCGGCTTCGAGCTGCCCATCAAATATGCCGCCAACGGCCGCATGTCCGGCAAGATGGGCACGGTTGCCGCTAGTCTCTCGCGCGGCGACGGCTCCTCTGATAGCGGCAAGTGGTGGGTCGAGAACGACCAGCTCTGCCAGCAATGGACGGCCTGGATGGACGGCAAGCCCTATTGCTACAAGCTTACGCAGCGCGGGCAGACGGTGCGCTGGGTGCGCAATGACGGCCGCTCCGGCACGGCGCGGATAGGCGGCTGAGGTCAGCGCGGCATTTTGCCCCGCAAAGTATTTCCGCTTCATCCGAGCTCTCATCTTGAGAGCCGCCCCCCTTGGCGGCTCTTCGCTTTTTCGCAAACCGCGAAGCAAAGCAGGCGAAACACACGCGACGCTTCAACTCCTGAGCCCTTGCGCGCGCTGAGCAATGCCTGTTGCGTAAGCGTCGGCGGGGCGTTGTATTGCTTCAGCCGTTGTGTGAGTTGCGTTAGTTTGTTGCGTGCGTAGCGTTGTCTGCCGATTCTCAACATGTTGAGGTCTTGCGCCGCGGTCCACGGGTGTGGAACGCGTGGCGCGCAGGAAATCCCTCGCTTCTCCCGAACCTCTAACGCGACCACCGGCGCAGCGGCCCGGTTGCTTCCCTCCCTTGGCTTGCCGGGCCGCACCCCATTCCTGCTGTGCTGTGTACGGGCGCGGACGCGAATCGGGTGAACGGGGGAACTGCTGTTGTAACCTTGACGTTTTAGTAGTGTCCCCACGAAAGGTCACTTCCATGCCTGCATTCAAACTGAGCCTCTTGACGTTCGCAGCGATGGCTGTCTTGACAACCGCATCACTTGGGCCAGCGAGTGCGCAGCCGCGCGTTATGCCCATGGTCCACACGCAAAGTGCTGGAGGCGCTGAGGAGATCGGCTACCGGTACCGGTATCGCTACGCCTATCGTCCGTATTATCGGCGGTATGGATATCACCAACCCTACGCCTATCGTCCGTATTATCGGCGGTATGGATATTACCGAACCTATCGCCGACCTTATTATGGCTATCCGCTAGACCTCGAGACCTATGCGGTGCGGCGCAATCTGCGGCCCACTTGGTTCAACGACTACTAAGCCTCCGCAATAAAGCGAGGGTGCCGGATCCGACCCGAAAGCGTTACGGCATGGCCCGACGCTATGGAGCGGAGCTTACGGCGCACGCACCCGGCGTGGCTCCGCTTTCCACCCGGGGGTGAGAAGGCCAAAGTCGAGAGCGCGTAAAATCTTCATCACGAGTTGTACCGCCAAGCGCAGCCTGCATGGAACGCGCAGTGGAGTGAGCAAATCGACGGCAAGCAGGTGATGACCGAGGAGCAGCGCGTCAAGGCGCGTGCCGTGGTTCAGGCCTTCGATAAAGCAGCCAACGTCATGCCGTGGGAACACGGCCCACTGTCACCTCGTGCTGACGGTCCCAACGCGATGCTACGGTCGGCGCTACTGGCCAAGGTCAACTGCATCGAGGCGCAGGCATTTCGTCGCTACGCCCGCAAATGGCAGAAGCGGCACGATGCGGAGGTGGCCCATTGGATGGAACGGGATGACACCGGCGCGCGCCAGGGCGGCACTAGCAGCAGCCCGCCGACGTCTTCCTCCGCTACCTTGAAACTACCTTCCGCTCGGTGGCCTTGAGGACTGACATCCGTTAAATTGCCGCCTCTCGAAGCGAGGTGCGCCATGAACGCCAGAAGCTATTCCCGCCTTGCAGCGTTGCTGTTTGCCATCATTGCCGTGCTGCAATTCACCCGTGCCGTGGGAGGATGGCAGATAGTGGTCAACGGGACGACCTCAGTTCCAGTTTGGGCAAGTTGGATTGCTTGCGTGGTTACCGCTGGGCTTGCTTGGATCGGTTTCGACGCATCACGCCGGGGTTGAGCAAAGTTGGCGAGCGGCCCAAACGTATCGACGCGACCGCCGCGACTGACTGCTGGCGATCTCCCGGACCCGCGAGAACCACTCACAAGAAGACACCAAGCTTTGCTTGCTGGCGGTTATCCTCGCAGCAGCCATCACCGCCGAGCGAGGTCGAGCCGGTCCCATAAGGCACGACACAGCAAAGGAAAGTGCAACATCGTCCAGTGATATTCTTTCCAAACGCGAGCCGTTGTTCCATGGTTAGAGCACAGGCATGAAGCAAGCCCGCTCAATCCGGGGACGAACCAATGAAATCCATAGTCCTTAGGTCATTAAAAAACGCACATGTCATTGGCATGATTGTCCTTGCGGGTGGCTTTCTTGCCACTCCGGTGCTGCTGCCAAGTGATGGCAATGCTCAGGATGCAAGAGTCGCGAAATCGATGGCGGCTTTGAAAGACCAGACCACGAAGTTAGGCGCCCCAAAGATTGAAGGACAAGACCCGGTCGGCGGCAGGGATGCTCCTGCTCTGTATTTCGGCTTGACCAAAATGAACAACAACTTTTCCGTGGTAGATGCGGTTGCGGAGCAAGGCGGACGGGGGATGGCGGCGACGCTGTTCGTGAAGAGCGGCGATGATTACATCCGCGTCGCGACCAACGTGTCGACGCGGATAGGACCTGGACGTGGGATTGGAACTGTTCTGACCGGCCCGCCCCTGGAGTCGATCAAAGCGGGCAACGCATACTACGGCAAGGCGTCGGTTCTTGGCACGACCTATATCAGTGGCTATGAGCCGATCAAAGACGCATCGGGTGCAATCTTCGGTGTCTATTTTGTCGGCTACACGAAGTGAGCCGTTTAAGCTGTTGGGCGAAAACACTAAAGTCGTCGTCGCATTAGGCACGAACAACATGAATGTCAGACATGCTCAATGCGCTGACCTACCGTTGCTTGCCAATCTCGATTTTATGAGTACACGGCCTAGTAAGGGGGGTGCAAAAATGATTTTTAACTTGCACCTGGTCGCCCACCAATAGGTGACCGAGCAATGACGGGTGCCGAACGGGTGGACCGGTGGCGGAAGCGGCACGCGGCCAAGCTGGCACGGAAGGCGGCCCGGCGTGGTGGTCACACTCCAATGACGATGGAGGCGTGGGATTCTCTCAGACCCACCACTGGGGACCTGCAGGAGTGGTTCGTAGGACCTGACGAGGTGATCCCGAAATAACTCTTGTCGTCGCGCAGTTGGTGCGCGAGTGCGTTTGGGGATGACTGCACGCCAACAGCAGCTAAATGAATGTCGGATGAACAAGCCCTTCAGAGCGGGTTCAAGGTTGCCTGACTAGGAATCTCCGCTAATGGCTGGACGGGCTTTAAGGAGGTTCCCCATGAGGACCAAACTAACTATGGCGACCGCCCTTGCGGGCACTCTACTCGCCACTTGTCTTGTATCGGGATCGGCACAGGCAACCTCTTTGCCGGTCCTGAAAGGCGATGCAACTCCCGGTATCGTAACGCTTGTCGGTCGCGGCGGCGGCCACGGTGGCGGGCATCGCGGTGGCGGCGGTGGCCACAGTGGCGGGCATCACGGTGGCGGGCATCACGGTGGCAAGCATCACGGTGGCGGGCATCACTACGGCGGCGGCGCTGGCAAGCATCACGGTGGCGGGCATCACTATGGCGGCGGCGGTGGCAAGCATTACGCCCACAAAGGCCGTCACAATCGCCGCGGCCATTATGGCTGGTATGGCCTGCCATACGGCTCTTACGGCTACGGTGGCGGCTGCGGACGGCTCTATCGCAACGCTATAGCCACAGGCAGTTCCTACTGGTGGAACCGCTACTACGAGTGCATCGGCTACTGAGTGAACGGCGCGTATTAGCCTGAAATTGAACAGCCCCGCCCAAAATGGTGGGGGCAGTTTCGGCGCTGCGGCGCTACATCGAGAAGACTTGCGCGGGCCTCGAAGAACACGCCGCGCGCGGCGGGCAAATTCTCAACTTCCCGCCCAGGGGCATCAGGCATGTTTTGGTCGGCGCAGCCTGAAGAAGGCGTAGAAATAACTGAGCCAGAGGAAGACGGAGAGGCCGTAGAAGGTGAGGGTTCGCACCGACCACAAGGGCCAGGAACCGGGGGGGCCGATGGCGATCACGTTGGGGTACCAAGAGAAGAGCGTGGAGCGCCACCGGTTCCACATGACGGCCATTTCCGTGTTGCGAGAATGCGCGGTCTTGGCGTCGTTGAAAACGCGCTCGCTGTTGCGCTTCAACCACCACCAGGAATCATCGTTGGTCAGTTCCAGTCCCCTGTCGGACGGCGTGCGCATGTAGATGTATTGGATATCGGTCGTATTGCCGCCAGCGTCGGGATCGCTACGGCGCACTTCTGTTCCTGTGATGACGCCGGTTGTCCATGTTGGACGTGCGTATTCCCATCCAAACCAGAGGGGGATACCCACCACGAGTGCAGCGATGGCCGGAACGGCACTGCCCCTCCGCCATAAGATAAAGGCGAGCGCGAGAACCGCGAGCAGGACGATGTAACCGATAGACAGCCAAGCCTGGAGCATGGCTCAAGCCTCCCCGCAGATGAGACTCGAAACGGTCGAGCCACCGCACCTTCTGTTCGATTATCTTGCCCTTGTCTATCCAGCAACCCGTTGAGTGACTCACAGGCCCCCGCCAGGGGGCCTCTTTCTGATCCGGGTCCCCGATACCCCGACTGGTTGGACAGCATTTCGAGAGCAGGCGCTAACCGAGGCACACGCCTTTAGACAGCGCGTGACGAATGATCCAAGCCGTCCGGATTGGGCGTCAAGCACACGGCGAGTTCATTAGCTCTCGAGGTGGCTGAGATAGCTTGAGCACGTTCAATCTCGTCCGCCAGTCTGTTCCAGGACCTGTGTATGCGTTCACATGCCCGCTGCTCCTCGCGTGAAGCAGCGCGGTTCGCCATCAGCAAACATTGCCGCGCGCGTAATCGACACTCTTTGGGATCACCGAGCATGGCTCCCACCTTTCTGCCAGGCGGGAGTCTTAGGCTCTCAGCCACCGGGGCCTGTTATTGCTATTACCCAGTGATTAACGAAGGCTGCGCCTTTCTGGGGATGATAGCGAGTCCGAATTTGGCGTCGGCGGTTTAAGGTTTCTGACCACTAGCCCGCTTGGTATTGGCTGTTTCTTTGAACCCCACCACCCGCCCACGGACTCACGGCCCCCACGCAGGGACCTGTCTTCTGTCAGAGATTACCACAGCACCCTCAACCCCTTTCCCCCCCTTGCACGACGGTCCCGCCGATCCAGAAGGGGAGCGAGCTGGCCCTCGATCCCAAAACTCAATGGCTCTAGCTGGCTAACCCACCTAAAGGGCTCATTGATACCCAAAGGGTTTCTCGGCCGGTGGCGAGCCGCCGCCGCCTGGAAACGCGAACGCCGCCCGATCCGGAGGGGCGGGTAGCGGAAAGCGGAGCTATGGGTACTACGTGCCAGACATCGACGGCTTGGATCAATCGGCCTCCATCAGTTAGCTTCCGATTAAGACGCCTTCCTGAAGCCAAAAAGCCTTTGCAAGAGGTACGCGACGGCTATGAGGAGTTGGTACGAACATGTCTGCGAAAGCGAAGTACAGGCATAGGCTGCCTCAACTCGACGGGGGTCTGTTCCTCAGCGATGGTGGGCTGGAGACAACGCTTATCTTTCACGAAGGCTTCGATCTGCCGATGTTCGAAGCGTTCACTCTGCTCGAAAGCGACACGGGGCACACGGTTTTGCGCGCCTATTATGACCGCTATGTTCCCATAGCCGCAGGGCACGGTGGCGGTTTCGTTTTGGAGACGCCAACGTGGCGCGCCAACCCGGATTGGGGTGCCAAGCTCGGTTACGACCGCAGTAGACTTGCTGACGTCAACCGTACTGCTACGGAGCTAATGCACCAGATCCGTGAAGCCCACGAGACGGCACGCTTTCCCATTGTGATAAGCGGTTGTATCGGACCGCGTGGTGATGGCTATGATCCTGGAACACTGATGTCGCCGGCAGAGGCGGAAGCATATCACGCTTGGCAAATCGGTGTTTTCGACGATGCGGGAGTAGACCTAGTCGCAGCCTTTACCTTGACCAATATCGCCGAGGCGATCGGCGTGGCCCGCGCGGCGAAAAGCTCGAGCATCCCCTCCGTAATCTCCTTCACTCTGGAAACCGACGGTCGCCTCCCTACCGGGCACAGCCTCGCTGAGGCGATCGAAACCGTCGATGCAGAAACCGGCGGATCGCCCACCTACTACATGATCAATTGCGCCCACCCAACGCACTTCGAGGCCACTCTGAAGGGCGATGCAGCCTGGACAAGCCGCTTACGTGGCTTACGGGCAAACGCCTCTCGCAGGAGCCACGCCGAGCTAGACAACGCAACGGAGCTCGATGCTGGCGATCCCGCGGAGCTTGGTGCTCAATACGCAGAAATTCTGCACCGCTTTCCACAGATCAACGTTGTGGGCGGCTGCTGTGGCACCGATCACCGCCATGTGGAATGCATCAGTGCTGCGCTTAAGGCTGCAGGCCAATAACCGACGCGGCGGAAACGGCGGAAGCGCAGAGCAGCAGCCAAGCGCATAAGCCTTCGTGCCTTGCAGGCATTGCTTCCGCATTTCGGCTTCGTCGGTTTGCACGCCGGGGTTCCGGCTATCGCAGTGCATCGTTTTGCAGTTGTCTTATCATCGTGGGAGGGTTCGATGGCTCACACGCTAAACGTCACTGGCGAGCAATATCGCGCCGTTGGTCACATGACGCTGCAATGGGCGTTCTTAGAGGCTGAGATCGACCGAGAGATCGTTTGGCTCAACAGGCGAAGCGCCACACCTGTAAACCTTCGCTCCAAGTTTGACGACCGCGCCCAACGATGGCTAACGCTTGCCAAAGACATCTACACTGGTCACCCCGAACTGATCGAAGGCGTCTCGTCCGTCAGCTATAAGGCAGTGGCTATCAAGCCCGAGCGCGACAAGCTGGTTCACTGCCATCTGGTTTCCGGCGGCACGATGATACGCATCCGCCAAGGACGGGTGCTCGAAATAACGGATGAAGGCACAGCACATCACATTGAAGAACTAGCTCGTCGCATTTCAAAGATCACCGAAGAGCTATTTCAACATTGGGGGCGCTTGGCGCGGGTGTTCGACAACCCGCTTTAAGCCAGCGGAAGCACGCCCGTCCCATAAAGGATGTGCCAAAACCAATGCGTGCGGGTCTCGGTGTTGTTGAGGCAAGCTTCGCGGGCTAAATACTCCTCGTGCTTGTCGCACGTACCGACTTGGTTTGCGTAATGGTAATTTTCGAGCCGCACCACGGCGCGACCAAGCACCACGACCGCAACTAACAAAGCAGCGATAGTGATAAGTCCGAGCGCGCGCATGTTCACGATCCCCCTAGAAGGCGCGCTTATCGCGACCACTGGATGATCTTGTCTAGGATAGCATACATGATCGCTGCGACCGCTAGCGCGACCAGAAAGTCTCCCCGCAAGGCTTTGAGAAATTTGCGCTAAGCAAAAGCCCGGCGCGCCGCGTTTTTGCTTACCAACGGTTGACGCGCGAGAGCAATACATGCACGGCCCCATTTCCTCGCCCCGGCGCTGAGAACTCACAGGGCGCCGCTGCTGGCCCCTTTCCCTTGCCCGGCCTTTCCGCCGGCAGGGCACCGGCCTGCGGCCCTAGCGGCGTATTGTTTGGGGGGCGGTTAGGGGGGCAGTTTTAGTAAAGCCACACATCCCTTGCATCATAAGGGCATCTGGCGGAGGGGGAGGGATTCGAACCCTCGAGACGCTTGCGCGTCTGCCGGTTTTCAAGACCGGTGCCTTCAACCGCTCGGCCACCCCTCCATGCAAGGAAACTCAAGTAGTTAGTCGCGGCGCCGATGGCAACAAAGGCTGAACTGCACCCGAATTGCACCCGGCGTTCCATCATGACGGCAAGTTGGTATACTTCGGAGCTAGGGATGGGGCACCCCTGTTGTACAGCGCAGGAGGTATGCGTAGAGGAGTCGAAGCCATGAAGAGATTAGTCTACTCCGTTGCGGTCACAGCCTTGCTGGCAGGTACCGTGACAATCGCTTTCACCCCCGCTCAAGCGATCACCGCGCCCGACAGAAAATCTTATGTAGGTTCTTCTGTAGCGCCCGTGCACTGTCAGAAAAAGTATCACTGCCATTGGAGAGGTGAGGGCGCCAATAGAACCAAAAACTGCCATATCTGCGGCTAGCGGCTAATAAAATCAGGACGGCCTAATCGGAATGCAGGGGCGTCGGCTTCGGCCGGCGCCCTTATTCCCGAACGACTACTTGTCGGGCTTGAAAGTCTTGGCCTTCGCCTTCTGGTGCAGCTCGCGGACGTACTTTTCCGCCTTGGCCTCGCGTTCCGCGGCCCAGCGCCGGAGCTCCTCCTCCTCCTCGGTAGTCAGGGGCTTTTTCAGCAGCTCGACCAGCCGTTCGTTGAACGCCCGCGCCACGTCCCCAGCGGTCGAGGTGCTCCCTTTCTTGTTGCTGGTCATGGGTCATTTTTTCTTCGACTCCTCACTAACCTGAACGCATGTTCCAACGACCTCGTATCTAACGAGGCCTGCCGAAACTATAGGCTCCGTTAGAGACTCCAGTTGTCGTTCCGCGATCAGGCAATAATGCTGCGAGGCGAACTCTAGCGATGTCACGTTGCTAGATGCTGGGCCAGTTGTTGCAATAGTGAAAATCACCAGTGCCCACATGCTGTGTCCTTTCCTGCTCACCTTTGGAACTGCGTTCTTCAGTCTGAGTTTATTGCATACTGATTGGATCGACCAAGCTTCCCCCCTGGCTTGGTTGTCCCCGCAGACATTGGCAAAGGCCCCGCGCGCAGGGGTCTTTGCTTTTTCAGAAGCTCTTATCGAGAATGCTCGCTGGCGCAACGTGATGCGCTTGCCGGGCCTGGCTTGAACAGCCGCGGCGTAGGCCGCGCGAGCGACCTCTAAATCAGACACGAACGCGATAACCTGCTCGATGAGCCTGTTTTCGTCGTCCCACAGGTCGATCCGAAAGTGGAAATCGTCGGGGCTGAGGTCCATGAGCCATTGGAGAACGGACAGGGAACGACTGTCAAGGTGGAGGTCTGAAATCAGTTAGGCTGGGTTATGGCGATTCGTGACGAGGAAACCTTGCGCAATGCGCTGCGCGTAGGTGTTCGGTACGAGATCGAGATGCTGCAAGCAACGCAACACGAGCTCGTTGCTGCCGGAAGCTTCGGGCCGCATATCGACAATGCTGTGATCGAGTCCTTTCTCATTCACGCCAGAAATGTCTTCGGTTTTTTGTCCTCAAAGGGCTGGATGGACGACGTGCTCGCGAGTCAGTACGTGACAAACGCATATAGCTTTCAGCCCAGCGAAAAGCTCGTGATCCTCACCGAGCAAATCAATAAACAAATCTCGCATCTCACTTTTGGTAGCTTAGGCGCAACAGCACTCGGGCGAGAAGAAAGACAAGAACTTTACATTGAGCTCATGGAAGCTGTGGAACGGTTCGCGCAATGCCTGAAGCCAGAGTTCATTGCAGAGTGGCAAGCCTTACCGATCCTAACTAGCGACCAGTTCGTAAAGACAGAGCCCCTGCCTGACCAGCCGCATGAAGAGCAACCGTATTGGCAAGAGTTCCCATGAGGCTCGCCTCTACCTCATTAACGCCGTGCCGCCGCGTGGTCAGTAGAATCCCTGTGGCTGTCTCGTAGGCAGCGCGCGCCACTTACACCCCCATCCAATTGTCCGGCCCGCTCGCCGGACGGTAGCGTTCCTCATCATCGCTGACGTAGACCCCCGGCTCTTGAAGGCACACACCAGCGAACCAGCCACACTGTTCGCTACGTCGTCGTGCCCGCCCCTCGGATGGTCAATCGAGTCCTTGCCCCCCCTCGCCGTGCGCCGCTCCAACTGCGTCAGTTGCAGCGCCAGCCTGTCGTTATCGAGCAAAGCCACCGCCCCGCTGTTGAGCAGCGGCAGCAAGTCAACATAGATGTCAGACTTGGATTTTTCGCTCGGTCTGTAGTGGATGCCCTTATTGCGAAATGCCTCAGCAACCCACTTCCCGGCATAGCGGTCGCCGATCACCGTCGAGATGCGATAGGCTTTCAGGAGGACGCAGAACTCGTCAACCACCGCCTCAGGCGAAAATGGCGGCTTGCGCTCCCGGATAACATCCAGGACCTGCGTCTTGCCCTCGGTGTGCGCTATCGCCAGCGTGAAAGCATCGCTCGCCCCACCACTCGGGTCAACGAACGCAACATAGGTTTTGCTTCGGTCGAACGGACGTTCTCGGACGCCGAGGTCAACACACGCCTCAACCGCTTCCCGCGTGACAAACCCCTCGATGTCGGTCCTGAACTCAGCCAGATATTCCGCGCTGGCAGCCGCCAGATCACTCTCAACTATGCGCCCGCGGGAAGCGTGAGGTCAGCGCCGCTCAAAGCTTTGGCGGATCCGACGCCCATGCGTTTCACGATCGCCATGGCCTGTACCATGGTGATGCCCAGTGGCCGCACCCGATCCCCCGGCAGGTACATCACGTTACCCGACATTGGAGTAGGTGCCTGCGGCAGAAACACGGTAACCCAGCCGTTCTCAAGCGGCTCAAGCAGGTATCCGATCTGCCAGCCGCCCTCGATACTTATTAGTGCCGGGTGCACGCTTTCAGCATTTTCGACCTGTGCAAGGCCCTCGGCCATGCTCTTCACCAGTTGGTACTGTGGGAAACCGCCCAGAAGGGAGTGCTCGGACCAGCGCATGATGCGCTTGCCCGCATTCGTGCGGGCGACAAAGCCGGCGACGAACGAGATGAAGACCAGCACCAGAGCCGCGAGGACAGTCATCTCCCCAACGCCGACTACGGCATCGACGGGCAGGAGTTTCGAAATCGGTTGTGCCACCTTTCCCGCCAGGCGCATTGCGTAGCCCAAGACGATCACGACGAGAACCACCGGCAAGAGAAACAACAGCCCCCCTGCGATCGTCGCTTTCAAGAATCCGATCAAGGAAGTTCCTATCCCGCGCTTCGGCAAAGCCATTTAACCCCCCTTTTTCGTCCACAACGAGCCGTAGAACCGACATTACATCCTTGATGAAGCGCAGGTCGAATTGGGGCATGGGGGGTATCGATGTCCGTGGTAGGGTTTGGCTGCGCGTTTGGTAAGCTGTCGGCGACCTCCGGACGCATGGAGCTTCGCTTTCCACCAAGCGCCGACTATATCTAAAGGAGAATATCGGCGCGCTTGATGTTCAACTTTCGCCCAAGGAACTCGCCGAGAGAGATACCATCTTGCCTGCCGGAGCAGCTGCCGGCTCACGGTATTCCGCCGCAGGCATAAGGACCATCAACCGGTGAAGGTTTTAGGAGGCGAAGTTTAGGGGTCGGATGCCATTGTCCTCAGTGCCGTTAGTGACCTTATCGCACTACCGGTCACCCTTTTGATACGTGCCGATGAGCTCTGCGCTGGCCAACACATGGCCTTTCATAGCTCGCTCGATTTCGGATTTGGTCGCGTTCCTAAGATCGAGCGTGGTATCGAGCGCGTAGAGCTTATGGAAGTAGCGGTGCCGCCCGATGGGCGGACACGGGCCGCCATACGCCGTCTTTGTAAAATCGTTCAGTCCAAGCGTGCCCCCTTTAGGAAGTCCCGCCTTTCCAGCGTTTTCGGGCACACCCTTAGTATCGGCAGGTATGTTGTAGACGACCCAATGCACCCACACCCGCTGCGGCGCTTTTGGATCAGGAGCGTCAGGATCGTCGATAATGAGGACGAGGCTCTTCGTCCCCTCGGGCACCCCATCCCAAGCAAGCGGCGGCGAGATATTGTCGCCTTCGCAAGTGTACTTCGGGGGGATTTGGCCATCTTGTTTGAAGGCAAGCGAAGTCAGGGTCATGGCCATAACAGCGGTTCCTGGCAAACCTAGAGAGATCTCGGTGGCTATCAAAAGGCCCGCTACTCTGGAAAGTCGGCATAGGCGAAGCGAACGAGACGGCATGCGTCCATCAGAACTAAAGCGCCGAAACTTGGTTCCGCGAGTCTGAGTGGCGAGCTAGGTGGGTAGAGTTGGTATGAGTACGTCCATCCCTTTAACCCATTCCGGGCTGCCACCCGGCCCAAAGGGTACGCTGCTTGGTGGGAGCATCCGCCAATTCCGCGCCGGCCTCCTTAACTTCTTGCTCGAGACTGCTCGCGAGTACGGTCCGCTTGCAAGCTTCCGTATTGGCCCGAAGCGCGTGTTCTTGGCGAGCGGACATGACCTCATAGAACAAGTGTTAGTGACAGATGCTAAGCACTACATCAAACACTTCGGAGCGCGAGCGTTCAAGCCCGTGCTCGGAAACGGACTCGTGACCAGCGAAGGTGCATTTTGGCATCGGCAGCGCAAGCTTGTTCAACCCGCGTTCCTCAAGGCCCGCGTGCAATCTTACGTCCCGGCCATGGTCGAGTTGACCAATCAGATGCTTAACGCCTGGACATCGGGCAAGAGGGTTCAGATCGATTTCGAATTTGAAGCCTTGACCAGCAAAATCGCCCTGAAGACGCTCTTTGACCTCGATGACCATGGCGATCGCGAGCGGTTTGATGGTGTATTGAAGCTCGCCTTTGATCTCATGAATGCGCGGCTTCGCCGAATTATCAAACTGCCACTTTGGGTGCCAACACCGGCGAATCTCCGCCTGCAGATGGCTATTGCTGAGCTGGACCGCACGGTGCAAGGCTTCATTGCCTCAGGGCGATCCCGGCACCACCATGGGAATGACCTGCTCTCCCGGCTGTTACTTGCCCAGCATGAAGATGGCAGACTGATGAGTGACCGCCAGCTCCGGGACGAGGCGATGACGCTTTATCTTGCCGGCCATGAGACGACTGCCCTGACACTTGCTTGGAGCTGGTATCTGCTTTCGCAGCACCGGCGTGTGGAAGAGAAACTGGTATCAGAATGGCAACGCGTCCTTAGAGGCGTCGCGCCAACCGCTCAGCACCTCCAACGACTACCTTACACGGCTGCTGTGATCGCCGAGTCCATGCGGCTGTTCCCGCCGGTTTACGTGATTGGTCGAGAGGCTACGACCGAGTTGGAACTTGGGGGATACCGGGTGAAGCCGGGTTATACGGTTCTCATGAGCCAGTGGGTGAACCACCGCGATCAGATCTTTTTTCCTGACCCCGAGGAATTCCGGCCCGAGCGCTGGCAGGATGGGCTGGCGAAACGTCTCCCAAAATTTGCTTATTACCCATTCGGCGGCGGACAGCGGATTTGCGTTGGCAGCACGTTCGCTTTGATCGAAGCCACGATCATTCTTGCCGCCGTTGGACAGCATTATCAGTTCACCGTTGACCCAGACGCGGTGATCGACATCAAGCCGCAGATCACCTTGCTGCCGGCGAACGGCATTCCCGCCACCCTCGAGTGCCGATCACGCATATAGAACACGGCAGCTTTTCAGACTGTCACAAAGCCAGTTCGCTTAGTTACAAAAATTTCCGTTCCCCGAATTGACCAAGTTCTTCCAGAGTTAAGAATTGGCCCCGGATGATCTGCGGCGAGCTTGCGCTGAATTGCATCGACCAGATCGGCTAGTCTGCCTTGAACTCTAGCATGTAAAGGCCGGCACTCCCCTTAACGCCATGACTTCCTTCGGTCTCGCCACCGAGCGTGACGCCGATCTTGTCGAGGTTGGCCAGCAAATCATTCCACGCGGTGTCGGGCGCGCTCTTACCCCCAACACCCGTCCAGATCGTGCGATCCATCGGTATCGTGACCGCGAACGTGCCGTTGACTAGCTTGATCCGGTTGCGGAATGCCCACAGCCGATAGTAGGCATCCTCGTCCTGGTCGGACAGGTCATCGCGCTTCCGCTGGAGCATGACCGTGGCGTAGGTGTTCGGGCCACCGTCGTGGATGCTTCTGAGCCGCGCATTCGCGATGTGCATTTTCACCACGAGTGAAGCGTCGGTGCTCATGATGGCAGAGCGCACCTCATCGTTCACCTCTCGCAAGACGTAGTGAGGCTCGCATGTGCCGTCGACCTCAAGGCGCCACGCTGGCTTGCCGTTGACCGCCACGGTTGTGGAACTCTCGGGGCAGTTCTGCGAATCGAGAATGGACCAGCCCGGGCCATCGAGGTCGAGCGTCGCGGCATGGGCGACAAAGACGGCGAGGCACGAGAATAGCAGGAGTGGGAACAGTCGCATCGTCATGTTGAGCTTGGACCATCAAGTATTTGGAATGCGCTCAAATGTCCTCGTGCAGGCTAGTCGCGCCTTCGACAGTTGCGGTCAAGCCGAGAAATGATCAGCGCCAATGTGCGATCAAAAAGGAATTGTTGCGGATCACGGCAACGCATAATGGGCTTGTCTTGAACCGCTGCTTGGCCTTCTTCATACACCTATGAGTAGCCGCAAGCCCGATCCATATGGCCGCGATGCCGCGAGCCCTTTGAGCATTCCGCTCAAAGGCTGGCGCCAGGTCGTCCAGCGCACGTGGATCGAGAGCGGGCGGCATAATCTTTCCGTGATTGCGGCAGGCTGCGCTTTCTATGCGCTGTTCGCCATCTTCCCGGCGCTGTCCGCCCTGATCACGCTGTTCGGGCTCACCGCCAACCCGGCCACGGCCGATGCCCAGTTCGAGGTCCTGGGGCTCGTGCTGCCGCCCGCGGCCTACGATATGGTGGTCGAGCAGACCCGCCGCATCGTCGCCGCTTCGAGCCACGCGCTGGGCTTGAGCCTTGCGATCAGCGTGGGGCTGGCGCTGTGGAGCTTGACCTTCCTCACCCAGGCCGTGTTCTCCGCGCTCAACGTCGCCTATGAGGAGCCCGAGCGGCGCAGCCTGCTCCGCTTCTATCTCAGCACTTTTCTGTTCGCCGTGCTGGGCGTCCTCGGCGGGGCGGTGACGCTGCTCGCCGTGGTCTATGTGCCGATCGCCTTTGCCTATGCCGGCTACGCCACGGACTTCGAGCGCTTCATCAACGTGGCGCGCTGGCCGCTCCTCGCCGTGATCGTGCTCGTGCTGCTCGCCTGCCTCTACCGCTACGGTCCCTGCCGCAACAACGCCAAATGGCGCTGGGTCGCGCCGGGCGCAGTACTCGCCACCGCCGTCTGGCTCGCGGCTTCTGCGGGCTTCTCGTATTATGTGTCGAACTTCGCCAATTACGACAAGATCTACGGCTCGCTCGGCGCCGTGATCGTGCTTCTGTTCTGGCTATACATCACCTTTTACATCTTGCTGCTCGGCGCGGAGGTCAATGCCGAGCTCGAGCTGCAAACCGAGGTGGACACCACCACAGGTCCCGCGAAACCCGTGGGGAGGCGCGGCGCGTTCGTCGCGGATCACGTGGCAGGCGGCCCGCATAACCGGAAGCGGCCGGCAGGGCCGGTCAGTGCCGATCCGGCCACCGCCAAGCCCGGCCTCGCCAAGCCGCGACAGTCCGGCAAGAAGAGTGGGGAGGGGAGCTAGGCCTCGTCTGGCGCGCGCCGCATGCGCCGCCGCACAAGGCTTGTGCCGACCACGAACAGGGCACCGAGCGTGGCGCTCACCAGCGCCACCGTATGCGCCGTCGCCGGGTCGAGATGGCCGCTGATGAGCGGGTCCTTGGCCATGATCTCGCCGGCGATCCAGCCGAGCAGGGCGGCGCCCGCCCAGACGATGATCGGGAAGCGCTCGGTGAGAGACATCACGATCGCGGCGCCGGCCATGATCAGCGGGATGCTGACGACGAGGCCGAAGACGAGAAGCTCGATGCTACCACGCGCGGCCATGGCGATGGCGATGACGTTGTCGAGGCTCATCACCGCATCGGCGATAGCGATGATCTTGATCGCATGCCACAGATTGCTGACCGGCTCGATCTGTCCGTGAGCGCCGCCCCCGCCATGCCCTTCCTCGGGCGTGAGCAGCTTGATGGCGATCCACAACAGCAGTATGCCGCCAACGAGCTTCAGGTAAGGCATCGTCATCACCGTGGTGATGATTCCGGCGAAGAAGATGCGGAGCACGATGGCGACCAGCGTGCCGAGGATGATGCCCCATTTGCGTTGCGTGCGCGGGAGCTTGCGGCAAGCGAGCGCGATGACGACGGCATTGTCGCCCGACAACAGGATGTCGATCCAGATGATCTGAAGAACGGCGACCCAAAAGGCGGGATCTGCGACGGTCATGCTGTTGCTCGCCCCCGTTCCCCCTGGATGCCGTCTGCTGTCCGCAGCTTGCGCGGCCGAGCCTACCCATTGCCGCCAAAAACGGCAAAGGCAAGACGGATATAGGCTTTTCGGAGCAAGATTGAAGAGGCGGTACCGTACTTAGCTTTGCGTCTCAGCCAAGCATTGGGGCGGAGCTCTCCGTCCAGGACAAGTCGTTGTCATTCGCCTATGCTTTGTTTCGTCTATGGGGCGAATCGGGCCGGCAGCCCGGAACGGGGAGGGTATCATGACCATTGACGCAGGGGTGCTCAATCCACTCATCGCCTTGATCGCGGGGATTCTCATTCTCCTAATGCCGCGTCTGTTGAATTATGTGGTTGCGATCTATCTGATCGCGATCGGCATCCTTGGTCTTGCGCATCACTTCCAATAGGGCGCGTTGACTGCCAACTGGAACACCAGCCGACAATGGCCTATAGTTCCGCAATACCCGTTCGGACGAAGCTTGAACGCTGCCGCGTCAAAGAAGGATAAGAATTCCATGTCGGAATTCCGGCCCATGCTCCTACCGCTTCGTCTGGCAGCCTCGCTTGTCCTCATCTTTGCTCTGGGCGCTGCAATTGGCGTCGCCGCGTCGCCTGCCGATCCACTGAAAAAGACCGCCGCCAAGGTCGAGGCGCCGGCTGCTTACGTCTGGTCCGCGACCCGCATCGGCTCCGGTCTCAGACTGCGCGGCACGGTACCCTCTGAGGAGGTCAGGCGCACGCTGCTCGGCATGGTGAAGGCGCAGCTCCCCGATCTTGCCGTCGTGGACCGGCTCAAGATTTCCGCCGCGGGCGCGCCGCCTCAGGAGCAGTGGCTGGGCGCAGTCTCATTCGGGCTCAAGCAGCTCTCGCGTCTGCAACGCGGCTCGGTGCGCCTCCTGAATATCGAGCTGAAGCTCGACGGCGAAGCGCGCAGCGCAGCGGACTACGCGGAGTTGAGGAACGCGCTCGCCGGCCCGTTGCCGACCGGGCTTACCATCACGGCGGACACGGTCAGACCGCCGACCGCCGATCCGTTCGTCTTCGTCGCCGATCTCGGCAAGAACACGCTGAGCCTCTCCGGCAGCGTGCCGAACGAAACCGCACGCAAGCAGCTCCGCGACCTTTCGCGGCGGCTCTTCGAGCGGCCCGGCCTCGACGATCGGCTCGAGTTTGCGTCGGGCGCGCCGAAAGATTGGAACGAGGCGGTGGCCGCCGCACTTCGCGCCCTGAGCCGCCTCGACTCCGGAAAGATCGCGATGTCGGGTCTCGCCGTCACGATCGAGGGCGTGGCACCCGACAAGGGGACAGCGGTCGCGGTCTCCTATCAGCTTCGGCGCGACCTGCCGGAGATTTTCTCAACCTCCGAGAAGATCAGCTGGAAGGAAGCGGCCACGCCGCGCGCCATCGCCGCCAAGGGCGCCCCGAGCGCTAAATAAGACGACCTTCCGTGCTCAGTCGTTTGCGGCAAAGAACGAGGCGAGCGCTTCGACCGTCTCGGGCTCCTTAAGCACGGGCGCGTGTCCCTGGTCCGGAACCGTCATGGCGCGCAAATTCGGATGCCGCTCGACCATCGCCTCGAGCGTATCGGCGCTCAGCAGATCGGAATTTGCGCCCCTGATGACGAATACCGGAACCTGGCCGAGTGCGATGAATTGCGGCCACATGTCCGGCACCGGCCGGCTCAGGTCGATCGTGCCGAGCGCCCGCGCGAGCCTGCGGTCATAGGCCCTGACCAACCTGCCTTTGCGCTCGTCGAACAGGTCTTTGGCGATCTCCTCCCACTGCGCGTCGGTGAATTCCGGAAAGGCCCGCTCGTTCATCTCGCGCAGCAGGATCGTCGCATCGGCCCAGTTGCGCGGCACCGGCATACGCCGGACATAGCGCACAATACGCGCCATGCCGCGCGTCTCGACGACCGGTCCGATGTCGTTCAGCACGACGGGACCAAGCGCCGTAGGCCGGAGCGCCCCCATGAGCATGGCAATGATGCCGCCGCGCGATGTGCCGACGATGCCCGGCTTATGCAGGCTCCTGAGGGTCAGGAAGTCGAGCGTATCGACCAGCTCGATAAACGGGATGTAGTTGCGCCAATTGCGATCGTATTGCGATTTCCCGCGCCCGCGATAATCGAGGCAATAGACGTTGCGCGGCTTCTCTGCGTGCTTGGAGAGATAGGTCGCGAGCGTATGGAAGTCTCGCGAATTGCGCGTGAGTCCCGGCAGGCAGATCACGCTCCGCAGCGTGTCGCTCGGCGCCGGATAATGCCGCGCATAGAGCTCGAGATCGTCGAACGAGGCGTAGCGGATCTCTCGCCACTGCTCGCCGGCTGGCTCAGGCATCGTCAACATCGCGACCTTGGGAGCGTATCTGGAACTAAAGCCAACCGCGCGAGGCGCCGGCGCGGCGCAGTGTCAGGCAAAGTCGATAGGGGGGCAAGCCCTTGCAAGCCGCAAAAAGCGCTAGGCCGCGATGCTCACTCGGACTTCGCCTTGACGCCGAGTTGGGCCGCCGCAGCGCGCGGGAGGCGCCGTCCGCGGTTCAGGTCCTGCACGAGCTGGAGCGCCCGTTTCGGCCCCGCAAGCCGCGAGCGGTAGAGCTGCAGCGCCTCCGTGATCTTGATCACGTATTGCCTGGTCTCAGTGAAGGGGATGCGCTCGATCCAGTCGACCGGATCGACATTCGGATCGCGCGGATCGCCGAACAGCTTAATCCATTCCGCCACGCGGCCGCCGCCAGCGTTATAGGCGGCAAGCGACAGGATGTAGGAGCCGCCATAGCTGTCGATCAAATCGCGCAGATGCGCCTCGCCGAGCTGCGTGTTGTATGAGGCGTTGGTCAGCATGTTCGGGTCGTACTTCACCTTGTAGGCCCGCGCCGTGGCCCGTGCCGTGCCAGGCATCAACTGCATCAATCCCGAGGCGCCCACCGGGCTCTTGGCCGCGGCATTGAATTCGCTCTCTTGGCGGGACAACGCATGCACGAGGGCCGGATCGACGCGATCGGTGAGCAGGCTCTTGAAGTCCGGCATGACGCCTACTGGCAGCGCATAGTCGCCGAGCGCGAGGTCGCGGTTGAAGGCGATCTTCGACAGCCGGAGCCCAAGCTGCTGATGCCCGGTGGCCTTGGCGAACTCGGCGACCAGCACGACCTCCGATGCGTTGTCCAGCTTGCGGGCAAGCTGAAGCATGAACTGCGGCAGCGCGCCGGCATAGCCGGTGGCCTTGGCAACGCCCATCGCGCGCACGGCGTCGCGCGAGAAGAAGCGCTTTATGTCCTCTTCGGTCGGGACGGGCGTCCTCGTGACGTCGAGATGCGCGGGCCTTACATCGAGCGCCTGGCGCCCGAGCTGGCCGTAGAAATATTGCGGGTACTTGGCGGCGCCGTGGAAATGGATGAGGGCTGAGTTACGGTCGCCAAGTGCGAGCGCCGTGCGGCCGAGCCAGTATTCGCCGAGCGCAATGCTCTTGGAGCTTGTCGCGGCGCTCCGCAGCGACAGGAAATGGCGCAAGGCCCTATGCGGCTCGCTCAAGAAGCGCAGCGCGATCCAGCCCGCCATGAACTCAGCCTCGATATAGGAATCGCCGGAGACAAGGCCGTGCTTGGCGGCGATCTCATAGGCGACCCGAGGATTACCGTCGTTCAGCGCGCCGCGGCAGGCGATGCGCCGCTCGGTCCACCAATTGTTGAGGTCCAGAAGCAGGTTTGGCTCGCTCGGGGCATCGAGCAGCATCTTCCAGGCGCGCTCGCGCCGTTCCTTGTCCTTGGTGCGCCGGAGCCACTGGATGTGATTGAACCGCAGGCCGGCATCGGCCTCGACGGCCTTGGGGCCGAGCTGATCGAGCAGCGTCCCGGCATTGCCACCGCGCCGCAGCACCGCGATGCGCGCGTCGACCTTCTTCTTCTCGGCCGGCGGGAGCAGCTTGGCAACGCGCAGCGCAGGCTCCGCGACCGATTTGTCGTCAGCGAAGAGCAACTGGTCGATGCGCGCTTTGTGATGCTCGGCGGTGAGCATCAAGCCGTAGCGAGCGAGGATTTTGCTCTCGACAGCGGCGTTGAGCCGATGATCGCGCCAAGCCGAGACAACGAGCGCTTTCGCCGCCTCCTGGTTCCCTTCCTTTAGCCGCACGCCGGCAAGCGCGGCCTTGCCTGCACCGGTCTGCGGCTCGGAGTTGGCGAAGAACTCCTTGACGTTGTCATCGGTCGTGTCGCCGAGCAAGAGCGCGGTCTCGGCCTTCTCGCGCAGCTCGTCCTGCGCGGGCATGAGGGGTTCGGCGAGACGGAAGGCCTCGATCGCCTCGGCATTGGCGCTCGATGCCGGGCCGTTGCGATAGCGGTGCCACAGCGCGAAGGCGCGCGCGGCAGGATCCTTGATCTTCTGCGCGGTGGCGGCGCCGGCACCACGCATGACCTCCCGGACATAAGCGTGGTCGGACGTGGTGAGTTCGTAAGTGAGCAGCGGCTTGAGCACCGCGGCATAGTCGAGCGCCGGTGGCGGGGCCTTGATGGCAGGCGCGAGCGTGCCCTTCATGTTGATCAGAGCGGCGGAGGACGGGCGGTTCGGATTGGGAGCCGGAAGCGGCATGCCCTTAACGATTTGTCCGATCCCCTCGATGACCGGCGGGACCGGGCCGGCGTGGGGGGCGGACGGAGCGGACGGGAGGGGCGCCGACGGCGGTGCGAGCAAGGACGGCGGTACCAGTTTCGCATTGCGATGCACGACCGTCGTCTTCGGCGCCGCCGCAACTTCCGTCACGGCATTCGAGGCCTCGAGCTGTTCGGCTGGCTCCTGCGCGGCCTGCTCGCCAGCGGCGATGCTGCCAGTCGCTACGGCCTCCTGCGCCGCAGGCGCCGCTTCCGGCGCGGCTCGCGCGGAGTCCGGCGCGGGTTGAGCGGGCACTGCCGCGCGGTTCGGGTTTCGGTCGGGAAGGGGCACGCGGTCAGCCGCCGCGGCCAGCGCGGGCGGGAATAACGCGATACAAACAAGCAATGGCAACGCGATCGCGCGAATGCGTTTCATCTCGTCGGTCGGTTTCCGGTTACGCCTGTGTTCTTGTAAGTCAGGACGTCCCCCGAGCCGGGGAGCCGCGACGATGACGGCACTGTAATGTGCCTGAATTGAACAATGTCTGAAAGAATTCGGCGGAAAAAAGGCTGTTGCGGCCTCGGCCTGCCCCGAGAAGCTGTGAGCAAAACGCCATAAGCCACACTAAAACATAAACTTTTTGTGTCTGCAAAACCGGCCTCAGGCGGGGCGCGAGCGGCGCTTTGCCGGGCACTGTTGCCCGCAAAGCCCACGGCTTGCCGCCTTATCCACCAGCCCCTATTGTCCGCGTTTACTTTCCAGACGCATCGTGACCCCGCGTTTCGCCGCCGCCCCCCAGGAGTTCATCCCGTGCCTACCCCCATGTTCAAAGGCTCGATTACGGCCCTGATCACCCCATTCAGGGACGGCAAGGTCGATGCCGACGCCTTCCAGAAGCTCGTCGAGTGGCAGATCGACCAGGGCACGCATGGGCTCGTGCCCTGCGGCACGACCGGCGAATCGCCGACGCTCACCCACGATGAGCACAGGCACGTGGTCGAGCTCTGCATCGAGGCGGCCGCCGGCCGCGTGCCCGTGATCGCCGGCACGGGATCGAACTCGACCGCCGAGGCGGTCGACCTCACCGAGCATGCGAAGCGCGCGGGCGCCGACGGCGCGCTCGTGGTGACGCCCTATTACAACAAGCCGACCCAGGACGGGCTCTACCTGCACTTCAAGGCGATCAACGACGCGGCCGATATCCCGATCGTCATCTACAACATCCCCGGCCGCAGCGTGATTGACATGACGGTCGACACCATGGCGCGGCTGTTCAAGCTCGCGAACATCGTGGGTGTTAAGGATGCGACGGCCAACATGGCGCGGGCGAGCCTGCAGCGCGAAGCGCTTGGCTCCGACTTCATTCAGCTCTCGGGCGAGGACGCAACCGCGCTCGGCTTCATGGCGCATGGCGGCCATGGCTGCATCTCGGTCACGGCAAATGTCACGCCCGCGCTCTGCGCTGAGTTCCAGCTCGCCTGCCTTGCGGGCAATTTCAAGCAGGCGCTCAAGATCCAAGACCGGCTGATGCCGCTCCACGAGGCCCTTTTCGTGGAATCGAACCCCGGCCCGGTGAAATACGCCGCCTCGCGGCTTGGGCTTTGCAGCAGCGAGACGCGTCTGCCGCTCGCGCCGATCACGGTCTCATCGCGCAAGCGCGTTGACGACGCGCTCGCCGCTGTCGGCCTCGCCCTCGTCTAATCGCTTGCAGGTGGAAACCATGGCGCCGAAGCGCGAGAGCGGCAAGCTCGTCGCCGAGAACCGGAAGGCGCGCTTCAACTACGAGATCGAGGAGAAGCTCGAAGCGGGGATTGCGCTGCTCGGTTCCGAAGTGAAGTCGCTACGCGCCGGCAGGGCCAATATCTCGGAATCCTACGCCTCGACCGAAGGCGGCGAGATCTACCTGATCAACGCGCACATCGCCGAATATACTCAAGCCGGCCGCGCCAACCACGCGCCGACGCGCCGGCGGAAGCTGCTGGTGCACCGCAAGGAGCTTGGGAGGCTGACTGGGGCTGTCCAGCGCGAAGGCATGACGCTCGTGCCGCTCAGGCTTTATTTCAACGCGCGCGGGATCGCCAAGGTGCAGCTTGGCCTGGCCAAGGGCAAGAAGCTGCACGACAAGCGCGAGACCGAGAAAAAGCGCGACTGGCAACGCCAGAAGGGCCGGCTCATGCGCGAGAAGGGGTGAGCGCGCGTGCTGGAGCCGGGTACGAAGCTGCCGTCCATCGCGCTTCCGGCGACGAGTGGCGATCTGATCGATCTCGCTGCGCTGCCAGGACGGAGCATTGTCGCGGTTTATCCTTGGACCGGGCGGCCGGGCGTGCCCAGTCCGCCGAACTGGGACGACATCCAAGGCGCGCATGGCTCGACGCCTGAGCTCGAGGGGTTCCGCGATCTTTTCACGGCGTTCGCGGAGCAGAGCGTGCGGATTTTCGGCTTGAGCCGTCAACCCACGGAGTATCAGAAGGAGATGGTTGACCGGCTGCGCTTGCCGTTTCCGATCCTGAGCGACGCCGGCGGCGCCTTTGCGTCCGCGCTGGAATTACCCAGCTTCACAACCGGCGATGAGAACTACCTGAAACGACTTACGCTTATCGTCGATGCGGGACGCATCGCGCACGTTTTCTTTCCGGTCCCCGACCCGGCCCGCCACGCGAACGACGTCCTGCACTGGTTCAAAGAAAACGGCTAGAGCGAGTTCTTGCTCGACATCCTCGACCGAGTAGCCGAGCTTGTCCAGCGCTTCCTCGAGATAATCGGGGAGCAGCGGCATGCCGAGCAAATAGTCCTCGGTGCGGTTGACGCGCTCGGCGCGCGCCGTGGATAGCGCCTCGTCGAGCTCGTCGGCCCCGAACGAGCCCCGGCCGATCCAGGCCAGCGCGACCAGGCTCACCTGCTCGTCTTCGTTGAGGTCGGCGATGAACGCCTTGATCTCAGCCAGCGTCGCGTCGTCGGAAAAATCCTCGAGGATCGATTCGGCGTCGTGGTCGGACGTCGCGCTGTCGTCCCACGCGCCGACCTTGGCCGCGAGCTCGCGCGCCTTGACGATCACGAAGCCTACTTTATCCGATGAGATCTCAAGCGCCGCCATGGAGGGCCTCGCCGCGTGTGACCTAGTGCGAGCATGCCCGACTTGCGTGACGGCGGCAAGACGCGTCAGCCTGCGGCAGCTCGGCGTGGCTCGAGGCTCGAGACGGCGTTGGTCACCACGGCTTCGAACATCGCCTCGGTCAGTCGGCCGGTATTCGTGTTCTGCCGCGAGCAGTGATAACTGTCGGTGAGGATAAGCCCTTGCGGCAGTACGTGGCACGCGCCATGCGCGAAGGGAAAGTCCCGCGTTTTCAGCGCAAAAGCGTCGAGCACGCTGTCATGGGCGATGCGGCCGAGCGCGAGCAGGGTGCGCAAGCGGGGAAGCGCGGCAATGCGCCCGATCAGGAACTGCCGGCACGTTCCAGTCTCGGCCGGCGTCGGCTTGTTCGCCGGCGGCACGCAACGCACGGCGTTCGTGATCATGCAATCGACGAGCTGGAGGTCTTCAGGCGCTGCAAGGTCGTGCCTTCCGCGCGCAAGCCCAACTTTGAGCAGCGTGCCATAAAGCAGCTCGCCGGCATGATCGCCGAGGAAGGGGCGCCCGGTGCGGTTTGCGCCTTTGAGGCCGGGCGCGAGTCCCACGATGAGGAGCCGCGCATCGTCAGGACCGAAGGACGGGACCGCTCCGTTGAACCAGTCCGGATGCGCGCGCTTGTTCTCATGGCGGAACGCAACAAGCCGTGGACAGAGCGGGCAGTCCTTGGGTGCTTCCGGCGCAAGAGTGTGGGTCGCTTGGACAGACATGATCTATGCGTAGACCATGTGGCCTCGTCATGCCCGGCCGAAGTGCCGGGCATCCACGATTTTGGCAACGACATGAAACTCGTGGATAGCCGGGACAAGCCCGGCCATGACGAAGTAGCGGGAGAGAAGAGACTGTTAGGTCTCGATCAGGTCTTCCGTCTCGAACTCGTCGAGCGGGCCGGGCTCGGGCCGGCGCCGATGCTCGCGCTGTGAGCGCTCCGCCGGGTCGCGGCCGATCTCGTTCTGGAGATGCGCGAGGTCGATGAACTGATCGGCTTGGCGGCGAAGCTCGTCGGCGATCATCGGCGGCGTGGTCGTAAGCGTCGAGACAACGCTGACGCGCTTGCCCTTGTGCTGGAGCGCCTCGACCAGGGAGCGGAAATCCCCGTCGCCTGAGAACAGCACGACATGGTCGAGATGCTCGGAAAGCTCCATGGCGTCGACGGCGAGCTCGATGTCCATGTTGCCCTTGATCTTACGCCGTCCGGCCGCGTCGACGAACTCCTTGGTTGGCTTCGTCACCATCGTGTATCCATTGTAGTCGAGCCAGTCGATCAACGGCCTGATCGAGGAATATTCCTGATCTTCGGCAAGCGCCGTGTAGTAAAGCGCGCGCACGAGCTGGCCTTTCGAGCGGAACATCGCAAGCAGGCGCTTGTAGTCGATGTCGAAAGTCAGTGCCTTGGCGCTAGCATAGAGATTGGCGCCGTCGATGAAGAGCGCGATGCGCTCGTTCGGATAGAAATTCATTTTGGCTCCTAGTTCTTCAATATAGGTGGAATGGAAGAGCAGACTCTCGCAAAACTCGAGCCGAGAGCTGCACATGAGAAGAATAGGTGGGATGTCGTGACAGTTCAATTGGCGCGCGGAAAGATACTGGCAGGATTTGGCGCAAATTGTCCTGGACCCTGGGGAAGCCCTCCCGAGACGATCGCCCGCGCCATGCGCGAGCTGGAAGATGCCGGCGTGCACGTCGTCGCCATCTCACCGTTCTATGAGACAGCGGCAATCGGTCGCGCGCGTCAGGCTCCTTACGTCAACGCCGTGGCGCTGATCGACACGGACCGGCCGCCTGATGCCCTGCTCCGGCTGCTCAAGCGGATAGAGCGGAGCGCCGGGCGGCGCGGCGGCAGGCCCTGGGGACCGCGCACGCTCGACATCGACATCGTCGACTATAAGGGCCTTGTCAGGTACTGGCGGGGCGGGCGAGGGGACTTCGCGCGGGCCGGCGCCCGGCCGCTCGTTCTGCCGCATCCGCTCGCGCATCAGCGGCCGTTCGTGCTGAGGCCGCTCGCCAATATTGCCCCCGACTGGCGTCACCCCGCGCTCGGGGAGACCGCGGAGGCGCTTCTGCGGCGCCTCCCGAAACATGGGCAAGGCGCTGTGCTTAAACGCCTTTAGCTTGCCACGCGCGGTCGAACTGCATAAATAGAGGCCAAATCGGCTCCCTCTCTAGCCAAGGATTCCCTGATGGCCCGCGTCACCGTCGAGGACTGCATCGACAAGATTCCGAACCGCTTCGAGCTGGTACTGCTCGCCAGTCACCGCGCCCGCACCATTTCCGCCGGCGCCCAGATCGCCGTTCAGCGCGACAACGACAAGAACCCCGTTGTGGCGCTGCGCGAGATCGCCGACAAGAAGATCGCGACCGACGACCTCCGCGAGGATTTCATCCATTCGATGCAGAAATATGTCGAGGTGGACGAGCCCGAGTCCGAGGCCGTGCCGATGCTCTCGACCGACACCAGGCTTCCTGTCCTCGGCCAGGACGATCAGTCGGTCGACACCGCGATCGACAAGATGACCGAGGAGGAGCTGTTGCGCCGGATGGCGACCCAGGCGCCCTCGGATGGCTCCAATGCGGGACCCCGCTCGCGCTGAATTCAGCCTGCGACGACGCACGGCGCCCCCAGCCTGCCTCATTGGGCTGCCGTTTCTCCGTCATTCCGGCGAAAGCCGGAATCCAGAAAGCATTCCCGTGCATAATGTCTGGATCCCGGCTTGCGCCGAGATGACGATGCGCGGAGGCTAACGTGCCATGACCCGCCAATACGAGCTGGTCGAGAAGGTGCTGAGCTATCAACCGAGCGCCGACGAGGCGCTGCTCAACCGCGCCTATGTCTACGCCATGAAGGCGCACGGCAATCAGAAGCGGGCGTCCGGCGCGCCGTTCTTCTCCCATCCGCTCGAGGTCGCGGCCATCCTCGCCGAGATGCGGCTGGACGATGCGACCATTGCCACCGCGCTCCTGCACGACACGATCGAGGACACCGAAGTCACGCAAGGCGAGATCGACGCCATGTTCGGGCGGGAGATCGGCACGCTGGTCGACGGCCTGACCAAGATCAAGAAGCTCGACCTCGTCACCAAGAAGGCGGAGCAGGCCGAGAACTTCCGCAAGCTCCTGCTCGCGATTTCGAGCGACATCCGCGTGCTGCTCGTCAAGCTCGCCGACCGGCTGCACAACATGCGCACGCTCGGGCACATGAAGCCAGCGAAGCGCCGGATCGTCGCCGAGGAGACGATGGACATCTATGCGCCGCTCGCGGGCCGCATGGGCATGCAGTGGCTGCGCGATGAGCTCGAGGATCACGCCTTCCGCTGGCTGAATCCGGAGGCTTACGCGGCGGTCGTCGACAGACTCAAGATGCTGCGCGCGCAGAACCAGGGCCTGATCGATGAGATCGAGTTGGCGCTGCGCGCCAAGCTCGAAGAGACGAAGGTCAAGGCCGTCGTGTCGGGCCGGGAGAAGAAGCCGTACGCCATCTGGAGCAAGATGGAGCGCAAGCAGATCTCGCTCGAACAGTTCTCCGATATATATGCCTTCCGCATCGTCGTGCCCGAGGTGGCGGACTGTTACCGCGCGCTCGCGGTGGTGCATACGACCTGGCATGCCGTGCCGGGGCGGTTCAAGGACTACATCTCGAACCCGAAGCAGAACGACTACCAGTCGGTCCACACGACGATCGTCGGCCCGCGCCATCAGCGCGTCGAGCTGCAGATCCGCACCGAGCGCATGCATAACATCGCCGAGTATGGCGTGGCGGCGCACGCGCTCTACAAGGACTTCAACGGCGCGAACGGGAAGGGCGTGGTGCCGTCGCAGGATTCGAACGCCTATCGTTGGCTGCGCCATCTCGTCGACATGTTGCTGGAAGGCGACAACCCGGAAGAGTTCCTGGAGCACACCAAACTCGAGCTGTTCCAGGACCAGGTGTTCTGCTTTACGCCGAAGGGGCGGCTGATCGCGCTCCCGCGCGGCGCGAACCCGATCGACTTTGCGTATGCGGTGCACACCGATATCGGCAACACCTGCGTCGGCGCCAAGATCAACGGCCGCCCGATGCCTCTCGTGACCGAGCTCCGGAACGGCGACGAGGTGGAGATCATCACCTCCGAGGCCCAGCTCCCGCCGTCGGCCTGGCAGAGTCTCGCCGTCACCGGCAAAGCGCGCTCGGCCATTCGGCGCGCGACCCGCGTTGCCGTGCGCGCACAATACGGCAAGCTCGGCCGCGAGATCCTGGTGCGCGCCTTCCAGCGCCGCGGCAAACCCTTCAGCGAGGAGGCGATCGCGGGTGCGGTCGGACGGCTCTCGCAGAAAACGGCTGACGACGTCATGGCTGCGGTCGGCCGCGGCGAGCTTGCCTCGGCCGACGTGGTCCGCGCCGCCTTTCCCGAGCTCAAGGCCGCCGAGCCGCCGAAGCGGCGGCGCAAAGTCAAGCGCACCGACGAAGGCTGGTTTGGCCTCGGCAAGGTGATGGGACTGAAGTTCCGCTGGCCGGGCTCGAGCGCACGCACCAAACCGGACGACGCGAAGCCTGATGCTTCGAAGCCCGACGGAATCCCCATCAGGGGCCTGCGCGGCGACCTGCCAGTCAGCTTCGCCCAAGGCGGTGCGGTGCCTGGCGACCGCATTGTCGGCATCCTCACGCCGGGGCAGGGCATCACTATCTACCCGATCCACGCCGAAGCATTGAAGCAATTCGACGAGGAGCCGGAGCGATGGATCGACGTGACCTGGGACATCGACGAAGACAACCCGCAGCGCTTCCCGGCCAAGCTTGCGTTGACGGTGATGAACGAGCCTGGAAGCTTGGCGCAGGTCGCCTCGGTGATCGGCGAGGCCGATGGCAATATCGACAACATCAAGATGACGAACCGCGCCGCCGACTTCACCGACATCCTGATCGATCTCGAAGTCTGGGACCTGAAGCACCTGAACGAGATCATTGCGGGGCTCCGCGCCAAGGACATGGTGTCGAGCGCCGCGCGGGCGAGCGCATAGGCCGCCGGAGGAAGCGGCGCGGGGCTTGGTCTGGAGGGAGGAACCCCAATATGCTAAGGCACTCCCGCCAAACGGGGGCTGTTTCCGGGTGCGTATGGTCGTGGCGAGGGTGTGATGCTGTTCAAGCGCCGCGAGGCTGAGGGCTGGCTCGGGTGGCTACGCGTCCAACTATGGCCGCGCCGCTCCTGGGCGCGCTCGAGCCGCTATGTCGTCCACCGGATCCGCCGCATCAGCGCGTCGCCGCACGCGATCGCACTTGGATTCGCCGCGGGCGCCTTCGCCGCGGTCACTCCGTTCCTCGGCACCCATCTCATCATGGCGGCCGTGATCGCCTGGATGGTCGGTGGCAGCATCGTCGCGGCGCTGCTCGGAACCTTCATCGGCAATCCGCTGACCTATCCGCTGTTCTGGTACTCGACCTACGAAGCCGGCAATCTGATGCTCGGCAAAGAAGCCGAGGCGCACCCGATCGACCTCTCCGATGGCATCTTCAAGATGTCGGTCGATCAGCTCTGGCCGATCCTAAAGCCGATGTCGCTCGGATCCATCCCGATCGGATTTGGCGTCGCGGTGCTCAGCTATTTCGTGGTCAAGGTGATGGTCGAGGCCTATCAGCGCCGGCGCCGCGAGCTCAGGGCCCGGGAAGAGAGCGAGGCTCTCGGCACGCAATGACCTCCCGCACGGCGAGCCCTGCGCACAAGGGCAAGAGCGCGCCGCCGATCCGCCTCGGCATCAACATCGATCACGTCGCCACCTTGCGGAATGCGCGGGGAGGGGTGCATCCCGATCCGCTGCGCGCGGCCGAGATCGCCGTTCAAGCCGGCGCCGACAACATCACCGCGCATCTCCGCGAGGACCGGCGCCACATCCGCGATGAAGACATCGCGCGGCTCACGGCGGCAGCTTTTGCCCCGCTAAATCTCGAAATGGCAATCACCGAAGAGATGCTCGCAATCGCCCGCAAGGCTCGCCCCCATGCCTGCTGCCTCGTGCCGGAGCGTCGACAGGAGCTCACCACCGAAGGCGGGCTCGACGCGGCAAGCCAAGTCAAGACGCTAAAGCCCTTCGTCGGCACGCTGCGCGACGCCGGCATCCAGGTCGCTCTCTTCATCGACCCCGATCCCGCTCAGGTCGAAGCCGCGCGCGCGGTCGGCGCCGATGCGGTCGAGTTCCACACCGGCACCTATTGCGGCGCCGCGACCGCAGGCAATCGGGCCGCACAGGCGCGAGAGCTTCGGCGCGTCGTCGACGCCGCGCGGCTCGCCGCGGCGGCGGGCCTCGAAGTGCATGCAGGCCACGGTCTTGACTACGAGAATGTCCTTCCCGTTGCCGAGATCCCCGAGATCGTCGAGCTGAATATCGGCCACCATCTTGTTGGCGAAGCGGTCTTTGTCGGGCTCGGCGACAGCGTGCGGCGCATGAAGGCCATCATGCAGAGCGCGCGCATCGGGCCCGCGCAACCGAAAGCCAAGGCGTGAGCGGGAGCGTCACGATGATCATCGGCCTCGGCAACGACGTGATCGACATCAGGCGGGTCGAGCGCACCATCGAGCGCTACGGCGACCGCTTCCTCTTGCGCATCTTCACCGAGACGGAGCGGCGCAAATCCGACGGACGGGCGGCGCGCGCCGCCTCTTACGCCAAGCGCCTCGCCGCCAAGGAGGCTTGCGCCAAGGCGCTCGGCACGGGCTTCCGCCAGGGCGTGTTCTGGCGCGACATGGGCGTGGTCAACCTGCCGTCGGGGCGTCCGACGCTGGAGCTGACCGGCGGCGCTGCCCGGGCGCTTACGCGCCTCACGCCCGAGGGCCACGCCGTACGCATCGATCTCTCCATCACCGACGATTTCCCGACCGCGCAGGCGATCGTCATCATTTCCGCCTACCGGGTCTAGCGACCGATCGGTTTGCCTCATCACCGCCGAGAGGCTATAGGGGCGCCTGCCGAAGGGCGGCGCGAATCCCAAGGGTAGAGGAGCGGAGTTCCGCATGAGCGTTGAAGCCGAGAACACGGAAGAGAGGGGCGGCGTGAAAGATACCATCCGCGTCATCATCCATGCGCTGATCCTCGCGCTGATCGTGCGCGTGTTCCTGTTCCAGCCCTTCAACATTCCCTCGGGCTCGATGATCCCGACGCTCCTGATCGGCGACTACCTCTTCGTCTCTAAATACAGCTACGGCTATAGCCGCTACTCGTTTCCCTTCGGCTTCAACCTGTTCCCCGGCCGCATCTGGGCGAGCGAGCCGAAACCCGGCGACGTGGTCGTGTTCAAGCTGCCGCGAGACAACGAGACGGACTACATCAAGCGCGTGATTGGCCTTCCCGGCGACGAGATCCAAATGAGCCACGGCGTGCTGCACATCAACGGCAAGCCCATCGAGAAGGTGCGCGTCGACGACTATGTCGTGGCCGACCAAGCCGGCCGCGAGCGGCGCATGCCCCGCTTCATCGAGACCTTGCCGAACGGCGTAAGCTATCCCGTGCTCGACATTGTCAAGGACGGATTCGGCGACAATACCGAGGTCTACAAGGTGCCCGAGCGCAAATTCTTCATGATGGGCGACAACCGCGACAACTCGACGGACAGCCGCTTCCTCTCGGAGGTCGGCTTCGTGCCGTTCGAGAACCTCGTGGGCAAGGCGCAGGTCATCTTCTTCTCAATCGACAATGACTCGAGCTTCTGGCAGGTCTGGCGCTGGCCGAGCGACGTGCGCTGGTCGCGCATCTTCCAAACGGTGCAGTGAGCGTGGCCGTAGCGGGAAAGCCGTCCTTGGCCGAGCTTTCCGCCCGGCTCGGGCACGATTTCGCCGACCCCGCGCATTTGAAGCTCGCACTCACCCATGCGAGCGCGCGTGCCGGCGCCAAGCCTAACGAGGACAACGAACGCCTCGAATTCCTTGGCGACCGCGTGCTGGGGCTTGCCGTCGCCGAGCTTTTGGCCGACCGCTTCCCGGATGCAAGCGAGGGGGAGCTTGCGCGCTGGTTCAATCATCTCGTGCGCGCCGAGACCTGCGCCGAGGTGGCGCAAGATTGGGACCTTGGCCGGTTCATCGTGATGAGCGGGGGAGAGGCGGGCAGCGGTGGGCGGTACAAGAAGACCATCCTCGCCAACACGTGCGAGGCCGTCCTCGGCGCAGTGTTCGCCGACGGCGGCTACGCGGCCGCGCGCGAGGTGGTGCGCCGCTCCTGGGAGCCGCACCTTAGCGAGATCGACCTTGCGGCACCTGATGCAAAGTCAGTCCTTCAGGAATGGGCACAAGGGCGGCGCCTGCCTCTGCCCCGCTATCTCGAAGTTGCGCGCGAGGGGCCCGACCACGCGCCGCGCTTTACCGCCGAGGTGCAGATCGAGGGCGTAGAGCCGATACGCGGGCAGGGTGCCAACAAGCGCGCGGCTGAGCAGGCGGCGGCGCTTGCCATGCTCATGCGCGAGGGCGTTTGGCGCCCGCCGCAAGATGTCTGACCCTGCGGCCGAGCCTGGCACCCCGAGGGAGCACACACGCTGCGGCTTTGCGGCGCTGATCGGAGCGCCGAACAGCGGCAAGTCCACGCTCACCAATGCGCTCGTCGGCGCGAAAGTGTCCATCGTCACGCACAAGGCGCAGACCACGCGCGGGCCCGTGCGCGGCATTGCGCTGATTGGCGACGCGCAAGTGATCCTGGTCGACACGCCCGGCATCTTCCAGCCGAAGCGCCGGCTCGATCGCGCCATGTTCCATGCCGCTTTCGACCGAGCCGCCGACGCCGACCTGGTCGCGGTCGTGATCGATGCGGGTCGCGGGCTCGACGACACGCTCGACCCGCTCTTCAAGCATCTTTCTGAGGTGAGGCGCCCCACCATCGCAGTCCTCAACAAGGTCGACCTTGTAGCGAAGCCGGAGCTTCTGCGGCTCACCGCCGAGCTTGGCGCGCGTCATGCCTTCGACAGAGTGTTTATGGTCTCGGCGCTGACCGGCGACGGCATCGCGGATCTGAAGTCCTATCTCGCTGCCGCCGTGCCGGCCGGACGCTGGCTCTTCCCGGAAGACCAACTGACCGACGCCTCGCTCAGGCAGACCGCCGCCGAGATCACGCGCGAAAAACTGTTCCTCAGGCTGCACGAGGAGCTCCCCTACGCGCTGACGGTCGAGACGACCGACTGGGAGGAATTGAAGGACCACTCGATCCGCGTCGAGCAGACCATCTATGTCGAGCGCGAGAGCCAGCGAAAGATCGTGCTCGGCGCCAAGGGCCAGACCATCAAGGAAATTTCGATGGCTGCGCGTAAGGACATTGCCGAGATGGCGGGCGTGCCCGTGCATCTCTTCCTCTTCGTCAAGGTGCGCGAGCGCTGGAGCGAAGACCCCGAGCGCTACCGCGAGATGGGATTGGACTACCCGCGGAAATAACTGCGCGCACGGCACGAAATTAGCGCGGAACGACCTCAGCCGGCGCACGTTTTTAAGAGGAGGGGCCAGGCCAAGGAGGTTACACAATGAAGAAGACATTCGCGAGCTTGGCCGCAGCAGGCCTCTTGCTTGGCGGGACGGCCGCTTTTGCAGCCGATCAGCCCTATTCTGCGCCAACGCCCGACAAGCCGGGCGTGCAATCGCAAGGTGAGGGTTCCGTCCCCGTGGCGCCGAGCGCGTCGGGGACAGCTCCCGCGCAGCAGGATCAGGGCGCAAGCAAGCGTCCGCTTCCGGGCGAGCCGGGCTACACGCCTGGCCAATCGCTCGCGCCTGGCGCAACCGGATCGAGCCCCGATCTCGGCCAGTCCGGTTCCGCAACCACCCCTGAAAGCGAGAGAGGCGCAAGCTCGTCCGGCGCAGCCGGCGGCTCGGATTCGAGCGGCGGCGGCTAGCGGACTGCTTCTCCCCGTGCGGCACGGAAAGGCTCGGGTTTCGCCCGGGCCTTTCTGTTGCAACCATTGCAGCGTAAGTCAGTGGCATAGAACGCGCAGGTGGTTCGAGGCCGGCCGTCATCCTGAGGTGCGAGCGCGGAGCGCGAGCCTCGAAAGACGGCCGGGGCACCTCACGATGACGGGCGCTGTGCTGCGATGGACAAAGCATGGACTGGAGCGACGAAGGAATCTTCCTCACCGCGAAGCCGCTTGGCGAGGCGCATGCCGTCGCCGAGCTTCTGACGCGCGCGCACGGGCGGCATCTCGGGCTTGTGCGGGGAGGGCGCTCGCGCCGCATCCGTCCGCTGCTTCAGTCCGGCAATCTGTTGCGCGTCACTTGGCGCGCGCGGCTGTCCGAACATCTCGGCGGCTTCAATGTCGAGCTGATCGACGCGCACGCCGCGCGCGTGCTCGATGACGCGGCGGCGCTCACGGCAATAGGCTCGCTTGCGGGGCTTGCGCGGCTCCTGCCCGAGCGCGATCCGCACCCTGAGCTCTACGCGGCGACTGTCGAAGTTCTTCGCACCTTCGATCGGCCGGATGTTTGGCCGGCACTGCTCGTCCGCTGGGAGCTTCAGCTCTTGCAGGAACTCGGCTTCGGCCTCGATCTCAGCACCTGCGCCGCGACGGGCGCCGACACCGATCTCATCTATGTGTCGCCGCGCTCAGGCCAGGCGGTGTCGCGCGATGCCGGCAAGCCTTATTGCAGCAAGCTGCTCAAGCTGCCCGCCTTCATTCTGGACGACGCCGCATCCGCCGATGCGGCCGACATCGCCGCAGGGTTCGCGCTCAGCGGGCACTTCCTAGAGCGTGACGTGCTTGCTCCGCACGGGCTCGCCATGCCGCAGGCCCGCGAGCGGCTCATCGGCTTGCTGGCGCGCGCGCTGCAAACTGCTCAAATTTAATGGTTTGCGGGAAATCCGCGATGCTATTCTTGATGCGCAAGGGGGCCGGCATGCTGGGCGGTGCTGGAAGGAGGCCGGGAGCAGCCTCGCTGTTCCTATTGGTGGTGGCTATCGCCGCGCAGGTCGGCGGTACTGCGCCGGCGAACGCGCAGCAATTCTCCGTCCCATCGAACGCCAGAACGCTGATCCTCGACGCGACCAACGCATATCGCGCAGAGAACGGCCTGCCGCCGCTTCGTCTAAGCCCGGGCGCATCCAAAGCCGCTCAGGACTATGCGAAATACCTCGCGAGCACCGACAAAGTCGGCCACAGGGCCGACGGGCGGAGCGCGCGCGATCGGCTCAAGGCCGTCGGCATGGAAGTCTGCCATGTCTGGGAGAATTGGCATAAATCCTGGGCCGACGACGGCTCCCGCGTGCCAGTGGAGGAGGCAATGGCCAAGGCGATGACCTTCTGGAAGAATTCGCCCGGACACGAGCGCACACTGAGGGCGCCCGCGCGGGAGATCGGCATCGGCGTCATCGGCTGGAAGCACGGCAAGCGTTGGATCTACACGGAGGTCCAGGTGTTCATGGACCGATCCTGCCTGAAGCGCCGGCCGAAGGAGCGCGCCTTCCCCCCGATCGTGCCTTGATCCTTTGCTGACGTCCGCTTGAACAACATTGAGCGTGCCCGCCCGATGCGCTAAGCGCGGGATATGGGGAAACGCATTCCGCCGCCTGATTCGCAAGGACCGATCGAGCCGGTGAACCTGCGCGACGCGCTCGAGGAACGCTATCTCGCTTACGCGCTCTCGACCATCATGCACCGCGCGCTGCCCGATGTGCGTGACGGGCTCAAGCCCGTGCATCGCCGCCTGCTCTACGCCATGCAGCAGCTCCGACTCGTGCCGCAAGGCGAGTTCCGCAAATGCGCGAAGATCGTCGGCGACACGATGGGCAATTTTCATCCGCACGGAAACCAGGCGATCTACGATGCGCTTGCGCGCCTCGCCCAGGATTTCACCGTGCGTTATCCGCTGATCGACGGGCAGGGCAATTTCGGCAATATCGACGGCGACAATCCCGCCGCTGACCGCTACACCGAGGCACGGCTGACGGCGGTCGCCGCGCAGCTTCTAAACGGCATCGACGAGGACACGGTCGACTTCCGCCTGAACTATGACGGGCGCGAGCTCGAGCCTTCGGTACTCCCCGCGAACTTCCCGAACCTTCTCGCCAATGGTGCTTCGGGCATCGCCGTCGGCATGGCGACCTCGATCCCGCCGCACAATGCGGGTGAATTGCTCGACGCGGCGTTGCATCTCATCAAGTTTCCCAACGCCACGGCCGACAAGCTCGTTGACTTCGTGCCGGGCCCCGATCTTCCCACCGGCGGCGTCATCGTCGAGCCGCGCGAGGCGATCGTCGCGGCCTACAAGATCGGGCGCGGCAGCTTCCGTCTCCGCGCGAAATGGGTGCAGGAGGACACCGGCCGCGGCACCTATCAGATCGTCGTCACCGAGATTCCCTACCAGGTGCAGAAGGCACGCCTTGTCGCCCGCATCGCCGAGCTGCTCCAGCTCAAGAAGCTGCCGCTGCTGGCGGACGTACGCGACGAATTTGCCGAAGACATCAGGCTCGTGCTGGAGCCGAAGAGCCGCAGCGTCGATCCGCTGCTGCTGATGGAATCGCTGTTCAAGCTGACGGAACTGGAGACACGGCTACCGCTCAACATGAATGTGCTGAGCCGCGGCCAAGTGCCGAACGTCGTGAGTCTCCGCCAGGCGCTGCGCGAATGGCTCGACCATCGCCAAGTCGTGCTGGTGCGCCGCGCCAAGTTCAGGCTCGCCAAGATCGACCATCGACTCGAAGTGCTCGACGGATATCTGATCGTCTATCTCAACATCGACAAGGTCATCAAAATCATCCGCGAGAAGGACGAGCCGAAGCCCGTGCTGATGAAGGCCTTCAAGCTCACCGACGTACAGGCCGAGGCGATCCTCAACATGCGGCTCCGCGCTCTGCGCAAGCTCGAGGAAATGGAAATCAAGCGCGAGCACGAGAGTCTCACCAAGGAGCGTAAGGAGCTGAAGGCACTGCTCGCCTCCAAGGACAGACAGTGGAAGTGGATCGCCGACGAGATCAAGGCGCTGAAAGACCAGTTCGGCCAGAAGACCGCGCTCGGCCGCCGCCGCACCAATTTTGCCGAGGCGCCGGAAGGCGTCGAGGTCGAGCTTGCCGAGGCGATGATCGAGAAGGAGCCGGTGACGATCGTGCTGTCCGACAAAGGCTGGATCCGCGCCATCCGCGGCCATCAGACCGCGCCCGAGAGTCTTACCTTCAAGGAGAGCGACCGGCTCAAAAGCTTCGTCAAGGCGCAGACCACCGACACGCTTCTGCTCTTCGCCACCAATGGCCGGTTCTATTCGCTCGGCGCCGACAAGCTGCCGGGGGGCAGGGGCCACGGCGAGCCGTACCGTCTGATGATCGACATCGAGGAGGTGGCCGACGCTGTCGAGCTGTTCGTGCATCAACCCGGCCGGAAACTGCTGGTCGCGTCGACCTCAGGCCACGGCTTCATCGTCCCGGAGGATGAGGTGCTGGCGCAGACCCGCAAAGGAAAACAGGTGTTGAACGTGCTGGCGGATACCGAGGCCGTTGTCTGCGCGCCGGCCGAGGGCGACAGCGTCGCGGTGATCGGCGAGAACCGCAAGCTTCTGCTATTTCCATTGGAGGAGCTGCCGGAGATGCCGCGCGGCAAAGGCGTGCGGCTGCAGCGTTACAAGGATGGAGGCCTCGCCGACGCCAAGGCCTTCGACAAGAAGGAAGGCCTGACATACATCGACTCCGCAAAGCGAAGCTTCACGCTCTCCTCAGCCGAGCTGCGCGAGTGGTGGGGCGTGCGCGCCCAGGCCGGCCGCCTACCGCCCAAAGGCTTCCCGAAGTCCGGCAAGTTCGGCTCGCGCTTTAAGGATCAGTGACTAGCCAAAGTGCGCGTCATGGTGAGGTGGCCGGCCGTCCTTCGAGGCTCGGGCTTCGCCCGAGCACCTCAGGATGACGGCCGGCCCTCGAACCACGCACGCTCCTCCGGCGCTATGGATCCGTGCGCACCCAGCCTTTCGACGTAAGCCGCTCCTGCGGCTGGAAGCGGTTCTTGTAGCGCATCTTGCGCGAGCCCTCGATCCAATAGCCGAGATAGACGAACGGGTGGCCTTGCGCGCGCGCGTAGTTGACATGATCGAGGATCATGTAAGTGCCGAGGCTGCGCGCTGGCAGGTCGGGATCAATAGAAACTGTAGACCATTGAGATGCCGTCGCTCAGGCGATCGCAGAGCGATACGGCGATGAGCGGAGAGCTTCCGTCGCCCTTCGGATCGGGCTTCAGCCGATATTCGGTGACGAACGTCTCGACCACGCTGTCCTCGACCATGAGCGAATAGTCGAGTACGGACATCTCGGCCATGCCGCCATCGGCATGGCGCGCGTCGATATAGGCGCGGAACAGGGAATATTGCTCCGAGCTTGGGGCAGGCGACATGCGGGTCGCGACAAGATCGCAGTTCGCGCGGGCGATGCGTTTCAGCGAGCGGCGCGGCTCGAACTCGCCGACCAGGATGCGCACCGGCACGCAGGCCGAGCACGCGTCGCAATAGGGCATGTAGGCGATGTTCTGGCTGCGCCGGAACCCGCCCTTCAGCAGATTGTCGACGAGGAAGCGGGGCTTGTCACGCGTGAGGTGCGTGAACAGTTTCCGCTCGAGCCGGCCGGGGAGGTAGGGACAGGGCTGCGGCGCGGTGATGTAGAATTCAGGGAAATTGCTCTTATGCTCAGTCACGTTCCACCGGGGACGAATCCAAACCTATCCGCCGGCAAGCTTAGTGGATGGCGGGCGCCGAGTGCAATCCGGCTCGGACGCCGGCGGAACCCTGAAAGACTAAAAACTAAGGCCGGTTGATAACCACCACGCCGGCCAGGATGTCGTGCAGCTGGCGCTTGCGCGCGTCGAAGAAGCACCAGAGCAAGATCGGCGCGAAGATCGTGAGCGATACCCAGAACAGAAGGGCGTGGAACGCCGCGATCAACGGGGTCACCTTGCCGCCGAACCACATGGGCACGGTCAGCCCCATGATGCGCTGGCCGATGGTCGCGGATTTCGACCCGCCGATGGTGATGGCGTTATAGCCGAGCCCGACCGCGGGAAAGACGAGGCCGAACAAAAGCCAGCCGAGCCCGAGCGTGACGATGCCGAGCACAAACACGACCAGAAAGGCGACGAGCGTCAGGATGCCGATGATGATGGCGTCGATGATAAACGCGATGAGGCGTTTGCCGACCACGCCCTGGAAGAGCCGCCGCTGCGCCACGGGGTCGAAAGCATGCGGCTGGTCCACGAAGTCCGTGCTGGCGCGTGGCGGAAGGGTCTGTAGCTCGTCCTTCATCCTCGTCTCCTTGAGGGCTTTCCTCGCGGGCTAGATAGGGATTGGCATAGGAGCAAACAAGCGTTCCGCCGAATTGCGGTCCTTCAAGGCGGAGCGGGCCAGGTTGCCGAGACCCCCGCGACGGGTTAAGGATTCGCGTTCCGCACGTCTTGAGGCCAGCCGACGGGGAGACTTCCATGCTGCGGCTCTTGTCGTTTCTTGCGCCTGCATTCCTTCTCTTGACCGGTCCGTCCTGGGCCAGCGCCTGCGAGGGCCAGCAGGTCGTATTCGAGGATAAGTTCCAGGACGATGCCGGCGGCTGGTCGATCCGCGACAGCGTCGAGGTGAAGGACGGGAGCTTCGTGCTGAAGCTCGGGCCCGACGACATGCAGTCGAACCTCAACGTCACCTTCACCGTCACGGACGCGGACATCTGCTCGGATGCCGTGTGGCCTCACGGTAAGCAGCCCATGCTCGGCGCAGGGCTCCTCTTCTGGGGCGAGGACAACCGGACTTATTTCCAGTTCGGCATCCTGAACAACGGCAAGTTCTGGATCGCGCGCAAGCAGGACGGCAAATGGCTCGGCACCATCGCCGAAAATGTCGATTCCACAGCAATCAACAAGGAGCCTGGCGCCACCAACACGTTGCGCGTGAAGACCAACGGCAACACCGCGACCTTCTACATCAACGGCACGAAGATCCGCGAAGTGCGCGCCCAGGCGCCGAAAGGCAATTGGCGCTTCGGGCTCTCGGGCGACAATTTCGACAAGCAGGAAGAGGCGCGCGTGGTCTTCAAGAGCATGAAGGTCACGAACTAGCGCGCTAGCTCTTCAAGAGCTTCGCCACGTCCGGCGCGAAATAGGTGAAGATCGCGTCGGCGCCGGCGCGTTTGCAGGCAATCAGGCTCTCGAGGATCACCCGCTCGCGGTCGAGCCAGCCGCGCTCTGACGCGGCCGCCAGCATCGCGTACTCGCCCGAGGTCTGGTAGACGAGCGTCGGCACGTTGAAGGTGTCTTTCACCTTGCGCACGATGTCGAGATAAGCAAGCCCCGGTTTGACCATCACCATGTCCGCGCCCTCGGCGATGTCGAGCGCGACTTCGCGCAACGCTTCCGTGCCGTTGGCGGGGTCCATCTGATAGGTGAGCTTGTCGCCACGGAGCCGCGGGCCGGAGCCCACAGCGTCGCGGAACGGCCCGTAAAAGGCCGACGCGTATTTAGCGGCATAGCTCAGAAGCTGCGTGTTGGCGAAGCCCGCCGCCTCGAGCGCACCGCGGATCGCGCCGATGCGCCCATCCATCATGTCGGACGGCGCGAGGATGTCGCAGCCGGCTTCCGCCTGCACCAAAGCTTGCGCGATCAGCACTTCCACGGTGCGATCATTGTCGATCTCGCCCGCGACCACGAGCCCGTCATGGCCGTGGCTCGTATAAGGGTCGAGCGCCACGTCGCACACGATGCCGAGATCGGGCACGGCCTTCTTGATGGCGCTCACGGCGCGGCAGACGAGATTGCCGGGATTGACCGCTTCGCTTGCCTCGTCGTCACGGAGCGCGGGATCGGTGTAGGGAAAGAGCGCGATCGCCGGAATGCCAAGCCGCGCGGCGTCCTCGGCGCATTTGACGGCGAGGTCGACCGAGACGCGCTCGACACCCGGCATCGACGCCACGGGGGAATGCTGACGCTCGCCCTCGACGACGAAGATCGGCCAGATCAGGTCGTCGGTCGTGAGCGAGGTCTCGCGCAGCAGACGCCTCGACCAGTCCGCGCGCCGATTGCGCCTGAGCCGCGTCGCCGGGAAACCGGCTCCAAGCGCCGACGGCGCCTTCTCGGCGCGCTTCACGCGCTCGGTGCGCAGGGAAATCGGTTTGTCTTTCGGTGCGGCCACGCGCGATCCAATCGAAGTTCGTTTAGGCCGGGAAGCTACCATTTCGCCCCGCGCGGCGCCAATGGCCGCGACAGCACATGGTTTCGCGCGCACTTCCGCAGCTAGCGGCAATAGCCGCCGCGCCGGTATTTCATGTCGAAGTGGAAATGGTTGCGGTGCGCGGCATCCGCACTCGGCCCAAGCGTCGTGCCGAAAGTCCTGCAGGCCTTAGCGTAGATGCTCCTGACAAAGGCGCTCTTCTGGTCGGGCCGCGGTTTCACCACCGGCTTGGCTTTCGGGGCTGGCTCTGATGACGGCGCGGACACGGTCGAGACAGCCTCCTCAAACAGCGGTGGTGTCGCCGAGATCGACGTAGGCGTCGGTGGCGGCATCGGCATGGGCGTGGGCACGATGAAGGGATTGATCTTCGCCGCCTCTGTGACATTGCCGATCACCGTGAGATGCGAGACCCGCGTGGGACGCGGCTTGAGGGGCGGCAGCGGTAGGGGAAGCGGGGGCGCGGTGATGGCTGCCGTCGCGTCCACCCGTATCGGGTTCGGCTCGGGGATCGGGGGCAGGTCCGGCGCGGCGACACGCGGCCAGGCCGTAAGCACGCTGATCATGTGGCCGGACTCGAGGGTGAACTCGGAAATGTCGAGCGCGTTGGCGAGCGCGTGCTCGCTCAGCACGCCGCGTTCGGCATTGTTGCGGTTGCGGCAGGCGTAGGAGGCGGCGTTCCGTAACTTCACCACAGGCGCGCCGAATGTCGCCACGGCTTCCGGATGGACCACCTCCTTGAGCCACTTGTCGAGCGCCACCGCGACCGCGCAGTTGATCTTGGCCGCCGGCACGATGGCGACCTTGGGATCGCTTCCGATCGACTTGACGAGGATCGGCGCGGGCGCCCCGCACACCCCCTCCTTGATCGGCGGCTGCTCCTCGTATTCGAGCGTGACGCCGGCGAGCAGCTCTTCGCATTTCGCCTTGGCGTCGGCGATCTGGGTGGCGCTCCAGGGAACGGTCCTATAGGCGCTCGGCGGCGCGGGCTTTTTTTCGGACTTGGGCTTGAACGGATTTTGCAGGATCCCCGAAAAACCGTTTTCCGCCCAGGCCGGCCCGCAAAGGGCAGGCACCGTCGCCACCAGTAGGAAAAGCCGCAGAAGGGGAGCGGTCTTCATTGGGCGTCCGTTTGCCTTCCCGGCAGCGCTTGTGGTTTCAGCGGATGAGTGCTAGCTGCCGCGGGCCTTTTCAAGGCAGCCGAGGAAAGGCCTGCCGGGTTGGGCCTTTCAGGACGCCATTCGCAACGAAACTCGGTCAGGGGGCACGGCGATTGTCCGACTTGGGCATCACCTTCGAGGAGGTCGGCCGCGCAGGGGTGGTCACGCTCGACCGGTCCACCCGCTTGAACGCGCTCACCCGCGAAATGTTCGAGGCGCTCACCGCCCACTACCGGCGCTGGGAGCCCGCGGCGCATATCTATGGCGTGGCAATGCAATCTTCCCACCCGTCGGTCTTCTCAAGCGGCGGCGACCTCAAGATCCTGCACGAATGGAGCGAGCAGGGGGCCACGGCCGCGATCCGCGAATTCTATCGCGCAGCCTATACCCATGTCTGGGCCTTGGAGAAATTCATCAGGCCCAACGTGCCTCTGATCAACGGGCTCGTGTTCGGCGGGGGCGTCGCCATCAGCCTCTACGGGACGCATTGCGTGGCAGGGGAGGGCTACAAATTCGCCATGCCGCAGGTTGGCATTGGCTTCCTCCCGGACACCGGCGGCACTTATTTCCTGCCGCGGCTTCTCGGCTTGACCGGGCTCTACCTCGCGCTGACCGGCGGCAGCATCGGTTCCGCTGACGCTTACCGGCTGCGGCTCGTGACCCATTACATTCCGTCGGCGCATTTTCACGTCGTTAAGGATGCGCTTTCCGACAACCATCCGGTCGACCGGCTGCTCGACGGGCTGCATCGCGATCCCGGAGAAGGCGAGCTTGCGCGGTTCACGCCGGTGATCAATCGCGCCTTCTCGGCGCCGTCGGTCGAGGAGATTTTGGCGCGGCTCGATGCAGAGCGCGGGGAGGATGCGGACTGGGCGCGCGAGACCGCAGCCGAGATCCGCAAGAAATCGCCGACCTCCCTCAAGATTGCCTTCGCGCAGATGCAGCGTGGCAAGGAGCTTGCGCTCGACGAGGCGCTGAAGCTCGAATTCCGCCTGGCCTCGCATCTCGTCGCCTCGCACGATTACCGCGAGGGGATCGCAGCGCGAATCGCCGGCAAGGGCAGGGCCCCTAATTGGCAGCCGGCGAAGCTCGACGCAGTCGATGACGCGTGGGTCGAGAGCCTGTTCGTGACGCCCGTAGACGACGAGCTCGAGCTTGAAAACTTGAAACCCGGGCTCTGACGCGCGTCAGGCGCGCGCCCGACATGGCAAACGCCGCCAAAAACATCACCGAAATTTAATCCTAGAATTTCATGCAATCTTAAGCGTCTTGCTTAAGCCCATCTTAGCCCGGTTCGCCTACAGTCATCGTCAAGTTGGGGATTAACAACAACTAACGAGGGTAGGCGATGAGTGTAGCCCTGAACATGGGGACGCATGCGGTGGCCAGCGAGGCGGAAGACCTCAAAGGCCGCTATCTGGTTTCCTTGAAGCTGGTCGAGCGGCTGCATCGGCTGCTGCTCGACGTGGTCAAGGACGAATTCGAGCGCCTGGGCCGCGCCGACGTGAACAACGTGCAGGCCTTGCTGCTCTACAATATCGGCGACGCCGAGCTTACCGCGGGCGAGCTCACCAGCCGCGGCTACTATCTCGGCTCGAACGTCTCGTACAACCTCAAGAAGCTGGTCGATGCCGGCTACATCCATCATCAGCGCTCGACGACCGACCGCAGGTCGGTGCGGGTAAGGCTGACCGAAAAGGGCCAGGAAGTCTGCCAGGTGGTGAACAACCTCTACCAGCGCCAGCTCAAGTCCTTGCAGCAGGTCGGCGGAATCGGCACTGACGACCTGGAGACGCTGAACAAGGCCTTGATCCGGCTCGAGCGCTTCTGGACCGACCAGATCCGTTACCAGCTCTAACCTTTGCTCGCGCGACCCGCGCCGAGTTGAACGGCCCTGGCGGACCGCATCTCGGCAGGGCCGTTCTTTATGCCTATCCGCCAAAAATCGTCGGATTTCGCCGCTAGCGTCTGCGTGTGCTTCGGCCTGACCGCGCCGTAGCTGGGCTGTGCCGCGTTTGGTAGGGATTCGTCTTTCCTTAACCTTAAACGGATTGTGACGGCATATCTGGCACTTCGGCGCGAAAACGGGTAGAGCGCCGCGGACAAAGCGCTTATAGTTAAGGCGGGAAGAGAGGCCGCAACGGACGGGGAGCGGCGATGCAAAATCAGGTTAGGCTTAAAGGCGGGGCGTTCCTCGTCACCGCGGGGATGGCTGTGGCCCTCCTCGCCGTTGACATTGCGCCGTCAAGCGCCGGCCCGTTCCAGTGGTTGACCGGCAGGCAGCAAGACAACATTCAGGGCCGCGACGGCCAGCAGGTCTCGCCCAATTCCGGCGGCAGTGGCAGCGGCGGTTTCCGCCTCTTCGGCGGGGGTAGCCGGTCGAACCCGGCCGCACCTCCCGGGGCGAGTGAGCTTAATCACGACGACCCCGAAGCCTTGATGATCACCAACCCGGCGCTCGGCACGCCGACCCTGTCGTCGCGCAATATCGCTGCGACCAAGGCGGCCATCGAAAACTACCGGGCGATCGCCGCGCGCGGAGGTTGGCCGATGGTTCCGGGAAGGGTTATGCGGCCCGGACAGCGCGGGCAGGACATCGCGCTTCTGCAGCAGCGCCTCGAAGCTTCGGGCGACCTCGTCGGCATGAGCGTACCGGGTGAGTATGACGGCTCCGTTGTTGGTGCGGTGAAGCGTTTCCAGATCAGGCACGGCCTGCCACCGACCGGTGTCGTGGACTCCAAGGCGATGGTTGCGGCGCTCAACGTGCCGGCAGGCGTGCGGCTGAGCCAGCTCGAGATCAACCTGAAGCGGCTGCAGAAGCTCGCGCCGTCAGCGTCCGGCCGCTATGTGCTGGTCAACATCCCCGCCGCGCAGGTCGAGGCGGTCGAAGGCGGCCAGGTCGTCCTCCGCAATGCTGCGGTCGTCGGCAAGCCGGAGCGGCCGACGCCTGAGCTCACCAGCAAGATTCACGAGATCAACTTCAATCCTTACTGGCACGTGCCGCAGACCATCGTGCAGAAGGATCTCGTGCCCAAGGGGCGTGAGTTTGCCCGCAGGGGCCAGGACATGCTCGCCGCTTATCACATGCAAGCCTTCGACCAGGCCGGCAATCCTTTGCACCCGCAACAGATCGATTGGAACGGAACTGAGGTCTACAACTATCGCTTCCGCCAGCTTCCCTGGGAGGAGAACTCGCTCGGCTTCGTGAAGATCAACTTCCCGAACAAGGACGCGGTCTACCTCCACGATACGCCGCTCAAGAGCCTGTTCGGACAGGCCGTGCGCTTCGAAAGCTCGGGCTGCGTGCGCGTGCATAATGTCGACCGTCTGGTGGCGTGGATCATGCGCAGCACACCCGGCTGGGATCTTGGCCGCATCCAGTCGATGAAGCGGACCCGCGAGCAATTGACCGTACCCATCGCCAACCGTGTCCCGATCTACCTGTCCTATATCAGCGCCTGGGGCACGCCTGACGGGCAGGTCCATTTTCGGCCCGACATCTACCACCACGACGGCTCCGCAACGCTCGCCACCTCTGCGTACTAGGAGGCGGCCGAAGCGCCGGGCGGTACGGCTCCGCGCCATTGCTTGGGTGTTGCTGGCGCGCTCTGCCGACATGTGGTAGAGGCAGCCGAACGCCCTCAAATCGGGGCGTCAGGGAGTTCGAGGAGCGGTAAGCATGACAGCGAGCGATGCACGGCGCGCCGAAGCGCGTGAGAGCGGCTTCTTCACCAATCATCTTGAAGATGCCGATCCGGAAGTCTGGGGCGCCATCGAAAAAGAATACAAGCGCCAGTCGGACGAGATCGAGCTGATCGCCTCGGAGAACATCGTCTCGCGGGCTGTGCTCGAGGCCGCTGGTACGCTGCTGACCAACAAATATGCCGAAGGCTATCCAGGCCGGCGCTATTACGGCGGCTGCCAATATGTCGACATCGTCGAGCAGCTCGCCATCGACCGCGCCAAGCGGCTGTTCAACTGCGCCTTCGCCAACGTTCAGCCGCATTCCGGCAGCCAGGCCAACCAGTCCGTGATGCTCGCGCTGATCAAGCCGGGCGACACGATCCTCGGCATGTCGCTCGCTCATGGCGGGCACTTGACCCACGGCGCGCCGCCGAACCTGTCCGGCAAGTGGTTCAATGCCGTGCAATACGGCGTGAAGAAGGACGACGACCGCATCGACTATGACGAGGTCGAGCGGCTCGCGAACGAGCACAAGCCCGCGATGATCATCGCTGGCGGCTCGGCCTATCCGCGCATCATCGACTTCCCCCGCTTCCGCCAGATCGCCGATTCCGTCGGCGCCTATCTCATGGTCGACATGGCGCATTTCGCGGAACTCGTGGCCGCAGGACTGCATCCAAGCCCGGTGCCGCACGCCCATGTCTGCACCACCACGACGCACAAGACCCTGCGCGGACCGCGCGCCGGCATGGTGGTGTCGAACGACGAGGAGATCGGCAAGAAGATCAACTCGGCGCTGTTCCCGGGCCTGCAAGGCGGCCCGCTGATGCACATCATCGCCGCCAAGGCCGTCGCCTTTGGCGAGGCGCTCAAGCCCGACTTCAAGCTCTACGCCAAGAACGTCATCGACAACGCCAAAGCGCTCGGCGAGACGCTCGTCAAGGGTGGTGCTGCGCTCGTCTCCGGCGGCACCGACACGCATCTGATGCTCGTCGACTTGCGCCCGAAGAAGCTCACCGGCAAGGCGGCGGAGGTCGCGCTCGGCCGCGCCAACATCACCTGCAACAAGAACGGCGTGCCTTTCGATCCGGAAAAGCCTGCAGTCACCTCAGGCATCCGGCTCGGCTCGCCCGCAGGCACCACGCGCGGCTTCGGCATCGCCGATTTCCAGGAGGTCGGCGGCATGATCATCGAAGTTCTCGACGGGCTTGCCGCCAACGGTGACGAAGGCAACAGCAAGGTCGAGGCCGATGTGAAGAAGCGCGCGATCGCTCTCTGCGAGGCCCACCCGATTTACCGGTAAACCCACGCGTGACGGTGAGAAAGAGGAGGGCGGTCGCTCATGCGATGCCCCTATTGCGGCAGCACCAACACGCAAGTGAAGGACTCGCGGCCTAGCGAGGACCACGGCACGATCCGCCGCCGGCGCGTTTGCTCGGATTGCGGCGGCCGCTTCACCACATTCGAGCGCGTGCAGCTCCGCGAGCTGACCGTGGTCAAGCGGTCGGGCCGGCGCATGCCCTTCGACCGCGACAAGCTGATGCGCTCGGTGCAGATCGCGCTTCGGAAGCGCCCCGTTGATCCCGAGCGCGTCGAGCGCATGGTGAGCGGCATCGTGCGGCGGCTGGAGAACACAGGCGAGAACGACATCCAGTCGGAAATGATCGGCCGGCTCGTCATGGAGGCCCTTAAAAATCTCGACGACGTGGCTTATGTCCGCTTCGCTTCGGTCTACAAGAACTTCCGCGAGGCCAAGGATTTCGAGGCGCTTCTTGGAGAGCTTGCCGGGACCGAAGGCGACGGCGAGGACGAGCCAAACGGCGCGCGCTCGAGCGCACGGTCCGTCAAGGCCGGGGTTCGCGCCGAGGACTAGCTCGAACTTCGAAAGTGCTCTCTGCATGGTCGGCGCAAGCGACGAAGAGCATATGGCGCAAGCGTTGTCACTTGCGAGACGCGGGCTCGGTACGACGTGGCCCAATCCATCCGTCGGCACAGTGGTGGTCGCGCCGTCTGGCGAGATCGTCAGCCGCGGCTGGACGGCGCCCGGAGGCCGCCCGCATGCGGAGGCGATCGCGCTCGATCGCGCCGGCGACCGCGCCGAGGGTGCGACCATCTATGTGACGCTCGAGCCTTGCGCGCATGTCCGCCGCGATGGGTCGTGCGCCGATGCCATCGTCGCCGCACGGCCAGGGCGCGCCGTCATAGCGCTCCGCGACCCTGATCCGCGCACGGCGGGCCGCGGCATCGAGCGTCTGATCGCTGCCGGCATCGAGGTGCGCGACGGCGTCCTCGCCGGGGAGGCCCAGGACGTCACGCTCGGCCATTTGCTCCGCGTCACTGAAGGGCGCCCCGCCATCACGCTCAAGCTCGCGGCCGGCGCCGACGGGCTCATCCCCAAGGGCGACGGGGCGCCGGTCTGGATCACCGGACCCGATGCGCGGGCGCACGGGCATCTGCTTCGCGCCCGCAACGACGCGATCCTGGTCGGGCGCGGCACCATCATCGCCGACGATCCGAGCCTGACCTGCCGGCTTCCCGGCATGTCGTGCCGCTCGCCGGTGCGCGTTGTCCTCGATCAACGGCTGCGCACGCCGCCTGACGCAAAGCTGTTCGACGATTTGATGGTGCCCGTCTGGCTCGTCTGCGACGCCGACAAGGAGCACGCCGGCGCGGACGCGCTGCAGGACCGCGGTGCCGAGCTCGTGCCGGTGCCCGTGGACGCCGAGGGCATGCTCGCCATCGAGGACGTGCTCCATACGCTCGCCAATCGCGGCATCACGCGCGTGCTAGTCGAGGGCGGTCCCTCGGTCGCGCGCGCGCTGCTCGAGGCCGACCTGATCGACGAGGCCGCGATCTACCAGGGTCAAAGGCCGGTGGGCGAGGGCGGGCTGCAACCCTTCGTGACCGAAGGGCTTGATCGGCTGACCGCTAGCGGGCATTTCAACTTGGTTGACTCCCGAGCCTTCGGGTCCGACCGGATGACGCGGTGGCGGCGGATGCGCACATGTTCACTGGCCTTGTCAGCAGCGTAGGAACGCTTGTCGGACGCAACGGCGCCCGCTTCTCCATCGCCGCGCCGATCAAGCGAAAGAGCCTCGAAGACGGTGACTCCATCGCCTGCGACGGCTGTTGCCTGACCGTCGTCGAGATCGGCAAGGCGCGCGGCAAAGGTGCAGTATTTGCCGTCGAGGCTTCCAACGAGGCGCTCGCCCGCACGACCATAGCCGCCTGGCAGGAAGGACGACGCGTCAATCTCGAGCGCCCGCTCGCCTTTGGTGATGAGTTCGGCGGACATCTTGTCACCGGCCATATCGACGGGCGCGCCAAGATCCTCGAGCGCAAAGAAGACGGCGACAGCGTTAGATTCGTGCTCGAAAGCCCGCCAGAGCTTGCGCGCTTCATCGCGCCGAAGGGCTCGGTCGCGCTCGACGGCGTGTCGCTCACCGTTAACGACGTCGCGGGTGATCGCTTCGGCGTCAACATCATCCCTTACACTCTGTCGCATACGACATGGGGAGACCGGGAGCCCGGCGATCTGGTAAACCTTGAAGTCGACCTCCTGGCGCGCTACCTGGCGCGCCTCGTTCAACGCGAAGGCCGCGTGCCGTGACCGTGCTCAGCAAGCCCAAGAACCGCAGCTTCCTCTCGCCTATCGAGGAGGTGATCGAGGACGCGCGCAACGGTCGCATGTTCATCCTGGTGGATGCGGAGGAGCGCGAGAACGAGGGCGACCTTGTCATCCCGGCGCAAATGGCAACGCCCGAGGCCATCAACTTCATGGCCAAGAACGGGCGCGGGTTGATCTGCCTCGCGCTGACGCCCGACCGCGCCAAGCAGCTTCATCTGGAACTCATGTCGCGCTCGAACCGCGCGCGGCACACCACGGCTTTCACCGTCTCGATCGAGGCGCGGGAGGGCATCTCGACCGGTATCTCAGCGCATGACCGCGCGCACACGATCTCCGTCGCCATCGATCCGACCAAGGATTATCGCGACATCATGACTCCGGGCCATGTGTTCCCGCTGCTGGCGAAAGACGGCGGTGTGCTGGTGCGCGCGGGCCATACCGAGGCGGCGGTCGATCTCGCGCGTCTTGCCGGGCTCTATCCGGCGGGCGCCATCTGCGAGATCATGAACGACGACGGCACCATGGCGCGCATGCCGGACCTCGCGGACTTCGCCCGCCGTCACGGGCTCAAGATCGCGACCATCGCCGACCTGATCGCTTATCGGCTGCGCTACGATCATCTCGTCAAGGTCGTGACCGAGACGAAGCTCGAAAGCCCGTTCGGCGGCGTCTTCGGCCTGAAAGTCTATGCAACGACCGTCGACCCGGCCGAGCATGTTGCACTGGTTAAGGGCGATGTGGCGACGGGCGGTCCGGTGCTGGTGCGCGTCCACGCCATGAACACGCTTGACGACGTGTTCTCGTCCGGCGGACATCGCGAGACGCTGGTGCACAAGGCCATGGAGATCATCGGCGAAGCGGGGCGCGGGGTGATCGTGCTGATCCGCGAGTCGCGGCCCGACGCAATTTCCGCGCGGTTTTCGCAAGAAGCTGCCGGCACCGGCCAACAGCGTTTGATCGAATACGGAATCGGCGCACAGATCCTCTTGGACCTCGGCGTACGCGAGATGGTGTTGCTCTCTAACGCGCCCGCGAGAAAGATCGTCGGTCTCGACGGCTATGGGCTGAAAGTGGTGGGCCACCGGTCGCTCGGAGACGTGTCATGACCCGCAAAGGTCCCAACTCGGTCCTTATCATCGAGGCGCGCTTCTATGAGGACATCGCCGACGAGCTTGCCCGCGGTGCGATCGAGGCGCTCGACGCCCACAAAATGGCCTATGAGCGGATCGCCGTGCCCGGATCGCTCGAGATCGCGCTGGCGCTAAGCCTTGCGCTCGCCAACGGCTTTGTCGGCCGCGCCGGGCGCCACCGCGGCTGCGTGGCACTCGGCTGCGTCATCCGCGGAGAGACGACGCACTACGATATCGTGGCCCGAGAATCGGCTGCCGGTCTGCATCAGCTTGCCGTGCAGCACGCCGTGCCGATCGGCTTCGGCATTCTCACCTGCGAGAACCGCGAGCAGGCCTGGGAGCGCGCAAGCGTCGAGGGCCGCAACAAGGGCCGCGACGCGGCACGCGCCTGCCTCAATTTGATGCAGCTCGAGCAGCATTTCTCCTCGGCGAGCCGGCGCTGATCGTCATGGCGCCGCGAGACAAGACGCAAAACCGCGCGGCCTCGCGCAGCGCGGCGCGCCTCGCCGCCGTGCAGGCGCTCTACCAGATGGACATGACGGGGATCGACTTGACACAGGTCGTCGCCGAGTTCGAGGCGCACCGGCTCGGGCAGGAGATCGAGGGTTGCCAATATGCGGATGCCGAGGCCGCCTTTTTCCGCGATCTGGTGGAAGGTGTCGTGCGCGGCCAGCTCAAGATCGATCCGCTGATCGACCGGCAGCTCGCCGAAGGCTGGCGGCTCACGCGTGTCGATTCCATCCTCCGCGCGATCCTGCGTGCGGGCGCTTACGAGATCCTGACGCGTGACGATGTGCCCGCGCGCGTTGCCATCTCCGAATATGTCGACATCGCGCATGCCTTCTTTGCCGAGGACGAGCCGAAGGTCGTGAACGGCATTCTCGACCAGCTTGCGCACCGGGAACGACCGCGCGAGTTCGCGACGCAAGGCAATCCCAATGGCTAAGAGCGGCAGAGACCGCGAGCGGCTCGGCGAGTTCGGCATCATCGCCCGCTATTTCGCGCCGCTCGCCACCGATAGCGCAGCGCTCGGCCTGCGCGACGACACCGCCGTGCTCAGGCCGCCCGAGGGGCAAGAGATTGTGCTCTCCTGCGACACCATCGTCGAGGGCGTGCATTTCCGCAAAGACGATCCGCCGTACACGATCGCCCACAAGGCGCTCGCGGTGAACCTGTCCGACCTCGCCGCCAAGGGCGCGCGGCCTTACATCTATCTGCTCGCGCTGTCGCTAGCCGCGGAGCCGCTGGCCGAGTGGCTCGAGGGTTTCGCGAAAGGCTTGCGCGTGCTCCAGGAGCGGAGCGGCGTGACCCTTGCGGGCGGCGACACCACAAAGGCGCCGGGCCGCATAAGCATCACCGTCACCGTGCTCGGGCTCGTGCCGCAGGGTCATGCCGTGCTGCGGCACGGCGCGAAGCCCGGAGACCGGCTCTATGTGAGCGGCACGATCGGAGACGCGCATCTCGGCCTGCGCCTGTTGGAAGAGCCTAATCTCGCCAAGACATGGGGCCTCACCAAACAGGACACCGCTTTTGCCATCGGCCGCTACCAGGCGCCCGACCCGCGCACCGACCTTACCCTCGTCGTGCGAAACTTCGCGCAAGCTGCCATCGACGTCTCGGATGGGCTTGTTCTTGACGTCGAGAAGCTCGCCCAGGTCTCTCATGTCAACGCGGTAATCGAGGCTCAAGCCGTCCCGCTCTCGGGAGCGGCGCGGAAGGCGGTCAAGCACGATCCGAAGCTGCTCGAAACGCTCATCGCCGCAGGCGACGATTACGAGATCGTGGCCGCCGTGCCAGCCCCGAGCGGCAAGGCCTTCGAGGCCGAAGCCCGCGCGAAGGGTGTCGCCGCCACGCCGATCGGCCGCATCGAGGACGGGCAGGGCGAGGTCTGCGTTGAAGGCCGCGGCGGCAAGCCGCTCAAGCTCCCCCGCAAGGGCTTTTCGCATTTCTGAGAATAATTGCGAGGCCCGCCAAAGCCTTAGACACCATCGTCGGCCATAATGCCGCCCTGCACGCCGCTGTGTTGCGTCCCGCCCACAACTTTGGCATTTTCCGCCCGGGCTCGCGTTGAGCCGCTAATTTCGAGGGGGCAAAGGCCGCGGCGCTGTTGAAGTGTCGCTCTTCGCGGCCTCGATTCCCCATTTCCCAACCGACCCGACCGGAGACAGTTCGCCATGACCTGGGTTCTTTATCTCATCATCGCCTGCGGGGCGCTCTCGATCGCCTATGGCGTCTGGACGACCAGGGCCGTTCTCGCGGCGGACCCGGGAACGCCGCGCATGCAGGAGATCGCCGCCGCCATTCAGGAGGGCGCGCAAGCCTATCTCGCCCGCCAATACACCACAATCGGCGCGGTCGGCGTCGTGATCTTCCTCATCCTTGCCTACCTGCTCGGCATCCCGCAGGCGATCGGCTTCGCCATCGGCGCGATCCTATCAGGCCTCGCGGGCTATATCGGCATGCACGTGTCGGTGCGCGCTAACGTCAGGACCGCGCAAGCCGCGACCAAGGGGCTCGCCGAAGGCCTAAGCCTCGCCTTCCGCGCCGGCGCCATCACCGGGCTGCTCGTCGCCGGCCTCGCTCTCCTCGGTGTCGCCGTCTATTTCCTCGTGCTGACGCAGTTCCTGGGCTACAGCCCGGTCTCGCGCACCGTCGTTGACGCTCTGGTCTCGCTCGGTTTCGGCGCTTCCCTGATCTCGATCTTCGCCCGTCTCGGCGGCGGCATCTTTACGAAAGGCGCTGACGTGGGAGGCGACCTTGTCGGCAAGGTCGAAGCCGGCATTCCCGAAGACGATCCGCGTAACCCCGCGACCATCGCCGACAATGTCGGCGACAATGTCGGTGACTGTGCGGGCATGGCCGCTGACCTGTTCGAGACTTATGTGGTGACCATCGTCGCAACCATGGTGCTGGCCTCGATCTATTTCGCGGGCGGCGAGGATCGGGTCATGCAGATGATGCTCTACCCGCTCGCCATCGGCGCGGTCTGCGTGATCACCTCGATCATCGGCACCTATTTCGTCAAGCTCGGCAAGAACCAGTCGATCATGGGCGCGCTCTACAAGGGCGTGATCGTGACGGGCATATTGTCCCTGATCTTGCTATGGCCGCTCACCGCCTTGCTCGTCGGCATAGACACCGCCATGCAGGTTGGCGGCGTGAGCTTCACCGGCTGGTCTCTCTATCTCTGCGGCGTGGTCGGCCTCATTGTCACGGCGCTGATCGTGATCATCACCGAATACTACACGGGCACGAATTTCCGCCCCGTGCACTCGATCGCCAAGGCGTCGGTCACCGGACACGGTACTAACGTCATCCAGGGCCTTGCCGTGTCGATGGAATCGACCGCGCTCCCGGCGCTCGTGATCGTTGCGGGCATTCTCATCACTTACATTCTCGCCGGCCTGTTCGGCATCGCCATCGCTGTGACCACCATGCTCGCGCTCGCGGGCATGATCGTCGCGCTCGATGCGTTCGGCCCAGTGACCGACAACGCGGGCGGCATTGCCGAGATGGCCGGCCTGCCCAAGGAGACCCGCAAGACGACAGACGCGCTCGATGCCGTGGGCAACACGACCAAGGCCGTGACCAAGGGTTACGCCATCGGCTCGGCCGGCCTCGGCGCGCTGGTCCTATTTGCGGCCTATACCGAGGACCTCAAATTCTTCGCGGCGAACGCCGATAAGTTTCCGTACTTCCAGGGCGTCGATCCGACCTTCTCCCTGTCCAATCCTTACGTGGTGATCGGCCTCTTCATCGGCGGCCTCTTACCGTATCTCTTCGGCGGCATCGCCATGACCGCCGTGGGCCGCGCGGCCTCGTCTATCGTCGAGGAGGTGCGCCGTCAGTTCAAGGAGAAGCCCGGAATCATGAAGGGCACCGATCGGCCCGATTATGGCCGCGCGGTCGACATTCTGACCCGCGCCGCAATCAAGGAGATGATCGTTCCGTCGCTCCTGCCGGTTCTGTCGCCGATCGCGCTCTACTTCATCATCAACGCCATCGCCGGCAAGAGTGCTGCCTTCTCGGCGCTCGGCGCCATGCTGCTTGGCGTGATCATCACCGGTCTGTTCGTTGCTCTATCGATGACGGCCGGCGGCGGAGCGTGGGACAACGCCAAAAAATATATTGAAGACGGCCATTATGGCGGCAAAGGCTCCGAGGCGCACAAGGCCGCTGTGACGGGCGATACGGTCGGCGATCCCTATAAGGACACCGCGGGCCCAGCAGTGAACCCGATGATCAAGATCACCAATATCGTGGCGCTCTTGCTGCTCGCGGTGCTCGCGCACCAATAGGGTAGAGAATCAGATGCCCGGGATGCCGCTCGCTCCCGTGCCTTTCTGATCCTTGAACATCTGGCGCTGGGAGATATTGCCGAACACCTGTTCGAGGAAGGTGAGGTCCTTGCCGCGTGCCGGCGTCTCGCCCTTGTAGTAATTGACGACGATGCCGTCCTTCAGCCCGTAATGGGCGACGTTGCGCACGGTCTCGCTGCCGTCGAAATAGACCGCCACGACCTGCCGGTCGATCTCGCGAGGCTTGAGAAAGGCGACTGTCTTCTGCGTGCTGGAGATATAGTAATAGGCGTCGCCGCCGATCGCGCTCGTCGTATCCGGCGAGCCGAGCACGGTTTGCACCTCTTCCTTGGTCATGCCGGGCTTGATCTGGTCGAGGTCGACATCGATGAAGACGTGCCCGTGCCGGTCGATCTGCGCGCCGCAGGCTCCGAGACCCACGGCGCTCAGAGCCGCGAGCACGGCAAGCGCGGACACGGTTGCCCGGAAGGAGGCGGGCCTCAATTTGCGCAAATCCGGATGTCCCTCGATGTACCCGTAATCGGCCCCTGCGCGCTTTGCGCGAGGGCAGCGAAACCTAGACGAAATGGCCCGCGCTTTGAACCCTCTTGAGCCCCTGATCGCATGGCACCGCAAGGAGCCGCGCGCAAGCAAACTCTATGGCGCGATTGTGGCGCAGGCGCGGCTCCCCGGGCTTTACCAGGCATACGGACTGCCCGATACGCTTGAAGGACGCTTCGCGGCCGTATCGCTGCACCTGTTCGCCGTGCTCGACCGGCTCAAGGCGGAAGGCGCGTACGCGCGCGATCTCGCCCAAGCGCTGACCGACCGCTTCAGCGAAGACATGGAAGTCGTGCTGCGCGAAATCGGCGTCAGCGATCTGCGCATTCCGAAGAAGATGCGCGCGCTCACGGCCTCGAGCGCCGCCTTGCTGGAGACCTATGAGAAAGCCTTCGCGGCCGGGGAGGGCGCGTTCGTTGCCGCTATTGCTGAATCGCTTCCGCTTGAAGGCGACGCGGCGATGCACACAGCCGCGCGCCTTGCCGCGTATCTCAGCGAAGTCATGCGCGCCTTGCGCACGCAAGCCATCGCGGAAATCGAGGCGGGCAGGGTGCGTTGTCCGGAGATCCGCGCATGAGCGAGGAAAACGCAATCCCGTTTAGCCGCAAGCTTCGCATCGAGACGATCGGCGAGGGGAAAAGCTGCACGGTCGAGGCGAGCGCGGACGAGAGAAACGCGATCGCGAGGCTGCTCGATCTCGTGGCGCTTGACCGCCTCGTCTTCGACTATCGCCTGGCGCCGTCGAGCGGGCACCGCCTGAGGATGGCGGGGAGGCTCTCCGCAAGCGTCGTCCAAACCTGCGTGGTTTCGCTCGATGCCGTGCCGAGCGAGCTCGACGTGGCCGTCGAGATCGAATTCTGGCCCGAGGGCGCGTTCGCTGCGCTCGAAAAGAACGCCGAAGCGGATCCCGGCGCGAGCCTGCTCGAGTGGCCTGAGCCGATCAAGGACGGCACGATCGACCTCGGAAAGGTGGTCTACGAGACGCTCGCAACCGCGCTCGATCCCTTTCCGAAGAAAGCCGGTGCAAGCTTCGAATGGTCCGAAGGGCCGACCGCGGAGGCTGGATCGCGCGAGAGCGGGCCGTTTGCCGTGCTCGAACGGCTGAAGCGCCGCTAGTTGCGCCCTTTTTGGCCGGAGAATCCGGTTGTCACTGCCGGGTGTTTAAGTTCTATTCCGGGTCGTTTCGGGGGATGCCGTTGCCTGGCGCGGCACAAGTCATGTTTTCCAGACCGGTACGATAATGGGTGCTCCAGTCACCATAGCGCTCGACGCCATGGGCGGGGATCACGGTCCAAGCGTGGTGATTCCGGCGGCGTCTCTCGCGCTGATCCGCCACCCTGAGATGCGCTTCGTGCTGGTGGGCGACGTCGCCCGCATCGATGCCGAGCTCAAGAACGACCCCCAGCTCGCGAACAGGTCCGAGATTGTGCACACCGATGTCGCCGTGGCGATGGATGCGAAGCCGAGTCAGGCGCTCCGCCGCGGCCGCTGGAAATCGAGCATGTGGCTTGCGCTCGAAGCGGTGCGGGACGGACACGCCGATGCCACGGTGTCCGCCGGCAACACAGGCGCGCTGATGGCCATGGCAAAGTTCTGCCTGAAGACGATCCAGGGCATCGACCGCCCGGCCATCGCCGCCATCTGGCCGACGGTCGAAGCGGAATGCATCGTGCTCGATGTCGGCGCCAATGTCGGCGCCGACGCGCGTCAGCTTGTCGAGTTCGCCCTGATGGGTGCGGGCATGGCGCGCGCGCTGTTCAACGTGGAGAAGCCCTCGGTCGGCCTGCTCAATATCGGCGTCGAGGAAGTGAAGGGCGTCGACGAAATCAAGAAGGCCGCCGCCGCGCTAAAGGAGTCGCCGCTTCCGCTCCGCTACAAGGGATTCGTCGAAGGCGACGATATCGGCCACGGCGCCGCCGATGTCATTGTCACCGACGGATTCACCGGGAACATCGCCTTGAAGACGGCGGAGGGAACCGCTAAGCAGATCGGCGAATATTTGCGCGCCGCGATGGGGAGGTCGGTCCTTTCCCGCCTTGGAGCAGTTCTGGCGCAGGGCGCCTTTCGCGCCCTCAAGGATAAGATGGACCCGCGCCAGCTGAACGGCGGCATATTCCTTGGCCTTAACGGCATTGTCGTGAAAAGTCACGGCGGCACCGACGCCACAGGCTTTGCAAGCGCCATCGACCTTGCCTACGACATGGCGTCGAACGACGTGGTGAAGCGGCTTGCGAGCGACGTGGGCGCGTTCCACGCCAAGCTCGAGCTTGAAGGTGCGGCCTAAGAGGGCAGGGCTGGGAGTGGGATAGGGTCGTGAGTACCGTGCGGACAGTGATCAAAGGCGTCGGCGGCTACCTGCCCGAGCGCGTCCTGACCAATGACGACCTGGCGCGTGTCGTCGATACCTCGGACCATTGGATCACCGAGCGCACTGGCATTAAGGAGCGGCGGATCGCAGCCGAGGGCGAGCTGACCTCTTCGATGGGCGCCGCTGCGGCAAGGGCCGCGCTCGACGCCGCAGGCCTCGCGCCTGAGGACATCGACCTTATCGTGCTCGCCACGTCCACTCCCGACCAGACGTTTCCCGCCACGGCGGTCACCATCCAGGCCGAACTCGGCATGACCCATGGCGCGGCTTTCGACGTGCAGGCCGTCTGCTCGGGTTTCGTCTTCGCCCTCGCGACGGCCGACAGCTACCTGAAGAGCGGGCAGTTCAAACGCGCGCTCGTGATCGGTGCCGAGGCTTTCTCGCGCATCCTCGACTGGCAGGACCGGACAACCTGCGTGCTGTTCGGGGACGGCGCCGGCGCCGTGGTGGTCGAGGCCCAGAAGTTGAACGGAGCCCTCACCGACCGCGGCATCCTCGCCACCTGTCTCCGCTCGGACGGCCGCTATCGCGACAAGCTCTATGTTGACGGCGGGCCGTCCTCGACCGGTACCGTTGGCTACCTCCGCATGGACGGTCCGGAGGTGTTCCGCCATGCAGTCACCAAAATAGCGGAAGTGATCGATGCAACGTTACGGCAGGCTGGTTACAAAGCCTCCGATATCGACTGGTTCGTGCCGCACCAAGCCAATCGGCGCATCTTGGACGGTGCCGCGCGTAAGCTTGGGTTGAACAAAGACCGCATCATTATCACAGTCGATAAACATGCGAATACTTCGGCCGCCTCGATTCCGCTTGCATTGGCAGCGGCTTCTGCCGACGGGCGCATCAAACCGGGGAATCTCGTGCTGATGGAGGCTATGGGAGGCGGCTTTACTTGGGGCGCCGTGCTGATCCGCTGGTAGATGCCATCAAATGACCGCGGCATGAAAGCCACACTCCTTCGGAAAGTGATGGAAAATCAGGAATTTGATCGCGGGGGAGATTGACCGTCGCGCGCCCGCTCGATTAGCATCTTGAATAGTCCCGCGACTGGGGGAGCGTACGCGATGAGCGGGAAGACACTGACACGCGCCGATTTGGCGGAGGCCGTGTTTCAGAAGGTTGGGCTGCCGCGGAACGAATCCGCCGAGATCGTCGAGCTCGTGCTTCGCGAGATCGTGTCGAGCCTCGAGCGGGGAGAGCCGGTGAAGCTGTCTTCCTTCGGCTCGTTCGGAATCCGCGATAAGGGCCAGCGGATAGGCCGCAACCCGAAGACCGGCCAGGAAGTTCCCATCACGCCGAGGCGTGTGCTCGTGTTTCGCGCGAGCAACATCATGAAGCAGCGCATCAACGATGCCCTGTCGCGCAGAAAGGTGGCTGAATATAGCTAACGGCGGCGCACCGCCGAGGAGGAGGAGCGTTGGACAAGGCGCCCGAGGCGTTTCGCACGATCAGCGAGGTTGCCGACGAGCTGGAGGTCCCGAAGCATGTGCTGCGCTTCTGGGAGGCCAAGTTCGCGCATCTGAAACCAATGAAGCGCGGCGGCGGGCGGCGCTATTACCGGCCCGAGGACGTGGCGCTCCTGCGCGGCATTCGGTTTCTTCTCTATAACGATGGCTACACCATTCGGGGGGTACAAAAGATCCTGCGCGAGCACGGTTCGCGCTACGTCATGGACTATCGGCACATTGCCGAGGAAGAGGACGAGGATCAGCCTATGTCATCCGCGCATGACATTCCCGACATTGCCGCGGAGGCCGCGCAAGGACGCAAGGTCGCGATCGTGCGCGAGCCGCGTGTAGAGTCGCGCGATTTCGATGCGCGCGCCTGGGGCGACGCCCTGCTCGACGAGCTCGAAACCTGCCGTCGCATCCTCGCGACTGCTAAGGGCTAGGCACGCGGAGCCGCCGCCAGTCCGGCTTGGGCCTTCATCACAATTGGCTCGGATGATGCGATCTTTCGCGCAAATCGCATCAGGTGATGCGGTTGACTTTGCCGCCCGGCGTTAAGGTCGCTTCCTCTCAACCCCACAAATTTCCGGGAGGAAGCCATGCGTATGGTCGACACCTGTCCAGCAAGCGGACGACCTGGCCGTAGAGGACCGAGTATTGCCGCAGCCATCGCTGCCGCGTTCGTTCCCGCCCTCGGCCTGGCGGCGATCAAGGAGTTCCCGCCGCGCCAGAAGCCCGGAAGTGCTGTTTTTTCATCGGTGCAACCGCGGTCTACTCGCCGCCGATGCCGAGCGCATACACGATCAACGTGGAGAGGATCGCCGCGGCGATGACCGCGATGATCCCCGTTCGATGCTCACCATAGTCTCGTCCTCCCGCCAAAGAATCTAGGGCATGGGGCCGAACTCACGCCATATCCGTCGCCCGGTCCGCGGGCGAGGCTCCGTTAACCAGAATTCGCCGTGCCGTTTTACCTGCGAGCGACCCAGATCGAACTTCACCTGCGAGGGAGTGGATTGAAATTGAGCCTCAGCATTCCAAGATAACCGGGTGGGGGCCGGGTAGGGAGACCTGGCCATGTTACGGGCACTCTTTTTGCTGTTTTTTGTGGGCGGAGCCCTCTACGCGGGCCTGGCCGCCACCCACTCCGCCCTAACCGGCGACACCGGCGACGACTCCAGCGAATATTCCTATGTGCTTGCGATCCGGTCTCCCGCTAGCGAGACGGTCGCTGTGCCTCTCCGCTCCTGGGGCGCAAACCTTCAGTCCTTGAGGAACGAACCGCAGCGCAGCGTGCCTGCATCTCAACCTGTGGCGGATCGTGACAACCGGCCGGCATCGGCGGCTTTGGCGGTCGCTGCGTCAAGCTCTGAAGGCGAAGAGGCGATTGGCTGGGCGAGGGTGGCCCTGGCCGCAAGAGCGCATGGCGACGCCTCCGTCTCGTCCCCGACCATTCACTTCTATCGCGCCGGAGCCGAGCTCGAGATCGTCGGTCGCGACGGCGCCTGGCTCAAGCTGCGGGACCCGGCGACAAAAGAGGAAGGATGGGTCTTCGAGCAATACGTGTCCTTGATGGACCGCCCACGCGCCACTCAGGTTGTTGCCGCGGCACCGACCGATCACGCCACACCAGCGTACACAGCCGCGACGGAAGCGTCTGCGCACAAGCCCAAGGCCGTCAAGAGTGCAAAGGCCAAGAAGCCGGGCCGATCCCTGAAGCCTTCGGCAACGCCCGAGCTCGCAGCGGCAACACTCGATCCGAGGCGTGGACAATTGGCTTCACGCGGCGAACGGCGTGGACTTGGACTCTTCCTGTTCGGCCGCCGCATGGCAAAGGTCGAGGCGGAAGGGCGCGTGGCTACGCGCTAGGTCTGCGCGCATCATCGGAGGAAACAAGATGAGCTTGAAATCCATAGTGCTCGGCACTGTCATCGCCTCTCTCGGTCTTGTCGCACCGCTGGCGGCGGGTCCGGTCACTGAAAAGTAAAGAAAAGCGTGCGAGACCAAGGCAGACAACGTGGTTCCCGCCCTCAGGATGCCGGAGCGGGAGGCCTTCATCGCGAACTGCCTTGCCGATGCCACGGCGAGTTCCGCATCGAGCAAGAGCAACAAGGGCCAGAAATAGCTGCTGATTCCGCCACTGTCGCGGTTGCCTCTAGGGGCTAGCTATTTTCGGCGCGCCGCTTGGCCGCGAGGTCGCTGTAGCGAATGATCGTGTCGCCAATCTTCTCGAGCTGCTGCGCGACCAGCGACCGCTTGCGATTGTGCTCTTGATTGAAGCTGCCGTCTATTGAGAGCGGCTGGATCAGGACGACATTGGGAAACAGGTTGCGTTCGCGCAGTCCGAAATTCTCCTGAAGGTGGTCTTGCACGGTCTGCTGCCACGCCGCGCGGGATTCAAAACCGCCGAGGCCGCCGCTCTGGCCAACGCTATGATGGCGATGACGCGGTCGCGATGCAGCGCAAGCAGCACGAACCCATAGGCATTGGCCGCGATTCGCAGCAAGGTAGGTCTCGATCTGGAGACGCCGTTCGAGCGTTTGGAACGCAGACTGGTCTCCCGTCTGTGCAGTGCTGATGATTTTGCGGTAGCTGCGCCTGGAGCAGGCCATGAACCGCGAGCGAGTGCACGACGTTGGCGACCGACCAGAACAGCGTATAGACGCCAGTCAGCTCGAGGCCGACGAAGATCGAGATCAGGAAGCAGTCGATAAACATACTTGTTACAGAGCCCATATCCCTCACATAGAGAGGAAGGGTTCTGTGCAGATTGCCGAATTAAAGGCCATTTGCGGCCCCACACGGCGCGGCGTCATGTAGCGCCAACGTCCCTCCGCGGCAGGAGGTTGAGCGAGCCACCTCGCTTGATTTCGGCAAGCCGCGGGCGCTCGCGCCGCTCCGTATCGTGGGCGCGTCCCTTGGTACGACTGCGCGTTCGGAATGAGGCGCCGTCGCGCGCCGTCATGACTTCAGTTTCGGTCATCCGCTTGGCGTTTATCCGCGTGCCGCACCCGGTGCATTTCTTGAAGCAGGTTGCGTGCCAGACGGCAGTCGGCCGGGGACCGCCTCCCACATGGCCGTTATGGCATGGCGGGACTTTTGGATGCGTGAAGCCGGAATGCGGCGAAAGGCCGCCCCGGACCTATGGTTAAGGTATCATTGACGGCCGGATCAGGCCGCGTCGGAGACGCTCGTGTCTGCGACGCCCGCGCCAAGCTCCGAGATGTAGAAATCGACAACGTCCCAGGTCATGGCCTCGACCGTAAACCGCTTGGCGATGTTCTGTTGCAGGCTCGCCGCGCGCTGGAGATAGGGCTTGGGGCTTGCGAGAAACGTCCGGAGCTGCCCGGCAAGCGCCTCAACGTCGCGGGGCGGGATGAGCGGAATATCGCTGTCGCCGACGATCTCCTTGATGCCCCCGACATTGGTCGCGATCATGGGCATCTGCGCGGCGGCAGCTTCGAGCACGATATAGGGGAACGATTCGGCACGCGACGGCACGACGACGCAACGCGCGCGAGCGAAAGCTGTGCGGGCGGGCAGGGGGCCTGCGAATGAGACCCGGGCGCCGAGATTGAGTTTCCGTGCGAGCCGCTTGAGCTTCCGCTCGTCAGGCCCCGTGCCCACGATCACAGCGCGGCCGGGAAAGATGTGCTGGTTGGCGGCCAGCGCCTCGAGCAGAACGTCCACCCCCTTGAGATCCCGCAGCTCGCCAACGAACACGAAATCGGCTGCATCGTCGGCCAGCATGGGTTCGTAGAACTCGTGCCGGTAAAGCCCGTTCGGGATGATGCGAACTGGGCATTTCGGCATGCCGACGATCTCCGCGTAACGGTTCGCTGCATAAAGGCTTTCGAAGATCATGCCGTCGGTCATGGGCGCGAGCCTGCGCTCCGCGGCAACATAGAGCCGGCCGGCAAGGCTCGACGGTGAGTAATGCAGACTGCCGCCATGCGGCGTATAGACGGTCTTGACGTCCCTGCGCGCGCGCTTCAACTTGCGCCCGGCAAGCCGCGCATACGCCCCGCCCTTGGCTCCGTGCCCGTGCAGGACCTGAACGTCCGCCTTGGCGGCGATCTTCGCGATCTTGCGGTATGTCGCCCAATCGCCGAAACCCGCCTGCCGGCGCATGGGGATACGCGTGACCCCGAGCGCGCAATTGTCGATCAAGCGACTCATCTGCACGCTGATCTCATCGCCGCCGCTACGCGAATCGCAGACGATGCCCACCTCGCAACCGAGTTGCGCTTGACCCACGGCAAGGTCGTGGACATGGCGGAAAAGGCCGCCGATCGGCGCGCGCAGGCAATGCAGGATGCGTAGCGTGGAGCTCACTGGACCCGCTGGGCAAGCTTGGAAGTGACGGCAGGGTGAGCTTTAGAAGAAGCGTTCGAGAACGTAAATAGTGTCGCCGGGGCTGCACGGGATAGTCGGTGGGGACCATCACCGTGCTCATAACGCCATCGAGACCCGGCATGGTTAACGAATGCTGAGCGCCCGTTCCGAAGCTGACCGCCCCTTAAGCCTTTGGTTACAAGGAAGCGGTCTAATGCCAGGAAGTTCGGGGAGTTCAGTGTGGTAACGAAGCCCAACCAGAATTCGCACGGCGTTGAGGATATCGACGTCGCTTCGCTCGGTCGTGCTCTATGGCGCGCCAAGGGATGGATCTTCTGGCTCGCCATCAGTGCGGGGGCACGTCTCATCAAGGACATGCTCGCCAAGAACGGCGATGTCGACGCGACAACCGAAGTGCTGAAATCCGACCTGATCACGCGGCTGATCGAGCAGCGCGTGACGATGCAGCGCCAGCTTGCCGAGTTGTCGGCGACTTTGCTCCCGTCGCACCCGCGCATTCGGCAGCTTGCGGCCGAGCTTGCCGACGTGCGCAAACAGATCCGCGCCGAAGTCGAGAAGATTGCACAGGGCCTGGAGAATGAGGCACAGGTCGCGGCCACGCGAGAAGCCTCGCTGCGCACGAGCCTCGACGACGTGAAAGGCTCGCTTGGTCGACCGCTGCCCCGAATGGCAAGGACGAAACCGGCGACGAGGAAGGAGAGCCCGTGAAGAGCGACGCTGAGATGACTTCCGTTGCGCCAAAGGCCGCGACGAGCGGACCATCGGCCGGCGAATTGTCAGCCGCGGCTGGTTTACTCGACCGGCTGCGCAATGGACTTGCCTCGGGCCCGAGCGAGGCGCCGAAGGAGGATCCGACCCTGCGCCAAGCCTGTTCCGACGCTTGCGCCGGAATCTTCCAGGCGGCAGCGCTGCCGCGGACGAGCCCGCGCAAGCGTCAGCGCCAGCTGGCGCGCCAATGCGCCTCAACGATTTGCGCCACTACCTCAACCAGAGGCTCGCCGCCTCCGCGGCCGAGGCCGGGAAGCCCGGGAAGGATGCCGACAAGACGAAGAAAGCCACCAAGTCAGGCAACGGCAAGACTGGCCCGGTGCTGAAGTCGCTTGATGCCGTGCTCAACCATATATTATCACCCGGCAAGGGTGTCGCGCCGCGCGCGCTGCTTGTCGCGGGCGCAACCCCCCAGGTCGACTCCACGCAGGAAGCCATCCAAATCGCGCGGGGACTCGTCGCGCGGCGCGAGCAGGTGGTGCTGCTGGATCTCACGCGGGGTGCGGCGGCCCTGTCCGGGCAGCTCGGCTTGCCGCGCGCCCCTGGTTTCACCGATCTGGCGGCTGGCCGGGCGAGCTTCGAGGACGTTGTGCGAATCGACTCGGACTCGCCGCTGCAGGTGATCGCCGCCGGAAACCCGGCGATCAAGTCGGACGGCGAAGAGACCGACTCCTTCATGCGCGTGTTCGAGGCGCTGACCCACGTCTATGACTGCGTCGTGCTCCATGCCGACCGCGATGTGATGCGGAAGCTGCGCCCAGCGCTGAAGTTCGAGCTTCCGGCGTCAGTTGCCATCTTGCCGGCGGGGACCACCGCAAAGGGCGCGGACTCCGTCGACCTGACGGAATTCACCTCGCTCGGCTGCCCGGTGGTTGTCTACGAGGAGCCGCGTTCGGGGCTGTTCGGAAGGCTGGCCGCAGGCTGTAGCAATCAGTCGGGGGCGGCCTGATTCCGCCGCAGGGCGCGCCGCATCCGTTTCGCGACCTCATAAAACACGCGGGTTCGACTTGACGAAGCGCTTCGCGCGAGCCCCCGAGTTGAGCGCCAGCGTTAAGAGGGCGCCATGCGGCTTGAAGGCAACGCAACAGTCAAACAGCGGTTCGACCACATCGCACCATTTTTCCTTGTAACTGGCCGTGCCCAAGCCGAGGTCGTAGAAGGCGAGCCCCTGGGTCGCCGCTTCCTCGATTTGGTGCCGGAGCAGGAGGGGGCCGGGCGAGTATCTCTTGAGCTGTCCGTCGGTGCGTGAGCTTAGCGTGATCATCAGCCGGTTATGGCAGATCGTGCCGCTATGGGTGGCAAGCACCTCATCCCCCACCTCGAGATAGCCGAGCCTGAGGCGCCTCGGATTGTTACCTTCAAGCAAGGCGATTTCTCGATAGAAGGCGGTGACACCGCCGTCGAACATGTTCTTGACGCCCATCTCAACGAGCTGCTGCGCTTTTTGCGCGATCAGCGTATCCAGGATCTGAAGCCTGTCTTCCCGCGTCTCCGCCCAGCCATAGGCGAGTGGACCATGCTCCGCGATCCTGCGCTCTGTCCGCCCGAGAAGCCGTCGCGCATGCCCGCTGATCCGCGTCATGTAGATCGTCTTGAAATCACCGAGCGTGGCAGCGAACCCATAATCCGTCGCGGGCAAATGCGGAAACTGGTCACCGAAGTCTTTCTCTCGGGCGCGCCGTTTGCGTTGTGCAACGGCTTCAAGCAGGTCAATGCCGCGTGAAGCGCCGAGCTCAATCGGGGCGCTGCATCCACCTGATGAGGACGCCGGCCGGGATCACCCAGAGCAGACCCGCCATCAGGAAGTAAGCGAACTGCGCCCAATGTGGCGCATGCGAGATGCGGCCCGCGCCGACCTCCACGGCGACCCACGCATAGGCGCCGAGAAAAATCACAAGCACGATGGTGCCGACCAGCTTGCGGTTTCTCGCAGACATTGGCGTATACTGGCTGAGCGGCGTAGGGTGGGCAAAGGCCGCAATTGACACCCACGGCACTCAGGCAGGGCGGCGGTGTTGAGTTGAACCGCCGGGACCGCTATCACACCGCATGGCTTCGACCGCAGCCCTAAGCCTTGCAGCGCCGCGCCAGGACACAGCGATCCCCGTTAAGCATGTCCGCGCACTGCGCATCTGGCTCAGCGCGATCGCGCTCCTCATCGTGGCCATGATCCTGGTCGGCGGGGCGACTCGGCTCACCGAATCTGGCCTCTCTATCACCGAATGGAAGCCGGTGACGGGCACGATGCCGCCGCTCTCGGACGCCGATTGGCAGGATGCGTTCGAGGCCTACAAGCAGATCCCCCAATATACCGAGCTCAACCGCGGCATGAGCCTCGATCAGTTCAAGACCATCTATTGGTGGGAATGGACGCACCGCTTTCTCGGGCGCCTGATCGGCTTGGCCTTCTTCCTGCCGTTCGTCGCCTTCTGGATCGCTGGCTATATCCCACGCGCACTGCTGCCGCGGCTGATCGGCCTCTTCGTGCTGGGCGGCATTCAGGGCGCCATCGGCTGGTACATGGTGAAAAGCGGGCTCGTCGACCGCACCAGCGTGAGCCAATACCGGCTGATGATTCATTTCGGCATGGCCGTCGCGATCTTGGGCTACACGCTCTGGCTTCTGTTCGGGTTGAGCGCCGAAGGGCAGGGGAGGCTTCCGATCGCGCGCTCCTCAGCCCCAGCATGGGTCGCAGGCTTCGTGCTTGGTCTGATCTTCTTGCAGCTCCTGGCCGGCGCGCTGGTTGCGGGGCTTGACGCGGGCATGGGCTACAACACCTGGCCGCTGATCGATAGCGCTTTCATCCCTAAAGGATTGGGCACAACGTCACCCTGGCATCTCAATCTGTTCGAGAACGGGCTCGCCGTTCAGTTCAACCACCGGATGCTCGCGTATGCGCTGGTGCTCGCCACGCTCGCGCAAGCCGTGTGGCTCGGCGTGAGACGCGAGCCGCAGATCCTGTTCGGCACCGCGCTGACGCTCGCCGTGCTGACGCTGATGCAGGCGACGCTCGGGGTCTGGACCTTGCTGCTTGCGGTGCCGATCACACTCGGGCTCGCACACCAAGCCGGCGCCATCGCCGTGTTCGCCGTGGCGCTCTATCATTTCTGGCTTACGGTCCACGCGCCCGAGGTTTCGCCTGCGCCTCAGACCGCCGCAAGCGCTTGATCGAGATCGGCGATGATGTCGCCGACATCTTCGAGCCCGACCGAAAGCCGCACGACCTCGGCGCCCGCGCCTGCGCGCGTACGCTGCTCGTCGGTGAGCTGGCGGTGCGTCGTGGAGGAGGGGTGGATGATCAGGCTGCGCGTGTCGCCGATATTGGCGAGGTGGCTGAACAGCATCACATTGCTGACAAGCGCGATGCCGGCCTCGTAGCCGCCCTTGAGGCCGAAGGTGAACACGGCGCCTGCGCCTTGCGGGCAGTAGCGCTGATGCAGCCCATAATAGGCATTGCCCGGCAGGCCTGCATAATTCACCCAGGCCACCTTGGGATGATCCGATAACCACTGCGCCACGGCGCGCGCATTGTCGCAGTGCCGCTGCATGCGAAGCGGCAGCGTCTCGATGCCAGTCAGAATCAGGAACGCGTTGAACGGCGAAATCGCAGGCCCGAGATCGCGCAGCGAGAGCACGCGCGCCGCAATGGCGAAGGCGAAATTGCCGAACGTCTCTGCGAGCGTGATGCCGTGATAGGAGGGGGAGGGCGCCGACAAGATCGGATAGCGACCGCTGCCTATCCAATCGAACGTGCCGCAATCGACGATCGCGCCGCCGATCGAGTTACCATGCCCGCCCAGGAACTTCGTCAGCGAGTGCACGACGATGTCGGCGCCGTATTCGACAGGGCGGATGAGATAGGGCGTGGCGAGCGTGTTATCGACGATCAGCGGCACGCCCGCGTCCTTGGCCACACGTGCGACAGCCTCGATGTCGGTGATGATACCGCCGGGATTGGCGATCGATTCGATGAAGATTGCCTTGGTCTTTGGCGTCACCGCGGCGCGGAAGGACTCCGCGTCGGTCGTGTCCGCCCAGCGCACCTGCCAATCGAATTTCTTGAAGGAATGCGTGAACTGATTGATCGAGCCGCCATAGAGCTGGCGCGCGGCCATGAACTCGTCGCCGGGCTCGAGCAGTACGTGGAACGTAAGCGCCTGCGCCGCGTGTCCCGATGCCACAGCGAGCCCCGCCGTGCCGCCTTCGAGCGCGGCGATGCGCTCTTCGAGCACCGCCTGGGTCGGGTTGGTGATGCGGCTATAGATGTTGCCGAACGTCTCGAGATTGAACAGCGCGGCCGCGTGCTCCACGTCATCGAACACGAAAGAGGTCGTCTGGTAGATCGGCGTGGCGCGCGCGCCAGTCGCGGGGTCCGGCTGCGCGCCGGCATGGATGGCAAGCGTATTGAAGCCGGGCTGACGCTCAGGCGGCATCGTCGTTCCCCTTGTCGCTAACGGTCGGCGGAGAGTAGCACGGCGCTTAAGCTTTGGCGCCGAGCACGCGGTGCTGCACGCCCTTGGCGCCGAGGATCGGGCGCTGGCTCGACAGGCGGCGCGAATTCACGCCGGCCCAGCCGAGCTCACCGGAAAGTCTTCCGTACTCGATCTTCGGGCAGCGGTTCATCACCACTTTCAGCTCGGCATCCTCGGCGAGCTTCGCCGCCTCGTCGTTACGCACGCCGAGCTGCATCCAGACCACCTTGGCGCCGATCCTGATCGCTTCGCGCGCGATAGGCAGCGCGTCCTTGGCGTTGCGGAAGATATCTACGATCTCGACCGGCGCCTCGATGTCGGCCAGCGTTGCATATACCCTCTCGCCGAGGATCTCCTTGCCGGCCTGTCCGGGATTGACCGGGATCACGCGGAAGCCTTTTTGCTTGAGATACTTCATAGCGAAATAACTCGGCCGCGACGTGTTCGGGCTCGCCCCGACCATGGCGATGGTCCGGTAGCGCACGAGAATGTCCCTGATATATGCGTCGGTGTAGCTGTCGTGGTTCATGCGGCAGGCAGGCGCTCAAGCAGGCCAGCGTGGCGGGCGCTTCTCGATGAAAGCGCCGATGCCTTCCTCAGCTTCGGCGTCGAGCATGTTCTTCACCATGACGCTCGACGCGTAGCGGTAAGCCTCTTCGATCGGCATATCGAGCTGGCGGTAAAATGCCTCCTTGCCGATCTTCAGCGTGCGCTTCGGTTTCTCGGCGATGCGGCGCCCAAGCTCGACCGCCTCGTTCACCACGCGGTCCGGCGTGACAACGTGATTGACCAGGCCGAAGGCTTGCGCGTCTTGCGCGCTCACCATCTCGCCGAGCAGCAGCATCTCCATGGCGGCCTTGCGCGACACGTTGCGGGAGAGCGCCACCATCGGCGTTGAGCAGAACAGCCCGATATTCACGCCGGGCGTGGCGAAGCGGGCCTGGTCGCTGGCGACAGCCAAGTCGCAGCTCGCGACGAGCTGGCAGCCCGCGGCCGTGGCGATGCCGTTCACTGCGGCGATCACCGGCTTGGGGCCGCGCAGGATGGCGAGCATCATGTCGGAGCAGGCGCCCATGATCTTCGCGAAGTAAGAACGGCCCCGGTCGGGATCGTTGCGATGCGCGGTGAGTTCCTTGAGGTCGTGGCCGGAGGAGAAGGCGGTCCCTGCGCCGGTAACGACTATGGCGCGCACGGCAACGGACCGGCCGAGTTCCTCCATCGCGCCGTGCAGCGCGCCGATCATCGCCTCGGACAGGCTGTTGCGGGCTTGCGCGCGGTTCAGCGTCAGCACCGCGACCGGGCCTTGGTCCTCGCGCAAAAGGATCTGGTCGCTCATCAATTCGCTCCGCCAATTCCTTGGGCGGAACCTAGAACATGATGGGCTTCAACAACACAAGAACCGTCATGGCCGGGCTTGTCCCGGGCATGACGAGAACTGGGTTTGCTCTGGAGTGCCGGCTACTGGATCTTCATGGCCGGCGCGACCGTGCCCATCATCTTCTCAACGAGCTCGGTGTTCTCCGGCAGAGGCTGGAACTTGGCGAACTCGGCGCCGAGTGCCCGGAACGTTTCGATACTTTCTCGCGCTGCTCGTCGGTGAGCTTCTGGTCGGCCTCGGCCTGCGCGACGGCGTTGGCAACCATGGCATCGAGGTCCTTTTTCTCTTGCTCTCGCGCACATAGGCATAGCTCATGGCGACCGAGTTCGTGACCGCGATCCACTCTTCGAGGTTCTTGAAGCCGTGCTTGGTGGCGACCTCCTCCGTCGCCTTGCGCTTCTCGGGCGGCATCGCATCAAGGACTTCTCGCTCGCGCCTTCGCTTTCCTTGGTCGCCGGGAACTTGGCGCCGACCTCTTTCATCTCGGGATAGGACGCGACAAAGCGGTTGATCATGTCCTCGGTCAACGGGACCTGGTGCATTTCCTCGGCAAGCTTGTCGAGCACTGCGGGATCGAACCTGCCGCCCTGAGCCAGGACAGGGGCAGGGAACATCGCCGACATCGCCAGAGCGAACGCGTGGCAAGGACCAGACGATTCATGAATGCACTTTCCAGCTAGGGGTTTGCGGGATCAGCCACGCTTTACGCCCGGTCTAGCCATCTCGCGATGCCTAATCTGCCCGTTCTCTCATGGGAAAACTTCACATGACCAAATTGCTAGGTGTCTGGTAGTGGATTACCACATAACAACAGATTGGTTTTACTGATCTTTCCTTCCTCGCTTGACGGGCTTTGGACGACCCTCTAGAAGCGCCGGATCTTTCGCGCCGCAAGATGGCTCAAGCCCGATTTACGCCACCATGAAGACCCTCTCCGCAACGACCAAGGACATCGAGAAGTCCTGGATCTTGATCGATGCCGGGGGGCTCGTCGTCGGCCGTCTTGCAGCTCTCATCGCGATGAGGCTCCGTGGCAAGCACAAGGCCAGCTTCACCCCGCATATGGATTGCGGCGACAATATCGTGGTGATCAATGCCAACAAAGTCGTGTTCACGGGCAATAAGCGCGCGGACAAGGTCTATCACTGGCACACCGGCTATCCTGGCGGCATCAAGGAGCGCTCCGCCGAGAAGATCCTCGACGGCAAGCATCCCGAGCGCGTGCTGCAGAAGGCGGTCGAGCGCATGTTGCCGCGCGGGCCCCTGGCACGCCAGCAGCTCCGGAATTTGCGCATCTATTCGGGCGCCGAGCATCCGCACGCGGCGCAGAACCCGGTAAAGCTCGACGTCGCCGCGCTGAGCCCCAAGAACGCAAGGAGCGCCTGACGCCATGAGCGAGACGATGACGCTTGAGGATTTGGCGCCACTCGGTACCGGCGCGCCCGCTCCCCGTGTCTACGAGAAGAAGGTCGATGCGCAAGGCCGCGCCTATGCGACCGGCAAGCGCAAGGATGCGGTCGCCCGCGTCTGGGTGAAGCCCGGCGCCGGCAAGATCATCGTGAACGGCAAGGACCACGCGGCTTATTTCGCGCGGCCCGTGTTGCAGATGATCCTCAAGCAGCCGCTCGTCGCCGCCAAGCGCGAGGACCAGTTCGACGTGGTGTGCACCGTGTCGGGCGGCGGCCTCTCGGGCCAGGCGGGCTCGGTGCGCCATGGCATCTCGATCGCGCTCACACGCTTCGAGCCTGAGCTCCGCTCGGTGCTGAAGAAGGGCGGGTTCCTCACGCGCGACGCGCGCACGGTCGAGCGCAAGAAGTACGGCCGGGCCAAAGCCCGACGCAGCTTCCAGTTCTCCAAGCGCTAGACGCAAGCCCATTTTTGGATGCGTCATACCCGGGCTTGACCCGGGCATGCATACCGTTGCACCTCCAGCACCTATCGATATTTGGCGATGCCCATGGCAAAGAAACCGATCAAAGCGGCCGTGCTCGGCGCTTCCGGCTATACTGGCGCCGATCTGATCAGGCTCGCCGCGCGGCATCCCGGCATCGCGCTTGCAGCGCTCGTCGCCAAGGGGCATGCGGGTCAGCCCCTCGCGCAAGTCTTTCCGCATCTTGCGAGCCTGGACCTGCCGCCGCTCGTGACCTCCAGCGAGGTTGACTGGGGCGGCATCGACGTCGTGTTCGGCGGCTTGCCGCACGGCACCGCGCACGAAGAGATCAGCAAGCTGCCCGAACGCATCAAGGTCATCGACATGTCGGCCGATTTCCGTTTGCGCGATCCCCGCGTCTATGCCGAATGGTACGGCAACCCGCACAGCGCACCCGCGCTGCTCGAAGATGCCGTCTATGGGCTGACCGAGCATCATCGCGACGCGATCGCACGCGCGCGGCTCGTCGCCTGTCCCGGCTGCTATCCGACCGCCGTGCTGCTCGCGCTGCTGCCGCTTGCGCGGGCGAAGCTCATCGCGGCTGAGGATATCATTATCGACGCCAAGTCAGGGGTGTCGGGCGCGGGCCGCACGCTCAAGCAGAACACTCTTTTCGCCGAAGCGGGCGAGGGGCTCTCGCCTTATGGCATCGGCAATCACCGCCACGTTCCGGAGATCGAGCAGGAGCTTGGCGCCGCTGCAGGCACGTCCATCCGTATCAACTTCACGCCGCATCTTGCGCCCATGGCGCGCGGGGAGCTGTGCACGTCTTATGTGAAGCTCGCGGGCAAGACGGCCGCCGCCGATCTGCGCGCGGCGCTGGCCGAGGCATACAAAGATGCCCCGTTCGTGCGCGTGGTCGAGGACGGCACGATCCCTGCCACGCAGCATGTGCGCGGCTCGAACTATTGCCATATCGGCGTATTCGCCGACCGGCTCCCGGGCCGCGCCATCGTGGTCTCGGCCATCGACAATCTGGTGAAGGGCTCGGCCGGCCAGGCACTGCAGAACTTCAATCTGATGTTCGGCTTCGACGAGACCACGGGCCTCGAGCAACTCCCGATGTTTCCCTAATCCGCATGACCTCGTCATGGCCGCGCTTGTCCCGGCCATCCACGAATTCCGGTAGTGCCGCTTGCTCAATTCGTGGATGCCCGGCACTTCGGCCGGGCATGACGTAAAGGGGGGTTGGGCCGAATCTAATCCCGATTCTTCACGTAAGAACCGGGCGCGTCCTCGATGGCCTTGAGCAGACCCGCGGAGGGATCGCGCGCCGGAATCTTGGCGCCCGAATAGGCAGCGAGCCACGCCGCCCAGTCGGGCCACCACGAGCCCTTGGTCTCGATCGCCTTGGCCTTCCATTCCTCGAAGGTGTCGGCAGGCGGTCCGCTCCAATATTGGTATTTCGTCTTAGCGGGCGGGTTGACCACGCCCGCGATATGGCCCGAGCCCGCCATCACGTGCCTGACCGGGCCGCCGAAGAGCTGGCTTCCGCGAAACACCGACAGCGCCGGCGCGATATGGTCCTCGCGCGTGAACAGCTCGTAGACCGGCATTCTCACTTTGCCGAGATCGAGCGCGACCCCGCCAAGCTGCATCTCGCCCTTGGCGAGCCGGTTCAGATGATAGAACTCACGCAGATAGAAGGCGTGGTTCGCCGCCGGGAGCCTAGTCGAGTCCGCGTTCCAGAACAGGAGATCGAACGGGAAGGGCTTCTTGCCGAGGAGATAGTTGTTGACGACGTAAGGCCAGATCAGGTCGCGCGGGCGAAGCATGTTGAACACCGCCGCCATGCGCGAGCCGTCGAGATAGCCCTGCTCGGCCATCATCTCTTCGAGCGCCTTGAGCTGCGCGTCGTCGATGAACACTAGGAGATCGCCGGCCGCGCTGAAATCGACCTGCGCGGCAAGGAAGGTGGCTGAGGAGACGCGGTCATCGCCCTTGGCGGCCATATAAGCGAGCGTTGCGGCAAGGAGCGTGCCGCCGACGCAATAGCCGACCGTGTTCACACAGTGCGAGCCGGTTTGCCGGTTCACCACGCCGAGCGCCGCGAGAATGCCCTCGCGCATATAATCCTCGAAGGTCCTTACGGCGAGCTTTGCAGTGGGGTTGACCCACGAGACCAGGAACACCGTGAAGCCCTGCTCTACGGCCCATTTGACGAACGACTTCTCCGGCACAAGGTCGAGGATGTAATACTTATTGATCCAGGGCGGCACGATCAGAAGCGGCCGCTCATAGACCTTCTCGGTCGCCGGCGCATATTGAATGAGCTGGATCAGGTCGTTCTGGAATACGACCTTGCCCGGCGTCACGGCGAGGTTCCGGCCGACCTCGAAGGCTGAGAGATCGGTCTGACTGACGCGCAAAAGGTCCTTCGACTGTTGGAGGTCCTGGACGAAATGCGCCATGCCCTGCACCAAGTTCTCGGCATTGGTCGCAAGCGTGGTGCGGATCACTTCCGGGTTCGTCAGCGCGAAGTTCGATGGCGAGAACGCCGAAAGCATCTGATTGAGATAGAACAGCGCCCTTTGCCGCGTCTTCTCGTCGACGCCTTCGGTTTTGCGGGTCACGTCCTCGGCCCAGCGCGAACCGATCAGATACGACTGCTTCAGAAAATCGAAGAACTGGTTGTTGGACCAGTCCGGGTCCTTGAAGCGATTGTCGCCCGGCTCGGGCTCGGCCACCGGCTCAACCTCCTCACCGAGGAAACGACGGACCGAGCGGTTCCAGAGATCTGCATAGCTTTTGAGCAGTTCGCCTTGCGCAGCGGCGAACTTTGCCGGCTCGCTGACGAAATGGCGTGCCACTTCCCCGAGCGTCTTGGCCGCCTCGCTTGCCTCGTTGGCGAAGCTGTACGGGCCGTGACCGTTGGCCGTGGAGCGCTCCGCGAGTGTGGTAAAGACCTTCGTCCCCTGATCCATGAGGCGCACCATATTGCGCGCCAAAGTCTCGAGCTCGGGGCCCTGGCTTGCGTCCTCTTTGGTGCTCTCTCGTTCTTCGCCCCGCTGCTGCATCCGTAAAGGTCCTTGTTTTGTCCGCACCTTGCCACACCCAGGCCGGCTTACCGCCGCATGGTGTCACCCACTTGCTTCCGGGCGGCGGCTCGTTGTGCTATGCAATATAGCAAGCGACGGGCCAAAGCCAATCGCCAGGGGACTGCAACAACTCGGCTGCCGACTTTATGCCGCACTCGATTCCAAGGGCCACGCTTGGCGTGGGCGCCGTGCTGGGCTCGCTCGCTCTATCGGCTTGTACAGATACGATCTCGGGCAGCGCACCGCCGAGTTCGAGCGCGCTGTTGCGTGACTATGACAGGACCCTCACCCAGGACGAGCAGAAGACGGTGATCGGGGAGATGCAGTCCGAGGCGAAGCAAAAGGGCGGGAAGCCAGCGCCAGCCGCCCCCGCTAAAGCGGCTGAAAAGCAAGACTAAATTACGGCCTTTGGCCGGGAGCGTCTTGCCCCTCGGACCCGTTCTATGGTTCAAGGGGCTTAACCCTTATGCGGGAGTCCCGAACGGGGGTGGGACGAGCGTCCGTGAGCAACGATTTCCATAGAATCAAGCGGCTGCCGCCGTACGTCTTCGAGCAGGTGAACAAGCTCAAGGCCGAAGCGCGCGCGCGCGGCGACGACATCATCGATTTCGGAATGGGCAATCCCGACATGCCGACCCCGCCGCATATCGTCGCCAAGCTGCTCGAGGCGATGCACGATCCGCGCACCAACCGCTATTCCGCCTCGAAGGGCATCCAGGGTCTGCGCAAAGCGCAAGCCGCATATTACGCGCGCCGATTCGGCGTGAAGCTCGACCCTAATACCCAGGTCGTCGCGACGCTCGGCTCCAAGGAAGGCTTCGCCAACATGGCTCAAGCGATTACCGCGCCGGGCGACGTGATCCTCGTGCCGAACCCGACTTATCCCATCCACGAGTTCGGCTTCATCATGTCTGGCGGCGTGATCCGGCATCTCCCAGCGCGCACCGACAGCCAGTTCATGGCCTCGCTCGACAAGGCCATGCGGCACTCGGTGCCGAAGCCCTCGGCGCTCGTGCTGAACTTTCCCGCCAACCCGACGGCCGTGGTCGCATCACGCGACTTCTACCGGGAGGTCGTCGCCTACGCCAAGAAGCACGACCTGATCGTGCTCTCGGACATCGCCTATGCCGAGATCTATTTCGAGGGCGAGCCGCCGCCGTCGATCTTGGAGATTCCCGGCGGAATCGATCTCGCCGTCGAGTTCACGACTTTGTCCAAGACTTACGCCATGCCCGGCTGGCGCATGGGCTTCGCCGTCGGCAACGAGCGACTGATCCAGGCGCTGACACGCGTGAAGTCCTATCTCGACTACGGCGCCTTTACGCCGATCCAGGTCGCGGCGGCCGCGGCGCTGAACGGCCCGCAGGACTGCATCGACGAGATACGCGGCCTCTACAAGCGCCGCCGCGACTGCCTGGTCGAGGCGCTCGCCCGCGCCGGCTGGCCGATCCCTTCGCCGCCCGCGACCATGTTCGCCTGGGCGCCCATCCCGGACATGTTCGCGCATCTCGGCAGCCTCGAATTTTCAAAGCTCCTGCTCGAAAAGGCGGGTGTCGCGGTCTCGCCCGGCGTCGGTTTCGGCGAATATGGCGAAGGCTATGTGCGCATCGCACTCGTCGAGAACGAGCAACGCATCCGTCAGGCCGCGCGCAACATCCGCAAGTTTCTCGCCGAGTCGGCAAAAACGCTGCACAACGTCATTCCCATTGCCTCCAAGGCGAACCGGGCGCTCTGATCCCACCGATGGCTGACGGTTTGAAGGTTGGGCTGGCAGGCGTCGGCACCGTGGGAGGCGGTCTCTTGCAGCTGCTTGCGGCCCGAGGCGACACGCTCGCGGCCCGGGCGGGGCGGCCGATCGAGATCGTCGCGGTCTCGACGCTGGAAGACCGCCGCAACAAGGCCGTCGACATCTCAACCTTCCGGCGCGTGAAGGATCCGGTCGCGCTCGCCAAGGATCCGGAGATCGACGTTTTCGTCGAGCTGATGGGAGGGGTGGGCGGCGTCGCCAAGGCCTCCGTCGAGGCCGCGCTCCGTGCCGGCAAGCATGTGGTGACCGCCAATAAGGCGCTGCTTGCCCATCACGGCACGAGCCTCGCCACGCTTGCCGAGAAGAACGGCGTCGCGCTGAATTTCGAAGCGGCCGTTGCCGGCGGCATCCCGGTCGTGAAAGTCATCCGCGAGAGCCTGCAGGGCAATGACATCTCTCGCGTCTACGGCATCCTCAACGGCACCTGTAACTACATCCTGACGACGATGGAGCGGGAGAACCGGAGCTTCGCCGATGTGCTGAAGGAGGCGCAAGCGCAAGGCTTTGCCGAGGCCGACCCCACCTTCGACATCGGGGGCTTCGACACGGCGCATAAACTCGCACTGTTGACGAGCCTCGCTTTCGGGACGCGCGTGAGCTTGGATAGCATCTATATCGAGGGCATCGAAGCGATCACTCCGGCCGATATCGAGGCCGCCGACGATCTCGGCTATCGCATCAAGCTGCTCGGCGTGGCGTCCCGCACCGAGAGCGGAATCGAGCAGCGCGTGCATCCGACCATGGTGCCGAAGCACACTGCGATCGCCGAGGTTGACGGCGTCCTGAACTCCGTCGCGATCGACGGCGATTTCATGGGAGACGTGGTGCTGGTGGGGCGGGGCGCTGGCGGCGCCGCCACGGCCTCAGCGGTGACGAGCGACCTCATCGACATCGCGCGCGGCCATATCCTGCCGCCTTTCGGCACCAAAGCGAAGGACTTGAAACCCTACAAGAAGGCCGAGATGCGCGCGCATGAAGGCGGCTACTACATCAGGCTTTCGGTCTACGACCGAACCGGCGCGTTCGCGGCCATCGCCACCCGCATGGCCGAGCAGGGCATCTCAATCGAGAGCATCGTGCAGCGCCGGCCGCGCGAGGAGCTTCCAGGCATCGACCGGCGGCACAAGGGGTCTCCGACGACCGTGGTGATGATCACGCATCAGACCACCGAGGCCGCCATCCGCAACGCGCTCGCGGCCATCGAGCGCGACGGCCATATCGACGAGAAGCCGCGTATGATCCGCATCGAAAAACTTTGATCGGAGCGTGCCAAGACTGCGCGCATGTAGGTAAGATCGCCCGAGAGTAAGGGAGGAGCGCCAGTGTCGAAGGCGGCGGCAAGCGAAGTCGATCGCACGCTCGCACTCGACATCGTGCGGGTCACCGAAGCTGCCGCTGTCGCCGCCGCCGAATGGCGCGGGCGGGGCGACGAAGTCGCCGCCGACATCGCCGCCGCCACAGCCATGTACCGCGCGCTCGCCGCCATGCCGATCGAGGCGACGGTCGTGGTGGGCGAGGGAGAGGCCGATGAGACGCCGCTCCTTTATATCGGTGAGACGGTCGGAGCAGGCGGCAAGGGCCCCCGCGTCGATCTCGCGGTCGATGCGGTCGAAGGCCTCACGCTCTGTGCCAAGGCACTGCCCAACGCGCTCTCGGTTCTCGTGCTGGCCGAGCACGGCACCCTGCTGAAAGTGCCACCCATCTACATGGACAAGATCGCGATTGGGCCGAGCTTCCCCGAAGGCTTGGTCGATCTCGACGCCTCGCCCGCCGACAACCTTGCCGCACTCGCAGGCGCCAAGGGCGTGCCGGTCAGGGAGGTCACGGTTTGCATCCTCGACCGACCGCGCCACGCCAAGCTCATCGAGCAGGTGAAGGCGGCCGGCGCTTCGCTCAGGCTGATCGCCGACGGCGACATCGCCGGTGTCATTCACGTCACCGAGCCGCTCGAGACCGGCATCGATATGTATATGGGCATTGGTGGTGCGCCGGAGGGCGTGCTGGCCGCCGCGGCGCTCGCTTGTATCGGCGGCCAGATGCAGGGACGGCTGGTCGCGGTCAACGATCAGCAACGCGCCCGCGCGCGCGCCGCAAGCTTTTTCGACTTGAGCCGCAAATACGCGATCCCCGACATGATCCGCGGCGACCTCTCTTTCGCCGCCACCGGCATCACCGACGGCTCGCTGCTCAAGGGCGTGCACTTCACCAAGGAGGCCATTGCGACCCATACCGTGGTGATGCGCGCCTCGACCCACACGGTCCGGTGGATGAATACCGAGCACCCCGCCATCGGCAAGTTCGACTGACGGGCGGCAGCGCCGAATCACCCTACACTCGCGCCCCAATGGTTAGCGCGTGGACGGCGTAACGTGACGGCGGCTCTCAAATGCGATCTGTCAGACAGCGGGCATGAGCCCGCGCTGCTCGGCGTCGAGCGCTCCGCGCGCGGCAATCGCTGGGTCGAGCGTCTCGATCCGTCGCGCGCGCTTGCCGCCACCGCGATAGCCCAGGCGCACGGCCTGCCCGAGCTGCTTGGACGCGTGCTCGCCGCGCGCGGTGCGGAGCCGCACACCGCCTCGCGCCATCTCGACCCGTCACTCCGCACGCTGATGCCTGACCCGGAGCTGCTCCAGGACATGGACAAGGCAGCGATGCGCTTCGCGGCCGCCATCCGCTCTGGCGAGCCTGTTGCGGTGTTCGGCGACTACGACGTCGACGGTGCGGCGTCCGTCGCGCTGATCGAGCGTTTCCTGCGCGCGCACGGGCACGCTTGCACGACCTATATCCCCGACCGCTTGACGGAGGGCTATGGCCCAAGCGTCGAAGCGCTCACCGCGCTTGCGGAGGAGGGGGCACGCCTCATCCTCACCGTCGATTGCGGCACCAACGCATCCGCCGCCATCGCTGCCGCCAATGCGGCAGGCGCCGAAATCATCGTCATCGACCATCACCAGGCCGACGAGGCGCTGCCGCAAGCCTTCGCAGTGGTCAATCCCAATCGGCAGGATGATCTATCGGGCCAGGGGCATCTCGCCGCTTCAGGCGTCGTGTTCCTGTTCCTCGTCGCGACCGTGCGGGCGCTCAGGCGCGAGGGCTATTACCGCGACCATGTCGAGCCCGACTTGCTCGGCCTGCTCGATCTGGTGGCGCTCGCGACGGTGTGCGATGTGGTTCCGCTGATCGAGGCGAACCGCGCCTTCGTCGCCAAGGGCCTACGGCTCATGCGTCTCAGGACCAATGCCGGCTTGTGCGCGCTGGCAGACGCGGCCCGCATCGACGAGGCGCCGACCTGCTACACGCTCGGCTTCATCCTGGGTCCGCGCATCAACGCCGGGGGGAGGGTGGGCGCTTCAAGCCTCGGCGCCAAGCTGCTCGCCTTGGACGATGACATCGAGGCGCGCAGCATCGCCTTCCGTCTCGAAGCGATGAATGCCGAGCGCCGGGCGATTGAGGAACGCATGCTTGAAGACGCGCTAGCGCGCGCCGAGGCGACGATTGCCGCTGACCCCGATGCGTCTTTGCTGTTTCTCGGCGCCGAAGGCTGGCACAAGGGCCTGCTCGGGCTCGTCGCCTCGCGCGTTGCAGACCGATTCCGTCTGCCCACCCTCATTATGAGCTTCGAGCCTGACGGCACCGCGACAGGCTCGGCGCGCTCGATTGCATCCGTCGATCTTGGCGCCGCCGTGCGTGAGGCGGTGCATCAGGGATTGCTGATCAAGGGCGGCGGCCACGCCATGGCTGCGGGCTTCGCGCTTGAGCGCCGCAAGCACGACGCGGTCCACGGCTTCTTGCGCGAGCGCCTCGCGGAGCCCGTGGCGCGCGCTGGCGCCGCGCGCGAGCTCCGCATCGACGGGACACTCTCGGCGGCCGGCGCGAACCTCGCGTTGATCGACCTCATCGACCGTGCCGGACCTTACGGACCGGGCCATCCTGAGCCGCGTTTTGCCTTCCCGTCGCATCGCGTAAGCCGCGTCCGTCTGATCAAAGAGCTGCATGTCCGCTGCACGCTAGCCGCTTCTGACGGGAGCCGCATCGAGGCATGCGCCTTCCGCGTGGCCGGCACGGCGCTCGGCGATCTGCTGCTGCAAGGGGAGGGGGCAACCCTCCACGTCGCAGGCCGCGCGCGTCGCACGAGCTGGCAGGGCACCGAGAGCGTCGAGCTGATGATCGAGGACGCGGCCGACCCGCGCGTTCTTGCTTGAGGCCGCGCGGCCTTCTATATGACGGGGCTCCAGCGCCGCCCCCTTCGTCTAATGGTCAGGACGTCAGGTTTTCAACCTGAAAACAGGGGTTCGATCCCCCTAGGGGGCGCCATAATCACCACTTTCCCGTATTCGGCATCGAGGCCCAGGGCTCCTGCGGACGCAAGGGCTTGCCCTTCTGCAGGAACTCGATCGAGATATTGTCGGGCGAGCGGATGAACGCCATGTGGCCGTCGCGCGGCGGCCGGTTGATGGTCACCCCCGCCTTCATCAGCTTCTCGCAAGTCGCGTAGATATCGTCGACCTCATAGGCAAGGTGGCCGAAATTGCGAGCCTCGCCATAGACCTCCGGGTCCCAGTTATAAGTGAGCTCGACCTGCGCGTCCTCGTCGCCCGCCGCAGCGAGATAGACGAGCGTGAAGCGGCCTTGCGGGCTCTCCATCCGCCTCACTTCCTTTAGCCCAAGCTTGTTGCAGTAGAAGTCGAGCGACTGGTCGAGATCGCTGACCCGCACCATGGTGTGCAGATATTTCATCGCTCGCGCCCTCCTCTCGAGACGCTGACCCTGAGTCCCTCCTTAGCGCGCGGCGCGCAACTGTGGCAAGCGCGCCACGCTCGCCAGATCTTTTTCAGAATTGCGCGCGAATTGGCGGCATCCTGTGGCCTGGCACCTACGCTTGGCCGATGAGCGCGCCTCCGGCGCGCCGAAAACGAAATTTCTCTCGGCAGCAGAAATATTTGCGCGCCGGACGCGCTCGAATCTAACGTTACGAGGCCGCGCCTGCACTGCAAGCCCGCGCGAAAAGAGATTTGCTTGCCGATCAGTCGCTTGCGTCGATCCTTGCCGACAAATCGCTAAGTCGGCCGCGCATTGTGGAGAAGCGAAGGAACGCGTGGAAATTTCCTCTGGCCAGTTATGGCCGCGATGCTATGTTCGGAGCGAGTGTATTCCGGCCGATTCGTGTGTGGGGCGTCGTTTCGGCTGCGTAGGAAGTGAAGCGGGGGAATGCGGCATGGGGGCGAAAGAACCGCCACTTGTAGAGGGCCTTACCCAACGCGACGAGGAAGCCACAGTTGATGTCTTCGAAGTATCAGGGTCGATCAAGTGGTTCGATGCGTCAAAGGGCTATGGGTTCATCGTCCCGGACGAGGACCTGCCCGACGTCCTCTTGCATGTGACGTGCCTGCGTCGCGACGGGTTTCAGACCGCCTACGAGGGCGCGCGGGTGGTCTGCGAGGTGCTGCGCCGCCCGAAGGGGCTGCAGGCCTTCCGCATCCGCGCGATGGACGATTCGACAGCGGTGCACCCGTCGCAGCTTCCGCAGCGCACCCATGTCGTGGTGGTGCCGGAGAGCGACTGGGAGCGGGCCATGGTCAAGTGGTTCAACCGCTTGCGTGGCTTCGGCTTTCTGACGCGCGGCCCGCAGAGCCTCGATATTTTCGTGCATATGGAGACGCTCCGGCGCTGCGGGTTTACGGAGCTCAGGCCCGGGCAGACGCTGCTCGTGCGCTATGGCCGCGGGCCCAAAGGGCTGATGGCCGCGGAACTCAAACCGGACGCTTCGTCGGGACCATCCTCTCACTGATAGCCGCAAGGCTTGCGCCGCATGGCCGCCGTTTGGCGGCCGTTCTATTTGTTGGGCTCGCGCTTCTTTTCGCTTCTTCGTGCGCCCATGCCACGGGCAGCGGCACGGTCGTGTTGAAGACGGCGTCCGGCGATCACAATTTCAGCGTCGAGGTGGCGACCACCAATCAGGAGCGCGCGCTCGGGCTGATGTTCCGCCGCGAACTGCCGGAAAACGCGGGCATGCTGTTCCTCTACGACCAACCACAGCCGGCGGCGATGTGGATGAAGAACACCATCATCCCGCTCGACATGATCTTCATCGCCGCAGGCGGCAAGGTGCATCGCATCGTGTCCCATACCGTGCCGCACTCGACCGAGGCGATCGCATCCGAGGGCGACGTGGTGGCCGTGCTCGAGCTCAATGCAGGCCAAGCCGACAAGATGGCATTGCGGATCGGGGACAAGGTCGTTTATCCGGGGCTTGCAGAGTGACCCGGACTTAACGCCTTAAGGCTAGCCTCGCGAGCTCCGGCGAACTATCTATCGGTCGGAAGGCGAAGCGATCGGGGCATAGCGCAGTCTGGTAGCGCACCTGCTTTGGGAGCAGGGGGTCGCAAGTTCGAATCTTGCTGCCCCGACCATCGCCCGCCCGCACAGTGCAAGGACAAACCATGGCCGCCGCGCGTATCTACAAGCCCGCCAGGACCGCGATGCAGCAGGGCCTCGCTGCCGCGCGCGACTGGGTGCTCGAATTCGAGCCGCAGGCCGCGCGCACGATCGAGCCCCTGATGGGCTGGACCAGCTCTGCCGACACACGGGGCCAGGTGCGGCTCACCTTCGCGACCAAGGAGGAGGCCATAGCTTTCGCCACGCGTCATGGCATTGCCTTCCGCCTGGAAGAGCCGCAAGAGGCGAAGGTCAGACCGAAATCCTACGCGGAGAATTTTAAGTTCGGCAGGCCAGACCGCTGGACGCACTGAAACCTTCACGCGTTTGGCGCTATAGTGCGGCCCGACCCAACGGTCCCGTAGCTCAAGGGATAGAGCATCTGCCTTCTAAGCAGAGGGTTCAAGGTTCGAATCCTTGCGGGACCACCACCTTCGCTCCTATCTCTCTGCAAGACGTCCCGCCATCCCGTCACGCCTTTCGAGGAACCCCATGCGCCTTGTCATCGGACTGCTCCTTGCCCTGATCGTCCCCGCCATCGCCTCCACTCCCGCCGCGGCAGAGCCCAAGCTCCTATGGGAGACCAAAGGCCTGGCGAACCCAGAGTTGGTCGTGCGGGATCCGCTCACCGGTGCGCTCTATGTGAGCAACGTCAACGGCGCCGTCATGCAGAAGGACGGCAACGGCTTCATCTCCAAGCTCACGTCCGACGGGAAGATCAGCGTGCGGGAATGGGTCAAGGGCCTGAACGGTCCGGCGGGCCTCGCGCTGCACGACCGCACCCTCTATGTCGGCGACATCGATGAGCTGGTCGAGATCAACGTCGCCTCGGGCGAGATCGTAAAGCGCTATCCCGCCAAGAACGCACTATTCCTGAACGACGTGGTCGCCGCGCCCGACGGCACGGTCTACGTCTCCGACACGCCCACCAACACGATCTGGCGCCTGAAGGACGGTGTCTTCGAGCCCTGGCTCACGAGCGACCAGTTGCATGGGCCGAACGGATTGCTAGTGCAGGGCGACAAGCTAATCGTTGCGGCGTTCGGCACGCTCGCCAGCGAGGGGCAGAAGGAAGAGAAGGCCGGCATGCTCTCGGTCAATATCGAGGACAAGAAGATCACCAAGTTCGGCGACGGCACCCCAATCGGCAATCTCGACGGGCTAGAGTCGCTCATTCCAGGTGTCTACCTCGTGAGCGACTGGAATGCGGGCGCCCTCTACCGCATCGACTCCAAGGGCAAGGCCACGGTTCTGATCGACCTCAATCAGGGAAGCGCCGACCAGACTTATCTCCCCGACACGAAAACCGTCATCATCCCGATCATGCTCGACAGCACGCTCATCGCCTACGAGCTGGATTAGCCGTGGTTCGAGGCAAGCGCCGTCATCCTGAGGTGCGAGGGCGAAGCCCGAGCTCGAAGGACGGCGCTTGCACCTCACCATGACGGGCGAGGGTGCAGCCCTAAACGATGCTCCGCACCACGCCACCATCGACGCGGAGCGCAGCTCCTGTGATGGCTGACGCGCCTTCGCCGGCGAGGAACACGACAAGGTTTGCGACCTCCTCGGGCTCGGCGAAGCGGCCGATCAGCGAGGAAGGCCGCATGGTTCGGACGAAACTCTCTTCCAAAGAATCGGCCTCGGCCCCTTGTTCGCGCGCAAGCTTGTCGAGGAATTCGACCACGCCGTCGGAGCGCGTCGGGCCCGGCAGCACGGAATTCACCGTGACGCCCGTGCATGCCACAGTCTCGGCGATCCCCCGCGAGAGCGCGAGCTGCGCCGTCTTGGTCACGCCGTAATGCACCATCTCGGCGGGAATCTGCACGCCGGATTCGCTCGAGATGAAAACGACGCGGCCCCAACCGCGCTCGACCATGCCGGGCAACAGAGCGCGCGCGAGCCGCACGCCACTCATCACGTTGACCTCGAAGATATGCAGCCAGGCGTGGTCGTCGATCTCAAGGAACGGGACCGGCTCGAAAATGCCGACATTGTTGACGAGAATGTCGACGCGGCCAGCTTTCTCAGCGAGGCGTGTTATGCCTTCAGCATTGCCGAGGTCGGCCGCTATGCCGAGACCCTGCGATCCGGCTTCCGAGCTTATGCGCTTAACCGCCTCGGCGACCCGCTTCTCCGAGCGGCCGTTGACGATGACCTCTGCACCCTCGCGGGCGAGCCCATTCGCAATGGCAAAGCCGATGCCCGCCGTCGAGCCTGTGACCAGCGCCCGCTTGCCGCGCAACTTCAGATCCATTGCTGCAAATCTCCGTCTTGCGCCTATGCGCGCGCGTTAAGCCGCGCCAGCCCCGCGTCGAGATCGGCCTTCAGGTCCTCGACGTCCTCAAGCCCGATATGGAGCCGCAGCGCAGGCCCTTCAGCCTTCCATTTCGTCGCAGTCCGATAGACGCTCGGGTCAAATGGCAGGATGAGGCTCTCGAAGCCGCCCCACGAATAACCCATGCCGAACAGCTTGAGTCCATCCAGCATCCGAGCGAGCGCTTCATGCGAGGCGGGCTGGAGCACGATCGAGAACAGGCCCGACGCCCCCCTGAAGTCCCGGCACCAGATCGCGTGACCGGGATCGGTTGGAAGGGCTGGGTGGAGCACGCGCGCTACTTCGGGCCGCGCCGCTAGCCATTCGGCAATCTCGAGCCCCGAGCGCTGGTGCCGCTCGAGCCGCACGCCAAGGCTCCGCAGCCCGCGTAAGCCGAGATAGGCGTCCTCCGGTCCTGGGCAGACGCCAAGCTCCTCATGCGCCTTGGCGACGGTCTTGGTGACAGCTTCCGTCGTGGTGATCGCGCCGAGCATCGCGTCGGCATGGCCGACGATATATTTCGTGGCGGCCTGGATCGACACGTCGGCGCCATGCTCGAACGGCTTGAAGTAGAGCGGCGTAGCCCACGTGTTGTCGAGGATGACGACGGCGCCTGCCGCGTGCGCGGCCGCCGCGATGGCAGGCACGTCCTGCACCTCGAAAGTTTGCGAGCCGGGCGACTCTGTGAACACGACACACGTCTTTTTCGTGATCAGCTTCGCGATGCCAGCACCGATCAGCGGATCGTAATAGATCGTCTTGATGCCGAGCCGCTTCAGCACACTGTCGCAGAAGCGCCGCGTCGGCCGGTAGACGCTATCGGAGACCAGGATTTCATCGCCGGTCGACACGAACGCCAACAGCGCGGTGACGATGGCCGAGAGCCCCGAGGGCGCAAGCAGCGTGCGGTGTCCCCCTTCGAGTTCGGCGATCGCCTCTTCGAGCGCCCTGACCGTGGGCGTGCCGAGCCGTCCGTAGGTGAAGTCTTGATCGTTCGCCTCGAGCGCTGCAACCGTCGGGAATAGCACGGTCGAGCCGCGATAGATCGGCGTGTTGACGAAGCCATGCTGACGGAACGGCTCCCGGCCCGCATGCGCGAGCCTGGTGTCGTCCTTCTGCTTCCCGGTGCGCTTGCTCAATCTCGCTCCTAGCCGGTCTCGATAGGCAAGCTCGGGTCGGCGCCCCACTCGGACCACGAGCCGTCATAGACGGCGGCGCGGCGATGTCCGATTTCGGCGAGCGCAAGCGCGAGCACGCTTGCGGTGATGCCAGAGCCGCAGCTCGCAACGATCGGCTTTCCGAGATCGACGCCAGCCTCCGCGAATACGCGCTCGAGCTCACGCGGCGATTTCAGCGTGCCGTCCTTGTTGAGCAGGCGCGGGAAAGGAACGTTGCGCGCGCCGGGGATATGGCCAGAGCGCAGGCCAGGCCGCGGCTCCGGCGCCGTGCCCGCGAAGCGTTCGGGCGCCCGGGCATCGACGATCTCGGCCGACTTGTCCTTCACGATCTTCTTCACGTCCGACACGTCGCGCAGCAGATCGAGATTGCGCCGCGCCGTGAAATGCCGCGCGGTGCGGTGCGGGGGCTCGCCACTTTCGAGCGGGCGCCCTTCGCGCTTCCATTTCGGCAGCCCGCCGTTCAGCACGGTTACGTCCTCGACCCCCATCACGCGGAAGGTCCACCAGACACGCGCCGCGCTGAACAGCCCGTGCGAATCGTAGATCACCACGCGCGCGCCGTCGCCGACTCCCATCGAGCGCATGCGCGAGGAGAATTTCTCGGGCGGCGGGAGCATATGGGGGAGGCTGCTCTTGGTGTCCGCGATCTCGTCGATGTCGAAGAAGATCGCGCCGGGGATGTGCTCTTCGAGATATTCGGCGTGCGCGTCGCGCCCGTCGCTCGGCATATGCCAGGACGCATCGATGACGACGAGGTCGGGCGCGTCGAGCTCGCGGGCAAGCTCATCGGTCTCGGTTAGCCATGTCTTGGTCAGCGTCGACAAAACGGTCCTCCTTGGAGCCTAGACGAATGCCGGGGGCGTGGCCGCCTGCTTTTGGTCGAGCCATTGCGGCACGGGCAGCCCCTTCTCACGCAGGAATTTGGGGTTGAACAGCCGGCTTTGGTAGCGGGTGCCGCAATCGGCCAGCACCGTGACGATCGTATGACCGGGGCCGAGATCGCGGGCGAGCCTGATTGCGCCGGCCACGTTGATACCGCTCGACCCGCCGAGGCAGAGCCCTTCCTCCGACAGCAAGTCGAACACGATGGGGAGGGCCTCTTCGTCCTTGATTTGATAAGCCTGATCGATCACCGCACCTTCGAGATTGGCGGTGATGCGGCCCTGGCCAATGCCTTCGGTGATCGAGCTTCCTTCCGCCTTGAGCACGCCGTGCTTGTAGTAGTTATAGAGCGCGGCGCCCATCGGGTCGGCAATGCCGATCACGACATCGCGGTTGTGCTCCTTGAGCCCCATCGACACACCGGCGAGCGTGCCGCCCGTGCCGACCGCGCAGATGAAACCGTCGACCTTGCCGTCGAGATCGCGCCAGATCTCCTGCGCCGTCGTCTCGATATGGGCCTGCCGGTTGGCGATATTGTCGAACTGATTGGCCCAGAGCGCGCCGTTGGGCTCGGTGCGGTTGAGCTCCTCGGCAAGCCGGCCGGAATATTTCACGTAGTTGTTCGGATCCTTGTAAGGGACCGCAGGCACCTCGATCAGCCGTGCGCCCGTAAGCCGCAGCATCTGCTTCTTCTCGTCGGACTGCGTGTCGGGGATGACGATCACCGTCTTGAGCCCGAGCGCATTGTCGATGAGTGCCAAGCCGATGCCAGTATTGCCCGCCGTGCCCTCGACCACGGTGCCGCCGGGCTGCAGGCTGCCGGAGTTCAGCGCATCGCGAATAATGAACAGGCCCGCGCGGTCCTTCACCGACTGGCCGGGGTTCATGAACTCGGCCTTGCCGAGGATTAGGCAGCCGGTCTCCTCCGACGCGCGCTTGAGCTTGATCAGCGGGGTATTCCCGATCGCCTCGATGATGCCGTTGCGGTAGGACACGTGAGCTTCGTGAATGGTTGGGCAGGGGTCTCGCGGCAACCTAATGAGCGGAACACGCCGCCGCAAGACGCGGAAATTGCGCGGAATGCCGCGTGTCTGGCACGGCATTCCGCCTGCGCGAAGCTTAGGGGCCGGAAAGCGCCTGTTGGCGTGCTTCGAGCAGCTCGCAATGCTCGGCAAGCATGGCGATCTCATCACCCCGCATGAGCCGTGCAAGCGGGTTCCATTGCAGGCTCTGCAGACGCGTGCAGGCCGACATCGCGATTTTGAGCGCGACCTCGGTTTCCTCATGAGACATGGCGTCGAGGCGTTCCTGGGAGGGTAGGTGGTCGGAGATGGCCTTCGCCACGTCGTCGGCCCTGTAATAACCCCAGGCAAGCCAGGAGACCGTGGCGACCAGGAGCATGGCGATCACAAACCAGAGACTCTTCATCGGACCAAGCGCTTCCTATCTTTAGGATGGGTGGGTTCGTTGCTTGGCAGGCTGGCGGGCGCCGGCATCATAGACGAGCCGACGTCACCCTGACAGAGGCCCGGCCTTGGCCCTCGGGCTGGCATAACGCCAAGGCTGTGATATAGACGCGCCGCAAGGCGCAAGGCTGGCGCCTACGACCCTTCAAAAGCGGGCGTGGTGGAACTGGTAGACACGCCAGATTTAGGTTCTGGTGGCTTCGGCCTTGGGGGTTCGACTCCCTCCGCCCGCACCAGCGAATGCATGGACGAAGACGCATGAACGTCACGGAAACGAATACGGAGGGCTTGCGCCGCGAGCTCAAGGTGGTGATCGGCGCGGACGAGCTCGAGCGCCGGCTATCGGCGCGGCTCGACGAGCTGAAGGGCCGCGCGCGGCTAAAAGGCTTCAGGCCGGGCCGCGTGCCGAAGGAGCATCTGCGTAAGGTCTTTGGCCGCTCGGTGATGGCCGAGGTGGTTCAGCAGGCGGTCGAAGAAACGAGCCGCGCGGCGATCTCCCAGCGTGAGGAGCGCCCCGCCGCGCAGCCGACCGTCGGCCTTCCGGAGGACCCCGCCGAGATCGATAAGATTTTCGCCGGCACGAGCGATCTTGCCTACACGCTCTCCTTCGAGGTGCTGCCAAAAGTCGAGACGATGGATTTCGGCAAGATCGCGCTCGATCGCCCCGTTGCCGAGGTCACCAAAGACGACATCGAGAAGGCCATCGGGCGGCTGCGTGCGGCCAATCTCCGCTACAAGCCGAAAGACGGCGCGGCAGCTTCGGGCGACCGGCTCATCATCGACTTCACGGGCACGATCGGCGGCGAGCCGTTCGACGGCGGGACCGCCGAGGACGCGCCGGTCCTGCTCGGCAGCGGCCAGGTCATCCCCGGCTTCGAGGAGGGCCTGACCGGCGCCAAGGCAGGCGAGGAGCGGGAGATCGACGTGACGTTTCCCGAGGACTATCCGGCGGCGCACCTTGCTGGGAAGGCGGCGCGCTTCGTCGTGAAGGTTAAGGAGGTCGGCGCGCCGGAAGAGCCGCCGGTCGACGACGACTTCGCCAAGGCCCTCGGCGTGGACTCCGTCGAGAAGCTGCGTGAGACCGTCAAGCAACGGCTCGAACAGGACCGCGCCACGGCCTCGCGGCTGAAGCTTAAGCGCTCGCTGCTCGACACGCTCAACGAGAGCCACAGTTTCGAGCTGCCGCCTAGCCTCGTCGACAACGAGTTCCAGGCCATCTGGCGCCAGGTGCAGAGCGACCTCGAACGCACCAAGCGCAGCTTCGAGGACGAGGGCACGACCGAGGAGAAGGCCCGCGCTGAGTATTACGACATCGCCGCGCGGCGCGTGCGGCTTGGGCTTCTGCTGTCGGAGGTCGGCACGCGCAACAAGATCGCCGTCTCGGAGGACGAAGTGAGCCGGGCGCTGCTCGAGCGGATCAGGCAGTTCCCCGGTCAAGAGCGCAAGGTCTACGACTTCTACCGCAACAATCCGCAAATGCTTGCCGAGATCAGGGCGCCGATCTTCGAGGACAAGGTGGTCGACTATATTCTCGAGCTTGCCAAGGTGACGGACAAACCGGTGAGCGTCGAGGAACTCTACGCCGACCCCGACGAGCCGCACGGCCGTGGCCATCATCACGATCATGATCATGAACATGGCCACGATCATGACCATGGCCATGACCATGACCATGATCACGGCCAAGATCGCGCTGGGAAGGGCCGGAAGCGCCGCTAAGCGGAGGAGCGCTGGGCAGTAAGCATATCGCCCCTTCCGTTTCGCACGCCGTCACCATATGTAGTAGGCGCTAGCCTCGAAAGATTTGCCCGGCGCGCCCCTCCACCGCCGAGGGCGGGAGCCCTCAGTTTGGGACAGTGATGACCAATCCGATCGACACCTATTCCAGCACGCTCGTCCCTATGGTGGTCGAACAGACCAACCGCGGCGAGCGCGCTTACGACATCTATTCGCGCCTGCTGAAGGAGCGCATCGTCTTCGTCACCGGCCCGATCGAGGACCATGTGGCCTCGGTCATCACGGCCCAGCTCCTGTTCCTCGAGGCGGAGAATCCGAAGAAAGAGATTTCCATGTACATCAACTCGCCGGGCGGCATCGTGACCTCCGGCATGGCGATCTACGACACGATGCAGTTCATCAGGCCGCCGATCGCCACGCTCTGCATCGGCCAGGCTGCCTCGATGGGCTCGCTGCTGCTGGCAGCCGGCGAGAAGGGCATGCGCTACGCGCTGCCGAATGCGCGCATCCTGTTGCACCAGCCCTCCGGTGGCTTCCAGGGCCAAGCGAGCGACATCGAGCGCCACGCCGAGGACATCATCAAGATGAAGCGCCGGCTGAACGACATCTATGTGCGTCATACCGGGCAGGACTACGAGACCATCGAACGAACGCTCGACCGCGACTACTTCCTCTCCGCCGAGGACGCGCGGAAGTTCGGTATCGTCGACGAGGTGATCAACAAGCGCCATCCGCTGGACGAGAAAGTGGAGAAGCTCGCGCCGGTATCGTGACAGGGCGGGGCGTAAAGCCTGTCAAACGATCGACAGTTCCGTTAGGGCTAACGGCGAACCGCCGTGGGATCGACCGGCGATAAGGCATAAGGCACGCAACGTGCATCATCCGTAAGCGGATCGACCCCGGTGGAAAAGCGTGATTAATCAATCCTTGATCAGTGCCGCCTTAGCATGCTGTGATTGCCGTATCGGCAATCTTTTCCTGGGAGACAGGGGCTCACGCTTGCGCGGTGGGACGCTTTGGAAACGGCGCAAAAGCGCAGAAGACGCTTGCGCCCAGTGACGGTTGAGAATTGGATGAACGAATGAGCAAGGTGAGCGGAACCGATTCGAAGAACACTCTCTACTGCTCTTTCTGCGGCAAGAGCCAGCACGAGGTTCGCAAGCTGATCGCCGGCCCGACCGTGTTCATCTGTGATGAATGCGTCGAGCTCTGCATGGACATCATCCGCGAGGAGAACAAATCCTCGCTGGTGAAGTCGCGCGACGGCGTGCCGACCCCGATGGAGATTTGCGCCGTCCTCGACGACTACGTGATCGGCCAGGATTACGCCAAGCGCGTGCTGTCGGTCGCCGTTCACAACCACTACAAACGGCTCAACCATTCGAGCAAGAATTCCGACGTCGAGCTTGCCAAGTCGAACATCCTGTTGATCGGGCCCACGGGCTGCGGCAAGACGCTGCTCGCGCAGACGCTCGCGCGCATCCTCGACGTGCCCTTCACCATGGCGGATGCGACCACGCTCACCGAGGCCGGCTATGTCGGCGAGGACGTGGAGAACATCATCCTCAAGCTGCTCCAGGCTGCCGACTACAACGTCGAGCGGGCGCAGCGCGGCATCGTCTATATCGACGAGGTCGACAAGATCAGCCGCAAATCCGACAACCCGTCGATCACCCGCGACGTGTCGGGCGAGGGCGTGCAGCAGGCCCTGCTCAAGATCATGGAAGGCACGGTCGCGAGCGTTCCTCCGCAGGGCGGCCGCAAGCATCCGCAGCAGGAATTCCTCCAGGTCGACACCACGAACATCCTGTTCGTGTGCGGCGGCGCGTTCGCGGGCCTCGAGAAGATCATCTCGGCGCGCGGCCGGTCGACCTCAATCGGCTTCGGCGCCAAGGTCGAGTCCGTCGACGACCGCCGCACCGGCGACATCCTCAAGGGGGTCGAGCCCGAGGATCTGCTTAAATTCGGCCTGATCCCCGAGTTCATCGGCCGTGTGCCGGTGATTGCCACCCTCGACGACCTCGACGAGGAGGCCCTGATGCGCATCCTGACCGAGCCCAAGAACGCGCTCGTCAGGCAGTATCAGCGCCTGTTCGAGATGGAGGACGTGCAGTTGACCTTCGCCGAGGAGTCCCTGCGCACCATCTCCAAAAAGGCGATCGAGCGGAAGACCGGCGCGCGTGGGTTGCGTTCGATCATGGAAGGCATCCTGCTCGACACAATGTTCGAGCTGCCCTCCTTGCGCGGCGTGGAAGAGGTCGTAATCAGCTCCGAGGTGGTGGAAGGCAAGGCACGGCCCTTGCGCATCTACTCCGACCGCCAGGAGGAGCTTGGCACGACCGCCTGACCCTCGCCTCATTCCTGCTTGAAGAATAGGGCGAATCCCGCTCAAACTAGCGGGAATCCGGGCCCAATGCGGTGCGCGGGCGCCCTTGACGCGGGGCTTTCAGGTCGCCACCTACGCGTGCCCGAGGGTAAGTGCCACAGGGCTTGGCCCGCTGTTTGCAGAGATACTGCGCCGAGCCGAGAACGGAGTCCTGAGGGTGGGACGACGGACCACAAATAGCGGACGCTTTACGGCCCGCCAAAAAACGAAAGCGACGGACTGCCATGGCTGAATCGAAACCGTCCACGCCGAAAGAAGGCGCCGAGCTCTACCCGGTGTTGCCGCTCCGCGACATCGTCGTCTTCCCCTATATGATCGTCCCGCTCTTCGTGGGCCGCGAGAAGTCGATCGCCGCCCTGGAAGAGGTGATGCGCACCGACAAGCAGATCCTGCTCGTCGCGCAGAAGAACGCGAGCGACGACGAGCCGTCCACCGACGGCATCTACGCCATGGGCACGCTCGCCTCGGTGCTCCAGCTCCTGAAGCTGCCCGACGGCACGGTGAAGGTGCTGGTCGAAGGCACGCGCCGCGCCTCGATCGTGCGCTACACGGAGAACGAGGCTTATTTCGAGGCCGAGATCGAGCGCGTCGACGAGACGCTCGGCTCAGAGGAGGAGATCGAGGCGCTCGCGCGCTCCGTCGTGTCCCAGTTCGAGAGCTACGTGAAGCTCAACAAGAAGATCTCGCCCGAGGTGCTTGGCACCGCGAGCCAGATCGAGGACTATTCCAAGCTCGCTGATACCATCGCCTCGCATCTCGCGATCAAGATCGCCGAGAAGCAGCAGATCCTCGAGGTCACTTCGGTCTCCGAGCGGCTGGAGCGCGTCTTCACGCTGATGGAGAGCGAGATCTCCGTGCTCCAGGTCGAGCGCAAGATCAGGAGCCGCGTCAAGCGTCAGATGGAGAAGACGCAGCGTGAGTATTACCTGAACGAGCAGATGAAGGCGATCCAGAAGGAGCTGGGCGACAGCGAGGAGGGGCGCGACGACCTCTCCGAGATCGAGCAGAAGATCGAGAAGACCAAGCTCTCGAAAGAAGCGCGCGAGAAGGCGATCGGCGAGCTGAAGAAGCTCCGCCAGATGAGCCCGATGTCGGCCGAGGCCACGGTTGTGCGCAACTACCTCGACTGGCTGCTGACGATCCCGTGGGGCGTCAAGGGCAAGATCAAGCGCGACCTCGAAGAGGCGCAGAAGACCCTCGACGAGGACCATTACGGGCTCGAGAAGGTCAAGGACCGCATCGTCGAGTATCTCGCGGTGCAGGCCCGCACCAACATGCTGAAGGGCCCGATCCTTTGCCTAGTCGGGCCGCCCGGCGTCGGCAAGACCTCGCTCGGCAAGTCCATCGCGAAAGCGACGGGCCGTGAGTTCGTGCGCATGAGCCTTGGCGGCGTGCGCGACGAGGCCGAGATCAGGGGCCACCGCCGCACCTATATCGGCTCGATGCCCGGCAAGGTGATCCAGTCGATGCGGAAGGCGAAGAAGATCAACCCACTCTTCCTGCTCGACGAGGTCGACAAGATGGGCGCCGATTTCCGCGGAGACCCGGCCTCGGCCCTGCTCGAAGTGCTGGACCCGGAGCAGAACCACACGTTCAACGACCATTACCTGGAGGTCGACTACGACCTGTCCAACGTGATGTTCGTGACGACGGCGAACACGCTCAATATCCCGCCGGCCTTGATGGACCGCATGGAGATCATCCGCATTGCGGGCTACACCGAGGATCGAGAAGACGGAGATCGCGCGGCGGCACCTGATCCCCGCAATGACCAAGGCGCACGGGCTCGAGGCTGAAGAGTGGAGTCTCGAAGACGACGCGCTGAAGGAGATCATTCGCCGCTATACGCGCGAGGCCGGCGTGCGAAATCTCGAGCGCGAGATCGCCAAGCTCTCCCGCAAGTCGGTCAAGGAGCTGCTCACGAGCAAGAAGAAGACAGTAAAGGTCACGCTCCAGAACCTCGAAGACTATCTCGGCGTGCCGAAATACCGTTACGGCGAGGCGGAGCTCGAGGATCAGGTCGGCGTCGTGACCGGACTTGCCTGGACCGAGGTCGGCGGCGAGATCCTCACCGTCGAAGGCGTGATGATGCCGGGCAAGGGCAAGATGACCGTCACCGGAAATTTGCGCGACGTGATGAAGGAGTTGATCCAGGCCGCCAATGCCTATGTGCGCTCGCGCGCCGTCGATTTCGGCATTGAGCCGCCGCTCTTCGAGAAGCGGGACATCCACGTCCACGTCCCGGAGGGGGCGACCCCCAAGGACGGGCCGTCGGCCGGCGTCGCCATGGTTACCGCCATCGTTTCGCTGATGACCGGCATTCCGGTGAAGCGGGAGGTCGCCATGACCGGCGAGATCACCCTGCGTGGCCGCGTTCTGCCGATCGGCGGGTTGAAGGAGAAGCTCTTGGCCGCACTCAGGGCCGGCATCAAGACGGTGATCATCCCTGACGAAAACGCCAAGGATCTCACGGAGATACCGGACGAGCTTAAGAACGTGCTCGATATCCGCACGGTCTCCCGGATGGAGGAGGTGCTGAAGATCGCCTTCACCCGTCAGCCTCAGCCTATCGTTTGGGAGGAGGAAGGCGCCGGCAGCCAGGTTCTACAACCCAAGGAAGAGCCAGGCGCTGGCGTAACCGCGCATTGAGCAAGCTCCGCGCGGACAGGCATTTTTGTTGATTTTCCGGGTTTTTTGCGCCAGTCATACACCATCTGTTTGTGACTCGGTGCGTACCCAAAGCAGCCTCGAGGCGCTTTCCCGCTCCTCCCGATTGAGGTTGATCGAAAGGATAGACCCGTGAACAAAGCTGAGCTGGTCGCCCAGGTGGCGAAAGACTCCGAGCTGTCGAAGGACTCGGCCGAGAGGGCCGTGGACGCGACGTTCAAGAATATCGAGAGAGCCTTGAAGGGTGGAGACACCGTGCGGATCGTCGGCTTTGGCAATTTCCAGGTCGCGCAACGGAAAGCATCCACCGGCCGCAACCCGCGCACCGGTGCCGAGGTGAAGATCCCGGCCTCGCGCGTGCCGAAATTCCGCGCCGGCAAGGCCCTGAAAGAGGCCGTCAATACTTAGGGCCGAAGCGCTTTAATCGAAGGGCGAAGTCTCGCTGATCGTCGAGGCTTCGCCTTTTGTTTGCTTCATTTCCTATAGGCACACTGGCACGCTTGCTCTATCGCTTGCGCCCGTGGGCGGTTAGCTCAGTTGGTAGAGCGCCACGTTTACACCGTGGATGTCGGCAGTTCGAGCCTGTCACCGCCCACCAGCTTGCTGCTCGGTGTTCGGAGGTATTCGATGCGGTGCGTCCTAGCCGCCTTTATCGTGTTCGGCTCGGTGCTTGCTCTGCAGCCTTCGGGCACTTTCGCCGAGAACGCTCTCGACCTCGAAAAGATCATCGAGAACAAAACGCCGGCAGCTCTGCCCGCGAGTCACGCCCGATCCGTTTACGGGCTTCGGGCCCGACGAATGGGCGAAGCCTTCATCTCCGCAGGGGCCCTCGCCTTGACTCGGCGAATCCCCCACCGTACATGCAGGAACCTGCCGCCGGCCACGGATCGGCCCGCAAGGGGGTGTAGCTCAGTTGGTTAGAGCGCCGGCCTGTCACGCCGGAGGCCGCGGGTTCGAGTCCCGTCACTCCCGCCATCTTTCAATGACTTAGCGGGGGCTTCTGAGCCGGTTCCAACTTTTCGGTCCGGCGCGTTCCAACTTTTGATCATTATCCGTTCTCCCTGAGCTTGGCGCGGCCGCGACGGCGCGCCTCCATCACGCTCCGAATGGTCGTAAGGTTTACAGGGCAATAGGTAGCGAACAGCACGTTAGAGGCGCTGAGAGTATTCCCCATGGCGTGTGCCAGAGCGGCAGGTGTGGCATCGCCTGCGATAGCCTCTCGAGCCCCGCTGCGCCGGAAGTCCGCCAGGGTGCGCATTTCGCGCTCGCCAAAGGCGGCAATGCGCACAGCTCGGAAATCATTGCCCAAGGTGTCTTTTGAGTAAGGCGCGCCGGCACAAGAGCTTTAGATTTTCCGCGCAACATCTCTCTCGCACCGCACTTTCCATCAAATGCTTAGAACTTTTAATTCTAATTCGGACTGCCCACATAATCCGGTGATCAGTAAATATCGCTACACGCATCGCCATGGAACAGTACGACGAGTTAGACACATTCGAGAACGTAGATAGCTGGCCGACCATTGAGGAGATCGCGCGACGCTTGCGGAAGCTCGGCTGCACCAAAGAACAGGTGAGGCGTCACCTCGATCAGGTAGCCACGAGCCGAATTGAAGCCGCCAGAGAAAAGCTCAAGCCTGGCTCGAAGGGCCGTTGATTGGGCCTGCACTCATAAACCGACAGCCAAATGCTGACTTGGATGCGCCGCCCAACGTCCGTTATTGGGGGTAAAGCCGACATGGCGCGGACTTGTCGGTATGTCCGCTAATGACCCAAAGCGGACCTTCAGGAAGGACGTTGCCACGGTTGGTATTTCGGAAGAAACTACCTCGCAGAGCGGAGCTTAGCTCTATGGAGGGTAGCCATGGCAACCCAGTACGGCACCGCAGAGGAAGCCAAGGCCATGCTCGAGAAGGCAGTTGCCGCGGTGAAGGAGAACAAGGCGAAAGCACTCGATATGTTCAACAAGGGCGAGGGCGGCTTTAAGGACCGTGATCTCTATGTCTACTGCGCCAACGCCTCAGACGGCATCTTCACGGCGCATCCGACGCTTAAGGGCAAACAGCTGAGAGAGATTAAGGGCAAATACGGCGCTCCGTTAGGTGAAACGATTATGCAAAATGCCACCGAGGGAACGATAAAAGAGACCACTTACTGGTGGCCGCGCCCTGGCTCAGACAAGCCGCTGGCGAAGACCACCTTCTACACGAAGGCCGGTGACCAGATTTGCGCAGTCGGCTACTACAAGATTAACGCCCCTGAGCTGACCGGGCGCGACAGCTACATTATTGCCCAAGCACTTTATGAGTTCATTCGGCTTGAGCAATCGAAACCGATGGCTGAGCGACGCGGATCGGATGAGCGAGACGCAAAAGCGATCCTACATGAGCTGTTCGACAACGAACTGCAACTCCTAGTGCGCTCTGACGAAGCCGCTGGTCTTACACCTCCCGACTGTAAGAGGAGAGTGACGATAGGAGGCTGATCGGGGCCCTCGGCTCTTCCACCGGGAGACGAGTGCCAAAGAGGTGGAGACTGTCCGTGCTCCCACGATCCGGTGGACTCAATCATGCAAGCGGCTGAATGTCGGTTATTCGGCACGAAGCAGACATGCTCAATGCGCCGCCCCACGTCCGTTATTGCGCGTAAAGCCGACATGGCGCGGACTTGTCAGTATGTCCGCTCATGACCCAAAGCGGACATTCATAATTGGAATTGTCCTAGTCTGCTACCTCGGCGGCGAGTACCAGATAGGTGACGTGTAGGCGCGCTCCTGTATCTGCATCGTGACCTCGGGGCTCACGTTGAAATATTTTGCATCGTAAGCGGTTGCGGCGTCGGGATCTCAAGCACACGGCCGTAATAGAAGGCACGCTGGGCGAGGTCGAAATCTGGGTCAGTTGTGAGGTCAGCTTCTGACCCTTTCCGTTTAGTCCGCCATGAGTTTGCGACGTGTGCTAAGCACTCAGCGGAAGTGAGAAGCTCTTGGTTGATACGTCTGCCAAACGGCACAAGTGGACCCAAGCTAACCCAAGCAGCCCTAGCCACACATGGAGGCCGGTCAGTGATGGCGGGCGTTGGGCCCGGAAGGTGTGCCTTTTTCTCTTAGCCGGCAGTCGTGCGCGCCGAGTGAACTGATCATGATGCTTTTCAGATCACCGCGGAGTTCGGCTCGACCCCCCCTCAAGGACCGGAGCGACACCTAACTGAGGGAACTTCTGGGAGAAAGGAAAATGAGAAAATTACTCTTTGCTGCGTCGGCTATCGGCGCATTGATTCTCGGCGTCAGCGGCTATGTGGCCGCACAGGACAAGCCGGTCATTGCCACGGTGGTCAAGATCAGTGGCATCCCGTGGTTCAATCGCATGGAGGTCGGTGTCAAGGCGTTCCAGGACGCGAACCCGGACGTAGTTACCTCGGAAAGCGGACCCGCCACCGCCGATGCCGCCCAGCAGCTGCAGATCGTCGAGGACTTGATCGCCCGCGGCGTGAACGCTTTGGCCGTGGTCCCTATGGATCCCGCCGTGATCGAGGGCGCTCTCAAGCGTGCGATGGACCGCGGCATCGTCGTCGTCACCCATGAAGCAGATAACCAGAAGAACACGCAGGCCGACATCGAAGCCTTCGATAATGCGGCGTTTGGCGCCGCCCTCAACGAGCGGCTCGCCCAGTGCATGGGCAGCAAAGGTAAGTGGACGAACTTCGTGGGATCGCTCGGCAGCCGCACGCACATCCAGTGGGTCGATGCGGCCGCCGAGAATGCCAAGAAATACCCGGAAATGGAGCTCGTCGACGAAAAGAACGAGTCCTTTGACGACGCGAACAAAAGCTACGAGATGGCAAAGGAAATCCTACGCAAGCACCCCGACATCCGTGGCTTCCAAGGATCGGCGGGCAGAGATGTCATCGGCATTGGTCGGGCAATCGAAGAAGCGGGCCTGCAGGGCAAGGTGTGCCTGGTGGGCACCGGTCTTCCCAACCCGTCCGCTCAGTACCTTGAATCCGGCGCCATCACGGCGATCGGCTTCTGGGATCCGAGGGACGCAGGCATGGCCATGAATGCGGTGGCGAAGCTTCTGCTCGAAAAGAAGCCGCTGACCGATGGCATGAACCTGGGCGTCAAGGGATACAAAAAGGTGAGGGTCAAGCAGGGTCCCGGAAAGGGGCTACTCATCATCGGCGACGCGATGGTGATCGCTGACAAGACGACCTACAAGGATCACCTGTTCTAAGCACGCCCCGCTACCGCGGGCGACTTGGCTTCAAACCTAGTCGCCATGTCTGCTTTTGGCACAAAGCAGACATGCTCAATGCGGTGACGAATGTCTGCTTTAGGGGGCAAAGCGGACATTGACCAACCGTTGCCTCCCAATCTCGATTTATGAGTACACGGCCTAGGTGAGCCCAGACCGAGCTTCTTCATGTTTAAATCAACGCATGTCCGGTGGCTCGTCGTAACCTCGACGGCTGCTTTAAAACACAAGCGCCATGAGCCCGCACCCGACCAGTAGCGAGAAGATGATGCCGAGGATCATGGCGACATAGCCGTGGACGCTCATCTCAACTTCACCAAGCGAAGTCCAAGCATGCACAGCCCACCAGATTGCTACGCCGAGCAGCGCAAGGAGGACAGAAATAATGAGACCGGGCGCGCAACATCGATTCAAAAAAACGCGACGCCTGGATTCGATTCTTGCTCATGCGCCGCACGTTGCCGACTAAATCAACAAAATCGGCACTTAGCGGACATACCGAAGAGCGAGCGCAAGGTCAGCCTTTGACTCGAAGCGGACGTGGAGAGCATGGCGTTTTACCTGACGGCTATGCAAAGCTCGACCACATGAGCAGTCAACGGCCAGGGCAATAGCGCGGCTGCAAGCCATCCTTTAAGGAGCCTTACTCGACCGGCACTGCGGCGTTGGGCTGCACATCGGGCACGCCTTCGCCGCGCGCCTGGGCGAAGCAAACCTTCGACCGCACTATCAGGGTGCCCAGGCACAGGTCGGCGAGTGGCAGTACCACGTTAAAATTCTTGTTCATGTAACGGTGGTGCAACAGGTGATGGCCGTTGAGCAGGAAAAAGGTTCCCGAGCGCTCCACAACGCGGTGCTTCGGCTTGTGCATGCACCAGTGTAGATACTCGTACGTCGCGTAGTAGGTGCAAGCGGCGACGAAGGCGCCTAGTAACAGGCACCAGGAAGTGAGTGCCGCCATCGCCGTGAACGGCAGGCAACCCGCTAGGATCAGCACCGGTCCATTCCACCACGCCATCGGGATCTTGGCTTGGTCGGTCTTGTGCTGAACGTGATAGGTGTGATCCGCCCGGAAGATCCGATGATGCACCATCGCGTGGGTATCGAACGGATAACGGAAAAACCGCAACGGCTTGTGCAGCAGAAACCGGTGTAGGGTCCACTCAAAAAACGAGCCAAACACCACTGTGCCGGCAAAGCCGACGAGGCACCAGAGGAAGTGGCTCAGAAACATAGGTCGACATCCCCTGGCCGGCTGATTGAGCCTGATACTGCCAACATGCTTCGGCATCGGCAAGACTGGCGTCTCGGCGCCAGGCAGCGCCTACTGATCTACTGACCGCTTCGCCAACCACCTGTGCGTGAGGCTGAGGTCGTAAGGTCGATGCTCTAGCTTGAAAATGCTTAGATGTCATCAATCGACGGCGGCCAGTCGGTTGCCATTCTTTTGAACGTGGAAGTTCAGGCGGCACACTCCTCGCTTAGTGCCAGACGCAATCTTACGGGCAATAAAGCCTCTATCATTTCAATAATTGGTGGCCGCCCTATAAGCACATTGAAATGGGCACCAAGTACGACGACGGTGCCCATCGCAGATGGAGTAGGCTCCCTATATTACTTCGCCCCGCCGAGTGAGGGGGACGTGGCGGCGGGATCGGAGTATCATGCTTGTTAAATAGTCGCGGCTCGCTCGCGACTGGCGGCTGAATAGCGTCAAGCCACGGGTGGCTCGCGGCCCCTTGAACGTCCAGTTCGGGAGGAGCGCAGATGGACCGCCCAGACCACATCCGAAATCCCATCGAGTGGGGATTTGATCAAATTAGACTTGCGGCCTCGGCCGTGGGATCACTGGGTCACTCCTTGCGTGGCAGCGAGGAGAGTCGGGGTGATGCGTTCCCCGTGATACGCCGCATCAAGGCCGCCGACCTGAAGGACGTCTTAGCCCGGGGTCTCAGGGATTTTGAGGCATATCGAAGCGACGTTGTGTTTCTCTGTCTCATTTACCCGATTATCGGCATCGCGCTGGTGTGGCTGACCTTCGGTTACGAAATGCTGCCGCTAGTGCTTCCACTCGCGTTCGGGTTCGCGCTCGTCGGCCCGGTTGCGGCTGTCGGCCTTTATGAAATGAGCCGACGACGCGAGCAAGGCATTCCCACTACCTGGGTGGACGCTTTCGGCGCGATCCGCTCGCCCGGCTTTGGTGCGATTCTGGTTCTGGGATCGGTGCTGCTGGCGATCTTCCTGCTCTGGCTATTAACGGCCAATTTGATTTATCAAGTCACTCTGGGACCCGAGCCGCCGGTCTCAATCGCCGGGTTTATCCGCGACGTTCTCACCACGAGCTCTGGATGGATGATGATCATAGTGGGTGTGGGCGTTGGTTTCCTCTTCGCTTTCCTGGTGCTGGCGATCAGCGTGGTGTCGTTTCCGTTGCTGCTCGACCGGGATGTCGGGCTCGACGCGGCGGCGTGGACGTCGATCCGCGCTGTAACGGCGAACCCCGGACCGATGCTGCTTTGGGGTTTTATCGTGGCGGGTGGACTTCTGATCGGGTCAATACCCGCATTCCTCGGTCTGATCATCGTCATGCCCGTGCTCGGGCACGCCACTTGGCACCTGTACCACAAGGTTGTGGCGTGAAACGCCTCGCTTGTGCTGCGCAAGTTGCCCGATAGGGAGCGGTGGCTCCGAGTCCCAGTTACTTCTCCATTAGTCGAAGGTGAGGTGGGAACTTGATGACGGCCAAAACCTATGCTCGTCTTGCCGCGCAATTTTTGCCATTGTGGCCCTGCTGCAATTGGCCCGAGCCGCGAGCGGCTGGTCGGATTGCCTGCATTGTCGCAGCTGGACTGGCCTGGCTCGGTTTCGCTGCATCACGGACCTGAGACGACGCAGGTTCGTCTCAAGTGAGGAAAAAGCCATGGCCCACGTCCTCGTCATGGGTGCAAGTTGCGGCATCGGACTAGAAACGGTGAAGCCTGGCCTTCGTGCTGGTCATAGCGTGCGAGCCCTGGCACGTTCGGCGGCAAGCATCGCCATCCAAGATGCGGCTCTGGAGAACGTGTCTGGGGACGCGCTAGACAGCGACATGATCCGAGATGCGCTTCAAGGCATCGATGCGGCGATCCAGACGCTCGGCATTGATATCTCACCCCCCCCCCGGGGGGGGCCATTTTTGAACATACAACTCTATTCTCGAAATGTACCCGCATCTTGGTCGACGGTATGAAGGCCGCAGGCGTGAAACGGCTTCTCGGTGACCGACCAGTCTCGGCGCTGGCACCGGGCTTGACCCGGCGATCCAGGGCAGTTGGCTCCGAGCCTCCGTTGCCCCTGGATGCCCGGATCAAGTCCGGGCATGACGAGCTTGTTGTGAGCGTGCGACTACAATTTCGGTGCCGCCGCGCGCTTGCCATGCCAAGCGTGCTGCGCTAAGCCACGTCAAGGGGCCTGCCAAGAAGCCCGCGGGCAATCGTCGCCCGCACACGACAGCGAGCATGGGCCAACTGCTTCAAAACTATCTGCCGCTTGTCATCTTCATCGGCATCGCGTTCGCGATCAGCGCGGCGATCTTGCTCGCGCCGTTCGTGATCGCCGTGCGCAAGCCGGACCCCGAGAAGGTCTCGACCTATGAATGCGGCTTCGACGCCTTCGGCGACGCGCGCATGAAATTCGACGTGCGCTTCTACCTGGTCGCGCTTTTGTTCATTATCTTTGATCTGGAGGTCGCGTTCCTGTTCCCATGGGCCGTGGCCTTCGACGGGATCGGAGCCTTCGGCTTCTGGTCGATGATGGTGTTCCTCGCCATCCTCACCGTCGGCTTCATCTATGAGTGGCGGAAAGGCGCTCTCGAATGGGATTGATTCCCGAACCCACTTTCGAGACGGAAGGCAAGGGCGGCAGCTTGATCACGGCCGGCGCGACGAGCTTCGGCACGTTCTCGGCCGAGCTTGCCGACAAAGGCTTCCTGCTCACCACCGCCGACGATCTGATCAACTGGGCGCGCACTGGCTCGCTGATGTGGATGACCTTCGGCCTCGCCTGCTGCGCCATCGAGATGATGCAGGCCTCGATGCCGCGCTACGACCTCGAGCGCTTCGGCTTCGCCCCTCGCGGCAGCCCGCGTCAGTCCGACGTGATGATCGTCGCCGGCACGCTCTGCAATAAGATGGCGCCCGCGCTGCGCAAGGTCTACGACCAGATGCCCGAGCCGCGCTACGTGATCTCGATGGGCTCCTGCGCGAATGGCGGCGGCTACTACCACTATTCCTATTCGGTGGTGCGCGGCTGCGACCGCATCGTTCCGGTGGATATCTACGTGCCAGGCTGCCCGCCGACCGCCGAGGCGCTGGTCTATGGCGTCCTCCTGCTACAGAAGAAGATCAGGCGGACCGGCACGATCGAGCGCTGATCCAAGCCGCGTCCCGGAGCCCTGATGGACGAAGCCCTCGACAAGCTCGCCACCTATCTCGCCGACCGCCTCGGCAAGAAGCTGATCGGCTCCAAGGTCGCGCTCGGCGAGCTGACCATCGAGGTCAAGCGCGACGACATTCCCGCCGTCATCGAAGTCCTGCGCGACGATCCGCTTTGCCGCTTTGGCTGCCTGATCGACATTTGCGGCGCGGATTATCCCGAGCGCGAAGAGCGCTTCGACGTTGTCTATCACCTGCTGAGCCCCTGGCTGAACCACCGCATCCGCGTGCGCACCAAGACCGACGCCGCGAGTCCCGTGCCGAGCATCGTGGGTCTCTTCCCGGGTGCCGATTGGTTCGAGCGCGAGGCATATGACCTCTATGGCATTCTTTTCTCGGGCCATCCCGACCTGCGGAGGCTGCTCACCGATTACGGCTTCCAGGGCCATCCTCTGCGCAAGGACTTTCCGCTGACGGGGTTCGTGGAGCTCGGATACGACGACGAGCTGAAGCGCGTGGTCTATTCGCCGGTCAACCTTCAGCAGGAATTTCGGAGCTTTGATTTCCTCTCGCCGTGGGAGGGCATGGACAATGCCATTCCGGGTGACGAAAAGGCCGGACTTGCCGACGACCGGGAGGGCAAGTCGTGAAGCCCACGCTGAAAGCCGGCCTCAAGCACCGCTTCGCCTACACGGTGCCCGAGTCCAAGACCGTGCCCGCGCTCTACCGGGAAGCGCCGCAGCTGCAGGTCATGCCCGAGGTGTTCGCCACGGGCTTCATGGTGGGGCTGATGGAGTGGACGTGCGTGCAGCTGCTCGAGCCGCATCTCGAGAAAGGCGAGGGGAGTCTCGGCACGCATATCGACGTGTCGCACAAGGCCGCGACGCCGGTGGGCTTTACCGTCACGGTTGACGCGGAGCTCACGGAGATCAGGGGCCCCCGCGCGCGCTTCAAGGTGCGCGCGCATGACGGCGTCGACGAGATCGGCGCTGGCACGCATGAGCGCTTCATCGTGTCCTGGGACCGCTTCAATCGCGGCGTCGCCGCAAAGCAGGCGAAAGCCGCCGCCGAGGCAGACGCATGAGAGTTGAGTTCGAGCATCGCAAGTCGCTCCTTGCTCCCCCCTTGAGGGGGAGCACGCTCGCGCGTCTCGCGCGAGCGGAGGGGGGTCGCGGCGTTTCCACCGCGAATGAGTCTCTTGCATTGACCCCCCTCCCTAGCCCTCCCCCTCAAGGGGGGAGGGGATCGCAAACGGCGCCGGGGGTACACCATGGCGGCTGACACAGCACTGCCCGAAACCGACAGCGGCAAGCGGGAAGGCGACGACCGCAAGTTCACCATCAATTTCGGCCCGCAGCACCCCGCCGCGCACGGCGTGCTCAGGCTCGTGCTCGAGCTTGACGGCGAGGTGGTCGACCGCGTCGACCCGCATATCGGCCTTCTGCATCGCGGCACCGAGAAGCTGATCGAGCACAAGACCTATCTCCAGGCGCTGCCTTATTTCGACCGGCTCGACTATGTCGCGCCGATGAACCAGGAGCATGCCTATTCGCTCGCGGTCGAGAAGCTCGTCGGCGTGACCGTGCCGAAGCGCGGCCAGCTCATCCGCGTGCTCTATTCCGAGATCGGCCGGCTGCTCTCGCATCTCCTCAACGTCACGACGCAAGCCTTGGATGTCGGCGCGCTCACGCCGCCGCTCTGGGGCTTCGAGGAGCGCGAGAAGCTGATGGTGTTCTACGAGCGCGCTTCCGGAAGCCGCATGCATGCCGCCTATTTCCGTCCCGGGCGGCGTGCATCAGGATCTGCCGCCCGAGCTTGTCGCCGACATCTATGCCTTTTGCGACCCGTTCCTCAAAGTCTGCGACGACATCGAGACACTTGCTCACCGAGAACCGCATCTTCAAGCAGCGCAATGTCGATATCGGCGTGGTGTCGCTCGAAGACGCCTGGGCGCGCGGCTTCTCGGGCGTCATGGTGCGCGGCTCGGGCGCGGCGTGGGACTTGCGCAAGTCGCAACCCTATGAGTGCTACGACGAGCTCGCCTTCGACATCCCCGATCGGCAAGAACGGCGATTGCTACGACCGCTATCTCTGCCGCATGGAGGAGATGCGCCAGTCGGTGCGCATCATGAAGCAATGTTGCGAGCGGCTCACCACCGAGCTCGGCCCCGTCACTGTCGAGAACCACAAGATGGTGCCGCCGAAGCGCGCCGAGATGAAGCGCTCGATGGAAGCGCTGATCCACCACTTCAAGCTCTATACCGAGGGCTATCACGTGCCGGCCGGCGAGGCCTATGCCGCGGTCGAGGCGCCGAAGGGCGAGTTCGGCGTCTATCTCGTCTCCGACGGCACCAACCGGCCCTATCGCTGCAAGATCAGGGCGCCGAGCTTCGCCCATCTTGCCGCCATGGATTTCCTCTGCCGCGGCCATATGCTCGCCGACGTCTCGGCCGTGCTCGGCTCGATCGATATCGTGTTTGGGGAGATTGACCGCTGAGACAGGTGGTGCTCGTCGAGCGGGGGATTCGATGGCGAAAAATCGGGGTAAACTGGGCCAGCGCGCCGAGCTTAAATGACGCGCCGCGCGAGGCGGTTTTCTTTTCGCCCGCAAAGGCTTATGTGGGTAGGGCGGAGTCACGATTCCGCAGCGCAGCAATTGCGTGCTAAAAATCCTCGCGTTTGCTGGGAACCGTTCGACGCGAGCAGAGAAGAACACAGAAGATGAGCGTCCGCCGCCTCGCCGCCGAGCAGCCCGAAAGCTTCGCCTTCACGCCCGAGAATCTCGAATGGGCGAAGGCGCAGATCAGGAAATACCCGCGAGGGGCGCCAGGCCTCCGCCGTGCTGCCGATCCTGTGGCGCGCGCAGGAGCAGATGGGCGGCTGGCTGCCCGAGCCCGCGCTCCGCACTGTCGCCGACATGCTGGGCTTGGCGTATATCCGCGTCTACGAGATCGCGACCTTCTACACGATGTTCAATCTCGCGCCGGTCGGACGCTATTACGTGCAGGTCTGCGGCACGACGCCGTGCTGGCTGCGCGGCGCCGACGCGATCAAGGCAACCTGCCGGAAGCTGATCGGCGAGCCGGGGCATATGACGCCCGATGGGCTGTTCTCCTGGACCGAGGTCGAGTGCCTTGGCGCTTGCGTGAACGCGCCGATGGCGCAGATCAACAAGGACTATTACGAGGACCTGACGCCCGAGAGTTTCGCGCGCATCCTGAAGGACCTCAAAGCCGGCCGCCCCGTGACGCCGGGCCCGCAGAACGGGCGGCAGACCTCGGCGCCCGAAGGCGGGCCGATCACCCTGATCGACCCAGCGCTCTACGCTAAGGAAGAGCCGGACGAGGAGATGGAGCTGGTCGGCGCGGGCGCCGCTCTTACCGACCACGACGCCAAGCGCCCGGGCAAGGCCGCCAATGTGCGCGAGCGCGCCGTGCCGAAGCCCCCGCTCAGCAAGGGCCGCAAGCCGAGGCGCGAGTGATGCTGCAGGACAAGGACCGCATCTTCAAGAATCTCTACGGCCACCACAGCTGGCGGCTGAAGGCCGCGCGCGCGCGCGGCGCCTGGGACGGCACCGCGGCGATGATCGCGCGCGGGCACGAGGCGATCATCGAGGAGGTAAAGGCGTCGGGCTTGCGCGGGCGCGGCGGCGCGGGCTTCCCCACCGGGCTCAAATGGTCGTTCATGCCGAAGCAATCGGACGGCCGCCCGAACTATCTCGTGGTCAATGCGGACGAGTCCGAGCCCGGCACCTGCAAGGACCGGGACATCATGCGGCACGACCCGCAGCTCCTGATCGAGGGCGCGCTGCTCGCCGCCTTCGCCATGCGCGCGCACACGGCTTACATCTACATACGCGGGGAGTTCATCCGCGAGCGCGAGCGGCTGCAGGCGGCGATCGACGAAGCCTATGACGCGAAGCTGATCGGCCCCGGGAACATCAACGGCTGGGACTTCGATCTCTATCTGCATCACGGCGCCGGCGCCTATATCTGCGGCGAGGAGACCGCGCTGCTCGAAAGCCTCGAAGGCAAGAAGGGCATGCCGCGGCTGAAGCCGCCGTTCCCGGCCAATGTCGGGCTCTACGGCGCGCCGACCACCGTCAACAATGTCGAGACCATCGCGGTCGTGCCCGACATCTTGCGGCGCGGCGCCACCTGGTTCGCCTCGCTCGGCCGGCCCAACAATTCCGGCACCAAGATTTTCTGCATCTCCGGCCACGTGAACAAGCCGTGCAACGTGGAAGAGGAGATGGGCGTGCCGCTCCGCGAGCTGATCGACCATTATGCGGGCGGCGTGCGCGGCGGCTGGGACAATCTGCTTGCCATCATCCCCGGCGGCTCGTCGGTGCCCTGCATCCCGGCAAGCGAATGCGAGGACCTGCCGATGGACTTCGACAGCCTCAAGGCGCTCAAGACCGGGCTCGGCACGGCTGGCGTGATCGTCATGGACAAATCCACCGACATCATCCGCGCCATCGCGCGCCTCTCTTATTTCTACAAGCATGAGATGCTGCGGCCAGTGCACGCCCTGCCGCGAGGGTACGGGCTGGATGTGGCGCGTGCTCGAGCGCATGGCGCGCGGCGAGGCGGAGAAGGCCGAGATCGATATGCTGCTCAGCGTGAGCTACCAGGTCGAGGGCCACACGATCTGCGCGCTCGGCGACGCCGCCGCCTGGCCCGTGCAGGGACTGATCCGCCATTTCCGCCACGTCATCGAGGGGCGCATCGACGCTCGCGCCGCCGAGCCGATCGCGCCGTCGGTGCCGGTCGCGGCGGAGTAGGGCCGTGCATGAAGCGCCTCTGGGACAACATCGAAGCGATCGGCGCCGTGGTGATGGCGCTCGCCGCCGTCATTGCGCTGGTCTACGCGCATGTGCAGATCACCGAGGGCCGCGATGCCGAGCGTGAAAGAGCCCTAGGGGAACGATGCCGGATGGTTTGGCTTTGGGACAATTCCGTAACGCTCGCCACGATCGCGATGGGGATCGCCGCCGTCGTCGCCTTGATCTACGCGCATCTGCAAATCACCGATGCGCGCAGAGCCGAGCGCCGCGCCAATGCCAACGAGCTGTGGCGCGAGACGTTGCGGCTTGCCTTCGACAATCCGAAGCTGTCGGACCCGTCCCTCAAGACGACGAATTTCGATTACGAGAACCTGACCATCGACGGCGATCCGGAGCTGTTCCAGAAATACGAGATGTACGTGGACACGGTGCTGAATGCGAGCGAGGACATTTTGGCCGGATTGCCGACTCCGGAGTGGTACGCGGCCGTGCGCATGCAGCTCAAGGCGCACCGCGACTATCTCTTGTCGCCGCACTTCCGCAACTCCGGCTACCTCGCGCAATACACGCCGAAATTCCGTGCCTATATGGACGACGTCCTGAGCGAGAGGGACCATGCCTAGGCTGATCATCGACGGCAAAGAGCACGACATGCCGGACGGCATCACGCTGATCCAGGCCTGCGCGCTCGCCGGCATCGAAATCCCGCACTTCTGCTATCACGAGCGGCTGTCGATCGCCGGCAATTGCCGCATGTGCCTGGTCGAGGTGGCCGGCATGCCGAAGCCCGTCGCCTCCTGCGCTATGGGCGTGAACGACCTGCGGTCCTCGCTCGACGGCACACCGCCCACCATCATCACCAGCTCGGAGACCGTGAAAAAAGCACGCGAAGGCGTGCTTGAATTCCTGCTGATCAACCATCCGCTCGACTGCCCGATCTGCGACCAGGGCGGCGAATGCGATCTGCAGGACCAGACCATGGCCTATGGCTTCGACGCGGGCCGCTTCCAGGACAACAAGCGCGCCGTCGAGGACAAATATCTCGGGCCACTGATCGAGACTTACATGACGCGCTGCATCCACTGCACGCGCTGCATCCGCTTCATGACCGAGGTGGCAGGCGTCGAGGAGCTCGGCGCCATCGGCCGCGGCGAGGACATGGAGATCACCACCTATCTCGAGCACGGCATGATGTCGGAGCTGTCCGGCAACGTGGTCGATCTCTGCCCGGTCGGCGCGCTCACCTCCAAGCCTTACGAGTTCATGGCGCGGCCGTGGGAGCTGTCCAAGACGCCGTCGATCGACGTGATGGATGCGCTCGGCTCCGCCATCCGCGTCGATGCGCGCGGCAAGGAAGTGATGCGCATCCTGCCGCGCGTGAACGACGCCATCAACGAGGAGTGGATCTCCGACAAGACCCGCCATGTCTGGGACGGCCTGCGCACGCAGCGGCTCGACCGGCCTTATGTGCGGCGCGACGGCAAGCTTGAGCCGGCGAGCTGGGACGAAGCGTTCCGCGTCATTGCCGAGAGACTGAAGGGCCGCGACGGCGCGCGCTTCGCGGCAATTGCCGGCGACCTCTGTGCGACAGAGGAGATGTTCGCGCTGAAGCTTCTCGCTGGCGAACTCGGTTCGCCCAATATCGATTGCCGCCAGGATGGCGCCAAGCTCGATCCTGCGCTCGGCCGCGCGACGTATCTGTTCAATACGACGATCGAAGGCATCGAGCAGGCTGACGCGATCCTGCTGGTCGGCACCAATCCGCGCCACGAGGCGCCGGTGCTGAATTCCCGCATCCTCAAGCGTGTGCGCCAATGCCAGGGCCGTCTGCCCATCGGCCTGATCGGTATCGAGGCCGATCTTACTTATGCTTACGACTATCTCGGCGCCGGCCCCGAGACTTTGGCCAAGGTCGCCGACGGCTCGCATCAATTCCTGAAGAGGCTCGAAGGCGCCGAACGCCCGATGCTCATTCTGGGGCAGGGGGCTCTCGCCCGGCCCGACGGCGCGGCCGTCCTGGCGCTTGCCGCCAAGGCTGCGGTCGCCATGGGCGCGCTCAAACCCGAGCTCAGCTGGAACGGCTTCAACGTGTTGCATACCGCAGCCGCCCGCGCCGGCGGTCTCGATCTCGGCTTCGTGCCGGGCAAAGGCGGGCGCGACATTGACGGCATTCTCGATGGCGCGAGCGGGGGCGAGATCGATGTGGTCTATCTTCTCGGCGCCGACGAGATCGAGATGGCGCGGCTCGGGCGCGCGTTCGTCATCTACCAGGGGAGCCACGGCGACGCCGGCGCGCATCGCGCCGACGTGATCCTGCCGGGCGCGGCTTACACCGAGAAGGACGCGATCTACGTCAACACCGAGGGCCGCCCGCAAATGACCGGCCGCGCCATCTTCCCGCCGGGCAACGCGCGCGAGGACTGGAAGATCGTGCGGGCGTTGTCCAGCACGCTCGGCAAGACGCTGCCTTTCGACACGCTGCAGGCACTGCGCGCCACCATGTTCGACGCGCATCCGCATCTTGCGCTGCTCGACCGGGTCGATCCCGCCGACGGCGCGGCAATCGAGCGGTTCGCGAGCAAGCCGGCGAAACCCGGCAAGGAACGCTTCGCCCCGGCGATCGACGACTTCTATTTCACCAACCCGATCGCGCGCGCGTCTTCGATCATGGCGAACTTGAGCGCCATGCATAAAGGCGCGGGCGACAAGGCGACCGGCACCGATGGCTGAGCTTTGGACCAATTACGGCCTGCCGCTTTCGCTGATCGCGGTGCATAGCGTCGCCATCATGGTGGTGCTGCTCATCATCGTGGCGTTTCTGCTCTACGCCGACCGCAAAATCTGGGCGGCTGTGCAGATGCGACGCGGGCCGAACGTGGTCGGTCCCTGGGGCCTGCTGCAATCCTTCGCCGATCTTTTGAAATTCGTGTTCAAGGAGCCGATCATCCCGGCCGGCGCCAACAAGGGCATCTTCATGCTCGCGCCGCTGATCACCGCGGGGCTCGCGCTCTCGGCCTGGGCGGTGATGCCGGTCGACAAAGGCTGGGCCGTCGCCAACATCAATGTCGGCGTGCTCTTCATCTTCGCCATCTCGAGCCTGCAGGTCTACGGCGTGATCATGGCCGGCTGGGCGTCGAACTCGAAATACGCTTTCCTCGCCGCGCTGAGATCCGCCGCGCAGATGGTCTCCTACGAGGTCTCGATCGGCTTCGTCATCATCACGGTGCTGCTGCTCGCCGGCACGCTCAATCTGTCCGAGATCGTGGAAGCGCAAAACAGCGCGTGGGGCCTGTTCGGCTGGTACTGGCTGCCGCTCTTCCCGATGTTCGTGATCTTCTTCATCTCGGCGCTGGCCGAGACCAACCGGCCGCCTTTCGACCTGCTCGAAGCGGAGTCTGAGCTCGTCGCGGGCTTCATGGTGGAATACTCCTCGACGCCCTATATGTTGTTCATGCTCGGCGAGTATGTGGCCATCGTGCTGTTGGCCGGGCTTGGCACGGTGCTGTTTCTCGGCGGCTGGCTGCCGCCATTTCCGGTCGCGCCCTTCACCTGGATCCCGGGCGTCCTATGGTTCGTGCTGAAAATCTGCTTCCTGTTCTTTCTGGTCTCGATGGTGAAAGCCATCGTGCCGCGCTACCGCTACGACCAGTTGATGCGACTCGGCTGGAAGGTGTTCCTGCCGCTATCGCTCGCGGCCGTCGTCATTGTGGCGGCGATCCTGCAACTCACGCGGGGGGCTTAGGAGAGCGCCGATGAAACGCCTCGCCCAAGCCGCGAAATCGCTCCTGCTGCTCGAGTTCATCTCGGCCTTCTGGCTCGCCATGAAATATTTCGTCGCGCCCAAGGCAACGCTCAACTACCCGTTCGAGAAGGGCCCACTCTCTCCGCGCTTTCGCGGCGAGCATGTGCTGCGCCGCTATCCGAACGGCGAGGAGCGCTGCATCGCCTGCAAGCTCTGTGAGGCCATCTGTCCGGCGCAGGCCATCACCATCGAGGCCGGCCCGCGCCGCAACGACGGCACGCGGCGCACCACGCGCTATGACATCGACATGGTGAAGTGCATCTATTGCGGCTTCTGCCAGGAGGCCTGCCCTGTCGACGCCATCGTGGAGGGACCGAATTTCGAGTTCGCCACCGAGACGCGCGAGGAGCTCTATTACGACAAGGAGCGGCTGCTCGCGAACGGCGACCGCTGGGAGCGCGAGATCGCCAAGAACCTGGCGCTCGACGCGCCTTACCGCTGAGGGGACTATTGGGGTATTTTTCGAACCAACCACCGTCATGCCCGGCCTTGTGCCGGGCATCCACATTTTGGCGTGTCATTCCCGCGAATGCGGGAATCCAGTAAGCACGAGTTCCCGGCCAACTGATGAGGCCCGAGGATGCTGGATTGCCCGGTTAAGCCGGGCAATGACAAGAAGACGTGGATGGCCGGGCCTTTGCCCGCCGAAGCAGGAACTGGGGTTAGAATCCGGGCAAGGGCTTCGGCCCGCGCAGGCGGGACAAGCCCGGCCATGACGAAATCATAATGCTATGAAGACCATATGCTGAGTGCGCTGTTCTTCTATCTGTTCGCTGCCGTCATGCTCGGCGCGGCCTTCATGGTGGTCGCCGCGCGCAACCCCGTGCATGCCGTGCTGTTCCTGATCCTCGCCTTCTTCAATGCCGCAGGCCTGTTCGTGCTGCTTGGCGCCGAGTTCCTGGCGATGATCCTGATCGTCGTCTATGTCGGCGCCGTCCTCGTGCTGTTCCTGTTCGTGGTGATGATGCTCGACGTGGACTTTGCGGAGCTGCGCGCGGGCTTCATCAAATATCTGCCGATCGGCGCGACCATCGGGCTGCTGGTGCTGGTCGAGCTCGTGTTCGTGCTTGGCGCCTGGGTAACCGCGCCGGACATCGAAGCTGCCGCGCCCGCGCCGCCGCCGGACATCGCCAGCAACACCGAGGCGCTCGGGCTGATCCTTTACACGCGCTACGTCTATCTGTTCGAGGCTGCAGGCCTGATCCTGCTGGTCGCCATGATCGGCGCCATCGTGCTCACGCTGCACCATAAGCGCGACGTGCGGCGGCAGCACATCTCGACGCAGGTCCGGCGCACGCGCGAGGAGTCCGTCGAGCTGGTCGAGGTCGAGTCGGGGAGGGGGCTGTCGTGAGGGCTCCAGCCTTGACCCCCACACTAACCCTCCCCCTTTTAGGGGGAGGGAAAACCCGTTGCATCGCCGCAGCGACCCCCTCCCCCTGCAAGGGGAAGGGCCGGGGAGGGGGTCCACTCCCACAGGGAAGAGCGCTATGACCATCGGCCTCTCCCACTATCTCACCGTCGCCGCCATCCTGTTCACGCTCGGCATTTTCGGCATCTTCCTCAACCGCAAGAACGTGATCGTGATCTTGATGTCGATCGAGCTGATGCTACTCGCGGTGAACCTCAACCTCGTCGCGTTCTCGGCCTTTCATGGCGATCTGGTCGGCCAGGTCTTCGCCATGATCGTGCTCACCGTGGCCGCGGCCGAGGCCGCGATCGGCCTCGCCATCGTCGTCGTTTATTTCCGCAATCGCGGCACGATCGACGTGGCCGAGATCGACCTGCTGAAGGGCTGAGGGGTCACGCGCGATGTATCAGGCGATCCTCTTCCTGCCGCTGATCGGCGCGATCTTCGCGGGGTTCTTCGGCCGGCTGGTGGGCGCGCGCCTGGCCGAAATCGTCACTACCACGCTGCTCATGATCGTGATGCTGCTGTCCTGGCTCGCCTTCTACCAGGTGGCGATGCTCGGCCAGGAGGAGCGCATCGCCATTTTGCCCTGGATTGAGTCGGGCGACCTCAAGACCGCCTGGTCGCTGCGCATCGACACGCTGACCGCCGTGATGCTGGTCGTGGTCACCACCGTCTCGGCGCTCGTTCACCTCTACTCGATCGGCTACATGGCCGACGACGACAGCCGCCCGCGCTTCTTCGCCTATCTCTCGCTCTTCACCTTCGCCATGCTGGCGCTGGTGACGGCCGACGATTTCCTGCAGCTATTCTTCGGCTGGGAGGGCGTGGGCCTCGCGTCATATTTGCTGATCGGCTTCTGGTACCACAAGCCTTCCGCCAACGCGGCCGCCATCAAGGCCTTCATCGTCAACCGCGTCGGCGATTTCGGCTTCGCGCTCGGCATCTTCGCGGTGTTCGCGCTGTTCGGCTCGGTGCATTACGACACGGTGTTGGCCGCCGCCCCCGCCGAGGCCGGCAAGACCATGGAATTCCTTGGGCTTGAGGTCGATGCGCTGACCTTGATCTGCCTGCTGCTCTTCATGGGCGCGATGGGCAAGTCGGCGCAGTTCCTGCTGCATACCTGGCTGCCCGACGCCATGGAGGGCCCGACGCCCGTCTCCGCGCTGATCCACGCCGCGACCATGGTGACGGCCGGTGTGTTCATGGTGGCGCGGCTCTCGCCTTTGTTCGAGCTTGCGCCGATCGCGCTCGCGGTCGTCACCATCGTCGGCGCCACCACCGCCTTCTTCGCCGCCACGGTCGGGCTCGTGCAGAACGACATCAAGCGCGTGGTCGCCTACTCGACCTGCTCGCAGCTCGGCTACATGTTCGCGGCGGAAGGCGTCGGCGCTTACGGCGCCGGCATGTTCCACCTCTTCACCCATGCCTCCTTCAAGGCGCTGCTGTTCTTAGGTGCCGGCGCCGTGATCCACGCGCTGCATCACGAGCAGGACCTCCGCCGCATGGGCGCGCTGCGCAAGGTGCTGCCCTTCACCTGGGCCATGATGCTGATCGGCACGCTGTCGCTGACCGGCTTCCCCTTCACTTCAGGCTTCGTCTCCAAGGACGCCATCATCGAGTCGACCTACGCCGCGCATAACTGGGTCGGCAACTACGCCTTCGTGCTGACACTCTTCGCCGCGGTGCTGACCTCGTTCTATTCCTGGCGGCTGATGTTCCTCGCTTTCGAGGGCAAGCCCCGCGAGCCCAAGGAGGTGCTCGCGCACGCGCACGAGCCGCCCTGGACCATGGGCCTGCCGCTCGTGGCTCTCGCACTCGGCGCGCTGCTGCTCGGCGGGCTGTTCGCGTATCAGTTCATCGGGGAGGGCGCCAAAGACTTCTGGCGCGGCTCGCTGGTCGTGCACGAAGGCGGCCACCACGACGTGCCGCTCTGGGTGATCCTGTCGCCGACTGTCGCCATGGTGCTCGGCTTCGTCACGGCCTGGTATTTCTACATCACCAACCCGCTGGTGCCGTTCGGCCTCGCCAAGCGCTTCCGCGGCCTGCATCAATTCCTGCTCAACGCCTGGTATTTCGATGCGCTCTACGACCGCATCTTCGTGCGGCCCGCGCTTTGGCTCGGGCGCATGCTGTGGAAGACCGGCGACGGGCGGATCATCGACGGGATCGGCCCGGACGGCGTCGCCGCGCGCGTCATCGACATCACCAACCGCGTGGTCCGGCTGCAGACCGGCTACATCTACCACTACGCCTTCGCCATGCTGGTCGGCGTGGCGGCGCTCATCACCTGGTTCATCTTCGCGATGGGAGGGATGCGCCCGTGAGCTATGGCTGGCCGATCCTCTCGACCGTTACCTTCCTGCCGCTGCTCGGTGCGCTCCTGATCGCGCTGGTGCGCGGGCAGGACGAGAGCGCGTTCCGCAACGCGCGCTATATCGCGCTCTGGACCACGCTGATCACCTTCGGGCTGTCGCTGATCCTGTGGCGCGACTTCGATTCGACCACCGCGCAATTCCAGTTCGTCGAGATCAGGCCGTGGCTCGGCCCGATCACCTTCCATATGGGCGTCGACGGCATCTCGCTGCCCTTCGTGCTGCTCACGACGTTCCTCATGCCGCTCTGCATCCTCGCGAGCTGGGACGCGATCACGTCCCGCGTGAAGGAATACATGATCGCCTTCCTCGTGCTCGAGACGCTGATGCTCGGCGTGTTCACCTCGCTCGACCTCGTGCTGTTCTATCTCTTCTTCGAGGGCGGCCTGATCCCGATGTTCCTCATCATCGGTATCTGGGGCGGCGCGCGCCGCGTCTACGCGAGCTTCAAGTTCTTCCTCTACACGCTGGCGGGCTCGCTGCTCATGCTGCTCGCCATCATGGCGATCTATTGGGAGGCGGGGACCACCGATATCCCGCTGCTGCTCACGCATGATTTCCCGCCGGGCATGCAGAAATGGCTGTGGTTCGCCTTCCTCGCGTCCTTCGCCGTGAAGCTGCCGATGTGGCCCGTGCATACTTGGTTGCCCGATGCGCATGTCGAGGCGCCGACCGCGGGGTCCGTGATCCTCGCCGGCATCCTCCTGAAGATGGGCGGCTACGGCTTCCTGCGTTTCTCCATCCCGATGTTCCCGCTCGCGTCCGCCGAGTTCGCGCCGCTGATCTTCGCGCTCTCGGTGGTCGCCATCATCTACACATCGCTCGTGGCGCTAGCGCAGGAGGACATGAAGAAGCTCGTCGCCTATTCCTCCGTGGCGCATATGGGCTTCGTCACCATCGGCGTGTTCACGCTCACCATGCAGGGGCTTCAGGGCGGCATCTTCCAGATGCTGTCGCACGGCATCGTCTCGGCCGCGCTCTTCCTCTGCGTCGGTGTCATCTACGACCGCATGCATACGCGTGAGATCGCGGCCTTCGGCGGGCTTGCCGACCGCATGCCGCTCTACGCCTTCTGTTTCATGGTGTTCACCCTCGCCAATGTCGGGCTGCCCGGGACGAGCGGCTTTATCGGCGAGTTCCTGGCGCTCACTGGCGCCTTCCGCGTCAACACCTGGGTCGCCTTCCTCGCCACGTCGGGCATCATCCTCTCCGCCGGCTACGCGCTCTTTCTCTATCGCCGCGTGATCTTTGGGGCGCTGGAAAAGCCGAGCCTGCGCTTCATCAAGGACCTGACCTGGCGTGAGGTCGCAGTCATGACTCCGCTCGTGCTGCTCACGATCTTCTTCGGCTTCTATCCCGCGCCGCTGCTCGATGCGTCCGCCTCATCGGTCGAGGCCCTGATCAAAGGCTACCAAGAGAGCCTCGCCGCAGCCGAGCAGGCGCGCGCTCGCGCTCATGCCGTAAGGATCGCCGCACGTGACCGAGCCGCTCAATTTCCAAGCCATGCTACCGGAGCTGATCCTTATGATCGGCGCCATGGCGCTGCTCATGCTCGGCATCTTTGCGAAGCGCGAGCGCGGCGAGATGATCCTGTGGCTCTCCCTCGGGCTGCTCGCGCTTGCGGGCGTGGCGGTCACCTATAGCAGCGGCACCGTCACTCTGTTCAACGACAGCTTCATTATCGACGCCTACGCACGCGCGCTGAAGCTGCTCACGCTGATCGGCGCCGGCGCGGCCCTCCTGATGTCGCTCGACTACTGGCGCGAGGAGGGGGGCCTCAAATTCGAGTTCCCCATCCTCGTCCTCTTCGCCACCGCCGGCATGATGATGATGATCTCGGCCAACGATCTCATCGCGCTCTATGTCGGGCTCGAGCTGCAGAGCCTCGCGCTCTACGTGGTCGCGGCCTTCAAGCGCGACTCGGCGCGTTCGGCGGAAGCCGGGCTCAAATATTTCGTCCTCGGCGCGCTCTCCTCAGGCATGCTGCTGTACGGCGCCTCGCTCATCTACGGCTTCACCGGTTCGACGCAGTTCGCCGAGATCGCCACCGTCGTGCAGCCCTCCGGCGTCAATCTCGGCCTGATCTTCGGCCTCGTGTTCCTCATGGCCGGGTTCGCCTTCAAGATCTCGGCCGTGCCCTTCCATATGTGGACACCGGACGTCTATGAAGGCGCGCCGACGCCCGTCACCGCCTTCTTCGCGGCGGCGCCCAAGCTCGCCGCCATGGCGCTCACCGTGCGCGTGCTCATCACCGCCTTCCCGGCGGTCACGACGCAATGGCAGCAGATCGTGGTGTTCCTCTCCATCGCCTCGATGGCGCTCGGCGCGTTTGCCGCGATCGGCCAGACCAACATCAAGCGGCTGATGGCCTATAGCTCGATCGGGCATATGGGCTTCGCGCTGGTCGGCCTCGCGGCGGGGAGCCCCGAGGGCGTGCAGGGCCTGATCGTCTATCTCGCCATCTATCTTGCGATGACGCTGGGCACCTTCGCGGTCATTCTTTCGATGCGCCGCGACGGCCGCATGGTCGAGGACATCGACCAGCTTTCCGGCCTTTCCCGCACCAGCCCGATGATGGCCTTCCTGCTCGCCATGTTGCTATTCTCGCTTGCGGGCATTCCGCCCCTTGCGGGCTTCTTCGCCAAGTTCTACGTGTTCCTCGCGGCGATTCACGCCGGCCTTTACGCGCTCGCCGTCATCGGCGTCCTCTTGAGCGTGGTGGGGGCCTATTACTATCTACGCATCGTCAAGATCATGTATTTCGACGCTCCTGCCGAACGCTTCGAGCCGATGCCGGCCTTCCTTGCCGTCGTCCTCGGCGCGACCGGCGCGTTCATCTTGTTCTATTTCGTACACCCAGCGCCGCTCGTGGCCTTCGCTGGGTCGGCAGCCAAGTCCTTGTTCTGATGAGCTATTTATCCTCAACCGCGCCAAAGCTGCCGCAAGGCTACCGCCTTCTGAAGATGGAGACGATCGACTCCACCAACGCCGAGGCCAAGCGGCGCGCGGAAGCCGGCGAGCCCGGCCCGCTCTGGATCTGGTCGGCGCGCCAGTCGCAAGGCCGCGGCCGTGGAGGTCGGGAATGGGTGTCGCATCACGGCAACCTGTTCGCGAGCCTCCTCATCCGCCTGAACGTGCCGCTTCAGGTCGCGGGTCAGCTCTCGCTCGTCGCAGGCGTCGCCGCCTACGACACGATCGCGAAGCTCGTTTCCTATGAGGGGCGTTCCGAGCTGCTGCTCAAATGGCCGAACGACGTTCTGCTCTCGGACGAGAAGGTCGCGGGTATGCTTCTGGAGAACGTCGGCAGCTCGACCGGAGACCGGTCGGTCGTGGTGATGGGGACCGGTATCAACCTCGCAAGCTACCCGGAGAACATCGAGCAGCCCGCGGTCAGCCTCGCCGCCTACGGCATGGGCGTCGCACCAGCCGTAGCCCTCGAGGCGCTTGCCAAGCACACGCATGACTGGCTCGCGCGCTGGGGCGAGGGCTTCGGCTTCTCAGCGGTGCGCCGCGCGTGGCTCGACCGGGCAGGGCCGATAGGCAGGCCGCTCACAGTGCGCCTCAACGGGGAAGAGATTGAAGGCAGCTATGCCGGCCTCGATTCCGACGGGGCGCTGAAACTCAAGACCGAAGATGGCGAGCGCAGGGTGACCGCCGGCGACGTATTCTTTTCGAGGCGGTGAGGCCGCCAATCCCCAAAATGGCGCGAACGACAAACGGAAAGGGAGCCGATTTCGTGTTCCTGCCGCTCGGCGGCGTGGGCGAGATCGGCATGAACCTGTACCTCTACGGCTACGGGCGCGACGGCGCGCGCGAATGGCTGATCGTCGACATGGGCGTCACCTTCGGCAGCGAATACGAGCCGGGCATCGACGTGATCCTGCCCGACATCCGCTTCCTTGAAGAAGAGCGGCACAACATTGTCGGCCTCCTGCTGACGCATGCGCATGAGGATCATTTCGGCGCGGTGATCGACCTCTGGCCGTTCCTTTCCGGCGTCACGGTCTATGCCACGCCCTTCACGGCGGAGATGCTCAAGTCGAAGCTCGCCGAGATCGGGCTCGTCAACGGCTTCCCGCTCGAAGTGCTGCCGATGGGCGCGCGCTGCACGATCGGTCCGTTCGATGTCGAGCTGATCGCCATGTCGCATTCGATCCCCGAGCCGTCCGCCGTGGTGATCCGGACGCCGCTTGGCGCCGCGCTGCATACCGGGGACTGGAAGCTCGACGAGAACCCGCTGACCAGCGCGCCGACCGATATCGCGCGCCTCAAGGCGCTCGGCGACGATGGGCTCGTGGCGCTGATCTGCGATTCGACCAATGCCGTGCGCGACGGCGTCTCGGCTTCGGAGGCCGATGTCGCGCTGGTGCTGGAACAGCTCATCCGCGAGGCGTCGCGCCGCGTGGCGGTCACCACCTTCGCCTCGAACGTCGCGCGCCTCGCCTCGGTCGCCAAGGCTGCGCGTGCCGCGGGCCGCGGGCTTGTCGTGGTCGGCCGCGCCATGCATCGCGTCATCGAGGCAGCGCAGGCGACCGGCTATCTCGATCCAGACCTTGCCTATCACGAGGAGACGGCCTTCGAGAGCCTTCCGCCGCGCAAGGTGGTTGCGCTCTGCACCGGCAGCCAGGGCGAGGCGCGCGCCGCCATGGCGCGCATCGCGCTCGATGAGCATCCGAACGTGTCGCTCGATCCGGGCGACCGCGTGATCTTCTCCTCGCGCACCATCCCCGGCAACGAGAAGGCCGTCGCGCGCGTGCAGAACGGCCTCGCCGACCGCGGGGTCGAAGTCATCACCGACCAGGACGCGCCGGTGCATGTCTCCGGCCACCCGCGTCGCGGCGAGCTCGAGCAGCTTTATGCCTGGCTCAAGCCGAAGATCGCCATTCCGATGCACGGGGAAGGGCGGCACCTCGAAGCGCATGCCAGACTCGCCGAGCAGCTCGGCGTGAGTGAGGTGGTGCGTGCGCGGAACGGCGCCATGGTGCGCCTCCTTCCGGGCCCCGCCGCCATCATCGACGACGTGCCGACAGGTCGGCTTTATCGCGATGGGCTGATCCTCACCCGCGCCGACGACGGCCAGGTGCGCGAGCGCCGCAAGTTGAGCTTCGCGGGCACCATCTCCGTGTCGCTCGTGCTGTCGGAGAAGGGAGTGCTGCTCGCCGACCCCGAGGTCGCGCTCACCGGCCTCCCTGCGGTCGACGCCGAGGGCACGCCGTTCGCGACCATCGCCCGCGACGCGGTGATCGGCACAATCGAGAGCATCCCGCGCCCGCGCCGCAAGGACCACGCACTGGTGAGCGAGGCGGTCAGGCGGGGCGTGCGGGCGGCGGTCAACCAGGCCTGGGGCAAGAAGCCCCTCTGTTCCGTGCTGCTCACGGTGCTATAGGGAGTGCCATGATCGGACGCTTGAACCATGTCGCCATCGTCGTGCCTGACCTGAAGGCCGCGGCGGACATCTATCGCAGCACGCTTGGCGCCAAAGTCTCGGCGGAAGAGGCCCAGCCGGAGCACGGCGTCACGACCGTGTTCATCGAGCTCCCCAACACCAAGATCGAGCTGCTCGGCGTGCTTGGCGACAATTCGCCGATCGCGGGCTTCCTCGAGCGGAATCCGAGCGGCGGCATCCATCATCTATGCTACGAGGTGCCGGACATCAAGGAAGCCCGCGACCGGCTCGTCGCGCAAGGCGCGCGTGTGCTCGGCCAAGGCGAGCCGAAGATCGGCGCGCACGGCAAGCCCGTGCTGTTCCTGCATCCGAAGGATTTCTGCGGGACGCTGCTCGAGCTCGAAGAGGCGTAAGCCGGGAAGGGCGCGCGCCATGAACCTCGCCTTCGCCTTCGCCATCTATTTCATCATCTGGTGGCTCGTGCTGTTCGCCATGCTGCCGATCGGCGTGCGCACCGCCGAGGAAGCTGGCGAGAAGCCCGTGCCGGGCGCGGCGGACAGCGCGCCGCTTTTACCGCGGCTGCTGCCCAAGATGCTCGCCACCACGGTGATCGCGAGCGCCATCTTCGCCTTCGTCTACGCGATCGTCGTGCACCACATCATCACACTCGACGACATTCCGTTCTTCCCCCGCTACGAGCGGATGCAATAAGCGGTGCTGAGGGCAAAAAAAAGCAAGGCGCGATGGCCTTGCTTCAGTAACAGGACTCCTTCTCTCTCGGCGCAGAGGGACTCGCCCGTCGGTTCGACAATCGCGAATGCTGGCTAAGAGCGGCAGCGCCCATGCTTAGGCATGTTCAGCGCGCCTGGAGTTACTTCCTCCCAAGACTTGGACCTGGTCCAATCTCAACGCGCAACTCCGAGATCTACCAGTCCCGAACGCTCCCACGTTGTGAGGCGCACCCTAGCGCGCTTGCGCCAAATTGTCACCATGATTGTGACGCGTCGCCGCAGATTTTATGCTTGCTAGCGTACCGGCGGGACGTTCATGCCTCAGATCAGCCTAAATGTAGAACTCCCGCTCACACGCAACCTGCGGGATTTAAACTCCCGGCGCAAAGGGCCGCCCGCGGGATTGCTTAGCCTTGCGAAAGTAAGCTATTAGCCGCCTTCAGGGGCCGCCAGGGACGTGATTTCGCCCCCGCGTCAGCATTTCGACCTGTCAACGGGCGGCAACGGCTCATAACCGCCCCAACCCCGCGCAAAAAGGCCGCCAATGCGCCTCAGCCGCTATTTCGTGCCCCTGCTGCGCGACGACCCCAAGGAGGCTGAGATTGTCTCCCACCGGCTGATGCTCAGGGCTGGCATGATCCGCCAGTCGAGCGCCGGCATTTATTCCTGGCTGCCGCTTGGCTTCCGCGTGCTGAGCCGAATCGAGCAGATCGTCCGCGAGGAGCAGGACCGGGCCGGCGCGCTCGAGCTGCTGATGCCCACCATCCAGCCCGCCGAGATCTGGCGCGAGAGCGGGCGCTACGAGGATTACGGCAAGGAGATGCTCCGCATCACCGACCGCCACGAGCGCGAGATGCTCTACGGCCCGACCAACGAGGAGCTGATCACGCAGATCTTCCGCGACGCGGTGAAGTCCTACAAGGAACTGCCGCGCATCCTCTACCATATCCAATGGAAGTTCCGCGACGAGATCAGGCCGCGCTTCGGCGTCATGCGCGGGCGCGAGTTCCTGATGAAGGATTCCTATTCGTTCGACCTCGACCTCGAAGACGCGCGGCGCTCCTACAACAAGATGTTCGTGTCGTATCTGCGCACCTTCGCGCGCATGGGGCTCAAATCGATTCCCATGGCGGCGGACACCGGTCCGATCGGCGGCGACCTAAGCCACGAGTTCATCATCCTCGCCGACACGGGCGAGAGCGAGGTCTATTGCCACAGGGACCTGCTCGCCCTCGAGCCGCCGGGAGCCGATCTCGACTACGAGTTCGACCTCGTGCCGCTGATTAAGACCTTTACCGGCAAATATGCCTCGACCGACGAGAAGCACGATGCGGCGCGGTTCGCCAAGGAGGTGCCGGCCAAGGACCGCGTGACCGCGCGCGGGATCGAGGTCGGGCACATCTTCTTCTTCGGCACGAAATATTCGGAAGCCATGGGCTGCAAGGTGCAAGGGCCCGGCGGCGATCTCGTGACCGTGCAGATGGGCTCCTACGGTATCGGAGTCTCGCGGCTCGTCGGCGCCATCATCGAGGCCTCACACGACGAGGCCGGCATCATCTGGCCGCGCTCTGTCGCGCCCTTCGATGTCGGCCTGATCAACGTGAAGGTAGGCGACCACGCGACGGACAAGGCGTCCGAGGAGCTCTATGCAAGGATAGGAGCCGCGGGCCTGAGCGTGCTTTACGACGACCGCGACGACAGGGCAGGTGCCAAGTTCGCCGCCATGGACCTGATCGGCCTGCCCTGGCAAGTCGTGGTCGGACCCAAAGGCCTCGCGTCCGACGAGGTCGAACTGAAGGAGCGTGCGACCGGCGCCCGCCATAGTATCACCTTCGACGCCGCGTTGAATCGGCTCGTGTCATCGGCGGAGGAATTGCGGAAGGAAGCGGCATGAGCAGCACGGCCGGAACGACGCGGGCCTTCGCGCCCTTCGAGTGGCTGATCGCGCTGCGCTATTTGCGGCCGCGCCGGAAAGAAGGCTTCATCTCGGTCATCGCCCTCTTTTCCTTCATCGGCATCGTGCTCGGGGTCGCCACGCTGATCGTCGTCATGGCGGTGATGAACGGTTTCCGCCAGGAGCTGTTCAACAAGATGCTCGGGCTAAATGGGCACGTCGTTGTGCACAGCCTCGGCACTTTCACCGACTATGACGAGGTCGCAGGACGCGTGCGCGGCGTGCATGGCGTGAAATACGTGCTGCCTCTGGTCGAGGGACAGGTCATGGCCTCCACACCGGCGACCCAGACCGGCGCGCTCGTGCGGGGCCTGCGCGAAGGCGACCTGAAGAGCCTTACCGCCGTCTCCAACAATATCCGCCACGGGACGCTTGACGGCTTCGACGGCGAGCCCGGCATCGCGCTCGGCAGCCGCATGGCGAACGATCTGAATGTGCGCATCGGCGACGAGGTCTCGCTGCTCACCCCGCGCGGGCCGTCCACCGCGCTCGGCACCGCGCCGCGCGTCAAGCGCTACCCCGTTGCCGCAATCTTCGAGATCGGCATGCATGAATACGATTCGAGCATCATGTTCATGCCGCTCAACGAGACGCAGAAATATTTCAACCAGCCGGACACCGTCACCGTGCTCGAAGTCGTGCTCGATTCCCCCGACGAGGTGGGCGACCTCGGGCCGAAGATCGCCGCCGCCGGCGGCCCCAGCATCTACATCACCGACTGGCGCCAGCGGAATGCGACCTTCTTCAATGCGCTAGAAGTCGAGCGTAACGTGATGTTCTTGATCCTCGCGCTGATCGTGCTGGTCGCCGCGCTCAACATCATCTCTGGCCTGATCATGCTGGTGAAGGACAAGGGCCGCGACATTGCCATTCTGCGCACGATGGGCGCGACGCGCGGCGCGGTCATGCGCGTGTTCTTTATTACCGGCACGAGCATCGGTGTGGTGGGCACCTTGGCTGGCCTCGCGCTTGGCGTGCTGGTCTGCTTCAATATCGAGCGTCTGCGCGAGTTCATCGGCTGGATCACGCGGACCGAGCTGTTCCCGGCCGAGCTCTATTACCTCTCGCAGCTCCCCGCCGACATGAACCCGAACGAGACCGCCGCTATCGTTATCATGGCACTCGCGCTCGCGATTCTCGCCACGCTCTATCCGTCCTGGCGCGCCTCGCGTCTCGATCCGGTCGAAGCCCTGCGTTACGAGTAGGTTCGAAGGTGGACAGCCCAAGACACGCCCCCGTGCTTCGCCTCGAACGGCTCGAGCGCGCTTATGTCCAGGGCCCGCGCCGCATCGAAGTCTTGAAGGGCGCGTCCGCGTCGTTCTTTCCGGGCGAGACCGTCGCGCTGCTCGGACCGTCGGGCGCCGGCAAGTCCACCTTGCTGCACATTGCGGGCCTGCTGGAGCGGCCGGACTCCGGCGCCGTGCTGATCGACGGCATCGACTGCATCAAGCTCTCCGACAAGGAGCAGACCCGCATGCGGCGCATGGAGGTGGGCTTCGTCTATCAGTTCCACCATCTGCTGCCGGAGTTCTCGGCACTGGAGAACGCGATACTGCCGCAGCTGATTGCGGGGCGGGGGAGCGCCGAGGCCAAGACGCGCGCCAAGGAGCTGCTCGGATCGCTCGGACTTTCCGAGCGCTGGGACCACAGGCCTGCACAGCTTTCCGGCGGGGAGCAGCAGCGCGTGGCAATTGCACGGGCTGTCGCCAACGGGCCGAAAGTCCTGCTCGCCGACGAGCCGACCGGCAATCTCGATCCGCCCACGGCCGAGCGCGTGTTCGAGGAGCTGCTCAAGCTCGTGCGGCAGGAGGGCGTGGCGGCGGTGGTTGCGACCCACAATCTCGACCTCGCCGCCCGCATGGACCGGGTGCTCCGCCTCTCCGACGGCCTGCTGGTCGAGGAGGAAGTGGCGGTTGTGAAAGTCGCCCGGCGCTAACGCGCTTGCGGAACATAAAGAGAACATCGTAACATGAGACTCGTCATGGCCGGGCTTGTCCCATCCACGAGTTGGCCGTGCCGCTGGATGCCCGGCACAAGGCCGGGCAAACCAAGAGTCAAAATAGCGGGGACAACTAGTCTCGCCGGTCGAACGGGCCGACCGAATCCGCGAACGTTGTGGGCATGGCAGCAGCACACGAAACAACACCCGCGCAGCCCTTCGTGCATCTTCGGGTGCATTCGGCCTATTCGCTGCTGGAAGGCGCGCTGACGATCCAGAAGCTCACGGCGCTCGCCCAAGCCGACCATGCCCCGGCGCTCGCGCTGACCGACTCCAACAATCTGTTCGGCGCGCTCGAATTCTCCCAAGAGCTTGCCAAGGCGGGCATCCAGCCCATCATGGGGCTGACGCTGTCGCTCGCTTTCGCGGATACGCGCGAGCCGATGCGCGCCGGCAATGGTGATCTGAACGCGCCGCGCGCCGACGGCCGCATCGCGTTGCTCGCCAAGGATGCGGATGGCTACGCCAATCTCATGCGGCTTTCGACCGAGGCCTATTTCGCCGCCTCGGAGTCGGGGGAGGTGGTCACGGCCTTGCCGCAGCTTGCCATGCATGTCGCCGGCCTGATCGCGCTGACCGGCGGCCCAGAAAGCGTCATCGACCGCGTGCTCGCCGACGGCAATGCCGAGCTTGCCCGCGCGCGTCTCGAAGCGCTGCGCGATCTTTTCGGCGACCGGCTCTATGTCGAGCTGCAGCGCCATGGCCTGCCGCAGGAGCGCGCCGTCGAGCCGCAATTGCTCGAGCTTGCCTACGCGCTCGATCTGCCCATCGTCGCCACCAACGAGCCCAATTTCGCGACGCGCGACGATTTCGAAGCGCATGACGCGCTGATCTGCATCGCCGAGGGCAGCTACGTCGCGGTGGACGACCGGCGCCGCCTGAGCCCCGAGCATTACTTCAAGACGGCCGAGCAGATGCGCGAGCTGTTCGCCGACCTGCCGGAGGCCATCGCGAACACGAGCGAGATCGCGCGGCGCTGCGCCTTCCGCCCCACGGCGCGCCAGCCGATCCTCCCACCCTTCCTCAGCGACGCCGCCGTCACCGCGAGCGCACTCGCCGAGACGGAAGCCGCCGAGCTCAGGCGCCAGGCGGAGGAGGGGCTCGGCATTCGGCTCGCCGAGCACGGGCTCGCGCCGGGCTACGACCGCGCAGCTTACGCCGAACGCCTCGCCTTCGAGCTCGATGTCATCATCCGCATGAACTACCAGGGCTATTTCCTGATCGTCGCGGACTTCATCAAATGGACCAAGGCGCAAGGCATCCCCGTCGGCCCCGGGCGCGGTTCGGGCGCGGGCTCCCTCGTCGCCTACGCGCTCACTATCACCGACCTCGACCCGATCCGTTTTGGCCTGCTGTTCGAGCGCTTCCTCAACCCCGAGCGCATCTCGATGCCGGACTTCGACATCGATTTTTGCCAGGATCGGCGCGACGAGGTGATCGCCTATGTGCGCGAGCGCTATGGCGCGCATCGCGTGGCCCACATCATCACCTTCGGCAAGCTCCAGGCGCGCGCGGTGCTGCGCGACGTGGGCCGCGTGCTGCAAATGCCCTACGGCCAGGTCGACCGGCTCTGCAAGCTCGTGCCGATGAACCCGGCGAACCCCATCACGCTCGGCCAAGCGATCGCCGGCGAGCCGCGCCTCCAGGAAGCGCGCGACAGCGAGCCGATCGTGGCGAAGCTGCTCGATATCGGCCAGCGGCTCGAAGGCCTTTACCGCCACGCCTCGACCCACGCCGCGGGCGTGGTCATCGCCGATCGCCCGCTGATCGAGCTCGTCCCGCTCTATCGTGATGCGCGCGCGCAGCTTCCCGCCACGCAATTCAGCATGAAATGGGCCGAAGAGGCGGGGCTCGTGAAGTTCGATTTCCTGGGCTTGAAGACGCTCACCGTGATCGAAACGGCGCGCGTATTGATCGCGCGCAAGGGCATCGCGCTCGATCCCGCCAAGCTCCCGCTCGACGACCCCGCCACTTACGAGTTGCTCCAGCGGGGCGATACGGTCGGTGTTTTCCAGCTCGAAGGTCAGGGCATGCGCGACGCGCTGCGCAAACTGAAGCCCGACCGCTTCGAGGACATCATCGCCATCGTGGCGCTCTATCGGCCGGGGCCGATGGACAACATCGACTCTTACGTGAACCGCAAGCACGGGCGCGAGAAGTTCGAATCGCTCCACCCGATGATCGAGCCGATCCTCACCGAGACCTACGGGGTCATCATCTACCAGGAGCAGGTGATGCAGATCGCTCAGGTGCTGTCCGGTTTCACGCTCGGCCAGGCCGACGTGCTGCGCAAGGCCATGGGCAAGAAGATACGGAAGGAGATGGCGGCGCAGAAGGAGCGCTTCGTCGACGGCGCGGTGGCGAACGGCGTGGATCACGGCCGCGCGGAGTACATCTTCGAGCTGGTGGCGAAGTTCGCAGGCTATGGCTTCAACAAATCGCACGCCGCAGCCTACGCGCTGATCGCCTACCAGACCGCATATCTGAAGGCGAACCATCCGATCGAGTTCCTAGCCGCGTCGATGACGCTCGACATGGGCAATGCCGACAAGCTCGCGAGCTTCGCGCAGGAGGCGCGCCGGCTTGGGCTCAAGATCGAGCCACCGTCGGTCAACCGGTCGGAGGTTGGCTTCGTGCCGGGCGAGGGCGCCATCCGCTATTCGCTCGCGGCGCTGAAGAATGTCGGGCGCCACGCCGTCGAGCACATCGTGGCGGTGCGCGAGGAAAGCGGAACGTTCCGCGACGTTTCCGATTTCGCCCGACGCATCAATCCGCGCATGCTGAACAAGCGCGCGCTCGAGACATTGGCGGCAGCCGGCGCGCTGGATGAGCTCGGTGTGGACCGCGCGGTCGCCCACGCCAACGTGGACCGCATCGTCGCAGAAGGGAACCGCGCAGCGGAGACGAGCGCCGAGGGACAGGATGATCTTTTCTCGGGCGCGCTGCATGCCCCGCCGCCGCTGGAGCTTCGCCCCGCCAAGCCGTGGCTTCCGACCGACCGGCTCTCTCACGAGTTCGAGGCGGTTGGCTTCTTCCTCACCGGCCATCCGCTCGACGACTACGAGGACGTGCTCGAAGCGCTCGGCGCTGAGAGTTGGATTGCGTTCGCCGCCAAGGCGCGGACCCGCCGCGTGGTAGGAACGCTTGCCGGCACCGTGCTGCACGCCCGCGAGCGGCAGGGCAAGAGCGGCAACACCTACGCCTTTGTGGCCTTCTCGGACCCCACCGGACAGTTCGAGGCGGTCGTGTTCTCCGAGACGCTTGCCGCCTCGCGCGCGCTTCTGGAGCCCGGCACCGCCGTGCTGCTCGAGGCCGAAGCCGAGGCCGATGCCGAGACCGTCAAGGTCCGCGTGCAGAAGCTCGCTTCGCTCGACAAGGCCGCCGAGCAGCGCCGCGCGGGCATGAAGGTCTATCTTGCCGACACGCGCGCGCTCAGCACCCTCGCCGAGCAGGTTGGGGGCGAAGGGGGCCAGGGTCAGCTCCGCCTCGTGCTGCGCGTTGACGACCGCGAGGTGGAGTTCGACGTCTCGAGAGGCGTCGACGCCACGCCGAAGCAGCGCAGCGCGCTGAAGCTCGTCGAGGGGATCGCCGCCGTCAGCGCGCTCTAGACACGGGGCTGGGCCTTGCCAAGGCCCGGCGCGCTCCCTATAAACCGCCCATCTCACACGCGGGGTGCAAGCGTCGCCAAGGCCCTATCGGCCGAAAGCAGCTCGCTCCGGTGACCTGGCTAGCCCCAAAGGTCTAGACCCAAGTCCATCCCCGCGGCGGCAGAACCGGAAAAAGGAGTAAGCAGGCCAATGGCACTGCCCGACGTCTCTATGCGCCAGCTTCTGGAAGCCGGCGTGCATTTCGGCCATCAGACGCATCGCTGGAACCCGAAAATGGCGCCGTATATCTACGGCTCCCGCAACAACATCCATATCATCGACCTGACCCAGACCGTGCCGCTCCTGCATCAGGCGCTGCTTACCGTCTCGGACGTCGTGGCCAAGGGCGGCCGCGTGCTGTTCGTCGGCACCAAGCGCCAGGCCTCTGAAGCGGTCGCGGATGCCGCGCGATCCTGCGCGCAATATTTCGTCAATCACCGCTGGCTCGGCGGCACGCTCACCAACTGGCGCACCATCTCGAACTCGATCAAGCGCCTCAAATATCTCGAGGAGATGCTTGCGGGCGAGACGCACGGGCTGACCAAGAAGGAGCTGCTCCAGCTCACTCGCGAGAAGGACAAGCTCGAGCGTTCGCTCGGCGGCATCAAGGATATGGGTGCGTTGCCGGACCTGATGTTCGTGATCGACACCAACAAGGAGTTGATTGCCATCGCAGAGGCGCGGAAGCTGCATATGCCGGTGGTGGCCGTGGTCGATTCGAACTGCGATCCCGAAGGGATCAGCCATCCGATCCCCGGCAATGACGACGCAGGCCGCGCCATCACGCTTTATTGCGACCTCATCTCGCGCGCCGCGATCGACGGGCTCGAGCGCGCGCAAGGCGCGATCGGTATCGATGTCGGCGCGGCCGAAGAGGCTCCTTCTGAGCCTGGGCTCGAGGGCGAAGAGGGTTCCGGGCAGCCGGCGTCGGACGGCGAGCAGCGGCCAAAGCGCAAGCCGCTGCGGAGCGCTGGACGTGGCGGCAACGGCAAGGGAAGGTCCGACGGCGGGCGGCCGCCGCGCAAGCCCAGGGCCGAAGCGGCACCCAAGAGCAAAGCGGAATAGGTTTGAGGGCAGGGACGCTCGCAAGGTACGAGCAGGCCCGGCTCGGTAGAGGCTAGACAGACATGGCGACGATTGACGCAGCCACGGTGAAAGAGCTCCGCGACAAGACCGGCGCGGGCATGATGGACTGCAAGGCGGCGCTTGCCGAGACCGGCGGCGACATGGAGGCTGCGGTCGACTGGCTGCGCGCCAAGGGCCTTGCCAAGGCCGCCAAGAAGGCGGGCCGGGTCGCGGCCGAGGGCTTGATCGGGCTCGCCGCCACGCCGAAAGAGGCGGCGCTGGTCGAGGTGAATTCCGAGACCGACTTCGTCGCGCGCAATCAGAAATTCCAGGACATGGTGAGCGCGATCGCTTCAGGTGCGCTCAAGGTCAAGGGCAACCTCGCCAAGCTCGCCGACGCAAAATATGGAGGCGGCAAGGCGACCGTCGCCGAGACCGTCAAGGAGATGATCGGGGCCATCGGCGAGAACATGACGCTCCGCCGCTCGGCCTCTCTCGTGGTCGGCAAGGGCGCCGTGGCGAGCTACATGCACAACCAGATTGCGCCGGGGCTCGGCAAGATCGGAGTCATCGTCGCGCTCGAGTCCGCGGGTGACGCCGCCAAGCTTGCCGCCTTCGGCAAGCAGGTCGCCATGCATATCGCTGCCGCCAACCCGCAGGCCGTCGACGCGAGGAGCCTCGACAAGGCGCTGATCGAGCGCGAGCGCGCCGTGCTCACCGAGCAGGCCAAGGAGTCCGGCAAGCCAGCCGCCGTGATCGAGAAGATGGTCGAAGGCCGTCTGCGGAAATTCCACGAGGAGGTTGTCCTTCTCGAGCAACCCTTCGTGCACGATCCGGATCTCACCGTCGCCAAGGCACTCGCCGCGGCCGAGAAGGATGCGGGCGCCCCGATCAAGATCACCGGTTTCCATCGCTTCGCGCTCGGCGAGGGGATCGACCGGCCCGACAGCGATTTCGCGGCGGAAGTGGCCGCAGCCGCCTCGGGAGGCTAGAGCGGCGGCGTAACTCCGCGCTCCAGCCGTTTTGTTTGCGCGCGCGGCGCGTTCTCGCCGCCGGAGAGTCGAGCCGATGGCAAAGCCTCAAGCTCCCGCGAAGCTTCGCTACAAGCGCGTTCTCGTGAAGATGTCCGGCGAGGCGCTGGGCGGCGAAAAGGGCTACGGCATCGACCTCGGCGTCGTGGCGCCGATCGCCAAGGACATCGCCAAGGCAGCAGCGGTGGGCGCCGAGATCTGCCTCGTGGTCGGGGGCGGCAATATCTTCCGTGGGCTGATGGCATCGGAGAGCGGCATGGACCGCGCCACCGCGGACTATATGGGCATGCTCGCCACGGTCATGAACGCACTCGCGCTCAAGACGGCGATCGAGCGCGAAGGCCAGTCCGCCCGTGTGCTCTCCGCCATCCCGATGCCGACCGTGTGCGAGCCCTATATCCGCGACAAGGCCCTCGATCACCTCGAGAAGGGCCATGTCGTGGTCTTCGCCGGCGGCACCGGCAACCCCTTTTTCACCACCGACACGGCAGCCGCCCTCAGGGCCGCGGAGATGGGCTGCGAGGCTTTGCTCAAGGCCACGCAGGTGGACGGCGTCTACAGCGCTGACCCTGAAACCACGCCCAACGCTACCCGCTACGACCGCCTGACCTATGGCGACGTCCTTAAGCAGGACCTCAGGATCATGGACGGGGCCGCGATCGCGCTTGCGAGGGACAATCGGATTCCGATAATTGTGTTTTCCATCAAGAGCCAAGGCAGCTTGGCTCTGGTGCTGCAAGGGAGGGGCTCCTCGACCGTGATCGCAGACGCGGCAAGGGGCTGATGGCGACCATGGCTAGCTTCGACCTGAAGGAGATCGAGCGGCGCATGCGCGGCGCGGCCTCAGTCCTGAAGCAGGAATTTGGGGGCTTACGCACCGGGCGGGCCAATACCGGCCTGCTCGACCCGATCATGGTCACGGCCTATGGCAACGCCATGCCGCTCAACCAAGTGGCCACCATCAATGTGCCCGAGCCCCGCATGATCACCGTGCAGGTCTGGGATCGGAGCAATGTCTCAGCGGTCGAGCGCGCCATCAGGGAGTCCGACCTCGGGCTGAACCCCGTGATCGACGGCCAGACCCTGCGCCTGCCCATCCCCGAGCTCAACGAGGAGCGGCGCCAGGAGATCGTCAAGGTCGCCCACAAATATGCCGAGCAGGCGCGCATCGCCGTGCGCAACGTGCGCCGCGACGGCATGGAGCACCTGAAGCGCGCCGAGAAGGACGAGCACATGAGCAAGGACGAGCATCATTCGCTCGCCACCAAGGTGCAGGACTTGACCGACAAGATCATCAAAGAGATCGACGAGGCCCTTGCGAGCAAGGAAGCCGAGATCATGCAGGTATAGATGGACGAGGCGGGCCCACATCACGCGCTGGCCCAGGAACGGAGCGGCGGAACGTGACCCTTGCGATGGACAAGCGCGCCTGGCACCCGGCGGAGAATCCGACCGCCTGCCATGTCGCCATTATCATGGACGGTAACGGTCGCTGGGCCGCCGAGCGCGGACTGCCGCGCACCGAAGGCCACCGGCAGGGCGTCGAGGCCGTCAGGCGCACCGTCGAGGCCGCGCGCGAGCTCGGCATCACGCATCTGACGTTGTTCAGCTTCTCCTCGGAGAACTGGTCGCGGCCGAGGCAGGAGATCAACGACCTGTTCGGACTCTTGCGTCGCTTCATTCGCCGCGACCTGGCAGACCTGCACAATAACAACATTCGCATCCGGGTCATCGGCACGCGCGCCGGGATCGAACGCGATCTCTTGCGGCTGATTGATGATGCGGTAGAGCTCACCAAGAACAACACCGGTCTCAATCTTACCATCGCCTTCAACTACGGCGCCCGCGATGAGATCGCGCGCGCCGCGCGGAAGCTCGCCGAGGACGTGCAGAGCGGCGCGGTCGCCGCCACCGACGTGACACCGGAAGGGTTTGCCGCCTATCTCGACACCGCCGACCTGCCGGACCCCGATCTCCTCATCCGCACCAGCGGCGAGCAGCGTCTGTCCAACTTTCTGTTGTGGCAGCTTGCCTATAGCGAGTTCGTGTTCGTCGACGTCTATTGGCCGGACTTCTCGCGCGAGGTGTTCGAGGCCGCGATTGCGGAATATCAGCGGCGCAGCCGACGGTTCGGTGGAACCTCGGTGAGATCCACCGCGTGAGTAGGCCGCGCGCGCTCACCCGAAGCACAAGCGAGCGGACGACGAACCCAATGCCGGAACTCGCGACGCGCGTGGCCTCCGCACTGGTGCTCGCCGCGCTCGCGATCGGCGCGGCACTCATAAGCCCCTGGACCTTCCTTCTGCTCGTGATTGCCGCAAGCTGTGTCATCGCCTGGGAGTGGGGACGGCTCACGCGCGGCGACGGCTCCGACCGCATCGCGATCGTGCAGATGATCGGCGTGGCTTTGGCTCTGACGCTTGTTGCGTTCGGCCGGCCTGCCTTAGCGCTCGGCGCACTCGGGCTGACCGCCTTGGCCATCGCAGCCGCAAGCGCCGGCACGCAGTCTCTGCCCTGGGCCCTTGCCGGGCTGGCCTATGCGGCGTTCCCCGGCGCGGCGCTGATATGGCTCAGAAGCGATGCGGCGCTCGGCGCCGTCGCGATGCTTTACCTCCTTGCCGTGGCCTCGACCACCGATACGGCGGCCTACGCCACGGGGCGCCTGATTGGCGGTCCGAAGCTCGCCCCCCGCATCTCACCCCACAAAACCTGGAGCGGCTTTGCGGCAGGCCTGCTAGGGCCTGCCCTGGTCGGCGTCGCTTTCGCGGCCTATCTCGGCGGCACGACCGCCGCCTGGCTCGCCTTTGTCAGCGTTGCGCTTGCGCTTGCCTGCCAAATAGGCGACTTGATCGAGAGCGCGGTGAAGCGCCGGTTCGGGACCAAGGACATGAGCGCGCTCATTCCAGGCCATGGCGGGTTGCTCGACCGGATCGACAGCCTTTTGCTCGCCGCGGTGCTGGCCGCCCTTATTGCGCTGCGCGATCCCGCCAATCCCGCCAGCGGCCTGCTGATCTGGTAGACTGAGGCGCATGCGGTCATCCCTGACAACGGTCAGCATCGAGATTGCGGCGAGGCCCTCGCGCCGGCGCCGCATCTCCGTTCTCGGCGCGACCGGCTCAATTGGGGAAAGCACGCTCGATCTCATCGGCCGCAATCCGGATGCCTACGAGGTCGTCGCGCTGACTGGAGGCTGCAACACGCGCCGTCTCGCCGAGCTCGCGATCCTGCACAAGGCCAGGCTCGCCGTGATCGCCGATGAGCGTTGCCATGCCGACCTCAAAGTGGCGCTCGCCGGCACGCCTATCGAGACCGCGGCGGGGGAAGCGGCCCTGATCGAAGCGGCGAGCCGCCCGGCCGATTGGGTGATGGCGGCAATCGTCGGCGCCGCAGGCCTGAAGCCCACGCTGGCCGCTGTCCGCCAGGGCACTGCCACCGCGCTCGCCACCAAGGAATGCCTCGTCACGGCAGGTCACCTTTTCATGCAGGAGGTCGCCAGCTCGCACACCACGCTGCTGCCGGTCGACTCGGAGCATTCCGCGGCCCTCCAGGTCATGGCGGATACCAAGCACGACCTGATCGAGAGCGTCTGCCTCACGGCTTCCGGCGGTCCGTTCCGCACCTGGAGCCGCGCGCAGATGGCCGAAGCCACGCCCGAGCAGGCGCTCAATCATCCGAACTGGTCTATGGGACCCAAGGTGACCATCGATTCGGCGACGCTGATGAACAAGGGGCTCGAGCTGATCGAGGCGCATCATCTGTTCGGACTGCCACCCGCCAAGCTCGACGTCTTGATCCACCCGCAATCCATCGTGCATTGCCTCGTCACGCTGGCCGACGGCTCGGTGCTCGCGCAGCTGAGCTGCCCGGACATGCGCACGCCGATCGCCTACAGCCTCGCCTGGCCGGAGCGCATGCACGCGCCCACCAAGCGACTCGACCTGGCGGCGCTTGGCGGTCTTTCCTTCGAGGCGCCGGACTCTGTGCGCTTTCCCGCGCTTTCGCTTGCGCGTGCGGCGCTTGCCGCCGGGCGCAGCGCGGGCACTGTGCTCAACGCGGCGAACGAGGTCGCTGTCGAGGCTTTCCTCACCAAGCGGATCGGCTTCCTCGCCATCGCTGATCTGGTCGAGGCGACGCTCGAGGCGCGTGCCGACCTCGCTGCGGTCGCGCCTTCGACCATCGATGACGTGCTTGCCGTAGATGGCGAGTCGCGGGCGCATGCGAAGACCCTGCTCGGCCGGTTTGCATCGCGCGGCGCCTCAGGCTAAGAAGCGCCAACATTCGAGGATAGCTTCGCTTATGGACACCATTTTCCAACTCGCCGGATTCGGCGACACTTTGCTCCGCTACATCATCCCTTTCCTGTTCGTCCTCACCGTCGTGGTCTTCTTCCACGAGCTTGGCCACTTCCTGGTGGCGCGGTGGTGCGGGGTCGCGGTCAAGACCTTCTCGATCGGCTTCGGGCCCGAGATCTTCGGTTTCACCGACCGCAAGGGCACGCGCTGGCGGCTGTCCTGGATTCCGCTCGGTGGCTACGTGAAGTTCATCGACGACGAGAACGTGGCGAGCGCGGGTGGCCGGAAAGCCTTCGAGCAGCTCCCGCCCGAGCAGAAGGCGCGAAGCTTTCAGGGCAAGTCGCTCGCCCAGCGCGCGGCCATCGTCGCGGCGGGGCCGCTCGCCAATTTCCTCCTCGCCATTGCCATCTTCACCGCCATCTTCACGCTCTTCGGGGAGCGCACGACCGACGCCAAGGTCGACGTGGTCAATCCGGGAAGCGCCGCCGAGCGTGCCGGCTTCCTGTCGGGCGACCGGATCATCAGCATCGACGGCGAGGCCATCGTCAATTTCGGCCAAATGCAGCGCCTCGTGGGGACGAGCCCCGACCGGCCGCTTGTCTTCGTCGTCGAGCGCGGCGGCAAGACGATCGAGATCACGGCCACGCCCGAGCGCAAGGAGATCACCGACCGGTTCGGCAACACCGTGCGGCTCGGCCTCTTGGGCATTCAGCGCAACGCTTCGCCCGACGATTGGACGCTCAAGCGTCACGACCCGTTCACCGCCTTCGTCATGGCCGTGAAGGAGACCTATTTCGTCATTTCCCGCTCGCTCGCCTATCTCTATGACGTCATCGTGGGCCGGGAAGCCGCCGATCAGCTCGGCGGACCGATCCGAATCGCCCAAGTCTCCGGACAAGTCGCGACTGCGGGCTTTATTGCTCTACTCAATTTGGCGGCCATCATTTCCGTAAGTATTGGGCTAATCAATCTCTTCCCAATACCTATGCTCGATGGCGGTCATCTTCTGTTTTACGGAATCGAGGCGATCAGGGGAAGGCCGCTTAGCGAATACACGCAGGAGATCGGGTTCCGCATCGGGCTTGCGTTCGTGCTCATGCTGATGGTCTTCGCCACGTGGAACGACTTGATTCACTTAAAGTTTTTGTAGGAAACACCTGACGGGGCTGGGCTTTTGGCGGTCCGCGAGGTTCCGGCGATTACAACCGCGCCGGACCAAAAAACTGCCACAAACCAATGGCCTGCTCCGTTCTTGAGGGATAGCGTGCGCGTATGCGCTCGGCTTGAGGGGAATACACCAGTAATGGTGCGGTGGACGTTGACGAGAGGGCTGCTTGCGGCCCTCCTGATGTTGAGTAGCGTCCCGCTTTCGCTCGGCATCAGCGCGAGCCTCGGCGAGCTTTCCGCGTCAGCTCAAGGCGTTATCCAGACTATTCGGGTCGAAGGCAACCGGCGCGTCGAGCCGGAAACCGTCCGCTCCTACCTCACCTTCGGGCCCGGCGACGCTTACGACCCCGCGGCGGTCGACGAATCCCTCAAGACGCTGTTCGCCACCGGCCTGTTCCAGGACGTCCGCATCAGGCGCGAAGGGTCGGTCATTGTCGTCATCGTGGCGGAAAACCCGATCGTGAATCAGGTCGCCTTCGAGGGCAATAAAGAGGTCGAGGACGAAACTCTCTCGGCCGAAGTCCAACTCAAGCCGCGCGCCGTTTACACGCGTGCCCGCGTGCAGGCCGACACCCAGCGCATCCTCGACGTCTATCGCCGGCAAGGCCTCTATTCGGCGCAAGTCGATCCCAAGATCATCCAGCTCGACACCAACCGAATCGACGTCGTGTTCGAGATCAACGAAGGACCGACCACCAAGGTCCGCGCCATCAACTTCATCGGCAATTCCGCCTTCAGCGATTCCCAGCTTCGCTTCGTGATCACGACGACGCAGACTAACCTGCTGAGCTTCCTCAAGAGCACCAACATCTACGACGCTGACCGCTTGAGCTACGACCGGGAGCTGCTGCGCCAGTTCTACATGAAGAACGGCTATGCCGACATCCGCGTCCTGTCCGCCACGGCGGACCTCGACACCGGCGGTCGCGGCTTCTTCATCACCTTCACCATTGAGGAGGGCCCGCGCTATCGGTTCGGCGCGATCGATATCGAGACGGCTTTGCCGTCGCTCAATGTCGATGCGATACGCGGCGGAATCCTGACCCGCAGCGGGCGTGTCTACAATTCCGAGAAGGTGGAAAAGACCGTCGAGGCGCTCACCATCAAGGTCTCGCAGCAGGGCTATGCGTTCGCGCAGGTGCGGCCCCGCTTCGACCGCGACCCTGCCAGTCAGACCATTGGCATCACCTATGTCATCGAGGAAGGCCCGCGCATCTATATCGAGCGCATCAACATCGTCGGAAATTTCCGCACGCAAGACGATGTCATCCGGCGCGAGTTCCGCTTCGCTGAAGGTGACGCCTATAACCGGCTGCTTGTCGAAACGGCACGCAAGCGGTTGCGCGCACTGGGCTTTTTCAAGGCGGTTGAGATCGATACGACGCCCGGCACGACGGCCGATCGCGTCGTCCTTACGGTCACCGTGGTCGAGCAGCCGACCGGCGAGCTGTCCTTCGGCGTCGGTTACTCGACGACCGAAGGCGTGATCGGCGACATCAGCGTCACCGAGCGCAACCTGATGGGTCGGGGCCAATATGTCAGGCTTGGCTTCTCGGGCAGCATGGAGCGCGCCCAGGTCGATTTCAGCTTCACCGAGCCCCGCTTCCTCGATCGCAACCTCGCAGCGGGCTTCGACCTGTTCCACAAGGAGGTCGATCTCCGCGACGTGGCCTCGTTCCGGCAGCGCAATACGGGCGCCAATCTGCGCATGGGCTTCCCCATCGCCAACAACACCCAGCTCGGCGTTCGCTACCGGTTCGAGCGCGAAGAGATTTACGACGCGACCGCCAATGCATCGCTTGCCGTGCAGCAGGCCGCGGCGGAAGGCGAGGTCGAGGTCTCGAGCGTCGGCTACACGGTCGCCTACGACACCCGCAACCTACCGCAATCGCCGACGAGCGGCGTGTTCGCCTCGTTCTCGCAGGACCTCGCCGGCGTCGGCGGCGATGTGAACTACATCCGCTCTGTGGCGGACGGCCGCGGCTATTACCCGATCACCAACAAGATCACCCTTGTCGGCCGCGCGCAGGGCGGCGTGATCGAAGGCTGGGGTGGTAGCGACGTTGCGAATGACTGACCTGTTCTTCAAGGGCGGCGAGACCATTCGCGGCTTCGAGCGCGCCGGCTACGGCCCGCGCGACGCTTGTACCGATCCTGCGACCGGAATACGCATTCCGAATTGCGCTCAAGACGCCCTAGGCGGCAAAATGTTCTGGGCGACCACCGCCGAGGTGCGCTTCCCCTTGCCCCTTATCCCCGAAAACCTTGGGATGCAGGGCGCCGTGTTCGTCGACGCCGGCTCGCTCTGGGACCCGAGCGAACAGGCGCTCGCGGCCGTGACCTTGCCGCGGCCCGCAAGCGGGAGCTGTAGCGCTGCGACGCTGGGCGAGACGTGCGGCGAGGGCAGCTTCATCTTCGACAGCGACCAGATACGCCTGTCGACCGGATTCAGCATCATTTGGCAGTCGCCGCTCGGTCCGCTCCGGGCCGATGTCGCCGAAGCCCTGCTCAAGGCCGATTTCGACAAGACGGAAATTTTCCGTTTCGGCGCTTCGACGAACTTCTAAAGCTCGGAAGTTCGGTTTATGGCTTCGCGTCATTTCCCTGTCGCGGCGTTCGCCGCTGGAAGACCAATGGAACATCCGGGTTTCTTCGACCGTGCCGGTCCATTCTCCTTGCGCGAGGTGGCGGAGAGGGTGCGCGCGGTGATCCCGGCCGGCGCAGACCCCGACCTCGCCATCGCCGACGTGAGGCCGCTCGATGGCGCGGGCAGGAGCGATCTCACCTTCCTCGACAATCCGCGCTATCTCACGTTGTTCGCCGCGACCGAGGCCGCAGCCTGCCTCGTTTCGAAGAGGTTCATAGAAAAAGCGCCGGACGGCCTCGTCTGTCTCGTCACGGAGGAGCCCTACCGCGCCTTCTCGCGCGCGCTCGCGCTGTTCTATCCCGGCGCGCTCAAGCCTAAGGCTGCACCCGGCGCCGGGGGCCAACAAGGCACCGTCCACCCGAGTGCAAGACTGGAGCCGGGCGTCGTGGTCGAGCCTGGCGCCATCGTCGGCCCCGAGGCCGCAATCGGAAGCGGCACGACGCTCGCCGCTTGCTGTGTGATCGGCTACCGGGTGCATATCGGCCGCGACTGCTATATCGGGCCGAACGCCTCGGTGACCCACGCGCTTGTCGGCAACAATGTCACTATCCACGCCGGCGCCTCGATCGGCCAGGACGGTTTCGGCTTCGCCATGGGTCGGGAGGGCCACCTGAAAGTGCCGCAGATCGGCCGGGTGATCCTTCAGGACCATGTCGAGATCGGCGCCAATACGACGATCGACCGGGGCGCGTTGCGCGACACCGTGGTCGGCGAAGGCACCAAAATTGATAATCTGGTTCAAATCGGGCACAACGTGGTGATCGGCAGGCATTGCATCATCGTGTCCCAGACCGGTATTTCTGGCAGCGCCGAGCTCGGCGATTTCGTGGCGCTCGGCGGGCAGGTCGGGACCCTAGGCCACATCAAGATCGGGGCTGGCGCGCAGATCGCGGCGAGCAGTAATGTGAGGGGCGACGTGCCGCCTGGGGCACGCTGGGGTGGCACCCCGGCCAAGCCCATGCGATTGTGGTTCAGGGAGCTGACGCTGTTGCGCAAGCTTGCCGAGCGTAAGGATTTGAAACTTGAGGACGGCGGGACCGAATAATTCTAGCCGTTAAGCCCGGGAGTTTCAGGCGGATGAATGAGAGCGGAGTGAAATCGAAGCTCAGATCGGTGGAGACCGCCGATATCATGAAGCTTCTGCCGCATCGCTATCCGTTTCTCCTTGTCGACCGCATCGTCGACATGGACGGCGACCGTTCCGCCATGGGCATCAAGAACGTCGCCGCCAACGAGCCTTATTTCCAGGGGCACTTTCCCGGCAACCCGGTGATGCCGGGCGTGCTCCTCATCGAAGGCATGGCGCAGACCGCCGGCGCGCTCTGCATGAGCACGATCGACGAGTTCAAGGTTCCGCCGCTCGTCTATTTCATGGCGATCGACAAAGCGCGCTTCCGCCGCCCGGTGATCCCCGGCGACACCGTCCACTACCACGTCCAGAAGATGCGCAATCGCGGGCGCGTGTGGCGCTTCCGCGCGCAGGCCCTCGTCGACGGCAACCTTGTCGCCGAGGCCGAGGTCAGCGCCGTCATCGTCGAGACGTAACCGGGCGCTCGCGTATGGCTAACATCCATGCGACCGCGGTGGTCGATCCGCTTGCTAAGCTTGGCGCAGACGTCGAGATCGGCCCCTTTTGCCTGATCGGTCCGCATGTCGAGCTCGGCGACGGCGTCGTGGTGCATTCGCACGCGGTCATCGTCAGCCGCACGACGCTTGGCGCGGGTTGCAAGGTCTTTCCGTTCGCCTCCCTCGGCCAAGCGCCGCAGGACGTGAAGTTCGGCGACGAGCCGAGCACCTTGACCATCGGTCCAGGCACTCTCATCCGCGAGCACGTCACGATCAATCCTGGCACGGCGCGGGGACATATGACGACGAAGGTTGGCGCGAACTGCTTCCTGATGATCGGATCGCATATCGCCCATGATTGCGAGATCGGCGACAACGTCACGCTCGTCAACGGCGCGGCGTTGGCTGGCCACGTTTCGGTCGGCGAGGGCGCTATCATCGGCGGCCTCTCCGCCGTGCACCAATATGTGCGCATCGGCGCCTATGCTTTTGTCGGAGGCATGTCGGGCGTCGTCGCCGATCTCATTCCGTTCGGCATGGCGATGGGAAATCGCGCCAATCTGTGCGGGTTGAACATCGTCGGGCTGAAGCGCAAAGGCTTCCCCCGCGAGCAAATCCACGAGTTGCGCCAAGCCTATCGCATGCTGTTCGCGACCGAAGGCACATTGATGGAGCGGCTCGAGGACGTCGAGGCGATGTTCTCACGAAACCCTTTGGCCAAGCAGATCATCGATTTCATCAAGACCCAGTCCGAGCGCTCGTTCTGCGTGCCGAACAACGCCGCAGTGCCGAGCCGCTGACATGCTCGCGCGCCCCATGGCGAGAAGATCGACGATATCCGGCCCACTCGGCATCATCGCCGGGGGCGGCCTCCTGCCTTGCGTCGTGGCCGACGCGGCCGCGGCGCGCGGGCTCGCGCTGCACATCGTCGGCATCAGCGGCGAGGCGAGCCACGCCATCGAGCGCCATCCGCACACCTGGGTAAAATGGGGCGAGGTGGGCAAGCTGTTCGCCGCTCTCGACAAGCATGGATGCCGCGATCTCGTGATCATCGGAACCGTGACGCGGCCCGATCTCGCCCACGTGAAACTCGATTTCGGTGCGATCAAGAATCTGCCCTTCTTGGTGAGCCTCGGCATGGGCGGCGACGACCACGTGCTGTCGAGCATCGTGCGCTTTCTCGAAGGTAAGGGCTATCGCGTGCACGGCGCTGACGACGTGGCGCCCGAGCTCTTGGCGGCGGACAGGCGTGCTCGGTAAGCACGCGCCGTCCGCGGATGACAGGGCCGACATCGCGCTCGGCTTCGAGGTGGTGCAGGCGCTCGGCGCGCTCGACGTTGGTCAGACCGCCGTCGTCGCCAAGGGCTATGTCGTGGCCGTGGAGGCCGCCGAGGGCACCGATGCGATGCTCGAACGCTGCGCCGAGCTTCGCCGCACCGGCCGCACGCGGGGGCGCGGACTTACCGGCGTTCTGGTTAAGGCGCCGAAGCCCGGCCAGGAGGAACGCGTGGATCTGCCGACGATCGGCCCGGAGACCGTACGGCGCGCAGCCGCTGCGCGCCTTGCCGGGGTTGCGGTCGCGGCAGGCCAGGTGCTGATGGTCGAGCATGCCGCCACCATCGAGGCCGCGGACCGCCACGGGCTTTTCCTGTTGGGCGAGCGCCTCACATTGAAGCCGAAGGGCTAGGACCCTACGCCAGCCGCTCCTCGACCGGGATGTAGGGGCGCTCGGTAGCACCTGTGTAGAGCTGCCGGGGTCTGCCGATGCGCTGCATCGGATCCTCGATCATCTCCTTCCACTGGGCGATCCAGCCGACCGTCCGCGCGATGGCAAACAGCACGGTGAACATCTCGGTGGGGAAGCCGAGAGCTTTCAAGGTGATGCCGGAATAAAAATCGATGTTCGGATAAAGCTTCTTCTGGATGAAATATTCATCCGAGAGTGCGATGCGTTCGAGCTCGAGCGCAACCTTCAGGATCGGGTCGTCGCCGTGACCCACCGCGTCGAGCACCTCATGGCAGGTCTTCTGCATGATCTTGGCGCGTGGATCGTAGTTCTTGTAGACGCGATGGCCGAAGCCCATCAGCCGGAATGGATCGTTCTTGTCCTTGGCGCGCTTGATGTATTCGGGAATGCGGTCGACCGTGCCGATCTCATGCAGCATGGTGAGCGCAGCTTCGTTGGCGCCGCCATGCGCGGGGCCCCAGAGACAGGCGATGCCGGCCGAGATGCAGGCGAAGGGATTGGCGCCGGAGGAGCCGGCGAGACGCACCGTCGAAGTCGATGCGTTCTGTTCGTGGTCGGCGTGCAGGATGAAGATGCGGTCCATGGCGCGCGCGAGGATCGGATCGACTTTGTACTCCTCGCAGGGCACCGCGAAGCACATGTGCAAAAAGTTCGCCGAGTATTTCAGCTCGTTCCGCGGATAGACGAAGGGCTGGCCGATCGAATATTTGTAGGCCATGGCAGCGATCGTAGGCATCTTGGCGATCATGCGGATCGACGCGATGTCGCGCTGCTCCGGGTCCCTGATGTCGATCGAGTCGTGATAGAAGGCCGAGAGCGCCCCGACCACGCCCACCATGACCGCCATCGGATGCGCGTCGCGACGGAAGCCGGTGTAAAACCGCGTCATCTGCTCGTGCACCATCGTGTGCTTGACGATGCGCGAGTTGAACGCGTTGTACTGGCTGCGGGTCGGAAGCTCGCCGTAGAGCAGCAGGTAGCAGGTTTCGATGAAGCTGCCGAACTCTGCGAGCTGGTCGATCGGGTAACCGCGATAGAGCAGGATGCCGTTGTCGCCGTCGATGAAGGTAATCTTCGACTCGCAGCTCGCCGTCGAGGTGAAGCCCGGGTCGTAGGTGAAGCAGCCGGTATCCTGATAGAACGTGTTGATGTCGATCACGTCGGGCCCGAGCGTCCCCTTGCGGATCGGAAGGTCGTACCGGGCGCCGTCGATCAGGACGGAGGCCTCCTCGGCCCCGGAGAATTTCTCTGCGACGCTCATCTCAAAGCTCCTCTAACCATCCCGGGCACGAACCGGACAAACGCATGCCAGCAATTCCATGCACCGGGGGTAAGTTCATTTTGCACTGCCGCATAATCGCCTTGAACGTTCCGCAGTGCAACATGCAGCCATGCTCAAAAGTTAAGCAGATTCGACGACAGATGTTTGATCCTTAATGCGCGCAAGCGATTCCGCCCGGCCAAGCACGTCAAGCACGTCGAAGATTCCAGGGGATGTCGCCTTGCCGGTGAGCGCCCCGCGGAGCGGTTGCGCCACCTTGCCGAGCTTGCGCCCGGTTTCCTCGGCGAAGCCGCGCACCGCCGCGTCGAGCGCCTCGGGTGACCAGGGCGCGACCGCTTCGAGCCGGGGAAGCAGCGCGGCCAGCGTTTTCCGACCCTCAGCGTCCAGAAGCTTGCGCGCCTGATCGTCGGGGACAAGCGGTCGTTCGACGAACAAAAAGTCCGCATTGTCCAGGAGTTCGACCAGCGTCTTGGCGCGCTCCTTGAGCCCCGGCATGGCGCGCTCCAGCTTGCGCCAGCCGTCTTTGCCGATGCGCGCCCCGCGCGCGGCGCCGTCGGGAAGCACGGGGACCAGCGCCTTGAGCTGCGCGACGAGCTCGGCGTCAGGCGTGGCGCGGATGTAGTGGCCGTTCAGATTCTCGAGCTTGGCGAAGTCGAAGCGGGCCGCCGACCGGCCGATCGCATCGAGATTGAACCATTCGATCATCTGCTCCATCGAGATGATCTCGTCGTCTCCATGGCTCCAGCCGAGCCTGACGAGATAATTGCGCAGCGCCGCCGGCAGGTAGCCCATGGCGCGGTACGCCTCGACGCCGAGCGCGCCGTGGCGCTTCGAGAGCTTCGCGCCATCGGGCCCATGGATCAGCGGCACATGCGCGAAGACCGGAATCTCCCAGCCGAGCGCCTTGTAGATCTGGCTCTGGCGCGCGGCATTGGTGAGATGGTCGTCGCCCCGGATCACATGGGTGATCTTCATGTCGTGGTCGTCGACCACCACGGAGAGATTATAGGTCGGCGAGCCGTCGCTCCGCAGGATGACGAGATCGTCGAGGTCCTTGTTGGCAAAGGTGACGCGGCCCTGCACGCGGTCCTCGGTCACCGTCTCGCCCTCGCGCGGCGCTTTGAACCGGATCGCCGGCGCGATGCCAGGCGGCGCGTCTGACGGATCGCGGTGGCGCCAGGTGCCGTCATAGCCCGGCGCGCGGCCCTCGGCGCGGGCCTGTTCACGCATCGCGGCGAGTTCCTCCGCGCTCGCGTAGCAGCGATAGGCATGGCCGGACGCAAGCAGGGCCTCAGCCACCTCGCGGTGGCGCTCGGCACGCGCGAATTGGTAGAGCGGCTCGCCGTCCCAATCGAGCTCGAGCCAGCGCAAGCCATCCAGGATGGCGAGGATCGCGCCTTCGGTCGAGCGCGCGCGATCCGTGTCCTCGATGCGGAGCAGGAACGTGCCACCGGTATGCTTGGCGTAGAGCCAGTTGAACAGCGCCGTGCGCGCGCCCCCGATATGCAGATAGCCCGTCGGGGAGGGCGCGAAACGCGTGATGACCTTGCCGCTCATGTTAATCGCCGGCCTCTACGCTCTACTGCTGTCGTCATGCCCGGCCTTGTGCCGGGCATCCACGTCTTTCACAAAAGGCAATTCGTGGATGGCCGGGACGAGCCCGGCCATGACGAGCTCTGGTGTTGGTGCGCGCGGGCGCTGTAGCATAAAGACCGGATGCGGGTAAGGGCAGGGAGGCGCTGCCTAAGCTCAGGCTTTCGCGGGATGGGGGGAAGCAGCGAAGAGGAGTTGGGCGGCGACCGGCCGTTCCGCGCAAGGCGCGCATGCGCTCTATATCGAGGGCCTGTCGATCCGCGCCGTATCGGTTGCGGCTGCGCGCGGCAAGCGCCCGTGGGTGCCGGGACCGCTCTGCGAAGAAATAGCGCCTGCTAGTAGCGGCGGATCAGCCCGACGAGCCGGCCCTGCACGCGCACGCGGTCGGGCCCGAAGATGCGCGTCTCGTAAGACGGGTTGGCGGCCTCGAGCGCGATGGAATCGCCCCGCCTGCGCAGGCGCTTGAGCGTGGCCTCCTCTTCATCGACCAACGCGACCACGATATCGCCGTTGCTCGCGTCCTCGCATTTGCGCACGATCACGGTGTCGCCTTCGAGAATGCCTGCCTCGATCATTGAGTCGCCTTTGACCTCAAGCGCGTAATGCTCGCCCTTGGTGAGAAGCTCGGGCGGCACCTCGACCGTGCTGAGGCGCGTTTGGATCGCCTCGATGGGTACGCCCGCGGCGATGCGGCCCATGACCGGCACGCTCACCGTCTGCGGGAGGCTCTCGCCCTCGGCGACCTGCGGCACGCGGCCGAGGCTTCCCTCGATCACGCTCGGCGAGAAGCCGCGCGACCGTCCGGCAAGTCCCTGGGGCACCGATTCCGGCAGGCGCACGATCTCCATGGCGCGCGCCCGATGGGGCAGGCGGCGCACGAAACCCCGCTCCTCGAGCGCGGTGATGAGGCGGTGGATGCCCGATTTGGACTTGAGGTCGAGCGCCTCCTTCATCTCGTCGAAGGAGGGGGGTACGCCAGTCTCCTTCAACCGCTCATGGATGAACATGAGGAGCTCTTTCTGCTTCGATGTGAGCATCTGGTCCCCTTTGAGCGATCAGGAAGCGGCCACCGGGCCATTCCCGAGTATCGCCGCCTCGCCTGTACAAATCATGAACAGTTTATATGTTCTATTTGTGTTCCGCAAGCCCGAAAGCTACTAGATGCGGCGTGCGCCGCGCAGCGACGGGAAATCGCGCGATTCGGGTTGCTTCTGTCTTAATCGGCAGGCGGGGCGAAGCGGTTGCTAGGCTTGGGCCCGCGCCGGCATGCCCGACAGGAGTGCCCGCGTGGCCCCTGCAACGTCCTTGTGCCGCATCAGGCTCTCGCCCACGAGGAAGGTCCACACGCCGCTTGCCGCGAGACGGGTCAAGTCCGCATGGGTGAAGATGCCGCTCTCGGCGATGACGACGCGGTCTGATGGTACCAGCGGGGCGAGGCGCTCGGTGACGGCGAGGCTCGTGGTGAAAGTCCTGAGGTCGCGATTGTTGATGCCGATGAGGGGCGTGTCGAGCGCAAGCGCGCGCTCTAGCTCGGCCTCGTCATGCACCTCGGCGAGCACGTCCATGCCGAGCTGGGCAGCTGCCCTGACAAGAGCCTGAGCCGTTGCGTCGTCGACAGCAGCCATGATGGCGAGGATGCAGTCGGCACCCCAGGCGCGCGCTTCGAGAACCTGATAGGGATCGAGCATGAAGTCTTTGCGCAATGCGGGTAGGCGCGTCGCGCCGCGCGCATCCGTCAGAAATTCTGGATGGCCCTGGAAGGAGGGCGCATCGGTCAGCACAGACAGGCAAGCCGCGCCGCCGTTTTCATAGCCGCGCGCGAGCGACGGCGGGTCGAAATCGGCGCGGATCAGCCCCTTAGACGGGCTCGCCTTCTTGATCTCGGCGATCAGCGCGAAATCGCCGCGTTCGATCCGGGAATGCAACGCCGCCGCGAAGGGCCGGACCGGCGGCGCACTCTCGATGCGCCGGCGCAGCTCCGCCTCAGGCAGCGCGGCCTTGGCCGCTTCAACCTCCTCACGCTTGTAGGCGAGGATCCTGTCGAGCACCGCCGCCATGGCGCTAGGCTTTGTCATGGCTCAGCGCGACGAGCGCCTCGAGCACGGCCTTGGCGCGGCCGGAGTCGATCGAGTCAGCGGCGAGCGCCACGCCCTCGCGCAAGGTCTTTGCCTTGCCGGCGACGAGCAGCGCGGCGCCTGCGTTAAGCAGCACGATGTCGCGCAGAGGCCCCTGATTGCCCTCGAGCAGGGCGCGAATATGCGTCGCGTTCTCCGCCGCGTCGCCGCCGGTGAGATCGGAAGGCTTCGCTTGCGGAAGCCCGGCATTCTTCGGCGAGACCGTGAAGGTCGAGACCCGGCCTCGGTCGATCGCCGCCACATGGCTGATGCCCGTGGTGGTCAGCTCGTCAAGCCCGTCCTCGCCATGCACCACCCAGGCGCGCTCGACGCCCAGCAGCCCGAGCACATTGGCGATGGGCTCGACCCATTCCGGTGCGAACACGCCGACGATCTGGTATTTCGTGCCGGCCGGATTGGCGAGGGGCCCAAGCAGGTTGAAGATCGTGCGCGTGCCGAGTGCCTTGCGGACATGCGCGACGTGCCGCATGGCGGTGTGATGCGCCGGCGCGAACATGAAGCCGAGCCCGCATTCCCTGATCGAGCGCGCGATCGCGTCCGGCCCGCATTCGAGATTGACGCCGAGCGCCGCAAGCACGTCGGCGGAGCCCGAGCGTGACGAGATCGAGCGGTTGCCGTGCTTGGCGACGGGAACGCCGGCGCCAGCCACCACGAAGGCCGAGGCGGTCGAAATATTGTGGGTGCTCTTGGCGTCGCCGCCCGTGCCGCACGTGTCGATGGCGCCATTCGGCGCGCGGACGGGCAGCGCATGCGCCCGCATGGCGCGCGCGGCCCCGGCAATTTCCTCCACCGTCTCGCCCCGCACGCGCATGCCCATCAACAGCGCACCGATCTCGGAATCGCTCGCGCCGCCCGACATGATCAGTTCGAAGGCTTCAGCCGCCTCGGTTTGCGTAAGCGTTCCGCCCGCGGCGACCTTGGCGATGGCCGCGCGGAGATCGGCTGGGCTAGGCGAGCCCGCAAGCGCCGGGCTAGAGCGCACCGGCAGCTTCTCTTTGCACGGGCGGGCGCGCATGCCGGACACGGGCAAGGTCGAGGAAATTGGCGAGCAGCTGGTGGCCGTGCTCCGACGCGATGCTCTCGGGATGGAACTGCACGCCGTGCACCGGATAGTGCTTGTGCTGCACGCCCATGATCACACCGTCATGGGTCTCGGCGGTGATTTCGAGCACGTCGGGGAGCGTCTCGCGCTCGACCACGAGCGAGTGATAGCGCGTGGCGGAGAAATCCTGCGGCAGGCCCGTGAACACGCCCTTGCTGGTGTGGTGCACCTTGGACAATTTGCCGTGCATGAGGGTTGGCGCCCGCACCACGCGCCCGCCATAGACCTGGCCGATCGCCTGGTGGCCGAGGCACACCCCGAGGATCGGCACCACAGGCCCCGCACGCTCAATCAGGTCGAGGCAGATGCCGGCGCGGTCGGGGTCGCAAGGCCCGGGCGAGAGCACGATGGCTTCCGGCGCCTCGACGAGCACCTCGTCCACCGTCACCTGGTCGTTGCGGTAGACGCGCGTCGACGCGCCCAATTCCCCGAGGAAATGCACGAGGTTGTAGGTAAAGCTGTCGTAGTTATCGATGAGCGTAAGCATGGGGTGGTGTTACGCTTCGTGTACCCGCGCCGTCAAGGATTGCGGCTACTCCCGCCCCCTGCAAGGGGAAGGGAGCTACCCCTTGAGTTCGCGCGGAGAGAGAAACAGGGTCAAGGCGCCGCTGTTCACCGTCACGTTCGACCAAAGCCCGCTCGCGAAATTGATCACGGCAAGCGCGGCGGTCGGATATTTCTCTCTGAGGCGGTCGTGGAAATGCTTTGGCCCTGACCCCACGAGATCGAGCGCGAGCGACTGGATCTCGGGATTGTGGCCGACCAGCATGACGCGGCTCGCTCCCGGGGCGACTTGGCGCAGCATGTCGAGCATCTCGGCAGGGGTGGCGTGATAAAGCGCGTCCTCGTAGACGACCTTTGGCTCGATCTTGAACTCGGGCAGCACGAGCGCCAGCGTGTCGCGCGTACGCCGCGCCGAGGAGCAAAGCACGAGGTCGGGATCGATGCCGCGCTCGGCCATCGCCTGGCCCATCAGCGGCGCGTCGGTCTCGCCGCGCGTGGCAAGCGGGCGGTCGCGGTCGGGGAGCATCGGATTCTTCCAGCTCGACTTGGCGTGGCGCAGCAGGCTCAATGTCAGCATCGTCTGTCGGCCCCCGTTTGTGCCCGCGCTACTGTCCGCGCCTTGAGCGCGCGGCGAAGCGCACGGCCTCATCGGCGGCCTTGAACAGCGCGCGCGCTTTGCTCACGCATTCCGCCTGCTCGCGTTCCGGCACGGAGTTGGCGACCACGCCAGCGCCCGCCTGCACATACATCACGCCGTCCTTCACCACGGAGGTGCGCAGCACGATGCAACTATCCATCTCACCGTCCGCGGAGAAATAGCCGACGCAGCCGGCGTAGGGCCCGCGCGCTTCGTCCTCGAGCTCGTCGATGATCTCCATGGCGCGCACCTTCGGCGCGCCCGATACCGTGCCGGCGGGAAAGCCCGCCATCAACGCATCGACGGCGTCGAAGCGTGGTGCGAGCTGCCCTTCGACATTCGATACGATATGCATGACCTGGCTGTAATATTCGAGGAAGAAAGAGTTGGTCACGCATACGCTGCCGACGTCAGCGACGCGGCCCACGTCGTTGCGGCCGAGATCGAGCAGCATCAGGTGCTCGGCGCGCTCCTTGGCGTCGGCGAGAAGCTCTGCGGCGAGCGCCTTGTCCTCTTCCGCGCTCGCCCCGCGCGGGCGCGTGCCGGCGATGGGCCTGATCGTGACTTTGCCGCCGCGCACCCTGACCAGGATCTCTGGGCTCGATCCGACCACGGCGAAGCCGCCGAAATCGAGATAATAGAGGAACGGCGAGGGGTTGACCCGGCGCAGCGCGCGATAGAGCGCGAAGGACGGCAACGTGAACGGCGCCTCGAAGCGCTGGCTCAGCACGACCTGGAAGATGTCGCCGGCGGCAATGTAGTCCTTCGCGCGCCGGACCTTCTCCACATAGGCCTCGCGCGCGGTGGCGGGCTTTGGCTCGGGATGCGGCCCATCGAAATCCTGGTCGGCGATATGCGGCAAAGGCTGATCGAGCCGTTCGACGACCAGATTCAGCCGGTCGGCCGCGCGCGCGTAAGCCGCCTTCGCGCTCACGCCAGGCGCCGGGCGGACCGGCGTCACCACCGTCATCTCGTCCTTCACGCTGTCGAAAATCACGATCAGCGTCGGCCGCACCAGAATGCTGTCGGGAAGGCCGAGCGTGTCGGGCTTCTTGCCGGGCAGCCGTTCGATCAGCCGCACCGTGTCGTAGCCCATATAGCCGAAGATACCGGCGGCCATCGGCGGCAGCTCGGCCGGCAGCGTTATGGCAGATTCGGCAAGCAGCGCGCGGAGCGAGGCAAGCGCGGGCTGCGGCGCGGGCGCAAAGGCTTGCGGGTCCGATTGCGGCGCGCGATTGACCTCGGCCTTGTCGCCATTGGCGCGCCAAATCAGGTCGGGCTCGCAGCCGATGATGGAATAGCGGCCGCGCGTGGCCCCGCCCTCGACCGACTCGAACAGGAAGCTGTTCGGCCGCTCATGCGCGAGCTTCAGCATGGCCGAGACCGGCGTCTCGAGGTCGGCGACGAGGCGCGTCCAGGCGACTTGCGGCACGCCCTCGTCATAGAGCCGGGAGAAGGTCCTGAAATCAGGCTCGACCGGTAAGTCACCGCCCTGTAGCGCGAGCGGCGCAACCGGAGCGGAGGCTCGGCTCATGGCTCCTCGCCAGTGCCTGTCAGCTTGTCAAGTGCCGCCTGGTTTACCGTCACCCCATAGCGGTTCTCGAGCGCGGCGAAATATTCGGAGATGGCATCCTCGCTCATGAGCAACGCGAGCTGCTGCTTGAGGCGCTCGGAGGTCCGCTCGTCGACCGGGGGAGGGGCCGTGACCTTGTCGACCTTGAAGACGACGCGCCCTTCGTCGATGCCCGACGGCGCAGAGCCGTAACCGCCTTCCGGCAGCGTGAAGGCTCGCGCCACGGTCGCCGGCAGGATGTTGGCCGTCAGGCCGTCACGCTTCAGCGCATCGCTGGTGAGCACCTCGACATTGAGGTCCTTGGCGATGTCTTCGAGCGTCTTGCCGGAGTTCAGGCTGGTTATTAGGTCCTGCGCATATTTGGCCATGCGATTGCGCGTCTCTTCGCTGCGCCAGCCTTTTTCTACGTCGGCCTTGACCTCCTCGAACGGCTTGAGCTGCTCGGGCGTCACACCGAGCACCTCGTACCAGATGACGCCTTCGTCCTTGGCATCGATCGCATCGTTCTCGACTCCCGCGTCGGTGGCGAACGCGGCGTTCAGGACCTCCTTCTGCGCCGGCAAGGTGACCGTCGAGCCGTCAGGCCGCTTGCCCTCGCGATCCACCTGGTCGATGACCTGATAGGTGAGCTTGAACTTGTCCGCGATCTCGGAGAGCTGAGCACCGGAGGCGAGCTCGTCCTCGACCTTGTCGTGCAGGTCGAAGATCGCGCCGGAGGCCCGCTCCTTGAGGATCTTCTTTTCGAGCTCCGCCTTGGCCTCCTCGAAAGTCAGACTCTTGCCGGGCTCGATCGCGGTGACGCGCAGGAGCACGACGTTGCCGAGCTTGCCGGTGACCGGCTCGCTCACTTTGTCCTTTTCGAGCTTGAACACCTCCTCGGCGATCACGGGATCGGCGAGCTCGGCGCGTGTCACGTTGCCGAGATTGATGTCGGCCTCGCTCAAGCCTTGCGCCTTGGCCACCTCAAGGAAATCGGTGCCCGCATTGATCTTTTCGCGCGCGGCCTTAGCAGCGTCGAGATCGGGGAAGGTGATCTGCTGCACGAGCCGCTTCTCGGGTTTGCCGAGCGTATCCTTGTCAGCGTCATAGGCGGCCTTGAGATCGGCCTCGGTGATCTTCACCTGGTCCTTCACGGTCTCGGGCGTCACGGCGAGAACGCCGATCTTGCGGAACTCTGGCTGAGTGAACTTGGCGCGATGATTCTCGTAATAGCGCTTGAGGTCGTCTTCGGTCGGATCGGGAATCGCACCGGCCGCGCTTTGCGGCACGAGCACGTAGCGCAGTACGCGCGTCTCGCCGTTGTAGCGGTTGAGCGCGACGATGAGCACTTCCGGGCTGCCGGCCATGGTACCGACGGTGGTCAGGAGCTGCCGGCGCAGATTGTTCTCCCGCATTGCTTGGAGATAGCCCTGCTCGGACATGCCGATGTTCCGCAAGGTCTGCGCGAAGGCCACCGGGCTGAAATTGCCCGCGGCATCCTGGAAGGCGGGGTCTTTGGTGATCCCCTCCAAGAGCGCCGCGTCGGTGATGCCGAGGCCTAGGTCCTTGGCATGGGCGTCGACCGCGGCGCCGCCGATTAGCCGCTCCATCACCCGGTCGTCGAGCCCGAGCGCGCGCGCCTCTTGCAGGCTGAGACTCCGTCCCGCTTGCGCGCTCATGCTGCGGAGGATCTCCTGCTGCGCGCGCTGATAGTCCTGCGCGGAGAGTTCCGTGTCACCGACGCGGATCAGGGTCTGTGCCCCGTAGCCGGTGAAGATGTCGGCGATACCCCAGACTGCGAAGCTGATCACTAGGAGCCCGATCAGGGCGAGGCCGAGTATCTGGCTCGCCCCTTTGCGCATCTTGTCGAGTACAGCCACGCGTCGCGACCTTTCGTTTGTCGGATTGCCAAGCCGCGCTGAGACCCGTTTGGCGGGCCAACCTCGCGCGGCCGCGGCATCATAGGGAGCAAGGGCCGGGGCGGCAAGGCGAGAGGGTTTGCCAAGGCCTTGGCAGCGGAATGAAATTCGATAGGTTAGCGGGCCGGCTGCGGGCGCAAGCGGACGGGCAGGGAGGCGATTGTGACGACGATCAGGCCGCTTGTCGCCGGCAACTGGAAGATGCACGGCCTTTCCGTCTCTTTGGCGGAATTGCTGGCGCTGAAGGACCGCCTGGCGGCACCCGTCCCGGGGACCGACATCATGGTCTGCCCGCCGGCGACGCTGCTAGCCCAGGCGCGCTATGGGCTCAGGGGAAGCGACATCAAGCTCGGCGCGCAGGACTGCCATCCGCTCGCGGAGGGCGCCTATACCGGCGATATCTCCGCCGAGATGCTGGCCGACGCCGGCGCCTCCGCCGTCATTGTCGGCCACTCGGAGCGGCGTACCCTCCACGGCGAGACTGACGCGCTCGTCAACGCCAAAGCCCGCGCGACCCATCGCGCGGGGCTCACCGCCATCATCTGCGTCGGAGAGACGGAGGAGGAGAGGCGGGGCGGCGCGACCTTGGAGGTGGTCGGCAACCAGCTGCGCGGATCGGTGCCCGAGGACGCGCAAGCCTCGAACACGGTCATCGCCTATGAGCCGGTCTGGGCGATTGGCACAGGGCTGACGCCCACCCAAGACGACGTGGCGGAGGCGCACGCATTCATCCGCAATGAGCTTGGACGGTTGATCGGTGAGGCCGAGGCGGCGCGCATTCGCATCCTTTATGGCGGCTCGGTAAAGCCCGCCAATGCCACCGAGCTGCTCGCCGTGCCGCACGTCAACGGGGCGCTGGTCGGCGGTGCGAGCCTCAAGGCCAGTGACTTTTATGCAATCCTCTTGGCCTATAGGAGGCGTTAAATCCCGGCAAAATTGCTTGCCGTAGGGTTGGCAAATCAGTCAATCTTAGCCATTCTACCGGTTTCGAGGGGTAGGGGGACTTCTTGAGGGAGCTTAGGCCGTTGCTGCGCTTGATGGCCGTCGCCAGTCTCGTTGCGTGTTCCGCGGCGTTCCTGCCGGGCGCCGGCGCAATTGCCGCACCGCTCGACAAGGAGACATGCGCCAATCTCGAAATCCAGAAGAGGAAACTGCTCACGCCCGACGTCAGAGCCGCGCTCGAGCGGGGCCCAGACTGGGTGAAGGGCCATCTCGATTCGGACAAGATCGAGATGGTGCGGGAGTTTCTGATGGTCGAGGAGCAGGTGGCGTTCCGCTGCCGTGAGGGCCTTCCCAAGATCACGCCGCAGACGGTTTCGCTCCCCGACCGCAACCCGAAGCGCGTGCTCGAAGCCGCGGCCAGTTCCACGGCCGTGACAAAGACTAGCCAAACGCTAGCGGATTCCGATAAGACAGCGCCTCCGCAGACCAAAACCACACGATGAGCACCGTTCTTCTCCTGATCCACCTCATGATCGCTATAGCGCTCGTGGGGATCATCCTCCTGCAACGCTCCGAAGGGGGCGCGCTCGGCATTGGCGGGGGCGGCGGCGGCTTCATGACTGGCCGCAGCGCCGGCAATGCGCTGACCAAGACCACGGCGATCCTCGCGACCTGCTTCTTCATCACGAGCCTGCTTCTCTCGATCCTAGCCGGCCGGCCTGGCGGCACGCCCACCATCCTTGGCCCGGCGGGCGAAGGCGGCCTTGCCCCGATCGAGGTTCCAGCAGCGCCCCCGACGTCGCAAGCGCCCTCGGCGCCGCCGCCAACTGCGCCCCCGGCACCCGCTCCTGCCGCACCGCAGACGCCCCAACCGCCTCAGTCGCAGTAAACCCGCAGGCGAAGCGAGCGCCTCGCGCGCCTTGCGCGGGGATAGTCGCGTATTGGGACTTACGACTCAGCCGCGTTTCGGTGTAAGGTCGAGGCCCATGGCGCGGTACGTCTTCATTACCGGCGGCGTGGTTTCCTCACTCGGCAAGGGGCTCGCCTCAGCGGCGCTCGGATCGCTTCTGCAAGCGCGCGGGTTCAGCGTGCGGCTACGCAAGCTCGACCCCTATCTCAATGTCGATCCGGGGACCATGAGCCCCTATCAGCACGGCGAGGTGTTCGTCACCGACGACGGCGCCGAGACCGACCTCGACCTCGGCCATTACGAGCGCTTCACCGGGCGCCCGGCGAGCCAGGCCGACAACATCACCACGGGCCGCATCTACCAGCAGATCATCGCCAAGGAGCGGCGCGGCGACTATCTCGGCTCGACCGTGCAGGTCATCCCCCACGTCACCGACGCGATCAAGGCCTTCATCACCGCGGGCAATGACGGTGTCGACTTCGTGCTCTGCGAGATCGGCGGCACGGTTGGCGACATCGAAGGCCTGCCCTTCTTCGAGGCCATTCGCCAGCTCGGCAACGAGCTGCCGCGTGGCTCGACCGCCTTCATCCATTTGACGCTCGTGCCCTTCATCCCGAGTGCGGGAGAGCTCAAGACGAAACCGACGCAGCACTCGGTGAAGGAGCTTCGCTCGATCGGCATCCAGCCCGACGTGCTGCTCTGCCGCACCGACCGGCCGCTGCCGCGCGACGAGCGGCGCAAGATCGCGCTGTTCTGCAACGTGCGCCCCGAGGCCGTGATCCAGGCGCTTGACGTTCAGAGCATCTACGACGTGCCGGTCGCTTATCACGCAGAGGGGCTCGACCGCGAAGTGCTCGCCGCCTTCGGCATCACCAACGCGCCGGAGCCCGATCTCAAACGGTGGCGCGAGATTGCCGAAACGGTTGCCAATCCCGACGGCGAGGTGACCGTCGCCATCGTCGGCAAATACACAGGGCTGAAGGACGCCTACAAATCGCTCAACGAGGCACTCGTCCATGGCGGCATCGCCAACAAGGTCAAGGTCAACCTCGAATGGATTCCGTCCGAAACCTTCGAGGGTCACGACGCCGCTGCCTACCTCGAAGCGGTCAACGGCATCCTCGCGCCCGGCGGCTTCGGCGAGCGCGGATCGGAAGGCAAGATCCAGGCGGCGCGCTTCGCGCGCACGCGCGGCGTGCCCTATTTCGGCATCTGCTTCGGCATGCAGATGGCGGTGATCGAGGCCGCGCGCGACGCCGGCATCGAGGGCGCGAGTTCGACCGAGTTCGGACCCACCGAGGAGCCGGTGATCGGCCTCATGACGGAATGGATGAAGGGCGAGGAGCTCGAGAAGCGCGAGCAGAACGGCAATCTCGGCGGCACGATGCGGCTCGGCGCCTATGACGCCGTGCTCGCCAAGGGCAGCAGAGCGGCGGAGATTTATGGCAAGACCCGCATCTCCGAGCGCCACCGTCACCGCTACGAGGTCAACACCCGCTACCGCAACAAACTCGAAGCGGCGGGCTTGCGCTTCTCAGGCCTGTCGCCAGACGGGCTGTTGCCGGAGATCGTCGAGCGCCCCGACCATCCCTGGTTCATCGGCGTGCAGTTCCACCCCGAGCTCAAGTCGCGGCCCTTCGAGCCGCACCCGCTCTTCGCCTCCTTCATAGGCGCGGCGGTGGAGCAGAGCCGTCTGGTTTAGACGATGTCCAAGTCAATCCACACCGGCGGCTGCGCCTGCGGCAAGGTGCGGTTCGAGGCGCGTGGTGAGCCGTATCGCGTCGGCGTCTGCCACTGCCTGACATGCCGCAAGGTGCATGGCGCGGCGTTCCAAGCACAGACGGCGTTATTCCTGCCGCGCTTGCGGCGCGCCGGTCTATTCGCAGTACGGCCGGCCGGACGAGATCGACCTCTATCCCGGCTCGTTCGACGAACCGGGACTGGTACAGCCGAGCTACGAGCTTTGGACGAGCCGCCGCGAGAAATGGCTGCCGGACTTCCCGACCATCGTCCGACGCTACGCGGAGAACCGCCCCGCGTGGCGGCGGACTGAATCGGACTGAGCGCCTAGCGCCGCTTGCGTGGGGGCGGAGGCGGCCGGCGGCACGTCGGACTTGCCCGCGCCGCGATCCGGCACCACATCGTCAGCGGACAGAATGCCCGACTTGAACAGATAGCCCGCGATGCCAGCGCCAATCACCCGGCGCGACGATGAACAGCCAAAGTTGCGCGACCGCTTGCGCATTCGCGCCCGCACCCACGAGCGCCGGCCCGATCGAGCGGGCAGGGTTGAGCCGATGACGGCCGCGCCGCAGCCGATCAGCACCAGTGCAAATGTGCCGAGCAATTCCGCGATGGCCTTGTTCATGATGGCTTCCCCCCTTCGTGAGGCCTCAATGATGCCAGACTCACACCAAGGAGGGTCGGGCACAGTGCCCTCGCCGCCGGTTGACGCTTTGAGCGAAAGTGCCGCATGGTCCGGCGATGAACGAAGCCACGAAACCAGCGCCGAGCGCCGTGGTCGCGGTCGGAAAGGCGCGCTTCGGCAATGGCTTGCCGCTGGCGGTTATAGCGGGACCTTGCGTGCTGGAGAGCCGGGCGCATGCGCTGGAAACCGCCGGGGCGCTGAAGGAGATCGCGGAGCGGCTTGGGCTAGGCCTCGTCTACAAATCGTCCTTCGACAAGGCTAACCGCACGAGCGGCGGAAGCGCCCGCGGACTCGGGCTCGACGCGGCGCTCCCGATCTTCGCGGAGATCAGGGATAGCTTGGGACTTCCGGTCGTCACCGACGTGCATGCGCCCGCGCAATGCGCGGTCGCCGCCCAAGCCGTCGACGTGCTGCAGATCCCGGCCTTTCTCTGCCGTCAGACAGATCTCCTCATCGCCGCGGCTCGCACCGGCAAGCCGGTCAACGTCAAGAAGGGGCAGTTCCTCGCGCCCTGGGACATGCGGCACGTCGTGGCGAAGCTCACGGGCGCCGGCAATCCCAACGTGCTCGTTACCGAGCGCGGCGTCTCCTTCGGCTACAACACGCTCGTCTCGGACATGCGCGCGCTGCCGATCCTTGCTGAGACCGGCGCGCCGGTGATCTTCGATGCGACTCATTCGGTGCAGCAACCGGGCGGGCAGGGGGCGGCGAGCGGCGGCGAGCGGCGCTTCGTGCCGGTCCTTGCGCGCGCGGCCGTCGCCGTCGGCGTTGCCGGAATCTTCATCGAGACGCATCAAGACCCAGACAAGGCGCCGTCTGATGGGCCGAACATGGTGCCCTTGCGCGAATTAGAGTTGCTCTTGTCCGAGCTGATCGCCATCGACCGGCTCATCAAAAAGCACGCATCAAGTAGGCGGGGATAAGCCCGCGCCGTCAGCCGCGGCCGCGATAGGGCGCGACGCCCTGCTCGGGGATCCACACGCCCTCAGGCGGCGTACCGTGCTGCCAGAACACGTCGATCGGCATGCCGCCGCGCGGATACCAATAGCCGCCGATCCTAAGCCAGGCGGGATCGACGAACGCAACGATGCGCTTGCCGACGGTCACTGTCGCATCCTCGTGGAACGCGCCCACATTGCGGAAGCTCGCGAGATACAGCTTGAGCGATTTCGACTCGACCAGCCATTCGCGTGGGCAATAGTCGATGACGAAATGTGCGAAGTCGGGCTGACCCGTCACCGGGCAGAGGCAGGTGAACTCCGGCGCAGTGAAGCGCGCGACATAGACCGTGTCGGGGTGGGGATTGGGCACGCGTTCGAGCACCGCCTCTGCCGGCGTTTTCGGCTGCGGCGTCTTCGCACCGAGATGCTTCAACCCACTGATCTTGCGTGCCATTTTCGCTACTCCGCGGCGATCCGCGGGCGGGGCCCGCGATAGATGCAGCCCTCATGGCAGGAGTCGCGCGCGATCTCGATCTCGGCGAGCCCCGGCAGCCGGTTATGCAGCCGGTCCCACAGCCAGACGGCGACGCGCTCGAGCGTCGGCGCGGAGAGCCCCTCGACCTCGTTGAGGAGGCGATGGTCGAGCGCCTCGCGCGCGTTTTCGAGCGCGGATTTAAGGTCTTCGAAGTGCAAGACCAAGCCCGTCTCCGGATCGAGCGTGCCGTCGACGGTGACGCGCACGCGGAAGGAATGGCCGTGCACGCGCGCATTCGGGTGCCATGGCGGCGCCGACGGCAGGAAATGCGCGGCCTCGAAATGGAACTCTTTATAGATGCGCATGGCGGTCGTTTAGCGGGTTTTGGTGGTGTTTAGGCGATTTTGCGTGCGCGAACCAGCGCGTCGTAGCGCGTAGGTCAACGCAGGCCGAGCAGCTTGTGCGTCTGCAGGCTCAAGCGCCATTTCGGGTGCGCGAGGCAATAGTCGATCGTCGCGCGGAGGTTCTTGGCGCCCTTATCCCCCTCGTCCATCGGCTGCAGGAGGTAATGGGTGAAGTCGAGCCCATCGAGCGCGGCCGGGTCGAGCCCGGCCGGGCCGAGGCCCTTTTGCGGATAGACGACCTTCAGCTCGTCGCCGCTTGTCTGCACGAGCGGTGCGCCCGCCTTGGGGCTCACGCAGATCCAGTCGATCGAGCGCGGGACCGGCAGCGTGCCGTTCGTCTCGATCGCGATGGTGAAGCCGGAAGCGTGCAGCGCCTCGATCAGCGCGTCGTCGACCTGCAGCATCGGCTCGCCGCCGGTCAGCACCACAAAAGGCGGCGTGCCGGAATTGCCTCGCCACGCCGCGCGCACCGCGCTTGCGAGCTCGCGCGCATCGGCGAACTTGCCGCCGCCAGGTCCATCGGCGCCGACGAAATCCGTGTCGCAGAAATTGCAGACGGCGTCGGCGCGATCCTGCTCGCGGCCGGACCACAGATTGCAGCCGGCAAAGCGGCAGAACACCGCCGGCCGCCCGGCCTGCGCGCCTTCGCCTTGCAGCGTGTAGTAGATTTCCTTGACGGCATACATGAGCCGGAACTTGGCGCCTTCCCGCGCCGAGAACAAGAGCGCCATACCCCGATCCGCGCCGCGACTCGTGCTAGACTGGGCCCTTCAATTGGGGGGAAAGACAATGCTGACAGCACTCATCATCACTTTAGCCGTAGGCGCCATCGCCGGCTGGCTTGCCGGCCTGCTCGTGCAAGGGACGGGCTTCGGCCTGGTCGGCGATATCGTCGTGGGCATTCTCGGCGCGCTGATTGCCGGGTTCCTGTTCCCGGCGCTTGGGCTCACGCTGACGCTTGGCGGCGGCTTGTTGGGCGCGATTCTGCTCGCCTTTATCGGTGCAGTGATCCTGCTCGTGGTCGTCAGGCTCTTTAAGCAGCTCACCGCCTGACCGCTCAATTCACGAGCAGGCGCGACAGCTCCGTGCGCAGCCCTTGCGGGTCGATCGCGGTGACGCTGAGCCGTGGGAAGCCGGTGACGAAATAGAGCACCTCGTCGGGGAACTCGGAATGGTCGAGCTGGAACACGAGGAACGGCGATGCACCTCTGGCCCATTGACCGGGTGCGCCTTCGTCGACTATCCGCGCGCCCGGCGGGCGATCTTCGCCACGCGCTGCGAAGACATGCCTGGGGGAAGTCTGGGCTGCGAACGCAAGCCGACCGTCGCCAGACATCAAATCCACGCGCCTATCCTGCCTGCTGACTGACAGACCGAGCCATTGACGTCACGGCATTGCCGCGGCAGTTTATCAAGACACGCAAGCCGGCGGAACAAGCCGCTGAAACTAAACCGTGACGAAGCTGTCCGGCGGCATGGCTTTGAGCCGCGCGCGGGCGGCGCCCCGAACAGCCGCCGGTACTCGCGGCTGAACTGCGAGGCGCTGCTATAGCCGACCCGGTGGCCTGCGGCCGCCGCATCGAACGCACCGGCAAGGATCAGCCGGCGCGCCTCCTGCAAGCGCAATTGCTTCTGATATTGCAGCGGGCTCATCGTCGTGATGGCCTTGAAATGCGCGTGCAGCGCCGAGGGGCTCATGCGCGCCTCCTGCGCCACGTCCTCGATGCGCAAAGGCTCGCGGTAGTTCTGCTTGATCCAACTGATCGCGCGGTTGACCTGCGTGAGTTTGCTGTCGGCGAGCGCGATCTCCCTGAGCTTCGGGTTCGCCTCGTCGCGCAGGAGGCGGTAGAGGATCTCGCGCTCGGCAAGCGGCGCCAGCACCGGAATGTCGCGTGGGCTCGCGAGCAGCCGTAGCAGCCGGTTCGTGGCGTCGAGCAGCTCCGGCGTCACGTCGCTCAGCGCGAAGGCGGGCGAGGGCGCGCCGCCGAAGAAACAGATTCACAAGGGGAAATCGTCGCCATCACCGGGGCGAGCAGCGGCATCGGTGAGGTGACCGCGCGGCTTCTGGCCGGGCGCGGCCATGTCGTGCTTGGCGCAGGTCGACCGCCTTGAGAAGATCGTAGCGATATTCAGGCCAAAGGCGGTCGGCTGCTATCGCGCGCTGGACGTGACCAATCGCGAAGATGTGGAGACTTCGTGAAGTTCGCCGAGCAGCAATTCGGCAAGGTCGACGTGGTGGTCAACAATGCGGGGCTGATGCCGCTCTCGCCCCTCGAGGCGCTCAAGGTCGACGAATGGGACCGCATGGTCGACGTTAACATCAAGGGCGTGCTTTACGGCATTGCCGCTGGGCTCCCCATCATGAAGCGGCAGGGCTACGGCCAGTTCGTCAACATCTCCTCGATCGCCGGGCATCAGGTCTTCCCGACCGCCGCCGTCTATTGCGGCACGAAATTCGCCGTGCAGGCGATCTCCGAGGGGCTGCGCATGGAGAATTCCAACATTCGCGTGACGGTGATCGCGCCCGGTGCCACCGAGTCCGAGCTTGCCGAGACCATCACCGACGAAAGCGCCCGCGAATGGGTGAAAGGGTTGCGCAACACCGCAATCCCAGCCGATGCGATCGCGCGCGCCATCGCCTTTGCCATCGAGCAGCCGGACGATATCGACGTGAACGAGATCATCGTGCGGCCGACGGTGAGCCAGCATTAGCAGCCGGTTCGCAGGGATGGGCAGAAGCAGAGCGCTCTCTCACCCTACGCCCGCACGCGCGAGGGCTAGCCCTTCTTGTCTTCCGCGGGAGGAGCCATCTTGCCCGGGATCACCTTCTCGGGCGGATTGGTCCCAGGCGGATTGATCGACCGGATAAAGGCGATGATCTTCCAAAGCTGGTCCGAGCTCTTGATGGAGACGGCCATCGGCGGCATTGGCGCCGGGACGCTGCCAAATTGGTAGCGAACGAAGCCCTGCGCTTCGAGGCCCTTGGAGCCCAGCGCGATCAGTCTGAACAGCACGTCGTCTGTGTTGCCCCAGAACCAGACGCCTTGGCTGAGCGCGGGACAGAAGCCGCCGCCACCGCCGCCGCCGTGACATTCGTTGCAGCCGGGCAGGCGGAACTGCTTCACCAGCTCCTTGTCTTTGGCGAGCTCGGCGTAGTCCTGATAGGGACTGTGCAACTGCCCCGGCGGGTACTTGCTGATCAACTCGAGGGGAAGCGTCATGTCGCCCGCCGGGCAGCATTCGCCTTCCTTCGGCTTCGCCTCTGCCGAGGCGGCCGGGGCGCTGGGCTTCGGCGAAGCTTCGCCTGCGGCGTGCGCCACCATCCAGGCTTCGCTTCCTACGGCGAGAAGCCCGAAGCTTATCGACGCGAGCAACGCGGCAATTCGAAATGCACTGCGCTCTTGATTTGGCAGCATGAAAGCGTTCCTCCCCAGAACGGCCCTAGGAACCCGGCAGAATGGCTCTGCGGTAAACTCGGTCTTACGGCTGCCGGTTCTGGGACGCGTCGGTCACAATGCCGCAGGGGCCGCCGGTCCGCCTAGGCTGCACGGGCAGCCCGCCATTCGGCATAGCCCTTGGCGCGCAGCTCGCAGGCCGGGCAGGTGCCGCAACCATAGCCCCAATCGTGCCGCTGCCCGCGCTCGCCGCGATAACAGGTGTGGGTTTCCTCGATGATGAGATCGACGAACGCCGCGCCGCCAAGCGCCTCGGCCAGAGCCCAGGTCTGAGCCTTGGTGCACCACATCAATGGGGTCTCGATGATGAAGGGAATTTCGGTACCGAGCCGGAGCGCCTGCTCGAGCGCGCGCAAAGTCCCGTCGCGGCAATCGGGATAACCGGAATAGTCCGTCTCGCACATGCCGCCGACCAGCACATGCAGTCCGCGCCGGTAGCCGAGCGCCGCCGCGTAGGTAAAGAACACGAGATTGCGCCCGGGCACGAAGGTCGAGGGGAGGCCTGAGGCGGTCATCTCGATTTCGGCCTGCGAGGTGAGTGCCGTGTCGCCGATCGCGCCGAAGCTCGAAATGTCCAACATGTGGTCCGGCCCGAGCCGCGCCGCCCAATCCGGGAAGCGCGCCGCGATCTCAGCGCGCACTTGGGCCCGGCATTCAAGCTCGATGCCATGACGCTGGCCGTAATCGAAGCCGACCGTCTCGACGCGCGCGTAGCGGTCGAGCGCGAAGGCGAGACAGACGGTCGAATCCTGCCCGCCCGAAAACAGGACAAGCGCGCCGCCAGCTTCCATCAACGGCTCTTGCCATCAAAGGGCGTGAGCGCGAGCGCCTCGACATCGACGTCGTCGAGGCAGCGCACATTGATGCCGTAGCCCTCCGCGCCGCTCTCGTCCTGCCGCTTGGAGAACGCGCCGACCCCGCAATGCTTGCAGAACGTGTGGTGGATGACCTTCTTGTTGAACTGGTAGTCGGTGAGGTCGTCCTTGCCGGAGATGAGCTTGAAGTGAGCGCCGTCAACGTAAGCCCAAAGCGCGCCACGCTTCCGGCAGAGCGAGCAGTTGCAGGCGAGCACGGTCGCAAGATCGGTCTCGACCTCGTAGCGCACGCGCCCGCAATGGCAGCTCCCGTTATGCTTGACCATGTCCGGCATGGGACCTCTCCTCCGGCGCAAGAGCCTTGCCGCGCAAGGGGCCTTGCGCTTAACCGGCAACGGGATAAAACCCGCGCGGGAAAGCGTGTCACGCTCACTCGTGGCAATCAACCCGAACATCGAGGGGCGCCATGACCGCCATCGCTACCATTGTCGGCCGCGAAATTCTGGACAGCCGCGGCAATCCGACCGTCGAGGTGGACGTGGTGCTGGACGGCGGCCATTTCGGCCGCGCCGCGGTTCCCTCGGGTGCGTCGACCGGCGCGCACGAGGCGCATGAGCTTCGGGACGGCGGTGAGCGCTATGGCGGCAAGGGCGTGCGCAAGGCGGTCGAGGCGGTGAACGGCGAGATCCGCGCGGCGCTCACAGGCTTCGATGCCGACGACCAGAAGGGTCTCGACCAGCGCCTGCGCGATCTCGACGGCACGAGCAGCAAGAAGCGGCTCGGCGCCAACGCCATTCTCGGCGTGTCGCTTGCCGCGGCGAAGGCAGCAGCCGCAGCGCGCGGCGAGCCGCTCTACCGCTCTCTCGGTGGCGAGGACGCGACGCTGCTCCCGGTGCCGATGATGAACATCGTCAATGGCGGGGCGCATGCCAACAACCCGATCGACTTCCAGGAATTCATGGTCGTGCCGGTGGGTGCTGCGAGCATCGCCGAGGCCGTGCGCGTTGGCGCGGAGATCTTCCATGCGCTGCGGCACGCGCTGAAGGGAGCGGGCCACTCGACCGCGGTCGGCGACGAGGGCGGCTTCGCGCCCAACCTCGCGTCCACCCGCGAGGCGCTCGACTTCGTGATGTCCGCGATCGCGTCGGCAGGCTATCGCGCCGGCGACGACGTCTTCATCGCGCTCGACGTGGCGGCGACCGAGCTCTACGGCGAGGACCGCTATTTCCTCAAAGGCGAGAAGCGCAGCCTGACCTCCGACCAGATGGTCACCTACTACACCGAGCTCGTCACCAATTACCCGATCTTCTCCATCGAGGACGGCATGTCGGAGGATGATTGGGAGGGCTGGCGCGAGCTGACCGAGGCGCTCGGCGATCGCGTGCAGCTCGTGGGCGACGATCTCTTCGTCACCAATGTCGAGCGGCTCAAGCAGGGGATCGAGCAGCGCATCGCCAATGCCATCCTCGTCAAGGTGAACCAGATCGGCACGCTCACCGAGACGCTCGACGCCGTGCGCATGGCACAAGACGCGGACTACGCTGCGGTGATGTCCCACCGCTCGGGCGAGACGGAGGATGCGACAATCGCCGACCTCGCCGTCGCCACCAATTGCGGGCAGATCAAGACCGGCTCGCTCGCCCGCTCGGACCGCGTGGCGAAATACAACCAGCTCATTCGCATCGAGGAGGCCTTGGGCGACAAGGCCCGCTATGCCGGCCGCTCCGTGCTCCGGGACCCGAAGTAACCCCCGCTTAACTCCGCGGGCGCCATCCTCTCAACCCCTCAAACGCCCGGGGTGGGTAGGGAATGCGGTTCAAGGCGCTCATCTTTCCGCTGCTTGCCTGCTTTGCCGGCGGCTATTTCGGCTACCACCTCCAGAAGGGCGACCACGGGCTCGGGGCGCGTACCGATCTCGAGCGCCGCAAGGACGTGCTGGCCGGCGAGCTTGCCGGCTTGCGCGAGGTCAAGCAGAGGCTCGAGCGCGACGTGGCCCTGCTCAGGCCCGAGAGCCTCGACCCCGACATGCTCGACGAGCGCGCCCGCGCGATCCTGAACCTCGCCCATTCCGACGACCTCATCATGCTGAAGCGCAAGCAGCCTGCGCCCGAGATCACCGGCGCGCTGCGCAAACGCTGACCTCTGACGCCGCAAGCTGCCGTATAAAGTGGCAGCAATTTGCACCGCGCCCGAATGACACATTCCGCGCGGAGGCCCGAACCCTTTCGGCGCGGCGCAAACTCGTGTTAGCCTGCTCGCGGGACTGAGATCGAGGAGGCTGGAAGTACCGTGACGACGCCGAGTTTGTCGCCTCACGCCGCCAATTTTTGGCTGGAAGAGGAAAGGGCCGCGCCTGAGCGCGTGGCCGAAGAAACCCCGATGAGCTGGAAGCCGGGCGGCTGCCATTGCGGCGCCGTGCGCTTTACCGTGTTCGCCCCGGACGAGATCGAGGCGCTCGAGTGCAATTGCTCGATCTGCCGGCTCACGTCCTATCTGCACCTGATCGTGCCCAAGGAGCGCTTCAGGCTGCAATCGGGCGAGGACCGGCTCAACACCTACTGCTTCAACACCGGAACGGCGCAGCATCTCTTCTGCAAGATTTGCGGCATCAAGAGTTTCTACGTTCCGCGCTCGCATCCTGGCCGCTACAGCGTGAACGTCCGGTGTCTCGATGAGGGGTCTTACCGCAGCCTCCGCATCATGCCGTTCGATGGGAGGCACTGGGAAGACGCGATCACGACGCTCAACGTGCAGAGCTTCGGCAGGACGGCCTAGCCGCCGCGCGCCGCCTGCGCGGAAAGGCCTGGGCAGAATTGATCGCCGCCACTTCCCCCGCCTGCGATTTGCGCCGATGATGTGCGAATCGGTGCTGGTACCGTACCCCGCGCGCGCTCCTTCGAGCGCGCCGGGGAAGGGCGGGCAGCCCGAGGGAACAGGGAGCAAAGCCATGAGCCTAATCATCTTTCTCGTCGTCGGCCTGATCGCCGGCGTGTTGGCCTCCTACATCATGGGCCGCCAGCAGGACCTATTGGTGAACCTGCTGATCGGCATCATCGGCGCAGTGGTGGGCGGCCTTCTCGCGGGCCTCCTCGGCATTGCGGCCTACGGCCTGCTCGGCGAGATCATCATCGCCACACTCGGCGCGATCCTCTGTATCTTCGTCTGGCAACGCATGCGCTGACCGTTGCCGCCGGAAGACCTATATTAGCCCGTTCCCCGGCGCATCGCGTGAAGCGGACATCACACAAGCGAAAAGGGAGGCCATCATGGAGTCTCAGGCCCAGTCTTTCCTCGGGATGCCGGGCGTCGGTTTCTTCGGCATGCTGTTCATCGGCATCATCGCGGGCTACATCGCAGAGAAGGTGACCGCGAGCGATCACGGCCTGCTCACCAATCTGCTCGTTGGCATCGCCGGCTCCTTCGTCGGCGGCACGCTCGCCGGTCTGTTGAACATCGAGTTCTACGGCTGGCTCGGCAATCTGATCGTCGCCTCGATCGGCGCCGTCCTCATTCTCTGGCTCTGGCGGATGTTCAGGGACCGTCCTAGCGGCGCTTGATGGTTACGCTTATCGATGCGTTGGGCGTTGTGACGGCGCGGCCGCGCCATCCCGAGAAGGCGCGGCTGCCCGACACGCCCGTCCTGCCCAAGCCGCCCTGGATCAGGGTGAGGGCACCCGCCGCGCCAAGCTTCGAGGGTACGCGCGGCGTCTTGCGGCAGCGCCGCCTCACCACCGTCTGCGAAGAAGCCGCGTGCCCGAATATCGGCGAGTGCTGGGAGAAGCGCCACGCGACCTTCATGATCCTCGGCGATACCTGCACCCGGGCGTGCGCCTTCTGCAATGTGCGCACTGGCAAGCCGGGGCCGCTCGATCCGAGCGAGCCGGCGCGCGTCGCCGACGCGGTTGCGGCGCTTGCGCTTTCGCACGTCGTTGTCACGTCGGTCGACCGCGATGACCTCGACGACGGGGGTGCTGCGCATTTTGCCGCGACCATCAATGCGATCCGCAAAGCGCGCCCCGAGGCGAGCATCGAGGTGCTGACACCTGACTTCCTGCGCAAGGACGGCGCGCTCGAGATCGTGCTCGAAGCGCGGCCCGACGTGTTCAACCACAACATCGAGACGGTGCCGCGGCTCTACCGGCGCATCCGCCCCGGCGCGCGCTATGCCGCGTCACTCGCACTGCTCGAGCGCGCCAAGGCGCTCGATCCTCGTCTCTTCACCAAGTCGGGCATGATGGTCGGCCTCGGCGAGAGCTGCTCCGAGGTGCTTGCCGTGATGGACGATCTCCGCGCGGCGGACGTCGATTTCCTTAACCTCGGCCAATATCTTCAGCCGACGCGGAAGCATGCGGCCATTGACCGCTTTGTCACGCCGGACGAATTCGCCGTCTATGAGCGCATGGCCTACGACAAGGGCTTTCTGCTCGTCGCCGCGAGCCCGCTGATGCGTTCCTCGCATCACGCGGGCGAGGACTTCGCGCGCCTCAAGGCGGTGCGCATCGAGACCACGAAGCCTCTTGTCATTCCCGCGAAAGCGGGAATCCAGTAATCCCGGCCCTCGAAGGGTCGACGAGCGCCGGGAGTACTGGATTGCCCGGTCAAGCCGGGCAATGACAAAATGAAGAAACCCGCCATGCACGTCTACGAGACCAGGCACGTTGTCGACCACTCCGCGGAGGACATGTTCGCGCTCGTCGCGCGCGTCGAGGACTATGCGAAATTCCTGCCGCTCTGCGAGGGCGTGCACGTCAAGCGGCGCGAGCAGCGCGGCACCCAAGAGCTGCTCGTCGCCACCATGACGGTCGGCTACAAATTCTTCCGCGAGAGCTTCAGCACGCAGGTGACGCTGGACGAGCCGGCCCGCAACATCCTCGTCGAATATCTCGACGGTCCGTTCTCGCATCTCGAGAACCGGTGGCACTTCGAGCCGCTTGGGGAGGGGCGCTGCGCGATCCACTTCTACATCGCCTATAGCTTCCGCTCGCGCCTGTTCGAGCATCTGGTCGGTGGTCTGTTCGCCAAGGCCGTGGAGAAATACACCGCCGCCTTCGAGGACCGCGCCGACGCGGTCTATGGGAGCACCGCGGTCGCGCTCGCCTCACAGCACTGAGTGGAGCAGCGCGATCGCCCGCTCGACGCTGCGCCGCCTGATCTCCACGCGCCCGAGATCGCCGAACGCGACGCATTCATGCAGCATCGGCGTGTCGCGCCGGCCTGCGGCGAAGTGCACGAGGCCTACTGGCTTGTCGGGCGTGCCACCGTCGGGCCCGGCGATGCCGGTGACCGACACGGCAAGCGTGGCGCGCGAATGGGTGAGCGCGCCGCCCGCCATGGCGCGGGCCACGTCCTCGCTCACCGCGCCGTGCCGTTCGATCAGCCAGACCGGCACGCCGAGCATCTCGCTCTTCGCCGCGTTGGAATAGGTGACGAAGCCGCGCTCGAACACGTCCGAGCAGCCCGGGATCGCGCTAAGCGTCGCGGCGAGCAGGCCCCCGGTGCAGGACTCCGCCGTGGCGATCTGCTCGCCACGCTCGCGCGCCGCATCGAGAAGCGCGGCGGCGCGCTTTGTGATGTCGGGACCGATATCGATCTTCACCGTCACGGCAGGCTCACTGTTGCGGTCGCCATCGCGGCGATCCCTTCGCCGCGGCCGATAAACCCGAGACCTTCATTCGTGGTTGCCTTGATGCTGACCTGGCCGTCTCCAAGCCCGAGCAACTCGGCGATCCGCGCGCGCATGGCATCGCGATAGGGGCCGATGCGCGGGCCCTCGCAGATCAGCGAGATGTCGACATGCACGATCCCGCCACCGCGTTCGGCGACGAGCGACGCGGCGTGCCTGAGGAAGATTTCGGACGGCGCACCGCGCCAGCGTGCATCCGACGGCGGAAAGTGCACGCCGATATCGCCCGCGCCGATCGTGCCCAACAGCGCGTCGGTCAGCGCGTGTAGCGCCACGTCGGCATCGCTATGGCCTTGAAGCGCGCGCTCATGCGGAATGCGCACGCCGCACAATATGACCGCATCGCCAGGTCCGAAAGCATGCACGTCGTAGCCGGTCGCGACCCTGGTCGAGGCGGCGCTGCGCGCGGCGCCGCGCTGCAGCATCTCGTCGGCGATGCGGAAATCTTCTGCCGTGGTCAGCTTGCGATTGTCTTCCGCGCCTTCGACCAGCGCCACGTCCAGCCCGTACCATTCGGCGACGCTCGCATCGTCGGTGAAAATGAGCGTCGGGTCTTGTGCCGCCGCGCGATGCGCCGCGAGGATCGTGTCGAAGCGGAAGCCTTGCGGCGTTTGCGCGCGCCAAAGCTCGGTGCGATCCACCGTGCCGGTCACGCGACCGTCCGCGCCACGCTTGAGTGTGTCGGTGACCGGCAGGCAGGGCAGGGCGCCCGCGTGGCACTTCAGGCCTGCGATCACGCGGGTAATGAGATCGGCGTCGGCGAAAGGCCGCGCCGCGTCATGGATCAGCACTGCCGAGGGCGCATCGCGCGCCGCCAGCGCTTCGAGCCCTAGCCGCACGGAGTCTTGCCGGCGCGCGCCACCAGGCACCGCCGCGCGCAAGCGCGTGGCGAACGGCGCGCTTGTCGCCGCGTAGAGGTCGGTATCGTCCGGATTGATCACCACGGCGACCGCGTCCACGTTTGGATGATGGGCGAATGCGCCGATGCTGCGCGCGAGCATCGGCAGGCCGCCAAGTAGGCGATATTGCTTCGGCGCCGCGCCCGCTTCGACGGCACGCGTGCCGCGGCCTGCCGCCACGATCAGCGCGGCGACGCTCACAGCCTTGTCTCCCCGGCGCCCCGAAGTGCTTGATAACGCTCATTGCTGCACTGCGGCAAAACGAGTATTGCCCGCGCGCAAAATCCCTCGTATTGTGCCCAATTATAGTTCATGGGGTACGCTTGCATAAAATTTGTGCATCAGTCGAAGCCGGGGACGCATTGATAACACAGGATATACCGGTTTGAGCGGCTCGGCCAAAAGGACCGGCGCGCACCAAAAGGTCGCGCCGCCAGCGATCGAGGGGGAGGCGCTTCTGAATGCGCTGCCCCATCCGCTGCTCGTCATCGGCGACGGACTCGCCATCCAATACGCCAACACCGCGGCCGAGGATTTTTTCGGCATGAGCGCGGGCGTGCTCTGCCGCAACAGCCTCACCGAAATGGTCGCCTTCGGCAGTCCGCTCGTCGCGCTGGTCGAGCAGGTGCAGCGAAACGGCACGACCGTCAATGAATACGGCGTGGAGCTCGGATCGTTCCGCTTCGACGCGCCGAAGCTCGTCGACCTCTATGGCGGCCCCGTTGCGGAAGCGCCAGGCCGCGTTCTGGTCATGCTCCAGCAGCGCAGCATGGCGCAGATGATCGAGCGCCAGCTCACTCATCGCGGCGCCGCACGCTCGGTGTCAGGCCTCGCCGCCGTGCTCGCGCATGAGATCAAGAACCCGCTCTCCGGCATCAGGGGCGCGGCGCAGCTCCTCGAAAGCGAGCGCGCCAATCCCGACGACCGCACGCTGACCCAGCTCATCTGCGTGGAGTCCGACCGCATCTGCAAGCTGGTCGACCGCATGGAGATTTTCGGCGACGAGCGGCCGCTCCAGCGCGAGCCGGTCAACATCCACGACGTGCTCGACCACGTGAAGCAGATCGCCCGCTCGGGCTTCGCGCGCGAGATCAAGATCGTCGAGAACTACGACCCCTCGCTGCCGCCTGTGCCAGGCAGCCGCGACAAGCTGGTGCAAGTGTTCCTCAACCTCGTGAAGAACGCGGCCGAGGCAATCGGCGAGGACCGGGCCGACGGCCAGATCACGCTCACCACCTCGTTCCGGCCGGGCGTGCGCCTGTCCGTGCCGGGCAGCCAGGCGCGCGTCAGCCTGCCGCTCGAGATCGCGGTCGAGGACAACGGGACCGGCGTGCCCTCCGACCTCATGCCGCATCTGTTCGACCCCTTCGTCACCACCAAGCCGTCGGGCACAGGGCTCGGCCTCGCCCTCGTCGCCAAGATCGTCGGCGACCATGGCGGCATCATCGAATGTGACTCCCGGCCGCGCCTTACGGTCTTTCGCGCGCTCATGCCCATGTCCGAGGTCGAGATCGCGCCGAGCGGCGAGGCCTGACGCGCATGGGCAAGGGAAGCATCCTCATCGCCGACGACGACGCTGCGATCCGCACCGTCCTCAACCAGGCGCTCGCCCGCGCCGGCTACGCGCCGCGCGCGACCGGCAATGCCGCGACGCTCTGGCGCTGGATCAGCCAAGGGGAGGGCGACCTCGTCATCACCGACGTGCTGATGCCCGACGAAAACGCCTTCGATCTCATCCCGCGCGTCAAGAAGCTGCGCCCCGATCTGCCCATCATCGTGATGAGCGCCCAGAACACCTTCATGACCGCGATCACCTCCGCCGAGCGCGGCGCTTATGAATATCTGCCGAAGCCCTTCGACCTGAACGAGCTCGTCGCGGTCGTCGGGCGCGCGCTGTCCGAGCCACGCCGCAAGCCGCAGCGGCTGTCCGCGGACAACAACGATGGCCTGCCGCTCATCGGGCGCTGCCCGGCCATGCAGGACATCTATCGCGTGCTCGCCCGGCTCACGCAGACCGACCTCACGGTGATGATCACGGGCGAGTCCGGCACGGGCAAGGAGCTCGTCGCCCGCGCGCTCCATGAATACGGCAAGCGCCGCAACGGACCGTTCGTCGCCATCAACATGGCGGCGATCCCGCGCGAGCTGATCGAATCGGAGCTGTTCGGCCATGAGAAGGGCGCCTTCACCGGCGCGCAGAACCGCCATGTCGGCCGCTTCGAGCAGGCCGAAGGCGGTACGCTGTTCCTCGACGAGATCGGCGACATGCCTATGGAGGCGCAGACGCGCCTCCTGCGCGTGCTCCAGGAAGGCGAATACACGACCGTCGGCGGCCGCACGCCGATCCGCACCAATGTCCGCATCATCGCCGCCACCAACCGTGACCTGCAGCAGCAGATCGACCAGGGCCTGTTCCGCGAGGATCTGTTCTACCGGCTGAACGTCGTCCCGCTCAGACTGCCGCCTCTGCGCGAGCGGCTCGAGGACATCCCGGACCTCGTGCGACATTTCCTCGGCATCGCGGAGAAGGAGGGCTTGCCGCCGAAAAGTTTCGAGCCGGCGGCGATCGAGCGCCTCAAGCGCTATCACTGGCCGGGCAATGTGCGCGAGCTGGAGAATTTGGTGCGCCGCTTGTCCGCGATCTACGCGCAAGACGTCGTCACGCAAGAGATGGTGGAGTCGGAGCTTGCGAGCGCCGCGCGCCCGCCATTCCCAGATGCCGCCGAGCCGGCCGGCGATCTGTCGGAGGCTGTCGAGCGCTTCCTCGCCGATCATTTCGCAAGCTTCGGACAGGACCTTCCGCCGTCAGGGCTCTATACGCGCGTCGTGCGCAAAGTGGAGGCGCCGCTCATCACGGCCGCACTCGCGGCGACGCGCGGCAACCAGATCCGCGCCGCCGACCTGCTGGGGCTTAATCGCAACACGCTGCGCAAGAAGATCCGCGACCTCGGCGTCAAGGTCATCCGCAGCCCAGGGACGTAAACGCCATACCTCCCCCTTGCGGGGGAGGTCGGCGCGCAACGCGCGCTCGCCGCCTTGCGGCGAGCCACCCTGCCCGGAAAGGGGAGGGATGAGGGAACCGTCACGTTCAATTTGAAATGATTTTGCGACGCCTGCCCGCGGCTGTAGCATTATTCACACATTGTCGCCAAAGCGCCACATTGTGTCCTTATTGCACCACGTCCAGACGGACACTCCCCGCACGTGTCAGAACAACGACAAACCCTCGGGGAGAGCAGGGGGAAAGCGTTGCGTGGCGTTTCCCAGATTGCACCAGGCGGCCAAACGCATGACGTTTGGCGTCCGCGTCGAACCATGATCCAGACGCCGTCCTCAAAGGGCAAATCAGGTCCCGAGCTGACGCAGTCGGGCCGCGATGCCGTCGGCGCCCGCAGCCGGCTGCCCTTCACGCTCGGCCTGATCACCATGGTGCTCTCGCTGTGCTCCGGGCTTGCCACCTATCTCATTCTGACCGGGCTCACGCCCATCGTGCCGACCCATCGCGTGGTCGTGGGCGTGCTCCTGATCAACCTCGTGCTCGTGCTTGCCATGCTGATGATCATCGCCTGGCAGGTCACGGGGATTTGGCTCGCCCGGCGAAGGCAGGCCGCGGGCGCCCAGCTTCACGTCCGCATCGTCAGTCTGTTCAGCGTCATCGCCATGGTGCCCGCGATCCTGCTCGCGGTGTTTGCCAGCGTCTCGCTGAACCGCGGCCTCGATCATTGGTTCTCCGAGCGCACCAAGTCCATCATCCAGAACTCGATCGACGTGGCGACCGCCTATCTCCAGGAGCACGGTGGCGTGATCCGTGCCGACACGGTCGCCATGGCCAGGGACATTGACGAGGCCGTAGAGTTTGTGAAGTCGCGGCCGCAAGGCTTCGGCAATTTCCTCAACGCCCAGGCCGCGATCAGGGCGCTGCCCATCGCTTATCTGATCGACGGCCAAGGCAAGGTGCTTGCCACCGCCGCGTCGTTGCCCGAGTTTCCCTATCGCCCGCCGCCTAACGAGGCGATGGAGCTTGCGAAGAAGGGCCAGGTCATCGTCATTGCGCCGGGCCAGACCAACATCGTCGGCGCCATCAAGAGCCTCGAAAAGTTCAGCGACACGTATCTCTACGTGATCCGCCCGGTGAATGCGCGCGTGCTGCAGCAACTGCGCGCCACCCGCGCCAACGTCGCCGAGTATCAGCTTCTCGAGCAGCGCCGCGCGGGCGTGCAGGTCGCCTTCGGGCTCATGTATCTCGCGATCGCCCTGACACTGCTTTTGTCGGCCATCTGGATCGGCATGTGGTTCGCGAACCGGCTCGTCGCGCCGATCCGGCAGCTCATGGGCGCCGCCCAGCAAATCTCGCAAGGCAATCTCGGCGTCCAGGTGAACGTCCGGCAAGGAGATGGGGACCTCGCGGTCCTCGGCTCGACCTTCAACACCATGACCTCGGAGCTGAAGAGCCAGCGCGACGAATTGGTCGGCGCCAACACGAAGCTCGACGACCGGCGGCGCTTCATGGAAGCCGTGCTTTCCGGCGTGACCGCGGGCGTCGTGGGCGTTGACGCCGACGGCACGGTGACCCTTGTCAACCGCTCGACGGAGACCCTGATGGGCGCCAAGGAAGGGCAGCTCACCGGCAAGCCGCTGGCCAAGGCCATCCCCGAGTTCGCCCCGCTGCTCAAGCGCGCGACGAAGCAGGGGAGGCGGCTCATCACCGACCAGATCGTGCTGAGGCGGATGGGCTCCGAGCGCACCTTCAACGTCCGCGTCACGAGCGAGGGGGGTGGCAAGGATGCAGAAGGCCACGTCGTGACCTTCGACGACATCACCGAGCTCGTCAGCGCGCAACGCAGCACCGCATGGGCCGATGTCGCGCGGCGCATTGCCCACGAAATCAAGAACCCGCTTACCCCGATCCAGCTTTCCGCCGAACGCATCCGCCGCAAATACGGCGACTCCATCACCAAGGACCGTGAGGTGTTCGATCAGTGCACCGACACCATCATCCGGCAGGTGTCGGATATCGGCCGCATGGTAGACGAGTTCTCCGCCTTTGCCCGTATGCCGAAGCCCGTAATGGAGCTGAACGACGTCCGCGACGTCGTGCGCGAGGCCGTGTTCCTGTTCCAGGTGAGCCGGCCCGAGATCAAGTTCGACCTCGATCTCCCGGAGAGCCCGTTGGTAGCGTTGTCGGACCGCCGTCTGCTCACCCAGGCTGTCACCAATCTCGTCAAGAACGCGAGTGAAGCGATCGATTCCGCCGTCGAGGCCGACGCAGCACGCGCAGGCACGGGCCAAATCATGGTGAAGGTCCGCAGGAAGGGCGAGCGCGTCCAGATTACCGTGATCGACAATGGCTGCGGCTTGCCGGACAAGAATCGCGAACGCCTGGTCGAGCCCTATATGACCACGCGCGCGAAGGGCACGGGGCTCGGGCTCGCCATCGTGCAGCGCATCACCGAGCAGCATGGCGGCACGTTGCACCTTGCCGATGCGCCGAAGCGGGACGGCAAGATCCAGGGCGCTTCGGTGCGCATGGACCTGCCGCTTGGCGAGCGCGAGGACGCGCGCGCCGAGGAGGCGGGCGCCGACGAGTCCAGCGCGCCGACGAAGGCGGCCGAGGGCGCCGAGCCCGCGAAGGTCGCCAAGGAAAAGGAGGGAGTGACCCATGGCGTCTGACATCCTGGTCGTCGATGACGAAGCGGATATCCGGGAGCTCATCTCCGGCATCCTGGAGGACGAGGGCCACGGCACGCGGCTCGCCAAGGACAGCGACGAGACGCTGAAGGCGATCGAGGAGCGGCGCCCGTCGCTCGTCATTCTCGACATCTGGCTGCAGGGCTCGAAGCTCGACGGGCTCGAATTGCTCGACCGCATCAAGAAGGCGCACCCGGACCTGCCGGTGATCATCATCAGCGGGCACGGAAACATCGAGACCGCGGTCGCGGCCATCAAGCGCGGCGCCTACGACTATATCGAGAAGCCGTTCAAGGCCGACCGGCTGGTGCTGATCACCGCCCGCGCGCTCGAAGCCTCTAAACTCAAGCGCGAGAACCGCGAGCTGCGCGAACGCAGCACCCAAAGCTTTGAGATGATCGGCCGCTCGGTCGCCATGAACCAGCTCCGCCAGGGGATCGACAAGGTGGCGCCGACCAACAGCCGCGTGCTGATCACCGGGCCTTCGGGCTGCGGCAAAGAGCTAGCCGCACGCGTGATGCATGCGAAGTCGGGGCGCGCCGACGGCCCGTTCGTTGTGCTGAACGCCGCCGCCATGGTGCCCGACCGCATGGAGCTCGAGCTGTTCGGCACGGAGGAGGGGTCTGGCTCGGGCGCGCGCAAGGTCGGCGCGCTGGAGGAGGCGCATAACGGCACGCTCTATATCGACGAAGTCGCCGACATGCCGCTCGAGACCCAAGCCAAGATCCTGCGCGTGCTGGTCGAGCAGCGCTTCCAGCGGCTCGGCGGCGGACCCAAGGTGCATGTCGACGTGCGTGTGGTCTCCTCGACCAGCCACGACCTGCAGAAGGAGATGTCGTCCGGGCGGTTGCGCGAGGACCTGTTCCATCGGCTGAATGTCGTGCCGATCAGAGTGCCAGGTCTCACCGAGCACCGCGAGGACGTGCCGGAGCTCGTGCGCTATTTTGTGCAGGCGATCTCGGTGGCCTCGGGACTTCCGCCCCGGCGGATCGGCGAGGACGCCATGGCCGTGCTCCAGTCGCATGAATGGCCAGGCAATGTGCGCCAGCTCCGCAACAATATCGAGCGGCTGATGATTCTCGTGGGCGGCGATCCCGATTCGATTATCACCGCCGACATGCTGCCCGATGAGATCATCTCGCCCGTGCCGCTGACCCCCAACGGAGCCGGCGGCGAGCATCTGATGTCGCTTCCTTTGCGCGACGCGCGCGAGATTTTCGAGCGGGAGTATCTGCTCGCCCAAGTCAACCGCTTCGGCGGCAACATCTCGCGCACGGCGGAGTTCGTGGGCATGGAGCGTTCGGCGCTGCACCGCAAATTGCGGGCGCTCGGCGTCAATTCGAATGAGCGGAGCCCGGCGCTGCGCTAGCCTCGGCGCGCCCGGAAGGGCGCCGCACGCGAGGGAGGGGCAAAAACTATTCTCCATCACGCCTCTTGCGGGATTGGGCTGCAATCGCGTCTAATGCACCTGGCGCCGGGAGCAGGGGTCGAATCGGGCGCCATCGACAAGCGTAAGCGTCTACCAAAAGGGACGGGGAAGCCCATGGCACCAGAACGCACGCAAAGTCTGCAAGATACGTTTCTCAACCATGTCCGCAAGAACAAGACGCCGCTCACCATCTTCCTGGTAAACGGCGTGAAGCTGCAGGGCGTCGTCACCTGGTTCGACAATTTCTGCGTCCTCTTGCGCCGAGACGGGCACTCGCAACTCGTCTACAAGCACGCCATCTCGACCATCATGCCGGGTCAACCGATCCAGCTCGCCGAGATTTCCGACGCGGAAGATGCCGCTGAGTAATTGCGTCCGACCGATCCGAAAGACCAGAGACGCAAGAAGAAGGAGCGGGCGGGGCGCGGAGCGGAACGCGCGCGCGGGCGCGGCCGCGTTCAGACGGTGGTGCTCGCGCCCGTGATCGGCGGACGCGCGGGTCGCGGCGCCAAGCCTTCTGCGCGGGCGCAGAGTTCCGACCGGTCGCCGCAACTCCGTCTCGACGAGGCGACAGGCCTCGCCGCGGCAATAGACCTCGACGTGCGCGCGAGCGGGCTCGTGCCGGTGCCAAAGCCGCGGCCAGCGACTCTGTTCGGCGCGGGCAAGGTCGAAGAGCTTGCCGGACTGATCCGCGCCGAGGACGCCGAGCTTGTGATCGTCGATCATCCGCTCACCCCCGTGCAGCAGCGCAATCTCGAAACCGCGTGGAACGCCAAGGTGCTCGACCGCACTGGGCTGATCCTGGAAATTTTCGGCGAACGGGCGCGCACGCGGGAAGGGCGCCTTCAGGTCGAGCTTGCGCATCTCGTCTATCAGAAGAGCCGGCTCGTGCGCTCCTGGACGCATCTTGAGCGCCAGCGCGGCGGCTTCGGCTTCCTCGGCGGCCCGGGCGAAACGCAGATCGAGACGGACAGGCGCCTGCTCGGCGAGCGCATCGACGTCATCCGCAAGGAGCTGCAGCAGGTGAGCCGCACCCGCGCGCTGCATCGCAAGTCGCGCCAGCGCGTGCCTTATCCCTCCGTGGCTCTGGTCGGCTACACCAATGCCGGCAAATCGACCCTGTTCAATACGCTGACAGGGGCTGGCGTGCTCGCCGAGGACATCTTGTTCGCCACCCTCGACCCAACCATCCGCGCGCTCGATCTTCCCGGCGGCTCGAAGGCCGTGCTGTCCGACACCGTGGGCTTCATTTCCGATCTGCCGACCACGCTGATCGCCGCTTTCCGTGCCACGCTCGAAGAGGTGCTCGAAGCCGAGCTGATCCTGCATGTGCGCGACATCGCGAGTGAGACGAGCGCGAGCGAGCGCGAGGACGTGAACGCCGTGCTCGGCGAGCTCGGCATCGATGCCGAAGCCGAGCCTGACCGTCTGCTCGAAGTGTGGAACAAGGCGGACCTGCTCGACGAAAGCGCGCTGCGGCGCGCGCGCGCCGAAGCGAAACGCGCGGACGCCGTGCTGGTCTCGGCCGTGAGCGGCTTTGGGCTCGACGCGCTGCTCGCGGCGATTGAGCGTCGGCTCAACCGCCGACGCCAGACGCTCGAGATCGCGCTCAAGCCAGAGGAGGGGTCGCTCTCGAACTGGATCTACGAGAATTGCGAGGTGGTCGCCCGCAAGGACCTCGGCGAGGGGGTCACGGCGCTCCGCATCCGCATCGCGCCGGAGAAGCGCGACCGGCTCGCCCGCCTCGCCGGACCGGCGCGCCTCAAGCTCGCCGCGGAGTAGCGTTTCTAGCCTTCGCGCTCGGCGGCCTTCGCGGCATCCCACAGCGTGTCCATCTCTTCGAGCGTCGAGTCTTGCGGCTTGCGGCCGTCGGCGGCGAGCGCGGTTTCGATGCTCTGGAAGCGCCGCACGAACTTGGCGTTGGCCTCGCGCAGCGCGGCTTCGGGATCGAGGCCGAGATGCCGCGCCACATTCGCCATCACGAACAGTAGGTCGCCGAATTCCTCCGCGACGTTCTTCGCGGGCAAGCCGCTATCGATCGCGGCCTTCAGCTCGCCGATCTCTTCCTCAGCCTTGGCAAGAACCGGCGCCAAGCTCGGCCAATCGAACCCGACCTCCGCGGCGCGCTTCTGCAGCTTCACCGCACGCGTCAGGGCAGGGAGCCCGACAAGCACGTCGTCCAGTACCGAGGGCGCTTCGCCCTCGCCGCGCTCGGCTCTCTCTTCGTCCTTGATCCGGCGCCAAAGATCGGTGCCCACGAACTCATCACGTCGGATCGGATCCTCGAACACATGCGGGTGCCGGCGGATCATCTTGGCCGTAATGGCGTCCGCCACGTCGGTGAAGTCGAAGTGCTGCTGCTCGGACGCCAGCTGTGCGTGGTAAACGACCTGAAGCAGGAGGTCGCCGAGCTCGTCCTTCAGATCGTCGAGATCGCCGCGCGCGATCGCGTCAGCGACCTCGTAAGCCTCCTCGATCGTGTAGGGCACGATCGTCGCGAAGCTCTGCTGCACGTCCCACGGACAGCCTGTCTCCGGATCGCGCAGCCGCGCCATGACGCGCAGCAGATCGTCGAGCGTGTGCTTCTTGCCGGTACTATCGCCCATGAGACCACGCTCCACGTCGCGCCCATCCGTCCTTCGTCATGCCCGGCTGTATGCCGGGCATCCACGAATTTCAGCGCCCCCGGTACACCGTGGATGGCCGGGACAAAGCCATGACGAATTTCGTTTTGAGGTCAGTAGGATACGGGCGAAACCCCATTTTCTGCCACATATTGGATTCGCATAAGGTATATTATGGAAAATATTTAGATGGGCGATTTAGCGCAGCAATTCAGATCAGAACCTCTCGCCGCCCACCGCGTCGCGCCGTCCGCCGATCTTAACGCGACAACGCGCCGCTGCGATCTCAATGCCGCTCGTAATGATCGCGCACGAGCTGGTCGAGCAGGCGCACGCCAAACCCTGATCCCCAGCTCCGATTGATCTCGCTGTCGACCGACGACATCGCGGTGCCGGCGATGTCGAGATGCGCCCAGGGTGTCCCCTCTTTGACGAAGCGCTGGAGGAACTGCGCGGCCGATATCGAGCCGCCCCACTTGCCGCCGGTGTTTTTCATGTCGGCGACCTTCGAGTTGATCATCTTGTCGTATTTCGGTCCGAGCGGCAGCCGCCACAGCTTCTCGCCGGTCTCCTTGCCAGCCTCGATGAGCCACTCGGTGAGCTGATCGTTGTTGCTGAATAGCCCCGCATGCTCCTTGCCGAGCGCGACCATCACCGCGCCGGTCAGCGTGGCGAGATTGACCATCGCCTTCGGCTTGAAGCGGTGCTGCGCGTACCAGAGGCAGTCGGCGAGCACCATGCGCCCCTCGGCGTCGGTGTTGAGCACCTCGATCGTCTGCCCCGACATCGCCTTGACGACGTCGCCCGGACGCTGCGCCTTCCCGCTCGGCATGTTCTCGACGAGACCGATGATGCCGACGGCGTTCACCTTAGCCTTTCGCTCGGCGAGCGCACGCATGAGCCCAACCACGGCGGCGGCGCCCGCCATGTCGCCCTTCATGTCCTCCATGCCGGCCGCCGGCTTGATCGAGATGCCGCCCGTGTCGAAGGTCACGCCCTTGCCGATGAAGGCAATCGGCTCACCGGCGCGCGCGCCTGCGCCCTTCCACTGCATCACGACGACCTGGCTCGGGCGCTCGCTCCCCTGCCCGACCGCGAGCAGCGCGTTCATGCCGAGCCGCTCGAGCACGCGCGGGCCCATCACCTCGACCTGCACGCCGAGCTTCGTAAGGTCCTTTGTGCGCGCAGCGAACTCCTGTGGACCGAGAACATTGGCAGGCTCGTTGACGAGATCGCGCGCGAGCGTCACGCCGTCGAGGATCGCGCGCGACGCCGCGAACGCACGCGTCGCCGCTTTCGGATCGTCGCAATGGACCACGATCTTCTTCAGCGTACGGTCGTTCTTGTCGTCGGACTTGCCCTTCGAATCGGCGCTCTTCTTCGGAGCCTTGGTTTTGTACTTTTCGAACTTGTAGCCGCGGAGCAACAGTCCGAGAGAAAAATTTGCGGCTTCCTCGGCCCCGATCGCCCCGCCGTTCCTGTCGAGAAACACGTGCGCCGTGGTCGCCTCCCGCCCCGCGAGCAGCCCACGCACGGTGCCCCCGAGATTGACCCAGTCCTCGGCGCTGTACGACTCGGGCTTGCCGAGTCCCGCGACCACCACCCGGGCGAAGCCGAGGCCCTGCGGCGCGATCAGATCGACCGAGGACTCTCGCTTACCCTTGAAACCGGTGATCCCGGCTGCCCGCGAGAGCAATCCGCCGGATTTCTTGTCGAAATCTTTGGCGGCCGGCGTAAACTTTGGCCCCTCCTCCGCGAATACCACAGCAACACCTTCGGCGCGCGCGTCCTTGCCGGCAAAACTCAATGCGGTCTGATCGCTCACGGGCAACTCCTTGAAAAGATTTGGCCGTTTGGCTCGGGCACAGACTGCAGGCCTGCCTGACGGAGCCCCCGGTCGGCGCGCTCAACTGGTGCAAGGCTGCAACAGCTTTCGGGGAATACTGCGGCCCTACCTAAATCCTGTCCGGAGCGAAAGCAAGCCGCTCGAAAACGTCGAAATTCCGCCATGTTAGGCTGTTGAGAATCGTGTTTGGCACCAGTCGGTTGGCGGGTCTCGCGCACATCGATCGCCGCCCGGCCCACGGGGCCTTACGGGGGACATCGCGAACATCCATGACGACGCTTTTCAGCCGATACATGTTTCGGCAGGCGGCCAACGCGTTCCTCGTCATCCTGTTGACCTTAAGCGCGGTCGTCTGGCTCGCCACGGCCCTGAAAGAGCTCGACCTCATCACCTCGCGCGGCCAGGGAATGTGGCTGTTTTTTCAGATGACGCTGCTCTCGCTTCCGAGCCTCGTCGCGCTCATCGCGCCGAACGCCCTGCTGATGGCGGCGCTCTATACGCTCGACCGCATGAACAACGATAGCGAGCTGATCGTCATGACCGCCTCCGGTGCGCCGATCTGGCGGATCGGCGCCTCCCTCTTCGCGCTCGCGACGCTCGTTTCCATCGCCATCGTCATCACCAACCTCTACCTCACGCCCGCGAGCATGCGGGAGCTCCGCAGCTTTATCACCCAGGTCCGGGCCGATCTCATCTCGCAAGTCCTTCAGCCAGGCCGTTTTTCCAGCCCAGAGCCCGGGCTCACCTTCCACATCCGCGACCGCAGCCCAAGCGGGGATCTGCTCGGCCTCCTCGTGCATGACGAGCGCGACCCGAAGCAGGTCATGAGCTACCTCGCCGAGCGCGGCCGCATCATCACGAACGACGAGGGCGCCTATCTCGTAATGTTCGAAGGTTACGTGCACCGTTATGACGGCGGAGACAAAGACAAAGCCATGCAAATCGTGGCCTTCGACCAAAATATGCTCGATCTTTCCGAGTTCAACCCCGAGGACGATGCGGTGAAAGATCTTAGGCCGCGCGAGCGAAATCTCGGGGACCTGATCAGCCCGAGGCCCGACGACAAGGTCGCCCAACGCCATGCAGGACGGCTAAGGGCCGAGCTCCACGACCGCCTTTCGACCCCGCTCTACCCCCTCGTCTTCGCCTTCGTCGCGGTGGCTCTCCTGGCGCATGCGCGCACCACACGGGAGAGCCGCTGGGGACAGATTCTGGCTGCCGCGGCCATCGCCGTCGGGCTTCGGGTTGCAGGCCTGACCGCCAGCAACCTGGCCCACGATGCGTGGGCTGTACCCCTTGTGTATGCTATTCCAATTGGGGCGATTCTCGTTGCGGCGTGGGCGGCGCACGTTAGAATGTCACCGGAACTGCGGTCTAAGCTGACCTTCGAGCTTAAGTTCCCAAAAACGATAAGGTTTTGGACCGATAGAGGGATGCATTCGAAGTGAGAGCGCAGATGCGAGGCATCAGTGCACGAGGGACCCTTGCGCGCTATTTTTCGCTGCGCTTCCTGCTCGCCATGTTGGCGATGTTCCTCATCTGTTGCTTCCTCGTCTTCTTCGTCGATTTCATCGAGATGCTGCGTCGGGAGGGGAAGGGTAGCGGCGCCGACATTCCCGCCCTGCTGCTCGTCTGGCTCACGCTGTTGAGACTGCCCTCCTTCTCCGAGCTCACCCTCCCCTTCGCCGTGCTGATCGGGACCATCGTCGTGTTCCTGATGCTGAGCCGTTCCTCCGAGCTTGTCGTGCTGCGCGCCGCCGGAATCTCGGTGTGGCAGTTCATGCTGCCGGCGATCATCGTCGCCTTTCTGCTCGGGATCGCTTTCGTGCTGCTCTACAACCCGGTCGCAGCACTTGCGCGCGCCGAAGCCGAGCGGCTCTACGCGTCTGCGTTCAACCAGGACAAGTCGCTGCTCAAGTCCAACAAGAGCGCGGGCGCGTGGCTGCGCGAGGACGGCGTCGATGGGCCCTCGGTGGTCCATGCGCTGCAGGTGCTCAACCAGGGGCTCGAGCTGAACGGCGTCACGGTGTTCCAGTACGACCGCGATCACCGTCTCACCGAGCGCATCGAAGCGCAGAGCGCCATCCTCAAGGACGGTCGCTGGGAGCTCGAGGACGCTTGGGTGAGCGCCGTGGGCCAGGAGCCGGCGCGCTACGCCCGGTACCTGATCAGCACCTATCTCACGCCCACGCAGGTGCGCGACAGTCTCGGCACCGTGTTCTCGGTGTCGTTCTGGGAGCTCCCGAATTTCATCGAGATCTCGGAACGCGCAGGGCTCCCCGCGACCCAGTATCGGGTGCAATACCATCTGCTCCTGTCGCGGCCCTTCCTGCTCGTGACCATGGTGTTGATCGCGGCCACCTGCGCGCTGCGCGGCTTCCGCTTCGGCAACGTGCAGATCAACGCCTTGTTCGGCTTGTCCGCAGGTTTTGCCTTCTTCGTGTTCTCCGAGATCTCGCGCAACTTCGCTATGGCGGAGCTGACGTCGGCCGCGGCGGCGGCCTGGGTCCCGGTGATCGTCGCGTCGTCGCTCGCACTCACCGTGCTCTTGTACAAAGAGGACGGATGACGATGCTCACGGGGGACACAGCCATGACAGCGTGCCGGGCCCTGCCCGGCCTTGCCGCGTCTATGGACCGCGCGCGCGGTCTGCTGCGTCTCGCCGTTTTGGCATGCCTGTTTGCCTCGCTTGCGGCCGTGTTCGGACCGGCGCAGCGCGCGTTCGGACAAGCGCAGACGAGCCTCGAACAGATCGTCAAGCCGCCCAAGGTCGACCCGACGCAGCCCATGCTGCTGCAGGCCGACGAGATGATTTACGACAACGACAACAACAAGATCACGGCCAAAGGCAACGTCGAGATCTATTACGGCAACTACACGCTGCTTGCCGACCGCGTCGTCTACAATCGCGCCAGGAACACGCTCGCGGCCGAAGGCAATGTCCGCATCAAGGACCCGGACGGCGCGGTGATCTCCGCCGATCAGATCACGCTGACTGACGATTTCCGCGACGGCTTCATCGACGCGCTGAAGCTCGTTACGACCGACGACACGCGCATCGTCGCCCAGTCGGCATCGCGCGAGGCCGGCAACACGACCGTATTCACGAAAGGCTGGTTCACGCCCTGCAAGCTCTGCGAGGACAAGCCCGATAAGCCGCCCACCTGGCGCATTCGCGCGGGCAAGATCACGCACAAGAAGGACAAGGCAACCATCACGTTCCGCGACGCGGTGTTCGACTTCTTCGGCGTGCCGCTTATCTGGGTGCCCTACTTCCAGACCGCCGATCCGACCGTGAAGCGCAAGTCGGGCTTCCTCATGCCGAGCTATACTCATTCCAACGAGCTCGGCAACACGGTTGAGGTCCCGTACTATTTCGCGCTGTCGGATCATTACGACTTCACCTTCGCCCCGATGTACACCGATAACGCGGGCACGCTCTTCAAGGGCGACTGGCGGCACAGGCTCGCAAGCGGCGGCTATCGCGTTGAGCTAGCCGGCGTCTGGGACGAGGGAACGCTTGATAGCCCGTTCAACGGCGACTTCCGCGGCAGCGTCGAGTTGCGCGGCCATTTCGCGCTGAATCCCTATTGGGGATGGGGCTGGGACGTGATCGCCGAGACCGACGACACGTTCCGCCGCTACTACAACCTCGACTCCCGGCTCAAGACCGATCGCATCTCGCAGCTCTATCTCGAAGGTCTGCACGACCGGAACTACTTCTCGACCCGGTTCTACAACACCAAGAGCCTGCTCGAGCCCGACGAAAACTTCTCCGAAGCGACGGTTTACCCGATCGTCGACTACGACTACATCGTCGACCAGCCGATCATCGGCGGCGAGCTCGCCTTCAATTCCAACGCCATGGTCTTCTCGAGCGAAGACGGCACGCAGTCGAACCGCCTCATCGCGGAAGCCAGTTGGCGGCGGCAGATGATCGACGGCATCGGCCAAGTCTTCACGCCTTTCGGCGGCCTCAGGGGCGACGTGTATGGGGTCAGCGGGGTGCAACAGAGCGACCTCAGCGGGTCCGAGGATTTGTTCACCACCAATCCCGAGGAGGGACCGATCTGGCAAGGCAATGCGGTTGGGGGCGCGGAATACCGCTATCCCTTCATCGCCAGTACCGGCAGCGTGGCCCATGTCTTCGAGCCGATCGGACAGATCGTCGCGAGACCCAACTCGGTGGGCGATCAGCAGGAAATCCCGAACGAGGACGCGCTTAGCCTCGTGTTTGACGACACGATTTTGTTCGATATCGACAAGTTCTCCGGCTATGACCGGATGGAGACCGGCACGCGCGCGAATGTCGGCGTGCGTTACACCGCGCAGTTCGCCTCCGGCGCCTATGCCCGCGCCGTGTTCGGCCAGAGCTACCAGATCGCGGGCGACAACGAATTCGACACCGACTTCTACCGGACGGCCGGGCTTGCGACCGACTCCTCGGACTATGTGAGCGGGTTCTATATCCAGGCCGCCAATTTCATCAGCTTCTCGGCCCAGTCACGCTTCGACCACGACACGTTCGACGTCGAGCGCACCGATCTCGGTTCCTCGGTGTACTATGGACCGGCGCAGGTGAGGGTCAACTATGCCAACGTGACGGCCGAGCCTGTGCTTGGCACTACCGACGTGACGCCCGAGTCTGGGCTTGCGATCGGCGAGGGTCGCGAGGAGATCCTGGGCGCCGGCGTTCTCGCACTGACGCGGGATTGGTCCCTGCTCGGCAATCTCCGGTACGACCTGGAGGCGTCGCAGACTATCGCCGACGGGCTTGGCCTGCGCTACCAGGATGACTGCTTCCTGGTCGACGTGACCTATCAGCGGTCCTTCATCCAAGACCAGGACATCGAGCCGGATCAGCGTTTCGTCCTGAACTTCATGCTGAAATATCTCGGCACCTATAAAGTTTCCACCGAGGCCTTCGGCGGGTTCGCAGCGTCCGGCTCCGACACCAACGACTAGAGGCGTCTCCTCATGCGCAGGCCGCTTCCACCTTCCCCTCCCTCGCTCCCCAGCATACAGGCAGGCGCGCGCCGCCGCCTTTCCTCCGGCGCGGCCGCCGTGCTGCTCGCAGTCTTCGTCCTCCTACTCGGCGGGGCGCATCTCGCATTGACGCAAGAGGTCTCCATCAAGGTCCTTGTGAACGACGATCCGATTTCCGATTACGACATCGAACAGCGCGAGCGTTTCCTCGCGATCACCACGCAGCGGCAACCTTCGCCCGAGCTGAAGAAGGAGGCGACGGATCTGCTCATCGACGAGCGGTTGCAGATGCAACAAGGCCGCAAGCTCACCGTCACGGTAAGCGAAGAGGACGTGACGTCTGTGCTCGAGGGCATGGCAAGCAAGAACAATCTCGACGTGGCCGGCCTCACTGCCGCTCTCGGCAAGGCGGGCGTCAACATCAAGACGCTCAAGGACCGCATTAGGGCACAGCTCGTTTGGCAGGATGTCGTCCGGCGCAAATTCCGTCACCAAGTCCAGGTCGGTGATGTCGACGTTGACCAGGCGCTTTCCGAAGCTGGCGGGAGCGCCGACGATGGCGGCGGTACGAGCGAGACCGTGCAGCAAATCCGTCAGATCAAATTCAACCTTCCCTCGGGCACCGATCAAAAGGCGATTGCCGCGCGGATTGCTACCGCCGAAGCGGTCCGCGCGCGCTTCTCCTCATGCGGCAGCATCGCCGAGCTGACGAAGAACGTCGAAGGGGCAAGCATCAAATCGCTCGCGGAAGCTGCCTCCCTCGCCCAGCCCGCACGGCTGCTCGTGGCGCACGCAAAGGCCGGACAGATGACGCCGCCTACGATTTCGGCCTCTGGCGTCGAACTCTACGCCGTCTGCGGCAATCGTGTGGTGCGCGACAACAAGGTGCGCGAGGAGACGCAACGGAAATTGCTGAACGAGGAGATGATGCTGCGCGCGGAGCGCCTGCTGCGCGACGTCCGTCAGGAGGCTTTCATCGAATACCGCTAGCGCGCATTTCGTGCTAGCCCGGGCGCCATGGCAGAGGATAAGCGCCCGCTTGCTCTCACGCTCGGCGATCCCGCGGGGATCGGTCCGGACATCACGCTTGCCGCCTGGGCCGCGCAAGCGCGCGAGCCGGTTCCGCCTTTCGTGCTTGTCGGCGATGCCGCGGTGCTCGCTCTTCGCGGCAAGACGCTCGGCCGTTCCATTCCAGTCCGCGTGGTGAGCGAAGCGCGCGAGGCGCAAGCTGTGTTCGCCGAGGCGCTCCCCGTGCTCGAAGCCGCGGCCCCGCCCCCCGTGATTGCGGGTCGGCCCGACCCTGCCACCGCACACGCCATCCTCGAGTTGATCGACCGCGCCGTGGCGCTGGTGCAGGCGGGAGAGGCGCGCGCGATCGTCACCAACCCGATCGCCAAGTCGCTGCTCTATGGCGTTGGCTTCGCCTATCCGGGCCATACGGAATATCTCGCCTCGCTCGCCGCTTGCGGAGGCGAACCACCGCGTCCTGTCATGATGCTCGCGGCGGGCAGCTTCCGGGTCGTTCCGGCGACGGTCCATATCCCGCTGAAGGACGTGCCTTCGTCTCTCTCCACGGCGCTCGTGCTCGACGTCATCGAGATCACGGCCAAGGACCTCCGCCGCTTGTTCGGTGTCGCGCGGCCCCGCCTTGCGGTAAGCGGCCTGAATCCGCATGCGGGCGAGGATGGTGGCTTGGGTCGCGAGGAGATCGACATTATCGGGCCGGCGATTGAGGCCGCGCGCGCGCGCGGAATCGACGCGACCGGCCCGCATCCCGCCGATACCCTGTTCCACGCCGGCGCGCGCAAAGACTACGACGCGGCGATCTGCATGTACCACGACCAGGCGCTCGTTCCCTTCAAGACGCTCGCCTTCGAGGAGGGCGTCAATGTCACGCTCGGCCTCCCCTTCGTGCGCACCTCGCCGGACCACGGCACCGCGTTTTCCATCGCCGGAACGGGCCGCGCCAATCCGCGCAGCCTCATCGAGGCGCTGCGTCTGGCCGATGCGATGACGCGTGCGTCGTTGGCCGCCGCACCGGGACGAAGCGCGTGACGACTCCCGATGGATTGCCGCCGTTGCGGGAGGTGATCGCGGAGCTCTGTCTCGCAGCCAAGAAAAGCCTAGGCCAGAACTTCCTGCTCGATCTTAATCTCACGCGCCGCATCGCGCGCGCCGCCGGCCCGCTCGAAGGCGTGAACGTGGTCGAGGTGGGACCTGGCCCCGGCGGGCTCACGCGTGCGCTTCTGCTCGAAGGCGCCCCGCGCGTCGTGGCGATCGAGAAGGACCAGCGCTGCTTGCCTGCGCTTGCGACGATCGCTGCGGCGTATCCGGGTCGGCTCGAAATCATCGCCGCCGATGCACGCGAGGCGGACTGGCATGGACTGGCGCTCCCCGCCCCTGCCCGTATTGTCGCCAACCTTCCCTATAGCGTCGGGACGCACCTGCTGATCGGCTGGCTCAAGACCGAGCCCTGGCCCCCTTGGTTCGACCGGCTTGTGCTGATGTTCCAGCGCGAGGTGGCGGAGCGCATTGTCGCCAAGCCCCGCACCAAGGATTACGGGCGCCTCGCGGTGCTTGCGCAATGGCGAACGCGCCCGCGGCTCTTGTTCACCGTGCCGGCTTCTGCCTTCACGCCAAGGCCCAAAGTCGACTCTGCGCTCGTCGAACTCGTGCCGAAAGAAATGCCCGAGCCGCGTTGCGGCGTGGAGGCGCTGGAGCGGGTCACGGCCGCGGCTTTCGGCCAACGGCGCAAGATGCTGCGCTCTTCGCTTCGAAAGCTCACGCCCGACAGCGAGGCGCTGCTCGCGAGCCTCGGCATCGATCCGAGCGCGCGCGCCGAGGAGCTTGCCGTATCTGATTTCTGCCGCCTCGCCGCAGCGCTCACGCGCTAGAGCGCGGCGAGCAATCCCTGCACGAAGCCTTTGAGCCCGGTGAGGCGCTCGCGGCGCAGCCGCTCGGCCGCAAGAATCGCGCGAAGTGCAGCCGCCGACTGCTCGACGTCGTGATTGACCACGACGTAGTCGTACTCGTCCCAATGCTGGATCTCGTTGCTCGCCCCGCGCATCCTGCGGAGCACGACCTCTGGCGGGTCTTCGGCGCGCACATTGAGCCGCTGCTCCAGGTCCTCGGCCGATGGCGGCAGGATGAAGACCGTGACTACGTCGCGCGGGGCGCTCGTGCGCAGAGCGGCAGCGCCCTGCCAGTCCACGTCGAATAACACATCGCGGCCTTGCGCCAGCGCACGCTCTACCGGCTCGCGCGTGGTGCCATAATAATTGTCGAACACCACCGCCCATTCGAGGAATTCGCCGCGGTCGCGCATCGAAGTGAAGGCGCCCTTGTCGACGAAATGGTAGTCCCTGCCGTCCTTCTCGCCCTTGCGGCGCTCTCGGGTCGTATGCGAGACGGACATTTCGATGCCCTTCTCGTCCTCGCGGAGGCGGCTGGCGAGCGTGGTCTTGCCGGCGCCCGAGGGCGACGACAGCACCAGCATCAAACCCCGCCGCGCGATGGGTGCCTGCATCCTCCCCCTCACTCTATATTCTGCACCTGCTCGCGGAGCTGATCGATCACCGCCTTGAGCTCGAGCCCGGTGCGGCTGATCTCGATATCTGCGGCCTTGGAGCAGATCGTGTTGGCCTCCCGGTTCAGCTCCTGAGCCAGGAACTCGAACTTGCGCCCTGCTGGCTCGCGTCCGGCGATGAGTTCGTTCGCCGCGCCGACGTGGGCGCGCAGCCGGTCGAGCTCCTCCTGGATGTCGACCTTGGCCGCCAGCAGCACCGCCTCCTGATGCAGCCGCTCCGGATCGAGACCCGATCCAGCCTCGCTGAGCTTCGCCACCTGCTCGGCAAGCCGCGCCGCGACCGCGGCAGGCGTGCGCGAAGATGCATTCGCCGCTCGCTCGGTGAGCGATGCGATCGACGCGATCTGGGCCTCGATGACGCGCGCAAGCCGCTCGCCTTCCGCCGCACGTGCCGCGACGAGCCTGTCGAGCGCGGCCGCAAGGCCAGCGATCAGCGCGTGCCCAAGCGCATCGCGCGCCTGCTCGTCCTCTCCGGCCTCGACCGTCTCGACCACGCCCTTGAGCGCGAGCAACGTGTCGAGCCGCGCGGGGCTAAGTCCGGTCAACTCTTGCGCCCGCGCCGCGACCTCTTGAGCGTGGGCAAGCGCGACCTCGTTCAGATGAATCTCGGCCAGCGCCCCTTCGCGCTTGATGCCGAGCGTGACGGCGACGTTGCCGCGCGCGAGCTTCTCCTGGCAAAGCCCACGCGCCCTGATCTCGAGCCACTCGAATCCGGGAGGCAGGCGCAAACGGAGATCGAGGTTGCGGCCGTTGACGCTGCGCGCTTCCCAGTACCAGCTCGAATCCGCGTAGGCCCCATCGGCGCGGGCGAAGCCGGTCATGCTTTTCAGGGTCATGGCGCCTCAAGCCCCCGCGCGTTCGGAACTGCCACCCGGTCCGCCCTTATAGCCGAGTCGCGCGGCGTTTCAGACCAAGACCGAGAGGATACCACCTAACGGGTAGGGTTACGCCTCGGCGAGGGGACCGCATCGCCCTCGGTTCCAGCCTCGGGCGCAACCCCGAGCGATTCCCCCGAGGCAGGCCCGCCGGGCATTATGGCGTTCGGATCGACAATGACGGCGCCCGGCACGGGCGCGGTGGCGTCGGTCGGTTGCGCGCCGATCGCGGCGGGGTCGAGGCCGGCTTCCGCGGCGGCCGCGGCCGCGGCAGCCTCTGCGGCTGCGGCGGCTTCCGCCTCCTGGCGCCTGAGCTCGCGCTCGATCGCGCGCCACTTGGCGACGTTCCGGTTGTGCTCTTCGAGCGACGCGGAAAAGACGTGGCCGCCAGTGCCGTCGGCAACGAAATAGAGGTCCTTGGTCTTGGCCGGCCGCAACACCGCCTCGATCGAGGCGCGGCCCGGATTGGCGATCGGGGCCGGCGGCAACCCATTGATTTTATAGGTGTTGTACGGCGTCTCGCGATCGAGCTGTTCTTGCGTGATGGGCCTGTCGAGCACCGCTTTCCCTCCCACGAGGCCATAGATGATGGTGGGGTCGGACTGCAGCCGCATGCGCTTCTTTAGGCGATTATGGAACACGGCTGCGACACGCGCCCGCTCGTCGGCCCGGCCCGTCTCCTTCTCCACGATCGAGGCGAGCACCATGGCCTCATCTGGCGTCGAGACCATAATGTCGGGATCGCGCGTCTCCCACACCTTGGCGAGGAACTTATCGTGTGCGAGCCGCATGCGGTCGATGATGTTCTGCCGCGTGTCCTTGGTGCCGAATTTGTAAGTGTCGGGCAGCAGCGAGCCCTCGGGCGGAACCTCGGTGATCTCGCCATTGAGCTCCGGATGGGCGAGCAGTTTCTGCACAATCTGGTAGGACGTGAGACCTTCGGCGAGCGTGACCTTGTGCTCGATCGACTTGCCTTCGACGATGGTGTCGAGCACGCGGCGCATACTCGCCCGTTTGGGGAACTCGTACTCACCGGCTTTGAGCGTGCCCTGCCCTTTCAGGTATTTGAAATAGAGAATGCCGGTCATGAAGATGCGCCGGTCGGCGACCACGCCGTCGCGCGCGAGACGGTCGGCGATCGCGCTCCCGCCTTCGCCGCGCGGTATTGCCACGACCGTCGAGGTGGTCAGCGGCCCCGGCTTGTCGAACTGCATCTTGACGAAATAATAGCCCGCCGCGGCAATGCACAGCAGCACGAAGAAAAAGGTGAAAAGCCCGTCGAACATCCTGAGAAAGGGATGCGACTCCTCCTCGGGCTCTTCCGGCTCAGGTACCTTGTCAGGAAGGCGGACCGGGACGAGGGCTTCCGCCGGGCTGCGCGGCGCCGTGGTCGTAAGCTGCCGCCCAGCTAGCGCATTCGGCATGAGTTCCCGGTTGTCATTGGCCGTAGACGGTATGTTCCTATTGAGAGACATGTCCGGCTCGCGCCCCACGCGGATACCCTCTCACTTGAAGTCGAAATATGGCGAAAGGGAGGTTCGCCTAGCAAGCGCGACAGGCCTCACGCGTCGCAACGGCGCATGATCAGCGAGGCGTTCGTCCCGCCGAATCCGAACGAGTTGGAAAGCACCGTGTCGATGTTCCGGCGCCTTGCCTGATGCGGCACGAGGTCTATTGCCGTGGCGACCGACGGGTTGTCGAGATTGAGCGTCGGCGGCGCCACATTGTCCCTGATGGCGAGCACCGAGAAGATCGCCTCCACCGCGCCGGCCGCGCCGAGCAGGTGCCCGATCGACGACTTGGTCGACGACATGGACACCTTGCCCGCGGCATTGCCGAACAGCCGCTCGACCGCCGCGAGTTCGATCTCGTCGCCCATCGGCGTCGAGGTGCCATGCGCGTTGATATAGTCGATGTCGGCCGGATCGATGCCGGCGCGCTTCACCGCCGCTTGCATGCAGCGATAGGCGCCGTCGCCATCCTCGGCGGGAGCCGTGATGTGGAAGGCGTCGCCCGAGAGCCCGTAGCCGATGATCTCGGCATAGATGCGCGCACCCCGCGCCTTCGCGTGCTCGAGTTCCTCGATCACCACCATGCCAGCGCCCTCCCCCATGACGAAACCGTCGCGGTCGCGATCATAGGGACGAGAGGCGCGCTCGGGCTGATCGTTGAAATTGGTCGAGAGCGCGCGGCAGGCAGCGAAGCCCGCGAGCGCGAGCCGGCAGATCGGTGATTCCGAGCCGCCCGCGAGCATCACGTCGGCGTCGCCGAACGCAACGAGCCGCGAGGCATCCCCGATCGCGTGCGCGCCGGTCGAGCAGGCCGTGACCACGGCGTGGTTCGGACCTTTCAGGCCGTGCGCGATGGAGACATAGCCCGACGCAAGATTGATGAGACGCCCGGGAATGAAGAACGGACTCACGCGGCGCGGGCCTTTCTCGGCGAAGAGCAGCGAGGTCTTCTCGATACCTTGCAGGCCGCCGATGCCCGACCCGATCAGCACGCCGGTGCGGATCTGGTCCTCGTAGGCCGTGGGCTTCCAGCCGGCATCACTGAGCGCCTGGGTCGCCGCCGACATCGCATAGATGATGAAATCGTCGACCTTGCGCTGCTCCTTCGGCTCCATCCACTCATTCGGATCGAAGCCGCCGGCGACGCCGTTTTTCGGAATCTGGCAGGCGATCTGGCAGGAGAGATCGGAGACGTCGAATTCCACTACGCGGCGGGCAGCGTTGTGGCCCGCGGTCAGCCGCTCCCAGGCGATCTCATGCCCCGTACCGAGCGGGGAGACGAGGCCCAGACCTGTGATGACGACACGTCGCATCGCGCCTTCGCGTGTTCTTCGCGGGAACCTGTTGCTCAAGCCGTTGGCGGCCAGTTTTGTCGCGACGGGATCGGCTTAGACACCCGGCGCAATTCGCGCTTTTCGCGTCAAGCGGCGGTATTCTTCTCCAGAAACTTTATGGCATCCCCCACCGTGAGGATGGTCTCCGCGGCGTCGTCAGGGATCTCGCACCCGAACTCCTCCTCGAACGCCATGACGAGCTCGACGGTGTCGAGGCTGTCGGCTCCAAGGTCGTCGATGAAGCTCGCATTCTCGGTGACCTTGTCGGCCTCGACCCCGAGATGCTCCACCACGATCTTCTTAACGCGCTCCGAGATATCGCTCATATCGCCTCTACCGTCCCTTGCCTGTCAGTCCATAGCCTTTGCACGTCCCCCCGAGCTGCGGCTGACGCCTAACGCACGAGCGGTAAGTTTCAGAGGGTTGATCGCGGCGGGATTAAGCTTTGTCAAGCCCCCACAGAGCGGTCGCTTGGGTAACATATTTTTTGGCCTATTGCATGGGCTTTTGCCCGCAGCGCCAAGGCTGGGAAGGCCAAGTACCAAATGTCCTGAGGCCGTTGCTGCAAGTCCTTGTCAAATCAGCGGTTAGACCATCACCATGCCGCCATTGACGTGGATCGTCTCGCCCGTGACGTAGCTCGCTTCGTCGCTCGCCAAAAACACCACCGCGGCGGCCACGTGCTCGGGCTTTCCGAAGGTCTGAGCGGGGATGGCGGCGGCGATCGCCTCGACCTGCTTCTCGTTCAGGGCATCGGTCATGGGGGTCGAGATGAACCCCGGTGCGATCGCGTTCGCCGTGATGCCGCGCGCGGCCACCTCGCGTGCGAGCGACTTGGTCATGCCGACGATCCCCGCCTTGGAGGCCGCGTAATTCGGCTGCCCCGGATTGCCCAGCACGGCTGATATGGAGCCGATATTGACGATCCGCCCATAGCGGCGGCGCATCATGTTGCGCAGGATCCCCCGCGTCAGCACGAAGACCGAGGTGAGATTGATCGCAATCACGTCGTCCCACTCCTCGTCCTTCATGCGCATGAAGAGATTGTCGTGGGTGATCCCGGCATTGTTGACGAGAATGTCGACCTGGCCGAGGGCCTTTTCCGCGCTGTCGGCGAGCGCCGCCACGGCCGCGCGGTTGCGCAAATCACAAGGCAGCACGGTGACGCGTTCGCCAAGCTCCGAGGCGAGCGCCTCGAGCTTCTCTTTGTTCGTGCCAGAGATCGCCACGTTCGCGCCCTGGCCGTGCAAAGCCTTGGCGATGGCGCCGCCGATCCCGCCTGAGGCGCCGGTGACGAGAGCCCCCTTCCCTGTCAGGTCGAACATGTGATGCTCTCCTCTGTTACCTGCCTCAGGCCACAAGCGCAGGAGCTGCCGCTTCGAGCTCGTCCGGCGTGCCGACGCTCTTCGCATCGATCCCGTCCAGACGCCGCGCCATCCCGGTGAGCACGCGGCCTGCGCCGACTTCGTACACAGCCGTGACGCCGTTCGCTTTCAAATAGTCCATCGTCTCGCGCCAGCGCACCATGCCAGTGACCTGCTCCACGAGGCGCTTTCTGATCTCCTCCGGATCACTGATCGGCGCGGCGAGCACGTTGGCGACGAGCGGCACCGAAGGCGCCTTGATCTCGACCGACTGAAGCGCCGCACGCATCGCGTCCGCAACGGGCTGCATCAGCGCGCAATGGAACGGCGCGCTCACCGGCAAGAGCACCGCGCGGCGCGCGCCATATTTCGGCGCGAGGGCGACCGCGCGGTCGATCGCAGTCTTGGCGCCCGAGATCACCACTTGGCCCGGCGCATTGTCGTTGGCGGCTTGGCACACCTCGCCGTCGGCGGCGGCCTTGGCAAGCTCCTGCGCCTGCGCGAGCTCCGCGCCGAGTAGCGCGGCCATTGCGCCCTCGCCTACCGGCACCGCCTCCTGCATCGCGCGTCCGCGCGTCTTAAGCAGCCGCGCCGTGTCGGCCAGGCTCAGCGCGCCTGACACGGCAAGCGCCGAATATTCACCGAGCGAGTGCCCGGCCACGAAGGCGACCCGATCCGGCAAGCGCAGTCCCTTCTCGGTAAGCACACGCATCGCCGCGAGCGACACCGCCATCAGCGCGGGCTGTGCATTCTCGGTGAGCGTGAGCTCGGCCTCAGGCCCCTCCCACATCACTTTGGAGAGGTTCTGCCCGAGCGCCTCGTCGATCTCGGCAAACACCGCGCGCGCGGACGAATAGGCCTTGGCGAGCTCGGCGCCCATGCCGACGGCTTGGCTTCCCTGACCGGGAAAGATGAAGGCGATGCTCATGCGTGGAGAACGTTCAAAGGGTTGCAGAAGTCGCGGCCAAAGACACCGTTTCAATCTTTTCTGTCAAGCTGCCGGTCGTGCTAGAAGACCTTGGAAAGTGACTTGGGTGCCGAGGCCCACGAAGGAGAAATGGCATGAAACGCGTGATCGTGATCGGGGCGGTTTCCGCCATTGCTGGATTGGCCGCGACGCTGCCCTCGCTTGCCGAGGCGCTTGTCTGGCCGTGGAAGGACAAGACGCCGCCCGACCCCGCGCTCGTAATCTTGACGAGCGTCGAAAGCGTGACGGCCGCCATCAACAAACTGGACCCGCCGACCGTCACCATCAATGTCGGCGCCACCACTGCCACGCCGGGCTTCACGGAGCTTCAGCTTGCTCCCCGCATCGGCAATCCTGAGGACCTCGTGTTCGCCTTCGATGCCAAGGGCCGGCCGCCACAGGACATGACCGTACAGGTCACGACTTCCGTCACATTCAGCGTCGAATACAAGGACGCACCGATCGACAAGGTCGGCGTGATCGAGGTCTACGGCCAGTCGAACTGCAAGGCGTTCTCCATCGCCGACAACAAGGCGGTGGAGTGCAGCTCGAAGTCCGTTTCGCAATAGACGCATAGGCTTGCAAAGCGCACGCGAACGCTTATAAGACCGCCATTAGCAACCGCTCCGGTCGGAGGCTGAACGGAGGATCGCCACGTTCCGAGCGACAGGCTTGAAGCCGTCCTCCCGTGTCTTCGCTCTCACGGTCGTCTCTTGGGCCTTTCCTTCTAAAGCGCCCATGCGAGGCTCAGCGCCGGAGCAAAGAAGAAGGAAAGGCAATTCATGCCTCTCTACGAGCACGTGTTCCTGGCGCGCCAGGACATCTCCCCGCAGCAGGTCGAAAGCCTGGTGCAGGGCTTCCGCCAGATCCTCGAGGAGAAGGGCGGCTCAGTCGGCAAGACCGAATATTGGGGGCTGAAGCCCCTCTCTTATCGCATCAAGAAGAACCGCAAGGCGCATTACACGCTAATGAACATCAACGCGCCGCACGAGGCCGTGACCGAGCTCGAGCGCCAGGAGCGACTTTCCACCGACGTCATCCGCTTCCTCACCGTAAGGGTCGACGAGCATGAAGATACGCCCTCGGCGATGATGCGCCGCTCGGATCGCGACGAGCGCGACGGACGGGGCGACCGCGGGGATCGCGGCGATCGCGACCGTGACCGCGATGGGCGGCGTGGCGGCAGACGCGACCGCGATTTCGGCCCGCGCGGGGATCGCGGCGAGCGTGCACCCGCCGAGGCCGAGACAGTCATTGCCGTCGCCGACGAGGAGGACGCCTAGATGAGCATGACCCAGACCCAGGCGCGCCGCCCGTTCTACCGCAGGCGCAAGACCTGTCCCTTCTCCGGCGACAAGGCGCCTACGATCGACTACAAGGACGTAAAGCTGCTGCAGCGCTACGTCTCGGAGCGCGGCAAGATGGTGCCGAGCCGCATCACCGCCGTATCCGCCAAGAAGCAGCGCGAGTTGGCCCGCGCCATCAAGCGCGCACGCTTCCTCGGACTGCTGCCTTATTTGATTCAGTGACGAGGTTCGGCCGGCCCGGTTGAACGAGTAGGTCTTAGGAAAGTTGGGGTGGGTGGAACGCCCTCCCCTAACCGCTCTCAAGGAGGCGGGACAGCGACAAATGCCACCGACACCCCTCATCATCGGCGCGGGATCCGGCCTTGTCTCGGCGGCGCTGTTCGCCTCAGCCGCCACGTCGTCGGCGCTTGCCGGCTTTCTGTTCTATCTCGCCCCCTTGCCGATCTGCCTCGCCGGGCTCGGCTGGGGCGGGATGGCGGCGCTCTTCTCCGCGCTCAGCGGCACGGTCGTGATCGCGGCGGCGCTCGGCCCGGCCACGGCCGCGGTCTATGCCATCTCAATCGCCGTGCCGGCGGCGCTGCTGACCCACCTCGCGCTGCTCTCGCGTCCCGCCGCGACGCCGCAAGGCCAGGTCATGGGCGCGACCGAATGGTATCCGGCAGGCCGCCTGGTCGGGTGGGCCGCGCTGATGGCGGGTGCGCTCGCCGCCCTGCTCATTCTGTTCATAGGCTACGATCAGGAGACCTATCGCGAGTTGATCCGCCAGATCCTCCAGCACAGCGCCTTCAAGGAGCTCGATCGCGACGGCACGCTGCTGACCGAGGAGAACGTGGCGAAGCTCGCCGCCGTGCTTGCGCGCGCGCTGCCCGCTGCCATCGCCGTCGTCTGGCTTGTCATCACGCTTTTCAACCTGTGGATCGCGGGGCTGATCGTCGATGCGTCTGGCCGGGCTCTCAGGCCGTGGCCCGACCTCAACGCCTTCGAGCTGCCGAACGGCCTTGTGGTGGTCTTCGCCGTGGCCCTTGCTGCATCCTTCCTGCCCGGGCTCGCCGGGCTCATTGCCACGGGTCTCGCCGGCGCATTGCTCCTCGCCTATGTGCTGCAGGGGCTCGCAGTCATCCATGTCTATAGCCGGGGCACGCCCATGCGCGGGCTGCTGCTGGCCACCGTCTATCTCGGCATTCTTCTCTTGGGTTGGGTTGCCCTGCTCGTCGCCATTCTCGGTCTTGCCGAGCCCCTGTTCAGCATACGCGAGCGCGCGAACCGTAATGCACCCCCGCCCGACAACGATGACTCAACGATCTGATCAAAGATAGGAGTTCGCCATGCAAGTGATCCTGCTCGAGCGCATCGGGCGCCTCGGACAAATGGGCGACGTGGTCACCGTCAAGGACGGCTTCGCTCGCAACTTTCTTCTGCCTCAGGGCAAGGCGCTCCGCGCGACGGACGCGAACCGCAAGCATTTCGAGACCGTCCGCTCTCAGCTCGAGGCCCGCAATCTCGAGCTCAAGTCCGAGGCAGAGGGCGTGTCCGCCAAGCTCAACGGCAAGAGCTTCATCGTCATCCGCCAAGCCGGCGACACCGGCCAGCTCTACGGCTCGGTCTCGACCCGCGACATCGCGGATGCCGTGACCCAGGGCGGCTTTTCCATCGAACGGCGCCAGGTGATGCTCGACCGGCCGATCAAGGCGCTCGGCGTGCACGAGGTCCGTGTCCAGCTCCATGGCGAGGTCGAGCCGCATATCACCGTCAACGTGGCCCGCTCGCCCGACGAGGCGGCGCGCCAGGCACGCGGCGAGGACGTCTCGCGCGGCGCGACCGAGGCTGAGGAGGATGCGGAGGCTGCGCGCCGCGCCGCCGGGGCGTTGTTCGAGGAAGGCGCCGCACCCTCAGAGGAAGAGGCCGCGGCCGAGGCGGAGAGCGAGGAGACTACGGAGTAGCGGCTTACCCTTCTATTCGTCATGCCGGCCGAAATGCCGGCATCCCCGAATTGGGCAAGCGGCACGCTGAACTCGTGGATGGCCGGGACAAAGCCCGGCCATGACGGACCGCATAAAAAGCTTGTGGGCGGGATTCTTTCTCCACTGTGTCCACAGCGCAGCCACATAGCCATTTGAGTACGGTGAGTCATGAGCGCCCTGATTCGCCCCCTCCCCGAGACGCCGGTCTTCCGCGCCCCGCCGCACAACGTCGAGGCCGAACAGGCGCTGCTCGGCGCGATCCTGGTCAATAACGAGGCGATCGACCGCGTCTCGAGCTTCCTCAAGCCAACTCATTTCTATGACGCCCTGCATGGGCGCATCTACGAGGCGGCCTCCAAGCTGATCCTCGGCGGCAAGCGCGCCACCCCGATCACGCTCAAAACCTTCTTCCAGGCCGACGAGCCGGTCGGCGAGCTGAGCGTGCCGCAATATCTCGGGCGGCTGGCGGCGAACGCCACCACCATCATCAACGCCGAGGATTATGGCCGCACCGTCTACGACCTCGCCATCCGCCGCGAACTGATCGGCATCGGCGAGCAGATGGTTAATACCGCCTTTGATTCACCGATCGACGCGCCGCCTGCTGTGCAGATCGAGGAGGCCGAGCAGGCGCTTTTCGAGATCGCCGAGACCGGCAAATACGGATCGGGCTTCGAGCCTTTCTCCGCCGCCCTCACCGACGCCATCGATATGGCCGCCAACGCCTATCGCCGCGACGGCGGCCTGTCCGGCCTTGCCACCGGCTTCACCGACCTCGATCACCGCATGGGCGGATTGCAGCCGTCAGACCTCATCATCGTCGCCGGACGACCGTCGATGGGCAAGACCGCGCTCGCCACCAACATCGCCTATCACGTGGCGAAGTCCTACAAGCCCGGCGAGGAGTCGGAGAATGCGCTCGACGGCGCCGTGGTCGGCTTCTTCTCGCTCGAAATGTCGGCCGAGCAGCTCGCCACCCGCATCATCTCCGAGCAGGCCTATATCCCGTCCGAGCGCATCCGCCGCGGGCGCATCGACTCGGACGAGTTCGACCGCATCGTCGAAGTCTCCCAGGAGCTGCAGACCCTGCCGCTCTATATCGACCAGACCGGCGGCATCAGCGTGGCTCAGCTTGCCGCCCGCGCGCGCCGGCTGAAGCGCCAGCGCGGCATAGGCCTCGTCGTGGTCGACTATCTCCAGCTCCTGTCCGGCTCTTCCCGGCGCGCTTCCGAGGGCCGCGTGCAGGAGGTGACCGAGATCACCACGAGCCTCAAGGCGCTTGCCAAGGAGCTGCACGTACCGGTGCTCGCGGTGTCCCAGCTCTCCCGCCAGGTCGAGCAGCGCGAGGACAAACGCCCACAACTGGCGGATTTGCGCGAATCTGGCTCGATCGAGCAAGACGCCGATGTTGTTATGTTCGTGTTCCGCGAGGAATATTATGTCGAGCGCAGGCAACCCCGCGAGAACACGGAAGAGCACCGGACGTGGCAGGAAGAGATGAACATGGTGACCGGCAAGGCCGAGGTCATCATCGGCAAGCAGCGGCACGGCCCGACCGGGACGGTGATGCTGCAATTCACGCCGGAATACACCAGGTTCAGCAATCTCGCTTCGACGGAGCGCCTGCCGGAGCGGCGGGACTAACGTCAGCGCGCGTGCCTGGCGCTGCGGGCGAGCCGGAATGCCATGCCGGCGACACCGCCCTCCTCACCATCGATCTCGGCGCGCTTGCCGCGAACTACCGCCACCTGTGCAACCTTGCGGGCGCCGCCGAATGCGCCGCCGTGGTCAAGGCAGACGCTTACGGACTCGGCATGGATGAGGCTGCGCCAGCGCTTTGGCGCGCCGGCTGCCGCACCTTCTTCGTGGCGACGCTCAGCGAGGCAAGGTCGCTCCGCGCGCTCCTGCCCGACGCCGTCATCTATGTGTTCGCCGGGCTGATGCCCGGAACGGCGGAGGCGTATCTTCGCCATCACCTGCGCCCAGTCCTGAACAGCGCCGCCGAGATTCGCGAATGGGCGGCGTTCGGCGCGAGTATCGGCCAGGCCTTCGCTTGCGCCGTGCATATCGACAGCGGCATGAACCGGCTCGGCCTCTCGGCGGACGAGGTTGAGGACGTAGCCGGCACCAACGACCTTTGGTCCGCGCTGAAGCTCGCGCTGGTGATGAGCCACCTCGCCTGCGCCGACGATCCGGAGCACCCGAAGAGCGAAGCGCAGCGCGCTTCGTTCGATAGGCTCCGCGCGCGTTTGCCGAAAGCGATAGCAAGCTTGGCCAACTCGGCGGGCATCCTGCTCGGGGCCCGCTATGTTTATGACCTCGTGCGGCCCGGCATCGCGCTTTATGGCGGGAAGCCCTGCCGGAGCGGCGCCAATCCCTTCGCGCCCGTGGTGCGGCTCGAGGGACGCATCCTGCAAGTGCGCAATGTCGGCGCTGGAGAGACGGTCGGCTACGGCGCGACGCGGATGCTGCGCGAAGGCGCGCGCATCGCGACGGTCGCCGTGGGCTATGCCGACGGCTTCTTCCGTGCGCTGTCCGCTGGCGACGGCGTCGAGGGCCTGGTCGTGTCGGTCGAGGGTCATGCGGCGCCCGTGCTCGGACGCGTGTCCATGGACCTGATCACCATCGATGTGACCGGTGTGCCCGAGCGTGTCTCTAGGCGCGGCGCGTGGGTCGAGCTGATCGGACCCAACGTCACAGCGCAGGACATTGCCGACCGCGCCCGCACGATCGACTATGAGGTTCTCACGAGCCTCGGCCGACGCGCCGCAAGGCGGTATGTGGGTGGGTAAGGATAGCAAACGCACAAACCTCGTCATGCCCGGCCGAAGTGCCGGGCATCCACGAATTTCAGCGCCGCCACGATCAAAGTCGTGGATGGCCGGGACAAGCCCGGCCATGACGATTCTATTCTGACGGGTTCTCCGCTAAACGACTCGCATGGCTAAAGCTTCGCGCGCTTTCGTCTGTCAGGCTTGCGGCGCAGTGACCTCGCGCTGGTCGGGCAAATGCGGCTCCTGCGGCGAGTGGAATTCGATTATCGAGGAGGCGGCACCTGCGGGCTCCCCTGCCCTCGTCGCAATCAAAGGCGGCAAAGGGAGGCTAGCCTCAGGCGCGCGCGCCGCCTTCGAGACGCTTCGCTCGGCCACGACCGACGACCCGCGGCTTCCGACTGGCATCAGCGAGCTCGATCGCGTGCTCGGGGGCGGCCTTGTGCCGGGCTCCGCGGTCCTGGTCGGCGGCGATCCCGGCATCGGCAAGTCGACACTCCTGCTCCAGGCGGCGGCGAGCCTCGCAGGCTGCGGCGTGCCCGTCGTCTATCTCTCGGGCGAAGAGGCAACGGCACAGGTGCGGCTTCGCGCAGCGCGGCTCGGGCTTGGCGACGCTTCCGTCGCCCTCGGCACTGAGACGAACCTCACCAATATCGTCGCCACGCTCTCGAGCGGCGCCCCGCCTGCCCTCGTCGTCATCGACTCGGTGCAGACACTTTGGTCGGAGGCCGTCGATGCCGCGCCCGGCACCATCTCGCAGCTGAGAAACGCAGCGTCCGCGCTCGTCAGCTACGCCAAGACTAGCGGCGCGGCCGTCGTGCTGGTCGGCCATGTCACCAAGGACGGCCAGATCGCGGGACCGAAGGTCATCGAGCACATGGTCGACACCGTGCTCTATTTCGAGAGCCTCTCCGGCCATCAGTTCCGCATCCTGCGCGCGGTGAAGAACCGTTTCGGCCCGACTGACGAGATCGGCGTGTTCGAGATGCGCTACGAGGGGCTGAAAGAAGTCGAAAATCCCTCCGCGCTCTTCCTCGGCGACCGCGACCGCGGCGCGCCGGGCACCGCGGTCTTCGCCGGCATGGAAGGCACTCGGCCTTTGCTTGTGGAAATCCAGGCGCTGGTCGCGCCGTCCACGCTCGGCACCCCGCGCCGCGCCGTGGTCGGCTGGGATCCGAACCGGCTCTCGATGCTGCTCGCGGTGCTCGAAGCGCGCTGCGGCGTGAGGCTTGCGGGCCACGATGTCTATCTGAATGTCGCGGGCGGCATGCGGCTCACAGAGCCCGCGGCAGACCTCGCCGCGGCGGGCGCCCTGCTTTCGTCCTTCGCGGGGCGCGCCACTCCTGAGGACGCCGTGTATTTCGGCGAAGTGAGCCTGACCGGCGCGGTCAGGGCCGTCGGCCATATGGATCAGCGGCTCAAGGAAGCGGCGAAGCTCGGCTTTGCCCGCGCCGTGGTGCCCGAGGCGGCAGGCACGAGCGCGCGTGAGGCAGCCGATCTACAACTCCTTCCGCTCACGGAATTGAGCGAGCTCGTGGCCTGGTTCGCGCCACCGCAGGAATAGCCCTGCGACAATCGGGCCTCCGGCATTGCGAAGGCCGGGCCAATTGTGCTTCATCGCCGGGAATCGTGATAGTAGTGTGCCCGCAGTCAGGGAACCCGCGCCATGCCTATTTCTTGGCTTGATCTGATTCTCATCGTCATCATGCTCGTTTCGGGCTTTTTGGCGATGGTGCGCGGCTTCACGCGCGAGGTGCTGTCGATCTTCTCCTGGGCCGTGGCTGCCGTGGCGGCGCTCTATCTCACCCCCAAATATTGGCACACGGTCGAGCCTTATTTCCCCTCCCCGAGCTTTGCTCAGATTGCGTTTGCCGTCGGCGTGTTCATCATCGCGCTGATCCTCGTGAGCCTCATCACCTTCCGCATCTCGGACAAGGTGCTGGACAGCCGGGTCGGCGCGCTCGACCGCACGCTCGGCTTCATCTTCGGGCTCGCGCGCGGCTTTCTGCTGGTCGCCATCGTGTTCATCCTGTTCACGGCGCTCGCCCGCGACCAGCCGGAGTGGGTCACCAATGCGCGCTCTTATCCCATCCTGCAGCGGACGCAGGTGGCGATCGAGTCGCTGCTGCCCATGAATCCCGAGCAATATCTGCCTGGTGGGCTCGAGAAGGACGAGGGCACCGAAGGCCAGCCTGGCGTTCAGCCGGACGGTCAGCCCAAGTCACCGCCGCCTGCGACGGCACCGATCGAGACGCCGGAGCAGCCGTCCTAAGGGCTTTGGGTAAAGTTAAGCGTCGCGTGGCATTGAAGCGCTCTTCAGGGCGCCTATTTATATTTTTTCGAGGAGGTGGCCGTGGCTGAGCAGGTTGAGGTCAACGATCCCGACTTGAGCTGGCTTGCCGAAGACCGGCTGCACGAGGAGTGCGGGGTCTTCGGCATCTACAACCACCCTGACGCCGCGGCGTTGACCGCGCTCGGGCTCCACGCCCTCCAGCATCGCGGCCAGGAAGCCGCCGGCATCGTCTCCTTCGACGGCGCGCACTTCCATACCGAGCGCCGGGTCGGCCTTGTCGGCGACCATTTCACCTCCCGCCCCGTGATCGAGCGCCTCAAGGGCAAAGTCGCGATCGGCCACGTGCGCTACTCGACCTGCGGCGATCCAGTCTTGCGCAACGTGCAACCGCTCTTTGTCGATCTCGATTCAGGCGGCTTCGCGCTCGCCCATAACGGCAACCTTACCAACGCTCTTACACTGCGCGACTGGCTCATCAAGAAGGGCGCCATCTGCCAGTCGACCACCGACACCGAGGTGATTCTCCATCTCGTCGCGCGCAGCGAGAAGCGGAGATTCGTCGAGAAGTTCATCGAGGCGCTGCTCCAGGTAGAAGGCGCCTACGCGCTGGTCGGCCTCACCAACAAGAAGCTCGTCGGCGCGCGCGACCCCCACGGCATCCGCCCGCTGGTGCTCGGGCGCCTCGGCGAGGCTTGGGTGCTCGCATCGGAGACCTGCGCGCTGGACATCATCGGCGCAGAGTTCGTGCGCGAGGTCGAGAATGGCGAGGTGGTCGTCATTACCGGCGAAGGCATCGAGAGCCACAGGTTCGTGCCGAAATATCCGCCGCGGCTCTGCATCTTCGAATACATCTATTTCTCGCGGCCGGATTCGATCGTCGGCGGCCGCACGGTTTACGACGTGCGCAAGGAGATGGGCCGGCAATTGGCGCGTGAGGCGCCTGCCGACGCCGACGTGGTCATTCCCATTCCCGATTCCGGCGTGCCCGCTTCCATCGGCTATTCGCAAGAATCGGGGCTGCCCTTCGAATACGGCATCATCCGCAACCACTATGTTGGCCGCACCTTCATCGAGCCCGAGCAGCGCATCCGCCAGCTCGGTGTGAAGCTCAAGCACAGCGCCAACCGGGGTCAGATCGAGGGCAAGCGCATCGTGCTGATCGACGACAGCGTGGTGCGCGGCACCACCTCGGTGAAGATCGTGCAGATGATGCGGGAAGCGGGCGCGCGCGAAGTGCATATGCGCATTTCGAGCCCGCCGATCACTCATCCCGATTTCTACGGCATCGACACGCCCGATCAGGAGAAGCTGCTCGCTGCCAACAAAAGCCTCGAGGAAATGCGCGCGTTTATCGGCGCCGATAGCCTCGCCTTCCTGTCGGTTGACGGCATCTACCGGGCCATGGGCTATGACGGCCGGGACGACGACCATCCGCAATTCACCGACCATTGCTTCACCGGCGAATATCCGACCCGCCTCACCGACCGCGAAGGTCCGCCTCCGCAGAAGCAACTCTCCTTCCTCGCCGAAGTGGGTTGACCGGCAAGTCTCAGCAAAATTTTTTCTGCATGTCGGGGGTTCGGAGTCCCTCCTCCGCTACCATTACTGAATTCGTCATGCCCGGCCGAAGTGCCGGGCATCCACGAATTTGGCCCTGCAATAGGAAATCGTGGATGGCCGGGACAAGCCCGGCCATGACGAGTAGAAGCAGGGCGTGAGCAACCAACGGCTCAAAGATCGGATTGCGCTCATCACCGGCGCGTCGCGCGGGATCGGGCGTGCGGTGGCTCTCGCCTATGCACGCGAAGGCGCGCAAGTGCTGCTGCTCGCGCGCACGCGCAAGGCGCTGGAAGAGGTCGATGATGCGATCAAGGCCGAGGGCGGGAGTGCGATCCTCATCCCACTCAACCTCGCGCATGGTCCAAAGATCGACGCACTCGGGCCTAGTCTTTATGAGCGCTTCGGCAGGCTCGACATTCTCGTCGGCAACGCTGCGATGCTCGGGCGGCTCTCGCCGCTCACGCACGTCCCGTCTGAGCATTGGGAGCGCGTGCTTGCCGTGAACCTCACCGCGAATTGGCGGCTGATCCGCACGCTCGATCCGCTGCTCCACCGCTCTGACGCCGGCCGCGTCATCTTCGTCACCTCTTCCGGTGCGCATGACGGCGAGGCCTATTGGGCGCCCTACTCCGTGTCGAAGGCTGCGCTCGAGGCCCTCGCCAAGACCTATGCCAGCGAAACCGCTGGCAGAAGCGTGAGGGTCAACCTGATCGATCCCGGCGAAGTTGCCACAAGCCTGCGCGCGGAAGCGTTTCCCGGCAATGATCCATCGACCCCGCGCCAGCCGGACGAGCTCGCCGAGATCTTCGTCAAGCTCGCATTGCCCGAGACAAATGAGACTGGCCAAACCTTCAGGGGTTGACTCAAGGCCGGCTGGGCCAGGGTTTTGCTGCGCCAACAGACGCGATATGACGAAGAGCGGCGCGGAGCGTCGAGCCCTTCGCCTTCTTCAAATCGAGCCTCGATCTCGGCGACGCCTCCTTCGCCGAACCGGTTGCGCGGAACACGCTGGGCGCCGGCGTGTCGTTGATCAAGCCGGAGAATTTCGACATCCGCGCCACGGCCGACTACCCCGAGAACACGAACAGCGCAGCCGCGCTGGCCGCCACCGGCAAGGTGCAGGTGAACGTGCCGAGCTCAATCCTCGGCTTCTAGCACCATCCCGTCATAGGCAGGCTCGACGCCCTCAGGCAGCGCGCGGGCAAGCATTGCGTAGTCGAGATCGATATGCATGTGCGTGAGCACCGCGCGGCGGGGCTTGACGCGCGCGATCCAGGAAAGCGCCTGCTCCACCGTGAGATGGCTCGGATGCGGCACTGGGCGAAGCGCGTCGATGATCCAGACATCGAGCCCTTCGAGATGCTGCAAGGCCTCCTCGGGCAGGTCGCTGACATCCGGCGAATAGGCGAGGCTGCCGAACCGGAAGCCGAGCGTCTCGCCGGGCCCGTGGATCTGCCGGAAGGGGAGCGCCTCGATGACGCCGCCCGCGCCGTCGATGCGCACGGGCAGGCCGGGCGCGATCTCGTGGCCCTTCAGGATCGGCGGATATTCGCTGCCCGCCGGCTGCGCGAAGCAATAATCGAAGCGCTTGTGCAGCAACCGGGCGGTCTCGGCGTTGTAATACACATCGACGCGGCGCTGGCCGTTGTAGGCCACCTGGCGGAGATCATCGATTCCGTGCGTGTGGTCAGCATGATCGTGGGTGTAGAGCACGCCGTCGAGCCACGAGACCCCCGCGTCGAGAAGCTGCTGCCGGAGATCGGGCGAGGTATCGACCAGCACCATCGTCCGGCCCTCGCCGCCCACGCGCTCGACCAGGATCGAGCAGCGTCGGCGGATGTTTCTGGGATCGGCCGGGTTGCAGGCTCCCCATTTGCCGCCGATGCGCGGCACGCCGCCCGAGGTGCCGCAGCCGAGAACGGTGACCTTGAGGCTCATGCGGCGCTCGCGCGCGCTTTCAGCGCCGCCCGCGGCACCTTCTCGAACAAGCGGAAGAAATTGTCCGTGGTGAGACGCGCGAAGTTGGGCTCGCTCACGCCCTTGAGCACAGCGAGCTGCGCCGCCGTGTGCGCGACGAAGGCCGGCTCGTTGATCTTGCCACGCATCGGCACCGGCGCGAGATAAGGCGCGTCGGTCTCGATCAGCAGCCGGTCGTCCGGCACCGCGCGCGCGATGTCGCGCAAGGACTCGGCGTTTTTGAAAGTGGCAACGCCGGAAAAGGACACATACCCGCCGAGCGCGAGGCCAGTGCACGCAAGCTCCGCCCCGCTCGTGAAGCAATGCAGCACGAAGGGGAAGGCCCCCTTCTCGGTCTCCTCGATGAGGATGCGCGCAATGTCGGCATCGGCCTCGCGCGCATGGATGACGAGCGGAAGCTGCGTCTCGCGCGCGGCGGCGATGTGCGTGCGGAAGCTTGCAGCCTGCATGTCGCGCGGGCTGTTGTCGTAGTGATAGTCGAGCCCCACCTCGCCGATCGCCACGACCTTCGGATGGCGCGCGAGCGCGACCAGATCCTCCACCGTCACGTCAGGCTCCTCCGCGGCGTTGTGCGGATGCGTGCCGATCGAGCAGAACACATTGTCGTGCGCTTCGACGATGGCGCGCAATTCGTCGAAACGGCGGACGCGCGTCGAGATGGTGAGCATCAGCCCGACGCCGGCCTCGCCGGCGCGCTTGAGAACCGCGTCGAGGTCGGCTGCGAGCTCCGGGAAATCGAGATGGCAATGGCTGTCGATCAGCATTTAAGTCCAGAAATATCTATGGTTTTCTGCTACTTAGCCAAACAGAGGGCAGGCAGCGGCCAATTATGTGCGTCCTATGTGCGAGCAGGATCGGCCAACAAAGGCGTTACGGGGGGCATAGCGATCCGGGGCGCGCCTGTCGAGCTTTGGTACTTTCCGCGGCTGTGCCGGCAAGACTGCCCTCTGTCCGACCAAACCAGGGGCCAGGCGTGCCGCAAGAACCCTCCCGGCAGCGAAGAGTGTCGCCCGGGAGGGGTTTAGGGGGTGTCTGCCAGAGCTATGCGGGCCTCACATAAGCTCGTGTGAAGCCTCCCTGCCCGTGGGCTTCACAACGCTCGCTAAGGAAGCCCACAGGGCTGCTCGCCCAGTATGAAATCGGCAATTTCCTCCGGGCTTCGACGGCGTATCAGCGTAACGATACTTGGCACGATAATCACGAAATCAGGTTCGACAAGCCAAGTATGAACATCTGCAGAATACCTAAGTATTTGTCTAGTCATCTAACTCCTATCAACTTGCCGCGGGTCATGGGTTCTTGCCCCCCTCGATCCACACTTGCAGGGTCCCACGCGTCCGCCGCCTCCCGCGTCGCCATGTCCACCCCCTCGTTTGGCCGACACTCTACGATGCTCGTTCCACTTGGCTTCCATTTCGGCGTCGGTCAGTGAGCGCTCGACAGCTTGCGGCTTACGCTCAACAATTTGCGGAGTGGTTGGCTCATTGTCGAATTTGAAGGCCAAGAATTTGAGTTCCCTGGGGACGCTACTGACGACGAAATCGCTAAGGCATGGGATAGCGAGCAGGCGTGTCCCGACGAACAGCCCTTCGATCCCAACTCGCTTGTTCGGAATCAGCAAATCGGTTTGCAGGTTGTCGGGCGCGGAGTCGCAGACCTAGCGGGCGCCCCGCTCGATCTTACTCGCATGCCGCGCTGACTCACCTTACTTTCGCGACTTCGAGTGTAGCGAGAGGTCAGTTAGGCAACAGCGAAACCAAGGGCCAACAGGATATTACCGAGGATCGCGCGACTCTCGCCGCCCATGCCGCCGCATCTGGAGCATAGAAAGTGTGCCTCCCGATTGATAAGCCGCCGCCAGCGGCCCAGACGGGCAATGAACTGCTGCCGCGCCTTTGCTGAACAATTGTTGGATTGAGGAAATGCGTTGCGCCTGTAGTCGGATCGGACATATGGCCAGCGAGAACAGCGTCTGCAATCTGAGCCGCACTCCGATACCGATAATCGTCGACATCAAGGCTTTCCATCTCTGCGCGCTTCGTCATCCATGATTCAAACTGCCAAGGATGCGTCACGACCTCTTTGATAGTGTCACCCCACCTTCCGCTTCTCGTCCGCGTCAGGATTACATGTGCGACGGCAGCCTTGCCTTCCTCGGACTCACCCAAAGCTTCAAAGGCGATGGTTCTGATTAGGTAGTCACGGTCTTCTGAAGTGTAGGTCGGCCTGACAAAGCGGAGTTTCGAGATGCCTATCTTTTCTGCGGGAAGTGCCAGCTGCTGAAACGGGGGCAGAACGCATCGAAGTGTGGCCTCGATATTTTCCTGGTTAATAGGAATCAGGTTCGAGGGAATCAGTAAAACCGCTGCAAGAAGAACGGGTAGGACGCAGCGCTTGAAAAGCGCGTTGGACTTTTCAATGGTTGAACTCCACCCGAACAAGCCGGCTCGGGGCCTGCTGCCGATCAGAATATGCCGGGCGGCCTCGGCGTGAGTTCGCCAAGCATCACGACTTATGCGAAGGTCATGGAGCTGTTCTCGCAGGAGGCAACTAATTTCATTCTGCGCGCTAATGCGAGCCTGCAACGCTTCCACCGAACGCAGGTTGGCTGAAACCTGTGAATTCATGAGTTAGGTCACTGTGTAAGCGGCGGGCTGCATGGCTAAACCTATTCACTCGCTCGGGGCTTACAGCGTTCTACTTCCCCAGCCAAAGATACCCCGACGCTTGCGCGCGTCGATCAAAAGGCGTTGGTTGGATTCGGCCTGACCTCTCCAAGCGTCTCGATCTTTCCGCAAGTCTTCGATCTGGTCCCGAAGAAGACCGCTTATGTCCTTCAATGCAGCGATCTGTGCTTCCTGCGCTGCCGTTCCAACGTGTTCGGTCCCCGTTGCAACTTGTTGCGTTGGATCGTTTTTCCGCACCGCGGGGAATACTCGGAACAATTCCGCTGCATCAACCTGGTAGCTTCCTACAACCGACCTGCTTGCCGAAAGGCGCCCAGATTTTATCGCCCGCCAAATTGTTGATTTGGCGACTCCGGCAGCGTTAGCAGCGTCTGATAAAGTGAGCATGCTGTTATCTCCCCGTTGTTTTTCGTTCCAGGGCAAGGCTGCAATTCGCGCACTTAAGCTCGGCCTTGCGCTCGAACGATGCGATGCGCCAATTCGCGGAGCAAACCTTCGGGCAATCAACGTTGCTGATGAATCCCGCCTGGCCAGCATGGCGTTCCCCTCATTGCGTCGCGTCTCAATGCAACGTTCAACGCAATTGGTTAATGAGCGGTTACTTATGAGACCTATTGGGTACTCCTTTGGGTCAGAGGCGGAGAAGACTCGCCGGCCGCATGTTCAGATGACGGCTAGTGATGCTCCGAGCGCAGCTTGTGCAGAAGGTGCGGCCAGTGCTTCTCCACGAGCGCGGAGGTCATCAATCGGTGGAGCGTCTCAACCTCTTAATCGCGGGGGCAGCGGCCTTTTAGTGCGCACCATCTCAAAGAAGTGAATTCACGTGAGCTGCAGTGGCCGGTGAAGTGATTTTCATGTGATGTACGAACGGTGGTCACATGCTTGTGCGAGGCGATCCTGCCTCCGAGGAGTGACCCCCATGAAAACGTTCCTGCTCACAGTAATGCTGATCGGCTCATTGGCGGTGTCCGCATCCGCAGCCGACACTTTCTACGTCATGTTCAATAAGACGACCAAGAAGTGCTCCGTCTCGACGACACCGCCAACCGAAACCGAGAAATTTAGCATGATGGGCCAATACGGCTCCGAGCAAGCCGCAAAACAGGCGATGTCAAAGATGAAGGAATGTAAGGGCTAAGCACCGCCTGCTAGTAAAAGGTCTCCTTGGGGGCGTCGGCTTCAGGCGGCGCCCTTTTTCTATCGGGTGAATAACTCATCGACACGTCGTTTCGCGTGGGCGACCGCTTCCGCTTCAGTTATCGTAGATCGCAGTTGGCCGGCGATACGATGGAGCGCCTTTTACGGTAGGCTCGCCGCGAAAATAATCAGGGCCATCCATGACCCAGACAGATTGAGCAACCAATCAGCCACCATTTGAATGTTCCTCGTCAGTGCAGCGCAGAGCTGCTCTGTTCTGGCTGCTGACTACCACCTCATCATACCGCTTCCTGCACGACGCGAACCGATGGGCGCCAGGACGAACCTCGTCACGTTAAGGGTAAGTGGATTCGACACCGACCGATGCGCCTATTACTATCGTTTTTGACCTAGATCAGACAACCACACTGCCAATGAATATTGGCCCGGCGCGGAGGTTAGTCATGGCTCGCAATCTCGTATTCGTGATCGGTTATGCCGCGATCCTGTTTCTTTCCACTGCCAACTTATCCTGGGCAGCTGACTTCGGCACTGCTGAGGAAGCCAAGGCCATGCTGGAGCGAGCAGTCACTGCGGTGAAAGCAGACAAAGCAAAGGCGCTAGACATGTTCAATAAGGGCGAAGGCGGGTTTAGGGACCGCGACCTTTATGTGTTCTGCGCCAACGTCTCCGACGGCATACTTGCAGCGCATCCCTACCTCAAGGGTGAACATCTACAAGACATCAAGGGCAAGAAGGGCTATCCGCTCGGCCAAGAGATTATGCAGAATGCCACAGAGGGAACGATAAAAGAGCTTACTTATTGGTGGCCCCGTCCCGGATCAGACAAACCGCTGGAGAAGGTCACCTTCTACACGAGGGTCGGAGATCAAGACTGCGGTGTCGGCTACTACAAGGGTTAAGCGTCGCCGTGCAAAGTCTGCACTTCGCAGCCATAGCACGACCCGTGCGGCCCGTGCGGGCTTTTAAGACGCCACCTATCTCAGGATCGTCGCAGCAGATCGTCGCGCATTTGAAGCTGTCGAACTGACAGTTCGTTAAGAGGCTGCCGCTGCCGCACCATGGACAGCCGACCTCCGGTTCACGGCTAAGCAGGAACCTTTCCCTGGCCTGACAGTTCAGGCAATGCACGCCGCCTCTTCCATTTGCCCCCCGGACCTCCAGGGCGGCGACTGTCACAGCTAGAAGCTCGGCCGGCGGCCGGGCTTGTTTCTATCCATCAATGCTGCTGCTGTTCGCCGCTTTGCCGCGTCATTCTAAAACTGCCTCGGTTACTTGATAGGTGTTGCGAGGGGTTCCACCGAAACCGCCTGCGTGTGGTCCCTCCAAGAGGCAGGAAAGCCGCTAACATCGCGGATATGACGATAACGCGCATCTTAAGCCCCCCTTAAGCCTATGAGGATGAACCTTGCAGTTTCTCGAAGGATTGGGGATCGAAAAGAGTTTGCTTAAAGTTTGGTTAAAACCCGAACAATTCCCATCCCGCCCATCTTCGCACCTGAGGCAAGCTGCGCTTCCGGTTGTTGTTGCGGGGATGGGGAGGTCGTCGTTTAGGACGGAGTTGCAGCATGACTTCAGACCTTGAGCCCGAGGTTCGGCGGAACCTGGAGCTAAGACAGGAACTTGGAATCGAAATTGCCAAGGTAAGGGAGAGCAGTCGGTACCGCTTCGCCGTGGGCAAGCCCGAGGATCAACCGCTGATTTTTGCGGTCCTTATCATCCTTATCGCCCTGACGCTCTGGTATTTTCTTTAACGTTATGATCTCGACTGGTCCTTCCATCTTCCAGCAGCTCTACGACGCCGAGATCAATATCGAAGTGTCGTGCTTCTGGGATGACGGCTTCCTCGTCAGGCTCGGCGACCGCATGAACGGCTATCGCGCCGAGGCCCACGTCGCCACTTGGCAGGAGGTGGAAGCGTGGCTCCGCGAAAACGCGTTCAAGGATTTCCCCGGGCCGGCGCCCTCAGAGGAGCGCGGCGAGCTCGTGCGCGACCTGATCAACGAGATCGACGTCGGGACACCGCCGGACGACCATTGGCCTTGACGCGCGTACCAACGCTTCGCTCGAGCGCGGCCTTCAGGCCCACCGGCTGTTTGTGCTCGGTCGTCAGCGAAGGCCTTGTCGGTTAGCTCCTGAATGTTCTTGTCGGTACGGCTGGCCAGAGCCTCACCGCTTCCAGGGTCTCTTCATCGGATTGAACGCGCTTGCCGGCCAGGGGGCATGACGGAAGTCACCAACTTATTGCGGTGCAGCTGTTGCCGTTTTACCACCACCGCGGGTTGAAGGTGATCTATCCTTCGCCGGTCTGCGTGGGGGTTTTGTAATGCGTATCCTCGCACTTTTGGCGGTCCTGATCGCATTGTCGAACGGAGGCTGCCTTCACCATGATCAGGCTATGACGACGCCCATAGAATTGCCGCCCTTAAAGTAGCGGCTTCTCCGGGCGCAATGGCGCAGATCCTCCAAGTGGCTTCACACCAAAGCCACCGCGCATGGATTCTCATTTATCGAGATAAAGCGCGAGATAATCTCGTCGCACCGTGTGGCTTTCTGAGCCGAGTATTTGGGGAGGCGGCAACTGGGCGTCAGCTAGGTCAGCGCATTTCTCAATGCCGTGTCAGGCTCACCGGACAATTCGTGACGATCGGCGCCAGTCCTGCAGCTTTAGTGAACTCATCGCTGATCCAAGCTCGAAGAGCCGGGTCTTCGATCTCCTGGAAAGCAAGCCAAATTGCCTCGCCAAGAATTTGCCTAATGCGCGTCTCATTCGTGCCCTGCGCCCGGTAATGGGCAATGCCTGTCCGAAACTCCTCCACTACCCCGTCTAAGAAATTTTTGTCGCGTGCGGCCATTGCGGCGCGAGCATGCAGTTCCTCCGCTCACGAGTGGAAGCAAGTTCAGCCGTCAAGCCTAATAGGTACAGTTTGAAACGATTGGCTTCCGCATACGCCATCTGCCAACACTGTTAACTCTCACCGTGGGCATAGCTAGGTTGGCCCAGAGCTGACTTGTTAAAAGGCGCCATGAAGGACGCAAAACTTGATCTCCTGGCAGCGCGTCCTCATGGTTTCACTGTCCGGTGGCATCGGCCTGTAAGACTATGAGGCTGTGAGAAGGAACGAGAGTTGCGCTTTCCGACGAGGGGCCGTGAATATTGATCACGGCGCAATTCTAAACAAAGTAAGCGTCCCGGCCCCCTGCTCATCCTCGGCCGAACCCACGGTGGCAGTCGATCAGCATTGCTGACTTCACTCTCACAAGACTCAAAACCTGTCATGGCCGGCTTGTCCCGGCCATTTCACGAATTTTGCCTCGTCATCGGCCCAATTCGTGGATGCCCGGCACTTCGGCCGGGCATGACGAGTTAATCAAGAATGACTCTCCGTCAGGAAGCCTCTGACGCTTCAACCTCATGGCGCGGGAAGACAGGCTCGGGCGGCGGCAGCACGGTTCCCGGTTTGAGCCGTCCCTTCGGCCCTAGCGTGGCGAAACCGCGCGCGTCCTCCGGCACGGCCAATTGATCGAGCAGCCTACCCGCACCTTCTGGCATCACAGGCTGTACCAGTATGGCAATCTGGCGCAGCACCTCGGCCGTGACATAGAGGATGGTTTCCATCCGCTCCGGATTGGTCTTCTTGTGCACCCAAGGTTCCTGCTTTGCGAAGTACCTATTCGCATCAGCTATTGCCGCCCAGATTTCTTCAAGCGCGCTGGAAATCGAGAAGGAATCTATGTGGTTGGTAACGCTTTGAATGAGGACATCAACCTTACCCAAGAGTCCTGTGTCATCGATCAGCAGCGTCCCGGGCTTCGGTACGCGCCCATCGCAATTCTTGGCAATCATCGAGAGCGAGCGCTGCGCGAGATTGCCGAGATCGTTGGCGAGATCGGCATTGATCCGCTGCACGATGGCCTCGCGGCTGTAATTGCCGTCCTGCCCGAACGGCACCTCGCGCAGCAGGAAATAGCGGATCTGGTCGACGCCGTAGTCGTTCGCGAGCACGAAGGGATCGACCACGTTGCCGACCGACTTCGACATCTTCTCCCCGCGATTGTAGAGAAAGCCGTGTCCGAACACGCGCTTTGGCGGCGCGACGCCAGCCGACATCAGGAAAGCCGGCCAGTAAACCGCGTGGAACCGGACGATGTCCTTGCCAATGATATGCACGTCGGCCGGCCAATATTTCTGGAAGTTGTCCGACTCTTCGTCCGGGAAGCCGATGCCGGTGAGATAGTTCGTCAACGCATCGACCCACACATACATGATGTGCTTCGGGTCGCCCGGCACTGGCACGCCCCAATCGAAGGTCGTGCGAGAGATCGAGAGGTCCTGCAGGCCGCCGCGCACGAAGCTCTTCACCTCGTTCGCGCGCGTCTCCGGCCCGATGAACTCCGGATGCGCGTCGTAGTAAGCGAGCAGCCTGTCCTGATAGGTCGACAGCTTGAAGAAATAGCTCTCCTCTTCGACCCATTCGACGGGCGTGCCCTGTGGCGAGAGCTTGCGTCCGTCGGCAGCCTCCTTCAGCTCGCTCTCGTCGTAATAGGCCTCGTCGCGCACCGAATACCAGCCGGCATATTTGTCGAGATAGATGTCGCCGGCATCACCCATGCGCCGCCACAGCTCCTGGCAGGCGCGCTTGTGCCGCTCCTCGCGCGTGGTGATGAAATCGTCGTTTGAGCAATTCAGCGCGCGCACCATTTCGCGGAATTTCGGCGTGTTGCGATCGGCGAGTTCGGCCGGCGTGATGCCTTGCGCCTTCGCCGTCTGCAGCATCTTGATGCCGTGCTCGTCGGTGCCCGTGAGAAAGAACACGTCGCGGCCCTGCAGGCGCCGGAAGCGCGCGAGCGCATCCGTCGCCACGGCCTCATAGGCATGGCCGATATGCGGCGCGTCGTTCGGATAGGAGATCGCCGTGGTGATGTAATAGGACTGCCGGTCCGCCATGCGGGCTTGAATAGCCTCGCGCGCCATCCCCGGCAAGCGGGCGCTCTCGTCTCGCTAAACCGGGCGTTCCCGCGCAAGCGCGCTCAGCCTGAACCAGGTGTCGAGCAGGAGCAGCGTCCGGTCGAGGTTCAGCGCAAACGCGTCGTCCTTGGCGGCGGCGATCGCCTCCCAGGCTTCGGCCCAAGCCCCGAGATTGGCGTGGCCCACGAGCTTGTGCGCGATCGCGCGTTCCTCTTCGGTGGCGCCCTCGCCCGTGGCGGCGAACCGGATCAGGCGCTCGATCAGCCCGAGCAGCAGCGAGACATAGAGCGCGAGCTGGTCGGTCTGGCTCGGCCCCGCCAGCCTGTCGGCAAGCGCATGCAGGCGCGGCGCGTCAAGCTCCGGCAAGGCCCCAAGAGTCGCCACGATGTCGCGGTAAAGGTCGATGCCGTCGCCGGTGGCAAGCTCGAGCGCGCGCCGCACGCTGCCATCCGAAAGCGCGAGCGCAGTCGCCAGCGTCTCCTCGTCCACCACGTACTCGTCGCGCGCAAGCGCGGCCCGCACGGCGCCCGCGAGTTCCTCCTCATTCAAGGCTGTGACACGAAGTGTCCGCGTCCGCGAGCGGATCGTCACCGGCAGCTTGCCTTCGGCGCTTGCCACAAGCAGGAACAGCGTGCGGGTCGGCGGCTCCTCCAACGCCTTGAGCAGCGCGTTGGCGGCATTCTGGTTCATCTCGTCGGCACGGTCGACCACGACAACGCGCCAGCCACCCCCCTCGCCCGCCGAATGGCCGAGAAAGGCGCGGAGGCGCCGCACCTCGTCGACGCCGATCCACTGCCCGTAGCGCTTTGTCTTCTCGTTGAGCGAGCGCCTGAGCAGCAGCAAGTTCGGATGCGCGAGCGACGCCACCTTGCGGAACACGGGATGCCTCGGGTCGTTCGCGGCATCCGCCTCCCCCGCGGCGAGAAGGCCGCGCGCGAAGCGGTAGGCGAGCGTTGCCTTGCCGACGCCCTCTGGCCCTACGAGCAGCCAGGCGTGATGCAGGCGCCCACTCCCGCGCGCCTCCTCGAACTCCGCGACCGCAGCTTCATGGCCGAACAGGCGATCGACTTCGCGCGGGCTCGCGAAGCCTTCGAGCCGGTCTGGCTCTGAGGCGGAAGCTTCGGCGCGCTGGCGCTCGGCGGCCATGCTCATGGGTGGAGGCGCTCGAGCACCGCCTCCCACACGTCCTCCGCGACCATCGCCTCGGGCTGGCTCGCGTCGATGACGATGCAGCGCTCGGGCTCCTCCTCGGCGATGTCGAGAAAGGCGCGGCGCACGCGCTCGTGCAGGATCAGCTCCTGGCCTTCGAACCGGTCTGGCGCCCCGCCTTCCGCGCGCGCCGCCGCGCGCGCAAGCCCTTCCTCGGCGGGAATGTCGAGGATGAAGGTGATGTCGGGCAGGAGGCCGCCAAGCGTCAGCCGTTCGAGCGCGTTGATCAGCGGCTTCGGCACGCCGGCCGTAGCGCCCTGATAGGCGCGCGTGGAATCGAGGAAGCGGTCGCACACGACCCACATGCCTTGCTGGAGCGCCCCGCCGATCGAGTGCTCCACGTGATCCGCGCGCGCCACGGAGAAGAGCACGGCTTCCGCGAGCGGCCCGAGCTGCCGGACGCGGCCGAAGAGGAGCGCCTCGCGGATCTCCTCAGCCGCAGGCGAGCCGCCCGGCTCGCGCGTGGCAAGTACCTTCCGGCCCGCGCGCGTAAGCCTGTTGGCGAGAATGCCGGCTTGCGTGGACTTGCCCGCACCCTCCCCGCCTTCGAAGGTGATGAATCGGCCGAGATCGGCCGCCGCGCGTTGCATGGTCAAAGGCTACAGCAGCCAGCCGAATGCGAGCAACAGTAGAGAGTCGAGCCCGCGATAGGCGAAGTTGCTCTGGCCGATATCGTCGCCGGCATAGAGTGGGATTTCGTTGGTGGCGCTGGAGTTGTCCGAAGTGATGCGAAGGATCGCGACCTGGTCGCCCTTCTTGATCGGCGCCTTGATCGGCCCGTCATAGACGATCGAGGCGGAGACCTTTCCGCTCGTCGTGACCGGCAGGATGATGTTGATATTGCCGTCGCCGACCAGCGGCACGTAATGGCTCGTGCCGCCCCAGACGAGCGCGTCGCTCACCTTCTCGCCCTCGTCGAACAGCCGGAACGGCTTGAAGCTCTTGAAGCCCCATTCGAGCAATCGGCGCGCCTCGGCTTCGCGCTCTTTCGGCGTGGCGAGCCCGTTCACCACCACGATCAGCCGCTGGTTGCCCCGTGTGCCGGAGATCGTCAGGCCATAGCCGGACTCCTTGACGAAGCCGGTCTTCAGCCCGTCGACGCCGATATCGGCAAGCACGAGCGGGTTGCGGTTGTGGAACGTGAACTTGTCGCGGTACCTGAACTCCTTCATTCCGAAGAAATGGTAGTACTCGGGATAGGTATAGACGAGGTGACGCGCGAGCACGGCGAGCTCGCGCGCGGTCATCAACTGGCCTTCCGCCGGTAGCCCCGTGGCGTTCACGAAGGTCGATTGCTCCATCCCAATCTTGCGTGCGTAAGCCGTCATCTCCTTGGCGAAGGCTTCCTCCGTGCCGGCCACGCCTTCGGCGATGATGATCGCACCATCGTTGGCGGACTGCACGGTGACCCCGGGGATCAGGTCCGAGATCTTCACCATCGTGTTGAGCGGCGCGAACATGGCCGAAGTGCCCGACGGCGCGCCGCCGGTCCGCCAAGCGTGCTCGCTCACCTTGAACTCGCTGTCGAGCGTGAACCGCCCCGCCTTCATCTCGCGGAACAGCACGGCAAGCGTCATCATCTTGCTCATGCTGGCGGGCACCATCAGGGTGTCGGCATCCTTCTCGAAGAGCATGAGATTGGCGCCGGCATCCATGACGACGGCATATTTGGCCTTGGTCTCGAAGCCGGATGCGGGGGGTTTCTGCGCGAGCGCGGGCACGCAACCGGCGCCGGCCGTCAGGACGGCGAGGGAGAGCGCAAGCGTGACCGCTCTATGGAGGCGCGAAACGTACACGGGACGAACAGGACCTGGGTAAAACTCTAGGGCCGCATTGCGGCAGGTCGGCGGCCACTATCAAATGACGGGATCGAAAAAGCAACACCCCTCCCGGCATTAGAGAGGCGTCTAGTCGGCCTTGACGATCTTGGCGCCTTGGAATCCGGCCTCGCTCACCTCCGTGAGCGCCGCCTTGGCGCCCTTCCGATCGCGGAACGGCCCGACGCGCACGCGGTAGAACGGCTCCCCCTTCATGTCAATCTCGGCCACCTCCACAGTGCCGAGTTGCCCAAGCGTGGTGCGCGCCTTGTCCGCGTTCTCCTTTACCTTGAAGGCGCCGGCCTGGATGACGAGCGCCCCGCGCGGGATCGCCGTGGCAATCGCGCCGGTCGTCTCGGCTGATGCCTTGACCTCCGTTCTGGCCGGCGTGCCGAGTCGGAAGGCCCCCTTATTGGCGCGGACCGAGGCCGTCTGCTGCCCACGGCCCATGCCATAGGCTTCGACCTCCTCGCCAAGGCTCACGATGCGCGGCTCTGCAGCCCGCTTCGGCTTGCCCTTCTCGGCGACCTGCGCGAAGCCCTGGCTTGCGAGATAGCGCCGCTCGTAGGAATCATCGCCACTGAGCGGCGCGCGCCCGAGATATTGCACCCGTACGGTCGCGACGCCGTTGCCGCGAAAGCCGAGCACGTCCGCCGAGCGGCGCGACAGATCGATGATGCGGTCGTTGGCATAGGGCCCGCGGTCGTTCACGCGCACGACGACCGAGCGGCCGTTATTGAGGTTGGTCACCCGCGCATAGGTCGGCAGCGGCAGCGTCGGATGCGCGGCGGACAGCCGGTCCATGTCGTAGATCTCGCCGTTCGCGGTGCGCCGCCCATGGAACAGCTCGCCATACCACGACGCCTTGCCAACGCGATTATAGGACTTCTCCTCGCGCGGGTAATACCAGGTGCCCGCGATCTCGTAGGGCTCGCCGACTCGGTAGACGCCTCCGCCTTTCGGCACCGGCTGGCCGAGCGGGATGACGCGCTCGCCGAGCTTTGCGCCCCTTCCCCCTGAGCCGCAACAGGTGAGCCCGCTCGCCACGGCCGCGCCGAGGCAAAGCGCGAGCACGAGGCGCGCGGCCATGCGAAGACGCACAAGAAATAGAGGCATGCCCGCTGTTTCAGCGGGCGCGACCAAACCCAACCGACGCAATACCGAAATCCCCGTCAGGCCAATTAAGGCGTGGCCGGGCTCTAACCCCGGCGACCGGCTTCACTCTCGGCTGAAGAGCGTTAGCAAAAGGTGAAATCAGGCTATTGGCCGATGCGCTGGAGGCAGGCCGCTACGACCTCGTCGAGCGGGCGGCTCGCGTCGATGACGGCGAAATCCTGCGGACCCAGATCGTAGCTGAGCTGGATGTCGACCACAGAGGGCGTGGCGTCCGACACGTCGCCACGGCGGTCCGCCACCCGCTCGCGCATCACCGCGCGCGGCGCCTCGAGCCAAAGCCCCGTGAACGGGACGCCTGTCTGGCGCGCGAGCTGCGCGGCCTCGGCGCGCTCGGCCGGTTTCGCGTTCACCGCATCGAGGATCACCGCGCGCCCCGCCGCGAGCGCGAGCAGCGCCCGCTTGCGGCAGATCGCGTAGACCGTGTCGGATACCTCGGCCGCATACGCGCGCGCAGGCAAGGTCTCGCGGGGCTCGGCCCCGAACAGCCGCTTCCGCTCGACGTCGCTCCTCATATGCACCGCGCCGGGGAACGGGCCGACATAAGGCGCAATCGCGCGCGCGACTGCCGACTTGCCGCTCCCCGACAGCCCGCCGATGGCAATCAGCCGTGCCAGCTGGGGCACAATATAGAGGCGCGCAAGACCGAAATAGACCCTGGCTTCGGTGAGCGCTGCACCGGGCTCTGTTGGATCGGCGCCGATCCGCTTCGTGCGGAGCAGCTCGACCTTGGCCCTGACGGCGGCCCGCATGGAGAGGAATAGCGGCAGGGCCGCAAGCCCGAGCAGATTGCCGCTAGAGCCCTCGCGGTCGAGATAGGCGTTGAGCACGGCGTTGGCATGGCCGCCAAGCCCGCGCCTGCCGAGATCCATCAACAGAAAGGCGAGGTCGTAGAGCACGTCGATGGTGGCGAGCTTGTCGTCGAACTCGATGGCGTCGAACAGGACCGGCTTGCCCTCGATCTCGACGATGTTGCGGAGGTGTAGGTCGCCGTGACAGTGGCGCACATAGCCACCCGCCGCGCGCGATCTGAGCAACGGGGTTAGTGCCGCGAGCATCGCCTCGCTCGCCTGCGTGAGGGCCGCAATCTCCTCGGGCGGAAAGACTTCGGCGAGGGTGGCAAACTCCTGCGCGTTGTCGCGGAGAATGGCGGCAAGCGGAGCCGTGGCATGGGAAGGCGTGAGCAGCCGGTCGGCGGTGGCGTGGAAATCGGCGATGGTCTCAGCCAGCCGCGCCATGTCTCCGGCATCGAGCTCGCCTTTTTCGGCAAGCCGGTCGTAGAGCTTATCCTGGCCGAAGCGGCGCAAGCGCAGCGCCCATTCAACGGCCTCACCCGCGCCCCCCAGCCTGAACGCGCCGCCCTTCCCGGCCGTGATCGGGACGACGTCGAGATAGAGGTCAGGCGCCGTGCGCCGGTTGATGCGGAGTTCGTTCAGGAGCGCGGTGCGGCGCTTCTCGAGCGTGGAAAAGTCCAGAAACGGGTATTTGACTGCCTGTTTCGCCTTGTAGGCGAAAGGCCCCGCCAGAAACACCGATGAGGCATGGGTATCGATTCGCTCGACCGATTGCGGCACCGGGTCGTAGGCCTCAGGCTTTTGGAGTTCTTGGAATAACGTCGCCTGATCAAATCCCGGCATGCTCATTCGCTAACCATAGCATGGGTTTTGCGTGCTCATTGAGCCACACTGTTCTTTGAAAATACTCGATAAACCGCCCCAACCCCTTGCTGGCAATAGGTTAACTGGCTACGTTTTCGCGGGACGGGGCGGATCTAGCGGGAATCAACCTGCGACCGCGCCTCGGAAAGGCCGAGCGATCCGATGATGGGGCGGGCGAAGTGGGCGATCGCGCTAGCGGTTGCCGGTCTCGTCGTGTGCGAGGCCGCGCCCCTATTGGCTGCCAGCGAAGCCGCCGTTCCAGTGCGCCGGCTCGGCCCGCCTGATGTCGAGGCACGCCGCGACGCGCTGCTGAGGCAGATGATCACCGAGCCAAGTAACCTCGATCTTGCCTTCGACTACGCAACGCTCTCCGCGAGCGTCGGCGACTACGAGGCCGCCATCTCCACGCTCGAGCGCATGCTCATCTATGCGCCCAACACGCCGCGGCTGCAGATGGAGCTCGGCATGCTGTATTACAAAATCGGCGCCTACGACATGGCGCGCAGCTATTTCGACCAGGCGCTCGCCAATTCGAACACGCCGCCCGAGGTCGCCCAGCAGATCCGGCTCTATCTGCAGCAGCTCGCGCTCGCCGCCGACCCGCCGCCGTTCTTCGCCTCGGTCTTCTCGGCGATCCGCTGGGAGAGCAACGCGAACTCCGGCCCCGGCACGCAGAGCATCACGCTGCAAGGCATCGACTTCACCCTCGACGAACAATCCGTCGGCAAGTCGGGCTGGAGCGCGCTCAACATCGGCACAATGCACTACACCTACGATCTCAAGCGGCAGGGTGACCGCCTGGAATTCGACGCGCTCCTCTACTCGACGGCTTATTTCGACAAAGAGCTGAACGATATCGACCTCGATTTCCTTGAGCTTACGTTCGGCCCGAGCTTCAATATGAAACGCTGGGGCATGGATCAGTCGCGCGTCTATATCTACGGCATCGGTGATCTCGCTTATCTCGGGTACGACTACTATTTCGCCGCGCCCGGCGCAGGCCTTCGCTTGCTGACCATCCAGGAGCGCAGCGTGCTTGACGCTCGCATTGAGACGCGCGTCCGTGAGTTCAACGACACGCCAGAACTCCCCACTAACTCCTTACGCGACGGGGCACAGACCCGCGCCGGCATCACCTATTCTTACTACACGTCGCCGTCCGTGATGCTGACGGCGCAGGGCGCTGTCCAGCGCGAGGATGTCGAGGCCGGGTTCTATTCCAACTGGGAGATTGCGCTTTCCGGCGGCTTCGGCTGGACCTTCGCAAACCCGGTTTGGAACGGTCCCTGGCCCTGGACCCTGCAGGTCGGCGGCGGCATCATCCTGCGGGAATACGACGAGCCCGACCCGATCATCAACCTGTTCGAGGCCGAGGAGGACAACATCGGGTGGGGGCGCGTGGCGCTTGTGATGCCCTTCGCCGAAACTTGGTCGGTCGTACCCCAAGTGGAATATCGCGACCAGCAGTCCAACTACGACACAAGTGCGTTCGACGACCTGACCGCGATGGTCGGCCTGCAGAAGAGGTTCTGAACATGGGCCTGTCGCGGCAAGTGATAGGCTGGGCGACCTGCGGGCGGCGCTCTTCTCCGGGCCGCCAGGTTGCGCGTGCGGCGGCCCCAGCGTGCGGGCCGGCACTCCTTGGGTTTTCCAAACATATTCAGGGAGAAGATATGGTTAATTCTCGCCGGCGCGCCGCGAACTTTGGTATAATTCGCACGAGGACGGCTCTTCTTCGGGCACGGGAAGAGGTTTCGGAGGGGATGCGGACACTGTCATCGTGGCCGGGATTTGTTCTGCGCGGGGCGAGCGCTGCTGCAGCTTTGCTTGCGCTCGGCTTCGGCATGGCGGCCGCGATCGCGCCGGCTGACGCGTCGAAAGTCGGCGTGGCGGCGGCGGTGAATCCCGACGCCTTTTCGTCGCTCTCCGGCGCGCCGACCGACCAGCTCAATATCGGCAAGTCGATCTTCTTCAACGAGCGCATCAAGACGACGGACAGCGGGCTCGTGCAGGTGCTGCTCGTCGACGGCTCGACCTTCACGGTGGGCCCCGGCTCCGACCTCGTCATCGACAAGTTCGTCTACAATCCGAAGAAGGGAACGGGCGAGATCACGACCACCTTCTCCAAGGGCGTGATGCGTTATGTCGGCGGCAAGATTTCGAAGAACGAAGACGCGGTGAAGATGAAGACGCCGGCGGGCACGCTCGCCATCCGCGGCGGCATGTACCAGACACAGATGACCGCCGGCGGCAAGGGCATCATTTCCTTCCTCTACGGCGTGGGACTGAACTTCACCGCGAAGAACGGCGAAGTCCAAAATTTGTTTCAGAAGGGTTACACGCTAGACCTCACGGGTGTAGTGGCGAAGATCAGACCGACCACGGCGGCCGACACCAATTCCATCATGACCGCTTTCGCCAAGGGCGGCAGCGGCACCGGCACGGCCGACTACCGGCAATGATGGCGGAACCAAGCCGCACGCCCGGCAACGGCAACACCGTTCAGGCCAGCAACACGATCAGCGAGATCATCAATACCTTCACGCAAACGCAGATTCAAGCGGCGCTTGAAAAGGAGCTCCAAAACCTCGACCCGGTCAATCCGCCGCATAACACGGACACGGGAGCAACGCCACGATCCGCCACCCACAACCGGACACGAGCAATCCCCCACCCAACAATCCGGACACGAGCAATCCCCCACCCAACAATCCGGACACGAGCAATCCCCCACCCAACAATCCGGTGCCAATACAGTATTACGGCTACGCCACGGGCATCGTGACTTCGAACCAACCGCAGCAAGGCTTCGAAAACTTCGTTGGAAGCACCTCGCCCGATGATCTGACAGTCACGTATTTGGGATCGGAGGGGGTGGGCGCTGCTTTCGCGCTTCGCGATATCGGCGGCGATGGCGCGACGAGCGCCTATGTTTTCGGAATGAACTTCTGGAAGCCGTCGAATACGGGAAGTCCTAACGTTACCACCCATGCACACCGGAAGTGTGCCCACTTTCGGTGGAATCGACCTTGACGACATCATCGCCGATGCCGTGGTACTCGACAATCAGGGCAACCCCTATACCCATGTGGCTGCCTATGGCTATTTCATCGATGGCGACGCGGTCGGATCTCACGGGGCTGTTTCCTGACGTTTTCGGCGCCCCGCAAAACGGAAAGCCGGCGCCCTTCTGCAGTCAGTGTGATTTCTTCAAATGGGGCGCAACTGGCGCGGTAGTGGAGTTCTCCAACGGACGGCAAATTCGACGCAATATGTGGATACCGTAGGTCTGGGCTGGTGGATCGCCGGCGACATCCCGACGGTGGGACAACTGCCGACCTTAGGATCGGCCTCCTATGCCGGTCACACGATCGGTACGGTATTGCAGCGGGTCAGCACCGAAGGTCTCCCGCAATGGCAGTCGCATATCGGCGCCGGCAATGTTGAACTCAGTTGGAATTTCCAGGCGCGCAGCGGCGAATTCGATATCAGAAACTTCAATGCGCCGAGCAGCAACATTGGGCCTCTGAACGCAACCGGGACCTTGCGGCTTCCAGACGACCTGGCTTCGACGGCTAGAAACAGGTTCAATGGCCCCATATCCGGTACTGTCGGGCAAATCGGCGACGTAAGTGGCGGTGCCTTTGGATCCTTCGCCAGGCGCGGTACCGACGCAACCGCCGGCGTTATCGGCAATTGGCAGGCCGGCAACAGCTCCAATTACAGGGCAACGGGAATATTCGGCGCGAGCCGAATTGGTCAGTAGTGGCCATCGCCAATCTATGCGCGAAGAGTCACGCCCGCGTTTTGTCAACGTCTTGCAATTTCCGCGCGCGCGCACCCAGATAGGGTGTCCGTTGCGCAAGGCCCCTACCCTACCTAGCCCTCCCGCGGCTTGACCGCCTTAGTTCCAACCCAGCTCGCGCGGCGCTAAGATCGTCTCCCGTCGGGTACGCCACGCCGACCGCCCCGCACGAGGCCAGTGATGCGTGATCCGAAAAACCAGATGTGGGCCGAGGCCTGCGCCATGCTTAAGCAGGCCGAGCAGCTGCACCGCCAGTTCTTCGAGCCGTCGCGGAGCGGCGCGCGCTGGGAGCCGCCGGTTGACGTGTTCGAGACCGAGCGCGAGCTCTGCATCATCGCCGCGTTGCCGGGTGTCGCCCCCGAAGCGGTGCGCGTCGAGTTCGAGGGCCAGACGCTCGTCATCGCCGGCGCCCGCCCCCTGCCGAAGGCGGGTCGCAATGCCAATATATTGAGGCTGGAGATTCCCTATGGCCGCTTCGAGCGCCGCATTGCTCTTGCCGCGACGCTGCGGCTCGCCGAGCGCGAGCTGCGCAACGGCTGCCTGATCCTCACCTTCGTCAAATCTTGAGTGAACGAGTTCCGGTCCGCACCATGAACGACATCGAACAAACCACGCCGCGCTCAGCCGAAGCGCCTCAGCCTAGCCCCGCGCCCGCGCAGTCCGCGGCGCCCGCGCCTCGCGCTGCCGCGAGCGAGGGGCCCGAGCTGCAGCTGCCCGAAGGCGCGCTGATCCTCGTGCCGACGCGGAACGCCGTGCTCTTCCCGGGCATCGTCGTGCCGCTCACGCTCGGCCGCCCGCAATCGATCGCGGGCGCGCAGGAGGCTGCCAAGTCCGACCGGCCGGTCGGCGTGCTGCTGCAGAAGGACGCTTCGGTCGACACGCCCGCGCCTGAGCATCTGCACCAGGTCGGCACCGTCGCCGAGATCCTGCGCTACGTCACCGCGCCCGACGGCAACCATCATCTGGTCGCCCGCGGCACGCGGCGCTTCCGCGTGCGCGAGTTCCTGCCGGGCTATCCGTTCCTGGTCGCACGCGTTGAGGAGATCGGCGAGGCCGAAGTCTTCTCGACCGAGATTGCCGCGCGCACGCATCAATTGAAGGAGCGCGCCCGCGAGGTAATCTCGCTCCTGCCCAACGTGCCGCCGGAGATCGCGACCGCCATCGATCAGATGCAGTCGCCGTCTGCGCTCGCCGATTTCATCGCCAACGTCTCGGACCTCCAGCCCGCCGAGAAGCAGGACCTGCTCGAGACCTTCGATGTCGGCGACCGGCTCGACAAGCTGTTGCGCTATCTCGCGCAGCAGATCGAGGTGTTGCGCCTGTCGAAGCAGATCGGCGAGCAGACGCAGGAATTGCTCGTCGGCCGCCAGCGCGAGCACATCCTGCGCGAGCAGCTTCGCCAGATCCAAAAAGAGCTCGGCGAGGGCGAGGACACGCAGGCCGAGATCGCGGAACTCGGCGAGGCCATCGAGAAGGCCGGCATGTCCGAGGAGGCCGAAAAGCAGGCGCGCAAGGAGCTGAAGCGGCTCGAGCGCATGCCCGAGGCCTCGGCCGAGCACGGCATGATCCGCACCTATCTCGATTGGCTGATCGAGCTGCCCTGGTCGAAGCTCTCCGAGGAGCGCATCGATATCGCCGAAGCGCGCCGCATCCTCGACGAGGACCATTACGGCCTGCCCAAGGTCAAGCAGCGCATCCTCGAATATCTCGCCGTGCGCAAGCTGAAGCCGGACGGCAAGGGCCCGATCCTGTGCTTCGTCGGCCCGCCCGGCGTGGGCAAGACTTCGCTCGGCCAGTCGATCGCGCGCGCCACGGGCCGCAAGTTCGTGCGGCTCTCGCTTGGCGGCGTGCATGACGAGGCCGAGATCAGGGGCCATCGCCGCACCTATATTGGGGCCCTGCCCGGCAACGTGATCCAGTCGATCCGCAAGGCCGAGACGCGCAATCCCGTCATGATGCTCGACGAGATGGACAAGCTCGGCCAGGGCTTCCATGGCGATCCGTCAGCGGCGCTGCTGGAAGTGCTCGACCCCGAGCAGAACGCGACCTTCCGAGACAATTACCTCGCGGTGCCGTTCGACCTGTCGCGCGTGATGTTCATCGGCACGGCGAACGTGCTCGACGCCATCCCCGGTCCGTTGCGCGACCGCATGGAGGTCATCGAGCTGCCGGGCTATACCGAGGACGAGAAGGTCGAGATCGCCAAGCGCTATCTGGTGAAGCGACGGCTCGAGGCGACGGGGCTCACCCCCGAGCAGGCGACGATCACCGACGACGCGATCCGCGCCGTCATCCGCGACTACACGCGGGAGGCCGGCGTGCGCAATCTCGAGCGCGATCTTGGCGCGATCTTCCAGCGCATCGCCATGACCATCGCCGAAGGCAAGGCGGAGCGCGTGACGGTCGAGGAGAAGGACCTGCACGCGATCCTCGGTGCGCGCCGCTTCGAGAGCGAGGTGGCGATGCGCACGTCAGTGCCTGGCGTGGCGACAGGGCTCGCCTGGACGCCGACCGGCGGCGACATTCTGTTCGTCGAGGCCGCGCGTGTGCCCGGCAACGGCAGGCTGATCCTTACCGGCCAGCTGGGCGACGTGATGAAGGAGAGCGCGCAGGCCGCGCTGAGCCTCGTCAAGGCGCGCGCCTCAACGCTCGGCATCGACCCGGCCACGTTCGAGAAGTCGGATATCCATGTGCACGTGCCGGCGGGCGCCATCCCCAAGGATGGCCCAAGCGCCGGCGTCGCCATGTTCATCGCGCTGACCTCGCTGCTGACCGGTCGCACGGTGCGCAGCGACACGGCGATGACCGGCGAGATCTCGCTGCGGGGGCTCGTGCTGCCGATCGGCGGTGTGAAGAACAAGGTGCTGGCCGCGGTGCGCGCCGGCATCACCACGGTCATGCTGCCCGAGCGCAACAAGAAGGACTACGAGGACGTGCCGGAAGCCGCGCGCAATGCCGTGCGCTTCGTGTGGGTCTCCGATGTGGACGACGCCATCAAGGCGGCGCTCGAGCCACTTCAGCCACAGACGATGATCGCGGCGGACGACCAGCGCCGCGCCGCCAGCGCTTGATGCTTAAGCGAGGCCGAGAAACACCATCATCGACCGATTGAGCCGAACCATATCGGAGTTGTCGAGTTGTCCGATACGTCCACCGAGTCTCTCTTTGGATACGGTGGTGATCTTGTCCACCATCAAGCTCGATTGAGCGCGGAGGTTATTGCGCTCGCTGGACTCGACAACCAGCCGAAACAGCGGCGCTTCGGTCCTATCGGTTGTAAATGCGCAGACCGTGATCGAGGCCGAGGCGTCAAACCGGTCGTCCTGAATGATGACGGCTGGTCGCGGCTTGCCGGCGTATCCACTTGCTGACAACGTCCACACTTCCCCGCGCTTCATTTTCACCTATTGTTCCGAGACGGCATCAATAAAGGCTTGGTCGTCACGCTCACCTTCGCTGCGCGCGATGACCAACGACTGGCGATGCGCCGCGGCGCGGAATTTCGCGGTGCGGGTGTCAGGAACCCAAATCTGCACCGGACGAAGGCCCCGGGCGCGCATCCGCGCTCGATAGGTGCGCACCTTGTCTCGACTTCCGCTACTCGCCATCGCCACAATCCAATCTTAGGTTACATGTAACCTAAGTGACGAACCGTGTCCATGCAACCCCTTGGATTGGCTGTAAGCGCGCTAGCCGAAGACCTCCGCAGCCTCGGCGTCTCGGCCGGCGATGTGCTCATGGTGCATGCCTCGCTGCGGGCGATTGGCCCGGTCGAAGGCGGCGCCGACGCTCTGCTCGATGCGCTTGACCGCGTCGTCGGCCGGGACGGCACGCTGCTCATGATCCTCGGCGCCGAGATCGTGCATGATTTCGTCAATCACCTACCGGAAGCCGAGCGCCCTGCCCTCTTGGCTGACGCGCCGCCCTTCGATGCAGTCACCGCGCCGGTGCTTCCCGAGGTCGGCTATTTTGCCGAAGCGTTCCGCAGGCGTCCGGGTACGCTCGTGAACGACAATCCGTCGGGCCGCTTCGGCGCGCGTGGGCGCCACGCGCAGGACCTGCTCCAAGATGCACCTTGGCACGATTATTATGGACCCGGCTCGCCGCTCGAACGCTTCTGCCGGATGGGGGGCCGCGTGCTGAGATTGGGCGCGAGCCCGGACACGACGACAGTCCTGCATTTCGCGGAATACTTAGCCGATGTGCCGGAGAAGCGCCGCGTCCGTCGTCATTATGTCTGCCGGGGCGCGGACGGTCCCGAGATCCGCGTCATCGAATGCGTCGACGACGAGCACGGCATCGTCGATTGGCCGGGCGAGGACTATTTCGCGACCATCCTGCGCGAATACCGCGCCACCGGCCGCGTTCGTCAGGGCCGAGTCGGCCAGGCGCAATCCGAGCTGATCGATGGCGCCGACCTCGTGCTATTCGGCGCTGACTGGATGACGCGGCACTTCGGCCCAGGCCCGCGCCACTACTAACAGGGGGGACTCTGATGCCGCGTTCGCTCTATGCCCGCCGCCGCGCCCGCTATGGCGCGCCCGTCGATTCGGTGACGCGGCGCGCCTCGTCGCGCTCGGAACCGCGCTCCTGCTCAGCGGGCCGCGCGCTGTCGCGCGCACGCCGGCAAGTCCGTGATCGTCGTCGGCGCGGGATTCGCAGGGCTTGCCGCGGCCTATGAGCTCAAATCGGCGGGCTATGACGGTTGCCAAGCGTTATCCGGGCCTCGAGCAGGCCTTCGTCAGGGGCCTGTTCATGGATTGGCCCGCCGCGCCCTGGACGCGCGCCGGCTATTCTTTCCCCGCCCCCGGCCAGGTGACCACCGTCGGCCCGCTGCTCAGGAGGGCATCGCAGGCCGGCTGCATTTCGCCGGCGAGCATGCGTGCTACAAATTCGCGGGCTTCATGGAAGGGGCGCTCGCCTCGGGCGTAAGCGTCGCGCGCGCATCGCGGTCCGCGACGGCGTTGCCGCCGCGGCGCCCTAACCATGCCTTTCGATCTTCCGCTCGGGCGTCCCTAGGCTTATGATCTTGCATCTCGGAAAGCAGCCATGCGTTTCATCCTCGGCATGATCATAGGGTCCCTGCTCACGATCGCAGGCGTCTATTTCGCCGATTCACGGGCGAAGCCCGCTGCCGAGGGCGTCGAGACCGAGCGCCCGATGGTCAATTGGGATGTCGTGGGCAAGAGGGTCGACGAGCTCACCGCGGAAGCGCAGACCATCTGGAACGATTTCACGCGCGAGATGACAGGTCCGCCCTAGACGCCGGCAGTTGATCGTGCAAGCCTAAGCGCGCTTCGACCCCGAGCCCGGCATCGCGCAGCAGCACGCGCTCGCTGGGCGCCGAGACCGGCGCACCCTTCTCCTTTTGGCCCTTCGGATGCGAGCTCGATTTCTCCGACACCGCGCCGCTCACCATGTTCATGCCCGTGAGGAACGCGACACCGCTGCCGATCACAACGGCGATGGCGATGAGCCGCAGCGCTCGCCGCAAAGCGACCCGCCCGGGCGCCTCGATCCTGACCGTCCGGTTGATATAAGCGAGGAAGGAACTGAGCAGCGCCGCGATCGCGCCGCCAGCGAAGAACAGCAGGGCCGAGGCAATTTTCGAATCGACGGTGCCGCGCGGCGCCTGCGCCAGGATGGTGAGCAGCACCATCGCCGCCACGCCGTTCAGAAGGACCAGGAACGAGAGCGCGCGCCCGGCAAAGCGGTCCCGCTCGCGCTCCACGAAGGCATGATCGACCTTCTGGCTACTCTTTGGGTTGGACGGCACGGTCATAACTTTCCCCGTTCTCGCCGGACTCTGGCCGGCACATTGGTCAATACGCAAGGCTCAGTTTACGCCATTCGCAAGCCACAACAAATGGCGGAGGCGTGCAATGTTATCTTTCAGGAGCGGGAAACCAGGATAAGGATCACCAAGAAGCACGCGAGCATCGCGCCCAATGCGAGGATGATTGCCGCGTTGGCTCTAAGCTTCGCATCGACGGCCTCTTGCGCCGCAAACAACGCTGCGTCCCTCGCCTTGCGCGTCTCCTGAACCTGCTCGATCGCCTCGGCTTCGATGCGCTGCAACGTCAGCTGGCTCAGATAGTTCTCGACGAACGGGCGCGTTTCCTCGTCCCAAACGCCCGCCACGAGGCCCGCCTCGATCTGCCGCTCGTTGAGCGCGTTGAGCTCCTCCATCAGCCGCTCTTGGCTCTTCATCATCGGGCTTACTCCAGACAAACCCCGACGCCCCACGCTAACCTATCGCAATCCACCCCTTAGGGGCCACCCCCAATGGCCGATTGAGATACCCCCGGCCCCCGGCCGAAACCGACTTTGGCCCACGCGGGGGCTGCAATCTATTGGTAACGGTGTGTCGCGCTCGCCCTTCCGCTGAGGTGGCTGCCAGTGGCACGCTAGGTCCTCTGCAGAGGACCCCTATGTCCAAGCTCATCATTCTAATCGCGGCTGGCTTATTGGCGCGCTCTCGTTCACGCCTTCGGTCGTTGCAAAGACCATCGTCGTCAAGCTCACACCACAACAGGTCGCAAGCGCTTGAGGCGAGTGTGCCTCCGAAGCAAAGTGAAGCGCGCCGAGGAAAAACCCCGATGACCGACGAAGAGGCGATGTTGCAGCTTATTTAGTCTTCCGCTTGGCAAGGGCCTCCCTTAGCGCCTTGGCTTTTTCGAAGCGCTTGCGTCTAGCTTCGTCCCGCGAGTTGTCAATCACGAAGCGGGCGGGGTGCGCGCGGTAATCTCCCTCGCGAGGGCGAGACGTTCTTTTAGGGTCATGCGCCCACAAACAGGCGACACTGGCGGGCAAGTCCACCTGACGCATCGAAAAGGGTGCCGACCGAAGCCGACGCCCCTCGGCATTGTCTTCCAGCCTAGTTAGGGCGAGCTGGCCATAAGGCGGTAGTGACATTTCCGTTCCGCGTCGATCTTGGCCGGATCGCCTGTGCGGCCAGCGTTGGCGACCTTCGCAATGCAACTGCGGCCTGAAAGCTGCTTTCGAATCCCACCGTGATGGGAAACCACGCGGCCGTCTGTGGCTCTCGGTATAATAGGGTCCAGGAAAGGAGAAACGATCCATGACCCGAATCCTGAAATCAGCCTTTCGGTCCCGCAACGACGTGGACGCTGGGATTGAACCCCACGGCTCGATCGCTCTCCGTCTCACCGTGCCGGTCCAAACAACAACACTGTCGTTTTGCCGCCATAGGCCTCTTGCATCGCTGCTTCTGCGTGTCCCCATAAATAGGATCAATGGACGGGCGATGTCGGCTTTCCCCCCAAGAGCAGACGTGCGGGAGCCTACATCTTAAGTTACGGCTGCTAGGTAGGTCGACGAGACCCACTCATAGCGGGCGGTCTACCAGCGGTTGCGCTCCTCAATATTTGTAGGCGCCAACTCCAACCAGGAAGTCACCAACCCGCACGATGTACGAACTCTTGTCGTGTTCCTGGTTGTCTGCCGGGCTCTTAAACTTGTAATCGACCCAGCCGCTTTTATCGATCGCGAGAATTGCTTGGACGTCAGGCTTGTCCAGGTCCCTCTTTGTACCAATGTCCTCTGGCCGCATTGGGGTCGCCCGCCATGTGCCGGTCTTGTCGATAACGAAGACATAGAGATCGCGGTCACGCCACTCATCGCCTTTGTTGAAGGCTGCAAACGCCTTGTCAGGACCTTCCTTTTGCAGGAAGTCCGCAGCCTTGTTTGCCATCGCTTGAGCTTCCTCCTTAGTGGCATGTTTCGTTTCAGCTAACAAAAGGCCGCCGGGAAGCACCGCGGCGGACAAGAACAATGTCAGGAGCAAAAATCGTCTGAGACTTCTCATTTCATCCTCCTATCCTCCCTCACTGCTCAAGCCCCTATTCATTATATACTGTTCGGACATCTAAGCACCTGGACGGCATGGCGGCGCCAAAGAAGAGCGTCGAGGCTAAAGGCCAGACGAACGTGCGCAATGCGGTGCGCACGCGCGCATGGGGAAAGCCGCTCTGAAGGTCGAATCTCTTCGCCTCTCTAAACAACGGCGGTCACGCCGTTCGGCGCCTTGACGGCGAGCAGAAAAGTCGAGCCTGTGGATCTGACGGCCTCGCTCGAGCAGAGCGTTGGCACGCGCGTCAAGGCCAATAGTCGTCTGGCGGCTTCCCGACGTCGATCTCGTTGATCAGGTCGCGCACGAGCTCGCCGCGCCCTTCTGCAGGCTCCGGCCGGGGGAACTCCTTGAACGCGTTTTCGCGGAGCCACGCTTCCACCTCCTGCCAGGTGGCGACGTGGGCCTCGGCGCGGTAGCCGTTCATGCGGTCGCCGAGCCTGACGTGGAAGCCGTCATCCCAGAAGCACGAAACCTCGAAATTGATTTCGTCGTCGTAGAGTTGCTGGAAGATTGAAGTTTGAATGGAGTCCAAGGAGTAGCCTCCTCTGCTCGTGCCTCAGCGAACAGATAATCAACGGAGGGGACACTGCACACTTTCCGCTATAATGTGGCGCCTAAGCAAACTAAGCGAACTTGGGGCGGTAAAATGGCAAAGGCACCTGCTAAAATGGCGAAGCGCGCAAAACGTCGCGAATGGACGGCCCAGGATGAGAGGACCCTAAGAAAGCATTCAAGAAGCAAAACACCAGTCGCAAGCATATCGAGAGAGATGAAGCGCACTCCCGGTGCTTTGAGGCAAAAGGCAACCAGCCTTGGGATACCGCTCGGCCACCAACGTTGAGGTAGAAAGAGGCCCAGCCTCCAACCCGGGAGAAGGCCGGGCTTCTCCGTGACCTCGCCGCCCATAGGGGGTTGGGGGGCCAGTTGGTAGGGCGGCGTGCCAGGCTAACGAGCGCGCCTGACGAACGTTCCGGCCTCAGATCAGGAAATCCATCCCAACGCGCGTGCCTTGGCGTTAGCAGCTTCCCAGGCCAACGCTTCAAAATCTCGGTGTGCCATAGGTGCTGATTTATCGACAGCCAAGGCGCCGCTCTCGATCAGTCGGGACTTGTCTGGGGATAGGCGGAAGACAGCTCGATACGACGTGCCTTCCAATGTGACGATCAAGCGTTGGCGCTTTACCTCAACGTTGATCTTGCCCAGGTCCATCGACCAACCCCAATGGTCGGCACCATATTGCTCCAACGCCCACGGTAAGGCTAGCCGTGCGGCTTGTGGGGCTGCCCATGCGCCGGCAGCGGCGGCCCTTTGACGAACTGCCAGGGACCGCTTCAAATGCGCGATGATCTGCTCGGCTACCATCCTTCTATACGTGTCGTGTCGGTCCCGCCGAGCGGCCGGGTCTTAATCTTCGACAGCGCCATCTCGATCGATAGGCGCAACTCGTCGTCGTCAGTCCAACTCGTCATGGGAGCCTTTGTGGCTCCCGCGTTTGCAAGATGATGGACGTTGGGGTGTTGCGCTAGAGCGTGCGGGCTGGCGTTGGCACTGCCGCGCTAGTATGCGCGTTGGTCTACAGGAAAGGCGGCTACCGTCTTGGCGCAAGCATAACCGGCATTGGGCGCGCTACCAGCCGCAGGTCTCGTCCTTGGTCTCCTCCGCCAGCCACTCATTGGTGCGGGCGGCTATCTATCTCGCCAGGGCGAGACGTTCTTCTAGGGTCATGCGCCACAAATAAGCGGCACTGACTGGCGAGTCCACCTGGCGCACGCAAAAGAGCGCCAGCTAAAGCCGACGCCCTTGAAGCATGAGACGGAATGGCGACTAGCGTTTACATTCTTTCATCTTTGACATCGCGTCCATGGCCGCCTGTTTAGAGCCGTATTGGCCCATCATGCTGAATTTCTCAGTCTCAGTTGGCGGTGTCGTTGCGATCGAGCACTGCTTCTTCGTCTTATCGAACATGACGTAAAAAGTGGCGGCGGAGACGGGGACTGCGGACATTCCAACCAGCAAAGCTGCTAGCAGATACCGTTTCATGGGGTTACTCCATCACTAGTGAGGGGGCCCCCTGCTTGGTCAGCCCTACAACCTATATTCGCGCCACACGGTTCCGCCGTTCGGCTCGCAAAAAGGAACGCCGGCCGAATCCCACGCCCCGCATAAGCGACGTCTGAGCGTCTTAGATCTTACCTAGAAGCACAAGGATCAAGACGATCACAAGGATGAGGCCGAGGATACCTGCCGGGCCCCGTCCCCACGCGCGGCTATGTCCCCAGTTTGGAAGCGCGCCGATCAGTAGAAGTACCAAGATGATAAGAAGGATTGTTCCAAGCGACATATTCAGTCCCCCTTTTGCGGCCGAAAGTCCCTGTCGCTTCGAGGTTAGCGTCTAACCCCCTTCAAGGCAAAAGGGCGCCAGCCGAAGCCGCAGTAAGAACGACCTGCCAATCAATATCTGTTGCGGTCATAACTCTTACGGCCCTGGGGCGGCGGCGTTCCAGCCGTCCAGTCAGCGATGCAATTGGCGATATAGGCTTCTACTTCCCGGGCAGTAAGCGCCGGGAGAACTCGAACTGCGGCGCGTCGACAGGCAGTCTCAACCCATTGGGGGGCGGCGAATGCTGGTATGGCGATGACAACCACACCCGCGAATATCGCGGAAAGTATCAGCTTCATGGCTCGCCTCCTGACCTGGGGGATACTCCTTACGAGACCGAACCAACGCCGAGAAAGGCATAGGGGTCCATAGCGGAAAAGGGCCGGCGCTAGGCCGGCCCCCCTGGTCACGAGAACCTTAGCTTCGCTTCTCAATCTGGTCGGCCACTTCCGCAAGGGAGTTCGAGCCGTAGATCAACCATAGGGTACCGCAGCCGAAGGCGTCGGCGACTGCGAAACAGGTTCCAGTTCGGCATGGGTTACCTGCCTCCATGTTTTGCCACAGGCCGACGGGCCTGCTTAGGTGCAAGGGACTTGGGGGTGTATAATGTGTCGGTCATCGAAGTTTCCTGACCTGGTCTCGGTGTCTAGTCGTACGCGCCAACTGCGTTTAGTTTTGTGGCCATTTTTGTAGACGGGCTTGGCAAGCCAAAAATTTTATTCTTACTTACAACGACTTACCAAGGAAAATGGCGGAGACGGAGGGATTCGAACCCTCGATACGGCTTTTGACCGTATAACGGTTTAGCAAACCGCCGCCTTCAGCCTCTCGGCCACGTCTCCCGCTAGTGAATTCAAATAGTTGGTCCCTGCCCGCTTGGCAACAAACGTCGAACTGCACCCGAATTGCACCCGAGACGCAAAAACCAAGACGATAAAGACAAACTCACCGCTCTTGCTATCATGCGCGCAGCCGCCAGGAGGTGGAACTCCTGACGGCCACTTGCCACCGCTTGTTCTTTTGGACCCGCCCAGCTCAAGCTGGAGGTCTCATTTTGTTCATCTTGCGGGGCGAGCGTGCGCCACCAGATTCGGACTCCACTTGTAATGTGAGTTCGCGTCCATGCCTGCCCTCTGGTCCGGCAATCTTCGCCTGTCTCTCGTGCTGATCCCGGTCAGGCTGCACGCCGCTACGACCGAAACCAGGGTCGCATTCCGTCAAATCCACGCCCCATCCGGCACACCCATCCGCTATGTCAAAGGCGTGCGCGATGGCGATACTTTCACCGAAGTGCCGGACGATGAGATCATCAAGGGCTACGAGCACGCCAAGGGCCATCATGTCCTGATTGACCCTAAGGAGATTGACGACCTCAAGCTCGAAGCCAAGCACACCATCGATATGGTGCGTTTCGTGGACGAGGCCGAGATCGACAGCCGCTATTTGGAGAAGCCTTACTACCTCACCCCAGACGGGGATGACGCGGACGAAGGCTATATCGTTATCCGCGAAGCACTAAAGGCCGACGAGAAGGTCGCCATCGGCCAGCTCGTCATGAATGGGCGGGCGCACCTGGTCGGCATAAAGCCGCACGGCAAGGGACTCATGCTCCTGATCCTGCGCTACGCCGACGAGGTTCGGGAGGCTGAACCCTATTTCGACCGGATCACTTCAACGCCGCAGGCCGATGCCGTGGCACTGGCCACGAAGCTGATCGAGGGCACCTCCGGACCGTTTCAGCCGGAGAAGATGCCGGACGAGTTTGGAAATGCTGTTCTTGAGCTTGTGCAAGCAAAGGTGCAGCAGCGGCCGCCAGAGGTTGCGCCCGCACCTGATGGCAAGGCCCCGAAGGTGATAAACATCATGGCCGCGCTAAAGCAGAGCGTGGAGGCCAAGGGCAGAACGAAGGTCAGGGAGGCTGTACGAACGCGTAGCAGCAAGGCACCGGCGCCGCCCAGCGCACCGAAGCGTAAACCCTCGCGCGATCACCGCCGATCTGTTCATTAGCCGCGGAGCCCCGATGCGGTTTCCTAGGTGAAGCTCTTATTGAGAATGCGCGCACGCTGGCGCAATATGATCCGCTTGCCGGGCGGCGCGAACAACGGCGGCGTAAAGGGAGAGACACATGATCAGGTTGATCGCTATCGCTGCCTTTGCCTTAGCCGCCGCAACGTCGGCGCAGGCCATGTCGGTTCTGCCGCTCCAGGTGGACGGCATGAGCACTGAGGCTCAATATGCTGGCCGCTACCGTGGTTATTACCGCTACGGCTACGGTAACCGTTACGGGTACGGCCGGTATAACCGCTACCGCTACCGCGATGACCGCTACTACGACGACTTTGGGTACAAGCCGTACGCTTATTGGCCTTATGGATTCGGTCGCCGCCAAGTCCGAAGGTGCGCATTGTGGGATGCACGGCAAGTTTGTCGTCGATGGTATAGAGACGCCCATTGAGCCGGAAGACTCGCGGCCACAAAGAAAAGGCCCCGTGGGGAATGCGGGGCCAGTTCAAATACAGGGAATAATTCAGCGCGCGGGGCCTAGCCCCCGCCTTTTTCTTTTGCCATCCGGTGAGCTTGCGGGGGGAGCCAACGAGGGAGGCTCCCATGACTGACTGGACTGACGAGGATGCGCTGCGCCTCGACATCGCGATGGCGCTCTCCAAGATCAAGACCAAGCCGCGCGGTGACCGAGACGCCACTTACCGCAGGATGGTGGCCGAGCAGATCGTCGCGCACCTAAAGCGGTCCAACTGGCAATTCGTGAAAGGGCCGCCGGCACCGCACCAAGGCTAGAGGGGAGTCAGGCGCGGATCGCAAGCATCACGAGAGCCTTTATTGGCAGAAGTACCAGCCACCGTCTGGGGCTAAGAAATACCCGGTGTTTGGGTTAAACGAAGGGCCATACATCCTTCGACAATAACGATACCAGCCCGGACTCCAGGGTTGCGGCTCATAATAAGCTGCCGGACCGTAATAGGCTGGCGGCGGTGGCGGAGACGGCACCACATAGACTTCTCGCGGCGTCAACGCGCTGCCCACGATGGCACCTACGCCTAAGCCGAGCAGCCCCGCACCGACTGCATTGCCGTTTCCCGCATTGGCCTCGGTGGATGCCATACCCATCACAGTGACGATGACCACGGCGGTTAGATCTGACCTTTTCATGCTCTCGTCCCTCTCTGGCCACATACAAACGCGGCCGGTCCCCACGGTATGCCGGGCATGTTGAATCGTGGGTTAAGAAATACGTCGGACCGCGGCGCCGCCCGTGGCTATGGGATGAAGCTCTTATCGAGGACGCGTGCCCGTTGGCGCAACGGTCAAAAATGCCGCAGGGCCTCAGTCCTATGCCTGCCAAATTCCGGGAGCAAACGAGAGGCGACGATGGGGAGCAAAGGGTAATGCATTCCATACTTTCTCTTTTGTCCGGCGCCGTTCTGGCCGGCCTCGTGTATGGGCTAAGTTTTCTTCCAACGGCCACCTTGGCTCGGGACGAGGAAGCGATGAGTGAAGAGGACACTAATACAAACGCTGAAGATGCTCTCGCGAAAGCACTAGAAACAATGAAATTTGAGTTGAGCGAGTAAGATCGTCCGGTAAAAGAAAGGCCCCGTCGAAGGGCGGGGCCAGTTCAATTCAGGACAATGCCACGCGGAGACATCCGCGCGCCACGGACACTATCCGCAACTTCTCCGAGAGAGAAGGGCCACTTTGGACACAACGCATTTTGCGGTTTGCTGTGTGGCGTTGCTGCTACAGGGCGCCCCACTACACAATCCCACTCAGTACGGACTCCGTTCGAGCGGCAACGCGCGCGATTGAAGCGTGCCGTCCTCGATGGCTCCTCATAGCTCACGGCCATCAGGCCAAACGCGTCAGCAGCATGTGATGACCAATCGTGCAGTGGGCCAAGCCCAACTCCCGATGCTCGTCCGTGCGCTCGTGGTACCAAGTTTCGTCGTGGACGCGGCGGCAGGTCAGAGCAGCAGCGAAAAAGCCCCGGGCAAGCGACATACCCGCCCGGGGCAGACGGGTTCTGCAGGGTGGAAGCGTTAGTCCGTGCCCAATTTCAGGGGCTCCGTCACGACGGCGGCTTGATGGTGCCCAAAACAGCCTCCAAAGCCAATGGTAACTGTGACTAGAGTCGCGCAAATGATCAGCACGCGCATGTTTGCCTCCCATCTTTCTTGCTACATCGTTCCTCATAACGAATTTCTCTAAAGAATTGGTGTGTTGCCCGGGTCACACCGCCGACCACCCTTGAGCCAAAGATCGGGGACCGCATTTTTGTCCCCTAACACGCTTAAGGGGTAGTACCGGGCTTGTGTTCGGCGTCGGGACGAAACCGAATGAGGATAAGTGCATGGACAACGCATACAACGCGAAAGCCTACTCCGCCGCCAGTGAGACATCGCCGCTCGCGTCCGACACGATCCTGCGGCGCAATCCGACCGAACGCGACGTGCAGATAGAGATTCTCTTCTGCGGCATCTGCCACTCCGACCTGCACCAGGTCCGTAACGAGTGGCGCGATGCGATGCCTACCGTCTACCCGTGCGTCCCTGGCCATGAGATTGTCGGCCGCGTCACTAGAGTCGGCTCCGCCGTCACCAATTATAAACCTGGGGACCTCGTCGCGGTTGGCTGCTTGGTCGACTCCGACCACACCTGCCCGAATTGCCGGGAGGGACTCGAGCAATTCTGCCCGAACATGACTCTCACCTACAATTCCCCCGACAAGCACCTCGGCGGCGTCACCTATGGTGGCTATTCCGATAGCATCGTCGTCGATGAGCATTTCGTTCTGCGCGTCCCGTCTAATCTCGATCTCGCCGGAGCCGCACCGCTCCTCTGTGCCGGTATCACGACCTACTCCCCCATGCGTCATTGGGGCGTCACCACAGGCAAAAAGGTTGGCGTGGTCGGTCTCGGCGGACTTGGCCACATGGGGGTGAAGTTTGCCCATGCGCTCGGAGCACACGTCGTCGTCTTCACGACATCACCCAACAAGAAGGAAGACGCTCTGCGGCTAGGAGCGGACGAAGTCGTCGTCTCCCGCAATTCCAATGAGATGCAGAAGCATACCGGTAGCTTCGACTTTATTCTCGACGCGGTCTCGGCGGATCACGACATTAATGCCTACCTCCACCTGTTGGCCCGGGACGGCACCCTTACCCTCGTCGGCGCGCCAGAGAAGCCCCTCGCCGTCGCTGCATTTAGCCTTCTCTTTGGAAGGCGCAGCCTTTCCGGATCGCCCATTGGTGGCATCGCGGAAACCCAGGAGATGCTCGACTTCTGCGGTGACCACAACGTCACCGCTGACGTCGAAGTCGTCCCTATCCAGAAGGTCAACGAGGCCTACGAGAGATTGCTCAAGTCCGACGTGAAGTACCGCTTCTCCATCGACATGGCCTCCCTCAAATCTGAGTAGCCAGAAACGAATGTCCGCTATGGGTCATCTGCTTTAACCCAGAAAGCGGACATCCTTCGTGGCGTCAGGCACAGTCGGCAGACTGGTGCGCAGTTTCATACACCGTAGCCATCGTCGCCGGCTCACCCCCGGGCAGTATAGGCAGATGTTTCGTCCCATTGCCCGCGCCGCGAGCAGCCCCACCGCCGAACGAAGACTGTCTAGGCCACCGCGAAGCTAAGCGCCGCGTCCGCTTTGGGTCATTAGCGGACATTTAAGCGCGGAACTTGGATGTCTGCTTTACTCCACTAAGCGGACGTGCTCAGCGTCGGAATTGATGTCCGCTAAGTGCCATTAGCTGACATCCCAATCAGACCTCGCAGCGTGCCCGCCACGTGATAAACACCCGCGGAAGAGTGCCGAGCCGCATGTCGGCCCTGCCTTACGCTGCCTGACCTTACGTCCGAGGGCCAACAATGGAAGACAAGAAAGTAGCAGCTAATGGAAGACAGGCCTTGCATAGACTGATTTGGGGAATCGTCGAATTCCGCGAGCATCAGTTGCCCAAGTATGCGGAGCGGTTTCGCGACCTAGCGCTTGCGCAGTCGCCGGATACGCTCATGGTCACCTGCTCGGACAGCCGGGTGGTGCCAGATCTGTTGGTTTCCACCCATCCGGGCGACCTGTTCACGATGCGCAATGTGGGCAATCTGATTCCGCCGGCGACCGCGGAGGGGATCTCGATCGGCGACGTCTCCGAGGCAAGTGCGATCGAGTACGCCGTGCAAGTTCTGAAGGTCGCGCACATCGTTGTGTGCGGTCATTCCCAATGCGGTGCAATGAAAGCGGTGTTGGCGTGCAACCCGAGGCCAGACGCGCCGAATCTCGAAAAATGGCTGCATCACGCCAGCACTGCAGCATTCAGGCTCGAACACGAGGGCGCGCTGGAAGCGGGGCTGCAGCCCGACGACCAGTTGTCTCAGCTCAACGTGCTGGTGCAACTCGAGCACCTGATGTCGTATCCCATCGTGCGGGCGAAGGTCGCGGCGGGAACCCTCCATTTGAGCGGCTGGTGGTTCGACATCGCCACCGGCACGATGTATTCCTACGAGCGCACAAGCCGCTCGTTCGCGGTTATCGACCGCCAGGTAGCTGAACAGCTGATCGCTCGTCTCGACGGGGGCGAGTAGTGACAGATCGGAGCTTTAGCCGGAGAGACGCTTGCCACAGATGTCCGCTTTGGGTCATTAGCGGACATACCGACAAGTCCGCGCCATGTCCGCTTTGCCCCTGAAAGCGGACATTCAGACTGCCGAACAGGATGTCCGCCAAGTGCCATAAGCGGACATTTCAAGGACGATCGGGACAACTGGACCCGTCGGTGTTGCGCTCAGGTGCCCTGGAAGAACCCCGTATAGCGGAGTCACTGAAGAGTTCGCAGAATTGTTGAGTCGATGTCAAAAACCGCCGGCATGCTCCGTCGCGATTCGATGGCGGAGGCCGGATGGCTGGCACGGTACGCGCCGCCCGATTGACCCGGCGCCGCTTGCTGGCTACCGCGGGGTCATCAGCGGCGATCACGCTTCTGGGCGGCATCGCCAAACCTTATCTCAGCCGCACCAGCGACCGGCCGCGCATTACGCACGGCGTCCAGTCGGGTGATGTCTCGGTCGATTCCGGTGTGGTCTGGGCGCGCACGGACCGGCCGGCGCGCATGCTGGTTGAAGTCTCAGCCAGTGACAGCTTTGTCGACATCCGCGATGCGGTTGCCGTCGACGCGCTGCCGGAAAGCGATTTCACCGCCAAAATCCTGCTCGAGGATCTGCCCGCGAACCAAGATATTTTTTATCGCATTCGCTTCGAGGATCTTTCAGCACCGCTGGTCGCAAGTGAGGCGCAAGTCGGCCATTTCTGCACGGCGCCGAATCACCGGCGCGATGTCTCGTTCGTGTGGTCGGGCGACACCGCCGGGCAGGGTTGGGGTATCGATGAAGCGCGCGGAGGCATGTGCACCTACGCGACCATGCTGAGCAATCGTCCGGACTTCTTCATCCATTGCGGCGACACCATCTACGCTGATTGCCCGATTCCGTCGGAACTGCCTTTGCCTAACGGCGAGACCTGGCGCAACATCGTCACAGAAGAAAAGTCCTGCGTGGCGGAAACACTCGCCGACTACCGTGGCAACTACAAATACAATTTGCTTGATGCGAATCTGCGGGCGTTCAACGCCGAGATTCCGACTTTCGCGCAATGGGACGACCACGAAGTTGCCAATGACTGGTGGCCGGGAGAAATTCGGTCGGACTACGCTAACACCAACGCGCTCCTTCTAGCGGCGCGCGGGCGGCGTGCGTTTTGTGAATTTATGCCAGTGCGGCAGACCCTCGCCGAAACCGGCCGCATCTATCGCATGGTGAGCTACGGTCCACTGCTCGATATTTTTTTGCTGGACATGCGAAGCTACAGGGGTCCGAAAGGCACGCGGTGGGATAGCGCATCTGGACCGGGCAGTCAGATCCTTGGAACGGCGCAGACGCGATGGTTCAAGCGGGAGCTGACGGCTTCGCGCGCAACCTGGAAGGTGATAGCCGCGGACCTGCCGATCGGCTTGATCAGACAGGACGCCATCGCACAAGCGGACGGCTCGCCGCTTGGCAGTTTATGCGAGATCGCCAATATCCTTGCCTTCATCAAGCATGCCGGCGTAACCAACACCGTGTGGATCACCGCGGACATGCATTACACTGCCGCGCATTATTACGATCCGAACCGGGCCGTATTCCAGGATTTCGACCCGTTCTGGGAATTCGTTTCCGGTCCCATCCATGCCGGCACCTGGGGGCCGGTTCCGCTCGACAACACCTTCGGTCCCGCGGCGATTTTCCAAAAGGGGTGCAGTGCCAAGCAGGGCGAAAATCTTGCTCCCTGCTTTGGACTGCAATTCTTCGGCCATGTCGCGATCGATGCCACGACCGAACTGATGACGGTCACGCTGAAGGATGTCGCGGACTGTGACCTGTGGTCGATGCAAATCGAGCCAACGCGCGGCCGATGGTCACCCACTGACTAATGGGTAAGGCCGAAGCGGGGATAGGCGCGATGATCCGCTCTCGGGCAAGCGCAGAAAACGGAGCGCTCCGGCTAGCGCTCAACAGCTAACTGAATGCTGTAGGTTTCGAGGTGGTCGAGAGGTCCCTCTTCTGCACACCGTCTCAAACCTTATCAAAAGCAGCTGCGCTGCAGTCGAACTTGAGAGAGAGGAAGATCTAGAAACCATGCTGCGCTGCGCTGAGATAGTTCGCGCGAGTGGCGCGACTGATCCGTATATGCTCTCGGATGTCGCATTCGCTCAATTAAGCCGGAAGCTGGGAACTGGTCGTTCCACGGCTTAGTGCGGTGCGTGGCATCGATGGGCGAATCCATCTCCAGCGCGCTGAACTATTCGCCCACAATCTGGAAGCGAACCGACGGTTAAGCCCCCTAGAGAAAATCGCCGCAGGGCGCGTAGCGCCTGCTGCTTTGATTGAGCTGGGCAACAGAGCTTTCTACGCTAGGGATTTCGATTCCCAGCAATGGATGCAATGCGGCTGACACTCTTCCCGCTGCGTTGGGGGCAATGACCGTTGGTAAGCCTACGGGAAGCGAGACCGAACAAGCGATCAAACGAGCGACCAAGACCCGCGCTTAGGCAAAGCATTTCAAGCGAGAGACTACGTTAGTCAAGCGAAAGACTATTAGTCCCCAGAGTGTAACGGTGCCAACCCAGGGTGTGACAGTGATGTCACATCGCGCCGCTAGCATCCCCAAAAAAGGAAGGTGCGACGATGAACCAGCGGTTGGTCGTGGCGGCTGCTGTTGTTGTGTTCGTGCTGGCCGCCGTAATTGGCGAGGCTAGAAATCAGTGCGCCGACGGCGCGTATTGGCAGACCTGCGAATGGGTCGGCTCAACTGCGCTGGTTCATTGACACGGGCTCAACAGAACCAGCCGAGGCAACTGCTTTGTGATAAAGGCGCCTGCCAGGCGCCTGAACGCCGAATTTAGCCAAAGTCTCGAACATGATGGGGAGACCTCATCGCCGTCGCGTCACTGGATTATAGTCGCTTATGTGCAATGCGATTAAATGGAGCTTTGCCGCCGCGTTCGCGCTCGCGCTTTTCCTACTCGCTGTGGGCACTTGGGGGTGGCTGGGCGCCGAACGGGATCCGCTCTCAGGTTCTCGAGGGCAATCTCTATCGGGTTGACGATCAGGACGTTAATTTGGTCGACTCTTATCTGGCTAAGCGACTGGCGCAGAGGACGCTTAGTCTTACTGGCGTCGCTTGGAAACCTCATCCGGTGTTAATGCCGATGCGGTTGTTCCGAACCGGCCGGTCACAAAGTTGACGACAGCGGCGATTTCCGCGTCCGAATAGCCGTTGCCAAATCCGGGCATGAATTCCTTGCCTAGCGCTGTGTGAACGTGCGTGCCTTGTAGGAGCACCTGCGTCGCATTGGTACCAGCGGGGTCATTGACAGCTCGCGTGCCGAGAAGCGTGGCATATTTCGAGACGGCGCCACTGCCGTCGAAGCTGTGGCAGCCGACACAGGCGCCTTCAAAAACGCGTAAGCCAAGTGCACTGGAATCCGCCCGAACCTCCTTGGGGGGCGGTGCTTGCCCGACAGGCGTTTCTGCCACGGCAAGCTTGCCGCTCGCGGCTCTCGACGGAACGCTCCGCAGATAGGCCGCCATTGCACCGATGTCATCCTGGGTCAGGAAGCGGAGGCTGTTGTCGACGACCTCGGCCATGGGACCGCTCGCCGAACTGCGCTCGTCGGCGTGTCCATGGGCAAGATAGCCGAGAAGCTGCGCGTCGGACCACTCACCGATGCCCCATTCTGGGTCGGGCGTGATGTTGTACGCCTTCCAGCCCTGAATGAGCGCGCCCGCGAATTTCTGCTGGGACTTCGGCCCAAACAAGATGTTCCTCGGCGTGTGGCAGTCGCCGCAATGGCCGAGCGCTTCAACGAGATAGGCTCCTCGATTCCATTCAGCCGGCTGATCGGCGTTCGGCCTGAAGCGGTGCCCGGGCTTGAACAGCACGTTCCAAAAGGTCATCAGGTAGCGTTGATTGAATGGAAACGCCACGTCGTTGGGCGGCGGCGTGTATTTGATCGGCTTGAGGCTGAATAGATAGGACTTGATGGCAAGCGCATCGTCGCGCGTCATCAGGGCGTAGGAGGGGTACGGAAAGGCCGGATAGAGATGTTCCCCATCCCTGTCGATTCCCTCGTGCAACGCCCTTACGAATTCGTCGTCGCTCCAGGCACCGATGCCAGTTTCCTGGTCAGGGGTAATGTTGGTCGAATAGATCGTGCCGATCATGGGAAGCTTGAAGGCGAGGCCCCCGGCAAAGGGCTTGCCGCCCGGCGCCGTGTGGCAGGCGGTGCAATCGGCGGCGCGAGTGAGATATTCACCGCGTGCAACGAGATCAGCTTGCGCGAGGCTTGACGGGACGCCGGTAGGGTTCGTTCCCTGAAAATTCGCTAGATCAACCCGCTTGCCGCTCGCGAAAGCTGTGGGATCTTCGCCGCGCAACGAGAACAAGCCCACCGCCGCCAGGGCCAGCAGGACGAGGACGAGTGCAATGAGCTTTGTAGAGCGGCTCATCGTTACCTATGCGGGTCGGAGTTGATCCTTGATCGGTAGCTTGCGGATGCGCTTGCCGGTCACGGCGAAGACCGCGTTGGCTATCGCTGGGAAGATGCCGATGGTCCCGGGCTCGCCAATGCCTCCCGGAGGTTCGATGCTGCTGACCAGATAGACCTCGACGCGGGGCGCCTCGTTGATGCGCAGCACGCGATAGTCGTTGAAGTTATTTTGTTCAACGCGACCATTCTTAATTGTGATCTCCTCCCGTAGGGCCGCGCTCGCACCGAAGATGATGCCACCCTCGATCTGAGCCGTTACCGTGTCGGGGTTGACGATTTGCCCGCAATCAACCGCGCAAACTACGCGCCGGAGGCTGACCTCTCCGTCCTTGAGTACCTCAACCTCGGCGATCTGGGAGAGATAGCTGCCCATGGCAAATTGCACCGAGACGCCGCGGCCGACGCCGGGCGGCAATGGGCTGCCCCAGCCGGCCTTGTCCGCTGCTAGTTCAAGCACGCCAAGCATGCGTGGCGATTTGCCAAGCAAGGTCCGCCGGTATTCGACCGGATCCTTCTTCGCTGCCGCTGCCAGTTCGTCGATAAAACTTTCGACCACGAAGACGTTGTGCGTCGGTCCAACCCCGCGCCAATTGCCCGTCGTGAGTCCCGGAGGTTCGTGTCGGACGTATTCCAAGAGGAAGTTTGGCAAGTCATACGGCGGCTCGGCACCCTCAATGGTGTCGATGTCAAACCCATTCTTGAAGGTCGGTGGCGCCCACCGGGCGAAGACGGATGAGCCGGTGATGCGATGATGCCAGGCAATCGGTGTCCCGTTGGCATCGAGCCCTGCGGCGATCCGATCGAAGAAATAGGGCTTGTAGACGTCGTGCTGGATGTCTTCCTCCCGGCTCCACACTACTTTTACCGGTCCGTCGACCTGTTTGGCGATCGCCACCGCCTGGGTGATGCCGTCCACGTCGAGTCTTCGGCCGAAACCCCCGCCGATCAGATGATTGTGGACCTGGACCTTCTCCGGTGGCAGTCCGGTAACCTGCGCGGCGGTGGCTTGAGCGCGGCTGACCACCTGATTTCCCACCCAGATGTCGCAACCATCCGCGCGTACATGCGCTGTACAGTTCATCGGCTCCATCGCGGCGTGTGCCAGGAACGAAAGCTCGTACACGGCCTCAATCTTCCTGGCGGCACCGGTCAACGCCTTGGCGACATCGCCCTTTTTTTTGGCGACGACGCCAGGGTTCTGCGAGGCTGTGTCCATTTGCCGGATGAGCTCGGCAGTGGAGAGCTTGGCATTCGGGCCGTCGTCCCAATTGATATCGAGTGCGGCTAGGCCCTGCATGGCCGCCCACATGTGGTCGCCCACGACGGCAACGGCATTGTCGAGCCGCACCACCTGGCGCACGCCTTTAATCCCCCCTACCTTGCTGTCGTCGACGCCGACCAGCTTCCCGCCGAAGACCGGAGAGGCGGCAACGGTGGCGAACTTCATGCCGGGAACGACCGCATCGATACCGAATACGGCCTTGCCATTCACCTTGTCCGGCGTGTCGATACGCTTGGCGGGCGTTCCGATGAGCTTGAAATCCTTCGGCTCTTTGAGCGGCACGTTGTCAGGCACTGGCAGCTTCGCCGCCGCATCCACCAGAACTCCGTAGTTGACCCGCCGCCCAGTCGGCGGATGGACCACCTCTCCATTTTCGGCGTGGCAGGACAGCGGATCGACGCTCCAGTCATTCGCCGCCGCAGCGATCAGCATGACGCGAGCGGTAGCGCCAGCGCGGCGAAGCGGCTCCCACATAGCCATGACTGACGTCGAGCCACCGGTGACCTGAAATCCAACGAGTGGATTTGCATAGAGCCGCTCGTCCGCTGGCGCCGCTTCGAGGGTGACGCGCGCGAGCTCCACTTCCAGCTCTTCGGCGATGAGCATTGGCATCGAGGTGTAGGTGCCCTGCCCCATCTCGACTTGTGGCATAATGAGCTTGACGCTGTTATCGGGTCGTATGCGCACAAAGGCATTCGGACCGAAGGTATCCGCCATGGCGGCTTTGGCGCCGATCAATCGGGGGACGCAGAAGCCTAGGAGCAAGCCACCGCCGGCGGCAGCACTGGCGACCAGGAAAGTTCTGCGTGAAACGCCGGTGCGCTCGGGCTTAACCCCACCTAGCTTCAGCCCTCGCTCGAGATCCATAACGGCTCCTTTAGGGATGCGGCCTTAAGCCGACTGTGAGGCCTGCTTTATTGCGACACGAATGCGCTGGTAGGTACCGCAGCGACAGATGTTGCCGGACATAGCCGCATCAATTTCGGCGTCGGTGGGGTTCGGATTACGTTCGATGAGCGCTGCGGCCGACATGATCTGTCCGGACTGGCAGTAGCCGCATTGGACCACCTCCAGGCTCAGCCAAGCCTCCTGAATTCTTTTGCCGCTTGGGGTCTCGCCGATCGCTTCGATGGTCGTGACCGATTTGTCGGCGATGCTGGCCACCGGCGTGATGCAGGACCGTATCGGACGGCCCTCGACATGCACGGTGCAGGCCCCGCACAAAGCAACGCCGCAGCCAAATTTCGTGCCCGTCAGGCCTACGACGTCGCGCAGAACCCACAACAGCGGCATGTCATCGGGAACATCCAGTTCATGCTCCCGGCCATTGATTCGGAGCGTCATCATCGACGGGCTCCTAGTGTGTGGCTTCGGGCCAGTACTAGGTATTGTAGACTTTCGGCGGCTGGATTTGGATGCCAATTTTAGCAAATAGTCCTTGGGCTAGCAGGGAGCCGACAGGCAGGGGGCTGGATCGTTCAAACAAAAGATTGGCACGGTTAGTCAAGCGCCCAGTTCATCGGGTGAATACCTGCCCTGTTACCGAGGGACGGGAAGGGGATGTCAGCACCAGGGATCCGGACCCGGTTGGCATGGTGCGACATCACCTTCCACGGTAGAGACGAGTAGGAGCGGGATGATGCAGACGAGAGATTTGAAAGAGGCAGCGAACTTATTGGTAGAGGTATCGGAGCTGCTGACGCGTTCCGGACAGGCTCATCTCGCCGCAGAGGTGAGATACATCGTAAAGCGCCTTGAGCTAGTCATCGCGAAGTCGCTCTCCCTTATCTAGCCCCGCCCAGGGCGAGAAGCTGTGCGGTCATGCCCGCCTGAACGCCGCGCTGCCCCTATCCCGCGCCTCGTCTAGCCGCCGCTGCGTCCAGCCGACATCGGTTTCGGCGCGGTGCTGGTCTTCCGCCAACTTTGACAGCACTCGCGCGTGCTGCGGGTTGGTCGGGTCTAGTGTGGTCACAGCGCGCTCGTATTCACAGCGACAGTATTCCAGCCGGATAGCCGCGCGATCTACCGCGTCCTGCAAAGTCTCAGAGCGTTCCGAAAAGGCGGTAGTTGCCATGTCGAACCCTTATGTCCCCAACCAATGGTCCGGCCCGCGAACTGGCCGATAGCGTTCCTCATCATCGCTGATGTAGACCCCCGGCTCCTTGAAGGCACACACCAGCGAACCAGCAACACTGTTCGCCACGTCGTCATGCCCGCCCCGAGGATGGTCAATCGAGTCCTTGCCCCCTCTGGCCGTGCGCCGCTCCAGCATCGTGAGTTGAAGGAGCCCCGCAGAGAGGCGTTCCCCCCGTCAGCCTCATGGGGCTTCTTCTTTGTCTGGCTGTTTGTGACGTGCGAAATCCCACATAGAGAAACCGAAAGGGTCACTACATTCTCATCATGCTGATGGAGGATGTTATGACCAACCCCGACGCCAACTCCCTGTACGTTCTGGTTTGCAGCCTTGCCGGCACCGTGATCAGCTTACCGGTAGTTTGGTACTTCGCCGCCGCATACGCTTCTTCTGGCCTCGTTGCCTAACCAGTTGAATCTCCAATTTCCGATGTACGGAGGGTTCGGGGCCTGTGAGTCTCACAACGGATTGCTGTTACTTGGTCAGCTTGTAGGGGGTTCGCAGTCAAAGGCGACGCGGTTACGCAATCGCGTGGTAAAAAGGTAAGAAGGCGCGATGGGCAGGCGGGGGTGGACATTTTAGGAAGCGAAAGCGAACGCGAACAAAAAGTCAAAAGGCCGGATGAGGGGTCCCTGGGGGAGATTTTGGATCAAGCCTTGCGACGATCCGGGCCAACTGGAATCGATCCCAATCGCTAACCTGACGCGCGGTGCACGGGGACTTTTTCCAACCGATACTCTCTTTCTCACTCTCAGCTACGGGGCGCTGATGCTGTTGATGTGGCTACACGAGCGCTTCCCGCCACTGAGATAGGGAGAGGTCGAGATGTTTCCTTTTAGCAAATGCCCCGCGAATTGAGGTCACGGTGCAGGTACTTGTTCAAGTTCAATATCTGAAGACAAACCTCGTTCCGACCTTGTGTGCGACCTTCGTTGCGGCCTTCGTTGCGGCCTTCCTCGCGGCCTTTTATGCGGCCTTCTTCGTGACCTTCTTCGCGCCCCTCCTCCAGACCTTCTTTGCGCCCGTCGTACTCGCCGTCAGCGAGACCTTTTTCGTATGAGGCGTCACAATAAAAAGGAACGCTGGACCATGTGCCTTCAAAGGCTACCGAACGGTGGGCTAGCGCGAGCCCTCCAATTACGAGACCGCCAATTGCTCCAATTGCGAGAACGGCCAGTAGAAAGCGCCTCATCGAGCGTCTCCCTGTAGAGCCTGCAAAACCAGCCGGGGGTGAGAGCCATCGTCACCTAGCCGTGGTGCGGCGCAGGCGGTTAGTCCAACTCCGCTTTGCCCCCAAAAGCAAACTTCGTCGGCCCGAGTGGCACGTCGTCCGCTATGTGCCATAGCCGGACTTTGTCCCGAGGTCGATTTCCGAGCTGCGTGCTTCCGAAGCTCTGGCATGATCACTGCGTCGCGTGCGACGGCGCGGGTGATCAATCGTCATCGATCGGAACAGCGTAAAGTTCGAGCCTGTGCTGCACGATCCGATAGCCAAGCTGGCTTGCGGTTTTTGCTAATAGGCGTTCGATTTTGTCTGATCGGAACTCGATGACTTTCCCCGAGGGAATATCGATCAAATGACCATGATGCTTGTCGGGAGCCGGTTCCAAGCGCGCTCGCCCGATACCAAAATTGTGCTTCTCGATAATCCCGTTTCGACAGAGCAAGCGAACGGTGCGGTAGATTGTAGACAGCGCAATTCGTGAATCAATTGTCCGTACACGTTGATGCAGCTCTTCGATATCAGGGTGATCGTGAGTCGTGGAAAGAACCCTTGCAACGATCCGGCGTTGTTCGGTCATGCAAAGGCCTTTATCGACGCAAAGGCGCTCGATTTCGCTGGCATCTGCCGTTTTATTGATTCGATGTTTCATTCGTGCGGCCCTCACTGCGGGGCGCGCTCTTATCGGAACACATCTTTCGTCGCGTAGAACGACTACAGCGCGGTGAAGAAATCGTAGAGCAGCTTTAGGTTCAACGCGATCACGATGACCGCGGTGACAGCGGCGAGCGCCGTCAGCCAGCGGGGTGCGATCAGAGCTCCCATCTTGCGCTTGTCCGCCGTGAACATCACTAGCGGCACTATGGCGAAGGGCAGCTGAAGGCTGAGCACCACCTGGGACAGGATCAAAAGCTGCGCCGTGCCCTCAGACCCATACCAGATGGTGACGATGGCCGCCGGCACAATGGCGATGGCGCGGGTGACGAGGCGCCGCAGATAGGGCGGGAGCCTTATGTCGAGGAAGCCTTCCATCACGATCTGCCCCGACAAGGTGGCCGTCACCGTCGAGTTCAGCCCGCAGCAAAGAAGCGCAATGGCAAACAGTGTCGGTGCAAAGGCCGAGCCGAGCAACGGGGACAGGAACGAATGCACCTCCTCGAGCTCGGTCACATTGGTCTGCCCCATCTGATGGAAGGTGGAGGCGGCGAGGATCAGAATTGAGGCATTGATGGTGAGCGCAAACATTAGGGCGACGGTCGAATCCATGGTGGCGAGCTTGATCGCCTCACGCCGCTCAGGCACCGAGCGACCATAGGCGCGCGTCTGCACCACGCCGGAATGGAGATAAAGATTATGCGGCATCACCGTGGCGCCGATAATGCCGAGCGCCAGGTACAGCATCTCCGGGTTCTTCACGATCTCGACGGTCGGCGCGAAGCCCAGGATCACCTGACCCCAATCGGGGTCGGCCATAGCGATCTGTATGCCGAAGCAGACGGCGATGACGCCGAGCATGGAGATAATGAAGGCTTCGACATAGCGGAAGCCGAGCCGCTGCATCCACAGAATGAGAAACACGTCGAGCGCGGTGAGGATGACGCCGATCTCGAGCGGGATGCCGAACAGGAGATTGAGCCCGATCGCCGTGCCGATCACCTCGGCGAGGTCGGTGGCGCAGATGGCAAGCTCGGCGAGCGCCCAGAGCGGATAGGAGACCCAGCGCGGGAAGGCGTCGCGGCAGGCTTGCGCCAGGTCACGGCCTGACGCCACGCCGAGCCGCGCGCAGAGCGCCTGCAAGATGATCGCCATAATGTTGGAGAGGAGCGCGATGAACAGCAGCGCATAGCCGAACTTGGAACCGCCCGCGAGCGATGTCGCCCAGTTGCCAGGGTCCATATAGCCGACGGCCACCAGATAGCCGGGGCCAAGAAAGGCGATGAGCTTCCGCCAGGTTGGACCGGTTGGCTGCGTGCGGATGGTGCCAAATACCTCGGCGAGCGATGGTGTCCGCGAGGCGCGCCTCCACCCTTGCGCGCTAGCCTCAGCGTGTGCCGCGGTCGCGTCAGCCGACATAATGTCTGCGGGCCCTGCCTTGACTGGGCTCAGCATGAGCTTCCTCTTTGCCGAGTTGGGAGTTTTGAAAGTTTCCTAGCGCACCGACTAAAATATATTATATGCAAATAGTTTGCAAGAGCAACTAAGGGTGGCAGTCAACCCTTGTCCGCTTTGGGTCATAAGCGGACAAGCCCGCCGAAATCGGCGCACTGTAAATGACTGTATGAACAGTGGCGCACCAGAAAAACAATGATGTGCGCATTAGCAAACCGCCGCCTTCAGCCTCTCGGCCACGTCTCCCGTTCAGGCAAATCAAATAGTTGGTCCCTGCCCGCTTGGCAACAAACCGCGCATGGCCCGTCGAACTTCAATGTCGCTCGGGCTCATCTTGGGCGGGTGGTGGGCCCCGTAGCCGGTCCCTCGCGCCGCGCCTCATTGGGGGCAACGGGACGGCAAAATTTGGGAAGAAAGAAACCAAACCCTCGCGTTCAGCATTTTGGCAGCGTCAAGGCAGGTTGATAGGCCATTGAGAACTCTTGGCTTTCAACCCTTGGGGGCAGGCCCGCGCGTCTCGCGCCGCCTGGATGGCACGTGCAAAATCCATTATCTGATGCGCTGCTGAAGCGATGTGCTAAACTTGGCACTGCAACTCCAACGGGGGCGCGCTGCGCCATGGGTTGGCACTTCAACGCAAAACCGCTCGGGCGGACCATCTTGATTGCCTGCGCCTTCGCGTGGCTTGCGCCGCCGGCCCTCGCCGCGGACGCGAGCTATTGCGTGATCTGCAAGAGCCCGGATCAGACCTATCGCTGCCGCGTGACGAGCGACGGTCCGACGGCCGCCGACGCGTTGAAGCTCTACTGCATCATCCGCACCGCTCAGGAAGGCAAACATTCCTCCTGCTCAGCCGAGCGGACGACGGCAGGCTGCGGCGGCGCTGAAAAGGTCTACACCTATGACGGGTCCGCGGTCTCCTCGCAGCTCGCGTCAGACCCGCGCGTGCGGAACGTCATCCAGCAGGTGCAGCGCGAGCAGGACAATTTCGCCAAGCCCAAGGGCAATGCACCGAAGACTGTGGTCGAGCTTGGCGGCCGCGCGGTCAGCGCCTCACGCCAGGGCTGGCAGAATGTGCGGGCGCGGCTCGGTGGCGGTTCCTCCGCCACAAGCCAGCCCGCGCCAAGCCCGAGCGCGGCGCTTCCGCCTCAAACCGCTCCCCTGCCCCAGAGCGAGCCTGCGGCAACGCAGGCTTCAGTGCAGGTCGAGCCTCAGGCCGCGGTCGCAAGTGCCGCGCCGCAAAGCAAAAGCCGGATGAGGCGCGCGAGCAACGCGGTTGGCAGCTTCGCGCGCAAAAGCTACCGCTGCATGCGATCCTTGTTCCGCAGTTGCAGCGACGAGGCCGTGCAGTAGCGCGGCCGTCCGATCTGCAGCGATCCTGCCTTAGTGCTGCGTGTTCTCTTGCGTTGCGTCTTTTAGGGCTGGATTCTTCAGCCACTCGCGCGCGAGCTTCTGCGCCTCGGCGATCTGCTCTGACGACATCTCCTGCGAGATCTCGATGCGGCGGGCAAGCGCCGACGGGTTGCCGCGTGACGCAGCGAGGTTGAACCATTTATGCGCCACGACGAGATCCGCCTCCGCGTCGCGTCCTGTCGCGTAGAGCATTCCGAGCTCGAAAAGGGCATCCGGAGCGCCGGCCAGCGTCGCCTGCTCCACCATTTCCGCGCACCCCACCATCCGTGCCATCGACCGTTCCCCTCTTAATCCCCTCGCTCCAGGCCGCCGCGCAGATCTCCCCTGTCGCGGCAAGTTCCGTGGAGTCTTGTTGGCCCCAAACGCGGATGATGATGGCGGCGAGCGTTCAACAACTCCTCAATAGGCGTGCTTAATGCGAAGTCATTGAATCTAAATGGCGGAGTAATGTTGGTTGACCGCGCACGCGTCTTTCGCGGGAGATGGGTTAATTTCTCGCGTCCGCAAGCTTTCTTTGACCATTCGCGGTGAGCCCTCGATAACCAAGAGCAGTTTTTGCGGAAGGACGCGGGCACCTTCGCCCGCCGCGCGACCTAGCCCGGCAGCAGCACCGTCGAGCCCGTGGTGAGGCGCGCTTCGAGCTCGCGATGCGCGCGCGACGCCTCTTCCAGCGGATAGACCTGGTCGATCGAGATCTTCACCTTGTCCTTGGTGACGACCGCGAAGAGGTCGTTGGCAGTGGCCACGAGGTCCTTGCGCGTCTCGATATAGTTGCCGAGCGACGGGCGCGTGGCGAACAGCGAGGCCTTTTGCGAGAGCAGTGTGATCTTGAACTCAGGGACGGGACCGGAGGCCTGGCCGAAGCTCACCCACATGCCGAGCGGCTTCAGACAATCGAGCGACTCCGGGAAGGTGTCCTTGCCGATCGAATTGTAGACGACGTCCACGCCCTTGCCCTTGGTGTATTCCTTCACCTTGGCGACGAAATCCTCCTCGCGCGTGTTGATAACGTGGTCGCAGCCATTCGCGCGCGCGATCAGCGCCTTGCCGGCGGAGCCCACGGTGCCGATCACGGTGGCGCCGAGCGAAGCGGCCCATTGGCAGGCGATGAGCCCGACGCCTCCCGCCGCGGCATGGAACAGCAGCGTGGTCTCGGGCCCTACCTTGTAGGTCCGCCGCAAGAGATATTGCGCGGTCATGCCCTTTAGCATGATCGCCGCCGCGGTCTCGTCGGAGATGCCAGGCGGGATTTTGACCACGCGGTCCGCCTGGATGATGCGCTCCTGCGCATAGCCCCCGGACTGGCCCGCATAGGCGACGCGGCGCCCAACCTTCAGGTCGCGCACGCCCTCGCCGATTTCGGTGACCTCGCCCGCGCCCTCCATACCCGGAATGAAGGGAAGCGAGGCCTGTGGATAGAGCCCAGTTCGCATATAAACGTCGATATAATTGAGGCCGACGGCCGTCTGCTTGATCTTGATCTCGCCGGGACCGGGCGCGCCCACCTCGACCTCCTCCCATTTGAGGACGTCGGGCCCGCCATATTCGTGGACGCGGATCGCGTGTGTCATGGGATCGCTACTCGATCCCGAGCTTTTGCTTCACGAGCGCGTTGACGGCTTGCGGGCTTGCCTTGCCGCCGGTCGCCTTCATCACCTGGCCGACGAACCACCCGCCGAGCGCGGGCTTCTGCTTGGCCTGCTCGGCCTTGTCGGGATTGGCGGCGATCACCTCGTCGACCGCTTTCTCGATGGCGCCCATGTCGGTGACCTGGACGAGCCCGCGCGCCTCGACGTGCGTTTTCGGATCCTCGCCAGGATGCATCCAGACAAAGTCCAGGACGTCCTTTGCAGTCTTCCCCGATATCACTCCCGTGGTCACCATTTGAACGATGGCGGAATTTGCTGAAGGTGGAACAGGGCCGAGCTTGATCGTGGAGGACGCCGCCGGAGCAGCTTCCGGCGCATACGAAAACACAGTTTCAGCATCCTCAACCGACTCGTCTGGTTCGTCTGCCTCGGTAGTTTCAGACGTGCCGTCGTCTCCTTCAGTCGTTGAGACAGGTCTGTTCATGCGACCCAAGTATTCGTTTATGAGCCAGTTAGCAGCCGGCTTTGGTTCTGCGCCGTCCTGTACCATCGCCTCGTAATAATCAGCCCTCTCTTTCTCGGCGATCAGCACGTCCGCGTCGTATGGCATAAGTCCGTAATCCGAGATGAAGCGTGCGCGTTTTTGGTCCGGCAGCTCCGGCAGGTCGCGCGCCAGCGCATCCACGTAGCCCTGCATCAGCTCGAGCGGCAAGAGGTCCGGGTCAGGGAAATAGCGATAATCGTGCGCTTCCTCCTTCGAACGCATCGACCGCGTCGTGCCGGTCTTCGCATCGAACAACCGCGTCTCCTGGTGGATCGCCCCACCCTCTTCGAGAATGTCGATCTGCCTGCGCGCCTCGTGCTCGATAGCCTGTCCGATGAAGCGGATCGAGTTCACGTTCTTGATCTCGCAGCGCGTGCCGAGCTTGTCGCCCGGCCGTCGCACCGACACGTTGATGTCGGCGCGCAAAGACCCCTGCTCCATATTGCCGTCGCACGTGCCGAGATAGCGCATGATGGTGCGGAGCTTCGTGAGATACGCCTTGGCCTGCTCCGAGGAGCGCAAATCCGGCTTCGACACGATCTCCATCAGCGCCACGCCCGAGCGGTTGAGATCGACGAAAGAGAATTGCGGGTGCTGGTCGTGCAGGCTCTTCCCCGCGTCCTGCTCGAGATGCAGCCGATCGATGCCGACGACAACGCGCTCGCCGCCGAGCAGATCGACCACGACCTCGCCCTCGCCGACGATCGGGCTCTTGTACTGGCTGATCTGATAGCCCTGCGGCAGATCTGGATAGAAATAGTTCTTTCGGTCGAACACCGAGTTGAGGTTGATCTCGGCTTTCAGCCCGAGCCCGGTGCGGATCGCTTGCGCGATGCAACCCGCGTTGATCACCGGCAGCATCCCCGGCATGGCCGCATCGACCAGGCTCACATGGCTGTTCGGCTCGCCGCCGAACTCGGTCGAAGCGCCCGAGAACAGCTTAGCGTTGGAGGTGATTTGCGCATGCACCTCCATGCCGATCACCACCTCCCACTCGCCGGTGGCGCCCTCGATGAGATTGCTCTGTTTGGTTCGTTCCTGCATTTCAATACGCAATGTGTCATTGCCCGGCTTGACCGGGCAATCCAGTAGCCCCGGCCGAGCCTTACCACAAACGGCGGTGGTTACTGGATTCCCGCTTCGCGGGAATGACAAGAAACCCTGCGGGAGGAGCTAGCGGCTACTCCTCGCGATTCTCGTGCTGCTGGCGGAGCTTCTCCTCTTCGTATTGGATGAACCAGCCGATCATCTGCCGCCACAGCGCCTCGGCAAGCTCGGGCGGCAGGCCTTGCTCGGCAGCGCGCGCGCGCACGCGGTCGATCACCTGTTGGATGCGCCACTGCACGCGCGCCTCGGCGGGCGACTGCTTGAGCTGCCAGGCCCGGTCGACGTAGCCGAAGCGCTCGCCGATCAGATCGACTAGCGCCGCGTCGATGCGGTCGATCTCCTCGCGCACCGCGTCCATGTCCTTGCACTCCTCGGCCTCGCGGGGCGCCATCCTCTTAGCCCTCCTCGACAACGGCGTCGGCCTCGATCTCGACGAGCCAGTCCGGATTGATGAAGGCGGCCGCCTGAAGCATGGTCGAAGCTGGGCGAATGTCGCCGAAAAACTCGCCGTGAACGCGGCCTGCCGCCTCCCAATGCGCAATATCCACGAGATAGATGCGGGTCCGCACGACGTCCTTCAGGCTCGCGCCGGCGTCGCGAAGCGCTTTCTCGATGATCTCCAGAATGGCGCGGGTCTGCGCCGCAGGATCGCCCTTCGCCACCGGCTTGCCGCTCGACCCTGCCGCCGTGCCACCGACGGCAACGATGTTGCCCACGCGCACCGCGCGCGAAAAGCCGATGACCGGCTCGTAGGGACTGCCTGAGGAGACCAACAAACGCTTCGTCCTTTGCTCGCTCATGCGGCTTTACTCCACCAATCCTTCGGCTTGAATAGCGGCCCCGCCGCCTCCTCGATCACCTGCCCCGCGCGGAACAAGGTCTCCTCGTCGAAAGCACGCCCGATGAGCTGCAGCCCGAGCGGCGTGCCCTCCGACGACAGGCCCGCAGGCACGCTCATGCCCGGCAGCCCCGCCATGTTCACCGTTACGGTGAAGATGTCGTTGAGATACATCTCGACCGGGTCTCCTGATTTCTCGCCGAGCGCAAAGGCAGGCCCCGGCGTGGTCGGCGTGAGAATGGTGTCGACCTTCTCGAAGGCAAGATCGAAGTCGTGCTTGATCAAGGTGCGCACCTTCTGCGCCTTGAGATAATAGGCATCGTAATAGCCGGCCGAGAGCACATAGGTCCCGATCAAGATGCGCCGCTTGACCTCAGCGCCGAAGCCCGCAGCGCGCGTGTTCTCGTACATCGAGATGATGTCCGAGCCCTTCCCGCGCAAGCCGTAGCGCACGCCGTCATAGCGGGCGAGGTTCGACGAGGCCTCAGCCGGCGCGACAATATAATAAGACGGCAGCGCGTATTTCGTGTGCGGCAGGCTCACCTCAACGATCCTGGCGCCCGCGTGCCTGAGCCACGACACGCCCTGCTGCCACAGCGCCTCGATCTCGGGCGCCATGCCGGGCACGCGGTATTCCTTAGGGATGCCGATCACGAGCCCCTTCACGCCGCGATCGACCGCCGCCTCGTAGTCCGGCACGGGCATGTCCACGCTCGTCGTGTCCTTCGGATCGCTGCTCGCCATGACGCCGAGCAGGATCGCTGCGTCGCGCACGCTCCGCGCGATCGGTCCCGCCTGGTCGAGCGAGGAAGCGAACGCCACGATCCCCCAGCGCGAGCAGCGGCCGTAGGTCGGCTTGATGCCGACCGTGCCGGTGACGGCGGCGGGCTGGCGGATCGAGCCGCCCGTGTCGGTCGCGGTCGCGCCCATGCAAAGCCGCGCCGCCACCGCCGCCGACGATCCACCCGACGATCCGCCCGGCACGAGCTTTGCGTTCGAGCCCGCGCGCCGCCAGGGATTGATCACCGGCCCATAAAAGCTCGTCTCGTTGGAGGAGCCCATGGCGAACTCGTCGTTGTTGAGCTTGCCGAGCATCACCGCGCCCGCCTCCCAGAGATTGGCCGTGACGGTCGACTCGTAAGTGGGCGTGAAGCCGCCGAGAATGTGCGAGCAGGCCGTGGTGCGCACATCGCGCGTGCAGAACAGATCCTTGATGCCGAGCGGGATGCCTTCGAGCGCACCCCCCTCGCCCGCTTTGAGCCGCGCCTCGCTCGCTTTCGCCATTTGCAGCGCGCGCTCGAGCGTCGGCAGCACATAGGCGTTGAGCGCGGTGTTCGCCGCCTCAATCGCCGCGATATGCGCGTGCGCGAGCTCGGTCGCGGAGAAGGACCTGTCGCGCAGGGCCTGCCGCGCATCGGCGATGGTGAGGTCGGTCAGCTCTGTCACGATCAGTCCGTCAGAATCTTTCCGCAATGCGCGAAGGCGCCGAGATCGACCTTTTGGCCTTGGTCGCGAGCTTCTCGCAGCCTTCCTTGGTCGAGGCGAAGGTGCCCTCGGGCAGGCCTTGGGCGAGCCTCGCCCCTGCGCCCGCCAGCAAGAGCCCCAGCATGAGGAGAAATGCGCGCGTCATCGCTGTCCCCTACTCGACGATCTTCGGCACGACGAAATAGTGGTCGTCCACCTTGGGCGCATTCTTGAGAATATCGTCGGCGCAAAACCCGTCGGTGACCACGTCGTCGCGCTGCTTGATGGTCATGGCAGCGACGCGGGTCATCGGCTCGACATTGCTGGTGTCGAGCTCGTCGAGCTGGGCGACCCAGTCGAGAATGCCGGAAAGCTCCGCCTCAAGGCGCTCCGCCTCATGGTCGGTGATGGCGATGCGGGCGAGGCGGGCGATGCGGCGGACTGTGGCGCGATCGACGGACATTCGGGGCCGGAGGTTGCGTGCGGGCTTACTTGCGTTCCTCTACCACCGGCCCTGCCGGGCGGCAACGTGGCTCACACCTCGAAGGGAACGCCGACCTTGGGCACGACCACGGCGCGGCTGTCCATCTCGCCCACGAACCGGTCTGCGGTCGGGTCGAGCAATGGGAAGGTCCCGTAATGGCACGGCACGATGGTCTCGAACTGGAAGAAGCGCCTGCAGGCGAGCGCCGCAATCTTGGCCCCCATCGTGTAGCGGTCGCCGATCGGCACGAAACCGATCTCGGGCCGGTGGAGCTCGTTGATCAGCGCCATGTCGGAAAAGATCGCCGTGTCGCCCATATGGTAGACGGTCTTGCCGCCCTTCACCGCGATGACGAGCCCGCAACAGGCACCGAGATAGACCGGGCGCCCGTCCACCATGTTCGAGGCCGAGTGCCAGGCCGGCACGAAAGTCAGATCGAAATGCCCGTGAAAGAGCGTGCCGCCGGTATTGCCCCCGTCGACTCGATCGACGCCACGGCTCGCGAGATAGGTGGCGAGCTCGTGCACGGCGATAAGCGGCGCGCCGGTCTCCTTGCAGATCTCGACCGTGTCGCCCAAATGGTCCTCATGCCCATGGGTCAGCGCCACATGGGTCACGTCCTTGACCGCGTCGGAGAGTTTGATGCCGGACTTCTCGAACGTGGCGTTGTGTGTGAGGAAAGGATCGATCAGGATGCTGCAGGCTCCCGTATCGATGCGGAAGCAGGAATGGCCGAACCAGGTAATTTTCATGCGCCTTCACCCCTTGATGCTGCTCGCGTGACTGTAGCATCTCTCGTCGCGATAGAAGACCTGCCGCAGCTGCTCGCACGCGACGCGCGGCTGCTCGGCCTCGACGTCGGCAGCAAGACGATCGGGCTCGCGCTGTCTGACGTGACGCGCACGGTCGCCACGCCTTATGACACGGTCCGCCGTACCAAATTCACCGCCGACGTGACGCCCATCCAGGACGCGATCGCAACGCATGATGTCGGCGCGCTGGTCATAGGCCTCCCCCTCAATCTCGATGGCTCAGAAGGCCCGCGCGCGCAGTCCACCCGCGCTTTCGCGCGCAATCTCGCGGCCCATGTCGCGGTGCCGATCGCCTTCTGGGACGAGAGGCTCTCGACCGCCGCCGTCGAGCGCCATCTGATTGAGGCGGACGCCTCGCGCAAGCGCCGCGCCGAGGTGATCGACCGCATGGCCGCCGCTTATATCCTGCAAGGCGCGCTCGACCGGCTGAAGCGACTCGCCGAGGAGACTTAAGGCTGAGGAGCGGGCGCCGGTGCCGGCTGAGCCGGTGGAGCGCCGAAGATCCAGTAGCTCGTTGGCTGATCGGGGCAGAAGCCCATGCCGCACAGCGCGAACGTCGAGACCGCAAGGATCACGGCAAGCGTCACGAACACGAGGAAGGTGACGAGCGGCAGCGGCCTAAGCCGCGCCGAGAGCGGCCCGGTATGCACGAACTGCCGGTCGAAAAACAGCATCAACGCGCTGCCGACGATGACCAGCGCGAAGATGATGAACGCCCAGCTATAGAGATGCAGCCCGAGCACCGCGTTGCCGTAGGAGCCGGTGCCCGGTACGATATACAGCAAGGTCTGGCGCATGGCGATGGCCGCGCCTGCGACGGCGCTCAGAATGATGACCGCGTAGTGGCTGGGCTTCGGCCCGAAGATCACGTTCAGCGCTAAGCCGAAGCCGACTCCGACAAAGGCCGCGCGCTGCAGCGTGCAGAGCGGGCACGGCAGGTCGCCGAACCAGAACTGGTCGAACAAAGCGGCCAGCAGCACGATGTTGACGAGCACGAGCCCCAAGGCATTGAGGAGCCTCGACAAGTCGCCCGTCACGCTGCTCTCCCCTAGATCAAAGCGCGATATTGAGGACTTCGGTCATATGTATGCGGAACAGCACGAGCATCACGACGAATCCGGCGACCCAGAACCCCATCGCCGCCCCGCGCTGCCTGAGCCATGCGGCGCCGAGGCCGCAGGCAAAGAGAAGAAACGGCAAGCTCATCATGGCGCAGCCTCCGCCTGGCTGGAACCCCTACTCGCCCTCACGCAAGCACCCTCACCCGGAACGAATCGCTATGGGTGCAAGGTATTGAAATTCCGAAACTTGACAAGCCCCGATGGCGCGCGCGCCCATGCTGCGCCGGAAACAAAGAGGCCGCCGATTGGCGGCGGCCTCTGGCTCGTTCGCGAGCGTTCAGGACGTCAGCGTTACGCCTAGCACGGTACGCAACGGCACGCCCCGGGACCGCGTCTCCGGACGAAGCCGGTCGGGCACCAGAGTCCCGGCCCGTTGCAGGCCGTCCTCTCGACCGGCGAGAAATTCTTGGTCGCGGCGGGCAGCGTCGAACTCGCCGAACTCCAGGTCATCGCATCTGCCTTCCAGGCAAGGCCGCCCGCAAGCAGCATCGCCGCCGTCACGCCAAGGGCAAGGTAAGCTTGCGCATCGTCGTTTCCTCGTTCCTAGCATCCCCCTCTCCGCAAGCTGCGGCGGGACGCGGTTCAACGCAATCTGATTCTCGCAGCTCAGGCGCGATCGTGCGCCGGATCATTAGCAACAGGTGAAACGCGCTCGCGCCCGGTGCGGGTCCGCGGGCCACGATCCAGCTCATACCGGCATCGGCAAGCCGCGCTTGGGGGACCCTCCAGCCGCATTATTTTCGTGTCGCCCGCTTGCCGCGCGGCGCCCGGCGCCCTATACAGTCTCCTTCGATGAGCCTTGTATCCCAAGCCACCGAACTCTCCTTCCCTCACCGGCATCTCCTTGGAATCGAAGGTCTTTCGCGCGACGAGATCGTAGCCCTGCTCGACCTCGCCGAGGAGGCTGCCAAGCTCAGCCGCCAGGTCGCCAAGAAGCGAGACGATCTGCGAGGCCGCACCCTGATCAATCTCTTCTTCGAGGCCTCGACCAGGACGCAAAGTTCCTTCGAGCTCGCGGGCAAGCGCCTCGGGGCCGACGTGATGAACATGTCGATCCCGACCTCGTCGGTGCAGAAGGGCGAGACCCTGATCGACACGGCGGTGACGCTCAACGCCATGCGGCCCGATATCCTCGTGGTGCGTCACCACGCGGCTGGCGCGGTGGAGCTTCTCTCGCAGAAGGTCGACTGCTCGGTGATCAACGCCGGCGACGGCAGCCACGAGCACCCGACTCAGGCCCTGCTCGACGCGCTCACCATCCGCCGCCACAAGGGCCGCATCGAGGGCCTGACCGTCGCGATCTGCGGCGACATCCTCCACTCGCGCGTGGCGCGCTCAAACATCCTGCTGCTCAACACGCTCGGCGCGCGCGTGCGCGTGGTGGCGCCATCCACACTGCTCGCTTCGGGCGTCGAGCGCCTCGGCGTCGAGGTGTACAACTCGATGTGGGCGGGGCTCGAAGGTGCCGACATCGTCATGATGCTCAGGCTCCAGCGCGAGCGCATGACCTCGGCGCTGATCCCGAGCCAGCGCGAATATTTCCACTTCTTTGGGCTTGACTACGACAAGCTTGCCCGCGCCAAGCCCGACGCGCTCGTCATGCATCCCGGCCCGATGAATCGCGGCGTCGAGATCGACTCCAATGTCGCCGACGACGCCCGCAGTGTGATCCGCGAGCAGGTCGAGATGGGCGTCGCCGTGCGCATGGCCGTGCTCCAGGCACTCGCCCGTCATCTGCCGAACCGGTGAGCCCCATGGACGTGCTCGACCGCGACCAGCCCGCCCAAACGCGCCCCGTCGCGCTCGTCAACGCGCGGCTGGTCGATCGTGCCACGGGCCTCGACCAGCAAGGCGGCGTGCTGATCTCCCAAAGCGAGATCGCCGATTTCGGACCGCATATCGCAGACGGCGAGCTTGGCGAAGCCGAGCCCATCGATTGCGGGGGACGCGTCGTGACGCCGGGGCTGGTCGACATGATGGTGTTCACCGGCGAGCCCGGGCATGAGCACCGCGAGACGCTCGCAACCGCAAGCCGCGCGGCGGCGGCCGGAGGCGTCACCACTTTCGCCGTCATGCCCAACACCGATCCCGTGATCGACGACGTCGCGCTCGTCGATTTCATCATGCGGCGCGCGCGCGATACGGCGCTCGTCAATGTGCATCCGATGGCCGCGATGACCAAGGGGCTCGCGGGCGTTGAGATGAGCGAGATCGGCTTGCTGAGCGAAGCTGGCGCAATCGCCTTTGCCAACGGCAAGACCAGCCTCGCCAACGCCAAGGTCATGCGCAATGTGCTCGCCTATGCCAAGGATTTCGATGCGCTGATCGTGCACCACCTGGAAGACGCGGACCTCGCCAAGGACGGGGTGATGAACGAGGGCGAGGTGGCGACACGGCTGGGGCTTCGCGGCGTGCCCGCTGCTGCCGAGACGATCATGCTCGAGCGCGACATTCGCTTGGTCGAGCTTTCCGGCGGGCGCTATCACGCGGGCCAGATCTCGTGCCGCGCCTCGCTCGACATCGTCCGTGCCGCCAAGGCGCGAGGGCTCCCTGTCACGTGCGGCGTGTCAATCAACCACCTTACGCTGAACGAGAACGACATCGGGCCCTATCGGACGTTCTTCAAGATGAAGCCGCCGCTCCGCTCCGAGGACGACCGCCGCGCCATGGTCGAGGGGATCGCAAGCGGCGACATCGACGTGATCGTCTCGGCGCACGACCCGCGCGGCGCCGAAGGCAAGCGCCGGCCATTTGCCGACGCCAATGACGGCGCCATCGGCCTTGAGACGCTGCTCGCCGCCGCGCTCCGCCTCTATCACAGCGGCGAGGTCGAGCTGCACCGTCTGCTTGCGGCGCTCTCGTTCAATCCGGCCCGGCTGCTCGGGCTGAAGAGCGGCCGCCTCGCCAAGGGCGCGCCGGCGGACCTCGCGGTGATCGACCTCGCCACGCCCTGGACGCTCGAGCCGGAAAATCTCCGCTCGAAGTCCAAGAACACGCCGTTTGACGGCGCTCGTTTCGAGGGCCGCGCACTGCTCACCCTCGTTGCCGGCCGCTTTGTCTACTACTACGCTGATCCGTTCGGGCCTTAGCGGCGTTTCTTAGCGAGGGGGTCGATGTCTCCTGCCGATTGGAGTGACGCCCCCACGCTAGCGGCGTCTCTTAGCGAGGGGGTCGATGTCTCCTGCCGATTGGAGTGACGCCCTCACGCTCGCCGCTGCGTTCGCCGGGGGCTACCTGCTCGGCTCGATCCCGTTCGGCCTCATCCTCGGCAAGCTCGCGGGGCTCGGCGATGTCCGCGAGGTCGGCTCCGGCAATATCGGTGCGACCAACGTGCTGCGCGCAGGCGGCAAGAAGCTCGCCGCGCTGACGCTCCTGCTCGACGCCGGGAAGGGCACTGCCGCCGTGCTGATCGCCGCACGCTTCGGTGGCGAGCCGGCGGCACTCGCCGCGGGCCTCGGCGCTTTTCTCGGGCATCTTTATCCGGTCTGGCTCGGTTTTCGCGGCGGCAAGGGGGTCGCGACCTATATCGGCGTGGTGCTCGGACTTCATTGGCCGGCGGCGCTCGCCTTTTGCGGCGTCTGGCTGCTGGTAGCGCTTGTCACCCGCTATTCCTCGCTCGCCGCGCTCGCTGCTTCGGCTGCGACGCTGGCAATACTGGCCGCGCTCGGCAACTGGCCGCTCGCCACGCTGGCGCTCGTCTTTACGGTGCTGCTCATTGTCCGGCATAGATCCAATATCCAACGATTGCTGCGACGCGAGGAGACGCGGATTGGCGAAAGCAACGACTAGACCCGCGCGCGAGCTGCGGCTCGAACGCCGCCAGCGGCTGCATTGGCTGCGGCTCATCCGCAGCGAGAATGTGGGCCCGGCGACGTTCCGCGCGCATGTCAACCAGTTCGGCGGCGCCGAAGGCGCGCTTCAGGCTCTCCCCGTTCTGTCGCGCCGCGGCGGACGCGTGCAGGACATCATCTCTATAGCGAAGAGAAGGCCGAGCCGGAGCTGCGAGAAGCCGAGCGGCTCGGGGCGTCGCTTGTCGCCGTTGGCGAGCACGGCTATCCGCCGGCACTCGCGCAAGTCGATGCGCCCCCGCCTCTGCTCTACGTCAAGGGGCCGGCTCGAGCTTGCCATGGCCCCGATCGTGGCGGCGGTCGGCGCGCGCTAGGCCGCCCGCTCGGGCCACCCTCAACCGAACTTGCCTCCTCGGATGAAGAGCGCGCGCCCGAGCCCCTGCCCGACATCCGCCAGAGCGAGCGGGAGCGGATCGTCGCCGCGCTCGGCCCGAGCCCCGTCGATATCGACGAATTGATCCGTGCGACCGGGGTCGAGAACCGCAAAGTGCATATCGTTCTGCTCGAGCTCGATCTCGCCGGGCGCCTCCAGCGCCACGGCAGGCAGCTCGTATCGCTGATCGACGCCCTGCGACTTGCCCGCCGATTTGGTGCTCTTTGCCTCCTCGAGCGCCACGGCGATGAGAGAGGCGAGGAACGGCAGGTTCGCGTCGTGGGCCACGAGCCGCAAGCCGGTCGAGCAGCGCTCCGATATAGTCGGCCGCCTCCTGGGGCGTGGGGCGTTCCCGGATGGCTCTGCGCTGCCGAATAAGGCCGCGCGCCCGTCGCTGACATAATGTTCTTCCTTAGTTCGCGTAGACGTGCCAAACCCCGCTGGGAATGCCTAAACCCTCAGGACTCTGGAACATCCTTAGGTTGTCCTGATTAGTCTACACCCTTACAAGTTGTCAATCGCCGCGCGCCGGACTGAGCCAAATTTGACAGAGGCGGTCCAAGACACCATTTTCGGGCGCGTAACCGGGGCCAAGCCGCCCCTCAAGCCTCAGCCTGGCGGGATTTTCGCGGGCTAGGGAATCTCAATGAACATCGTCATCGTCGAATCGCCAGCCAAGGCAAAGACCGTCAACAAGTATCTCGGGCCGGATTATCACGTGATCGCCTCCTACGGCCATGTGCGCGACCTGCCGGCCAAGAATGGCTCGGTCGAGCCCGAGAAGGACTTCGCCATGCATTGGGACGTCGATCCCAAGGCGGCGAAGCGGCTCGACGAGATCGCACGCGCCGTCAAGGGCGCGAATAAGCTGATCCTCGCCACCGACCCCGACCGTGAGGGCGAGGCCATCTCCTGGCACGTGCTGCAGATCCTCGACCGCAAGAAAGCGCTCGCCGGCGTCCCCGTCGAGCGCGTCGTGTTCAACGCCGTGACCAAGGAGGCGGTGCTCGACGCCATGCGCCACCCGCGCGCGATCGACGGGCCGCTGGTCAACGCCTATCTCGCCCGCCGCGCGCTCGACTATCTCGTCGGCTTCACGCTGTCGCCGGTCTTGTGGCGCAAGCTTCCGGGCGCCCGCTCGGCCGGCCGCGTCCAGTCCGTGGCGCTCAGGCTCGTCTGCAACCGCGAGCTCGAGATCGAGCAGTTCAAGGCGCAGGAATATTGGACGATCGCCGCCGAGCTCGCGACCGCCAAGAACGAGACCTTCGAGGCACGCCTCGTTACCGCCGACGGCAAGAAGCTCGACAAATTCGACATCCCCGATCAGGCGAGCGCGACGCGGCTGAAGAACGCGCTCGAAGGTGGACGCTTCTTGGTCGGCGCCGTCGAGAGCAAGTCGCAGCGCCGCAATCCCGCAGCGCCCTTCACCACCTCGACCCTGCAACAGGAAGCCTCGCGCAAGCTCGGCTACTCGCCGCGCCACACGATGCAGCTCGCCCAGCGGCTCTATGAGGGCGTCGATCTCGGCGGCGAGAGCGAGGGCCTCATCACTTACATGCGCACCGACGGCGTGCAGATCGTGCCTGAAGCCGTCTCCGCGATCCGCCGCCTCGTCACCAAGGCCTGTGGCGACCGCTACGTGCCCTCCTCGCCGCGCCAATACGAGACCAAGGCCAAGAACGCGCAGGAAGCGCACGAGGCCATCCGCCCGACCGACTTCGCCAAGGCACCCGACAAGGTCTCCCGCTATCTCGATCCCGATGCGGCCAAGCTCTACAAACTCATCTGGCAGCGCACGCTCGCGAGCCAGGCTTCGAGCGCCGAGATCGAGCGCACCACCGCAGAGATCGACGTGACCGGCAGCGACGGCAAGCCTTACGGTGTCCGCGCCACGGGCTCGGTGATCCGCTTCGACGGCTTCCTCAAAATCTACGAGGAGGGCGTCGACGACGCGATCGGCGAGGACAGCGCGCTACCCGCTCTTGCGAAAGGCGACAAACTCGACCCGCGCGAGATCGTGGCGAAGCAGCACTTCACCGAGCCGCCGCCCCGCTACAGCGAGGCGACGCTGATCAAGAAGATGGAGGAGCTCGGCATCGGCCGCCCTTCCACCTATGCCTCGACCCTCAACGTGCTGCGCGACCGCGAATATGTGCGCATCGACAAGAAGCGGCTTTACCCAGAGGACAAGGGCCGGCTCGTCACCGCCTTCCTCGAAAGCTTCTTCCGCCGCTACGTCGAATACGACTTCACCGCCGACCTCGAGGAGAAGCTGGACCTCATCTCCGCTGGCAAGCTCGAATGGAAGGACGTGCTGCGCGATTTCTGGCGCGAGTTCATCGGCGCGGTGAACGACATCGGCGATCTGCGCATTGCCGAGGTGCTCGAGGCGCTGAACGAACTCCTCGGTCCGCACATCTTCCCCGAGACGAGCCAAGGCGGCGACCCGCGCGCTTGCCCCTCTTGCAGCGCCGGGCGTTTGAGCCTCAAGGTCGGCAAGTTCGGCGCCTTTATCGGCTGCTCGAACTATCCGGACTGTCGCTTCACCCGTCAGCTCGCCGATACCGGCGACAAGCCTGGCGTCGGTGCCGAAGGCAAGCTGCTCGGCACGGACCCCGAGACCGGGCTCGATGTCACGCTCCGCACCGGCCGCTTCGGACCTTACGTCCAGCTCGGCGAGGCGAACGGCAAGGACGAGAAGCCGAAGCGCGCCTCGATCCCGAAAGGAACCGAGCCGGAAAGTCTTGAGCTCGCGCAGGCGCTTGCGCTGCTCGCGCTGCCGCGCGAGATTGGGGCGCATCCAGAGACTGGCAAGCCGATCCTGGCGGGCTTCGGCCGCTACGGGCCCTACGTCCAGCACGACGGCAAATATGCGAGCCTGCCCACGCCTGAAGAAGTGTTCGAGGTCGGCACCAATCGCGCCGTGAGCCTGCTCGCGGAAAAGGCCGCGAACCGGCGCCCGCAAGGCGCGAGCGTGATCAAGGATCTCGGCGATCATCCCGAGGGCGGCGGCAAGGTGCAGGTGCTTTCGGGCCGCTACGGTCCTTACGTGAAGCACGGCAAGGTCAACGCCACTCTGCCCAGGGATCGCGTGCCCAAGGAAGTCACGATGGACGAGGCGGTCGCGCTGATCACCGCGCGTGCCGCCAAGGGGCCTGCCAAGAAGAAGCCGGCCAAGGCCGCCGCCAAGAAGACCGCGAAGGCTAAGTCGCCTGTTAAGGCCAAATCGCCCGCGCGCAAGGGTACGACGAAGAGCAATAAAGAGGCCGTCGAGGAGACGGCGGGCTGAGCGGCGGCGGTGGCAAGACCTAAGGGGGCGCTGGGGCCGCGCGCACGCAACAAGCAAACGGGCAAGCTTCCCTCGAAGCAGGACATTCTCGATTTCCTCGCGAGCACGACCGGCGAGGCCGGCAAGCGCGAGATCGCCCGCGCCTTCGGCGTGAAGGGCGGCGACCGAGTTGCGCTGAAAGAGCTGTTGCGCGAGATGGCCGACGACGGCCTGATTGCTGGCTCGCGCCGCAAGCTCACACGGCCTGGCGCGCTGCCGCCTGTCACCGTGCTCGAGATCACCGGCCGCGACCGCGACGGCGAATATTTGGCCCGGCCCGCGACCTGGGACGAGGATAACGGGCCCCCTCCCCGCATCCTCATGGTCGAGAGCCGCCGCGAGACGGCGCCGCCTGCGGGCATCGGCGACCGCGTGCTCGCCCGCATCACCCCGCTTGGCGCCGATGCCGGCTATCCTTATCAGGCGCGCACCATCAAGAGGCTGCCGCGCATTGCAGGGCGGAGCCTGCTCGGCATCTTTCGTTTGCTTCCCGGCGGCGCCGGCGTGATCGATCCGGTCGACCGCAAGCAGCTTCGGGAGTGGCCGGTCCCGCGCGGCAGCACGGGTAATGCGGAGAACGGCGAGCTTGTCCGCTTTGAGTTCGCCCGCTCCGGGCGTTTCGGCGTGCAGGGCGCGCGCGTCACCGAACGCCTCGGTAGCCCGTCCGAGCAGCGCGCAACGAGCCTGATCTCCATTCATGCTCACGGCATCCCCGATGTGTTTCCGCAAACCGCGATCGAGGAAGCCGAAGCGGCGAAGGAGCCGGACCTCAAGCTCCGCGAGGATTTGCGGCACTTGCCGCTCCTCACCATCGACCCTGTGGATGCGCGCGACCATGACGACGCGGTCTGGGCTCAGCCGGATCCCGATCCGAAGAACCGCGGCGGCTATGTCGTGATCGTCGCCATCGCCGACGTCGCGGCCTATGTCAGGCCCGGCAGCGCGCTCGACAAAGAAGCACGCAAGCGCGGCAACTCGGTCTATTTCCCGGACCGCGTCGTGCCCATGCTGCCTGAGCGCATCTCGAACGACCTCTGCTCGCTGAAAGAGGGAGAGGCGCGTGCCTGTCTCGCGGTGCGCATGGTGGTCGACAAGGACGGACAGAAACTTGGCCACCGCTTCGTGCGTGGGCTGATGCGCTCCGCCGCGAGCCTAACCTACGAGCAGGCGCAGGCCGCAATCGACGGGCGCACCGACGAGACGACCGGGCCGCTGCTCGACACGGTGCTGCGCCCGCTCTGGGGCGCCTATGCAGCGCTCGAGATCGCGCGCAATCAGCGCAGCCCGCTCGATCTCGACCTGCCCGAGCGCAAGATCCTGCTCGACGACGAGGGCCGCGTGCGCGCCGTGGTGAGTCCGCCCCGGCTCGATGCGCATCGGCTGATCGAGGAGTTCATGATCGCGGCCAACGTCGCCGCCGCCGAGACGCTCGAAGCCAAGCGCTCGCCGCTGATCTATCGCGTGCACGACACGCCGTCGAAGGAGAAGCTTTTGGCGCTCGGCGATTTCCTCGCGACGATCGGGCAGAAGCTGCCGAAGTCTGGGGTGCTGCGACCTGCGCATTTCAACCGCATCCTCGCCGATACGCGCGCGACGCCGACCGCCGAGCTTGTTGGCGAGGTCGTGCTGCGCAGCCAGGCGCAGGCCGTATACAGCGCCGACAATTTCGGGCATTTCGGGCTGAACCTTCGCCGCTACGCGCACTTCACCTCGCCCATCCGCCGCTATGCCGATCTGATCGTGCATCGGGCGCTGGTGCGTGCGCTTGGCTTCGGCAATGACGGGCTGACCGACGCGGAGATGGGCGAGCTAGACGAGATTGCGCAAGCCATCTCCGATACGGAGCGCCGCGCCATGGCTGCCGAGCGCGAGACCGCTGATCGGCTGATTGCCGCTCATCTCGCCGACCGCATCGGCGCGAGCTTCGCCGCGCGCGTCTCGGGGCTCGTGCGGAGCGGCTTGTTCGTGCGCCTGATCGAGACCGGCGCCGACGGCTTCGTGCCGGCCTCGTCCATCGGGCGCGAATATTTCTATCACGACGAGGTGCGGCAGGCGCTCGTGGGCGAGGAGTCAGGTCTTGCCTACTGGCTCGGCGATCCGGTCGAGGTGCGGCTCGTCGAGGCGATCCCGACCGCGGGCGCGCTGAGGTTCGAGATGTTGATCGAGGGCCGAAAGATAGAGGGCGGTGCGAAACAGAAGCGCGCTGGGCCTCCGCGTGCTAAGGGAAGGCCGCAAGGCAAGCGTGGACCGCGACAACGGGCGCGTGGCGCGTCTCGCAAGCGCCGGTAAAAGGGACACCATGCAGGAGCGCACGTGAGTATTCACCAGAAGGACGGCAGGTCGCTCGGCGAGCGGTCCGTGGGGCAGGCGATGCTGCGCGGCGCGCTGCTCAAATGCCCGGCCTGCGGTATAGGCCGCATGTTCGGGCGGTACCTGAAGGTCAACCCGTTCTGCCCGCATTGCGGCGAGGCGCTGCATCATCACCGCGCCGACGACGCCCCACCCTATTTCACCATCGTCATCGTCGGCCATATCATCGTGAGCCTCGTACTCTCGGTCGAAATGGCGCTCAGGCCACAGCTCTGGGTGCATGCCGCGCTCTGGCTGCCGCTCACCGTGATCCTATCGCTCGTCGCGCTGCCGCCGATCAAGGGCTCCCTCGTCGGGCTGCAATGGGCGCTCTTGATGCATGGCTTCGACCCAGACGCCAAGGAGGAGATCGGGGATAGCTTCGCGCCCGACCTGCCGAAGCCGGTCGGCCGTCAGATCGTGCCGCCTCCCTCTTGAACTTCAGGCCGCGCCCGAATAGGTTCCCGCACGAACGGACATAACCGCGCAAAACCACGCTAGAACGCGCTAACGCTTCTTCGAGACCGCCATGGCCAAGCCAATCACACAGAAGATCAAGCTCGTGAGCACAGCCGGCACGGGCTATTACTACGTGACGAAAAAGAACCCGCGCAATCAAACCGAGAAACTCGTGTTCAAGAAATACGATCCGGTCGCGCGCAAGCACGTCGAATTCAAAGAGTCCAAGATCAAATAGGGCTGAGCGTCAGTAGACGTATAGATGGCGCGCGAGCCAGCGCCTTCGCCCCGGCAGGGGAACGAAGAGGTGGTCGGCCGAAACGCGGCGCTAACGAGGAGGCCACTCAGCCGCCCTCCGGCCGACCGAACCCCACGGACCCAGGAGATGCGGCGGACCTGAGCACTCCGCAGGGTTAACCTGTCTATGCGGGAGATTCCGACGACGGGCGGTCTTGCGAACTGCTTCGCCTTACCCTACCCCGTCTTCGCCTCCCGCGCCTAATGCCGTTGCAACCTCGGACCAAATCATAAAACAGGCTGCGCTGGGATTAAACCAATCTTGTTTCGTTGCTTAATACGATAAAATCCTAGGCATTGTAAAGCCTTAACCATAGGCCTTCAGTCCCTGCCTCAACCCTTTGAACTCAACACGGACGGGCGTCGACCGGTCGCGCCCACGCCGATTCGCCTGGAACCAGCGCGAAATTAGTTCGCCGTGACCGCGATCGTCCCGACCCGCTCATTGGCGGGTCATTGACCGTCTTGAAGTGGTCGATGTCGAGCAGCTTGCGCCAATGCATTGCGACGGCGCCGTTTCGCCGCCGGAGTCATTTTGAAGCGGGCGGACCAAGCGGCTATGGACACGACGCGGGCGACGCGGTGCTCCGGGAGTTCGCAGCGCGCGTCCGCCGCAACATTCGCGGCATCGACCTTGCGTGCGGGCTCGGCGGCGAGGAGTTCGTGGTTGTGATGCCTGACACCGATCTCGCCAAAGCCGCCTTGTCGGCGAGCGGTGGCGGCAAAGCCCATCTGCTCCTCGGTCGAGGCGCGCATCAGTATTTCGTCGATCAGCATCTTTAGCCGCGCGACGTTCCTGACCCGCGTGATCAGCGCAATGTCGTCGACCGGCTTGGTGAGAAAGTCGTCGGGGCCGGCTTCGAGGCCCCTAACTCGGCCCGACGGCCGGTCGAGCGCCGTCACCATGATGACCGGCATATGCTGGGTGCGCGGATCGGTCTTGAGCTTGCGGCAGACTTCGAACCCGTCGATGCCGGGCATCATCAAATCTAGCAGGATCACATCGGCGCGCTCGCGGGCGCAGATTGCAGCGCCTCGGGGCCGCTTTTCGCCGTGCGCACCTCGAAATATTCAGCCGCGAGCCGCGCTTCGAGCAGCTTCACATTGGTGTCGACGTCTTCGACGACGAGAACGCGCGCGGTCATGGTCGCTCTACCGCGCCTCGCCGATGAATTGCTTCACGGTATCGAGGAACATCATCACCGAGATGGGCTTCGAGATATAGGCCTCGCAGCCTCCTTCGCGGATCCGTTCCTCATCCCCCTTCATGGCGAAGGCAGTGACGGCGATCACGGGGATCTCGCGGAGCTGGTCGTCCTCCTTCAGCCATTTGGTCACTTCCAAGCCCGAGACCTCGGGAAGCTGGATGTCCATGAGGATGAGATCGGGCCGATGCTCGCGGGCGAGTGCCAGCGCCTCCATGCCGTTTCGGGTCTGCAAGGTCTTGTAGCCGTGCGCGTCGAGAAGATCACGGAAGAGCTTCATATTCAGCTCGTTGTCCTCGACGATCAGAACGGTTTTCGTCATCGGCCTCGGCCCGGGCGCCGGCGATTCGGCAGGCCCATGATCGGCGATCTTCTGGTAATGCGCCATGGCGGTCGGAGCCGACCTAACTCTCCAGAACATCTTGGCTTGCTCCCATCCTGTTTGGCGCGATTTCACCGTAAACCCGTAACCAAACTCTTTAGAGGACGGGCAAAACGGCCGGGAAAATGGAATATTCTGGCTTTGCGGCCGACTTAAGCGACGGGGGCCAACTATCAGCGCTTACACTCGCCAGCCTTCAGATATTCGAGCGAAGTCAGCGTCCCGTGGATGGAGAAGTCGCCGTAGTCGATGAGCAGCTCCCGACTCACGCCGTTCGCATAGAGGCGGAAGTCGATCTGGTAGCTCGGCGTGAGATCGCCCTCCTTCGCGTCGAAATAGCCGATGGATACGGGCCATGACACGAGTTCGCCGAGGCCCTTGTCCTTAGACACCTGCTCTAGCTCTGCCTTATCTGTGCCAGGCTTTACCTCGCCGCCGATAAAGGCCGTGGTGTCGTAGACCTTCCGGCCCTTTTCCGAGCCGTCATAGATCTTGGCCTGGAACAGGTCCTTGCCCGCGATCGCCGAGTCGATCAAAGCGAGGCTGTGCTGCGTCGGGAACAGCACCTTGCCAGGTAGGCTGAGCTCGGCCGACGCGGGCTGGCTGAGCTTGACCTTGACCACCTCGTTCGGCGGCTCGCGGGTCGCGCGACCCATAGTGACGTCGCTCAGCTTGTCGTTCAGATATTGCGCCGACTGGAAACGGAACTTCTGTCCGTCCCCCTGCTCCCAGGTCGAGGAACGGAGGTCGGTCATATTGGTCTGGCCTTGAGAATCCGTAAGTTGGGTAACCATGCGCATGTTGAGCGAATAGCCGTCGCATGTAGAGCCCGTGAACTCGAACACCATGCGGCCGTCGATGCCGGTGATGCCTGAAGCTGAACGCGCGTCATCCAGCGTCATCTCGTAGATAGCGCGATGCGGCGTAAGCTTGTTGACTTCCTTGACGGCCTGCGCCTGAGCGTGACCCGAAAGAGCACCACCGAAAAGCGTCGCCGCGATGACGACAGCAAGCCTTAGCCTCGAACCGGACATCCAATCCAACCCCTTATTCGCCGGCCAGGCGCCAGCAGACGCGATTTTTCGCACCAACCGCAACGCCGGACAAGGGCCAGCACACAGCCTTGACGGCGCGCGGAATTTGCTTGCTGACCAAGGGCATCCCACCGCAAGCTCGTTGGAAAGGAAAGCGGCATGGCTGGAGAGATCGAAGCAAGGCTCAAGGCGCTCGACCTTGTTTTGCCCGAGGTTGCGAGCCCGGTCGCAAACTATGTTTCCTTCCTGCATCTGGACCGGCTGCTGCTGGTTTCGGGCCAGCTGCCGCTCGCTGACGGCAAGGTCGCGTTCGCCGGCAAGGTAGGTGCCGACCTCGATCTGATCACGGGGCAGGCTGCCGCGCGGCTTTGCGCGGTGAACATCCTCGCGCAAGCCAAGACGGCGCTGCGCGATCTCGACCGCATTGTGCAGCTTCTGCGCCTCACCGGTTATGTCAACGCCCCGCCAGACTTTACCGAGCATCCGAAAGTGATCAACGGCGCGTCGGACCTTATGGTCGAGGTCCTCGGCAACAAGGGGCGCCATACCCGCATTGCCGTGGGCTGCGTGAGTCTTCCGCTCGGCGCCGCGGTTGAAATCGACGCGATCTTTGCCATCGACTAGCAACCGGGCGGGCGCCTCCCATGGGCGAACTCTACTGGCTCCGGCGGCCCTTCGCGCATCGGGGCCTGCACGACGCCACGCGCGGGGTCGTCGAGAATAGCCTCTCCGCGGTCAAAGCCGCGATGGGCAAAGGCTATGGGATCGAGGTCGACCTGCAATGCGCCGCCGGCGGCATGCCGGTAATCTTTCACGACGACACGCTCGGCCGGCTGACGGAGGAGACGGGACCGGTCGCCGCGCGCAGTATGGAGACACTCTGTCGCATCCCCTTGCGCGGAAGCACCGACTTCATCCTGTCGTTGCCGGACCTGCTGACGCTCGTCGACGGGCATGTGCCGCTCCTGCTCGAGGTCAAGAGCACCTGGCGGCGCGACGGGGCGTTCGAAGCCAATATCACGAAGCTGCTCGCGCCCTATGAGGGACCGGTCGGGGTGATGTCCTTCGATCCTTATTCGGTGGCGGCGTTTCGGGATGCTGCTCCTTCGCTTGCTCGCGGGCTCGTTTCCGAGCGCTTCGATGCGCGCGTTTGGCCCGAGCTCACGGCCGGGCAGCGTTTCGGTATGCGGCATCTGTTCACAGCCGCCTTCGCGCGGCCCAACTTCATCGCCTACGATGTGCAGGCGTTGCCGGCGCCAGCGCCACTTGCCGCGCGCCTGTTCGGGCTGCCTCTGCTCGCGTGGACGGTGCGAACGCGAGAAGAGCGCGAGCGTGCGCTGCGCTACGCCGACGCCATGATCTTTGAAGGGATCAGACCCTAAGCGATGGGTGACATCGAGCAACAGCATAGTGCCTCAGTCACCGGGCGCGAGGGCCCGCACTACACGGTGCGCGTCGTTTCGCGTATTGCGAAGGTGCCAGCTTCCGCGTGGGATGCGTGCGCGAGCGGCAGTGATTTAAACTCTCCGCAAGCCCCGGCCAACCCATTCATATCGCACGCGTTTCTCAGCGCGCTGGAGCAGAGCGGGTCTGCCGCGCCAGAAACCGGATGGCTGCCACAGCATCTTCTCCTGGAAGACGAGACCGGCGCGCTCGTCGGCTGCATGCCCTCCTATCTCAAGGCGCATAGCCGCGGCGAGTACGTCTTCGATCACGGCTGGGCCGATGCCTATAGCCAAGCGGGCGGCCGCTATTATCCGAAGCTTCAGTGCTCTATCCCATTCACACCGGTGACCGGGCGGCGGCTACTGGCGCGCGGGGGGCCGGATCGCGCCGAGCGCGAGGCGCTGCTGCTGCGGGCCGCAGTGCAGGTGAGCGAGCAGCTCGGGCTGTCAGGGTTGCACATGACCTTCCCGACGCGCGACGAATGGGGCCTCGCCGGCGCGCTCGATTTCCTGCAGCGCACCGACCAGCAATTCCATTGGCAGAACGATGGCTATGCAAGCTTCAAGGATTTCTTAAGCGCGCTCGTCGCGCGCAAGCGGAAGGCGATCCGTAAGGAACGGCGCGAGGCGATGGCCGGCGGCATCGAGATCGAATGGGTCACGGGCGGCGACCTCAGCGAGGCGCATTGGGACGCGTTCTTCACCTTCTACATGGACACCGGCTCGCGCAAATGGGGCTCGCCCTATCTCAACCGGCGCTGCTTCAGCCTGCTCGGGGCGGCGATGGCCGACCGGCTGCTCCTGGTGTTCGCCAAGCGCGCCGGGCGCTACGTGGCGGGCGCGTTGAATGTGATCGGCGCGGATGCGCTCTACGGCCGCTATTGGGGGGCGATCGAGGAGCACCCGTTCCTGCATTTCGAGGTTTGCTACCACCAGGCCATCGAGTTCGCGATCGCGCACGGGCTTTCGCGCGTCGAGGCCGGCGCGCAAGGCGCCCACAAGCTTGCCCGCGGCTATTTGCCGGTCGAGACTTACAGCGCGCATTGGATCGCTGACCTGGGCTTGCGCCGCGCGGTCGCCGATTATCTCAAGAGCGAGCGCCGCGCGGTTGTGCGCGAGATCGCGCTGCTGACCGAAGAATCGCCTTACCGCCATCGGTCATGACTAAGCCATCCTCGTTGAATCCGATGTCTTGACTCGCCGCAAGGACTCGAAATGATTCAGGAAAAAGCGAGCGAGGAACGCCATGGCCTATGACGAGAACAACGTCTTCGCGAAGATGCTGCGGGGCGAGATCCCCTGCCACAAGCTCTATGAGGACGATGACACGCTTGCTTTCCTTGACATCATGCCGCGCTCGGAAGGCCATACGCTCGTCATCACCAAGGAGAACGTGCGCGACCTGTTCGACGTCTCGCCCGAGGCGCTGGCGAAGACCATGGCGGTGGTGCAGAAGCTCGCGCCGAAGATCGCGGAAGCCGTCGGCGCCGATGGCGTGCTGATCCAGCAGTTCAACGGCCCGGCCGCCGGCCAGACCGTGTTCCACCTCCACGTCCACATCGTACCGCGGAAAGAGGGCGTGCCGCTCAAGCCGCATGCCGGCAAGATGGAGGATCAGGCCAAGCTCGCCGCCACAGCCGAAAAGATCAGGGCAAAGCTCGCGTAGCGGCTATTTCGACCCGAGCGGCACCTTCGGCACGAGGCTCGTGCCGGGGCTGCGTGTCCGCACGGCGCGCGACTTGCGCGCGCTGCCCTTGCCGCGCGGTTTCGCCGACCGCTCCTTTGCAGTCCGTTTCGGCGGGCCGCCATTGGGACCTTCGCCGTCGGGCTCGGTGTCCTCCCGATCGCGCGGACGGATCGGCGTATCGGGCTTCAAATACTCGAAGCCGAGCAGCTTCTCGTCCGCCTTCTCCTCGACCAACACGCGGACGATGCCGCCGTCTTTTAGCGCACCGAACAGAATCTCCTCGGCGAGCGGCTTTTTGATGTGCTCCTGGATCACGCGGGCAAGCGGACGGGCGCCGAACTTGTCGTCATAGCCGCGTTCGGCAAGCCAAGCGTTCGCCTCGGGCGTCAGCTCGATGGTGATGTTGCGGTCGCCGAGCTGCGCTTCGAGCTGGAACACGAACTTTTCGACCACCTTGGAGATGATCTCTGGCGAGAGGCTTGCGAATGGAATGATGGCGTCGAGCCGGTTGCGGAACTCGGGCGAGAACAGGCGGTTGATCGCCTCTTCGTCGTCGCCTTCGCGCTTCGAACGGTTGAAACCGATCGCCGCCTTGGCGAGGTCGGTCGCACCGGCGTTCGTGGTCATGATCAGGATCACGTTCTGGAAGTCGACGCGCTTGCCGTTATGGTCGGTCAGCTTGCCGTGATCCATCACCTGCAACAGGATGTTGAACAGGTCCGGATGCGCCTTCTCGATCTCGTCAAGCAGCAGCACGCAATGCGGATGCTGGTCGACGCCATCGGTGAGCAGGCCGCCCTGGTCGAAGCCGACATAGCCGGGCGGCGCGCCGATCAACCGCGAGACCGTGTGCCGCTCCATATATTCGCTCATGTCGAAACGGAGCAGCTCGACGCCGAGCAGCAGCGAGAGCTGACGCGCGACCTCGGTCTTGCCAACGCCCGTGGGGCCCGAGAACATGTAGCAGCCGATCGGCTTGCCGGGCTCCCGCAGCCCCGCACGCGACAGCTTGATGGCCGCGGCTAGCGCCTCGATGGCTTGGTTCTGCCCGAACACGATCCGCTTCAGATCCTCATCGATCGCGCGCAAGACCTCTTGGTCGGTCTTCGAGACGGTCTTCGGCGGGATGCGCGCCATGGTTGCGATGGTCGATTCCACCTCCTTGACGCCGATCGTCTTGCGCCGCTGCCGCTCGGGCAGAAGCATCTGCGAGGCACCGGTCTCGTCGATCACGTCGATCGCCTTGTCGGGCAGCTTGCGGTCGTGGATGTATTTCGCCGACAGCTCGACCGCCGACTTGATCGCTTGGCTCGTGTAGCGCACGCGGTGGAAATCCTCGAAATAAGGCTTGAGCCCTTTCAGGATCTCGATCGCGTCGGGCACCGACGGCTCGTTGACGTCGATCTTCTGGAAGCGGCGGACGAGGGCCCGGTCCTTCTCGAAATGCTGGCGGTACTCTTTGTAGGTGGTCGAGCCGATGCAGCGTAGCGTCCCCGATTGGAGCGCGGGCTTCAGCAAGTTCGACGCATCCATGGCGCCGCCTGACGTGGCCCCTGCCCCGATCACCGTGTGGATCTCGTCGATGAACATGATGGCGCCGGGATAGTTCTCGATTTCGCGCATCACGGCCTTGAGCCGCTCCTCGAAATCGCCGCGATAGCGGGTGCCGGCGAGCAGAGCGCCCATGTCGAGCTGGAAGATCGTGGAATCCTGCAGCACCTCGGGCACGTCGCCCATGACGATACGGCGCGCCAAGCCTTCGGCGATGGCCGTCTTGCCGACGCCCGGATCGCCCACGAAAAGCGGGTTGTTCTTCTGCCGGCGGCAGAGCACCTGGATGGTGCGCTGGATCTCGGGCCCGCGGCCGATCAGCGGATCGATTCGCCCAGCGCGGGCCTTCTGGTTCAGGTTGATGCAATAGACCTCGAGCGCATCGGCGCCGCGCTTCTTCTCGTCGCCTCCGTCGACCGTCGCTGCGTCGTCGTCAACACCGCGCACCGCGCGCGGCTCCGACATGCCGGCCCGCTTGGCGATGCCATGGCTGATATAATTGACCGCGTCGAAGCGGGTCATGTGCTGCTCTTGCAGGAAGAAGGCGGCATGGCTCTCCCGCTCGGCGAAGATCGCGACCAGCACGTTGGCGCCGGTCACCTCTTCACGCCCCGACGATTGCACATGTGCGACGGCGCGATGGATCACGCGCTGGAAGCCTGCGGTCGGCTGCGCGTCGCCATGCGAGTCGAGCACCAGCCCGGAGAGCTCGTTGTCGATATAGCCGGTGAGCTTGTCGCGCAGCAGGTCGAGGTCGACGTCGCAGGCGCGCATCACGGCGGCCGCATCGCGATCGTCGATGAGCGACAGCAACAAATGCTCGAGCGTCGCATATTCATGGCTGCGCTCGTTCGCGTATTGCAGAGCGCGCCTCAAAGCCTGTTCGAGACTGGTCGAAAACGAAGCCACTGAAGTCCTATTCCTTCTCCATCGTGCACTGCAGCGGGTGCTCGTGCTGCCGCGCGAAACTCGTCACCTGCGCTACCTTAGTCTCAGCGACTTCGTAAGTGTAGACCCCACAGATGCCGACGCCCTTCTGATGGACGTGAAGCATAATGCGAGTCGCCTCCTCGGGCGGCTTGTTGAAGAACCGCTCGAGCACGTACACGACGAAGTCCATCGGCGTGTAGTCGTCGTTGAGGAGCAGCACCTTGTAGAGGCTCGGCCGCTTGGTCTTCGGCCGTGTCTTGGTGATGATATGGGTGCCGGTGTCGTCGCCCCGGCGAGGATCGCCGTTCCGCGCCATCGTCAGCCTCTATGTGGCGTCACGTCTTCCATTTGCAAGGCGAGCGATCGAACCGTCCCTGCGACCAACCGTTCCATTCTAGCGGGGCAACGCACGCCATCGCAAACGCGTGCCGACCGCGACTCTCCATACCATAACCCCACTTCGCCACAGGAAAACGGCAAAAAAAAAGACCCGGGGTCGAACCTCGGGCCTTCTGCCTTGGGAGAGTGGATTGTGGCAGTACGAAACTATGCAACCTTCTTGGACAAGGCGACCTCGACCGGCTTGTACGCATCCTTGGCAAGGCCGACATACATCTCGCCGAGCTTGGAGACTTCGGTGATATAGTTATCGTACGCCTTCTTGGCGTACTGCGACTGAATCTCGATAGCCTGCTCGATCGTCTTGGCGCCGATGAGCTGCTCGAAGGCGCGAGTGCCGTCCTCGAACGCCTTCTTGGAATAATCGGTGATCTCTGCGGCAATCGCCTGGAAGCCCTTGTTGACCTCGCCAAACGAACGGACGGTCGCATCGAAGCCGTCTTTGCCGACCTTCTGAAACTCTTCGAACCCTTTGAGCATGGGGAGCCCTCTTCCTCGAAATCGTTAGTGTGCGTGATTGCTGCGAACGCAGGCGATATATATGCATTGCACAAAAAACGTCAACCGAAATTTTTGCACTGCACCATAAAATCCCCAAGGTCAGCTTAACGCTTTGGCAACGGGCGGATTTTAGCCTTCTTCCCCTTGAGCGCCAGGCGGCCCGCGTAGTCGGACGCCATCCGAGCGCCGTCGGACGCGGAGGGAATCGCGTCGGGGAAGGTCAGTCAACGGGGGAAGGCCTTAGCCTTCGAGGTCTGTGAGTAGCCGTAAGCCTAATTGTTGGGCGCCACCCGCCCGCGCGTTCCGGTTTGGGCTCGCCCTCCTGCTCATGCTTGCGGCACTCAGCACCCCCGCGAGCGACGCCCTCGCCAAGAAAAAGAAATCGTCCGCTCCGCGCGCGCCGTCGATCGCCGCCGCCATCGTCGTGGACATGAACGCGGGCTCGATCCTGCACGCACAGGCTGCGGATACGCCCCGCTACCCCGCCTCGCTGGCCAAGGTCATGACGCTCTATGTCCTGTTCGGCTATCTTAAGGCGGGCAAGCTGAGCTTGGACACCGAGCTCATGGTGACGCAGCACGCGGCAAGCCAAGCCCCGACGAAGCTCGGGCTGAAGCCTGGCGCGACCATCAAGACGTCGGACGCCATCAAGGCGCTGGTCACCCATTCGGCCAACGATGCCGCCGCCGTCATCGCCGAGAACATCGCCGGCACCGAGGAGAATTTCGGCCGGCTGATGACCCAGACTGCCCGCAATATGGGCATGAAGAACACGATCTTCCGCAATGCCTCCGGCCTGCCCAATCCGGACCAGGTCACGACGGCGCGCGACATGGCCATCCTCGCGGTCAGGATCATCCGCGACTACCCGGAATATTACGACGTCTTCGAGACGCGCTCCTTCAGCTTCCGGGGACGCAGCTACCGGAACCACAACAAGCTGCTTTACGGGTACAAGGGCACCGACGGCATCAAGACGGGCTACACGAGGGCGAGCGGCTTCAACCTCACCGCTTCCGTCAAGCGCGACAACAAGCATCTCGTCGCCGTGGTGCTCGGCGGCAAGACCGGCAACCAGCGTGATGCCGCCATGCGGGCCCTGCTCGACAAGAATTTGCCCAAGGCCTCGACGGCCAAGCCGCAGCCGAAATCCCATATCGCCACGCTGATAGCGCCGCTTGCGCCGGCGAAGAAGCCAGCTTATGCGCTCGCCGAGGCGACCCCGCCTCCCGCACCTCCTCCGCCCCCGAAGTCGCCGGCCAGGCCCTTGGTCAAGGAGGCCTCTTTGCCGGTCGCGAGCGACGCCAAGCCGGCCGAAATCATTCAGGCCAGCCTCACCACGCCAAACCCCGCCCCCCAGCGCCGCGGCAAGCGGACCCGGGTCGATGGCGCCTTCCAGGTGCAGGTCGGCGCCTATATGAGCCAGACCGAAGCGGAGAACCGTCTCGGCATGGTGCAGCAGCGCGCTACTGACTTGCTCGACGGCCACCTGCCCTTCACCGCGTCCTTCATGAAGGAGGATCGGGAGTGGTTCCGCGCCCGCTTCGCCGGGTTCTCCGAGGAGGAAGCGCGCGAGACCTGCGTCGCGCTCAAGAAGCGCTCGCTCGACTGCGTGGTGATGCGCGCGGAGTAGCTAGCCGCGGCCGAGCAGGACCTCTTTGGCCTCGTTGATCCGTGCCGCGAGATAGGTCGAGCCGCCCTGGTCCGGGTGCATCTTCATCATCAACCTGCGATGCGCCTGCCTGATGTCCTCATCGCTCGCGTCGGGCCCAATGCCGAGCACGGCGTAGGCTTCCTCGGGGCTCATGCCGCTGCGCGTGGCCCGGCCGCGCCCATGTCCGGCTCTCGCCTTCCGGTCCTCATCGAGGTCGCGCCAGCCGGGCAGGCGCCAATCGAGATAGGCCTCGACCAAAGCAGCTTCCTGTGCCCCTTCGCTACGGAACGTGTGCAGCACCTCCATCACTTCGGCGCCGCTCAACGACGACAGAGTGCGCCCTGCGAACCTCCCGGAAAGGCAGGCGCCGTCCATCTGCCCGCTGTCGTGGTCGAGCGTCATTTCGAGCTTATCGGTGCGGACATTGGACGCTTGGCCGGGCGTCGGCGATCCACCGAAAGTGCCAACGCCTAATCCGCCGCCTCTGAGCAGCGAGAGCCCGAATACGGCGAGCGGGATGGCTACGGGAAGCGCGCCACGCAGGATCAGGAACCCGGCTGCGCCGAGCGCCGCGGCACCTCCGGCTTTGCGGGCGGCGCTCGCGAGCCGTCGCGGATCGGCGCCGGAGAAGGCGCGCGCCCCGAGCAGCAAAAGCACAAGGAGCGCACAACCGGCGAGAAAATACGCCATGGGTCAGGCCATCAGCCGAGCTGCTGGAGAAGGAGCTGCGCGGCCCCGCTTTTCGACTCCTCGAGCGCCTTGCGGCCACCGATTGCATACACCGCGACCGCTGTGAGCAGCTCGCGGAGCTGCCGCGCCGAGCCCGCGTCGAACCGGCAATAGGCGCCCCGCGAGAGCCGGGCGATCTCCCGGAAGATGCGCTCGGCCTTCGCGTCGTTCCCTTCCTGGAAGAGGAACACCGGCAAGCCGATCAGCCCGAGCTGCCCGGCGAGCTGGCTCAGTTGGTCGACATCTTCCTCCATGCAGTCGCCGACATAGATGAGCGCATTGACCTTGGCCCGCTCGCTTTCGCGATGCGCATGGGTGAGCACTTTGCGTATCTGCGTATAACCGCCCCGGCACGAGACCATGCGCATGAGCCTCGCCAGCGCGTCGGGGTCGCCAACCCATTTCGACGCCTGGCACTCATCGAAGCCGCGGAAGTAGACGAGCTGGACATCGAGGCCGCCGACCGCCTTGACCGCACGGAACATGTCGGCCTGCAGCTCGAGCGCCATGTCCCAAGAGGGCTGCCGGCTCATGGTCGCGTCCATGGCGAAGATCAGCCTGCCGCGGCCAGCCGGAGCCGGCGCGAGCGATCGCACCTGCTCCAGAAATTCGTCGACCTCGGCGCGCGACGAGCGCTGGGCGGCGACATCGCCGCTTGCCGTCTTGGCCGGGGTCTTAGTTTCGGCCATGTTTTTTGGCGCCTCCAGCACCAATAGGATGTATTCGGCCTATAGATGGACCCTCTAGCCCTGGCGTCAATGCCGGGGACGCAAGGATCAGGGTTCGTCAGCGCCCGCCGCGAGCAGGCTCGCATTGCCGCCGGAGGCCGTCGTGTCGGTCGAGCGCACGCGCTCCAAGGCGAAGGCCTGAAGGTAATGCGGCCCGCCGGTCTTCGGCCCCGTGCCTGACGGCCCCTCGCCGCCAAACGGCTGGACGCCAACCACGGCGCCGATCTGGTTACGGTTGACATACATATTGCCGACCTTGACGCGCGCGGCGACGAAATCGGCCGTGGCTTTAACGCGGCTGTGCAAACCAAGGGTGAGACCGTAGCCGGTGGCGTTGATGGCGTCGCAGACCTCGCCGAGCCGTTCGCCGTCGAACCGGACCACGTGCAGGATGGGCCCGAACACCTCGCGCTTCAGCAGCGAGATCGACGGGATCTCGTAGATCGCCGGCGCGACATAAGTGCCGTGCGCGAGCTCTGGCACCAGCGGCAGATCGAGCAGCTCGCGCGCTTCGGCCCGCATGCGGGCTTTGTGCGCTTCAAGCGCAGTCTTTGCATCCTCGTCGATCACCGGCCCGATATCGGTCGCATAGTCGAGCGGATCGCCGAGCTTGAGCTCGCGCGCCGCGCCGAGCAGCATGTCGAGGATCGGCTCTGCGACATCGTCCTGCAGGAACAGCACGCGGAGCGCCGAGCAGCGTTGGCCGGTGCTGTCGAAGGCCGAGATGAGCGCGTCGTCGACCACCTGCTCGGGTAGCGCCGAGGAATCTGACGATCATCGCGTTGAGGCCGCCGGTCTCGGCGATCAGCCTGGCGATGGGCCCCTCACGCGCGGCAAGAGCCCGGTTGATGGCGACGCCGGTTTCCGTCCCACCGGTGAAGGCTACGCCGTCCACGCGGCGGTCGCCAACCAGAGCCGCGCCGACAGTCTCGCCGCGCCCGGGCAGAAGATGCAGCACGTCAGGCGGAACGCCTGCCTGATGTAAGAGCCGCACAGCGCGCGCGGCGATGAGCGGCGTCTGCTCGGCGGGCTTAGCCACCACCGCGTTTCCCGCTGCCAGAGCGCCCGCGATCTGCCCGGTGAAGATGGCGAGCGGGAAGTTCCAGGGAGAGATCGCCGAGAACACGCCGCGTCCGTGCAGCGACAGCTCGTTCAGCTCTCCGGTCGGGCCCTTCAGCACGCGCGGAGCGGCAAATTGGCGGCGCGCTTCCGCCGCTGCATAGCGGAGATGGTCGACGGCCTCGCGGAGGTCACTCTGCGCGTTGCCGATGGTCTTGCCGCCCTCCCGCACGAGCAGCGCCATGAGCCCCACACGCTCGGCCTCGAACAAATCGGCGGCGCGTTCGAGAATGACGGCGCGCGCCTCACCGCCCCACAGGTCCCAATCGGCGCTCGCTCCCCTCGTTGCTTCGAGCGCGCGGTCAATGGCAGCACTGTCGGCGGAGCGGCACACGCCGACCACGACACGCCGGTCATGCGGCGAGGTGATCCAGCTGACCTCGCCTCCCGCCTCGATCTCCCGTCCGGAGACGATGGGATTGGCAGCTGCCGGGTGCGCCAGCGCTTCTTGCGTGGACAGCAGCAAGGGTTCGCGCACCGTGGGCTCGAACAGCGGGAGGCCGAGGCTGTTCAGCCGCTCCGGCATGAAGAGGTCCGGCGGCGGCGGGATCAGGGGGTTTGCTTTCGCCGGCAACAATGCCGCCTTCTCGACCGGGTCGGCAACGATGGCTGAGATGGGCGCCGCGTCATCGGCCAGCCGGTTCACGAACGAGGTGTTGGCGCCATTCTCCAAGAGCCGTCGCACGAGATAGGCGAGCAGGTCGCGGTGCCCGCCGACCGGCGCATAGATGCGACATGGCTTCGCGAGCGCTTCGGGATGCACCACCTCCCGGTGGAGCGCCTCCCCCATGCCGTAGAGCCGTTGGAACTCGTAAGGCCGCTCGCCGGCAAGCACCGCGACCGCAGCGATCGTATGTGCGTTGTGTGTGGCGAATTGCGGATAGAAGCATTCCGGCCGCGCCAGCAGAGCGCGGGCGGCAGCAAGGTAGGCGACATCGGTATTCACCTTGCGCGTGAACACGGGATAGCCGGCGAACCCCGCTTCCTGCGCCCATTTTATCTCGCTGTCCCAGTAGGCGCCTTTCACAAGCCGCACCGGGATGCGCCGGCCCGTGACGCTGGCAACCTCCGCCAGCCAATCGATCATCCGCAGGACTCGCTTGCTGTAGCCCTGGATCGCAAGCCCAAGCCCGTTCCAGCCAGCAAGCGCCGGGGCGGTGAAAAGCGACTCGAGCAGCGCGAGCGACAAATCGAGCTTGTCGGCCTCCTCGGCATCGATCGTGAGCGGCAGCCAGGCTTCCTTCATCGCCCGCGCGAGCGCGGTCAGCCTCGGAACCAGTTCTTCTTGCAGCCGTGCCTCTTGCGAAGGCTGGTAGCGCGGATGCAGCGCTGAAAGCTTCACTGAGAGCCCGGGCCGGCGCGCAAGCGCCGCGTCGTCGCGCGTCGAGGGTGTACCCGCCCACGCCGCAATGGCTTCGGCGGCTTCGAGGTAGCGTGCCACGTAGCGGCTTGCGTCGTTTTCGGTGCGCGCAGCCTCGCCCAGCATGTCGAAAGAGAAGCGATAGCCCAGAGCCGCCTCATCCTCGGCATTGGAAAGCGCCTCCTCTATCGTTTGGCCGAGCACGAACTGGCGCCCAAGGATGCGCATGGCCTGGCGGAGCGCCTGCCGGATCACCGGCTCGCCGCTCCGTACAATCAGCCGCTGGGCCTGGCTCGCAAGGTTCGCGCCCGGCTCCTCGCCCCAGTCCACGATCCGCCCTGTGAGCATCAGCGCGAAGGTCGATGTGTTGACGAGCCACGAATCGGACTGGCCGAGATGGCGCGCCCAGTCCCCCGAGCCGACCGTGCCGGCGATCAGCCGGTCGGCCGTCGCGGCGTCGGGAATGCGCAGCAGCGCCTCGGCGAGGCAGAGCAGCAAGACCCCCTCCTCGCTCGACAGGCCATATTCATGCAGAAAGGAATCGACGCCTCCCGTCTCGCCCCGGCCTTCCCGCGCGGCTTCGACCAGGCGCGTCGCGAGCTTGTCGATCTCCACCCGCTGCGCCTCGCTGAAGCGGGCCGTCTCGATCAGGGTCCCGACAAGCTCGGCCTCGTCGGCCAGCAGGCTTGCACCGATTGCCTCGCGGCCGGGCAGAAGCGCAGTCGGCTCGAAGTCGCGTCTTGGCTCGCCCATGGCGAGAGCTTAACTCTTGCCGCCGCATGGTTCGAGACGTGTCTTCCGGCTTGCGCCGAGGTGCCACGCAGGTGTTAAGAGACCCCATGGCCAAGACAATCGCCACCGCCAGGACCCTGGCCGAGCTCCGCGGACATCTCGCCAAATGGCGCAAGGCCGGCGAGACGGTGGCGCTCGTGCCGACCATGGGCGCGCTACATGACGGCCATCTGTCGCTGATCGAGCTTGCCAGGCGATCCGCCGACCGAGTCGTCGTCTCGATCTTCGTAAACCCGACCCAGTTCGGCCCGCGCGAGGACTTCCGCACCTATCCGCGCGACGAGGCGGGCGACGTCGACAAGCTCGGCAAGGCCGGCGCCGACCTCATCTTCATGCCCGACGTCGTGGAAATGTATCCCGCGGGCTTCAGCACCACTGTCAAGATCTGCGACCTGACCAACGATCTTTGCGGCGCGGCGCGGCCCAATCATTTCGACGGCGTGGCGACCGTCGTCACCAAGCTCCTCATCCAATGCGACCCCGACTACGCGGTGTTCGGCGAGAAGGACTATCAGCAGCTGCTCGCGGTCAGGCGGCTGGTGCGCGACCTGGACATCCCAGTCGAGATCCTGTCTGCGCCCATCATGCGCGAGCCTGACGGCCTCGCTTTCTCCTCGCGCAACGTCAAACTCACGCCAGCGCAGCGGAAGAGTGCGCCCGTGCTTTACCAGACGCTTTCCGAGATTGCCCGCGACCTGGAGAGCGGAAAGGGCTGCGACGCCACCCTGGTCAAGGCCCGCTTCAAGCTTGAGGCTGCCGGATTCCGCGTGGACTATGTTTCGGTGCGCCATCCCGAGACGCTCAAGACGCTGGAGGGACCGGTGCGGCAGGCGCGGGTGCTTGCCGCCGCCTATCTCGGCCAGACGCGTCTGATCGATAACGTTCCAGTGCCACTCAAGGACTGAATTCTACCAGTCGATCAGCCTAAGCTCGCGCAGATCCTCGCGCATGCCGTGTGGCATGTCGTCCGCCCCCGCGTCGTAGGCCTGCAAGTCGCACGGCGCGTATGAAGGCTCGAGATACCGCCAGCCCTGGAAGGCCCGGCGCGGATGCGCCCGCGTGAGCACAAGCTCAGGATCGAGCACGATGCCGCAGCACGCCGTACCGTCGTCCTTGCGATCGGGGCGCAGATCGAGCACGCGCTGGCGCACCAGCACGTAACCCTTGATCACCCAATAGAGCGAGCCGCCATCCAGCACCTCGTCGCGCCGGCGCGGCGTCTGCAAGGTGTGGTGGCAGAGCTCGGCGACTTTGCGCGCCGACTTGAGGCGCTTCAGGCGCTCCGCCTGCCAGACCGCAAGGTCCTGTACCGTGTCGACACCGACGCAAAGTTTGAGGAGATGCACGGTCATGACCGTCAATGCGCCATGAAGAGCGGGATCGTCGCCTGTTCCAGCATCGTCAATGTCACGCCGCCTAGGATGAACTGTCGCACGCGCGAATGGTGGAACGCGCCCATGACGATCATGTCGGCGTCAAGCGCCTTGGCCTCGCCGAGCAGCAACCGGCCGATATCGCTTTCGCCCTCCCCGGGCTTTACGCGCAGCGTTTCGGCTTGCACGCCGTGCCGCTTCAGATGCGCGACCATCCCGTCGGCCCGAGGCTCGGACTCTCCGCCCGCCTCAGGGTCGGGTTGGCCAGCGATCAGAAGTACGACGCGCCCCGCTTGCTTGAGGAACGCGAGCGCGTCGTTGAAGGCGCGCGCGGCTTGCGCGCTTCCGTCCCACGCCGCAACGATCGTGCCGTTGAGCGAAAGCTTGGCGGGCTCGGCAGGCACGATCATGACGGGCCGTCCCGAGGCGAACAGGCAGCGCTCGACCAGCGCATATTGGCCGAGCAACGGGTCGCCGTCGCGCGGCTGGCCGAGAACTGCAATGTCGACATGCCTCGCCTCGCATGCAAAGTCGCCGGGAAACTCCTCGCTCATACCCTCGATCAGCCGGGCCTCTGTGCTGACGCCGGCCGAAGCCGCACGCGCTTTCAGATCGCCAAGCGCGCTCTCGCCTTGCGCCTTCACGCTCGCCAACACTTCTGTCATGTCGGCAAAGCCAACGTCGGCGCCGTAGAGCGGCAGGAGCGCAGTCGGCGCAAAGGCGATGCCTAGGAGATGCGCACCATGCTCCTTGGCAAGTGCCACGGCAAAGTCCATGCGCCGCCGCGCCGCCTCTGTGCCGTCCACATAGACGAGGATGTCGTTAAGGCTCATCGCGCCTCTTGAGGGACCCTGTCCCATCCTAACCCGGTGCCGGCGCCGGGAAGAGAGCGTCGGTCCGTCCGGTCAGCCAATAGGCCAACAGCCCCACCCATTCGCGCGAGGCGACATCGACGCGCCGGAGCCCCTCCGAAACCTTGTCGAACGGCCGTTTGAGGTCCGCGCGCCCACGGGTGCGATAGTCCACCGGCCAAGGCTCCACTTCGAATCCCGCCTTGCGGAAGGCGCCGATCGCGCGCGGCATGTGATAGGCCGAGGTGATCAGCAGCCAGCGCTTTCCCGGCCCGATCTCGCCACGCTTGTCGAGCTCCTGCTTGAGGAGGGCTGCGTTCTCGTAGGTGTCGCGCGCCGCCGCTTCGAGGATCAAGCGCTCGCGCGGGATGCCGAGCTGCGTGAAAAGCGCGGCGACCCCCTCGGCCTCGCTGTCGGAGGTGTAGAGGACTCCGGCATCGCCCCCGGAAAACGCGATCTTCGCTTCGGGAAACCGGTTGGCCAGCATCGCCGCCTCGAGCACCCGGTCGCCCGCCTCGTTCAAGGACGGCGCGCCGCGCGCCTTCCCTACGAGACGGTCCTCGGCCCCGCCAAGCAGGACGAAGCCTATAGGCGGCGGAGGCTTGTCGAGGTCTGCGCGCGGGAACCTGTTCTCAAGCGGCAGGATCAGGGCGTTGCCGAGCGGCGAGAGGCCGGCAATGAGCAGGAGCACCGCGCCCGCCGACACGAACCGCCTCCCCCACCGGGCCCAGCCGGTCCAGATCAGGATCGAGCCGTAACCGATCAGAAGCGCGATCAGCGTGGATGGCTGCAGCAGAAACCACAGCACCTTGGCGACGTAGAAGAACATGACCCCCTCGGTTCCCCGCGCCTAGATTAACCACAATGTCGCCAGCCCGAGAAACGCGAAGAAGCCCACGACATCGGTCACGGTGGTGACGAACACGCCGGACGCAACGGCGGGGTCTATGCCGAAATAATTGAGCGCGAGCGGGATCAGGATCCCCGCAAGCGCCGCCACAAGAAAGTTCACGATCATGGCCGCGCCAATCACGAGACCGAGCTCGTCGCTGCCGAACCAGAGATAGACGATCGTGCCGAGCAGGGTCGCGAACAGCAAGCCGTTCAAAAGCCCCACGACAGTCTCGCGGCCGATCACCCGATAAGCGTTTGCCGCGCCGAGATCCTTAGTGGCGAGCGCGCGTACCGTGACGGTCATGGTCTGGCCCGCTGCGTTGCCGCCCATGGAGGCCACGATGGGCATTAGGACGGCAAGGACCACCAATTGCTGGATCGTCGCCTCGAACTGGCTGATGACCCAGACGGCGAGCAATGCGGTGCCCAGATTGACCAGGAGCCAGATGAAGCGATGGCGCTGCGTTTGCCACACCGTGTCGCTGATCGATGCGCCGCCCACGCCGCCCATGCTCAGAATGTCCTCCTCAGCCTCCTCCTGAACGACCTCAACTACGTCGTCGGCGGTGATGACGCCGACAAGCCTGCGGTCGGGATCGACGACGGGTGCGGAGGTGAGATTGTAGCGCTCGAACTGCCGCGCCACTTCCTCCTGATCGGCATTGGCCTCGATCGGATGGATATCGTGCTCGGTGATCGTCTCGATACGCGCCGTGCGCTTCGAGCGGAGCAACCGGTTCAGCGGGACGGCGCCGATGAGGTGATAGGCCGGGTCGACGACGAACACCTCGTAGAAGCGGTCCGGCAGATCGTCGGCTTCGCTCATATAGTCGATGGTCTGTCCGACGGACCAGAACGGCGGGACCGCGATCAGATCGGTCTGCATGATGCGCCCCGCCGAGTCCTCGGGATATTCGAGGCTGCGTTCGAGCTGGGCGCGCTCGAAAGGCGGAAGCTTGGCGAGGATGTCGGACTGCTCTTGCTTATCGAGATCCTCGATGAGATAGACGGCTTCATCCGAATCGAGCTGCTGGATGACTTCCGCCACCTGCTCGGCGGGCAGCTCTTCGATCACCTGGTCGCGCACCGACTCGTCGAGTTCGGGCAGCGCCGCCGCATCGAAGTCGCGACCGAGCATAGTGATGAGCGGCGCGCGCTGATCAGGGCGGAGCAGCGAGATCAGGTCGGCAAGGTCGGCGGCGTGCAGGTCGAGCGTCAGCTCGCGCAGTGTCTCGGCTGCGCCCGCATCGAGCGCCGCCGAGACGGCGTGGAGGAAATCGGGGCGGATGCCGCCTTCCTCGTCGCGCAGTTGAACCTCGCTCGCGGCGTCCTGCATCGCCTGTCCAATCGCCGGCTAAGCCTCAAAACGGGAAGGGCCGCGGGGTCCGGAACGCGGGAATGGGCGCTTCTGAGAAGCACGGATCGCCGCCCCCGGCCTGCCAAAGCAGGCACGGCTTGGGCGCCACTAGACGCTTGTTGCGTCTAATTTTCCAGCCCAAAAAGCGAGGCGATCGTTGCCCAAAAACGACAGGATAGCCGAGCTTGGAACGGCGAGGATAGTGGTGCGGTCGAGAGTTGTGCCAAACTCTCGTGGCATCAAAGCCTTGCGCCAAGGTGGGGGCGTAACGGGCCGCTTGAGGCACAAAAGGTATTTTAGGCGCCGCCCTCACCCCAGGTGGCGAAAGTCCCTGATGCGCATTTCAGCGCGCGTTACGCCAAGCGTGCTTTGCCCCGCGACTATTTTCGGTCACACGCTGGCTCGAACGGTTGGCCACCGGTTGGGCGAAGAGTGATGATACTCTTTCAGCCCTCCGGCGGCGTTTTACGCCCGCAGCTATTGGCTCGCTACGGTTCTAGTAGCGCCAAAAGCGTCGGTAGCCATAGCCACCATAATATGGGCGTCCGTAGCCATAGCCATAATATGGGCGTCGGTAGCCATAGCCATAATATGGGTAGGCATAGCCATAATATGGGCGTCGGTAGCCATAGCCATAATATGGGTAGCCATAGCCATAGCCATAGTAGCCACGGCGGTAGCCACGGCGAAATTGTCGCCGGGCCCATCGGCGGTAGTAGCCAACCTTTTCAGTCGGGGCGTAGCTTTTCGTTAGAGGGAACACCGGTCTTGGCGTTGCCTCGGCTTTCCCAACGATGGAGCCAGCGAGAAGTATCGTTAATGTCGCGACGAGGGCAGTGATCAGCTTGTGCATAGTTCCCACCTATTCTACGAGGATTAAAGTGGCTGAGTCTCAGTACCACCGAACGCAAGCCGCCTCCACTCCATAGCGCATACCTGCGGGTCTAGCGGATGGCGGTTTCTGGCCAAGCAGACACTACTAACTCGTACCCAACCCAGGAGTTTCCGACTCTTTGCACTCCCAAACGGGTCGGAAGGTGGGTTTAAGTCGGAACGCCAGATGGAGGCGCGCGTCAGGCCAACACCAACGCTTTTTCTCGACGCCTCAGTGTGAGTCAGTCGTCTCGACCTCCCATTCGGCGAGGACTTCGCGCACAAGGTCTTGAAAGCGACCATCCTCGGTCATCTCCATGATGCCCGCGCCGAACTTCGATGCGAGCGCAGCGCAGGTAGATTTCTTCGAGAATGCCACAAACAATTCTTCCGAGAGCAGCGGGGGTTCCAGCGACACGATTTTGTCCGCCTTGTCCAGCCGCCCCACCTGTGCGGTCCCCGGATAGTAGGGCGCAATCACGTAGTCTGTCTTGCCTGACAGGAGCGCGTCGAAGGCAGCGGACAGTCCGTCCACTCGCGTGACCGTCAGCTTGTCCTTGAGGAAGGCGTCAAACGCCGTGCCAAAACTCTCTCCTTCATTCGCAATACCCTTCTTGCCGACAAGATCGTCCCGCCCCTTGAACTTGAACGGCTTGTCGCTCACCACGAAAACCACGACCGGATCGTAAGCGAATGGCGGCTCGACGTAGTCGAAATACTTCGCCCGCTCGTCATTGTAATACACGCCAATAATCATGTCGGCGTTGCCCGCGCGGGCGGCTGATTGCGCTTCAGACCACGAGCCCATGTACTTCGACTTAAATGGAATACCCAGCTTCTGGGCGATCTCACCGACAAGGAGTGGTGCCGCCCCGTCAATGTGGCTCCCCTCCTTGAAGGCCATCACGGGATATTCGGGATGGCCGGTCGCAACGATCTTTTTGCAAATTTCGTCGGCGTGAACCGTATAAGCGGAGGACGTCGCGGCGAGAAGGATGCTCAGGCAGATGTCCTTTTTCATCTTTTACATCTCCTCACAAACAGCCTGACACGCCTAATGACCTCATGGGAAAATGTTTGAGTTGCCGGTGAGGGAGACAGCGGCGAAAGCGAAATGAAATCAAGGCCGACTTTAGAAAGTGGTGCGGTCGAGAGGAATTGAACCTCCACGAGCTAAGCTCACAGCGACCTCAACGCTGCGCGTCTACCATTTCCGCCACGACCGCAAAAATCCGGGGGGATTGCCTACCCCGATATGGCTATGAAGGCCCCCTGGCGGCAAGCCGCGCGGGGGCCCGCTGCCTTAGCAAACCCGTGCTGGGGGTGCAAGGTTGGCCTAGGATGCGCAAATGACAGCCTATGCCCTGCAGCACGACTTGAACGCTGCGCCCGAGCGACAAATTGCGTGGATAACGAGCCGCGATCCCGTGCCTTATGGCGAGGCCATCGCCACCATGGATGCGCGTGCGAGCGCGATTTTCGATGGTTTTGCGTGCGAATGCGTGTGGCTGCTCGCGCATCCTTGCGTTTACACCGCGGGTACCAGCGCGAAGCCGGCCGACCTTGTCGACCCCGCGCGCTTCCCGGTTATCCCCGCGGGACGCGGCGGCGGGTACACCTATCACGGCCCCGGACAGCGCGTGGCCTATGTGATGCTCGACCTGTCGCGGCGCGGCCGCGACGTGAGAGGCTTCGTGCGCGCGCTCGAGGACTGGCTGATCGCGACGCTGGCTCGGCTCGGTGTCGAGGGTGAGCGGAGACCCGGCGCGGTCGGTATCTTCGTGGGCGGCACGAAGATTGCGTCGATTGGCGTGCGCGTGCGGCGCTGGGTGACGCTGCATGGCGTGAGCCTAAACGTGAATCCGGAACTTGCGCATTTCTCCGGCATCGTTCCGTGTGGGCTGAAGGACACGCCGGTGACAAGTCTCGCCGCGCTCGGCGTTGAGTGCGACATGGACGAAGTCGATCGCGCGCTGCGCGCGAGCTTCGCGGTGACATTCGATGACGGACTTCGCAACGCTTCCCGCTGACCTGCCCGCGCCGGTCGATGACGGCGCTTGCAATCATCTCGCGGGGATGTCGGTGCCCGGCATCGGCCTCCCCTCGACCGCAAGCCGCATCCTGGAGCTTGCGGGGCTGCCGGGCCGGACGGCGGTCTATTGCTACCCAATGACTGGCGCGCCCGGCGTGGCGCTGCCCGACGACTGGGACCTGATCCCGGGCGCGCGTGGCTGCACGCCGCAGGCCTGCGCCTTCCGCGACCACCATCAGGAACTGGCCGAGCTCGGCGCGCAGGTGTTGGGCCTCAGCGCCCAGACGACGGACTATCAGCGCGAGATGGCCGACGGCTACACCTGCCGTTCGAGGTGCTGAGCGACGCCGAGTTCCGCTTCGTCGACGCGCTGCGCCTGCCGACCTTCGAGGTAAGCGGCATGCGCCTCGTCAAGCGCCTGACGCTGATCCTGCGCGACGGCACAATCGAGCACGTGTTCTACCTGGTCTTCCCGCCCGACCAGAGCGCGGACCAGGTCATAGTCTGGCTCGACTCACATCCACTCAGCGCCAGCGATCCGTCGCAAGCACGGTGAAGCCCGTGGGCGGCGCTCCGCCCTCGTCCGTCACGATCACCACGGTGACGCGCGCATCCGGCGGACCGTCCTTGCAGCGCTCGAGCATCTCGGCCACGACGTCAGGCGATCCGGAGAAAACCGCCTCGACGCTGCCGTCCTCCCGGTTGCGCACCCAACCGTCGAGCCCGAGCGACGTCGCCGTCTCATAGGTCCAGGCGCGGTAATAGACGCCCTGCACCCGGCCCTCGATCCTGACCGTAACAGTTCGGATTTTGTCGGCGTGCTCTGTCATTGCGGTGTCATGCCCGCGAAAGCGGGCATCCAGTAAGCACAGGTCGATGACTTTCTATCCCAGCACAACGGTTACTGGGTTGCCCGGGCCTTCGCCCCGCCGAAGGATTCTGAATGATATCGGACCAGCAGCCTCAAGGCTTCGGCCGGCAGGCGGGTCAAGCCGGGCAATGACAAGAATGAATGCGGGGCCGAGCCCGAAATGGCTCACGCGAATTCGAGGATGACGGCGTCCACACTGAGGCTGTCCCCGGGCTTGGTCAGCACCTTGGCCACCTTGCCGTCGCGCTCGGCCTTCAGCACGTTCTCCATCTTCATCGCCTCGACCACGCAGAGTGGGTCGCCCGTGGCGACCTCCTGGCCCTCGGTGACATTGAGCGAGACCACAAGCCCCGGCATCGGGCAAAGCAAGAATTTCGACATGTCGGCCTTCACTTTGACCGGCATCTTGCCCATCAGCTCGATCTCGCGCGGGGTGAAGACGCGCCCCTCGGCCTCGACGCCCTGGAAAGTGAGGTGCACGCCATTGAGGATCGGCCGCACCTGCACCCAGGCCGGGACGCCGTTGATGGTGCCCTCCCAGACCGGCTCGCCGAAACACCAGGACGTCGCCAGCGTGACCTTCCGCTTGCGCTTGCCGCTCCCCTCGCCGTCGAAGGTCACGACGGTCGGGCCGTCGAGCCCGCCCTCGACCGTGACGTGCACCGCCTCCTCGCCAAGCTCAACCACGCGCCTCTCAGCGAAGCGCACGGGCTCGCCATACATTTGCTGGGTGATGGCGCGGCGCCGCAAATTGGAGAGATGGTCGATGCTTGCTGCCACCGCGACCAGCGCGTCGCGCACGGCGCCGACCGGCGTCGGCGGCTTGAAGCCTTCGGGAAACTCATCGGCGATGAACTTGGTTGAGAGCCGCCCCTCGCGCCAGCGCGCGTTCCGCATTAACACGGCAAGGAACGGGATGTTGTGGCGGAAGCCGTCGATGGCGAAAGCGTCGAGCGCGCGGCCCATCTGCTCGATCGCCTCGATGCGCTTCGGCGCATGTGTGACGAGCTTGGCGATCATCGGATCGTAATAGACCGAGATCTCGCCGCCCTCCTCGACGCCCGAGTCGAGCCGCGTCGTGATGCCGCCCTCGGTACCGAGCGCGGGCGGCCGGTAAAGCACAAGGCGCCCGGTCGACGGCAGGAAGTTGCGTGTCGGATCCTCGGCATAGACGCGCACCTCGATGGCAGAGCCCTTGAGCTTCACGTCCTTCTGCTTGAGGATGAGCTTCTCGCCGGCTGCGACCTTCAGCATCTCCTCGACGAGATCGAGCCCGGTGACGAGCTCGGTCACCGGATGCTCCACCTGAAGCCGCGTGTTCATCTCCAGGAAGTAGAACTTGCGGTCCTTGTTGACGATGAACTCGACGGTGCCGGCCGAGTCGTAGCCGACGGCTTTCGCCAGCGCGACAGCTTGCGCGCCCATCGCCTCGCGCGTCTTCGCGTCGAGGAACGGGCTCGGTGCCTCCTCGACGACCTTCTGGTTGCGCCGCTGGATCGAGCATTCGCGCTCGCCGAGATGGATGACGTTGCCGTGCTTGTCACCGAGCACTTGGATCTCGATATGACGCGGCTCCTCGACATATTTCTCGATGAACACGCGGTCGTCACCGAAGCTCGACTTGGCCTCCGATTTGGAGGACGCGAAGCCCTCGGCCACTTCCTTGGTGCTATAGGCGATGCGCATGCCCTTGCCGCCGCCGCCGGCCGAGGCCTTGATCATGACGGGGAAGCCGATCTCGCCGGCGATCTTCACCGCTTCCTTGGCGTCCTTGATCACGCCGAGATGGCCGGGAACGGTCGAGACCTTCGCCTTGGCGGCGAGCTTCTTCGACTCGATCTTGTCGCCCATCGCGTCGATGGCCTTGGGGTTCGGCCCGACAAAGACGATGCGCTCCTTTTCGAGCGCGCGGGCGAAGGCGGCGTTCTCGGAGAGGAACCCGTAGCCCGGATGGATCGCGTCGGCGCCGGTCGCCTTGGCCGCGGCGACGATCTTGCCAATGTCGAGATAAGACTGCGCGGCTTGCGCCGGACCGATCGGCACGGCCTCGTCGGCCATGTCGACATGCAGCGCGTCGCGGTCGGCTTCGGAATAGACGGCGACCGTCTTGATGCCGAGCCGCTTCGCGGTCCGGATGATCCGGCAGGCGATCTCCCCCCGGTTGGCGATGAGAAGCTTTTTGAACATAGGTCCCCAGCCTGGCTGGAGCTTTCTAGAGGCTTGCCGCCGTTGAGTAAACTAGGCGTAGCCCACGGCCCATACCCTCATGGGGAGGTCGACCGGTGTAGCCGGTCGGGTGGGGGCTCACTCTCCAGATAGGCTTCAACGGCTACTCACCCCAGCCGTCGCGCCTAACGGCGCGACTCCCTCCCCATCAAGGGGAGGGATGGAGCCAGCGGGGAGTTGAGATCCTACTCCGCCGCCGGAGCCAGCCGGCGGCGGCGGGCGGAGCCGCGCTTCGCACGAGGCTCGGGCTGGGTTGCAGTGGCCGCAGCGGCAGCCGAGCCGATGCCCTGTGCCTCGGCGGAGAGCGCCTCTTCCGTGGGATAAGGCTCAGGCGGCGCCGGGTAGATCATGCCCGCCGCGGCCTGATCAGCCTCCTCCGCGGTTTCGGCATGGGCTGGCGCTGCGCCGGCAGCAGCGAGTGCGGTCTCTTCTTCCCGCTTCGCCTTCTGGTGGTCCCTCGCGATGTAGGTATAGACCGCAGGTGTCACGAACAGGGTGAACAGCGTGCCGATGGTCATGCCGGCGGCGATGACGACGCCGATGGCGAAACGCGCCGCGGCGCCCGCGCCATCCGCGATGAGCAGCGGCACCATGGCCACGACCATGGCCGCTGTGGTCATGAGGATCGGCCTGAGCCTGACCGCCGCGGCATGCTCGATCGCCTCGCGGCGCCCAAGGCCCTGCTCTTGTAGCTTGTTGGCGAAGTCCACCATCAAGATGCCGTGCTTCGAGATCAGCCCGATCAGCGTCACGAGCCCGACCTGCGTGTAGATGTTGATGGTGCCGAGCCCGGCATTGAGCGGGATCAGCGCGCCGAAGATCGCGGTCGGCAGCGCGATGAGAATGATCAGCGGGTCGCGGAAGCTCTCATATTGCGCCGCAAGCACGAGGAAGATCACGACCAGCGCGAAGATGAAGGTGTAGACGAGCGTGTTGCCCTCCTGCACGAACTGCCGGCTCTCGCCCTGGAAGTCGTAGGTGAACCCTTCCGGGAAGCCCTCAGTCTTCTGCTTCAGGAAATCGATGGCCTCGCCGACGGTGCGGCCCGGGAAGGGCACGGCCGAAAGCGTCGCCGAGTTGAGCTGCTGAAAATTGGTGAGCGCATTCGGCTGCACCACCTTCTTCACCGAGGCGACGTTCGAGAGCGGCACGAGCGCACCTGAGCTCGTGCGGATCTGGTAGCGCGTTAGCCAGTCCTCGTTCAGCCGGAACTCGCGCGGTACTTGCGGGATGACCTGATAGCTCCGCCCGTACAGGTCGAACAAATTGACGTAATTGCCGCCGAGCAAGGTGGCGAGCGAGCCGCCGATATCCGCCATGGTGATGCCGAGACGGTTGGCTTTGGCGTGGTCAATATGGAACTCGATCTGCGGCGTCTCGAATTTCAGGTCCGAGTCGGAGAAGATGAACATGCCGCTTTCGCGCGCGGACTTCTGCACGTCGGCCAGCACGTCGGCGAGCTCGCGGAAATCGTGCGTGGTGGTGATGACGAACTGCACCGGCGGCCCGCCCACCGAGCCCGGCAGCGCGGGCGGCGAGAAGGCGAGCGCCTGCGCCGTGGCGATGCTGGTGATCTTGGGCGACAGCTCTTGCAGCACGTCCTTCTGGCTGCGCTCCCGCTCGCCCCACGGCTTGAGTAGCAGGCCGGCGAAACCCTGGTGCACGTCGGGCATGCCGTTGATGGTGAAGACGTGCTCCTTCTCGGCGACTGAGCTGTAGACCTTGTAAAGCTGCTGCGTGGCGTCCTCGAGGTAATCGAGATTGGCGTATTGCGGCGTCTTGACGATGGAGAAGAGGATGCCCTGGTCCTCCTCTGGCGCGAGCTCGCGCTTGGTCGTCATATACATGAGGCCGGTGCCAGCGATCAGCCCGGCGAGCATCAGCATCGTCACGGGGCGATAGTTGAGCGTGCCGTGCAGGCGGCGCTGATAGCGCTGCTTGAGGCTCTCGAAGCGGCGGTCGAGCCAGGCGGCGAGCCGCCCCTCCCCGCCTTCCTTCTTCGCCCTGAGCAACTTCGAGCACATCATGGGCGAGAGCGTAAGCGCGATGATGCCGGACACGATGACCGCGCCGGCAAGCGTGAAGGCGAACTCGGCGAACAGCGCGCCGGTCAGGCCGGACACGAAGCCGATCGGCGCGAACACGGCGGCGAGCGTGATGGTCATGGCGATGACCGGATAGACGATCTCGCGCGCGCCGAGTAGCGCGGCTTCGAGCGGCCGCTTGCCCTCCTCGATATGCCGGTAGATGTTCTCGACCACGACGATGGCGTCGTCCACCACGAGCCCGATGGCGAGCACCAGCGCGAGCAGCGTCATCAGATTGATCGAATAGCCGAGCGCCATGAGCGCCGCGAGCACGCCGATCAGCGAGAGCGGGATGGTGACGAGCGGGATGAAGGTCGAGCGGAAGTTTCCGAGGAACAGGAAGATCACCACGATGACGATGATCGCCGCCTCGCCCATGGTCTTCATCACCTCCCAGAGGGAGGCGCGGATGAAGTTGGTGGCGTCGTAGGCAATGGCTGCGGTCAGGCCCGGCGGCAGCTCCTTCTGGACCTGCGGGAAGGCCTTGCGCACGTCGGTGATGACGGTCAGCGGATTGGCCGTGGGCGTGGCGTAGACGCCGATGAATACGGCCTTCGACCCGTCGAACACCGACGAGGAATCCGCGTTTTGCGGCCCGAGCTCGATCTCGGCGATGTCGCCGAGGCGCACGAGCGAATCCCCGCGCCCCATGACGACGAGCTCCTTGAAGGCGTTCGGATCGTCGAGCGAGGTCTTGGCGTCGATATTGGTCTGCACGAAATCGCCCTTCACCTGGCCGGGCGCCGAGGTGAAGTTGTTGCTGGCGAGCGCCGTGCGCACGTCGAGGGGGGTGACACCGAGCGACGCCATGCGGTCGGGGTCGAGCCAGATGCGCATGGCGAAGACCTGACCGCCGAGAATCTGCGCGTTCGCCACGCCGTCGATCGTCTGCAGCTTCGGCTGCACCACGCGGGTGAGGTAGTCGCTGATCTGCGATGACGTCATCACGTCCGAGTTGAAGGACATGTACATCAGCGCGTAGCCCTCGCCCGTCTGCTTGGTGACGACGGAGTTGTTCGCCTCGCGCGGCAAGATGCTCTTCACCTGCGCGATCTTCGACAGGACGTCGGTCATGGCGCGGTCGGGATCGGCGTCGAGCTTCAGGTTCATCGTGACCGTGCTGACATTCTGCGTGGAGGTCGCGACGAGCGTGTCGATGCCTTCCGCGCTCGCCACCGCCTGCTGGATCGGCACGGTGATGAAGCCCTGGATCAAGTCGGCGTTGGCGCCCGGATAGCTCGTCATCACCGTGATCGTGGTGTTGGAGAGCTCCGGGTACTGCCGGATCGGCAGCTTGAACCCCGCCTGCGCGCCGATCAGCAGGATGAGCAGGCTGACCACGGTGGCAAGCACCGGCCGCTTGATGAAGATATCGGTGAAGGCCATCGCGTTATTGCTTCGGCAGCTCGGCGGGCGGTTTCAAGGCGCCGGAATTGTCGACCTTGATCTCGGAACCTTGCTGCAATTTGAGCTGGCCGCTGGTCACCACCTCTTCGCCAGCCTTGATCCCCTCGGCGATCGCGATCCTGTCGCCCTGGCTCGGACCGACGCGCACGAAGCGCCGTTCCGCCTTGAGCTTGGCCTCGGTGGGAGGGGCATCGGCGGCGATTGCCGTGCCGACCGACTCGGCCTTCTTTGCGGTCGGTGCAGGCGCGGGCGGCGGCTGCGGCGGCTCGTGCTTCACCACCCACACGCTGTCGCCATAGAGGCTGTAGGTCAGCGCCGTGCGCGGCACGGTCACGACCTGCTTGGGCTCGCCCGCGAGCACGGCGGCGTTGGCGAACATGCCGGGCAGCAGCTTGCGCTCCGGGTTCGGCAGCGTGCCGCGCACCATGAGTGTGCGGCTGTCCTGGTTCAGCCGCGCGTCGAACGCCTGGACCTTGCCCTTGAAGATTTCGCCCGGATAAGCGTCGACGGTGATCTCGATGGGCGAGCCGATCTTGAAGCGCGCGACCTCGCTCTCGGGCACGGGAAAGTCGACCCAGATCGGCTCGAGCGCCTGGAGCCAGACGAGCGCCTGCCCTACCGACACGTATTGCCCTTTCTCCACGCGCCTCAATCCGAGCCTGCCGGAGAACGGCGCCGTGATGGTCTTCTGCGCGATGATCGCCTCGACCTTCTGCACCTCCGCCGCCGCCGAGTTGCGCTTGGCGATGGTCTGGTCGAGCACGGCCTGCGACGCGGCACCTTTCTTCACGAGATTGACTTGGCGATCGTAGTCGAGCTTGGCCTGGACCAGCGTCGCCTTGTTGTTGGCGAGATCGGCCTCCTCGACCGAGGTGTCGAGCTTGACGAGCTGAGCGCCCTTTTGAACGTCGTCGCCGCTTTCGAAGAAATACTCCACGACCATGCCGCCCTGCTGCGGCGACACGTCCACGCCCTCGATCGCGACCATCGTGCCGATGGAATGCACCCGGTCGACCCACTCCTCGACCTTGGCCTTCTCGGCCGTGACGGTGGCCGGCGGCGGGACCATCTTGCCGACGAACTCGGCAATCATCGCCGGCTTGAAGAAGAGATTGAACCAAGCCACGGCCCCGAGGAACAAGGCGACGATGGTTCCGACGATGAGAAGACGCTTAACCATGGGTTGTTTTGGTTTTTTGCCGGCCCGTAGGGTTGATGCGGGGCGGATTTAGCCTTTTGAAACGGCGAAATTGCGCCCGGCTGGGCTAGGTCTTCCCCTTGAGATCACGCGACAAGGCCTCGCTCATTTCGCCCATCTGCCCGTAGAAGGAAGAAAGACTGGCCAAGCGCTTCCTGGCGTCGCTCCAGTCCGACGGCAGCGCGTCTTTCGTCTTTTCGACGATGCCCCGGGACCTGCGGGCACGGTCAGCAAACCGGCTCATTAGCCGGTAGTACGGGTCGGGCGCCAGGCTGAAATAGTCCTGCCGCTCCCCCGGACGCGCCACGCGCTCGATAACGCCGAGATGCTCGAGCAGCCGCGTATTGGTGCTGACGCTACCCCGGCTGATCTGCAACCGCTCGGCGATCTCCGCAAAGCTGAGCGGGCCTCCATAGACAACCAGAAGTCCGAGCAGCCGGCCGGCGATACGGGGCAGCCCGTCGGCCTCTCCGATCAAGCCAAGCTGCTCGACGAATTCGGAGATTACCGCCTCTGGACCAGTTTTCCGCGCGCGCGGCTTGGGCATGATGGTCATGCCAAGATAACTCGTACGTTTAGTTCGTTTTGTCAAGACTGAACAAACTGCCGGGCGCTCACCACGGTGCGCGGCGCCAAAATCGTATTGGAGATCCGCCCGACCGAAGTGGCAGCAGGCGGTGCATAGCGTTGCGGATTGCCGGCCGGTATATAGGGTCATGCCCCTTATACTTTACGACATGCGCGACTCGCCTCATGCGCGCAAGGTCCGGCTGCTGGCGGCCGAGCTTGGCATTCCGCTCGAGAAGGTGGCGCGTGACCCGCGCAAGGGCGAGACCCGTAGCCCGGACTACCTTGCGATGAACCCGAACGGCAGGGTGCCGATGCTGGACGACGACGGCTTCGTCGTCTGGGAGTCACCGGCGATCCTGAAATATCTTGCAACGAAACATGCCGAGCGCGGGCTCGGCGGCACCGACGCCAAAGAAGCGGCGCTGATCGATCAGTGGCTCTTCTGGTGGGCGGCGGGACCGGAGGCCGCCATCGACACGCTCAACTGGGAGCTCTTCATCAAGCCGAAAATCTTGCAGCAGCCCGGCAACGATCCTGGCATCGTCGCCGATGCGCATGCGCGGCTTGCCCGGTTCCTCCCGGTACTCGACCGGCAGCTTCAGGACCGCGATTACGTCGTCGGACCGCTCACCGTCGTCGACTTCGCTATCGGTCCGCGCTTCGACCGTGCGCCCACCCTGCTCAAGTTCGACGTCGCGCCGTACCGGAATATCGCCGCTTGGCACGAGCGCCTGCGCGCCAAGCCTTATTGGAGCGAAGCCTAGCGGTGCCGCGCTCCTAGCAGCCCTTCTGCTTATCGACCTTCACGATGGCACCCACATTGGCGCGCTCATAGGCGTTGAGCGGCACCGCTCCCATGTCGTTGTATGTGCAGCCCTCATTCCCGAAGTGCTTCTTGGCCTTCTTGGTCTTGAAGCAATAGCCGTTCTCTTTGTAGATCGTGTTGCGTACTTCCCAGAGAATTTGACAGCTCAGCTGCTTCAGCTGCGCCGGCTTGAAGTAGTTGCTGTCGGTGCAACCGATCAGCTCGTAGCAATTGGCGCTGGCCCGCGACGGCTGCATCACCATTGCGCCAACCGCCGCGGCGACAACGAGACCCGCAACGCCCATGACTCTCAGTGTAGGCAAGAGACGCATGTGATCCTCCCAAGGTGACGCCGTATCGATGCCTGGACTATACAGGCGCGTCGTCTGCTGCGGCAGGTCCCTCGATAGTGCAAGCCTCACCTTGGGACGGCGACGTCGAATTGCCGAGAAAGCCCTTTAAGAGGTACGCGGATGATGCGATCAAAAGCTTCCGCTTGGACTATACTGTGAGAGCAGCCCGCATGGCAGCGGGTCGGGGGGAGTATCGCGTCCCATGCAGTGTCCAAGTTGCAGTAGCGACAATCCGGACGGGGCGAGATTTTGCGACGCCTGCGGTGCGCAGCTCCCGGCAGCGTGCCCGGCCTGCGGTGCATCCAATCGGAGCAGCGCGAAGTTCTGCGGCGCGTGCGGCGCGGCGCTCGGCGAGCCCGCGAAGCCTGCCGATCCCCCCTCCCCGCAACCGGTGCCAAGTCCGGCACAAGAGCATTCCGTCTCTATCGGGGCGCCGGTCGAGAGGCAGCGCGTACCGGACAGCGAGCGGAAGATGGTCACGGCACTCTTCGTCGACATCATGGGATCGACCGAGCTCGGACGGGACCTCGATCCGGAGGAGGCCCGCGCGATCATCGATCCGGCTTTGTCCCTGATGATCGACTCCGCGCGCCGCTATGACGGCTATGTCGTGCAGTCGACCGGCGACGGCATCTTCGCGCTGTTTGGCGCGCCTATGGCGCATGAGGACCATCCACAGCGCGCGCTCTATGCCGCCATGCGCATGCACGAGGAGATCAGACGCTACAGCAACCGCCTGAGGACCGAGGGCCGCCCGCCGATCCAGATCAGGGCTGGCGCCAACACTGGCGAGGTCGTCGTGCGCACGATCGAGACCGGCACCGCGCACACTGAGTACACGCCAATCGGGCACACGGTCAATCTCGCCTCGCGCCTTCAATCGCTTGCGAGCGGCGGCGCCACCGTCATCAGCGACAGTACGCGGAAATTCGTCGAGGGCTATTTCGCGCTGAGGCGACTCGGCCCCGCGCATGTGAAAGGCATCGACGAGCCGATCAACGTGCACGAGGTCGTGGGGCTTGGGCCGTTGCGCACGCGGCTCGAACGCTCGGCCGGCCGCGGGCTCTCGAAATTCGTCGGGCGCGGCAAGGAGAAGGAGATACTTCGGCGCGCGGCCGAGGCCGCACGGTCAGGCTCGGGCCAGATCGTTGCCGTAGTCGCCGATCCGGGCGTCGGCAAGTCGCGCCTCTTCTTCGAGTTCAAGGCGGAAGCGCAATCCGGCTGGACCGTGCTCGAAGCCTTCGCGGTGTCGCACGGCAAAGGCTCGGCCTATGTGCCGATCGTCGAGCTGCTGCATAGCTATTTCGACATCGTGCCGGAAGACGGCGCGGTCGCGCGCCGCGAGAAGGTCGCAAGTCTCGTCACGAGCCTCGATCCAGACATGGAGGGCAGCCTCCCCTATCTCTACGCGCTGCTCGAAATCGCCGACGACAAAGAGCGGTTAGCGGGGATGGACGCGCAGCTCCGCAAGGCCCGCACGCTCGATGCCATCGTGCGCCTGTTCCTCGAGGAGTTCTGAGCGGCGCCCGCTCATTCTGATGCTCGAGGACTTGCATTGGCTCGACGACGAGAGCCAGGCGCTGCTCGACCTGCTCGCGGACGCGATCGCCAGCGCGAAGGTGCTCATGCTCGTGAACTATCGGCCGGAATACGCACATCGCTGGACCGACAGATCGTGGTGTCAATCCATCCGGCTCGATTCGCTCGGCCGCGACAAGGCCGAGGAGATGCTGTCCGCCATTCTCGGCGACGAGGCGGACCTCGCGCCGCTCAAGCAGTTGATCGTCAAAACGACCGGGGGCGTGCCGTTCTTCATGGAGGAAGTAGTTCAGGCGCTCTTGGACGAAGGGGCGCTCGAACGCGCGAACGGCCGCACGCATCTCGTCAAGCCGCTCGAGACGCTCAGGATCCCGCCCACCGTGCAAGCCATCCTCGCCGCCCGCATCGACCGGCTGCGCAATGACGAGAAGAACCTGCTGCAGACGCTCGCGGTGCTCGGCCGCGAGTTTGTTCTCAGTCTGGCGCGGGCGGTCGCGGACAAATCCGAGGACGAGCTGGAACGCCTGATCGCGCGGCTCCAGCTTGGCGAGTTCGTTTACGAGCAACCCTCCATCGCCGACGTCGAATATATCTTCAAGCACGCGCTCACGCAGGAGGTAGCCTACAACTCTGTGCTGCTCGAGCGTCGCAAGCAACTGCATGAGAATGCGGGGAACGCCATCGAGGCGATCTACACCGCTTCGCTAGACGATCATCTCGCGGAACTCGCGCATCATTATTCGCGCAGCAGCAACAACGGCAAGGCGGTGGAATATCTGCAGCTTGCAGGCCAGCAGGCCGTGTCCCGCGGCGCGCTGCCCCAAGCCGTGCGCGACTTCGAGAACGCGCTCGGACTGCTGAAAGCCTTTCCGCCGGGCCCCGACCGCGACGCGGTCGAGCTGAAGCTGCTTAACCCGCTCGGCACCGCCTATATCGCGCAGCGCGGCTATGCCGCGCCGGAGGTCAGGCCGGTCTTCCTTCGCGCGCGCGAGCTCTGCGAGCGGATCGCCGAGCCGACGCAGCTCTTCGCTATGGTGTTCGGCAATTTCGCCTGGCACGTTGTGCGCGGCGAGATGGGCTCGACCATGACATTGGCGAACGAGGCCATGGAGCTTGCGGAGCGCTTCGACGACCCTGGCATGTTGATGGAAGCGCTCTTCCTCATGGGCGTGACCCTTTACTACCGCGGCGACTTCGTCGGAGCGCTTGCGCAATACGAGAAGGCGCTCTCGCATTACGACGACCGCGAACGGAACCGTGCCTGGGCTTCGATCGTCGGCGAGGACGCGGGCGTGGCGCATCGCTGCTATCTGTCGCTGGCGCTTTGGCATCTCGGCTATCCGGAGCAGGCTCTGCTTGCGAGTTGAGAGTTGGTAAAGCTCGCGCAGATGATCGATCATCCCTTCAGTCACGCTTATGCCCAGCACCACGCGAGCTGGCTGTGCCACAACCTCCGCCTTCCCGCCGAGACCAAAGCCTCCGGCGAGGAAGGGACGCGGACCGCAAGCGACCATGGCTTCGCCCTGTTCCGCGCGACCGGCATGATCTCTCAGGCTGGGGCGCTCCTGCTCGAAAACCGAGGCCATGATGCGTTGCCGGTGCTAGTGAGCGGGCTCGACGCCTACCGCGCGACGGGCGCCGGTCTGTCCCTCCCCTATTATTTGAGTCTCCTCGGCGAGGCGCTGATGCAGGCAGATCGCCTGGACGATGCGGAACAAATGTTCGACGAAGGGCTTGCGATCGCCGAGCGCCACGACGAGCTCTGCCAGCGCGCTGAGCTCTATCGGCTCAAAGGCGAGCTTGCCTTGCTGACGGACGCGCCGGCGAACGGCCAAGCGGAAGGTCTGTTCAGCGAAGCGATCGCGACCGCCAAACGGCAGCGCAGCAGGGCCTGGGAGCTGCGGGCGACGACGAGCCTTGCGCGCCTTTATCTGCGAACCGGCCGACGTCAAGAGGGGCGCGAGATGCTTTCCGGCATATACAATCAGTTCGCCGAAGGCTTCGACAGGCCGGACCTCCTGGCTGCGCGGGCGCTCCTCGACGAGTTCCCCGGGTAGCGTGGGCCCGGCCTCAACCGGAAAGCGCCATGTTCGATCCGATCGTGCAATTCTTCACCCGCATCTTCCAGGCGATCGGCCGCGCCATCGGCTTTGTCGTGAGCCTCGTGCTGCGGCCGTTCGTCTGGCTCGGCCGCTGGTACCGGGAGCGCGGCTGGATGCTCAGGGCCGTGGTTGGCGCGATCCTGCTCTGCATCGTTGCGGGCTTTGCCTATTTCTTCTGGAATACGCAGCGCTGGACGAACTTCAATCCGGATTACCCCGCCTCTCTCGATCTTTCGCCGCTAGGCGGCACGGCCGGTCAGCCCGCGGCGCCTGCCGGCGGCATCGTCACGACCGACAAGGCGGCGCAACCGGCGGCGCCCGCGCAAGCCCCGCAAACCTGCCGCCGCTCTGTCATCGTCGACGTGACCCGCGACCTGGTCGACTTCAACGTCAACCAGAATGCGTGGATCTCCTCAATGCTGCTCTACAAGCTCGGCCTGTTCGGCATCGATTGGGATCGCACCTTCTTCTTCGACAACAAGGCGGCGTTGCAGCGCGGCGTGCACCAGGCCGTACGGCGGACGTCGATCGAGCTCGTCGATACGCTCCGCCGGGTGCGCGGCACCTCGCAGATCGATGCGAGCCTGCAGAACGCGCGCGGCAATCTGCAGTTCAACGAATACACCTGGTATTTCGGCTGGCGGCCCTTCGGCCCCAAGACGCCGACGCCGAGCTTCTACCGCACGGCGATCACCGACCTGAACGATTTCAACACGCGGCTGGAGAAATGCGATGCGGTGTTCGATGCGCGCGCCGACAATCTGCTGCAATTCGTCGACCGCATCGCCAACGATATCGGCGCGACCTCGGCGATCCTGCGCGAGCGGTTGGAGAATTACAATCTCGGCTGGTTCGACCCGCGCGCCGACGATCACTTCTGGTTCGCTTACGGCCAGCTCTACGGCTATTACGGCACCCTCACCGCCGCGCGCGCGGACTTCAAGGAGGTGATTGCGCAGCGCGGGCTCGGCCAACTCTGGGTCGAACTCGAGAACCAGCTCCGCGCGGCGCTCAACATCCGTCCGTTCATCATCTCGAACGGATCCGAATCCGGCCTCTTCATGCCCTTGCATCTCGCGACCATGGGATTCTATGTGCTGCGCGTGCGCTCGAACCTCGTCGAGATCAGGCTGGTGCTGGACCGGTGAGCACGCGCTTGCTCCATCCCCTCGCCCGCGTGGCTTGTGCGGCCGCGTGCGCGGCGATAGTAGCGTTCGCTGTGCATGCACGTGCGGAGACGCCGCTCGTTCCGCCCAAGGTTACCGCCGCCTCCGTCTTCGTGCTGAATGCCGATACCGGGCAGACGCTCTATGCGAAGAATGCCGACAAGAGCTACCACATCCTCAGCCTCACGAAATTGGTCACGGGCTATGTCCTCGTGCAGCGCAGAGGCGGGCAGCCAGCCGACACGGTGAGGATCGAGCAGGCGCACCTTCGCCCGGGCTCGACGGCAGGCTTGCGCAAGGACGATGTCTGGACCTTACAGGACCTGCTCTATGGCGCGATGCTCGTCTCGGGCAACGATGCGTCGGTCGCCATCGCCGACCATGTCGGGGCTGCGCTCCTCGCCGAGGACGGCAAACAAGGCGACCCCATCAAGCGCTTCGTGCAAGAAATGGGGACGGCGGCCAAGTCGCTCGGCACGAAGCAGACGAAGTTCGCCGATCCTTACGGGCTCGCGCCGTCGAACGTCTCAACGGCGCGCGAGATCGGGCGGATGGGCGGCACGATCTTTCGCGATGCACGCCTCCTGCCCGCCTGGCAATGCACCGAGCGGCGCCTCAAGATTGGCGGTCCGAAGCCGCGGACCGTGACGCTTAAAAGCACTATCGAGATTCTTGGCGAGCCCGGCATCGTCGCCGGCAAGACCGGCTCGCATGCCGGTAAGAGCGTGTACAATCTCGCCACGGGCTGGCGCGCGCCGAACGGGCAAACCATCGTCATCGTGGTGTTGGCCAGCACGAGCAATGCCGCGCGCTACAAAGACACACGCGCGATCATCGCCGCGCTGCCGCAAGACTTTCCGGAGCTTGCCGCGCCCGCGGGCTATACGGCGAGCGCCGCGCGGCCCTGCCCTTAGCGTCGCGGTAAGAGCTTATTTGTAGATCAGCTTGAGAAGCTCCTGACTCTTCGGCGACTCAAGCTCCTTGAGATCGATCGTGCCATCATTGTCGGGATTGGCAGCCTCGAACTTCTTCTTCACGACGGCCAAATATTCCTTCTCATCCAGCGTCCCGTCGATCGCTGGATGCGCGCGCTTTGGTGGGAAGGTCGTTCCGGAGAAGCAGCAAAAAGAGTGGATGTCGCTCATCTCGACCAAGACGGGCGAGCCGATCGAGACGGTCTCGCCCGACGACCTGGGCGGCTTTGCGCTTGGGCTCGCCAAGCAGATCCTCGGTCCCCTCGGCGCGCAATGGTTCTACGAGGGCTCAAGTCTCGGCTATCGGACGCTCTATGTCTGGATCGCCGTAGGATCTGATGATCACTGTCCAGACCAACTCGCAGCCGCCGGAAGGCACCGACAAGATCGGCGACGCCGTCAGCGCGCTCTATGAGATCGTCAAGATGCCGACGGCCGACTAAGCCGCGAGCTCACGATGGTTGGCCGGTAGGTCTTTTTGGGCCAAAGGCGCGGGCTTTGAGAGGGCTGTGGATAAGCTTGCCCAACAAATGTCATCAAATTTCATCAAAATCTTAACAGTGGTCGAAATGACACACTCCTCCGAGCCCGATCAGCATGCAACCATCCCTCAAAGTCCAGGCCAAGTGGCCTTTTTCTGAGCCTTCGATAGGACCGTCAGGGGCTTCGAGCCCGAACATTGCGACCCTGGCTGAGCGTTTCGCCGAGCCGCTCCGCGGTGAGAATGGGCTCCCATCGAACGCGGGCGAACCAGCCATTGCGGCGCCGACGGGGCCGCAAGTCGAAGGGAATGAAGGAGCGCAGTCGCCAGCTTCGAAACCAGCGGTCGCTCCCACCGCAACGAAGAAGCCCGGCCGCGGCGTCAAAGGCCTGATCTCAGCACTAGCCAGCATCGGGTTCGTGATGACCGCGACTTTGTTTGTGCTGTTGTGGCAAGACACAATGCGCCCGCGCGGCGAGAATGGGGTGGCCCCGGCGGACGAAACGACGACCGCAAGCCTGCCCGGCTCGACCGGATCGGCGCAGCAGGAGCAAGCCTCGAGCCGCTTGGAAGTTGCTCTCTCCTCGTCCGATCGTCTCGAGGCCAAGGCCGGCGAGCGCATCGCATTTCCCGTCGTCATCGATGCGACCGAGGCGCTTCCGGCGCAGAGCATCGTCGCCATCGCCGCCCTGCCCGATGGCGCTTCATTCTCGTCAGGCCGTCCTTATGGCGACACCGGGTGGAGCCTGCGCCCGGACGAGATCGGCGACTTGTGGCTGCAACTGCCCGCGCAGAGCGGCGTCTCCCACATTGGCCTAGAGCTCGTCGCAGGCGACGGAACCGTTCTGGCGCAGTCGGAGACGCAGGTCAGCATAGTCGCGCCCCCCCAGGTCGCGACGGATGCTTCGATCACGAGCGCGCTCCCGGAGGAGCCCGCAAAGGTCGAGCTGGCCGTGCCTGTCGCTGATCTGCCGCCTCCGCTTGAGCGGAAGCCATCATCGCGGGTCACCGACGAGGCCCCGGTGAAGGTCAACACCGTTAAGGTCGTGACCATCGAACCGCCGCGCCAGAAGCGCCGGCATGACGGCGCCTATGCCTTGGGCTCGCCCGCGGACCAAGCAACTGCGTCTGGCGAGTGGATGGAGACCAAGACCGCCGTGGATATGCACGCGAAGGCCCAACAATCGTCGGAGACGGTCAAAGTCGCCGAAAAGGGCATCAAGCTCCGCGTGACGGCGCGGGACAAGAACTGGATCCAGGCCAACGATCCCGCAAGCTCGACCACCGGCTGGATCTACAATCGCTTCCTCAAGCCGAGCGATCCGCCCGCGCAGTAGCTCACAGCGGGATGTTGTCGTGCTTCTTCCAGGGGTTCTCGAGCGTCTTGTTGCGCAGCATCTGTAGCGCGCGGGCGACACGCTTGCGCGTGCCGCGCGGTAGGATCACCTCGTCGATATAGCCCCGCTCCGCCGCGACGAACGGATTGGCGAAGCGCGCCTGATATTCGTCGATGCGCTTCTTGATCTTGGCCGGGTCGCCGAGCTCCGCGCGATAGAGGATCTCGACCGCGCCCTTCGCCCCCATCACCGCGATCTCGGCCGTGGGCCAGGCATAGTTCACGTCGCCGCGGATATGCTTTGAGCTCATGACATCGTAGGCGCCCCCATAGGCCTTGCGCGTGATGACGGTGACCTTCGGAACGGTCGCCTCGGTGAAGGCGAACAGCAGCTTGGCACCGTGCTTGATCAGCCCACCATATTCCTGGTCGGTGCCCGGCAGGAAGCCAGGCACGTCGACGAAGGTCACGATCGGGATGTTGAAGCAGTCGCAGAAGCGCACGAAGCGCGCGGCTTTGCGGGAGGCGTCCGTGTCGAGCACGCCGGCGAGGAACATCGGTTGGTTGGCGACGACGCCGATCGTGCGCCCTTCCATGCGCGCGAAGCCGATCACTATATTGGGCGCGAACGCCGCCTGGATCTCGAAGAAATCCCCCTCGTCAACGACCTTATGGATCAGCTCCTTGATGTCGTAGGGCTTGTTCGGATTATCGGGGATCAGCGTGTCGAGCGAAGGCTCCTCGCGGTCCCAACGGTCGCGGGTCGGCATCTCGGGCACGCCCGAGAGGTTGCTGGACGGGAGGAAATCCATCAGCCGCCGCATCTGCAGCAGCGTCTCGACATCGTTGTCGTAGGCACCGTCGGCGATCGAGGACTTGGTCGTATGCACGATGGCGCCGCCGAGCTGCTCGGCGGTCACCTCCTCCTTGGTCACGGTCTTCACCACGTCGGGCCCCGTGACGAACATGTAGGACGTGTCTTTGACCATGAAGATGAAGTCGGTCATGGCGGGCGAATAGACGTCGCCGCCGGCGCATGGGCCCATGATCACACTGATCTGCGGGATCACGCCGGAGGCCAGCACGTTGCGCAGGAACACCTCGCCATAGCCGCCGAGCGCCGCCACGCCCTCCTGGATGCGCGCGCCCCCCGCGTCGAACAGGCCGATGATCGGCGCGCGGTTCTGCAGGGCCATGTCCTGAATCTTGATCATCTTGTTTGCGTGCGCTTCCGACAGCGAGCCGCCGAACACGGTGAAGTCCTTGGCGAACACATAGACCACGCGGCCGTTGATGGTGCCCCAGCCGGTCACCACGCCGTCGCCGGGCACCTTCGTCTTCTCCATGCCAAAATCGCTGCAGCGGTGCTCGACATACATGTCGAACTCCTCGAAGGAGCCTTCGTCGAGCAAGAGGTCGAGCCGCTCCCGCGCCGTCAGCTTGCCGCGCTTGTGCTGCGCCTCGATGCGGGCCGTGCCTCCGCCGGCGCGCGCTCTGTCGCGGCGGATCTCAAGCTCCTCCAGCACTTCCTTCATGGCGGCTCCTTCGGCGTAGTGCGTTCTGAACGGTCCAATAGCATGGGGCGGAAACCGCGCAAATGGGGCGCACGGCTAAGTGTCGTTGCCCGACCGGGTGAAACGCGGCATCCTCAGCGCGAAGGGCTCAGCGAAGCTTAGGCCGTCCATGCGGGTCGGAATCATCGCAGGGGTGTTGGCTGCCGCCGTCTTGCTCGGGATCGGCCTCGGCCTCTATTACCGCTCGGTCGGCAGCGAAATCGCGGGGATCAGGTCCAGCCTCGTGACCGAGGCGCAGCTCGCCCGCCCCGAGGATCCCGAGACGGCAGCCGCCATCGAGCGCGCGCCGCAACTCTGCGAGCGGGTCTACGATTTGCGCGCCAATTTCCTGGCCCGTCTGCTCAACCGCGCCGAGCTCAAGGATCTGTGGCGGCATTGCGAGCGCATCGCTGACGTGGCCGCTGGCCTGGAAAAGCTTGAGAAGAGGCCACCGGAGTAGGCCTCCTCCCTTCAACTCGTCATGGCCGGGCTTGTCCCGGCCATCCACGACATTGAGGAAGTGTTGAGCAACGCAAGCATCCGCACGGCGGCGTCGAAGTCGCGCTTGCGGTGCGCCCGGCGCCCGGCGGCTTCCGCATCCTCGCCCCATTGGGCGATCTGAAAGTCCTCGTCGACATGGGCGGCGGCCCAGGCCTCTTCCGGCGTAAGCTGCCCCAGCGCCACGGCAAGCGGAAGCAGGGCGGAGCCCGTGAGCTGCGTCATCACATGCAAAGCCGCGAGCCCGAACGTGTCGAACGCTTCAAGCCGGCGCGCGATCGCATCGAGCGACGGCGCGGGCTGCTCGACATGCACGATGCCGGCGACCAGGCGGAGCGGCGCATCGAGCGCGCGCTCGGCCCAGGCAAGCACAGGATCCCAATGCTTCGCCTGCGCGGCGACGAGGCCCTGAGGCCCCTCCGGGCGATAGCTGAGGAGGTCGGAGCCGGCATGCCGCACGATGTCGGCAGCCACCGCCTGCTCGCGTCCGCGCACGCCGTCGATGGCGCTGTTCGCAAACCGCGTCAGCGGCATGGTCTCGGGGTCAATGCGGTCGCCTTGAGCCCGCCATTCCTCGGCGAGCGCTTCCGCGGCGGCGCGCGTCGGCAGAGCGAGCGGCGCTTTGCCTGGCGTGCGCACGGGCTTGCCGTCGAGCAGCAGCACTGCCTCGCCGCCTTCGTCCTTAACGGCAACGTCTTTGTAGAAGCGCTTGGGAAGACTCGCCTTCCGCCCGGCGCCAGCGCCTGCACCGGTCCCGTTGGTCTCCTGGCCCGTCACGGTTTGCCGCGTCCCCGCTTCTTCGACCCCGCGGGCTTTCTTAGCCTTTCCTGGCTCGCGAGCTTCTCATAGTCCCGCCGCAACGTCTCCAAGGTCTTGTCGTCCAGCTCTTCGAGGTCGAGCAGCGCGTTGCGGGCCGACTTGCTCACGCGGATCAGCTCGTCGAGCTTGATCTGCATGGCGACGGTGTCGCGGTTCTGCGTGTTCTGGATCACGAACACCATGAGGAAAGTGACGATGGTGGTTGCAGTGTTGATAACGAGCTGCCACGTATCGTTGAACCCGAATAGCGGCCCTGAAATCCCCCAGACCAGGATCGCGCTAAAGGCGAGTGCAAACGCGATCGGCCGCCCAGTGAAATGCGCGACCGTTTGCGCAAATCGCGTAAACCAGCTTCCGCTTCCATCCATTTCGCTACCTCCAGAAACCAGCGTGGGCGCCCGTCATGGACCGCTACCAGACTGCTCCCCGGATAAACGCTCGTCGAAGCCGAACAGCGCAAAACTTTGCCGCATATGCTCGGGCAACGGGGCCGTGACGTCGACCACGCCCTCTCCCGAAGGATGCGGGAAGCTGATGCGCCGCGCATGCAGGTGCAGCTTGTTTTGGACGTTTTCAGGCAGGCTATGGCCGCGCTTGTACTTCTCATCGCCGAGTATGGGATGGCCTAGAATGTCCATGTGCGCGCGGAGCTGATGTTGCCGGCCCGTCACGGGCTTGAGCGACACAAACGAGACAGCCTGCCCAGCCCGGTCGACCACCGCGTAGTGAGTCACGGCAGACTGGGCGCGGTCCTGCTCGCCGGGGCGCGCCTTGCGCACGCGGTCGCCCTCCGGCCCCGCGGCCTTCACCAGCGCCGCTTCGACCTTGCCTTGCGGCGGCTTCGGCACGCCCGTCACCAGCGCCCAATAGATCTTGCGCACCGAGCGGGTCTGGAAGGCGCGACCGAGCTTCGTCGCCACCGATCGGCGCTTGGCGATGACGAGCACGCCCGAGGTGTCGCGGTCGAGGCGGTGCACGAGCCGTGGCCGCGTCTCGGGCCCGTCGCCCATGGCTTCGAGCAGGCGGTCGATATGCTGCACGGTCTTGGTGCCGCCCTGTACGGCCAGCCCCGAGGGCTTGTTGAGCACCAGCAAGTCGTCGTCCTCATAGAGCGTGACCGCGGCAAGAAAGTCGCGATTGGCCTTGGACAGCGCGCGCTTCGGCGCGGACGGCGGAGGTGCGTCGGGCAGCGGTGGCACGCGCACGCTCTGGCCAGCCTTGAGCCGCGTGCTCGCTTTGGCCCGGCCGCCATCAACCCTCACCTGGCCTGTGCGCAGAAGCTTCTCCAGCCGGCTATGCGGCAGGGTCGCGTAGTGCGTCTTGAACCAGCGGTCGAGCCGCAGGCCGTCCTCGTCGGCGCCCACGTGGCGCGTCTCGACCGGCGATTTCTGCGTCATTGCGCCTCAGTCCTATTGCCGAAGGGACCCACCATTTTGGAACCACAACCGGCGAACGGTCTTGATCCGCCGCGAAACTCGGCTAGCATGCCCGCGCAATCCGAAGAGGATGGAGTCCCCCTGAACCGCCCTTTGGCTGATGACTCCTACCGCAGCTTTGCTATGCGGTGGGAGCTTAAGTTCGCAACCCGCCGCGAGGCGGGTTTTTTGTTGCACGCAGCAACCCGGCTTTCGGGCCCGCGCGGACGAAGGACACGGCCATGCAGAACACAGGGCGAGCGATTGATGGTGCCAATCTCGAATACCCTTCTCCTCTATTGCTGGGTCGCGATCGGCGGAGCGCTCGGAAGCGTTGCACGCTATTGGTGCTCGGGCGTCGCCGCGAGGCTCATCGGAGAGACATTTCCGTGGGGCACTCTCTTCGTCAACGTCACGGGCTCGTTCATCATTGGCGTATTTGCGACGCTCACCGGACCTGACGGCCGCATCTTCGGAGGAACAACGACTCGCCAATTCGTCATGATCGGCCTTATCGGCGGGTTCACGACCTTCTCCTCGTTCAGCCTGCAATCGCTCAACCTCGTCAACGACAGCGAGTGGCTGCGGGCCGGCGGCAACATCGTCGGCTCCGTCGTGCTGTGCCTGTTCGCCGTGTGGCTCGGGCACGTCCTCGCGTTATCGATCAATGCCATGAAGTGGACCTGACCATGCCCCTCGCGCGTGACGCCGTGCTGATCCGCATCTTCATCGGCGAGAACGACAAGGCCGGCCACCAGCCCCTCTAAGAGGCCATCCTGCTCAAGGGCCCGCGAGATGGACCTTGCCGGCGCCACGGTGCTGCATGGGCCCATGGGCTTCGGCCATTCGAGCGTGCTGCACAACACCAAGATCCTGCGCCTTTCGCAGGACCTGCCGCTCATCATCGAGATCGTGGACAGTGAGGAGAAGATCGCCGCCTTCGTCGCGGCGATCGAGCCGATCATGGGCAGCGGCCTGATCATCAGGCAAGCCGTTCAAGTGATCCGCTACATGCAACGGGGGACCCTGCGACCCCGATTAAACCGGAGCTCAGCGGACCGGGACATCGCGCTCGCGTTGCGCCGCTCTGTACACCTTGAATGCCGCATCGGCATTGATGTAGGCGATGCCGAGCCCGACGATCAGGTCCGGCCAGATCGACAGGGTATAGGCCGTGATCAGCCCGGCAACGATGATCGCGGCATTGGCGAGCACGTCGTTGCGCGCCGAGAGAAACGCCGCGAGGCTGAGGCTCCCGCCGTGATGCCTGTGCCGCGCGAGAATCATGGCGGCGGCGAAATTAACGGCGAGCGCACCGGCGCCGGTGAGCGTCAACGGCAAGGGCGCAGGCGCCATCGGAACCAAGAGCTTCTGCGCGGCCATCCAGAGCGTGGCGATCGCCGGCACGAGGATGATCGCGGCAAGCACCTTGCCGAGCCGCCTGCGTTTTGCGGCGGACCAAGCAAGCCCGAACAGGATCAGGAGATTGATTGCGGCGTCCTCGAGGAAATCGATCGAATCGGCGAAAAGCGACACCGAGCCAATGGCGAGCGCCACGGCGAACTCGATGCCGAAATAGGCGAGATTAAGCAGCGCCACGATCAGCACGGCGCGGCGCAAGCCGTCCTGTGTGGGCTCCTCCCCGCTCATGAACCGCGCCGCTCCAAAAGACTAGAGAACGTCCCGATCACCTCATCGGCGAGCTGCTTCTGCCGTGCTTTGGGGATGCCGACTTTGCGCGCCAGACTGCCCTCGAGAATGAGCGTCGCGAGGCCGTGCACGAGAGCCCAGGCGGCGACCGCGATCTTGCGCCTGACCTCGACCGGCTGATCGGTGAAAGCCTTATAGATACCCTCGACCAACCGGCCGAACGCCTCGTCCTCCAGCTTGCGCGGCTCGGGATAACGGTCGAGCGGCACGGCGTCGGCTCGGAACATCACCTGGAAATAGGCCGGGTAGCGCATGGCGAAATCGACATAGGCGCGGCCCATGGCCTCGACGGCTTTGCCGGGATTGGAGCCCGCGTCGGAATGCTGAGCGGGTGGAGGCCGCGCTCCTCGATCAAGGCAAGGCTCGCTTTAAGCACTTTTTGGCGAGATCCGGGGCTTTTGGCATCGCGTGAATTATTTGGCCGATGAACTTGACACTGTCAAGTGTGATCGCTAAATACTAGACACTGTCAAGTCACCTCATTCGAGAAGGAAGCCCCCGATGATCACCCTGAACTCGCAAATGGAGGATGAAATGAACCACCACACCGACAAGACCGACAATTCCTTTCCCTATGTGCTCGTGACGAGCACCTTGGCCACGATCGTCTGCCTGGCAGCCGTCTGGACTGCCACGATGCTCGGACTGGTGGCTGGTGTCTAGAGGACGCGCGGATCCTCTGGGGGCCGCCCGGAGGATCCGCAATTGCAAGTTCGACAGAAAGGATCACCCCCATGAACACCGCGAAGACCATAGTGCAAAGTCCCGACGCAGAGCGCGCCATGCGCGACACTCTCGAGCTTCAACGCGCCGCTTTCCTACGCGACGGCGCACCGTCGCTTTCAAGACCATGAGCCATGCCAAGGCCGTGTTCACGCAGGGTCGCTTCAACCTGGCCGATTTGTTCCGGCCGCCCTTCGGCAAGGTTTACGACTTCCTGCTCAACGTTATGTTGCGCTAGTCACTTGTGCTTCGAGCGCTTCGCGCGAAGTTCAGCGAAGCGCTCGAGCCGCGCCTTCACCTCGGCCTCGTAGCCGTAAGCCGTTGGCGTATAGAAGCTCTGCCGCTCCATCCCGTCGGGGAAGTAGTTCTGGCCGGAGAACGCCTCTGCCTCGTTGTGGTCATAGGCATAGCCGCGCCCGTAGCCTTCCTGCTTCATCAGCTTTGTCGGCGCGTTGAGGATGTGCTTCGGCGGCAAGAGCGACCCCGACTCCTCAGCCGCGCGCTGCGCTGCGCCGAACGCCTTGTAGCCCGCGTTCGATTTCGGCGCGGTGGCCATGTAGATCGTGGCCTGCGCCAGCGCGAGCTCTCCCTCCGGCGTGCCTAGGAAATCGTAAGCCTCCTTGGCGGCATTGGCCTGCACCAGCGCATCGGGATCGGCCATTCCGATGTCCTCCACCGCCATCCGAACCAGCCGCCGGGCGATATAAAGCGGGTCCTCGCCGCCCGCGAGCATGCGCGCGAGGTAATAGAGCGCGGCGTCGGGGTCGGAACCGCGCACCGATTTGTGCAGGGCGCTGATCAGGTTGTAGTGCCCGTCCTGGCCCTTGTCGTAGAGCGGCGCGCGGCGCTGCACGAGCGCGACCAGCGCGTCGCGGTCGAGCGGCGTCTTGGCGCCGGCCCTCTCGGCCAGGAACACGTCTTCGGCGAGGTTGATGGCGCCGCGGCCATCCCCATCGGCCATGTTGACGAGCGCCGCGCGGGCGTCATCGGTCAGCGGCAGCTTGCGCCCCTCGTGACGCTCGGCGCGCTGGAGCAATTGCTCGATCGCCGCCTCGTCGAGCCGCCTGAAGGTAAGCACGCTCGCGCGAGAGAGCAGCGCCGAGTTGAGCTCGAAGGACGGGTTCTCCGTGGTGGCGCCGACCAGCACGATAGTGCCGTCCTCCATATGCGGCAGGAAGGCGTCCTGCTGTGAGCGGTTGAATCTATGGATCTCGTCGACGAACAGCAGCGTACCCCGCCCCTCCTCGCGCCGCGCTTTCGCCGCGTCGAACACCTTACGCAAATCCGCGACGCCGGATTGGATCGCCGAGAGCTGCTCGAAATGGAGGTCGGTCACCTCGGCGAGCAGGCGAGCGACCGTGGTCTTGCCGGTGCCGGGCGGGCCCCAGAAAATCACGGAGCCAAGCCGCCCGGCCTTCACCATGCGGCTGAGAATGCCGGTATCGCCGAGCAGATGGTCCTGGCCGATGACGGCAGCAAGCGAGGCCGGGCGCAGGCGGTCGGCGAGCGGCCGCGGCGCGGCGTCGGCAAGCCCGGCAGCCTCGAACAGAGTGGCCGCGGCCTTCTTCATGCGTCAGCCCTGGATCGCGAGGTTGAACACCTTGCCCCCGCGCTCGACCGCAAGTCGCCAGCCGCGGCCGGCAATCTCGAGCGTCACCTCGAGATGGGCGACCGTGTCGATCTTCTCCTCGTTGATGCCAACGACGATATCGCCGCGCCTGATGCCGAGCCGCGCGGCCGGGCTCCTCTCTTCGACCTCGATCACGACGACGCCGAGCCGGCTGTCGTCGTCGGCGCCCAGTTCCTGGGCAACGGCGGGCGAAAGATTGGCGACCTTGGCGCCCGACAACGGGTGACGCCCGGTGAGCGCGCGCGCGTCGCGGGGCGGCTCCTCGATCGGTGCAAGCAGAGTGATGGTGGTCGTGAGCTGTTTGCCCTTGCGCAGGATGCCAAGCTTGGCCTCACCGCCGACGCCCTTGGTGGCAAAACGGTACTCGAAGGCTTGCGGATCCTGAACCGGCTTGTCATCGACGTCGGTGACCACATCGCCGGCGACAAGCCCGGCGCGCGCGGCGGGTCCCTTGGCGTGCAGATTGGTGATGAGGGCGCCGGTAGGCGCAGGCAGCCCGAGCGTGTCGGCGATATCGGGCGTGACCTGCTGGAGCGAGGCGCCGAACCAGGGCCGGTGCACTTTGCTGCCGGTAAGCGCCGATTTAACGACGAGCCGCACCATGTTGGAAGGAATCGCAAATCCGATTCCGTGCGAGCCACCGCTCTTGGAGAAGATGGCGGTGTTGATGCCGACCAGGAGCCCGTCCATGTCGACCAGCGCGCCACCGGAATTGCCGGGATTGATGGCGGCGTCGGTCTGGATGAAGAACTGGTAGTCGGTGATGTTGACCTTGGTGCGCGCGAGCGCCGACACGATGCCGCTCGTCACCGTTTGGCCGACGCCGAACGGATCGCCGATGGCCAGCACGAGGTCGCCGACTTCGAGCTCGTCGGAATCGGCGAAGCCGATCGACGGGAACTCCACACCCTTGGCATCGAGCCTGAGCACGGCGAGGTCGGTCTGCGCGTCCTTGAGGATCAGCTCGGCCGGGTACTCGCGGCCATCGGCAAGCGCGACCTTGATCTCCGCCTGGTCGCCGCCTTGGATAACGTGATGCGCGGTGACCACGACACCGTCCGTGCTGACCAACACGCCGGAACCCAGCGAGTTCTGGATGCGCTCGCGCGGAATGCCGAAGCGCTCGCCGAACAGGCGCCCGAAGAACGGATCGTCGAAAATCGGGGAGACGCGCTGCTGCACCTTGTGGCGCACATAGACGTTGACCACGGCGGGCGCCGCGCGCTTCACCACCGGCGCGAAGGACTGCTTCATGGCGGCATGGCTCTCCGGCACCACGCGCTGCTGCGCCGAGGCTGAGCCTCCGAGCGCGGCCAGCAAGCCGGCGCCAAGCGCAGCGGCAAGGCGCAAGATCCAAAACGGCGACGTCTTTGGCCTCATTGGTCTCAGGTCTCGATTCGTCTGCTCGATAAGTCGCATAGAAATGGGGCTCGCGCTGCTATAGCCCAAGCCCAGAAGGGGAAAAACCGGCTTCGGCAGGCAGAATCCGCGATGTTGTGGCTTAAGTTCGGCAGGTTCCCGCCTTGCCCGGCCAGCAAGTTCTACTAAGATGCCGCCCGCGCGGGGCGCGCGCTCGTCCATAACCTAGCAACGGCGCCCGAAAAGTGGAGAGAAACGCATGCGTATTTTCAGGCTCACCTTGATTGCGGTCGCCGTTTCCGTGACATGGAGCGCTTATGCCGAGGCGATCGAGGTCAGGAAACGGCGCGAGGCACCAGGTACGGCGGCCGAGGTTTGGGCGCTGGTCGGCGGCTTCTGCGCCATCCAGAAATGGCATCCGGCGGTGGCGAAGTGCGAGGAGAAAGAGGAAGGCGGCAAGGTGTTCCGCACCCTCACGCTGAAGGACGGCGCCAAAATCGAGGAAGAGCAGACCAAGAAGGAAGCGACGAGCTACAGCTACAAGATCCTCTCGAGCCCGCTCCCGGTGAAGGACTACAACGCGACCCTGACGGTCGGCCCTGACGACGAGGAGGATCGCGTCGAGATCCTCTGGACGGCAAATTTCCAGGCGAACGGCGCGAGCGACGAAGACGCCAAGAAGGCCATTGATGGCATCTTCGAAGCCGGCGTCGCGGGCATCAAGAAGATCGCGATCGAAGCGGCCGACGCCAAGGAAGGCAAATCGAGCGGCGGCGACAAGGGCAGCGAATAGGCAAGGGGTGTACAGCGCTTCTGGCGCTGCGCCGCCTTCTTAGGCGGCGGCCTTCTCGCCCGCGTCGTCCTGATCCGGCACGGGGCCCGAGTCGAGCCCCTTGGCGTCAGGGTCGCGGTCAACCAGCTCGATCACGGCCATCGGCGCCGCATCGCCGTAGCGAAAGCCGGCCTTTAGCACGCGCGTATAGCCGCCCGGCCGGTCGGCGTAGCGAGGGCCGAGCGTATCGAACAGCTTCGCCACCATGGCGTCGTCCCTGATGCGGGCAAACGCCAGCCGGCGCGCATGCAGGTCGCCGCGCTTGGCGAGCGTGATCAAACGGTCGGTCACGCCCCGGAGATCCTTGGCCTTGGGCAAGGTGGTGACGATCTGCTCGTGCTTGATCAGCGCTGAGGCGAGAGCGGCGAACATTGCGCCGCGATGACTTGCCGTGCGGTTGAGCTTTCGGCCTGCTTTACGGTGCCTCACAATAACCTCCGGTTCACAGGGCCACTCCCCGATCCCTGCTAATAGTGATCCTCGAAGCGCTTGGCGAGCTCTTCGATGTTCTCCGGCGGCCAGTCTGGCACTTCCATGCCGAGATGGAGCCCCATCGAGGCCAGCACTTCCTTGATCTCGTTGAGCGACTTCCGCCCGAAATTCGGCGTTCGCAGCATCTCGGCTTCCGTCTTCTGGATCAGGTCGCCGATATAGACGATGTTGTCGTTCTTGAGACAATTGGCCGAGCGCACAGAAAGCTCGAGCTCGTCGACCTTCTTGAGCAGCGCCGCGTTGAACACAAGCTCGGGCGCGCGCTCGAAAGTGGTCTCCTTCTTCGGCTCCTCGAAATTGACGAATACCGAGAGCTGGTCCTGCACGATGCGCGCGGCAAGCGCGACCGTGTCCTCGGGCCGCACCGAGCCGTCGGTCTCGATCTCCATGGTGAGCTTGTCGTAGTCGAGGATCTGGCCCTCGCGGGTGTTCTCCACGCGGTAAGACACCTTACGCACGGGGCTGTAGAGCGAATCGACCGGAATGAATCCGATCGGCGCATCGTCGGGGCGGTTGCGCTCGGCCGGCACATAACCTTTGCCGGTCGAGGTGGTGAACTCCATGCGGATCGAGGCGCCCTGATCGAGCGTGCAGATGACGTGATCGGGGTTGAGGATTTCGATGTCGGCGCCGCCCTCGATGTCGCCGGCCTTGGCGACGCCGGGACCTTCCTTCTTCAGCACCATGCGCTTCACGCCCTCAGCATGCTGGCGGAGCGCGATTTCCTTGATGTTGAGGACGATGTCGGTCACGTCCTCGCGCACGCCAGGGATGGAGGAGAACTCGTGCAGCACGCCGTCGATATGCACCGAGGTGATCGCAGCGCCTTGCAGCGACGAAAGCAGCACGCGGCGAAGGGCATTGCCGAGCGTGAGCCCGAAGCCCCGCTCGAGCGGCTCCGCCACGACGGTCGCGAAGCGCGCCGGATCGCGGCCTGAAGCGACGTTGAGCTTGGTGGGCTTGATGAGATCTTGCCAGTTCTTCTGCAACACCGTGTTAGCCCTTTCTTGACCGTTAAGCGGAGCCGCCGGCTCCAGCTTGCGAATGTCCTCGTGCAACATGTGGATGGAACTTCCCTTTCTTCTTGTTAGACACGCCGGCGCTTGCGGGGCCGGCAGCCGTTATGTGGGATCGGCGTCACGTCGCGGATCGAGATGATGTTGAAGCCGGCGGCCTGCAGCGCGCGCAGCGCCGACTCCCGTCCCGACCCAGGCCCCCTCACCTCGATCTCGAGGTTCTTCATGCCGTGCTCCATTGCCTTCTTGCCGGCATCCTCGGCGGCCACCTGCGCGGCATAGGGCGTGGATTTGCGCGACCCCTTGAAACCCATCGCGCCGGACGACGACCAGGAAATGGCGTTGCCTTGCGCGTCGGTGATGGTGATCATCGTGTTGTTGAAGCTCGCATGCACATGGGCGACGCCCGAGGTGATGTTCTTCTTCTCGCGGCGACGAACCCGCGTCTTGTCCTTGGCCATGCTCTAGTCCCGCATTTGAAGTGGCGACTGGCACAAGCGAGAGCTTGGCCGCCCTGTGTCCTGTCTATTTCTTCTTGCCGGCGATCGGCTTGGCCGGCCCTTTACGTGTGCGCGCATTGGTGTGCGTACGCTGCCCGTGCACCGGGAGACCGCGGCGATGACGCAAACCTCGGTAGCAGCCGAGATCCATCAACCGCTTGATATTCATGGCGACGTCGCGCCTGAGATCGCCTTCGACCATATAGTCCCGGTCGATCACCTCGCGGATCTGGATGACCTCCGACTCGGTCAGCTGGCTGACCCGCCGCTCCGGCGGGATGGCCACCTTGGAGCAAATCTGCTTTGCGAAGGTGTCGCCGATGCCATGGATATAGGTCAGCGCCACCGCGACCCGCTTGTTGGTGGGAATGTTCACGCCTGCAATTCGGGCCACGAAGTCGCCTCCTAAAGCACTAAGGTGCTGAAATCAAAGTTGGATTTTCCGCTTCTGAACACGACGAGACCAGCCGCGGACAGGCTCAACCCCCGCTGACCGGTCAGTCCAGGACCTCTGTATGGAGGCTTATCTAGCGATTCCGCTTGACAAGGTCAACCCGGCGGAATCAGGCGAATTCTGGCCCCCTCCCGGTAGCGGCATCCGGGCCTCAGCGCATATCCAGCGCTTGGCCGATCGCGCTGGCGACTTCGGAGATATCGGCCATGCCGTCCACCGCGCGGAGCTTGCCCTGCCGGCGGTAATAGCCGATCAGCGGCTTGGTCTGGGCGCGATAGGCCTTGAGCCTCGCCCGCACCGTCTCCGCATTGTCGTCAGGCCGCCGCACGAACTCGGTCCCGCCGCATTTGTCGCAGATCCCGTCGACCTTGGGCAGCCGGAACGTATCGTGATAGCCCTCCTCGCATTTCGCGCAGGCGAAGCGGCCCGCGATGCGCTCGACCAGAGCGTCGTCGTCGACCTCCATGACGATCACGCGGTCGACCTTGCTCCCACGCTCTTCGAGCAGACCGTCAAGCGCCTCGGCTTGTGCGATCGTGCGCGGGAAGCCGTCGAAGATATAGCCGTCGGCCTTGCCGCCCTCGTCCGTACGCTCGGCGATCAGCCCGATCACGAGCGCGTCGGGCACAAGTTCGCCCCGCCCCATGATGGCGCCCGCTTCACGGCCGAGCTCGGTGCCCGCAGCAACGGCCGCCCTGAGCATGTCGCCAGTGGAAAGCTGGACCAGGTTGCGGCCCTTGAGAAGCAGCTTGGCCTGCGTGCCTTTGCCCGCGCCAGGCGGCCCGAGCAGGACCAGGTTCATCGCCGCCTGGTTCCTTTGAGCCGCGCACGCTTGATCAGGCCCTCATATTGGTGCGCAAGGAGATGGCTCTGGATCTGCGCAACGGTGTCCATCGTCACGCTCACCACGATCAGAAGCGAGGTGCCGCCGAAATAGAACGGCACGCCGGTATAGGTGATGAGCAGCTCCGGCAGGACGCAGACCGCGGCGAGATAGAGCGCGCCGACCACCGTGATCCTGGTGAGCACGTAGTCGATATATTCGGCCGTGCGCTCGCCTGGCCTGATGCCGGGCAGGAAGCCGCCATATTTCTTCAGGTTCTCCGCCGTGTCCTTCGGATTGAACACGACCGCCGTGTAGAAGAAGGCGAAGAAGATGATCAGCGCCACATAGATGAAGATATGCAGCGGCTGGCCGCGGCCCAGCATGGCGGTGAGGGTTTGCAGCCATTCCGGTCCCTGGCCCGCAGAGAAGTTCGCCACCGTGATCGGCAAGAGCAGCAGCGAGGAGGCGAAGATCGGCGGGATGACGCCCGCGCTGTTCAACTTGAGCGGCAGATGCGAGGCGTCGCCCTGGAACATGCGGTTGCCCACCTGGCGCTTCGGATATTGCACCAGCAGCCGCCGTTGCGCCCGCTCCATGAACACGATGAACGCCACCACCGCGACTGCCATGACGAGCAGGCTGATGATCAGCCCGGTCGAAAGCGCGCCCTGGCGGCCAAGCTCGAGCGTTCCGACGAGGGCCGCAGGAAGCTCGGCGATGATGCCCGCGAAGATGATGAGCGAAATGCCGTTGCCCACGCCGCGCGCCGTAATTTGCTCGCCAAGCCACATCAGGAACACGGTGCCGCCGACCAGCGTGATCACGGTCGTGAGGCGGAAGAACCAGCCGGGATCGGCCACGATGTTGCCGGCGCCTTCAAGCCCGAGCGCGATGCCGTAGGCCTGCAGCGCGGCAAGGAACACCGTGCCATAGCGGGTGTATTGGTTGATCTGCCGGCGCCCCTGCTCGCCTTCCTTCTTGAGCTGCTCAAGATGCGGCGAGACCGTGGTCAGCAGCTGGATGATGATCGACGCCGAGATATACGGCATGATGTTGAGCGCGAAGATTGCCATGCGCCCGATGGCGCCGCCCGACAGCATGTTGAACATGCCGAGCAGGCCGGATTGCTGCTGGCGGAAGGTCTCGGCCAGAGCTTCGGGATTGATGCCGGGGATCGGGATATACGTGCCGAGCCGGTAGATGATGAGCGCGCCGAGCGTGAACAGGATGCGCTTCTTGAGCTCGTCGGCCTTGGCGAAGGCCGCGAAGTTGAGATTAGCGACGAGCTGTTCTGCCGCGGAAACCATCTAAGCGTTTTCGTCCCTAAACGAGGCGTGTGCAAGGCGGCGCGCCGCCTCGTCGCACCTCAATTTTCTATTTGTCCTTTTTGGCCTTTTCGGGCTTGGCCTTCTCGGGCGCGGCGTCCTCAGCGGGCTCTTCGCCCGCTTCGGCGGCTGCCTTGGTTTTCTTCTCGGCCTTGGCGGCCTCGGCAGCCGCCGCTTTGGCCTTGAGCCCGCGGAGCTTCTTCGGCTTGGGCTCCTTGACCGCAACCGGCTTGCCGGACGCATATGGCAGCGGCGCAAGCTTCACGCTGCCGCCTTTCGCCTCGACCGCCTTGATCGCGCTGGCCGACGCTCCGGTGACCTCGAAGGCAAGCTTGGCCTTGAGCTCGCCAGAGCCCAAGAGGCGCACGCCGTCGCGCTTGCGGCGGATGAGACCCGCCGCGAGCAGTGCATCGACAGTGATCGGGTTTTTCCCGTCAAGCCGGCCGGCGTCGATCGCGCTCTGCACCTTGCCCAAATTCATCTCGTTATAGGCCTTGGCGAAGATGTTGTTGAAGCCGCGCTTCGGCAAGCGCCGGTGGAGCGGCATCTGGCCGCCCTCGAAGCCCTTGATGGCGACACCAGCGCGCGCCTTCTGGCCCTTCTGGCCCTTGCCCGAGGTCTTGCCGAGGCCTGAGCCGATGCCGCGCCCGAGCCGCTTTCTCGGCTTGGTCGCGCCTGGGCGGTCGCTCAATTCATTCAGTCGCATCTCGCTCGTTCCTTACTTCGCCGCCTCGTCGTCGACGATGCGCACGAGATGGCTCACTTTGGCGACCATGCCGCGCACTTGCGGGCTGTCGATAAGCGTGCGCCGCTTGTGCATCTTGTTGAGGCCAAGCCCGATCAGCGTCGCGCGCTGGATGGAGGGCCGCCTGATGGGGCTCCCGATCTGCTCGACCGTGATGGTCTTTCTCTTGCTCGCCTCGGCCATCTCTTATGAACCTCAGTTCCGCGCCTACGCCTCGGCCGGGCTTGCGCCCTCGCCGGTGGCGCTATCGCGCCGCCGCGACACGATCTCGCTCACCTTCTTGCCACGGCGCGCAGCCACGCCGCGCGGGCTGTCCTCGTGCTTCAGGGCATCGAAGGTCGCGCGCACCATGTTGTACGGATTGGTGCTGCCGAGCGACTTCGCCACCACGTCCTGGATGCCGAGCGTTTCGAACACCGCGCGCATCGGGCCGCCAGCGATGATGCCGGTGCCGGGAGGCGCTGCCCGCAGCACGACCTTGCCCGCGCCATGCTGGCCGGTGACGTCGTGATGCAGCGTGCGGCCCTCGCGCAGCGGCACGCGCACCAAATTGCGCTTGGCCGCCTCGGTCGCCTTGCGGATCGCCTCGGGCACCTCGCGCGCCTTGCCGTGGCCGAAGCCGACGCGGCCCTTCTGGTCGCCGACCACCACAAGCGCCGCGAAGCCGAACCTGCGGCCGCCTTTGACCACCTTGGCCACGCGGTTGATGTGCACGAGCTTGTCGACGAACTCGCTGTCGCGATCGTCGCGGTCCCGGTCTCTTCTTTGCTGGCCTCGCGCCACTTTATCGTCCTCCGAATACCTAGAAGTTCAAGCCCGCCTCGCGGGCCGCATCGGCCAGCGCCTTGACGCGGCCGTGGTAGATGTATCCGCCGCGGTCGAACACCACGTCCTTGACGCCCGCCTTCACCGCGCGCTCGGCCACGAGCCTGCCGACGGCCTTGGCTGCCTCGAGGTCACTCCCCTTCGGCAGCGAGCCCTTGAGGTCCTTGTCGAGCGTCGAGGCCGCCGCAAGCGTTTTGCCGGCGGTGTCGTCGATCACCTGCGCATAGATGTGCTTCGAGGAGCGGAACACCGACAGGCGCGCGCGCCCATTCGCCGCGCGCTTCAGCGTGTGGCGTACGCGGCGCGACCGCCGCACGAAGCTCTCATTCACCGTCCTCATGCCGTCCTACTTCTTCTTGCCTTCCTTGCGGAGGATGAACTCGCCCGCATATTTGATGCCCTTGCCCTTGTAAGGCTCGGGCGGCCTGTACCCCCTGATCTCGGCCGCGACCTGCCCGACCATCTGCTTGTCGATGCCGGTGATCACGATCTCGGTCGGGCGCGTGCACACGATCTGGATGCCTTGCGGGATCGGATAGATGACGTCGTGGCTGTAGCCGAGCTGGAGCTGCAAATTCTGCCCCTGCACCGCCGCGCGATAGCCGACGCCGGTGATCTCGAGCCGCTTGGTGAAGCCTTCGGTGACGCCGGCGATCAAGTTCGCCACCATGGTGCGCGACATGCCCCACATGGCACGTGCATTCTTGGTGTCCTCGCGCATGGCGATCTCGATGCCGTCTTTGTCGAGCTTGGCAATGATGTCGTCCACGAGGACATGGCTAAGCTCGCCCTTCGGGCCCTTGACCTTGATCTCCTGGCCGTTCACCTGGGCGGTGACGCCGCCGGGTACGGTGACTGGCTTCTTGCCTATGCGCGACATGACGAACTTCGCTTCAAGCGTCCCTAGAATATGTTGCAGAGGATCTCGCCGCCCACGTTCTCGGTGCGCGCGCGGCTATCCGACATGACGCCTTTCGGCGTCGAGAGAATGGCCACGCCGAGCCCATTGGCAACGTTGGGCAGGTCTTTGACCGAGGAATACACGCGCCGCCCCGGCGTCGACACCCGCTTGATGTCCTTGATTACCGGCTCGCCGTCGAAATATTTCAACTCGATCTCGAACTCGGACTTGCCGCCCGTATAGTCGACGCGCGCATACCCGCGGATATAGCCCTCCTCGGCCAGCACGTCGAGCACGCGCTCGCGGAGCTTGGAGGCTGGCGTCGTGACCTTGGCCTTGTACCGCATCTGCGCGTTGCGGATGCGGGCCAGCATGTCGCCTAGTGGATCGTTGATGCTCATCGATAGTCCTTACCAGCTCGACTTGACCATGCCGGGGATCAGTCCCTGGCTCCCGAGGTCGCGCAGCGCGATGCGCGACATGCGTAGCTTGCGGTAATAGCCGCGCGGGCGCCCGGTGAGATCGCAGCGATTGCGGATGCGCGTCGGCGAGGAGTTGCGCGGAAGCTCGGCGAGCTTGAGCCGCGCGGCGAAGCGCTCCTCGGCGGGCAGCGAGCGGTCGGCAGCGATGGCTCGAAGCCGCGTGCGCCTGACCTTGTATTTCTTGGCCAGCCTGCGCCGCTTCTTGTCCCGCTCGATCATGCTCGTCTTAGCCATTCACGTCCTCCTGTCGCACCAGCACGGCTAGCTGCGAAACGGAAAGTTCAAACCCTTGAGCAGCGCCCGCGCCTCGTCGTCGGTGCGCGCCGTCGTGCAAACGATAATGTCCATGCCGAGAACGTCCTCGACCTTGTCGTAGTCGATCTCGGGAAAGATGATGTGCTCCTTAAGCCCGATGGCGTAATTGCCTCTGCCATCAAAGCTTTTCGGGTTGAGGCCTCGGAAGTCGCGCACCCGGGGAAGCGCGATGTTCACCAGCCGGTCGATGAATTCGTACATGCGGTTCTGTCTGAGCGTGACCTTGGCGCCGATGGCCATGCCCTCGCGCAGCTTGAAGGTCGCGATCGACTTGCGCGCCTTGGTGACGACGGGCTTCTGGCCCGCGATCAGCGCGAGATCGCCGGCAGCGGCTTGCACTTTCTTGGAATTGGCGACGGCTTCGCCGATCCCCATGTTCAGCACCACTTTGTCGAGGCGCGGGACCTGCATGGGGTTCGCGTAGCCGAACTCCTTGGTGAGCTCGCCCCTGAGCACGTCGTTGTAGTGCTGCTTGAGGCGCGGAATATAGGCCTGCTCAGCCATCGATCACTTCTCCCGAACGCCTGGCGAACCGCACCTTGCGCCCGTCCTTCAAAAACTTGTAGCCGACGCGCGTGGGCTTCCCGTCCTTCGGGTCCTCCAGCGCGAGATTGGAAATGTGGATCGGCGCTTCCTTGGTGATGATCCCGCCCTCTTGCGCGGCCGACTGGCGCTGATGCCGCCGCACCAACGAGACGCCCTTGACGATGGCGCGGTTCTCGGACGGGAGCATCTTGAGCACCTCGCCCTTCTTGCCCTTGTCCTTGCCGGTGATCACCACGACGTGGTCGCCCTTCTTGATCTTGAGTCCGGACATCACAGCACCTCCGGAGCGAGCGAGACGATCTTCATGTGCTTCTTGGCGCGAAGCTCGCGGGTCACGGGGCCGAAAATGCGCGTGCCGATCGGCTCGCCCTGCGGGTTCACCAGCACCGCTGCGTTGCGGTCGAAGCGGATGATCGAGCCGTCGGGCCGGCGAACGCCCTTGGCCGTGCGCACCACGACCGCCTTCATCACCTGGCCCTTCTTCACGCGGCCACGCGGGATCGCCTCCTTGACGGAGACCACGATCGTGTCGCCGATCGAGGCGTATTTCCGCTTCGAGCCGCCGAGCACTTTGATGCACTGGACGCGCCTGGCGCCGGAATTGTCGGCGACGTCGAGATTGGTCTGCATCTGAATCATGGCATTCGCTTTCGCCCGCGCTCAACGCGCGGAAAATCCTTCGTTACCCGGCCGCCTGCTCGCGCGGCAGCACCGTCCACCGCTTCTGCTTGGAGACCGGCGGACATTCCTCGATCCATACCGTCTCGCCCACCTTGAACTCGTTCTTCTCGTCATGGGCGTGATAGTTCTTGCTCCGCCGCACGGTCTTTTGCAGCAGCGGATGCGTGAAGCGCCGCTCGACGCGGACCACCACGGTCTTGTCGTTCTTGTCGCTCACCACGACCCCTTGCAGCACGCGTTTCGGCATCGTCTTTCCTAACTCTTCGCTTTCGTCTTCGCCTTGGGCTTGGCCTTCGCCTTAGCAGCAGTCTTGGGTTTAGCCTTCGCTTCAGCCTTAGCCTTCGGCTCAGCCTTGGCTTTCGGTTCGGCCTTGGCTTTGGATTCCACCTTGACCTTGGTTTCCCTCTTGGGTGCACCTTCTGCCGCAGCGCCTTCGCGCGCGATGGTCTGGATGCGCGCGATATCGCGCCTGACCTGTCGCACCCGCGCGGTGTTCTCGAGCTGGCCCGACGCCGCCTGGAAGCGCAGGTTGAACTGCTCCTTCTTCAGCTTCAGCAGCTCATCGTTGAGCTGATCGGCCGTCATGCCTCTGACTTGTGCGGCCCGCATCGCCTAGCCCTCGATGCGCGCGACGACGCGTGTCTTGATCGGAAGCTTCGCCGCGCCGAGTCTCAGCGACTCGCGGGCCACCGGCTCGGTCACGCCGTCGATCTCGAACATGATGCGGCCGGGTTTCACCCGCGCCACCCAGAACTCGGGCGTGCCCTTGCCCTTGCCCATGCGCACCTCGGTCGGTTTCTTCGACACCGGCACGTCGGGGAAGAGCCTGATCCACACGCGGCCCGCGCGCTTCATCTGGCGGGTCATCGCGCGGCGTGCGGCCTCGATCTGCCGCGCGGTAATCCGCGCAGGCTCTGCCGCCTTCAGCCCGAACGTGCCGAACGCGAGCGTCGCCGCGCTCGACGCCTCGCCCTTGATGCGCCCTTTATGGGCCTTGCGGTATTTGGTGCGTTTCGGTTGCAGCATGACTTAGCCCTATGCGCCCTGCGCCGGAGCAGGATCGCGGCGTCCCGTGGAGCGTCCGCCTTCCTGCGCCTCGAGCGCCCTGTTTTCCTGGGCCATCGGGTCGTGCTCCATGATCTCGCCTTTGAAGATCCAGACCTTGACCCCGATGATCCCGTAGGCCGTGCGCCCGAGCGCCGTGCCGTAATCGATATTGGCGCGCAGCGTATGCAGCGGCACCCGGCCCTCGCGGTACCACTCCATGCGCGCAATCTCCGCGCCGCCAAGCCGCCCGCCGCAATTGATGCGGATGCCGAGCGCGCCCATGCGCATCGCCGACTGCACCGCGCGCTTCATGGCGCGGCGAAACGCCACGCGGCGCTCGAGTTGCTGGGCGATGCCTTCAGCGACCAGCGTCGCGTCGATCTCGGGCTTGCGCACCTCGACGATGTTGAGATGCACCTCGGAGTCCGTCATCGAGGCAAGCTCGCGGCGGAGCTTCTCGATGTCCGAGCCCTTCTTGCCGATGAGGATGCCCGGCCGCGCGGTATGCACCGTCACCCGGCATTTCTTGTGCGGCCGCTCGATCACCACCTTGGAGATGCCGGCCTGCTTGCGCAACTCGAGAATATGCTCGCGCATTTTTAGGTCCTCGTGCAGCAGGCGCGCATACTCGCCGCGATCCGCGTACCAGCGCGAATCCCAGGTGCGGTTGACGCCGAGCCTGAGCCCGATCGGATTGACTTTCTGACCCATCACGCGGGCTCCTCGACTTGGCGCACGACTATCGTCACTTGCGCGAACGGTTTCTCGATGCGGGCGGCGCGGCCCCTGGCGCGCGGCTTCATCCGCTTCATCACAATGTTCTTGCCCACGAAGGCCTCGGCGACGACGAGGCCATCGACGTCGAGGTGGTGGTTATTCTCGGCGTTGGCGATGGCTGACTGGAGCGTCTTCTTCACGTCCTTGGCCACGCGCTTCCGCGAGAAGGTGAGGTCCGCGAGCGCACGGTCGACCTTCTTGCCGCGGATCAGCTGGGCAAGCAGATTGAGCTTCTGCGGGCTCACGCGGATGAGCCGCGTGACCGCTTTCGCCTCGTTGTCTTTCAGCACGCGCTCGCGTGGCTGCTTGCCCATTACGCTTTCACCGCCCTTTTCGCCTTGCGGTCCGCGGCATGGCCGTGGAAGGTCCGCGTCGGCGCGAATTCACCGAATTTGTGGCCCACCATGTCCTCGGTGACGAGCACCGGGATGTGCTTCTGGCCGTTATGCACGCCGAAGGTCAGCCCAACGAATTGCGGCAGAATGGTCGAACGGCGCGACCACATCTTGATCACGGCGTTCGAGCCTGAGCCGCGCGCCTTCTCCGCCTTTTTGAGGAGATAGCCGTCGACGAACGGGCCTTTCCAGATCGAGCGTCCCACGTCCTTATCCCTTCTTCTTCTGGTGGCGGCTGCGCAGGATGAACTTGTCGCTCGCCTTATTGGAGCGCGTGCGCTTGCCCTTGGTCGACTTGCCCCAAGGCGTCACCGGGTGCCGGCCGCCGGAGGTGCGGCCCTCGCCGCCGCCATGCGGATGGTCGATCGGGTTCATCGCCACGCCGCGCACCACGGGCTTGCGGCCCTTCCAGCGCACGCGTCCCGCCTTGCCGAGCGAGACGTTGGCATTGTCCGGATTGGAGACTGCGCCAACGGTCGCCATGCATTCGGCAGGCACCATGCGCGTCTCGCCGGAGTTGAGCCGAAGGATCGCATAGCCCGAATCGCGACCGACGAGCTGCACATAGGTGCCGGCGGCGCGCGCGATCTGCCCGCCCTTGCCCTGCTTCATCTCGACATTGTGCACGATCGTGCCGATCGGGATGTTGGCGAGCTTCATGGCGTTGCCCGGCTTCACGTCGGCCTTCTCGTCGGCGATCACGATGTCGCCCGACGCGAGCCGCTGCGGCGCGAGGATGTAGGCGAGCTCTCCGTCCTCGTATTTGATGAGCGCGATGAACGCCGTGCGGTTCGGATCGTATTCGAGCCGCTCCACGGTTGCCGGCACGCCAAGCTTGCCGCGTTTGAAGTCGACCATGCGGTAGGCGCGCTTATGCCCGCCGCCGCGATGCCAGATCGACACGCGGCCGTGATTGTTGCGCCCGCCGGTCTTGGTCAGGCCCTCGGTGAGCGCCTTGACGGGCTTGCCCTTCCACAGATGCGAGCGGTCGACGAGCACGAGCTGCCGCTGGCCGGGCGTTATGGGCTTATAGGTCTTCAGGGCCATCGCGCGTTAAATTCCCGTCGTCACGTCGATCCGCTCGCCCTCGGCGAGCCTCACGATCGCTTTCTTCACGTCCTGCTGCCGGCCTTTCACCCCGCGGAAGCGCTTGGTCTTGCCCTTGCGAGTCAGCGTGTTGACCGACAGAACCTTCACCTTGAACAGCGTCTCGATCGCGTTCTTGATCTCAGGCTTTGTCGCGTCGCGGCGCACCTTGAACACGACCTGGTTCGCCTCGGAGGCGGACGTCGCCTTCTCGGTGATGACCGGCGAAAGGATCACGTCATAAGCGGAGAGCGCGCTCATTTGAATCGCGCCTCCAACGCCTCGACCGCGGCCTTGGTCAGCACGAGCTTCTCATGCCGCAGAATGTCGTACACGTTGATGCCCGCGACCGGCAGCACGTCCACGTCGGGCAGATTGCGCGCCGCGCGAGCGAATTCGCCCTGCACCGCCGCGCCGTCGATGATCAGCACGGAGCCAAGCCCAAGCTTCGCAAATCGCGACTTCAGCTCCTTCGTCTTGCCGTCCTTCAGCTCGCATTTGTCGAGAACGACGAGCGTGTCGGTCTTGGCCTTTGACGAGAGCGCGTGCTTCAGCGCAAGTGCCCGCACTTTTTTCGGCAGGTCGATCGCGTGATCGCGCGGCTTCGGCCCGAACGCCTTGCCGCCGCCCTTGAAGATGCCGGCCCTGCGGCTGCCGTGACGCGCGCGGCCCGTGCCCTTCTGACGATAGGCCTTCGCGCCGGTCAGGTTGACCTGCGACCGGTCCTTGACCTCGACGGTGCCAGAGCGGCGCTTGGCGAGCTGGTAACGCACCATGCGTTGCAGAATGTCGGCACGCGGCTCGAGCCCGAACACATCGTCCGGCAGATCCACCGTTCCGGCCTTCTTGGCGTCGAGCGTGGTGATCTCGGCTTTCATTATTCCTGACCCTCAGCCACTTGCGCCTCGGCCGGCTCAACAGGCGCTTGGTCGGTCTTGGCCTGCTTGGCAGACTTTGCGGCATCGCCAGCCGCCTTGCGGAAGGCACCGGGCTTCGGCGCCTCTGACGGCAGCGAGCGCTTTGCGGCATCGTGGATCGTCACCCAGCCGCCTTTCGCGCCAGGAACGGCGCCGCGGATCATGATCAGGCCACGCTCGGGATCGGTCTTCACCACGCGCAGATTCTGGGTGGTGACGTTCACGTCGCCCATATGCCCGGCCATCTTCTTGCCCTTGAACACCTTGCCGGGGTCCTGACGCTGACCGGTCGAGCCGTGGCTCCTGTGGCTCACCGACACGCCGTGGCTCGCGCGCAGGCCATGGAAGCCGTGGCGCTTCATGGCGCCGGCGAAACCCTTGCCGATCGTCGTGCCAGACACGTCGACGAACTGGCCCTCGACGAAATGGTCGGCTGTGATCTCCGCGCCCACGTCGATCAGGTTGTCGGGCGTCACCCGAAACTCCACGAGCTTGCGCTTCGGCTCGACATTGGCCACGGCAAAGCCGCCGCGCGCAGCGCGCGTCAACCGCTTGATCTTCGGCCGCCCGGCTCCGAGCTGCACGGCGGTATAGCCGTTCTTCTCCGCGGTGCGCTGGCCAACCACCTGGCAATTGTCGAGGCGCAGCACCGTCACCGGGATATGCTCCCCGGCGTCGGTGAAGATCCTGGTCATGCCGACCTTCTGCGCAATGACTCCCGACCGCATTGTTCTTCTTCCTAGGTCTTCCTCGTAGAGCAGCTGACTCTTGATCAGCGGGTCTAAAGCTTGATTTCCACGTCCACGCCGGCCGCAAGGTCGAGCTTCATCAGCGCATCGACGGTCTGCGGCGTCGGATCGACGATGTCGAGCAGACGCTTATGCGTGCGCATCTCGAACTGCTCGCGGCTCTTCTTGTCGATATGCGGCGAGCGGTTCACGGTGAACTTCTCGATGCGCGTCGGCAGCGGGATCGGCCCCCGCACCTCGGCGCCCGTGCGTTTCGCCGTGTTGACGATCTCCTTGGTCGACGCATCAAGGATGCGATGGTCGAAGGCTTTGAGCCTGATTCTTATGTTCTGGCTTTGCATCCCATTGGCCTCAAAAAGATGAGGAGCGCGCCGCTTTGGACGGCGCGCTCCCGCCTCCCTTATTCGATGATCGACGCCACCACGCCGGCGCCGACCGTGCGGCCGCCCTCGCGAATGGCGAATTGAAGTTTCTCTTCCATGGCGATCGGCACGATCAGCTCGACCGTCATGGCGATGTTGTCGCCCGGCATCACCATCTCGGTGCCTTCCGGCAGCTGCACCACCCCAGTCACGTCGGTCGTGCGGAAGTAGAACTGCGGACGGTAGTTGCCGAAGAAAGGTGTGTGGCGGCCGCCCTCCTCCTTGGTAAGGATGTAGGCCTCGGCCTTGAACTTGGTGTGCGGCGTCACCGATCCCGGCTTCGCCAGCACCTGGCCGCGCTCCACGCCTTCGCGGTCAACGCCGCGCAACAGGCAGCCGACGTTGTCTCCGGCCTCGCCTTGGTCGAGCAGCTTGCGGAACATCTCGACACCCGTGACCACGGTCTTGGTCGTGGGCTTGATGCCGACGATCTCGACTTCCTCGCCAACCTTGACCACGCCGCGCTCGATGCGCCCCGTGACCACGGTGCCGCGGCCGGAGATCGAGAAGACGTCCTCGATCGGCATCAGGAACGGCTTGTCCTTCGGACGGTCGGGCTGCGGGATATAGGCATCGACCGCCTCCATCAGGGCGCCGATCGACTTCGCGCCGATCTCCGGGTCCTTGCCCTCGAGCGCGGCAAGCGCCGAGCCCTTGACGATCGGAATCTCGTCGCCCGGGAACTCGTACTTGGAGAGCAACTCGCGGACCTCGAGCTCGACCAGATCGAGCAGCTCCGGATCGTCGACCATGTCGGTCTTGTTCAGATACACGACCAGCGCCGGCACGCCGACCTGCCGCGCCAGAAGGATGTGCTCGCGCGTCTGCGGCATGGGGCCGTCGGCGGCGGAGACGACGAGGATGGCGCCATCCATCTGCGCCGCGCCGGTGATCATGTTCTTGACGTAGTCGGCATGGCCCGGGCAGTCGACATGCGCGTAGTGGCGCTTGTCGGTCTCGTACTCAACATGGGCGGTCGAGATGGTGATGCCGCGCGCCTTCTCTTCCGGCGCCTTGTCGATCTCGTCATAGGCGGTGAACTTCGCGCCGCCCTTCTCGGCCAAGACCTTGGTGATCGCGGCCGTCAGCGTCGTCTTGCCGTGATCGACATGACCAATGGTCCCGATATTGCAGTGCGGCTTGGTCCGCTGGAACTTTTCCTTAGCCATCTTGGCTCTCCATCCTTCAGCGTCAAAAACAACAAAAGCTCCGGGGGCGCTTCTCGCCCGCGGGGCTTATGCAAACTTGGCCTGCACCTCTTCCGCCACCGCCTGGGGTACCTGGGCGTAGTGGTCGAACTGCATGGTGAACTGAGCCCGGCCCTGGCTCATCGAGCGGAGGTTGTTCACGTAGCCGAACATATTCGCGAGCGGGACCATGGCGCTGATCACCGCGGCGTTGCCGCGGCTCTCCTGGCCGCGCACCTGGCCCCTACGGCTCGTGAGGTCGCCGATGATTCCGCCCACATAGTCTTCGGGCGTCACCACTTCAACCTTCATCATCGGCTCGAGCAGCTTGGGGCTGGCTTTCAGCGCGCCCTCGCGGAAGGCGGCGCGGGCGGCGATCTCGAAGGCCATCACCGAGGAGTTGACGTCATGATAGGCGCCGTCGATCAGCGTGACCTTGGTGTCGAGGATCGGGAAGCCCGCCAGCACGCCGGCATCGATAACGCTCTGCACGCCCTTCGCGACGCCCGGGACGTACTCCTTCGGCACGTTGCCGCCGACCACCTTGTTCTCGAACTCGAAGCCCTTGCCCTGCTCGTTCGGCTCGATCACGAGCTTCACGCGGGCGAACTGGCCCGAGCCGCCGGTCTGCTTCTTGTGCGTGTAGTCGATCTCAGCGCGCTTGGAGACCGTCTCGCGATACGCCACCTGCGGCGCGCCGACATTGGCCTCGACCTTGAACTCGCGTTTCATGCGGTCGACGATGATGTCGAGATGAAGCTCGCCCATGCCCTTGATGATGGTCTGGCCCAACTCGTGATCGACCGAGACGCGGAACGACGGGTCCTCCTGCGCGAGCCTATGCAGCGCCACGCCGAGCTTCTCCTGGTCGCCCTTGGTCTTGGGCTCGACCGCGACCTCGATGACCGGCTCCGGGAACTCCATGCGCTCCAAGATCACGGGCTTGGTCGGATCGCACAGCGTGTCGCCGGTGGTCACGTCCTTGAGGCCAGCCAGCGCAACGATGTCGCCGGTATAGGCCTCCTTGATGTCCTCGCGGTGGTTCGCATGCATGAGCAGCATGCGGCCGATGCGCTCCTTCTTGTCTTTCACCGTATTGACGAGCGTCGAGCCCGACTCGACCTTGCCGGAATAGATGCGGCAGAAAGTGAGCGAGCCCACGAACGGGTCGTTCATGATCTTGAAGGCGAGCATGGAGAGTGGCGCAGTGTCGGACGGCAGGCGTTCGACCTCGTCGCCGGTCTTGGAATCGATCGCCCTGATCGGCGGCACGTCGAGCGGCGACGGGAGGTAATCGACCACCGCGTCGAGCAGCGGCTGTACGCCTTTGTTCTTGAAGGCCGAGCCGCACAAGATGGGCACGAACTGATTGTTGACCGTGCCCTTGCGGATCAGCGCCTTGAGCTTGTCGGTGCCCGTCTCCTTGCCTTCGAGATAGGCCTCCATGGCCGCCTCATCGACTTCGACGGCCGTCTCGATCAGCTTGTCGTGATACTCCTTTGCCAGCGCCTGGAGGTCGGCGGGAATCTCCTCCTCGTGGAACTTGGCGCCGAGGGACTCGTCGTCCCATACGATCGCGTTCATCTTCACGAGGTCGATGACGCCGGTGAAATTCGACTCAACACCGAGCGGAAGCTGGATCACGATCGGCTTGGCGCCGAGCCGGTCCTTGATCATCTGCACCGAGAGGAAGAAGTCGGCACCGATCTTGTCCATCTTGTTGACGAAGATCATGCGCGGTACGCCATATTTGTCGGCCTGGCGCCAGACGGTCTCGGTCTGCGGCTCCACCCCCTGGTTCGCATCGAGCAGCGCGACCGCGCCGTCGAGAACGCGCAAGGAGCGCTCCACCTCGATGGTGAAATCGACGTGGCCCGGCGTATCGATGATATTGATGCGCTTGTCGTTCCAGTAGGCGGTCGTCGCAGCGGACGTGATGGTGATGCCGCGCTCCTGCTCCTGCTCCATCCAGTCCATGGTAGCAGCGCCGTCATGCACTTCGCCGATCTTGTGGCTCTTGCCGGTGTAATAGAGGACGCGCTCGGTGGTCGTCGTCTTGCCGGCGTCGATATGCGCCATGATCCCGATGTTGCGGTAGTCCTGGAGGGGGGTCGTCCGGGGCATCTTCAGATCCTTCGCGATCGTTACCAGCGGTAATGGGAGAAGGCGCGGTTAGCCTCCGCCATCCGATGCGTATCCTCGCGCTTCTTCACCGCTGTCCCGCGGTTGTTGGCGGCATCGAGCAGCTCTCCGGAGAGGCGCTCGACCATGGTGTTCTCGTTGCGCCCGCGCGCTGCCGTGATGATCCAGCGGATGGCAAGCGCCTGGCGGCGATCGAGCCTGACTTCGACCGGAACCTGATAGGTGGCACCGCCCACGCGCCGCGATCTCACCTCAAGCGCCGGCATGACGTTGCGAAGCGCCTCGTGGAACACCTCGATCGGGTTCTGCTTGGCCTTCTTCTCCATCTGATCGAGCGCACCGTAGACGATCCGCTCCGCGGCCGACTTCTTGCCTTCCTTCATGATGGAATTCATGAACTTGGTGAGCGTGATGTCCCCGAATTTCGGATCGGGGATGACTTCGCGCTTGTCTGCTCTACGCCGCCTCGACATTGCTCTTGGTTCTCTTCGATATGCCTATGCAAAGAGGCCGAAACTATTTCGGCCTCTTTGCTCCGTATTTGGAGCGTCTCTGACGGCGATTGCTGACGCCTTGGGTGTCGAGCACGCCGCGAATGATATGGTAGCGTACGCCCGGAAGGTCCTTCACGCGCCCGCCCCTGATCAGCACCACCGAGTGCTCCTGCAGGTTATGCCCCTCGCCAGGGATGTAGCTCGTCACTTCGAGCTGGTTCGTCAGGCGGACGCGCGCAACCTTGCGCAGCGCGGAGTTCGGTTTCTTCGGCGTCGTCGTGTAGACGCGCGTACAGACCCCGCGTTTCTGCGGACAGGCCTGCATGGCAGGGACTTTGTTCCGTTTCACCGGCTGCTGGCGCGGCTTGCGGATAAGCTGTTGTATCGTCGGCATTTCCTGCCTGTCTCAATCCACTATCGTTCGTAAGGCGCAAGCGCCCACATCGCTCAAGGCCCGTGCGGCCACTCCACGCGGCCTCAAGCCTCAATACAGAGGACCTTGGAGGGCTCATGCCCCCAAGATCGTGACCCCGATTTGATCTCGGTTAGTCCGGCAGCGTCTAACCCGCGCCCGAAGGCACCCAGACTGGGCTACCGCCTGCCGCGTAAAGTGCGCGCGTTGTATCAGGCCGATTCTCGGATCGTCAAGGGTTTGCGCCCCAAATCGGAAGCCAGAAGCCAGAAACCAGAAGCAAACCCGCTTCCGGTCGCTAGCCTCCGGATTCTGGCCTCTCTTCTCGCTACGCGGGAGCCTCCTCTTCCTCAGCCTCGTCCTCGATCTCAGCGGCACTGCGCTCCCGCTCCTCGAGGATGAGGTCGTCGCGATGAGTGGCGACCCGGTTCAAGCGGGTCAACATCCCGCCGGTTCCAGCTGGGATCAGCCGGCCGACGATGACGTTCTCCTTAAGGCCTTCCAGCGCATCGGTCTTTCCGTTGACCGCCGCGTCGGTCAGCACGCGGGTGGTCTCCTGGAACGACGCCGCCGAGATGAAGGACCGCGTCTGGAGGGAGGCCTTGGTGATACCGAGCAGCACGGGCTGGCCGCTCGCAGGCTCACCGCCGGCCGCCACGGCCAACTGGTTGGCGTCGTCCAGGTCGAGCCGGTCCACCTGCTCGCCCTTGAGGAACTCGGTCGAGCCCGGATCCTCGATCTCGATCTTCTGGAGCATCTGCCGGACGATCACCTCGATATGCTTGTCGTTGATGGTGACGCCCTGCAGCCGGTAGACCTCCTGGATCTCGTTGACGAGATAGTTGGCGAGCTCCTCGACGCCCTTGATCGCCAGAATGTCGTGCGGCGCGGGGTGGCCGTCGAGCAGGAACTCGCCCTTCTCGATGCGGTCCCCTTCCTGCACGGCAAGATGGCGGCCCTTGGGGATGAGGTACTCGACCGGCTCCTTGTCGTCCTCGGGCATGATGGTGATGCGCCGCTTGTTCTTGTAGTCGCGGCCAAGCTGCACGATGCCCGAGACCTCGGCGATGATAGCGTGGTCCTTCGGCCGCCGCGCCTCGAACAGCTCGGCAACGCGCGGCAAGCCGCCCGTGATGTCGCGGGTCTTGGCACTTTCGGTCGGGATACGTGCCAGCACGTCGCCAGCCCCCACATGGGCGCCGGGCTCGACCGACAGGATCGCATCGACGGGAAGCAGATAGCGCGCTTCGCCGCCGCGGGACAGCTTGCCGATCTTGCCCTTCTTGTCCTTGATCACCATGGCGGGACGCAGATCGGCGCCGCGCGGGGACGCGCGCCAGTCGATGATCACGCTATTGGTGATACCGGTCAACTCGTCGCGCCGCTCCGAAACCGATACGCCCTCGACCAAATCCTCGAAATCGACGGCGCCCGCGATCTCGGTGAGCACCGGGCGCGTGTAAGGGTCCCACTCGGCGAGGCGATCGCCGCGCTTGACCTTAGTGCCGTCCTCAACGCGCAGATGCGTGCCGTAGGGCAGCTTGTGCACCGCCCGCTCCGTGCCGTCCTGATCGAGCACCACGAGCGAGGTGTTTCGGCCCATGACCATGGAGCGACCTTGCGAATCCTTCACCACGTTGCGCTGCTTGATCTTCACCGTGCCGTCGAAATTCGACTCGAGCGACGACTGGTCGACCACCTTGGCCGACGCGACGCCGCCGAGATGGAAGGTACGCATGGTGAGCTGTGTGCCCGGCTCGCCGATCGACTGCGCGGCGATGACGCCCACCGCCTCGCCGAGATTGACCGGCGTGCCGCGGGCAAGGTCGCGCCCGTAGCACTTGGCGCAGATGCCGTTGCGGGTCTCGCAGGTCAGCGCCGAGCGGATGCGCACTTCTTGCACGCGCGCCTCCTCGAGTGCCTCGACCTGCTCCTCCTCGATCAGCGTGCCGCCCTTAAGAAGCACCTTGCCCGTGGCCGGGTTCTTGACGTTCTCGGCCGTGGTGCGGCCGAGAACGCGCTGGCCGAGCGACACCGTCACCTCGCCGGCCTCGATGATGGCGCGGGCGGTGATGCCCTCGGTCGTGCCGCAATCATCCTCGGTGACGATGCAGTCCTGCGCCACATCGACCAGGCGCCGGGTGAGATAGCCGGAGTTGGCCGTTTTGAGCGCCGTGTCGGCAAGGCCCTTGCGAGCGCCGTGCGTCGAGTTGAAGTATTCGAGCACCGACAGTCCCTCCTTGAAGTTGGAGATGATCGGCGTCTCGATGATCTCGCCCGACGGCTTGGTCATCAGACCGCGCATACCGGCCAGCTGCTTCATCTGGGCGGGCGAGCCGCGCGCGCCCGAATGCGACATCATATAAATGGAGTTGATAGGCTTCTCGCGGCCGGTCTTCGGGTCGCGCTGAACTGAGGAGATGCGCTTCATCATCTCCTTGGCGACCTGCTCGGTGCACTCCGTCCAGGTGTCGACGACCTTGTTGTACTTCTCGCCGCGGGTGATCAGTCCGTCATTATATTGCTGCTCGTACTCGCGCACGAGCTCGCTCGTCTTATGGACGATGGCGTCCTTCGTCTCGGGGATCACCATGTCGTCCTTGCCGAACGAGATGCCGGCGCGGCAGGCATAGGCAAAGCCAAGCCCCATGATCCGGTCGCAGAAGATGACGGTCTCCTTCTGACCGCAGTGGCGATAGACCACGTCGATCATGTGGGAGATGTCCTTCTTGGTCAGCAGCCGGTTGACCAGGTCGAAGCTGATGTTCGGGTCACGCGGCAGAAGCTCGCCGAGCAGCATACGGCCTGGCGTCGTGTCGTGGATCTGCGACACGGGCTTGCCCTTCTCGTCGACCGTCCGGAAGCGGCCTTTGATCTTCGCGTGGAGCGTCACGACCTTGGCGTCGAGCGCGTGATGGATCTCGGCGACATTGCCGAACAGCATCCCCTCGCCCGGCTCGTTGTCCATGGCGAGCGACAAATAGTAGAGCCCGAGCACGATGTCCTGGCTCGGCACGATGATCGGCGAGCCGTTTGCCGGGTGCAGGATGTTGTTGGTCGACATCATCAAGACGCGCGCTTCGAGCTGCGCTTCGAGCGAGAGCGGCACGTGCACGGCCATCTGGTCGCCGTCGAAATCCGCGTTGAAGGCGGCGCAGACGAGCGGATGCAGCTGGATCGCCTTGCCCTCGATCAACACCGGCTCGAACGCCTGGATGCCGAGGCGGTGCAAGGTCGGCGCGCGGTTGAGCAGCACCGGATGCTCGCGGATCACCTCATCGAGAATGTCCCAGACCTCGGGCTTCTCCTTCTCGACGAGCTTCTTCGCCTGCTTCACCGTGGCGGCATGACCCTTGGCGTCGAGCCGCGAATAGATGAACGGCTTGAACAGCTCGAGCGCCATCTTTTTCGGCAGGCCGCATTGATGCAGCTTGAGCTCGGGGCCGACCACGATCACCGAGCGGCCAGAATAATCCACGCGCTTGCCGAGTAGGTTCTGGCGGAAGCGGCCTTGCTTGCCCTTCAGCATGTCGGCAAGCGACTTCAGCGGGCGCTTGTTGGCGCCGGTGATGACGCGTCCGCGGCGGCCGTTGTCGAACAGCGCGTCGACCGCTTCCTGCAGCATGCGCTTCTCGTTGCGGATGATGATGTCCGGCGCGCGCAGTTCCATCAGCCGCTTCAGACGATTGTTGCGGTTGATGACGCGGCGATACAGGTCGTTCAGGTCGGACGTGGCGAAGCGGCCGCCGTCGAGCGGGACGAGCGGGCGGAGCTCCGGCGGGATGACCGGAACCACTGTCAGAATCATCCACTCCGGTTTGTTGCCGGACTGGATGAAGGCCTCGACCACCTTCAGACGCTTGGCGAGCTTCTTTGGCTTAAGCTCCGACGTCGACTCGGCGATTTCCACGCGCAGGTCGGCCGCGATTTTCTCCAAGTCGAGTCCCTTGAGCAGCTCGCGGATGGCTTCGGCGCCGATGGCGGCCGTGAAGCTATCCTCGCCGAACTCCTCCTGCGCCTTGAGATACTCGTCCTCGGAGAGCAGCTGCAGCGGCTTGAGCGAGGTCAGCCCAGGCTCAAGCACGATGTAGTTCTCGAAATAGAGGACGCGCTCTAGGTCCTTCAGAGTCATGTCAAGCAAAAGGCCGATGCGGGAGGGCAGCGACTTCAAGAACCAGATATGTGCAACTGGGGCGGCCAACTCGATGTGACCCATCCGTTCGCGCCTGACCTTGGCGAGGGTTACCTCGACGCCGCACTTCTCGCAGATGACGCCCTTGTACTTCATGCGCTTGTACTTGCCGCACAAGCACTCGTAGTCCTTCACCGGGCCGAAGATGCGCGCGCAGAACAATCCGTCGCGCTCCGGCTTGAAGGTCCGGTAGTTGATCGTCTCGGGCTTCTTGATCTCCCCGTAGGACCAGGACAGGATCTTCTCCGGGCTCGCGATACCGATCCGGATCTGATCGAAGTTCTGCTGCTGGACCTGAGGACTGAAGAGGTTGACGATTTCTTGGTTCATTCTCTCATCTCTCCCATCGGGGGCTTATCCCCCTTCGGTTGATCGTTTTGACCGCGTCTAGCCGCGTTTACTCGTTTATGCCTGCGCGTACCGGCGTTACTCGGCGGCAGGCCTCGGCAACTTTGCGCGAGGCGGTGTTTCCTCGGGCTTCGGCTGCACCAGCTCGACATTCAGCCCAAGCGCCCGCATTTCCTTCACCAGCACGTTGAACGATTCGGGGATGCCCGCCTCGAACGTGTCGTCGCCGCGGACGATCGCCTCATAGACCTTGGTGCGGCCGGCCACGTCGTCCGACTTCACCGTCAGCATCTCCTGCAGCGTGTAGGCCGCGCCGTAAGCTTCGAGCGCCCACACCTCCATCTCGCCGAAGCGCTGGCCGCCGAACTGCGCCTTGCCGCCGAGCGGCTGCTGCGTGACCAGGCTGTAAGGCCCGATCGACCGCGCGTGGATCTTGTCGTCCACCAGATGATGCAGCTTCAGCATATAGATGTAGCCGACCGTGACCTTGCGCTCGAACTCCTCGCCCGTGCGCCCGTCATGCAGCGTCACCTGCCCCGATGACTCGAGTCCGGCAGCCTTCAGCATGGCGGTGACGTCCCGCTCATGCGCGCCGTCGAACACCGGCGTCGCCACCGGCACGCCGACCTTCAGGCTCTCGCTCACTTCGATCAGATGATCGTCCTTGAGCGCATTCACCGCCTTGTCGTCGTCGTAGATCGACTTGAGCAGGTCCTTGAGCGGCTTCACCTTGTGGCTTCCGTAATACGCTTCGAGCGCCTCGCCGATCTTGCGGCCAAGGCCCCGGCACGCCCAGCCGAGATGCGTCTCGAGGATCTGCCCGACATTCATGCGGCTCGGCACGCCGAGCGGATTCAACACGATATCGATCGGCGTGCCGTCGTCGAGATACGGCATGTCCTCGATCGGCACGATCTGGCTGATCACGCCCTTGTTCCCGTGCCGTCCGGCCATTTTGTCGCCGGGCTGGATCTTGCGCTTCACCGCGACGAAGACTTTGACCATCTTCATCACGCCGGGCGGCAGCTCGTCGCCGCGCTGCAGCTTGTCGACCTTGTCGACGAAGCGCTGCTCGAGCCCCTTCTTCGCATCCTCGTATTGGCGGCGGATGGCCTCGACTTCGGCCATCGCCTTCTCGTTCTTGAGCGCGATCTCCCACCAATGGCTGCGCGCAACTTCGTCGAGCAGCGCCTCGGTGATCTTGGCGTCCTTCTTGATGCCCTTCGGCCCCTTGGCAACGACCTTGTGCATCAAGGTGTCCTTGAGGCGGCCATAGACGTTGCGGTCGAGGATGGCGAGCTCGTCGTCGCGGTCCTTGGCGAGACGCTCGATCTCCTCGCGCTCGATGGCCATGGCGCGCTCGTCCTTCTCGACGCCGTGGCGGTTGAACACGCGTACCTCGACCACGGTGCCGGTCACGCCCGGCGGGAGCTTGAGCGAGGTATCGCGCACGTCGGACGCCTTCTCGCCGAAGATGGCGCGAAGCAGCTTCTCCTCGGGCGTCATCGGGCTCTCGCCCTTGGGCGTAATCTTGCCGACGAGAATGTCGCCGGGGTTCACCTCGGCGCCGATATAGACAATGCCCGCCTCGTCGAGATTCTTCAGCGCCTCTTCCGAGACGTTTGGGATGTCGCGGGTGATCTCCTCAGGCCCGAGTTTGGTGTCGCGGGCCATCACCTCGAACTCCTCGATATGGATCGAGGTGAACACGTCGTCACGCACGACGCGCTCGGAGATGAGGATGGAGTCCTCGAAATTGTAGCCCATCCACGGCATGAAGGCGACGAGCACGTTCCGGCCGAGCGCAAGCTCGCCGAGATCGGTCGAAGGACCGTCGGCGATGATCTCGCCCGCCTGCACATAATCGCCGACGCGCACGAGCGGCCGCTGATTGATGCAGGTGTTCTGGTTCGAGCGTTGGAACTTCCGCAGATTATAAATGTCGACGCCCGACTTGGACGGGTCGGTCTCCTCCGTCGCGCGGACGACGATACGCGTGGCGTCCACCTGATCGACCACGCCGGTGCGGCGCGCGCCGATGGCGGCACCTGAGTCGCGCGCGACCACCTCCTCCATGCCGGTGCCGACCAGCGGCGCTTCAGCCGTAATCAGCGGCACGGCCTGGCGTTGCATGTTCGAGCCCATCAGAGCACGGTTCGCGTCGTCGTTCTCGAGGAACGGGATCAGCGCCGCAGCCACAGACACGAGCTGCTTCGGCGACACGTCGATGAGATCGACTTTGTCGGACGGATAGAGCTCGACGTCGCCCGCATGACGGCAGGTGACGAGATCCTCGGCGAAGGTGCCGTTCGGATTCAGCTCGGCATTGGCCTGGGCGATGATGTATCGCGCCTCCTCCATGGCCGAGAGATAGACCACCTCGTCGGTGACCTTGCCCTTCACCATGCGGCGATACGGGCTCTCGATGAAGCCGTATTTGTTCACGCGCGCATAGGTCGCGAGCGAGTTGATCAGGCCGATATTCGGACCTTCCGGCGTCTCGATCGGGCAGATGCGGCCGTAATGGGTCGGGTGCACGTCGCGCACCTCGAAGCCCGCGCGTTCGCGCGTGAGACCCCCGGGGCCAAGCGCCGAGAGGCGCCTTTTATGCGTGATCTCGGACAGCGGATTGGTCTGGTCCATGAACTGCGAGAGCTGCGAGGAACCGAAGAACTCGCGCACCGCGGCGGCCGCGGGCTTCGCGTTGATCAGGTCCTGCGGCATGACCGTGTCGATATCGACCGAACTCATGCGCTCCTTGATGGCGCGCTCCATGCGGAGCAGGCCGACGCGATACTGGTTTTCCATCAGCTCGCCGACCGAGCGCACCCGGCGGTTGCCGAGATGATCGATGTCGTCGATCTCGCCCTTGCCGTCGCGCAGGCCGACCAGCGTCTTGATCACCGCGAGAATGTCCTCCTTGCGCAGCGTGCGCACCGTGTCGGGCGCATCGAGATCGAGACGCATGTTCATCTTCACGCGGCCCACGGCCGACAAATCGTAGCGCTCGGAATCGAAGAAGATGCCGTTGAACAGGGTCTGCGCGGCCTCCGGCGTCGGCGGCTCACCGGGGCGCATCACGCGATAGACGTCGAGCAGCGCCTCGTCGGTGTTGGAGTTCTTGTCGATGTGCAGCGTGTTGCGAATGAAGGCGCCGACATTGACATGGTCGATGTCAAGGAGCGGGATTTCCTTCAGGCCGAGCTCGCGCAGCTTGGCGAGTAGCTTGGCGTCGAGCTCCTCGCCCGCCTCGCCATAGATCTCGCCCGTCTCCATGCTCATGATGTCTTGGGCCAGGTAGCGGCCATAAAGGTCCTCGTCGCTGACCAGCAGCTCCTTCAGCCCTTCGTCGGCGAGCTTCTTGGCGAGACGCGCGGTGACCTTGCGGCCGGCCTCGATCGCGACCTTGCCGGTCTTAGCGTCGATCAGGTCGGAGGTCGGCTTGATGCCGCGCATCCGGTCTGACCGGAACGGCATGCGCCAGCCCTCTTTCGTCGCCTTGAGCGTGATGCGGTCGTAGAAGGTCGCGAGGGTCTCCTCGTCGTCCAGCCCGAGCGCGTAGAGCAGCGTCGTCACCGGCAGCTTGCGGCGCCGGTCGATGCGCACATAGACGACATCCTTGGCGTCAAACTCGAAGTCGAGCCAGGAGCCGCGGTAGGGAATGATGCGCGCAGCGAACAGCAGCTTGCCGGACGAATGGGTCTTGCCGCGGTCGTGGTCGAAGAACACGCCGGGCGAGCGGTGCATCTGCGAGACGATAACGCGCTCGGTTCCGTTGATGACGAAGGTGCCGTTCATCGTCATGAGCGGCATGTCGCCCATATAGACGTCCTGCTCCTTGATGTCCTTGACCGAGCGGGCGCCGGTCTCCTCGTTTACGTCGAACACGATCAGGCGCAGCGTCACCTTGAGCGGCGCGGCATAGGTCATGCCCCGCTGCTGGCACTCCTCGACATCGTACTTAGGCGCCTCGAAGGCGTAGCGAACGAACTCGAGCTGCGCGCGCTCGCCGAAATCGCGAATGGGGAAGACGGAGCGGAAGACGGCCTGGAGCCCCTCCTCGGGGCGCCCGCCCTCGGGCTCGTCGACCATCAGAAATGCATCGTAGGACTGCTTCTGAACCTCGATAAGGTTCGGCATTTCGGCAACTTCATAAATCTTGCCGAACATCTTCCGCAAACGCTTGTGGCCATTCGAACGTTGCTGCTGCTGATGCGGCATATGGTCCTCTTAGGGGGTCGCGACGGCTCGCCGGAAATTCTGCGTGCCGGCCACGCGGAATTCTCTGGAGAAACGTCAGGTCACGCTCAATTTTTGCTTGGGTTTTGGGGGCCCGGATCGACCCCCAGATATGGGGGCCGTCCCGGTACCTTTCAACCCAAGTTACTTCAGCTCGACGGTGGCTCCGGCCGCCTCGAGCTGTTTCTTGATCTTCTCGGCCTCGTCCTTGCTCACGCCTTCCTTCACGGCCTTGGGCGCGCCTTCGACGAGGTCCTTCGCCTCCTTGAGGCCAAGGCTGGTAACCGCCCGCACCTCTTTGATGACGTTGATCTTCTGGGCGCCGGCCGCTGTGAGAATGACGTCGAATTCCGTCTTCTCCTCCGCCGCGGCAGCCTCGCCGCCGCCGCCGGCCACGGCCGCCATAGCCACGGGAGCGGCCGCCGACACGCCCCATTTCTCTTCGAGCAATTTGGCGAGCTCGGCCGCCTCGAGCACGGTCAGGCTCGAAAGGTCGTCAACGATCTTGTCCAGTTTAGCCATCGGTTTGTCCTCTTAGGTTATCGTCTCATATCTGTCCCTGTCGGCGCTCTTGGCTCACGCCGCTTCCTTGCCGCGCGCCGCGAACACCCGCGCAAGCTGGGCTCCGGGCTCATTGATGGTGCGGGCGATCTTGCTCGCCGGCGCCTGAATGAGGCCGATCAGCTTGCCGCGCAGTTCGTCGAGCGACGGCAGGGTTGCGAGCGCGTTCACGCCCTTGGCATCCAGCACCTGCGGCCCCATCGCGCCGCCAAGGATCACGAACTTCTCGTTCGCCTTGGCGAATTTGACGGCGACCTTCGGTGCCGCGATCGGGTCGTCGGAATAGGCGATGCAGGTCGGACCCCGCAGCAAATCCGCGATACCCTTCGCGTCGGTGCCTTCGAGCGCGAGCTTGACGAGCCTGTTCTTCGCCACCTTGACCTTGCCGCCCGCGTCTTGCATGTCGCGGCGAAGCTTGGTCATGTCGGAGACGGTCAGGCCCGCATAGTGAGCCACGACGACCACGCCAGTCTTGGCGAGGACGTCATGAAGCGACGATACGACTTCGCGCTTCTCTGCTCTGTCCATGCTCACTCCGTCAGTGTGGGACAGGGCTCATGCCCTGCTCCGGTTCAGCACCGTGCCGCGAGACTTGGCGCGAGGCAGGCCCAAGAAGCCGCCCCGCTTCGTCAAGCGGCGCTTCCGTCCTGTCCCACTCGCACGCGAACTTGCGTTAGAGCCAGATACGAGGTTCAAACCGATCTCCTGGTTGCGGTCTTGCCGCTTCCATCGAACCGTTCGTCTCCCGTCTCATGCAGGCCCGAAAGGCTTAAGCGGTCACCCGCACCTGCAATCTCGGACAGGTTGGACCGCCTCTTACGAAGCGGTCCTTCGGGACCGGCGCGCCGGCCCCGAAACTCACTACACTCAGTGGCCGACGAGAACTCGCCGGCTCGATCTTCACGCCGGGCCCCATGGTCGAGGTCACGGCGATGCGCTTAACGAATGTACCTTTGGCGCCCGAAGGCTTCGCCTTCATCACCGCATCGGCAAAGGCGCGGATGTTCTCGACGAGCGCCTGCTCGCTGAAACTTGCTTTGCCCACGGCGGAATGGATCAGCCCGGCCTTCTCGACGCGGAACTCGACCGCGCCGCCTTTGGCGGCCTTCACCGCGGGTCCAATGTCCATCGTCACGGTGCCGACCTTCGGATTCGGCATCAGCCCGCGGGGGCCGAGCACCTTACCGAGCCTGCCGACCAGCGGCATCATGTCAGGGGTGGCGATGCAGCGGTCGAAATCGATCACGCCCTTCTGCACCTGCTCGACCAGATCCTCGGCGCCAACTACGTCGGCGCCGGCCTTCTTGGCTTCCTCGGCCTTGGCGCCCTTGGCGAACACGCCAACTCTGAGCTTGCGGCCCGAGCCGTGCGGCAGCGCGCAGACTCCGCGCACCATCTGATCCGCGTGGCGCGGATCGACGCCGAGATTCATGGCGATCTCGATCGTCTCGTCGAACTTGGCGCGTGCCGCCGCCTTGACGAGCTTCACCGCCTCCTCGATGCCGTAGAGCTTCTCGCGATCCACGGTCTCGGCCGCAGCCTTGAACCTCTTGCCGGGTTTGCTCATCTCGTCCTACTCCTGCACTACAAGGCCCATCGAGCGGGCAGAGCCCGCGATGATCTTCATCGCCTGCTCGACGGAACTCGCGTTCAAATCCTTCATCTTCACTTCGGCGATCTCGCGGAGCTGCTCCTGCGTGACGGAGCCCGCGCTGGTGCGCCCGGCTTCCTTCGAGCCCTTGCCGACCTTCGCCGCCTTCTTCAGCAGATAGGACGCGGGCGGCGTCTTCATCTCGAACGTGAACGAGCGGTCGGCATAGACCGTGATCACCGTCGGGATCGGCGAGCCTGGCTCGAGCTTCTGCGTCGCCGCGTTGAACTGCTTGCAGAACTCCGGGATGTTCACCCCGCGCTGGCCGAGCGCAGGCCCGATCGGCGGCGAAGGGTTCGCCTGCCCCGCCGGCACCTGCAGCTTGATATATCCGTCGATCTTTTTCGCCATTGCCCTGTCTCGCGCTTCTTACAGTTTCTCGACCTGCGCATATTCGAGCTCGACCGGGGTCGGCCGCCCGAAGATCGACACGGCGACCTTCAGCCGCGCGCGCTCCTCATCGACCTCCTCGACCAATCCGTTGAACGAGGCGAACGGCCCGTCCGCCACGCGCACCTGCTCGCCGATCTCGAAGGTGACCGACGGCTTCGGCCGCTCCACGCCCTCCTGCACCTGCTGGAGGATGCGGCCAGCCTCCTCCTCGGTGATCGGGATCGGCTTGTTGTCCGTGCCGAGAAAGCCCGTGACCTTCGGCGTCGCTTTGATCAGGTGATAGGTCTGGTCGTTCAGCTCCATCTTCACCAGCACATAGCCCGGGAAGAACTTGCGCTCCGAGGCGATCTTCCGCCCGCGGCGCATCTCAACGACCTCCTCCATCGGGACGAGCACCTGCTCGAACATGTCGGCGAGCCCGGCGCCCGCCGCGCGCTCCTTGATGGACTCGGCGACCTTCCGCTCGAAGTTCGAATAAGCGTGGACGATGTACCAGCGCATGGTCATTGACTTAACCGTCCGCCTCCTAGCGGCCGAACCCGAGAATGAACGTCACGATATTGCTCAGCACCCAATCGACGCCGAGAAAGAACAAAGCCGCGACCACCGACATGAGCAGCACCATGATGGTGGTGATCACGGTCTCCCGCCGCGTGGGCCAAGTGACCTTGGAAACCTCGGTCCTGACCTGCTGAATGAACTCGAAGGGATTCGTCCTCGCCATGTTCTTCCTGTTACGGGGCCTAGCCCCTGTCGCGGGGCTCGCACCCCTCGGGGCTAGCCCCTCGTCCTGGCAGGAGTGGAGGGACTCGAACCCCCAACCCCCGGTTTTGGAGACCGGTGCTCTAGCCAGTTGAGCTACACTCCTTCACTCTTCCGGACCCTGGAGCGGGTGAAGGGAATCGAACCCTCGTCCTCAGCTTGGAAGGCTGCTGCTCTACCATTGAGCTACACCCGCAAGTCCATCCTCTTCTGGAGTGGTTGGTGGAGGGGGTAGGATTCGAACCTACGTAGGCATAGCCAACGGGTTTACAGCCCGTCCCCTTTAGCCACTCGGGCACCCCTCCTTGAAGCCAGATGGATTGACTGGTGGATTATGTAACCAAGCAAAAACGCCCCGCCGTCGGCCAGCAGGGTCCGCCAAAAGGGGTTTATGGGTAGCCGTTCAGCCTCTGTCAACGGTAAATCAGGACTTTGCGGGGCCCTCGTTGGGTACTTATACTCCCTTCAGAAGGCTCTCAGTGCGAAACCTCATAACCTCGTGGGAGCTCAAAAAACCCATTCCCAACAACAACTTGACACCACTTTCAGAGAACTCCTCTGAACTCTCTCCTGAAAGTGGAGCCTCATCATCGTCGGGCTTGTCCCGGCCATCCACAACATTGAACGAAAGGACGTAAACCCGCGCTATGGGACGGCAGAAATCACCATCTGGCAGGACCTGGGACCCAGCCCCCCCACGCCGGCAGCCGAAACCACGGCGCGGCGGAGGCCGGGACGATGACAAGATCGTTCTATTCGGCATCCATGCGGTGGAGGCCGCGCTTGCCAATCCCGAGCGTGAGATCGTCCGACTGCTTGCCACCGAGAACGCGGCGCACCGGCTTGCGACAATAATCGCCAAGCGCAACGTGACGGTGACGCCCGCTTTGCCGCGCGACCTCGACAGGCTGCTTGGGCCGGACGCGGTGCACCAGGGCGTTGCGCTCGAGGTGGAGTCCCTGCCCCCGGTCGCGCTCGAGGATGTCGACCCTGAAGGCGCCCTGCTCGTGCTCGACCAGGTGACCGACCCGCAGAATGTCGGCGCGGCCTTGCGCTCCGCCGCAGCCTTCGGCGCCTCGGCGCTCGTGCTGACCGAGCGGCACAGTCCACCCCTCTCCGGCGTTCTAGCCAAGGCGGCGAGCGGCGCGCTCGACATCGTGCCGGTCGTGCTCGTGAAGAATCTCGCGCAAAGCCTTGCCGCGCTCGGCGAGCGCGGCGTGCTGCGTGTCGGCCTCGCCGAAGACGCAGATGCGACGCTCGAACAGACAGCGCTAACGCGGCCGCTCGCGCTCGTGCTCGGTGCCGAAGGCAAGGGCCTGCGCCAGCTCACGCGCGAGCATTGCGACCGGCTCTGCCGGATTTCGACGGCGCGCGGTTTTGTAAGCCTCAACGTCTCCAATGCGGCGGCCGTCGCGCTGCATTGGACGAGTCTGAAGACGAAGGGCTAGCCGGAGCCCGTGCTCTCAAAGCAACCAACCTCATCATGCCCGGCCGAAGTGCCGGGCATCCACGACTTGGGCAAGCGGCACGAAGAAATTCGTGGATGGCCGGGACAAGCCCGGTCATGACGAGTGATCAGTTGGTCGAAGCAGCCTAATTGCAGAAGCGGCGGCCGAAGGAATTGTACCAGCAGTCGCGACGCCAATAGTAGTTGCCCGGCGTCCGCACGCAGGACGTGGCATAGGCCGGCTGCGCATAATACGCAGAGACGCGCGTCGGCTGATACCAATAGGCCCGCGGACCGCAAGGCGCGCGCGGTGCACGGCGCAGGCAACACCCGCACCGGCCTGAGCGGGATCGGCTGGGGCGTCGGAACGAGAACGGCACCGCCGCAGGCGCGCGCGGCGCGACAGCCACCCCACGCATCGGCCGTATCGGTAAAGGTAAAGCTCACGCCCACCGCGAGTGCCAGCACGGCGGCGAGACTCAGCACACTTGGGCTAATCGCGCCAAACCGCTAAAGGCAGCCCGCGCGAGGGGACGCCAGTGTTACGCTCAGCGCGTATCCGCCGAGTTAATGACAGTACGTTGAAAAGGCTTGAGAAATTGCCAATCCCGCTATACGCGGCACAGAATAGCACAAGCGGCGCGAAACCTACTTGATCCGACCGGTTGCGGGACCGCCCTTGAAGTACTGCGCCTCGCCCCCGGGGATGTGGAAATAGGGCATGCAGCGGGGGTGGCCGTCCCTGCCCGTCGTGTAGGGGCGATAGAACCACCAATAGACGCGCGGGTAGCAATAAAAGGAGCGCGCCTTTTTGGAGTGATGCAAGACGCCGGCAGGAATGGCCCCGCGCGCTTCGGTTGGCGCGACACCGGCGGCGGCCATCGCGACAGCGCCGTTTGCGCGCACAGGCGCGGACGAAAGCGCGAGCAGCAAGCCAAAGACCAAAACGGAAAGCGCCAGCCTGCAACTGCCCATGCCTTGATCCCCCCGGAGGCAAGCGTTAAGCGGCAAGAGGCAAGTCTAGAAGGCCGGCTCCCGCAAGGCAAGGCTCGGCTCTACCCTGCTGCATCGCGCCAGCCGGGTGAGCTGGCTTCACGTGCCACTTGACGCAAAGCCCGGAACACCATCAAGTCTCCGACGCGCGCGCTCCCTGAGCGGGGCGCGTTCCTTCTGGAACGAAGCCTGCCCGAGCAGAGTTTGCAGCCGTACGAGTACGACCCCCGCCAACCCCCGAACATCGGAAGGAGCCCCCAATGTCCTCGACCGATACCGCACGCTCAGCGTCCAAACGTAGCGACCGCGACGTCGACGACCTCGCCAACCAGATCGACGCCATCCGCGCCGAAATTCAATCGCTGACCTCGACGGTCGGCCGCGTCGCCAACAAGCAGATCAACCGCGCCCAGGACAAAGCGATCGAGACCGCGCAGGAAGCCGAGGAGGCCATCAGGCGCAACCCGCTCGCCGCTGTCGGCATCGCCGCGGGCCTGGGCTTTCTGTTCGGCGTGTTCACGCGGCGCTAGGCGAAAGCGCGATGTTCAACCTCGCGCTCTCGCTGATCTCGTCGCTCCAGGCCGGTGCGCGCATCAAGCAAAGCTTCGAGCGGTCGCTTCGGCAGGCTGTGAATGCGGCCATTGCCGCCGTGGTGCTGATCGCCGCGGCGGCCTTCGGCCTCATCGCTGCCTATCACGCGCTCATCGCGGTCTACGGCTTCTCGCAAGCTGGAGCCGCGGCGATCCTCGCCGGCCTGCTCGCGCTGCTCGGGCTCCTGATCCTGCTTCTCCTGCGCGCGCCCGTGCACAAGGCGGAGCGCGAGGTGCCGCAGACATTCGAGTCCGCGGGTCAGGGCCTCGGCTTGATCGACCAGGGCCTCGGCAAGGCGATGCAGCAGACGGGCCCTTTGACCCTGCTCGCCCTCGCCTTCGTCGCTGGCATTCTCGCGGGACGCCGCAAATAGCCGTCCCATTTCCGGCACGGCCCTTAAATCCTGTCTTAACCACGCGGCTTGCACGCTCGAAACGACCTTAGGCTCGTTCGCAAGGGGGCGACGTTGTGATGCCGAGAGGATTGATATTGGCGGCGCTTGCCATCGCCGTGGCATGCGCACCGGTGCACCGCGCGCAACGAGACCGACACGTTTGCCAAGGGCTTCATCGGCGGCGGCGGGCTCGACGGCGGCAGCCTCGACGACCAGGATTATTTCGCCGGACAGGGGACCCTGCGGACGGGCTCCCTGGGGCAAAAGGCGGCCTGGACCTCCTCACCCCGATCCCGGTGTCCCACCCTATACCCCATGAAGCCCGCCTTCCCCTCCCATGTTGGTCGTGTCCCCGGGGGGCCGGGTCCGTCGGGAGGCGCACGGCACTACGGTCTAATCAACGGCAGCAATGATCCACCCATAGCCGCGCGTAGAGACTAGGCTCCTCGCCTCAGTTCACGCCTCCCGGCTTCCGTTGCTTGGGAAACCTCGATCAGTCGGCCGGACTTCACATCGTAGATATAACCGTAGATGGGCACGCCAGCGGGGACGAGCGGGTGGGCGCGGATGCGGGCGACGTCGGCGGTGACGCTCTCGGCTTGGTCCTTGATGGTCAGCCAATCGATGAAGTCGCCTTCCGCGGAGCCCGCTCCCTTACCCACGTCCTTCCAACCGTCTGGTCCGATTTCCGCGGTGTCCAGGCTTTGCCGGAGGAGTGCGCGCATCACCTCGTCGGTGAAGGTCTCCATGCCGCAATCGGTGTGATGGATAACGAACCACTCCCTGGTGCCGAGCAGCTTATGGGAGATGACAAGAGAGCGGATGGCGTCGTCGCTCGCACGGCCGCCGGCGTTGCGGATGACATGCGGTCGCCCTCGCTGAGACCTGCGAACTTGGCGGGGTCAAGCCGCGCGTCCATGCAGGTCAGGATGGCGAAGCTGCGCGCGGGCGGCATCGGGAGCTTCGCCTTGGGGCCGAAGTCCTTCGCGTAAGCCTCGTTTGCACCGAGAACCTCGTCGCGTACCTTGGTCATCGCGCTTCTCCCCAGGCGTTCATCTGGAGTGCCGCCACGCGAAAGTCTGGCTCAGGTGGCGCTGCCGCGTAACCCTGCCGCCTCCTTCCCCAAGGTCCGAATTTAGAAAAAATAACCAACGGTGACGTTGGCCGAATTCAGCTCGGAGAGAAAAGGAAGGTCCGATTTGCGGGGTGTCCGCTGGCCCGGCTGCGGCGATCTCGGTTGGCATAACCAAGCCTTCGATCCGACGGTCGAGCGCTGTTGACATCCTCTCATGCGCGACCCAACCGTGCGAGGATGAAACCTGTCACCACGATCGGCTTCGCCTCTTTCCTTCTCGTGCTGGCCACAGATGCCCGTGCGACGATGCCGCTATTAACAGCTGAGCCCAAGCCAGCGACTCCAGATGCCTGTCGGGCGTGGGCGTCGAGCCAAGACGAAGACGCCATCGAGATGTGGGGGATTGAGGAAGATGGAACCTCCTCTCCGGAAGTTGCCGTGCAGCGGCTTTATCTCTCATGTTTAGGTCAACAGCCTCCTGAGATAGTCGGCTTTGGTTCCAGCGTCGGCTTTAACGAGGCCTACTGCAAGAAGCACCCGAAACAGAAAATCTGCGCGCACTAGGACTGATAGGCGTGTTCGCATGCGCCTGCGAATGGAGCCGTATCAACTCTCTAAATCGAGACTATCCAGGAGATTTAGCGCCCTCCCGTACTTCTCTATCCGCTCGTGGTCTTCAGCGGCAGGATTTGAGATTCGCGAAAGATCACAGTTGTCGACAAGATCTGCGCGTTTGACACGTCTTCCGATAGGATTCAGAAATGCCCTTTGGACAAACGCCATATAGTCTTCGCCCTCGCGCTTGGTCACAAACTCGATAGCTGCGACAACGTTGTCCGAGAAGCCTTCGCCACGCAGGCGATCAAAGGTCCAGTCGTCGTTATCTTCGACGACATCATGCAAGACTGCTGCTATCTGCTCCTCAAGACCAGTAAGTGACAGCATCACCCTGAGAGGATGGAGGATGTAAGGGGCCCCTGCTTTGTCAGAGCAGCAATGATGCGACGTGGCATAGGCCTCGATCCCAATCAGGCACGGTGGCAACTTTTGAAAAGAACGCCAGGACGTAGCGGCGCTCCAACTGACGGCGGATGAGCACGTTGCCTTCCGCGTCGATGCCCGTGCACCTGAAATACCGACTTGGCAATGTCGAGACCGATAGTTGTGATCGCTTGCATGCTTGGCTCCTCCGAATCGTGGAGCATCATCTGAACGTTGTTTCTGGTGACACGTTAGCCCTGAGACGGGGGCCTGCCGTTAGCGAGGCCGACTCAGATGAACACGGAAACCTATCGATATCGCGGATATGACATCGTGCCTGACCGGCAGTGGTCCCAGTGGTGCGTGAGGGTTTATGCCACACGCTCCGACCTGCCGCTGTTTTCGCGATCTACCCTGCAATCGCTAGCACTCCGGAAGAATGACGCTGTGGCCGAGGCCAAGCACTGCATTGACCAGCTGCTCAAGAACTAGAGGGCCGCGAGGTCCGCTTATGTACGCTACGTTCTTGGCTTCGGACTTGCCGGCATTAATGCCGCTTTTGTTATCATGGGCGTCTTGAACGGCTTCGGCTCTTAACTGAGGCCGCTCCCTCTACATCTGTCCGAAATGTGTACGAATGCGCTGCCCAGGCCATTAGGAGGGGACCATGCCAAATGAGACACGGGGGATTCGTCAGTGGCTTACGCTCCTCGGCGAATGGGCCGCCCATCCCGGCGCCTACGGCATTCTCGCCGTTTATACGGTGCTCTGGTTCGTCTTTGATCGAGCATCGCTCGATTGGCATGGTGTGGCCACTCTAGGTGTTTGGTTCATGACGCTTCTGATACAGCGCACTGAACACCGCGACACCCAGGCGCTCCAAGCGAAGCTCGACGAGTTACTGCATGCGCACAGGCATGCAAACAACGCACTGACAAAAATTGACGACCAGGAGCCCGAGGAAATCGCGCGCCATCGGACCCAGGCGCGGGCGGGGGATTAAGTCTGGAGATTTACGAGGAGTAGCCGCATGATCGTATTTGCCCGGGGCGAAATTAAAACGTGGAAAGATCTCACCCCCGGCGCGTTGTTCGGCGTCTCAATCGAAGGCGAAACCCACTTAGCCGTAAAAATTCAGGGCGACGCGGACGAATTTCGTTGCGCTGTCCTGACGGCAATGCCGCCGCATTGCGTGCACGAAATCGGCCGTTCAAAACTCGCTGCTCTATTTCTTCGCAAATAGCAAAATCGTTCCGGTCGGCAGACGCCTGCTATTCAGCGCCGAAGGGGTGCGGCCACAGCCAGGCTCGCTCCTTCAGAATACCAAAGGCCTCTTCCTCCTGCTTCAGGCGGAGCAAACCCCATTCGCGTTCGCAGTTCAGGATGGCAAGGTTCAAGAGGTGAGCCACCCTTATGTTGTCATTCAGGAGTGGAAGATTGTGCTTCGGGGGCTGGACGAGCACGAAGTCATTTTCGAATGGCCAAATAAAACGCACTAGTTTGCATTCTCCGAACTGGAAACGAAGAGCCATGAGCACATTCGCTACGATGGTTGGCGTCGCTGCGGCGGTTTGCACGACCGCAGCCAACGTACCGCAACTTAAGAAGGCATGGACCACCGGTCAGACTGACGACATCTCTATGAACATGCTCTGGGTGCTGGCCTCCGGCCTCGCCCTCTGGGTGGTGTATGGCGTCCTGCAAAAAGACATCGTCATTATTCTAGCCAATGCCATCAGCCTGGCGCTGATTGGTGGGCTGGTGTGCTTGAAGTTGCTGCGGACTTCCTCTTAAGAGGCGCCAGGCCAGCGCAGACGGAAACACTTCCTCCTAAGGGCCGCTCCGATCTGCCCCTGTTTCGCGATTACTCTGCGTAGCCTGGCGCTCCGGAATGAAGAGGCTGTAGCCGAAGCCAAGCAGTGACCGATTGCTCCAGTCCTAGATAGTTTGAATGTCCGCTCAGGCTGAGCCGGACCTAAGCTACGTCCATCGCGATGTCCGCAGGAGCGGACCTTGACCTGCGGGCCATAGCCTATCCACGCGTTCGCCGGCTGCGCTGCACAGCCTTGGTTTCAGAAAAAATGTCCCAAGCGGCGATGAACATAGCGGCGATAACCGGACCAACGACGAAACCGTTGAGGCCAAAAGTGGCGAGACCGCCCAGCGTGGAAATCAGCACGATGAAATCCGGCATCTTCGTGTCTTGGCCGACGAGAAGCGGGCGTAAAATGTTGTCTACGAGCCCGATTACTAGTGCGCCAAACACAAGGAGGACCATACCCTGCAATATGGAACCTGTTGCAAGCAGATAAATAGCGACCGGTAGCCATACCACCGCGGCGCCTATCGCCGGCAACAAAGCCAGCAAGCCCATCACCACGCCCCAAAGCACTGGAGCGTGCAGCCCCAAAATCCAAAAAATGAGTCCGCCGAGCGCTCCTTGTAGCGCGGCCACTAGAATGCTGCCTTTGATCGTCGCGCGGATAACGGTCGTGAATTTCTTGAATAGGTCGCGCTCCTCTTCCGGTGGCAGCGGGATTGCATCCTGAATGCGTTTGGCGAGCGCCCTTCCGTCGCGCAAGAAAAAGAACAACAGGTACAGCATGACGACCAAGCCGAGCACGAAGCCAGCGGCGCCCTGTCCGATACTAAGAGCCTGAGCGGCGAGGAACTGGCTGCCCCTCTTCAGTGCATCGGCCAGCCTTTCCTGCACTGCACCGAGATGCGTAAGCCCTAAGCGGTCAAGAAGATCGGTTGCCCATGCGGGCAAGGCGTCCCGCAGCTGCTGAAAAACCGTGCCGAGATTGAGTTCTCCCGACTGAACCCTGTCGTATAGGCTCGTCGCTTCCTGCGCGAGAGATGTCGCCGTCAGAGATAGCGGCAGTATCACGAGGGTCACGACAACAAGGAGTGTGGTCAGCGCTGCGAGATTCTGGCGCTGCCCGAAAGAACGCAATATCCGCCGATATAGCGGCGCGAACACGATGGCCAGCACGGTCGCCCACAAAACCGCGCTGAAGAAGGGCCAAAGGATCCACGCAAACGCCAAGGACACGGCAATAACCAGCACTAAGAGAGTGCGGTCTTCCAGGCTGCGCATGCGGCTCCCCAACTCCAACTAAACCTAGCGGAAGTGGGATGATATCCGCGTCAGTGGCTCGTTTTTAGGGCGGTCGCGCTAAATGCGGCTGCGTTCTCGTCATTGCGGAGCAGGTGGTACCAGGAAACTTACATAGTCAGAACGGAAGACCACCAAAAAAGAATGCGATAACGACGAAGGCGATGATAGTGCCTGCTAATCCAAAGCCGAGCACGTAACGCACGTTATGGCCCGTGACGGCACCTCGAGCTCTAACAGTGTTTTTGGTTACGGGCTGCGGTTGGGTACGGATGATCATGGCATTCCTCGGAACCCGCGACAGATGGCGGCGATTTTTAACACCTAACTTAAAAGCTATACGAAAGAGCCCAGCACTGGCTGGACTCTCTGACTTGATCGTTATGGAAGCCTAGTTGATTGGGCTATCCTGATCTGGATCATCCTGGGCAGGCTTTGCCTGACCTGGATTTCTTTGATCCGGGTCGCGCTGACCGGGATTGTGCTGGCCGGGATTGCCTTGGCCGGGATTGCGTTGACCGGGTTGCCTTGGTCGGGATTGCCCTGGCCAGGATCGCCTTGGCCAGGATTGCCCTGACCACTTCGCGGGTCGTTACCCACCGTTGTATCCTTTTCGATTGTAGGGAGGACGGCGCAGGCGGCGCCGAGTTAAAGGATCAACTCGTTCGACCCCGGTGGGTTCCACATTTCACCTAAGTCGATTGATGCGGACGGGCTTGCGCCGAGGCAGTGCGCCCTCTTGGCTGCGCTGCGCTCATCGGGCTTGCCGTGATCTAGTTGGCGGAACCTCAGCCATCGCACATGCTCGCCGCGAGCCTTGCAAGCATTTCGGATGCGGTAGGGAACACTTGGTCCAAAACCAAGCGAGCAAGTCATAGCGTCGCCGGGAACACCGCAATAAACAGCAATATGTGAATTATGTCAGATCGCGTCATGGACTCGGCAAGGGCACCCACCCGCGAACACGCCGGTAAGATCAACGTATTTCGCTGGCAAAAATGGCGGCGAGCTCTCAAAGCGGATCGCAGCAATCTCGAGGGAGTGAAAAGGGCGCCGGCCGAAGCCGATGCCCACACCGTTTTTATTCGCTATTTGTCGTGGGAAGGCGCAGGCTTACGGGATCACCGGTAGCGATTCCCCCAGGCGCTGGTGGCTGAGAGAGTTACATAGCGCTCCCGCCTGCAAACGCATGAGGTCGCTAATGGACTCCGCAAAACAACGCGCACAATCATCATCCGATCCCACTGAGTTGGCCATCCTGGACCAGGCTTTCCAGCTTTCATGGGCTGATGTGCAAGCCCGGGATCCTTTCAGGGATTTTAGCAGCGACAAGACGCTGAAATTCAGTCTGCGACGAAAGCTTTTTGCGATGGCTTCCTCTGGTATGCGAGATCCCGAGGCCATGCGCGACATCATCCTTGCTACTCTCCCAACTAAGCGTGACGTAACAGAAAAGGGCCGGCGCTAGGCCGGCCCCTGCATCTCCTGGTCGCTGGAGTCGATCATCGGATCCCTCCCCCTCTTAGGGCGCGAACAGAAGGGCTTGTGTCGGTAAAGCAATTGGTTGAAGCGAGGTTGGCGCACCCTCTGATGCTGAGACAAGCGCTAAAGTTGGTACAGCATCTTTGCGTGCATCCTGACAAATCGGCACCAGGATCAGATATGGTCGTCGCGGTGCAAGCCGAGTTGCAAGACTGGAAATCGTTATTGCAGACCCGTACGCTCTGGCTCCCGGCACTACAAGGCGACGTCGTCGGCCTGATCGATTGACGGGGAGGCGTCGTTCCGGTTAGGCCCTGGTTGCTCGGCACAGCCTGTTGAGCCCCGGCGACTCCAAGCGAAACAGCAAAAAAGAGCCCAAGCAATAACAACATGGATTTGGTCATGGAGATGCGCCCCCCGACGGTTACATCCTGATGTCCCACGCAGCCTTCTCCAGTTGAGATAGGCCGTCAAGGCCCCCCGAGACCGCGGTCCGCTTAAGAACCAAAAGCGGACTTTTGACTAAGCTAGTCTTGCCCGAGCGGAAAAGAAGAAGCCCCATGAGGCTGACGGGGGGCACGCCTCTCTGCGGGGCTCCTTCCGGTCCATTACGGGGGACCATGTGATGGGGAGGGAATCCCACCACGCAATGTCAGTGGTGAGTCAATCCCTCATGCACCTGAGCCCCGACGACTTTCACTTTCGGATTGATCTTTGGGACGACGAGAACAAGCTCATCGAGCAGGTGATCGCCTTCGTGTCTGATTTAGAGTTCGCTCGCGCTGCCTACGCCGCGGCTGTAAAAGCGAAGCCCGGCAAGCGCATCACGTTGCGCCAGCGTGCACGGGTGCTTGAGAGGAGCTTTAGATAAAGCAAAGGCCCCTGCGCGCGGGGCCTTTGCCAATGTCGGCGGGGGACTGGCTAAAAACTGGGGGGAGGGTCTAACCAGTCCGAGTGACGGTTGAACTCGGAGGACCTGGAAGTAGTTCCGCGTGTGGGTCTAAGAAGCCTTAGGGACCCTTGCTGATATGTCGGAATCCAAGGCCACGCGCTTTGGCTGAACGCACCCGAATTTATTTACTGATCTCCGGATCGACGCCGAGTTAGGCTTCGGAGTCGCGCGCTCCAATAACTAGATCGAGCTTCCTGTTTATTTGGCCAAGCTGATAGGCGATGTATTCAAGCGCGTTTGCGATGCGTTGTTCGGTGGCTGGCGTGGCGCCCGGCGTGTGGCCGGGATCAAAATCTTGGTCCATGAACGCTTTCCAGCGCTCTGAATTTTGATCTGCCATCTAACCCTCCCGATTTTTCCCAAGGAAAGGTTATTCTACGCGCACTCTCGACGCTCGCAATAAGGGCGCCCGGCCTAAGCCGACGGCCCTGAACGCCGCGGGGCAATCTGCTAAGCTATGCGGTCTAGTTCAGTAAGCGTTGGAGGAAACGTCCATGAGTAGAATTGCTATTCTAGCAAGCCTCACCCTGGCGCTCGGCACTAGCTATGCCTTAGCGGGAGGCGGACAAAACACGATGTCCTCCGGCAGGCCCTCTGCGGTCTTGACGGCGGAACGGTGCAGCGAACTCTGGAAGTTGGCGGTCCCTGAGGGCGACATGCTTCCCCAAGCGAATGCAGGTCCGTTCATCGTCAACTTCGTGCAGGTCGATGCGGATGCTGATGGCAATCTCACCGTTACAGAATTTGAGGCCGCCTGTGCCAAGGGCATGGTGAAAGACACCGGCAAATAATCTCACACCAAAAAAGGGGCGCCGGCCGAAGCCGACGCCCCCCTGGAGGTTCTAGGCTAGAATACGGGTTCTACTTTTTGCATTCTTTCATTCCGGCCATCGCCTTTTTGGCTTCGGCCTCGGAGCCAAACTGGCCCATCATGCTAAATTTTTCAGTCTCAGTTGGCGGTGTCGTTGCTATCGAGCATTGTTTCTTCGTCTTATCGAACATGACGTAAAAAGTGTCGGCTGCGGATGCGGACACCGCGAATGATCCGATCAGTAACGCTGTGAGCAGGAACGATTTCATAGGGGTTACTCCTTAAACGAGTGAGGGGGGTCCCCTGCTTGGTCAGCCCTATAACCTTCATTTGCACCCATAGGTTCCGGCGCCACGACCGCAGCACTGCCAGCCATGACGGAACGGCGGGTGACGGGTTTTATGCCTCTATAGTTTACTGTCATCTCACACCTCCTTGTCTGGAAAGTTTCCTCGCCAAGCCTGCGGCGATCTCCGCTTCCGTTGTCATTGCCGTGGAAATGTCGTGGAGCATTTCGAGTGTGCCCACGTTCGGCTGGCGGCTGCTTTGCAATCGCGTCAACAGAATCCCCGCCCATGAACGCAAGGCGGTGGCGTGGCTCTCGATTTGCTGAGCAAGACGCGCGCAAGCACGCACATCGAGCGCGACGGTGGTAAGTTCCGGTTCAGCTAAAGCCATTGATTCCTCCTTTGGCTTTGGTCAGGCCCGGCCGGTGCGGCACACCGTGTCGGGCCGTTTGTTACCTGTACCGTTACCTATGGAGGAGAGTGGTCTAGGCTGCTGAGCGGCTAAAGCCTTGTTTTTGTTGGTGCCGGCTGGAGGATTCGAACCCCCGACCTACTGATTACAAATCAGCCGCTCTACCTGCTGAGCTAAGCCGGCGCCTGTCATGCCATGAGATGGACCGCACCTCTTCAGGCTTCAACCTCGAAAGGCCACCACTATTAGCTCGTTCCGCGCTTATTTCTACTTGCGCGGCGCCTCGGGGCAGCCTTCAGAAGCGCGCAAGCGATTCCGCGCTGCCCGCGATCTCGGCAAGCTGCGTCTTCAGCGCAGCCGGCGAGAGATATTGGATGTAGGACTTCTCCTTGCCGTCGACCGCGTAGCGCACCTTGAGCGTGAGCCCGCCATAGTCGCTGAGAAAATCGTCGATGGCGACACCGGCCTCTCCGTCCATCACCTCGCGCGGGAAGGGAACGATCAGCCTGAACGCCGTGCGCGGCGGCACGGTGTCGGGCGCGGGCGAAGCCGGCATCGGGCCGACCGACTCAACCAAGTCGATGGCAAGCTTGAAGTCGATGATCTTGAGGTCCGGCTTCACCGTGCCGTGGACATCGATCAGCGTGTGGTCCGACCAGTTCTCGGCGTTGAAGGCAAGGCCCGTGAGGCGCGCTGCCGTCGCCCCGTCCGCGACCGCGAAGACCGAGCGCTCCTCGAATGTCCGCTCCGGATCGTCGAACAGCCACACGACATCGACTTCGTTTGCGGCGTCTGTGGATTCGGGCTCCGAGGTGAACGGCGAGGACAGGGATGACATGGAGGGCGTACCGGTGCGCAAGATGAGGCCGCTCCCGATCAGGAGCGCGCCGCATATGAGCATCAAGATCCCCGCGACGATGAGCATCCGGCTAATTTCGCCCCTGTCCCTGTCAACGCCCTCGGGCAACGATAGCGCGTTTTTGCCCACATCTCGAAGCCTCTTGACCTGTGCCATGCCGCCTGCGGCCGTTCCGCCCGCTTGCGTGACCAGCGCGTGGAACGCGGGCGCCACGGCCTGCACTTTATTGGAAATGCCGGAAAAGGCAGGTTGGACCGAGCGCGCCGCCGTTTGGCCGATGCCGCGCGCCTTAGCGGAGATGCCAGAGACGCCGGCTTTGAGAGAGGCTCCCGCCGCTGACGTGGAGTGCGATATCCGCTCCCCAGCGTGGGGTGCCAACGCGCGGATTTTGGCAGAGACGACGGCAACGATCGCAGCAGCCAGAATTGCCGTGCGCCGACCAAATGTAGTTAGAACCGCCGCGACTCCCGCAAAGGCCGCAGCAAGCTTGGCGCCAGCGTCACTGCCGACCGCACGCGCGCGCTTGGCAAGCTCGGAGCCTGCGGAGTTGCCGGACTCCGCACGCGGCTCTGCGCCGAACAAGATCTCAGACCCTGTGCCTCCCTCCGGCGCGATCACAGACTGCGGCACGGTCTCCGTCTCGGCGGGCGTTTCGGCAAACGCCTGAATCTCGACCTCCTCGCTGGGCGCCCAAGGCTCGCTCGGGTTCTCCCGGTGGAAGAAGCTTTCAGGCCGGTGCGCGGAGAACTGATAGACGGTGGATTGCTCGGCGCGCTCGGCCACGGTCCTGAAATGAGTGGGCGCGTCGCCCGCCTCGCCTGCGGCTTGCATCGCCCCCGCATCGATGTCTGCCGGGGGGGACTGGTCGTTTGCAGCGAAGACCGGTTGGTCATTTGAAGCAAAAGCGGGCTGGTCGTCCGCGGCGAATTCCGGCTGATCGTCCGACGTGAACGCTGGCTGGTCTGCCGAAAAGGACTCTCCGCCGCTCTCACTCGGGGACGCCTCGCGCGCCAGAGCGTTTGCTTGTGCCTGCGATGCAAGCTCCTGCGCCTTCGCCAAGACCTGCGATACGCCGGAAGACACAGCCTCGCCGGTCGATCGCGCGAGCTCGCCCGCCTTGGCCGAGGCCTGCGACACGCCGGAAGCGACGGCCTCACCGGTGGAGCGCGCGAGTTCGCCCGCCTTGGCGGAGACCTGCGATACGCCGGAAGACACAGCCTCGCCGGTCGATCGCGCGAGCTCGCCCGCCTTGGCCGAGACCTGCGACACGCCGGAAGCGACGGCCTCACCGGTGGAGCGCGCGAGTTCGCCCGCCTTGGCGGAGACCTGCGATACGCCGGAAGACACCGCCTCGCCGGTCGAGCGCGCAAGCGCGCCGGCCCGTGCTGAGGCTCCGGCAATGGCGCCCGAAGTCGTCCGCGCGGCCGAGCGCGCAAATCCTGCGAGCGCAGCCGCAGCGAAGCCCAGCCCCGCGACGGTTTTTGCGCCAGCGGCGCCGAACACCTCCTGCAGTTTGACTGCAAGCCACATGCCCGCGAAATGGATCTGTCTGAAGAGATGAAGGACGAAGTTCCGGATGCTGGTGCCAACAAAGGCGAAGCCTCTGCCGATCGAGCGCAGCACGAAAACAATCGCGCCGACGATCTTCCGCACCACGAACCCGATCGCGCCCGTGATGGCGTAGACGACCGCCAGCACGGCGCCTTTGATCCCCGCCCAGATGCGCTGGAAGAACGCGCGGCGCCGGAGCCTCGCCTCTTCCCGGCGTTCGGCGGCCTCTTTCCGCTCGCGCTGGCGCTGGAGCCAACGTTCGTGCCTGACGCGGTCCTTCTCGACCGCCGCAGTCTGCAACTGAAGCCAACGCTGATGCTCGCTCAGATCCTCCTTCGCGGAGGCGAGCACTTCGCTGGATTTCGCAACGGTTTGTTTCGCAACGGCGACGGTCGCCTCGAATTGGGCGACGGTCTCGGCTGCGTCAGCCTCCTTTCGCGCCGGAGGCCAGACACGCTTTTCACGCATCGGACTGACCATGTCCCGAGGCTCCGCTAGACGGCAGGTCCATGGCGAGCCTCATGTGTCATAAAACTCACGCGCTCAACTCCAGGAAACTATACAACTCCAGGGGGACTATACACGATGCGCGCAACGATACCCGGCGCGCGGCCCGGCGCCCCTCGACGCTCAAGCCCTGCCGCAGCATGCCGCCAACCGCTTTTTAGAGGCTCGCGGCGGTCAGTTCTGCGTGCTTTCGCCAGCCTAGCGGCGAAACGGCGCGCCCCGCTAACGGTTTTGACAGTTTGACGACAATCGCTCGGCCCGCGTGGCGCGTTTACCACTCTAACCGGTGCGCGTCGCACCTCAATATTTGTCGGAGGCGCCCGACGTGCCCTCGCCGAGGACCCGGTCAAAATCCCTGGCCTTCTGATATTGGATAGCGTCTCTCTTCGCGCGGTCGGCGGCGAGCGCTTCGCGGCATTCGTTGTAAGGTTTCGTGCCGGGCTCGCCCTTTTCCCGGCATCTCACGTCGTCCGCGGCGGCAAGGTCGGCCTGCTCGGCGACCTGCTTTGTTTCGAGCTGCTCGCGGTCGGCGCAAGCCTGGAGCGCACCGAGAAGAAGTCCCGCGATAGAAGCTATGATTGCGATCCGCGCCATGACCGAACCTCGTGGCCGAGAATCATGGCGCGCCGATGGTCGAACGGGTGGCTCAGACCAGAAATGGAAGCGCCGGCCCTGAGGCCGGCGCTTCGTAGACGTTCACCCGAAGAAGAGCTTCCGAGGCTAGCCTATTCGACCACACCCACGCACTGCTTCTCGTCCTTGCGGACCCCAACGAGCGCCTTCTTGGCGGCATCTTCGGAGTTGTAGGCGTCGCCGATCAGGCGTCAGCCCGGCGGCTTCCCCTCGATGACGGAGCAGTTTTTCACGGTGTCGACACCACATAGTATGGCGTGGCAGCCACAGCCGGCAGGGCCATTCCGACAACCAGCAAGCCTGCAAGATGCCTTTTTTCATGTCGCGTTTTCTCCCGGAGTTAAACTGTTTTTGAGGCGAGCTTGCAGCAGACCATTGCATCCGGCGACACCAAAGACACAGGAATATGCAGCAACAGAACTGAAGCTTTGGAAGGGTAGGATACCGCACAGGTGGGCCTGCCGGGGTGCTGGCAAGGCATCAGACCTGCCTTAAGACTGCCTTCGCTTTTCCCTATCCCCTTGGATCACCCATGACCACCACCTTGGCACCTTCGGCAAGACAAAATAGGACAATCCAGGTGAGCCTTTCCGCCGCGGGCCCGGCACGCGGGCTTCTGCTCAGCGCGCTGTTCGCGCTGTTCCTTCCCGCCTTCGCTGCTCTAGCCGAAGCTCCGGTGCCGTCTGTCCCGAGCGCCGTTCCCGGCCAGCCGCACACCTATTATCCGCAAGGCCTGCCGGCGCAGGCGGCGGAGCCTGCCCCAGCCGCGAGCCTCCTGCCGCCGCTTTCTGTCACCGAACACACGCTGCGCCTTGCGGGCGGAGACCTGCGCTACACCGCGAAGGCTGGACCACTGCCCTTGCGCGACGGCAAGGGAGAGACTCTCGCCGAGATTTTCCACGTCGCCTATGTGCGCGAGCCGCAGGATCCCAAGCGGCCCATCACCTTCGTATTCAATGGTGGGCCGGGCGCCGCGTCAGCCTATCTGCATCTTGGCGCCATGGGCCCGAAGGCGATTGCCGCGAGCGACAAGGGAGAGGTGCTCGGTCCCCCTCCCCGCCTCTCCGACAACGAGTCGACTTGGCTCCCCTTCACCGACCTCGTTTTCGTCGATCCCGTAGGCACTGGCTACAGCCGCGTCGGCGCGCGCAAAGAGGAGAAGGACTTCTTCGGCGTCGAGCAGGACACCGAGGCGCTCGCCGATTTCATCCGGCTTTATCTCATTGACGCGGGCCGCGTGGCTTCGCCGGTGTTCGTCGCCGGTGAGAGCTATGGCGGCTTCCGCGCGGCGACCATCACGCGCCAATTGCAGAAGACCGGCGGCGTCTCGCCGAGCGGGATTGTTCTGATCTCGCCCGCGCTCGAATTTTCGTTGCTGCACGCCGATGACTACGACCCGCTGCCCTGGGCACTTTCCCTTCCCTCTTTTGCCGCGGTCAATCTCGAGAAGAAGGGCGTCGCGGGACGCGAAGCGCTTGCCGAGGGTCTGAAGGAAGCCCAGCGTTACGCGCTTTCGGATTATCTCGTGGCGCTCGCTTCTGGCGTCGAAGAGGGCGGCAAGACGGCGAGCGAGACGGTTGCGCGCCTGACCGGCTTGCCGCTTCCGCTCGTCGAGCGGCATCACGCACGCATCTTCCCCTCGCTCTTTATCAAGGAGTTCGACCGCGTGAACGGCAGGGTGCTGAGCCGCTACGACGGCGGCGTGAGCGGGCCCGACCCGCATCCGTCGAGCCAATGGCCGCGTGGACCAGACCCGGTGCTCGACGCGACCGTGCCTCTCTGGACCGCGGCGTTCGTCCTATATGCGCAAGAGTATCTCGGCTATAAGACCGACCAGGCCTACCGCCTGCTCAACCGCGAGGTGCGGCCTAAATGGGATTTCGGCACGAGCCCGACGCGCCAGGGCTATGCCGGCGCGCTCGACGACATCCAGGCCGCACGCTCCGCCAACCGCGCGCTCGAAGTGTTCATCGGCACCGGCTATTCCGACCTGATCACGCCCTATTCGGTGCCGTCTTATCTCGTGCGCCAGCTTGCGCCGCTCGACGGCGCGCGGCCGATCACGGTCGAGGGCTATGCGGGCGGGCACATGCTCTATCTGCGTCCCGAGTCGCGCCGCGCGCTGAAGGAGGACGTCGAGGCCATGTATGTGCGCGCGCTCAAGGCCTTGCCGCAAGGCTAGGCTTGGGTTGCGCGCCTGGAACGCCACACGCGGATGAACCGTTAACAGGGATCGGCTAAAATCCCGATTTGGGCTCGCGGACGAAGGACCCGCCATGCAGTTGAGAAGCCTAAGCCTCGCCTCGCTGATGCTCGCGGCCTCGGTCCTGCTCGCGGCCGCCGAGGACAAGCCTGCCGAGACCACCGCACCCACTGCGCCAGCCGTGCCGGCGGCGCCGCAATGGAGCGAGTTCACGTCCGACAAGCAAGGCTTTGCCGTGTCCTTCCCCGGCGCGCCGAAAGTGACGACCGCGCCGGTCGAAGGCCAGAACCCACTCCTTCAGCACGACTTCCAGGTGAGCCTCGGCGAGGACACGGTCTACACCGTGGTGGTGTTCGAGTATCCGCAAGGCAAGGTGCCGAAGGCCGATACCGACTATTACGTCAAGCTCATCAACGCCTACGCGAAAGGCAGCGAGACGCGGCTCCGGCGCCGCGGACCTGCGACGGTCGACGGCCGGGCGGGCTTCGAGGGCATCGCCGACGACGGCAAGAACAAGCTGACTCATCTCGTGACGGTCGTTCCCGCTGGCGACCGCATCTATATGCTGGCGTCCGCCTCACCGCGCGCAAAAGGCATCCCCGAAGATGCCGAGCGTTTCCGCAACTCGTTCCGTCTGCTCGGCGGTGAAGCCGATCCCCGCGAGGGCTCCGCGGCCAGCGCCGCCCCGCAATAGAGACTTGGTTTACGCTTAGCTCGCCGGCTTGCGGAGTTCGGCGACGAAGCTCTGCGTGTCTTCCGACGGCGCGGGAGTGAAGGCGCTGACCAAGGCGGCGGTCAGGAGCCCGGCCGGCACGGCGATCAGGCCCGCGAACGCGGTATTGAGACCGCCCCAATTGGCGATCTTGCGCGCGCCCTCGTCCCATGCCGCAAGCGCCGCCTCTTTCGCCGACGGATCGGCGAGATAATAGGCCTGGCGGAGCGAGGCATAGCTTGTCGCCTGCTCGGGAGTCGCGTTGGAAAGGACGCTCGACATCTCGTAGAAGGCAATCGGGAAATAGCGCGGCATGAGCAGGTAGAAGAGGCAGATGCCGAGCCCAACAAGCATCCCAGCCAATGCGCCTTCGATAGTGGCGCGCTCCCACCAGATGCCGAGCGCGAGCGCGGGCAGCAGCGCGCTCGCCGCCAGCGAGAAAGCGGGCGCCGTCATGTCGATCGCTTCTTGTGGCCAGGTGACCGCGAGCGACACAGCCAGGATTGCCACGAGAAGCACCGCGGCGCGCGCGACGAGCAACCGCTGCTCGGTCGGCGCCGTCGGGTGCAAACTCTTGAAATAGACGTCGTAGGAGAGCGCGTTGGCGACCGCGAGTAAGAGACCGCTCCCCGACGCGAGCAGCGCGGCAATCGCTCCGATGGCCGCCAGCCCGAACAGCGCGGTCGCGGCCCTGCCCGCAAGCGCATCGCTCGCGAACAGCACGCCATAGACGGGTGCGGCAAGGCAAAGCGCCGCGACGAAGCCGAGCGCCCAAAAATAAGAGATCCGCGCCTCCTCGTTCGTCGGCGTAGTCAGCCCGCGCGCGAGAAGATGCGGCAGCGACGCCACGCCCGCGGCAAGACAGAAGGCAAGCGCGAACGCGTTGAGCGGGTCGGCCGCGGCCAGTCCGTCGAAGCTGAGGCGCGTCCAGGCCTTATCGAATGCCGCGCTTGACGCTGCTCCGAACCCTCCCCCGTTCAGCCAGAGCAGGATCGCAAGCGCGATGAAGGAGACAAGCAGCAGCAAGGCGTATTGCGCGATCTGCGTGAGGCTCGCAGCGCGCATGCCGCCGCCGAGGGCGCAGAGCAGCAGCACGGCGCCGGCGAGAAGAACGGCAAGATCGAGCTCGATCGGGAAGATGCGCGTCGCGAGCGCGCCAAGTGCTAGCAAGACCAGCGCGAGTGCCGGGAAGGCGCACAGCACGACGCCGAGCACGGCGAGCGGGCGGATGTAAGTGCCTCCGAAGCGCTCGCCGAGAAAGTCGGGCAGCGTATAGCCGCCGAACTTGCGCAAAAACGGCGCAAGCAGCATGCCGCCGCCGAGAAGCCCCGCCGCGCCCGCGAGCAGCACGAGCACAATCCCCGCGCGCCCTTCCCCCGCGCTCCCCGCAAGCACGGCGTAAGCGAGCACCGCGGCGAAGGACACGGCAATCGCCATCCCGTTCAACATGGCGGGCACGAGCCGCCCTGCGACGTAATAGTCGGAGATCGGGCGCACGATGGTGACGGCGCCGGCCCTGACGAACACCGCAAGCGCCACGAGCACCGCTATTTTTATCGTCAGCGTCGCCCGCCTCCTTGTTTTGTCGGCCGCCGCGCCACCTCGCGCAGCAACGCAGCGAATTGCTCAAAGTCCGCCTTTCGCGGGCTCGTCTTGCGCCATGCGAGCCCGATCTCCCGCTTCGGCTCCGGCGCGCGGAAGCGCAACAGGCTGATGTCCTTGCGGCGATGCACTTCGCTCTCGATCGCGATCTCCGGAAGCAGCGTGATGCCGTAGCCGCTCGCAACCATCTGCACAATGGTGGCGAGGCTCGACGCACCGAAGCTGTCGCGCGCTTCCGGCGTCAGCATGTGGCAGTAGGACAGCGCCTGGTCGCGCAGGCAATGCCCTTCTTCGAGCAGCAAGAGGCGCTCGTGAGCGAGCATGTCGGCATTCGCATGCCGCGGGCGCTTCGGCCCTGCGCTCGCTTTGGTCGCCAAGATGAACCTGTCGTCGAACAGATGCACGGTCTCCAGCTCCCGATCCTCGATCGGCAACGCGACCAGGATAAGGTCGAGATCGCCGGTGACAAGCTCGCGCACGAGATTTTCGGTGACTGTCTCGCGGAGCTGAAGCGAGAGACCGGGGAAGCGCCGCTGCAACTCGGGCAGCGCCTTCGGCAGAAGATAAGGCGCGATCGAAGGGATGGCGCCGAGCTTGAGCGCGCCCGACAGCACGCCCTCCTGATGTTTGGCATAGTCAAGCAGGTCGCGCACCGAAGCGAGGATGGTGCGCGCGCGGCGCGCAATCTCCTCGCCCTCCTCGGTGAGCTCGATGCCAGACTTGCGGCGCTCGACGAGGCTTAGATGCAGCTCGTCCTCGAGCTCCTTGATCTGCATGGAGAGCGCGGGCTGGCTCACGGCACAGGCCTCCGCCGCATGGCCGAAATGCCGCGTCTCGGCGAGCGATTCGAGGTAGCGCAGCTGGCGGAGCGAGACCATAGGCGATAAGGCCCGCTTATCCTTTCTATAAGGAAATACGATTTGTAATTATCATACCTCGAAACGATATTCCAGGAGCAGAGCCGGGCGGCCCCGTACCTGGTTCGCAAAGTCCGGGGCCGAACAGGTCAATTTTCAAACTTGCGGAAGGAGACTGATATGCGTGAGTGGCACAAGCCGACGATCGAGGAGACGGAGTCCGGCATGGAGGTCACGAGCTACCTGCCGGCTGAGCTGGATCGCGCTTAATCCGCCTCTCTCATCTCGGAAGTTGCGAACGGCGATCCGGTGCTAGCCAGGTCGCCGTTTTTCGCATTTTGGGGATGCTCGTACCGAAGTTGGCGCCACGGAGCGAATTCGACTACGCTGCGTAAAGGCTGGGTAGCCGCGTTCAGATTCCCTTAATGCGGGAGTCATGCGCCTCTCATCTACTCAGCCCATATTCAGTCTGGAGGAGTTCGCTCGCGACAAGCACGTGTTCACCACCGGGTAAGCCGTTGACGCGCATCAAGGCGCTCGCTGCTAGGGAGGTCTATCGGTTCCTCAGATCAGGAATAGATAGGAGAAGGAACAAGCCATGACGAAGATCCTGAGCCCCGACGAACTGGAGCAGGAGCTTCGCGCCATCGGCGCTGCGCAGTATCACGACAAGCATCCGTTTCATGAGCTTCTGCATGGCGGCAAGCTCAACAAGGGCCAGGTGCAGGCCTGGGCGCTCAACCGCTATTGCTATCAGTCGGCCGTACCGCGCAAGGACGCGGCGCTGATAAGCCGCTGCCGCGACCGGCAGCTCCGGCGCGACTGGATCCACCGCATCATGGACCATGACGGCTATGGCGAGGAAGAAGGCGGGATCGAGCGCTGGCTCGTGCTGACAGACGGGCTCGGGCTCAACCGCGACTACGTCACCTCGATGAACGGCGCGCTTCCCGCCACCCGCTTCGCGGTGGAGGCCTACGTCAATTTCGTGCGCGAGAAGACGCTGGTCGAGGCCGTCGCCTCGTCGCTGACCGAATTGTTCGCGCCCAAGATTCACAAAGAGCGCATTTCCGGCATGTTGGAGAATTACGACTTCATCTCCGACGACGTGATGCAGTACTTCAAGCGCCGGCTGACGCAGGCACCGGACGATGCTGCCTTTGCGCTCGACTATGTGAAGCGCAACGCGCGCACGCCCGAGGCGCAAGCCGCCGTGCTCGATGCGCTCAGGTTCAAGACCAACGTTCTCTGGGTGCAGCTCGATGCGCTGTACCACGCGTATTACGACCCGGGGCTGATCCCTCCGGGCGCTTTCGTTCCGGGCGGTGCCGATGGCTGAAGCGAGGTCTGCTGGGCGCCTCATTGTCAGTCAGGAGACGCGGCCATATCTACCGCCCTATCTGAAGCTCCGCCACGACGCGGGGCGAAACAGATGGGTCTTGCTGGCGCCGGAGCGCATTCTGTCGCCGGACCAAACCGCCGTCTCGGTGCTTCAGCTCTGTGACGGCAAGAGGAGTGTGGAGGAGATCGCTGCCGCTTTGGCCAAGGAGTATTCGGCGCCAGTCGATGTGATCCGGAAGGACGTGCTCGACCTGCTCCAGGACCTGGCCGACAAGGGATATCTAAAGGGATGAGCGAAGAGCTTAAGACCAACGGCCATTGCGAGACGCTTGTCGTTGACGACGAGCCGACGGTCGGCGTGAGCGAGAGCGCCACCGCCGCACTTTGCGCACGTGCGCCGGTCGGCCTGCTCGCCGAGCTCACCCATCGCTGCCCGCTGCAGTGCTCCTACTGCTCGAACCCGATCGAGCTTGAGCGCGTCGCGGCCGAGCTTACCACCGAAGAGTGGTGCTCGGTGATGCGCCAGGCGGGAGAGATGGGCATCCTGCAGGTGCATCTCTCCGGCGGCGAGCCCACCGCGCGCAAAGATCTCGAGGCCATCGTCTCGGCGGCGGCCGAAGCCCGGCTCTACTCGAACCTCATCACCGCCGCGGTCACCTTGAAGCGCGACCGGCTCGAGGACCTCGCCAAGCGCGGGCTCGACCACGTGCAGATCTCGTTTCAGGACGTCGACGCGGCCAACGCCGAGAAGATCGGCGCCTATCCCGGCGCCACGCAGAAGAAGCTCGAAGTGGCCCGGTGGGTCACCGAGATGGGCCTTCCGCTCACCATCAACGCGCCGATCCACCGCCAGAACATCCACAATGTCGGCCGCTATATCGACCTTGCCGTCGAGCTCGGCGCGCAGCGGCTCGAGATCGCGCATGTCCAGTACTACGGCTGGGCCTTCCTCAACCGCGCGGCGCTGATCCCGACCTACGAGCAGACCGTCCAGTCCATCGATCTCGTCGAGAACGCGCGCGAGCGGCTCAAGGGCGTGCTCACGATCGACATGGTGGTGCCGGACTATTACGCGAAGCGGCCGAAGCCCTGCATGGGCGGCTGGGGGAAGGGCTTCATGAACATCACGCCCGCGGGCAACGTCCTCCCCTGCCACGCGGCCGAAACCATCAAGCACCTCAAGTTCGACACTGTGCGCGAGCGTCCTCTGCTCGATATCTGGCTGAACTCCGATGCGTTCAACGCCTTCCGCGGCACCGACTGGATGAAGGAGCCCTGCCGCTCCTGCGCCTTCCGCGAGATCGATTTCGGCGGCTGCCGGTGCCAGGCCATGGCGATCACCGGCGATCCGCGCAACACCGATCCCGCTTGCGCGCTCTCGCCCTATCACGCGGAGATGGTGGCGCTCGCCAAGGCCGAGGCCAAGAAGGCCGCGCCGGAGTTCATCTATCGCAACCCGCGCAACGCCGCGCATGCTGTTGCCAAGCCGGCAGAGCCCGCCCCGCTCGTCCCCGCCGAGTAGGCTCAAGTTCCGTCATGGTGAGGTGCCCCGGCCCTTCGAGGCTCGCTGCGCTCGCACCTCAGGATGACGGGCCGGGCCTCGAACCACGCAAGAGCTAGATGCATGCGTCGGCGATGGCCGGCGTCGCGGCGGGAACGCCCGCGCGCGCCGACAGCTCCCGATAGGCGCGCGTGAAGGCAAGCACCGTCACGGGCACGGTGACGAGCAGCCCGACCACCAGCGCGAAAAGTCCGGCGAGGTTGAGCAGCGTGAGAACGAGCGCGAGGCCGAGCAGCTTCCATTTGTAGCCGGTGGTGATGCGCCGGCTCTCTTTCATCGATTCGATCGGACCGAGCCCGCGATCGATGACGATCATGGTCGCGAACATGAACATGAGCGCGAAAATCACGCCCGGGACGATCAACAGGATCATGCCAAGCACAACCACGATCGACACGAGGAGGCTGGCCCCGAGAAAGGACCAGAATTTCTGCGGGTGCCAGAGCTGCGCAACTTCGACGGTTTGCGGATTGTCATGGGCCGCGAGATAGAAGGCGGTCGCACCCATGCTGATCAGCGTGCTCGTGGCCCACCAAAAAATGGTCCCGGGCAGGCTCGGCTCCTCAACGCTCCCGGAAAACAGCGCGTCGAGCCCTGAGCTGATCGATCCTGAAACGCCGAGCAGAAGACCGAGCAGAGCCGTCGTTCCAACGAAAATCCACGGGCGGGATTTGAAGGTCTCCCACCCAAAACGCACCAACGACCCGATCGAAAGTTCCATCGTCGCTCTTCCCCCTGCCGGCCGCCTCGCTCGAGGACCTCAGAGAAGCATACTCGCGGGCACCGTGCATGCCCCTCGGCGCGTCGATCCAAAGAAATCGTGGCGGAACTGGGCTTTTCGGGGCGCGCCGGGCCCAGTCTCGGTCTCGTGGGGCCCAGGGAGCAATCCGGAAGGAAAGTGTGCCAAGATATCCCGGTCTGGCTTCCACCTTGCAATGAGGCTTCCCTATTCGCTACCATGGGGGTTCCCCAAATCAGTCTTGTGGGGCGCCATGCAAATCGCCTCTTTCCTCAAGGTTTTCAGTTGGTTCGGGCTGGCCACGGCGGTTCTCTTGAGCGCGCCCGAGGCGCGCGCCGCCGACGGGCCCGGCAAGGACGAGCAGCCCGGCTGGACTAAGCCGCGCGAAGGCGGCTTCACCGTTCCGGTCCCGCAATCTCCGGCGCTTCGCGCCGTCCCGATTGCCTATCTCAGAGAGGAGCAGGACCTGCCGCGCCCTGCTTCCCGCCTCGACGTCGAGCCGAAGGACGCCGGCATCGCCGGCGCCAAGATGGCGATCGAGGAGAACAATGCGGGCGGCCGTTTCCTCGGCGATTTCTACTCGCTCGATCCGGTCACCGCGGCCTCGCCTGAAGAGGCCGTCGACGGGGCGCAGAAGTTGCTCGACAGCGGCCACAACTATTTCGTGGTCGATGCCTCAGCCGGCACGCTGCTCAAGCTTTCCGACTGGGGCAAGGACAAGGACGTTCTTTTCTTCAACGTCCGCAACACCGACGTATCGCTCCGGCAGGAAGACTGCCGCGCCAACGTCGTGCATATCGTGCCGGACCGCTTCATGCTTGCGGACGCGCTCGCGCAATATCTCGTCACCAAGAAATGGACGAACTGGCTCTTGGTGCACGGCTCGACAGAAGCCGATCTCGCTTATGCCGATGCGGTCAAGCGCGCGGCGGAACGTTTCGGCGCCAACATCGTCGACACGCGCGAGTACAAGGACCTGTCGGGCGGCAGGCGCGACGACATCGGCGTAATCCCGCCGGGCCGGCGGGCGAGCTTGAGCGGGACAGCGCTCGCGGCCGCGCCCGACTATGAGATCATCGTCGTCGCCGACGAAGGCCAGCAATTCGGGCCGTTCATGCCCTATCGCGGCGGCGGCGACTCGCGGCCGGTTGCGGGCACCACCGGTCTCGTTGCAACGACCTGGAGCCCCGGCCACGAGAAATGGGGCGCGACCCAGGCCAACAACAATTTCGAGAAGGATTTCGGCAGGCTGATGCTGCCGATCGATTACCAGGCCTATGTGGCGACGCGCGCGGTCGGCGAAGCGGTGAGCCGCAACCCCGGCAACGAATTCGCCAAGGTCGCGGCCTTCATTCGCGGACCCGAGCTGCAGCTTGCGCCCTTCAAGGGCATCAAGCAGCAATTCCGGCCCTGGGACGGGCAGTTCCGTCAGCCGATCCTGATCGCCACCGACAAGGTCCCGGTCTCCGTTTCGCCGCAAAAGGGCTTCCCACACGCGAGCCATCCGGAGATCGAGGTCGACACGCTCGGCCTCGACGAGCCTGAGAGCCGCTGCAAGATGTGAGGGCCTTACCGCTCGGCGGCGCCGAACTCGATCAGGCCGCCGTCCTTGTCCATCAACGGCACGTTGTAAGACTGCAGGAGCGTGTTGATGTCCTGCTGGTTGTCGGCGATCACCTTGTTGATCTTGTGCTTCCATTCCGGCTGGTTCGGCCGCACGCCCATGGTGATGCCGTAGATCGTGCTCGGGCCCGCGCGCTCCTTCACAAGCGGCACGAGCGTGAGCGGTTTCGGCGAGCGCTGCGCGTAATAGCCACCGACCGGGCCCCATAGCAGTCCGGCGTCAAGTTCGCCGGAGGCGATCTCTGCGATCATCGCCTCGGCGACCTTCGACGAACTCTCGCCGGAGCGAAGCTCGAACGGCTTGGCGTTCGCCACCAGCCCGTACATGGCGAGGATGCTGGCCGGCGGCGTTCCGGCAAAAAGGCCGATCCTCTGGTTCTTCATCCGCGGATCGGAAAGCCGGTCCATTCCTGCCAACTCGGCATTGTCCGCGCGGTAAATTAGCACGTATGACGTGTGGTAATAGGGGTTGGTGTCTTCGATCAGTCCGGTGCCTTGCGCATATCCCATCACGAGATCGCAAGCATCGGCGCCTACCGTATTCGGAACATAGCCCGTCCCTTCCGGGAACCAGACATATTCGAGCGGGAGATCAAGCTTGGCCGCGATCAATTCGGCGAGCTTGTTCTCGAAGCCTTCGCCCTCCGCGTTGGAAAAGGGCATGTTGTCGGGGTCGGCGCAGACCCGGAGCAAGCCGCCTCCCACGCCAGTCTCCCCGCGCCCCTCTGCGGGCGCGCCGAGTGCGGCAGCCGCGCAAGCGAGGATAGCGAGCCCCGCGAACTTAAGCCGCAGGCCACGCATCGCCGCATCTATCGCCCTGAACCTCAAGCCTGCCTCTTCGGCGCCGTCACCTGAACCGCAACCATAGCGCATCGTTCAGGACGGGCCGCCAAACGCTGCCGCAAGCATATGGCGATTGAGAGGTTTTGGCGCCAGGGCGCAAGCCAAGGGCAACCCGAGGATAACGGGGGTCAGTCCCTCTGCGCGCAAGTGACGATATTGTCGGCGCGCTCGGTCCCGGTCGGGTAGTAGGCGCCTGTGGGGGTCGAGCCGAACCGGGTCATGGTCTCGCGCGCCGCCTCGATACCATCTGCCTCCTGCCTTTCGCGCAACAAGCGCACGGCGCAGCAATCGGCGTCGAGCTCCATCTGTTTGAGGGCCGGCGCAATGAAAAAGAACGGCTGGGGCCCCACCGCCCCCCGCCCCTCACGGTAGCGGTTCACATGGCCGAGCGAATGGTGGCAGCATTCATGGGCCATGAGGAAGCGCCCATAGGACGGCTCGTCCTTGAGCGTCCCGGCATTGATAACGATCACCGGTCTCCCGCTTGAATCGCTGACCGACATGGCCTGCTCGGCCACGTCGCGCGCCTTGTAGGTGGCGATCGAACAATAGGGATTGTCGGCGACGGGCAGCCTGACGCGCGCGGCCTCCGCGCCGTTGAAATAAGGTCCGAGACTGCCAACAACGACTGCCATTAAGGCCGGAAGACGCACTGTGTGCCCTCCGCCGTGGATGATCCTTGCCGTCAAGACTATCCCCACAGAAACCGCAACCAAAGACTTTTGTGTGTCTCAACCATGAACGTCATATTATGACTTAAGGTTCGGCCGGCAGGATATCACTGGGCACCGGCAAACCCCCTCCCGCCGGGCCTACGAGCGCAGCGATGGATGCAAGGAACATGGATGTCGTCAGCGATACCGACAAGGCCTGCATCATAGGCGCGGGGTCCTCCGGGCTCGCCGCGGCCAAGGTCTTCGCCGAGCGGGGCATTCCGTTCGACTGCCTGGAGCGCGAGCCGGATATCGGCGGGCTGTGGAACCAGGACACGAAGACCGGCGTCGTCTACGACACGACCTATCTCGTCTCCTCGCGCAGATATACCGGGTTCGACGACTTTCCCTTGCCCGAGGAATATCCCGTCTATCCGTCCCACCGTGAAGCGCTCGCTTATCTGCGCGCTTACGCGCTGCATTTCGGCATCCTCGACAAGATCGAGCTCAACACGCGCGTCGAGCGGGCCGAGCGCACGGACGGTGGCTGGCGCGTCCAGGTCGCGGGCGAAGCGCGTCCTCGATTCTATCGCGTCCTCGTCATCGCCAACGGTCATCACGACGTGCCGCGCATCCCGAAAATTCCAGGGACGTTCACCGGCGAGATCATGCACTCGCGCGACTACCGCAGCGTCAGGCAACTCGCGGACAAGCGCGTTGTCGTGGTGGGCGCCGGCAACTCCGCTTGCGACATCGTCGTCGACGCGACGAGCGTCGCTCAACGCGTCTATCAGTCCATGCGGCGCGGCACCTATTTCGTGCCGAAATTCGTATTCGGTCGGCCGATGGACGGCGCCGTCGGTTTCTTCGAGAGGATCCCGATGCCGCGCCGGCTGCGCAATGTCCTCTATTCGCATTGGCACAGGATCATGGTGGGCAAGAACGCCCGCTACGGACTGCCCGAGCCCGAGCACCGCATCATGGACACCCATCCGACCATGAACACGGTGCTGCCGCAGCTCTATGCGCATGGCCGCGTCACCGCCAAGCCCGATATCGCCTCCTTCGCCGGCGATCGCGTGCGCTTCACCGACGGTAGCGAGGTCGAGGCCGATCTCGTCGTGTTCGGCACCGGCTACGAGGTGTCGATCCCCTTCCTCGACAACAGTCCGATCTTCGGAGCGGACGGGCGGCCGCTGCTCTATCTCAACGTGTTCCACCCCGAATATGACGATTTGTTCGCAGTCGGCCTGATCCAGGCGAATGGCTCGATCTGGCGGCTCGCCGACTACCAGTCACAGCTCATCGCGAGCTATCTGGTGTCGCTCGCCGAGCGGCACGAGCGCGCGGCCTGGTTTGGCAAGCTCAAGACCGAGGGTCATACGAGCATGGTGCGCGGGAGCTATGTACCGAGCGACCGCCACCGGCTCGAGACGAACTATTTCGCCTATCGGAAGGCGCTGCTCACGCATCTGCGCCGCTTCGGGCTCATGGCCGAGGCCCAACTGAAGTCCGGTCGGCTGATGGCACCTGCAACGAGGGACCGGGAAACCGTGGCCCCAAACGCGGTCTAGCCAGAAAGAACGGGCTGGAGCCTGGTTTCGCCTTTGGCTACGCTCTGCCACGTCGGGCTCACGCGCCCTCCTTTTTGACCAGCACTAGAACGTGATGAGCCTGCGTCTCCTCTACGTCCTCATCGTGGGGATAGTAATCGCTGCGATGCTCGCGTTGCGCATCTGGGATCCAGCCCCGGTCGCGCGGCTTCGCGCGCTCGTGTTCGATTCCTATCAGCGCATCAGCCCGCGAACCTACGACCCGAACATTCCCGTGCGCATCGTCGACATCGACGAGGAATCGCTCAAGCGCGTCGGCCAATGGCCCTGGCCGCGTACCCTGCTCGCGCAGCTCGTCGACAGACTCGGCGAAGCAGGCGCGGGCGCGATCGCCTTCGACATCGTGTTTCCCGAACCCGACCGGCTATCGCCCGCCAACGCGCTCCAGTTCTGGCCGAAATCGGACCAGCTTGCCGTGTTCAAGGAGGAGATCGAGAAGCTTCCGTCGAACGACCAGGTGTTCGGCGAGGCGATCGGCAAGGCACCCGTAGCGATGGGCTTCATCGCCGCGCCGCAAGGCGCCTCGATCCCGGAGACGAAGGCCGGGATCAGCTTTGGGGGCGACGATCCGAATCTGTTTGCGCCCTATTACCAGGGCGCCGCAGCGAGCCTGAAAGAGCTCCAGGATCCGGCGAAAGGCTCCGGCGCGCTGAACTGGATCCCAGAACACGACCAGATCATCCGCCGCATGCCGATGCTCGTCAGGGTCGGCGACACGCTCTATCCCTCGCTCGCGGCCGACGTGCTGCGGCTCGCCCAAGGCGCCTCGACCCTTATCGTCATGTCGTCAGGCGCGAGCAGTGAGCAGGCGTTCGGCGAGAAGACCGGCATCGCGAAAGTCAGGATCGGCGATTTCGAGGTCCCGACCGAAGCCAACGGCCAGATGTGGCTCAGATTCACGCCGCAATCCTGGGACCGCTATCTGCCCGCCTGGAAGGTCCTGGCCGGCGAGGTTCCGCGCGAGGACATCGAGGGCCGCATCATCCTGATCGGCACGAGCGCCGCGGGCCTGTTCGACCTTCGCGCCACTCCACTCGACGCGTCCGTTCCGGGCGTTGAGTTGCACGCGCAGGCCGTCGAGCAGATCATCGAGGGCTCCTTCCTGCTCCGGCCTGATTTCGCCACGACCGCCGAATTGTTCTACATCCTCCTGCTCGGCATTCTGATCGCCACCCTCGTCTATCTCGCCGGCGCCATGGTCAGTGCCGTGCTCGGCGCGCTTGCGGTCGCGGCCGTGGTCGGGCTCTCGTGGTACACCTTCAAGGCACATGGCTGGCTGGTCGATCCCATCTATCCAGCGATCGCACTCACCGCGATCTATCTCGCCGGCACGCTGTTCATGTTCCTGCGCACCGAGCGCGAGCGGAACCGCGTGCGCCACGCCTTTTCCCACTACATGGCGCCGGCGCTGGTCGAGCGTCTCGCCGACGATCCTTCGCGGCTCAAGCTCGGCGGCGAGACGCGCGACATGACGCTGCTCTTCAGTGACGTGCGGGGCTTCACCACCATCTCGGAGGGGCTGGACGCCGAGGAGTTGACGCGCTTCCTCAACAGCCTGTTCACCCCTTTGAGCAACATCATCCTCGATGAGCAGGGCACGATCGACAAATTCATGGGCGATGCAGTGATGGCGTTTTGGAACGCGCCGCTCGACGACAGCAGGCACCCGAGCCACGCCTGCTCGGCCGCGCTCCGCATGATGGATGCGATGGGCACGCTGAACGAGACCTGGCGCGAGGAGGCAGAAACCAAAGGCCGGCCCTACAAGCCGGTCAAGCTCGGCATCGGCCTCAACACCGGCATTTGCTGCGTGGGCAATCTCGGCTCGGAGACCCGCTTCGACTATTCGGTGATCGGCGACAACGTGAACATCGCCTCGCGGCTTGAGGGCCAGTCCAAAACCTACGACGTCGGCACCGTGGTCGGCGAGAGCACCACCTCACGCGCGCCGGATTTCGCCTTCCTCGAGCTCGATCTCCTCAAGGTGAAGGGCAAGACCGAGGCGACGCGCATCTTCGCGCTGATCGGCGACAAAGCCTTCAAGGAGAGCCGGCCCTTCATCGACTTCACCGAGAGCCACGCCGCGTTCCTCGCCAAGTTTCGCACGCGCGCCTGGGATGAAGCGGAGGCGCTTTCCCGCGAATGCGAGAAGATGGACGGCGCGCGGTTCGACCGGCTCTACGCGCTTTACCGCGAACGCATCGCCTATTTCCGCGCCACGCCGCCGCCGCCCGATTGGGACGGCAGCGCCGAAGCCACATCGAAATAGCGCCGATGCAAGAGACAGCCTTTATCGTGCTCGCCGCTATCGCCGTGCTCATGGTGAAGCACGCGGTGGCCGATTTCTATCTGCAGACGCCGTATCAATATTTGAACAAGGGCACCTACGGGCATCCTGGTGGCCTGATGCACGCGGCGATCCACGTGGCGCTCACGCCGCTCGTTTATCTCCTGCTCGCGCCGGCCTCTCTGCTCGTCGCCGCCGCCATCGCGCTCGGCGAGTTTGTCGTCCACTACCATGTCGACTGGCTCAAGGAGCAGGCGACTCGCCGCAACGGTCTCACGCCGCAAGATCCGTGTTTCTGGCACGTGCTCGGCACCGACCAGCTCCTGCACGGCCTGACCTATGTCGCCATTGTCGGCGTCCTGATTTGGATGGCTGCCTCTAGCTAAAGCAGCGCGGAGATTTCGCGGTTGGCGAATTCGAGGCGGTCGGAGAGCAGCCTGATGATCATCTTATGCAGCGCCGCTGCCGCGCCAGGGTCCTCGGCCTGCATCTTGTCGAACGCCGACTGCCTGAGCCGGTAGACCACCGTCGGGCCCTCGGCGATGACGTTCGCCGTGCGCGGCACGCCGCGATAGAAGCCCATCTCCCCCACCACCGTATGGCCGAGCATGCGCCTTAGCCTGATCGGCCGGCCGTGCTCGTCGGTGATGGTGATGGCGACGCCGCCAGACGCCTGGAACACGACGGAATCGGCTGGCTCCCCCTGGCGGAACAGGAACGCGTCTTTGTTCAGCTCCTCGCGCTCCATATACGGCGCGATGCGGGCGAAATCGATCTGGCCGCCGAGCTCGCTTTGCAGCCAGCTCTCGAAACTATGCGTGGAGGCATCGCCCACCTCGTGATGCATGAGGATCATGTCCTCGCACCATTCGATCGCCTCGTTGCGGCTGCCGAATGCCTGATGCGGCCTCGAGCTACCGAAAAATCCCGCCCCCTCGAAGCCTGCGCGCATCGTCTCGTCGAGGCCGCAAAAGGCGAGCGTCACGTCATGCTCCTCGCAGTAATTGCGAAGCTTGACGAGGCTCAGCACCGCCGAGGTGTCAAGCCCTTGCACCTGGCTGAAATCGAGCACGACGAAGCCCACGGGCTTGTCCCGCTGCTCCTCGATATAGCGCTTGATGCGCTCGAACAGCCCGTTCGACGAGCCGAAGAAGATGAAGCCGGAGAGCCAGAACACGTGGACGCGCTTGCCCTCCTCGTGCAGCAGGCGCGCCTGCTCCGGCGAGCGCTCGACATTGCTCGAGAAATCGTAGCGTGTGAGGTGGCGGCGGATCACGCCGATGCGGCTATAGCTCAGCGCGAACATCAGGCACGCGCCGATAACGCCGAGCATCACGCCGACCAGATAGCCGAAATAGCAGATGGCGATCATGATCGCGATGGCGAGCGCGAGGTCGGCGCGCGAGCGCCCGGCCGGCGCGCGAACCAGCGCTTCCATCAGGATCATCACACCGAGATAGGCGAGCATGCCGCCCAGGATCGCTTTCGGCACGATGCTGCCGATATCGGCGCCGGCGAACAGGACGATGGCACAGACTGCGGCAACGGCGACGCCCGAGAGCCGCGTCACCGCGCCGGCTTCGTGCAGCAAGAGGCTGTTGTTGAGCGACAGATTGCCTGCGACGCCGCCGAGCAGTGCCGCGAGCACGTTCGCGAGCCCGTTGGTCCTGAACTCCTTGTCGAGGTCGGCGGATTTCTGCCGCGCCACTTCGAGGCTCGACACATCAAGCAGCATAGAGATGGCGGTCACGCCGCACACCGCGCCGATTTCGGCGCTACTCAGCGCCATCACGCCCCAGTCGATGTCGCTTTCGGCAATCGCGGTGAGCGGCCACCAGAGCTTCAATTCGCCCACGGCCTGGAGGAACCAGTGTTGGCGCGTCGCGTCGTCTGAGACGAAGCCGAACAGCGCGACGTTCAGGATGATCAGGAACACGAGGAAGGCGATGGGAAGCGTCAGATATTGGGGCACCCACCGCCTAAGCGCTACGATGAACAGCGCGAAGAGCAGGCCGACCAAGATTTGTGGCGCATACTCGGCGGAGACGATCGGCGTCCAGCTCGACGGCGAGAGCGTGAGGTTGGTGCCAGTGATGACCTCGACACCGCCGGTGATGAGCAGCCAGCCCGAGGCCGCAAGGAAGCCGCCGATCACAGGGTATGGCACGAAGCGCAGCCACTGCCCGAGCTTCAGCGCGCCGATGCCGAACAACATGATTCCGGTGAGGAAGGTGCTCACTGAGATCGCGACCAGCACGTTGACGACCATCGTCTCGGGGCTCGCGCCCTTCGCCGCAAGCGCCGCGGCGACCGTGCTCGCGAGCACGCTCATGACGGCAACGGCCGGGGTGTCGGGACCGGCGTCGGCGGGCACAAGCGTCGTGGTGAGCGCGATGACGAACCCCGTGACCACCGTGCCCATGATCAGCGCGGCAAGGCCGAGCGGGAAGCCGGACGCGATCGCGCCCTGGAAGATCAGCGCGCTGAAGGAGATGCAATAGGCGATATTGACGACGGCCGAGATCGCGCCTGCGAGCGCATCACGCCCGAGCGTCGCGGCTTCGATATTGCGCGGGCGCCTCTGCGCCAAATTCGCGAGCAACGACAAGGGCGTGTTACGGAGGGGTTGCGAGTTCCTGGCGTGCCGATCATGGCCGCGCGCCAGCCTAATGAAAAGACCAAAAAATGGCGGTCCTGCGGACCAGCGAACGAAGTTTAGAGGGCCTGATCCATGCGCCGCAGCCGGCCGGCGAGCGTTCGCATTACGGCAATGGCGAAGAACGGGGTCTCATGCACCAGGAAGAGAAAGGTCTTCTCGGAGATAGGAGCAACCTCGCAAGCCGTCTTGGCGCGTGCCGTAGCCACGCGCGCGGCCCCGTCGATCAGCGCCATTTCGCCGAATATGCCCCCTGACTTGATCACCTCCAATACCCTGCCGTCGAGCAGGATTTCCACTTCGCCCGAGCGAATGACATACATCTTGTCGCCCGGATCACCCTCCGCAAAAATAACATCGCCAGGTGCGTACTGGGCGAGCGGAAACCCTGCATTTGCCAGGGTTTGGAAATCGATCGCGGCAATGGTCATGCCCCACCCCTAATTTATGCTTGCGAGTACACTTCGGCACTACGAGTATACACTATGACGGGGCTGCGACGGTTCTGTGAAGGTGCCATACCCGCAGATTTCGGACGCTAACCGCCTGTCTCCCTGAGGATCCATCCGCAATACTCCGCGCTCCCCCCTTCCGTCGGCAGCACGAGCAGCGCCGGCAGCTCGTAGGGGTGCAGGCGCTTCGTTTCCTCGAGCACCGCCTCGGTCAGGGAGGCGCGCGTCTTGATGATCATGGTGACCTCGTCTGCGACCTCACGCGCGCCCTTCCACTCGTAGATCGCGACCATGCCGGGGAACATGTTGACGCAGGCGGCAAGCCGCGCCGCGACCAGCGCATCGCCGACGCGCTTTGCGTCTTCAAGACTCGGGAAGGTCGTGTAGATCAAAACCGGCCGGTCGTCGCTCGTCATGGTTACCGTTCCCTGCTCAGACGTTAAGCCCTTGCATGCTGATGCATGCGCGCCTTTATAGTGGCCCCCGCAACACCGCTCCAGGCCCGGAAAGTCGCGACGAGTTCCTCCATGCCCCGCTTCACCAAGATCGCGTTCGTTGCGAGCGAGACCGAGGAGGCGCAAGCCGCGCGCGCCGAGCTCATCGCGCGCTATGGCGACGCGTCCGCTGATAACGCCGACGCCATCGTGGCACTAGGCGGCGACGGGCTGATGCTGCAGACCATGCACAGGCATTTGCGCAGCCGCATCCCGATCTACGGGATGAACCGCGGCTCGGTCGGCTTCCTGCTCAACGACTACCACGAGAACGACCTGATGGCGCGCCTGGAGAATGCCGAAGTCACGATCATCCATCCGTTGCTCATGACGGTACAGGACGTGCACCGCACCACGCACGACGCGCTCGCCATCAACGAGGTGTCGCTGTTCCGGCAGATCTACCAGGCGGCCAAGCTCAAGATCGCGGTGGACGGCAAGGTGCGCATGGACGAGCTAATCTGCGACGGCGTGCTCGTATCGACGCCCGCCGGCAGCACCGCCTACAACCTCTCCGCCCACGGGCCGATCATCCCGATTACCGCGCCACTGCTCGCGCTCACTCCGATCAGCCCGTTCCGGCCGCGGCGCTGGCGCGGCGCACTGCTTCCGAACCATGCGCAGGTAAGGATCGACGTGCTCGAGCCCGACAAGCGCCCGGTGAGCGCCGTGGCCGACCATACCGAGTTCCGCGACGTGATCGCGGTGGAGGTGCGCGAGGAGAGCGGCATCGACATTTTCATGATGTTCGATCCTGGCCGCACGCTTGCCGAGCGCATCCTGTCCGAGCAGTTCGGCTATTAGTGTGGTTCGAGGCAAGCGCCGTCATCCTGAGGTGCGAGCGAAGCGAGCCTCGAAGGACGACGCTTGCAACCTCACCATGACGAGCACTGTTTAAGGCTGCCAGCGCGTCACGATGTCCGATAGAGCCGGACGTTCACGCTCCTCGGACTTCTCCTTCGCCGTGCCGATATAGACGAAGCCGGCGACGCGCTCGTTCTCGGCAAGCTTGAGCGCGCGGCGGACGCCCGGGCTGTATCCGTACCACTCGGTGATCCATTGCGCGCCGTAGCCGAGCGCGGTCGCCGCGACGAGGAGATTCTGGCACGCCGCGCCTGCTGACAGCATCTGCTCCCATTTGGGCGCCGCCTTGTTCTCGACCACGCGCGAGATCACGGCGATCACGAGCGGAGCCCGTAAGAATTGCTTGGCCTCGGTCTCGAGCCGGAACGCGCCGGGATCGGCCTCCTCTGCGCGGCAGATCTCGGCAAGCACGGCGCCGAATGCGTCTCGTGCCTCGCCCTGGAAGACCAGGAACCGCCAGGGTACGAGCTTCTTGTGGTCCGGCACCCGCGAGGCGGCCCGGAGGATCAGCTCGAGCTCGGCCTCGCTCGGGCCGGGCTCGCCGAGCGCGTTGGAGGAGACCGACCGGCGTGTGAGGAGATGCTGGATGACGGGATTGGACATTGGCGGGCTTTGCAACGGTTCCCTATCGCGATCGCGCCGCCCGGGCAATGCGCCAAGGGCTAGGCCGGCCCCAAAAAACGCCTCATTCGCAGCCGAATTTCGTGCCGATGGCGAGGGCCGGAAGCCTGTATAAGGGGTGGCGGGCGGCCGATCGGAGCGGGACACATGCGGGGGAAGCGCGGCACAGGGCTTGGGCTCGTCATTCTGTGCGCCACGCTTGGCAGCTCAGGGATCGCCCTAGCCGAAGACGCGCCGAAGCCTGCTGAGGCTGCTTTCCCCGCCGCCATGATCGTGCTCGACGCTTCGAGCAGCATGAACAACAAAGTGCGCAAAGCGGTGAAGCTCACCACCGCGCGCACCGAGCTCGGGCCGATCGTCAAATCTTTCCAGGAGAAGCTCGCGCTTGGCCTGCTCGTGTTTGGCCATCGCAAAGCGTCGAGCTGCGCCGACACGGAGATCTTGGCGAAGCCCGGCGAGTTGACCGCCGATACCCAGGACAAGCTCTTGTCGGACCTGAAGGCGCAAGGAGAGGCCCCGGTCGGCGCCTCGCTGATCGAAGCTGCCAACACGGCGCCTGGCAGCACCGGCAGGCTCGACATCGTGCTCGTGGCCGACGGCGGTGATTCCTGCGACGTCGATCTCTGCTCCACCGCCGAGGTGCTCAAGGACAAGCAGCCCGGCTTGCGCATCCACGTGGTCGGCTTCAACGAGAAAGCGACGGGGCTCGAGACGTTGAGCTGCGCGGCCGCTGCGACCGGGGGCGAGTTCATCACCGCCACCAATTCCGCCGAGCTGAAGCACGGCATCGTCAAGGTGCTGACCGTAGCGGCCGAAGCGCCGGCCCTGCCTCCGGCACCAGCGTCCGCCGCAAACGGCGAGATGGCGACCGGCGCGATCGCCGCAGGTCCCGCCGGAGCGGCTGGCGCGCCTTCACCGGGCGCTGCAGCCGAGACGGCCATCACCAAGGCGCCCGGCCAGACGCTTGCCCAACGCGCAGCGCCTCCAAAATCCGCCATGCCGTCTAAGCCCGTCCCTGTCACGTTCAAGGCGCTTGCCACCGAAGCAGGCCCCAAGCTGCAAACCGGGCTCACCTGGCGCGTCTACACCTCCGCCGCATCGGCTGAGGGCGGCCAAAAGCTCATCAGCACGCATCGCGAAGCCATGCCGACCGCGGCGCTCATGCCCGGCGAATATTTCGTCAACGCGGCTTACGGGCTCTCCAACCTCACCAAGAAGATCACCGTCGAAAGCGGGCGCTCGCTGGAAGAGACCTTTGTCCTCAATACCGGCGGACTGAAGCTCGGCGCCGTGTTCGCGACCGGCGAGGCGCTGCCGGACGGTGCCGTCCGTTTCGACATCCTGTCCGACGAAGAGGACCAGTTCGGCAACCGTCGCACCATCCTAGCCAACGCCAAGCCCGCGACCGTCATCAGGCTCAACGCCGGCGCCTATCACATCGAGAGCCTTTACGGCGATGCCAATGGGATCGTGCGCGCGGACGTGACGATCGAGCCCGGCAAGGTCACCGAGGGGACCGTCAAGCACAGCGGCGCGAAAACCACCTTCAAGCTAGTGCAGAGCCTTGGCGGCGAAGCGCTCGCCGACACCAAGTGGAAGATCCTCACCTCGGCGGGCGACGTGGTGAAGGAGAGCGCGGGCGCGTTGCCGACGCATATCCTCGCCGCCGGCAGTTATGCCGTGGTCGCCGACCATAACGGCCTCTCCTACACGCGGAAGTTCAGCATCGATTCGCCCGACGCGAAGCAGATCGAGGTGGTGGTCGAGGACGGCCCAACTTCGCCTGAGGCGCTCCAGGCGCTGCTCGAGCCGCCCGAGCCGCCCCCCTCAGCCGCCGGCCTCTATGGCGAGAGTGGAGAAACGACTGGCCTCGGCTTCGACGGCTTCTCGGCAGCCAAACCCGCCGACCCGAACGCGCCCCTGATCAATCCCGGCGCGCTGTTCCGCCCGTCGGCGCGCTAGTCTCCTTCAAGGCACGGCGACGCACCATCCGCTCCCCGGGGGGTAGAGGTATGCGTTAGCGCAGGTCCGGTGGGACCGCCTCCTCGGCGAGCATCTGCACCGCTGCGTCGAGTGTCATGACCTCTTGCTTCTCACTGCCGAGGCGACGGACGGAGACCTTGCTTTCTTCCACCTCGCGTCGTCCGACCACGAGCAGCACCGGCACCTTGGCGAGCGAGTGCTCGCGCACCTTGTAGTTGATCTTCTCGTTGCGGAGATCGGCCTCGGCGCGGAGCTCCGCGTCCTGCAGCGCGGCAAGCACCTGGCCCGCATAATCGTCGGCGTCCGACACGATGGTCGCGACCACGGCCTGGACCGGCGCGAGCCAAAGTGGCAAGTGTCCCGCATAGTGCTCGATCAGAATGCCGGTGAAGCGCTCGAGCGAACCGAACATTGCGCGGTGGATCATCACCGGCACGGTTTTCTCGCCGTCCGGCGCGATGTAGAAGGCGCCGAGCCGCCCCGGCAGGTTAAGGTCGACCTGGATCGTGCCGCACTGCCAATCCCGCCCAATGGCGTCGCGCAGGACATATTCGAGCTTGGGCCCGTAGAACGCGCCCTCGCCAGGGTTCAGCTCGTATTCAAGCCCTGCCGCCTCGACCGCGCGCTTGAGCGCAGCCTCCGCCTTGTCCCATACCGCGTCGGCGCCGACGCGCTTCTCGGGCCGGTCCGAGAACTTGATGCGCACGTCCGTAAAGCCGAAGTCGCGATAGATCGACAGCATCTGCTCGTTGAGTTTCACGCATTCCTCGGTGATCTGGTCCTCGGTGCAGAAAATATGCGCGTCGTCCTGCGTGAAGTGGCGCACGCGCAAGAGCCCGTGCAGCGCGCCCGACGGCTCGTAGCGATGCACCTTGCCGAACTCTGCGATGCGTAGCGGCAGGTCGCGATAGCTCTTCAAGCCATGTTTGAAGATCTGCACATGGCCCGGACAGTTCATCGGCTTGCAGGCATAGACGCGCTCGTCGGGCGTCTCGGTGACGTACATGTGGTCGCCGAACTTCTCCCAATGTCCAGACTGCTCCCAGAGCGTGCGCTCCATCATGTCGGGCGAGTTCACCTCGACATAGCCCCACGCATTCTGCCGGCGCCGCATATAGCCAATCAGCGCCGTGAACAACGCCCAGCCTTTCGCGTGCCAAAACACGGCACCGGGCGCCTCTTCCTGGAAGTGGAACAGATCCATCTCGCGGCCGAGCCGGCGATGGTCGCGCTTCTCCGCCTCTTCGAGCTGATGCAGATAGGCCTTGAGGTCATCCTCACTCGCCCAGGCAGTCCCGTAGATGCGCTGCAGCATCGGACGGCTCGGATCGCCACGCCAATAGGCGCCCGCGATCTTGGTCAGCTTGAAGCCATTGCCGACCTTCCCCGTCGAGGTCATGTGCGGCCCGCGGCAAAGGTCGAGCCATTCGCCTTGCGAGTAGAGCTTGACGTCTTCACCTTCGGGGATCGCATCGATCAGCTCGAGCTTGAAAATCTCGCCCTTGTCCTTGAAGACGCGCTTCGCCTTCTCGCGGCTCACGACTTCGCAAGCGAAGGGCTGATCCCGCGCGATGATCTCGCGCATCTTCGCCTCGATCTTGGGAAGGTCTTCGGGCGTGAAGGGCTCATCGCGCGCAAAGTCGTAATAGAAGCCGTTCTCGATGACGGGGCCGATCGTCACCTGAGTGCCCGGATAGAGCGCCTGCACGGCTTCGGCCATGACATGCGCTGCGTCGTGGCGGATCAGATCGAGTACTTCCGCGTCGTCGCGGGTTAGGAACTTGATCGCGGCATCCGCTTTGATGGGAGCGGCGAGGTCGGCGAGCTTGCCGTCAAGGCTCATCGCGACCGTACGCTTTGCAAGCGAGGACGAAATCGACTTGGCGACGTCGAGGCCGGTGGTACCGGCAGGCACCGCGCGTTTTGCGCCATCGGGAAACGTCAGGGAGATCTGCGACATGTCATTCTCCTCTCACTCCTGCGTACCGGCGCAGGTAAGAGATCATCGTTATGGCGTGGCTTTTACTTCGTTTCGGCGCCCACGTCACTTATGTTTCGCATGCGCCAGTTGCCGTAGCGCCAGGGGGCGAAGGGATGGCGCTCGGCGCTCAGGTCGGGCACCGGGTCGAAGCCGTGGCTGCCGAGAGGGTGGCAGCGGCAAACCCGCGCCAGTGTCAGCCATCCGCCCTTCCAGGCGCCGTTCGTCTCGATCGCCTCCTGCGCATAGTCTGAGCACGTCGGCAGGTGCCGGCAATTCACTCCAAGCAGCGGCGAGATCGTCCAGCGATAGAGCGTGATCGGCCCGATCAGCACAAACCGCGCGAAACGCACGGCTAGCCCGTCCGTTCCTTTCCCGTCAGACATGCTCTTCGGAGCGCTCGGACGCACCGGCTTGGCGTGCGCGCTCAGCCTCGATCTGTGCGATGGCGTCTTCCACCGCGTCGAACACGAGCAGCGTCGAGGGATGCCGTGCCTTGTAGTCGCGCACCGGCTCGAGCACGGAGAGATCGGCCCAGCGGCCGTCCGGCGGCGGCCCGCCCTCTTTAAGCATCTTACGCATTGCCGCGCCCACCGCGCGCAAGTCCGCCGCGCTCGAGCCAACGATCTCCCGCCCCATCACCGAGGCGGCAGATTGGCCGAGCAGGCAGGCCTTCACGCTTTGGCCATAGTCGGTTACCACGTCGCCCTCCATGGCGAGATCGACCGTCACCGTCGAGCCGCAGAGTTTGGAATGAGCCCGTGCGGTTGCCTGCGGCGCGTCGAGCCGCGAGGTCCGCGGCAAGACGGCGGCAAGCTCCAAAATGCGCTGGCTGTAGATGTCTTCAGGCAGTGTCATGTCTTGCTCGGGGTGGCGAGGCTCGCCTTGCAGGCCGAAATCACGCATTATATATGCAGCGCGGCCTTGAAGTGAGAGGCCGGAAGCGGAGCCTGCCACCGAGGGGGTTGACGCGGCATCTATACTAAACGGCAACGGCGGCAAGCCTTTGCGCGTTGAGCATATAAGGAAGCCTCAGTTAATGGACGCCACGGTTAAGAAACTGCCGACCCGGCCGCAGGCCGAGCTCGGCCGCGGGCCTGCCATCATCCGGCCGTCGCGCGAGGAGGCAGAGGAGGCCGTCCGCACGCTAATCGCCTATGCCGGCGACGACCCCGACCGCGAAGGCCTGCGCGAGACGCCGCGCCGGGTGACCAGCGCCTATGACGAGTTCTTCGGCGGCTATCGCGAGAACCCCGAGGAGGTTCTGTCGCGCACCTTCGACGAGGTCGCTGGCTATGACGACATCGTCATGCTGCGCGACATCGAGCTTCACTCGCACTGCGAGCATCACATGATCCCCTTCGTCGGCAAGGCGCATGTCGCCTACTTCCCGACCGACCGTGTCGTGGGCATCTCCAAGCTCGCCCGCGTGGTCGAGGTGTTCGCGCGCAGGCTCCAGACGCAGGAGACGATGACCGCGCAGATCGCCGAGACCATCGACAAGGCGCTGAAGCCGAAGGGCGTCGCGGTGATGATTGAGGCGGTGCATCAATGCATGTCGATCCGCGGCGTGAAGAAGCCCCATGTCGCCACTATCACCACCCAGTTCACCGGCATCTTCAAGGAAGATCCGGCACAGCAGGCGCGCTTCATGATGCTTGCGACCGACCGCGGCCGCACGTGATGCGCGCGCCCGCGAAGGACCGATCGCGGTGAGCAAGCCTGCCTCCTTCCCTGCCCCTGGAGACAAGATCGCATCGGAGGAAGGCACGATTTTCGCGCCACGTTTCGACGCCGACGGCCTCGTTCCCATCGTCGCCACTTCGGCCGCGACCGGCGAAGTGCTGATGTTCGCCTACATGAACGCCGAAGCGCTCGCTCGCACCATCGAGACGGGCGAGGCGCATTACTGGTCGCGCTCACGCGGAAAGCTTTGGCGCAAGGGCGAGGAAAGCGGCAACCGCCAGCGTGTGGTGGAGATGCGCACCGATTGCGACCAGGACGCCATTTGGCTGAAGGTGGAGCAGTCCGGCGCTGACGCCGCCTGCCACACGGGCCGCAGATCCTGTTTCTACCGCGTCGTGCCGCTCGGCCGCGCGCCTGACAGCGCACTCACGTTAATTTGGGTTGATGCGGAGCGACAGTTCGACCCAAGTGCCGTTTACCGTCATGGAGATGACGCAAAGGGAACCTTAAAGGGTTCGGAGTAGGATGATCGGCGGCTAGAGATCGTCGCGTTCGGCCACGCCTGACAAGAGCCCAAGCATGGCCTCCTCGCGGTCAAGCGCTGCCGGGTGTCCCGGCATGGGACTTGCAGCATGAGCAACGTGGATAGACCGAAGATCGGCATCGCGCTTGGCGGCGGCGCCGCGCGCGGCTGGGCGCATATCGGTGTGCTCAACAGCCTGGTCGAGGCCGGGCTCGAGCCCGACATCGTGGCCGGTACCTCGATCGGCGCGGTCGCCGGCGCCTGCTACGTCACCGGCCGCCTCAAGGCGCTAGAAGACTTTGCTGCCAGCCTTACCCGCCGCCGCGTGTTCGGTTTCCTCGACGTCAATTTCGGCGGTTCGGGGCTGATCACCGGCCAGCGCTTGAGCGCGCGCCTTGAGCACCACCTAGCCGAGCACACGATCGAAGGGCTCGACCGCAGATTCGTCGCAGTCGCGACCGAGCTCGGCACGGGCCACGAGGTCTGGCTCAACAAAGGCAGCCTGGTGAACGCGTTGAAGGCGTCCTTCGCGCTGCCCGGTATCTTTCGTCCCGTGAAGATCAATGGCCGCTGGCTGATCGACGGCGCGCTGGTCAACCCCATTCCCGTGTCGGTGTGCCGGGCGCTCGGCGCACGCATCGTCATCGCCGTCAATCTCTCCTGCGACCTTCTGAATAAAGGCGGCGTGATCCACGATCAGGCGAATTTCGCCGAGCCTGCGGGCCTATTGGACGATCAGCGGCTCCCGGGCAGCAACGGACGCGCGGCACTGCACCTCTTGCACCGGCAAATCTTCGGCCGCAGCAAGGAGGTGCCGGGTATCTCTTCAGTGATGATGGACGCGATCAACATCACGCAGGATCGCATCGCGCGCTCGCGGCTCGCGGGCGACCCGCCCGACATCAGCATCGCGCCCAAGACCGGCCATATCGGGCTCTTCGAATTCCATCGCGCCGGCGAGGCGATGGCACTCGGTGCCCGGGCAGCCGAGAAACAGATCGATGAGATCAAGATGGCGCTGAGCGCGTTCGCCGCTTAAGCCCGCGCTATTTCGCCTCCGGCAGGTAGCGCCGAAGCGTGGCCAGCACATCCGTACGCGTCACCTGATCGCTCTTCGCCTCTTCCGCCGTTTCCAGCAGGACTTTCCGCGCCGCCTCATAGCGGGTGATGTCGACGTTCCGGTCCGCCGGATACATCTGCTCCATCATGCGGCGATCCCAGCGCGAAAGCGCCGTCGTGTAGGGCGCAAAGCACGGGCTCTGCTCGCCGCTTTTGAAATAATCGGGCGGGAACGTGTAGAGCATGATCGAGTTCCGGTCGAACTGATCGGCAACCAGTTCGCTCTGGTCGAGCCTTCGCATGTTGAAATCGACCTGCCCTTTCCCCCAGTTGTTCGGCGGCGCCGCGAGATACGTGTAGATGTGATCCCAATCGAACTCGTCCTCGCAGGCTGACACGGGGTTCTGATGCTCGTGGTGGAAACCGAGCGCATGTCCGAATTCGTGCAGCACTACTCTGCGGAATTCTTCCGGCTCGGGCGGTGCGGTGTCGAAACCCTCGAGGTTCATCGACGAAACAGCTTGCGAGGCGAGATGGATGCTGTCCTTGCCGACCAGCGACCAATAGCCCGGCTCGTCGTAGCCGATGCGGATGTGGGAGACCTTCCCGTCGTCCGCATCGCATTCACGCAACTCCTCACCGTCGCCGAAATCAAGCTTGAGCGAGGTCTGCGCAAGCGTCCACTCAATACCATACGCCGCGATCTGGCGGCGAAGCTCCTGCGACCCGTCCATGAAGCACACGCGGATCACCCGATCGCTCGAAGGCCAAAGACCAAGCCGCGCATACACCCCTCGATGGACGTTTGAAAGACCGAGCCTGGCGAATGACGCGTCTCGCCGCCGCACGTTCTCGGCAAGTTCGGGCGGCAGCGCCTCCAAATTCCACGCTGCGAGATTCGGTTTCGCGTCGCGTGCGTTCGGCTGAGCGTCGTCCTCGGCCAAAGCCAACGACCCGCTTGCCAGCAAAAGGCAGCGCAAAAGACAAGGACGCGCGGGATCGCCATCCAGGGACTTCGCTACTGCTCTATTGGACCGGATCGTGCGTTAGCCTGTGGCAATATACTCGCGCATGGCCGCGGCTTCCATCTCCGCCTCGGCGATCCGCATCCGCACCACGTCGCCAATCGAAACAAGGCCAACCAGCCGGCCACGATCGATCACCGGCATATGCCGGAATCTGTGCGCGGTCATCTCGGCCATCAACCGATCGATCGTGTCGCATTCGCGGCAGCTCACCACGTTCTTCGTCATGCAGGTCTCGACCGGCTCCTTGAGGACCTTCGATCCGGCGCGTGCGATCTCTCGCACAACATCGCGCTCGGAGACGATACCGACCACCTTGCCGTCCTCCGAGGTGACGACGATGCAGCCAATGCCGTGCAAGCCCAGCAGCTTGGTGATGTTGAGAAGGGCCGTATCGGGGGTCGTAGTGAAGACCTCCCTGCCCTTGAGCTTCAAGATTGCAGCGACGTTCATCCGCGTTTCCTCCAGCCGGGAACTGACGTCCCGTTCAGCCTGCGACATTCTGTCCCGGACTGGGAAGGCGCGCAAGACCCGGCGCGATTGGCGGCAAGTTTCAAACCGAAGATGGCAGAGGAGGTTCCGCGCCCCGCGCGCGCTTCTCGTCGAAAAGGCCGAAGAGCAGCAAACCGCAGAGAAAGCCGCCAATATGTGCCTCCCAGGCGATATTGCCTTCGGCGCCCCGCACCATCACCGCGCTCAGGCCGAAATAGACGTTCAGCGCCACCCAAAGGACCAAGAACGTGACGATGCGCGGGTCCTTGACGGTCTCTCCCAATGTCGCGAGCGGCGCGTTGACGAAATCCGGCGTCTGTTCCCAGGGCTTCCGCTTCGCGCCGAAGATAAATCTGAGCGCGCCGGCCATCTGGCCTGAAATTGCTGCGGAAGCGCCGACGACGGGCGCGAGATCACCCCAGTGGAAGGCAAGGTGCATGAGCGCGCCAGCGATGCCGCAGAGGATCGAGAACGCATAGAACCGCCACCCGCCGATCCGCCGTGCCACGGCCGTGCCGAAGGCAAGCATCCACATCACGTTCACCAGAAGGTGCACCCAGCCCGCATGCACCACCATGTAGGTGACAAACGAGGTTACGGCGGTGAGGTAACCGCCGGGAAGCTCGGGCGCAGCACCCGCATAGCGCGCGGGGATGAAGGCAAGCGCCAAGAGCAGGGTCACGTCGGCCTCGTCGGGCAGGAGATCGCGTGCGATCTGGACTCCTGCCATCAGCGCGATCGCGAGGACCACGGCTCTCGGCACGTTGAAGATAGGCTCAGAAGCGGCCATCGCCGAAGCCGGCAGGACGGGTTCCCCTGCCCTCGCACGCAAACTCTAATGGCAAGCAGGCGCGAGTCGCCCCCGCGCGGCACGCATGGATGGCACGCTCTCTGCCTATTCGGTGCAGGAGCATTTGCTGGCTCGGTCTTTGTGCCAAATCGGGACCTTTACCTTGGCTTGGCGGAAGGTTTGGGGGGCTTCCGGAGCGTGGTGTAGCGTTTTGTTGGATGGGGTTATGCAGCAGCCAACGAGCAGGCAGCTTTACGCGTATTGGGACCACAGACGCAATGGCCGGATTGCGCCGCGCAGGTTCGAGATCGAGCCGGCCAAGATCGCTTCACTCCTGCCGGAAACCTTCATCGCAGAAGGCGCAGGTCTGCTCGGGATGCGCTTCCGGCTCGCCGGCACGATATCTGCGAGCAGTTCGGCCGGGAGCTCCGGGGCGTCGATTTTCTCACGCTTTGGAAGGCAAGGGACCGCGACGCGCTTGCCTCCCTGCTCCGCAACGTGTTGGTCGATGCGGCGGTTGGCCATGGCGAGTTCCTTGCCTATACGGATGCCGACCGGGAGGCGCTTCGAGTTCATCCTGCTGCCTCTGATCCATACCAGCGAGACGATCAACCGCCTTCTGGGTTCCATCACCGCCATCGAGCCGGCCTTCTGGCTCGGCTCGGAGCCGCTTACGCGCCTTGAGATCGCAGCGGTCGGCCTGCATTGGCCCGACGGAACGCCCGCCTTTGCAAGCCGCGGGGCGGAGATCATCAGGCTGCGTCCGCAGCGGTTCCGCGTTCTGGCAGGCCGCGCCGCACGGACCTGGATCGCAGTCTATTTTTGCTAGTCGGCGCCTTCCCGGGCGCCCTGCATTTCCAGGTCCGGACTCCATTTGTTCTCAAGTTCTCTAAAATTTTAAATAAACCAAGAACGTTCAGATTTGAGTAGGCCTTACTAAGAAACCTCTACCAATACTGTTTGAAATTACAGGCTTTTCTTATCGTGATCTCAAAATCTATTTGAGATAGTGCCCCTCAACAACAAGGGGGGTGCAATGAAACAGTTTCTCATAGGGTCTGCCTTTTTGATGTTCATCTCATCCTTGCCGGCAGACGCTACCAATACTCATGCGATCAGCCTGAAGAGTTCGGCTGTCGGGCCGCAGAAGATCAGCTTCATGCAGGCTTTCGGCGACACGCTGCCGCCGATCGGGTACGTCACCTTCTGTCGCGAGCATAAGGGCGAGTGCCGGCCCGGGCGCCGCTTTGCCGACCGGGTGCAGCTGACCTCCGCCAACTTCCGCGAGCTTGCCGAGGTGAACGAGGCGATCAACGCCGCCGTGGCGCCGGTGACCGACCTCGAGCTTTACGGCCGGGTCGAGATGTGGACCTACCCGCAAGGCGGTAAGGGCGATTGCGAGGACTATGTCCTGCTCAAGCGCCGCACGCTGATCGAGCACGGCTGGCCTGAGAGCACGCTCCTCATCACCGTGGTTCGCGACGAAAACAACGAAGGCCACGCGGTCTTGACCGTGCGCACCGACCAGGGCGACTTCGTGCTCGACAACAAGCGGCGCGAGGTCCTGCAGTGGGCCACAACGTCCTACACCTTCATCAAGCGCCAGTCCGAGCGTAACCCGCTAGTGTGGATCTCGCTGCTGCCGCCCGAGCTCGCGCCGCAGCCGCAGATCTCGGCGTCAAACCGCAATTAGGAGTTTTTCGACCACCCCCAAGTTTTAGGCCCGGTGACCATCCCCTACTCATCCCCGACCCAACCGGGCCTTTACCTGGAGCCGGTCTCGCAAGAGACCGGCTCTTTTTTTGCGCCGGCGGACTAGAGGTTCTTGATCAGATCGAGCAGCCGCGCGCCCGAGAATAGGCTCCAGACGGCTACGATTGCCAAGGAAGCCCCGAACCAGCCCATCGAGCGCCGCTCAACCACCATCCCGCGCCAGGCGTTGCGCACGAGGATCGCGACCGCCAGCACGCGCAGCAGAACGCCGCCGATAGAGGCCAGCACCGTATTCGGCTCGATGCGGAAGCGCATCGGCTCACCCGATCCAAGCTGGACGAAGCTCGCGAGCAGCCCGGCGGCCACGAAGCCAACAGCCGTGATGTAAAGATAGATAGCGACCCACAGCACCGTCGCCTCCCCGTCCGCTGGTCAGGCCAGAGGGGAGTGTAGGCGCGCGAAGGGCGGCGCCGGCGCTTATTGTTAAGAGGGGGTTAACGCGCGTATCGGCGCGGGACTAATCCTTCAGGTCGTAATCCAGGATCGCCATCTGGAAATTGTAAGAGGTCTCGCCGTCCTCGTCGTCGCGGAACAGCACGCCGATGAACTCCTCGCCGAGGAACACCTCGGCGGAATCCTGCTTCTGCGGGCGCTGGCGGACCTGCAGCTCGGGCAGCCGGAACATCTTCTTTAGATAGCGTTCGAGCTTGAGGATCTCTTCCCGTGTCACCGCAATTCCTTCCTGGCCGCCAAGTCCAGCTGCACTGGCGCTAAAGATCGCCTGCCTTGTCCGGATCGATCATCTGGTCCATGACGAGCGCGGGCTCCTCGCAGCCGGCAAAGCCAATCTCGCGCGCGGGAACGCCCGCCACTGTGCGACGCGCGGGCACGTCTTTCAGCACCACACTGCCTGCGGCGATGCGCGCGCAATCGCCGACATTGATGTTGCCGAGGATCTTGGCGCCCGAGCCGACCATCACGCCGCGACCGATCTTCGGGTGCCGGTCGCCGCGCTCATTGCCCGTGCCGCCGAGCGTGACGCCGTGCAGCAGCGAGCAATTGTCGCCGATCACCGCGGTCTCGCCTATCACGATGCCGGTCGCGTGATCGAACATGATGCCCTTGCCGATTTTCGCAGCCGGATGAATGTCGACCTGGAGGAAGCGCGAGCAGAGGCTCTGCAGATAGAGCGCGAAGTCCTTGCGGCCCGCGCCCCACAGATGATGCGCGATGCGGTAGATTTCGAGCGCGTGGAAACCCTTGAAGTAGAGCAGCGGCTCGACGAGCCGGCTGCAGGCCGGGTCGCGTTTGCCGACGGCCATCAGATCCGCGCGGAACACTTCGCTGAGCGAAGGGTCGGCCTCCAGCACCTCGTCAAACGTCTTGTGCAAGAGCCCTGCATCAAGCGCGGAATGCTCTAGGCGGCGCGCCAATCTGTGGCACACCGCAGCTTCGAGCCGCTCTTGATTCAGGACCGTCGCGTAGACGAAGCCCGCAAGCGCGGGCTCGCTCGCGCCGATCTGTTCCGCCTCGCGCCTGACCTGGCTCCAGATCGGATCGTAGTTCTTGATATTGGGTTCAACTGCCGCGACGGATTTCGTCATCGGAACCTCGCTGCACCGGCTTTCTTGCGCCTCTACTAGCACGGGCTTAAGGCCGGCGGGTTAAAAAGTCGAGCACACCTTGCTTGAAGCGTGCGTCGCCCACGGCCTTCATGTGATCGCGTCCGGCGATGTCCAAGAATTTGGCATCCGGGATCGTCGCGGCAAGCTCGGCGCCCGGGCCTGCAATCACGTCGTTGCTGCCGACCGCGACGAGCGTGGGCACCCCGATGGACGCGAGCATATCAGGCGTGATCTTTTCGCGAGGACCGCGCATGCAGGCGGCAAGCGCCTTGAGATCGCTCCTCGTCTGCTCGGCGAAAACGCGGAAGCTCCGCGCCGTATCGTTGGTCACGTCGTCGATGCTCGGCGCTTCGAGCGCCCGCGCGATTGGACCGGTGCCGACCAGCCCGCGCACGAGATTGATGCCGACGCCGCCGAGCACCAGGCTGCGCACGCGCGGGGGCTGCGCAAGCGCGAGAAACGTCGCGATGCGCGCGCCCATCGAATAGCCCATCACATCGGCGCGCTCGATGCCGAGATGGTCGAGAAGGCGCCGCCCGTCTTCAGCCATCGCCGGCGCGCCGTAGAGGGCCGGGTCGTAGAGCTTCTCGCTTTTCCCGTGTCCGCGGTTGTCATAGGCAATGACTCGATGCCCGGCGGACACTAGCGTGCGCACCCAACCTGGATCGACCCAATTGACCGCAACGTTCGAGGCAAAGCCGTGAATGAGCAGGATCGGCTCGCCTTTCCCCTCGTCGAGAAAAGCGATTTCGACGCCGTCCGACTGGAAAGGCTCCATTCGCATCTACCGCTTTGCCCCGATGCTCTCTATGCTCGCCGCCGCTCTAGACAATGCGAGAGACGGCGGTTCATGGCTCAGACAGTCGTGCCTCATTTCGTGAACGACAAGGGCGTCGACCGGATCGCGATCGGCGTCAAGGAGTTCCAGTGCATGGGGGCCGCGCCTCCTCACGACCATCCCCATGTCTTTCTCGATATGGGGCACGAGGCGCAAATCGTCTGCCCCTATTGCTCGACGTTGTTCCTCCACGAGCCGTCGCTTGGCGCGACCGAGAGCGAGCCTGACGGTTGTGTGTATGTCGCGACCGCACCGCCCGGCGCGCCGGCCGCCTGATCTCCCATGCCGTCGCAAGAGGGTCGCGTTCTCATCGCCGGCGGCGGTATCGGCGGCCTTGCGGCTTCCATCGCGCTTGCCCGGCGCGGGATCGCCTCGAATGTCCTCGAACGCTCCGCTTTCGAGGAAGAGACCGGCGCCGGAATCCAGCTCGGCCCCAACGCCACGCGCGCGCTGCGGCAGATCGGCGCGCTGGATGCGGTTGAGCAAGCAGCCTTCCGCCCGAAGGCGATCTGGATGTTTGACGGCGTGTCGGGCCGGCGCCTTGCTTCAGTTCCGCTCGGCAACCATGCCGAAGCCCGCTATGGCGCCCCTTATCTCACGCTGCACCGCGCCGACTTGCATGCCGCGCTCCTCACCGTCGCCGGGCAACTCGACGAGATCACGCTTACGCCCCGCTTCGAGGTCGCCGCAATTGCGGAAGACGAGGTCGCCGTCGCCGCGCAATCTGCCGACCGCAGCCGGGTGAGCGGATCGTGCCTGATCGGCGCCGACGGCTTGTGGTCGGTGGTCCGCAAGCGCGTTGCTCCCAATGCTGCGTTGCGTTTTGCCGGCGCGACGGCGTCCCGCACGCTTGTGTCGCGCAAGTGTCCGCCCTCGCCCTTCGATGCGCCCGTTATCGGGCTCTGGCTCGGGCCCGGCGCCCATCTCGTGCATTACCCGGTCCGGCGCGGCGGAGAACTCAATGTCGTCGCGGTGACCGAAGGTGGACGCGAGTGCCAAGGGTGGAACGAGGCGGCCGACGCCGGGGCTTTGCATGCAAGCTTCTCCGGCTGGTGCAAAGACTCGAAATCATTGCTGGAATGCGCAGGCGTTTGGCGGAGCTGGTCGCTCTACCGCCTCGCGGCGTTCACGCCTTGGAGCGCCGGCCGCGCGGCTCTTCTCGGCGACGCAGCCCATCCGGTGCTGCCGTTCCTCGCGCAAGGCGCGGGGCTTGCCATCGAGGACGCAGTTGATCTCGCTGCGAACCTCGCAAGCTCGCCGCACGATCCGGCAATCGCCTTCGCCGGATACGCGAAAGAGCGGCAGCACAGGGCTTGGCGCGTTCAGCGCGAAGCGCGCCTGCTCGGCAGGCTTTACCATTTGCGCGGGCCCGCGCGCCTCGCCCGCAACCTCGTTCTCGGTTGGCGGCGCGAGGGCGCGCTGCTCGCGAGCTTCGACTGGCTCTACAGCGAAGGCGTAAAGCGTGACCTCTAGAGCGACTCCTCGATCCTTTCGGCCTCTTGCTTGTGCTGATTGATCACCGGCAGGACCTTTGCCGCGAAGCTCTTCAAGGCAGCGTTGTCGCCGCCCTCGGAATAATCCTCGAACAGATCCTCAGCGTCGTCGTGCGCTTCCTCCTGCTGTTCGGCATAAATCTTGTCGAAATCGGCAGGCGTTGCCTTGTTCAGGGCGTCGATCAGCCCTTGATGCTGGGCATCGAGCGCAGTCGGCAATTGTACGTTGATCTTGTCGGCCGGGTAAGGGGGGACGCCCACGACGCATTCCCGTGGCCTTCGCCCAAGAAGGCGCCGGAAAGCCTAAGAATTCCCGCGGCTAGTGCCCGGGATCGCCCCGGCGGCTCGTCTCGAACAGGAACCAGACGCGCTTCTCGGCCTGGTCGATCCAGTTCTCGATCAGGCTCGCGGTGGCAACGTCGTTCTCCTCGTCGCAAAGCTCATGCGTCTCGCGCAGGCTCGCGATCAGCGCCTGGTTGTCGGATCTGAGCTCGGCGACCATGTCGAGCGGATCGACATAGTCAGCGTCGTTGTCAGGGATGCGCTGGAGCCGCGCGATGTTGCCGATCGAATGCAGCGTGAGGCCGCCCATCTTCCGCACCCGCTCGGCGATCTCGTCGGTCATGGCGAACAGCTCCGCGCCCTGCTCGTCGAACATCAAGTGAAGACCGCGGAAATGTGGCCCGCTCACATGCCAGTGGAAATTCTTGGTCTTCATATAGAGCGCGAACACGTCGGCAAGCAGCGCGTTGAGCGCACCGGAAATGTCACGCGTGGCATTCGTCCCAAGGTCGCTCGGGGTGGCGAGCGGCGCCTTGCGGCGGTCTTTGGCGTCCTTGTTCATTGGGGTCTCCTTGCAGGAGTGCAACGCAAATCAAGTGTTATATAGCAGCGCGGCGGCGAAGCGTGTATGACCGGGATCAAATGTCGCGCATCGTGGTTCGAGGAGTGCCAGCATGTTCATCGCCATGAACCGGTTCAAGGTTAAGAAGGGCTCGGAGCACGAATTCGAGCAGGTTTGGCTCAACCGCGACTCCCATTTGCGCGACGTGCCCGGCTTTCTGACCTTCCATCTGCTGAAGGGACCTGAGAAGGACGACCACGTGCTCTATGCCTCGCACAGCACTTGGCGCTCAGAGGCTGATTTCATCAACTGGACGCGGTCGGAGGCCTTCCGCAAAGCGCATTCGGGCGCGGGCGCCGGCAAGCCGCTCTATCACGGCCACCCAGAGCTCGAAGGCTTCACCGCGCTGCAAGAGGTGAAGGCCAGCCGCTCATCGAGCGCAGCCGCTGAATAGCGGCGGTCAGTTCACGCGCACGACCTGCACGAGATTGTCGGAGAAGGTCGGCGCGCGGCCGAGCCCGCAGAACTCGGCCGAAGAGATGGAGTTTACCGAGCCGTCCGAGCGGTTGAGGCTTCGCCAATAGCCGAGCGTCGCCACGATCACGCCGTCTCGCACGTCGTCGGTGACGCGCGCGAGCCCTTCGAAATCGCCGCGGTCGTTGAACACGCGCACCGGGTCGCCCTCACGGACCCCGCGCGCGGCGGCGTCGGTCGGGCTCATCAAGACGAACTGCTCGCCCTGCCCTCTGATCTTGTGCGGCTCGTTGGCGTAGCACGAGTTGAGGAAGCCGTGGCTCTTCGGCGAGATCACGTTGAGCGGATAGCGCTTGGCGAGCTCCGGGTTCGATGCCGCACTCTCGCGCGGCGGCACGTAGCCTGGCAGCGGATCGACATCCTCACCCGACTGCATCGCCTCGTACATCATGCGGAACGGCGGTGCGACGAAGTTCTTGGCATCCTTCACCAGGAACTCGACCTTGCCTGACGGCGTCGGGAACTTGCCTTCGGCATGCGGCAGCCGATCGTCGGGCGTGCCGACGGCGAGATGGAAATAGCCGTGCCGCCGAAAATACTCCATGTCGATGCCGGCCATTTGCGGGGCTGCCCACTGCACGTAATGCTCTGCAAGCTCCATGTCACTCATCTTGAATTGCGTATCGTCGAAGCCCATCGCGGCGGCGAACAGGCGGAAGATCTGGGCGTTCGACTTCGCCTCGCCGCAAGGCTCGATCGCCTTCTCGTTGATCGTCAGATAGAAATGGCCCCAGGAGAACATCATATCGTCGTGCTCGCCGGCCATGGTGGCAGGCAGGACGATGTCGGCATAGGCCGCCGTATCGGTGACGAAATGCTCGGCCGTCACGAAGAACAGATCTTCGCGGCTTAGCCCCCGCACGATCTTGTTGGTCTCCGGAGCCTGGCTCACCGGATTGGTGTTGTAGATGTAGAGACCCATGATCAGCGGATCGAGCTGCATGTCGCCGACAAGCGCGCGGCCGAGCTGGAGATTGTTGACGACCCGCGTGCCCGGACGGATGAAATCGGGCCGCGACACGCGCGCCCAATCCACCGGGAACTCCCAGAGCGGCATCTGCAACAGCCCACCACCGACATGACGCCAGGAGCCGGCAAGCGCCGGGATGGCGCACACCGCCCGGATCGTCTGCCCACCGCCGGCATGCCGCTCGAGCGCCACGCCCATGCGGATGACCGAAGGCTGGGTGGTTGCGAACTCGCGCGCGAACCGCGCCACATCCGCGGCCGGCACGCCCGTCACGCGCTCGACATAGTCCGGCGTGAACTCCGCGGCGCGCGCTGCAAGCTCGGGATAGCCGACCGTGCATTTATCGACCCATTCCCGGTCGACATAGCCGTTCTCGATCATGGCGGCGATGATGCCCATGGCGAGTGCGCCGTCGGTGCCAGGCTTCGGCATGATGTGCCAGTCGGCGGCCTTGGCGGTGCGCGAGCGATAGCTGTCTATCACCACGATCTTGGCGCCGCGCTTCTGCGCCTCGAGCACGAACGGCCAGTGATGCAGATTGGTGGAGATCGAGTTGCAGGCCCAGATCACGATATAACGCGAATGTACGAAGCTCTCCGGGTCCACGCCGCCGGTCGGACCGACCGTGAGCAGCCACGCGGTCGATGAGCCGGACGCGCAGAACGTCTTCTCGTTTACCGTCGAGCCGAGCCTGTTGAAGAAGGCGTCGCCCGCGGTCAGGCCCTGCACCAGGCCTTCATTGCCAAGATAGGAATACGGCATGATCGCCTGGGAGCCGTATTTCGCGATGATGTCTTTCCACCGCGCGGTGATCTCGGCAATCGCTTCGTCCCACGAGATACGCGCGAACTGGCGCGAGCCTTTGGGCCCTACGCGTCGCAACGGATAGAGCACGCGATCGGGATTGTAGTGGTGGTCGTGGTAGTCCTTGAGCTTCACGCAGAGGCCGCCGCGCGTCATGGGGTGCTCCTTGTTGCCCCTGACCTCGACCAGCCGCCCGTCCTCCACCTCGTAGATCATGGCGCAGGTATCGGGACAGTCGTGCGGACACCCACCGAAAAACGTCTTGCGTGCAGGCTGCTCGTTCATGCTCGGGCTCCCAGCTGGGCTGCCCCGGCCTTGGGCAGCATGCGGGAAAAGCCTACGAAGCAAGCAGCGCCTTGTCGATTGGATTTTCCGATCTGTTGATCAGAAACCGCGCATAGCCGTTTGCGCGGCTTACTGCGAGCGGCCGCGCAAAAGCACGAAAATGTAGAATATCCACACGCCGAGCGCGGAGACGGCGGCGGCCACATAGGTCCAGGCGGCAGCGCTCAGCACCTGCGCAACCCCCTCCTCCTGCTCCTCGCCCTGGATGATGTGGTAGCGCACCAGAAGCTCCTGCGCGCGCTTGCTCGCATTGAACTCGACCGGGAGTGTGAGCAGCGCGAAGAACGACGAAGACCCGAACATGATCACGCCGGTCCAAGCAACCACCGGCATCTGCAGCATAAGACCAAGCACGAACACCCATGGTGCGGCTTGCGCAGCGAGTTGCACGACCGGCACGATGTACGTGCGCGCCTCCATCGGGAAATAATCCTCGGCGTCCTGCAGCGCGTGGCCGGCTTCGTGCGCGGCGATGCCCGCAGCCGCAACATTCTGAACGTGGTAGACTTTTTCGCTCAGGCGCAAGACTTTGGCGCGCGGGTCGTAGTGGTCGCTCAGCATTCCCGGCGTCGACTCCACCTTGACGTTCTGCAGACCCTGCGCGTCGAGCAGGCGGCGCGCCACCTCGGCGCCGGTCACGCCGTTAAGCGTCGGAACTTGCGAGTATTTCGTGACATTGGTCTTGATGCGCCATTGCGCGTAGAGCCCGAGCACGGTGCCGGGAAGCACGAACAGCCAGAAAAGCGGGTCTTCCAACATCTTGCGCCCTATCCCCTCGGAAAAGGTCGGGCAAGCTTGTGTATGACGGGTCTTGCCCTGTCAATCGCCCGCGCGAAGCGGTTCGTGCGCGCGCATGAATGCGCGAGTGCGGCCGTGCCGGGTCGAACATATGCAAATTGGTGCGGACGGAGGGAGTCGAACCCTCACGGCCTTTCGGCCCCAGGATTTTAAGTCCTGTGTGTCTACCAGTTCCACCACGTCCGCTTGGTCTGCCGAGCCTTATACCAAAACAGCGTCATCACCCGCGAAAGCGGGTGATCCGGTAACCAGCGCGCCCCGTCAATGGGGCGGCTGTCGGGCTACTCGATTGCCGGTCGAGCCGGGCAACGACACGAGCTCCTTAAGCCGGGAAGAACGTCTTTGGCTTCGACTCTTCGTCCGCCGCCTCCGGCTCGGACTCGACTTCCGGTGGCTCTTCCTTCGCAGTTTCTGCGACAGGATAGAACGTCGTCGGCTTCGGCTCGTCCTCGACCGCAGGCTCGCGTGCGGGCGGCTCTTCCTTTGCCGCCACTTCGGGCGGAGACGCAACACTCTCCTGCTCCGGCTCCACCACCGCCTCGGCCTCGGCAGGTGCCGCCGCGAAGGCGGGAGCCTCCTCGTCCGGCGGCGCAAGCAACGCTGGTCGCACAGCCGGCGCGCCAGCTTCCAGGCTTGCCCTGAGCAGCAGGAACAACATCAGCGCGTTCAGGAGATGCCACAGGAAATGGGTACCGATCTTGCGGCCGTCAAATACCGTGTCGCTGCAAAGCGCCATATCGAGCGACCGGAACGTCACCGAAACGGCGAACACCGCCGCCGCCCATAAGAGATAGGGCGCCGCGCGATGCCCGCGCTCCTTGAGCAGGAGCCCCATGACGATGAGCGCCCCGAGCGCCGGCAAATAGAACAGGCTGCCGTTCAGGCAAGGCTTGGCGCCTGGCACACTCGCGCCGGGCAAGGCGATCAGCCGCTCGCCGCATTTGATCTCACCGGTCAGCGCGATCAGCCCCGCAAAGCCGAGCACGAGCAGCACCGTCCAGCCCGGCGGCACGCCGAGGAAGCGGTTCAGCACGAAGCTGAGATAGACCAGCATGAACAGGCTGATCGGGATCACGTCAGCAAGCGCGGTTTCGGTCGTCGCGAAGAGGTGGAAGGTGAGGCTGCCGAGGCCCATCAGGAACACGAGGCCGATCAGGAGATAATGGTCGGCGCTCCGGTCCTCGCGCGGCCGCCACAGCAGGAGCTGCAGCCCGACCAGCGCCGCCAGCAGAAAAGCCGCATTGCTCGCCGCGTTGAACGGCTCGGCGAGAAGCGCCGTGCTGGTCCCGCGCTCGCAATAGAGAAAGACATGCTCCCCGAGCGCCATGGCCGCCCTCCTTTCCATCCGCTTCGCCGATCTTTAAACGCGAAGGCGTGCGAAAGTTTGGGCGTCGGCGTGAAGAAAAGCGTCGAACGTACGCGTCACTCAGGCGGGGAATCCTCGAGCGGGGCCTCGCCGTCTGGCGCCACGCCTTCCGGCACCTCTTCTTCCATCGGCACTTCCTCGATATCGGTGCCGTAGTCGGTGGAAAGCCCTAGGCTCTGCCGGCAGGCGTCCTCGTAGCCCTCGTTGGCGACCAGCAGGCTCTCGAAGTTCGGATGTGTCTCGGCGTCGGAGTCGCTGATTTCTTCGTTATGCAGCTTGGTCAGCATGTCGAGATCAGCCTGGGTCGACTTGTTCTCCACGAGCTTGTCGGCAACGCATTCGCAGAAGGCCTTGGGCGTCGCGGAGCCGCCCTCGAAACCCGGATCTTCAGTGACCGTCGGGTCTTCGGTGCAAGCAGTGACGAAGGCTGCCGTGTCGAGCTTGTCGGCCGCTGCGGCCGGGGCCGCCAGGCCGAGGGCGGCGGCGAAGGCACCGAGCACAGCTACGCGCATGAGCAGTGTATCCATATCGTTCCTCTCCCGCCCCAATCTTACCACTTGGCGTTATCTTCTGTCGTCAAGCCTAAGAAACGACTCGGCATTCGGGCAACAGTTTGTGCGGGAGTTGTTCCGTTTCGCCACGCCAGCCTGTCACGCTTTGGGCGGCGGGATGATGCGGATATGCAGTTCTTTCAATTGCTTAGGTGAGACCTCCGATGGGGCGCCCATGAGCAGGTCCTCGGCCTGCTGGTTCATCGGGAACATCACCACCTGGCGGAGATTCTCCTCCCCGCAAAGCAGCATGACGATGCGGTCTATGCCGGGCGCAATCCCGCCATGGGGCGGCGCGCCATATTGGAGCGCCCGCAGCATGCCGCCGAAGCGCGCCTCGAGCTCCTCGCGCGGATAGCCGGCAATGGCGAAGGCCTTCTCCATGATCTCGGGCTTGTGGTTCCGGATCGCGCCGGAGGAGAGCTCGACGCCGTTGCACACGACGTCATATTGGTAGGCAAGAATGTCGAGCGGGTCCTTAGTCTCGAGCGCTTCGAGCCCGCCTTGCGGCATGGAGAAGGGATTGTGCGAGAAGTCGATGCGCCCTTCCTCCGCGTTCCACTCATACATCGGGAAGTCGACGATCCAGCAGAACTCAAAGCGGTCGGTGGCCGTGAGCCCGAGCTCGTTGCCGATCTTCACCCGCGCTTGCGCGGCGAAGGCTGCGAACTCGCCGGGAAGCCCCGCGACGAAGAACACGGCATCGCCGTCTTTGAGATCGAGCTGCTTGCGAACGGCTTGCGTGCGCTGAGGGCCGATATTCTTGGCGATGGGCCCGGCGCCCTCCCCCTCGCGGAAAAAGATATAGCCGAGCCCCGGCTGGCCCTCACTCTGCGCCCAGGCATTCATCCTGTCGCAGAAGGCGCGTGAGCCGCCGCCTTTCGCCGGGATCGCCCAGATGCGCGTGTTGGCATCCATGTCGATCATGCCGGCGAACAACTTGAAGCCCGAGTCACGGAAATGCTCGGTGGCGTCCTGCATCTCGATCTGGTTGCGGAGGTCCGGCTTATCGGTGCCGTATTTCCGCATGGCTTCCGCATAAGGGATGCGCGGGAATTTCTTGGTGACCGGCTTGCCGCCCCCGAACTCCTCGAACAGCCCGCGCAGGATCGGCTCGACTGTGGCGAACAATTCATCCTGCGTGACGAAGCTCATCTCGAGATCGAGCTGGTAGAACTCGCCGGGCGAGCGGTCGGCGCGCGCATCCTCGTCGCGGAAGCACGGCGCGATCTGGAAATAGCGGTCGAAGCCAGCAATCATAATGAGCTGCTTGAATTGCTGCGGCGCCTGCGGCAGCGCATAGAACTTGCCCGCGTGCACGCGCGACGGCACGAGATAGTCGCGCGCGCCTTCCGGCGAGGACGCGGTGAGGATCGGGGTCTGGAACTCGAAGAACCCCGCCTCGCGCATGCGGTTGCGCAGCGACCAGATGATGGCCTGCCTTTTCATGATGTTGCCGTGCAGGCTCTCGCGGCGGAGATCGAGGAAGCGGTATTTCAGCCGCGTCTCCTCTGGATAGTCCGGCTCGCCGAACACCGGCACCGGCAGCTCCTTCGCCTCGGACAGCACTTCGAGGTCGGCCGCGCGGACCTCGACCTCGCCGGTTGGCAGGTTCGGGTTGATCGTATCGGCCGTGCGCGCCACAACCTCGCCGTCGATGCGCACCACCCATTCCGGTTTCAGCGTCTCGGCGAGCGCGAAGACCGGCGACTGCGGATCTGCCACGATCTGCGTGATGCCGTAATGATCGCGCAGGTCGATGAACAGCAGCCCGCCGTGATCGCGAACGCGATGCACCCAGCCCGAAAGCCGCACGGTCTTGCCGACATCGCCGGAGCGAAGCGCGCCGCAAGTATGGGTGCGATAAGCATGCATGCAGGAGCAACCTAGAGAGCAGACGGGGCTTGAAATGCCGCGGAACAGCGCATGGCAGGCCCCGCTTTGTCAAGGCAAGCAGGCGCGGCGCGGGCGCGGCGCGACGCGTTTCGTCGAACGACTAAGCCGTCACTGCTGCAGACGCCTTCGGTATTCGCTTTCGGCATCTGATAGGTCTTGGGCGGTTTCGTTGTGCCGCCGGTTCCAGGATCGACCCGTTTGGGCGGCGGCGCCACTTTGGGACAAGCGGCCCGGTCTCTGCATTTCTCCCTTTGCAGGCAGTTCGACCGCTCGGTGGGCGTGTCGTTGCCCATGCAGTCCTTTTCGCATTTCTCTTTGCAGAGTTGCGCTCCACCAGTCGGCGATTTGGGCTCGGCGGCGGCCGGCGCTGCGGGTCCCGCAATGCCAAACAAGCCGAGCATTGCCAACGCGGCAATGCGGACACAAACCAGGCTCCCGTCCTTAGACATTCCGCGCCTCCTTCCCATCCCACCGCACCGCAACAAAGCACGGTCAGGCGGCGCGCCAGGCGGCGGAATCCACGGAACGACGGCTCGACGCATGGGTTTTCCCTGGGTGAGGACCGCGATGAATAGGACAGTTTGCACGCTAATCTCTGCCCTCGGAATTTGCGCCATGAGCCTGGCCGGTGCCGCATTCGCGGGGCCCGGCTCTGCAATCGACCCGCCCGAGCAGACTGCGCCACAAGGCGAAGACCCGCCGGGAGCCGACAATGGCACGCCCGAAACGGCGCCTCCCGCGGAGCATAAAGGCGTGATCCCGCCGCCCGATGTCGGCGATGAAGACATCCACACGGACGTGCCGAACCCCGAGGCCGGGCACGAGGAAGAGGTCATTCCGCCGTCCGACATCCCGCCCGAGCAGCCACCCCGTTAACATTTCCGCGTGCATCGGTGCGGAACCCAGCTGCCTGAATTGCGTTTTGCTGATCAAGAGGGGCACGACGAGAGGGATACTCGCAATGTGCACGACACTTACGGTCAAGACGATTCCGGTCAGGACCCGCCTGCCGCTCGCTGCCTGGGTGCTCGCCGGCCTTGTCACGCTGTTTTCGTTCGCATCCACGCTGGTGCAGGGGTCCGATTCCGAGCATGCCGCGCCGCACACGGCGCCGACTATCCTGGCGGCTTCCGTCGGCCACTGATACGGGCTTAGCGCGTGCGCGCCAGGAGCGGCGGCCTAGCGCCGCCGCCCGCGCCGCCTGAGGGATTGTTTCACCGCTTCCCGTGTTTCACGCTCTTGGCCTCGCGCGGGCCCATGGGCTATACGGCGCGCATGAATCTCATCACCCGTACCGAGGAACTGGCGGAGGTCTGCGCGCGGCTTGGCAGCGCCGAGTTCGTCGCCGTCGACACCGAATTCATGCGCGAGCAGACTTTCTGGCCGCGCCTCTGCTTGATTCAGATGGCGGGAGGCGGCACGGAGGCGCTGGTCGACAGCCTCACGCCGGGCATGGACCTCACGCCGTTCTTCGAGCTGATGGTCAACGAGCGCGTGCTCAAGGTCTTCCATTCCGCCCGTCAGGACGTGGAGATCGTGCATCATTTGGCGCGCGTCATCCCGCATCCGATCTTCGACACGCAGGTCGCAGCCATGGTGTGCGGCTTCGGCGAGGCGGTGAGCTATTCGATGCTGGTGAAGCGGCTGCTCAACCGCAACCTGGACAAGACCTCGCGCTTCACCGATTGGAGCCGCCGGCCGCTCTCAGAACGCCAGCTCACTTACGCCCTCGGTGACGTGCTCTATCTGCGCGACCTCTATCCTAAGCTCCGTTCCCAGCTCGACAAGTCGGAGCGCGCGAGTTGGCTCAACGAGGAGATGGGCGTACTGACCGATCCCGCCACCTACGAGCTGCATCCCGAGCAGGCTTGGCGGCGGCTCAAGATGCGGGTCAAGACGCCGAAGGCGCTCGCCGTGCTCATAGAGCTCGCCGCCTGGCGCGAACGCGAGGCGCAGGCGCAGGACGTTCCGCGTTCGCGCATCCTGAAGGACGAGGCGCTTTACGACATCGCCAGCCAGGCGCCGCGCACCGTCGATGACCTCGGCTCGCTGCGCACGCTGCATAACGGCTTTGCCCGCTCGATGCGCGGCCGTGCCGTGCTCGACGCGGTGTCGCGCGGGCTTGAGCGCGATCCGCAGAGCATTCCGCCCATCGAGCGCGGCGAGCCCATGCCGCCCGAGGCTCAGGCCGTGGTCGATCTCTTGCGCGTGCTGCTGAAGGCGACGGCCGGCAAGCATGGCGTCGCACCCAAGCTGATCGCGACCAGCGAAGAGCTCGAGGAGATCGCCCGCTCCGACGACGAAGAGGTTCCGGTCTTGCGGGGCTGGCGCCGCAAGCTGTTCGGCGACGACGCACTCGCACTGAAGCGCGGAGAGCTGTCGCTCGCCATTGAGGGCGGCGCGGTCGCCGTGCGTCCGACCAAGTCCGAGCCCGCTTAACTCTCAGATCTTGCGGCTGTCATAGGCCCAATGCAGCAGCGCCTGCCGCTGCCGCCTGCGGCAGGTGAAATCGCCCGGCTCGCAGTTCTTCTCGATCTGCCGGACATGCCGGCGGATCGCCTTCCAGCGCTTGATCTGCCGCTGGTCCTCCCCGTCCAGGCGCCGGCCCATATAGTAGCGGCAATACCATTGGAACCAGCCGCGCGGATCATCCGGGTGGATCCATCCCTTCTTGCGCCACACAGAAAGCGGCTGGCTCGCGCTGACGCCGAAATAATTGAGCGAGCAGTCACGTGTCTTGCCGGCGAGCTTGGCGCGCGTGAACCAGCTCTTGGGAAACTCCTTGAGCGTGTCGGTCATGTACTTGCCGCAGAACACGCCGAGCGCGAGCATCTCTGGCGGCGTGAGGTCCGGTTTGAACTCGGGATCGAAGTCGCGCCCGGCAGGCGCGGTCAGCTCATATCGGTAGCTCTTCTGCATCTTGTCGTTGACGACAACGCGCTTGCGCATGCGCCACTAGCGGCCGAACAGCCAGAAGGCGAGCGACAGCGCGATGCTCACCAGGATCGCGGTCGCGAGCGGAAAGTAGAAGCTGAAGTTCTCGCGCTGCACTACGATATCGCCAGGCAGGCGTCCTAGCCCGTAGCGTATGCTGCCGGTGATCAGCGCGGCGAGCACAGCCAACAGCGCAAGGGCGGCAAGTGCATTTCTCATCAGCGCGGCCCTCCTTCCCGCAGCGTTGTGATGCGCATGCGCACTGTGGCGCGGACATCGTCGGGCAGTTCGTCGAGCGCCGCAAGCAGGCCCACGAGCTCGGCGCGTAGCCCGTGAATCTGGTCGATGAGATTGAGCAGCACCGGAACGTCCTCCTCAGCGAAGCCAAGCTCGTCCTCGAGATTGCAGATGAGCGCCGCCCGCGCGACGTCGGTCTCTGAGAAGCTTGGCGCCCGTTCGTCGGCTGGCCTGATCCAGCCTTGCGCCACCCAAACCCTGAGGCGCGTCACCGTCAGGCGCTCGACACGCGCCACCACGTCACGCTCGGTCAGCATCAGGCCTGCTCCTTGAGTTTGCGCCGTGGGTCGTAGCCGTGACTCTCTCGCCACCGTTCGGCGAAGCTCTTGAGCTCATCGTCGATCCGCTCCGGCATCACGACGGCAAGCTTGACCAGCTGGTCGCCGGCCGTTCCTCCCTTCTTGATGCCGCGCCCCTTCAGCCGCAGCGTCTGTCCGGTGTTCGAGCCCGGAGGCACGGTCGCGAACACGCGGCCGCCGATGGTTGGAACCTCGACCTTGCCGCCGAGCACCGCCTCGTCGAAGGTGATCGGCACCTCGACGACGATGTCGTTGCCCTCGCGCTTGAACACGGGATGAGGTCTCACGATCACTTCGACCAGCGCGTCGCCGGGCTCCCCCTCGCCCATGCCGGGATGACCTTTGCCGCGCAAGCGCAACACCTGACCATCAGTCACGCCGGCCGGAATCGTGACATTGAGGCTTTCGCCGTCAGGCAGCGTGATGCGCGTTTTGGTGCCATTCACCGCGTCGAGGAAGTTGACTTCGAGCCGGTATTGCGCGTCCTGGCCGCGCATCGAGAAGCGCGCGCCGCCGCGCGTGCCGCCGGCGCGCCCGCGCCCGAACAGGTCGCCGAACAAATCGCTGAACTCGCCGATATCCTCAAAGCCCGCTGACGAGCGGTAGCGCGTGTTGTCGTCGCCGCCTGCATACTCGCGATAGTAGCGGGCTTCCGGTCGCTCATGGCCGCTCGCGTCGATCTCGCCGCGGTCGTATTTCCCGCGCTTCTCCTCGTCGTTCAAGACCGAGTAGGCGTGGCTGATCTGCTTGAACTTCTCTTCCGCGGCCTTATCGCCCGGATTGAGGTCCGGGTGCAGCTTCTTGGCGAGCTTGCGATAGGCCTTGGTGATGTCGGCGGCGCTCGCGGTCTTCGCCACGCCGAGGACGGAATAAAGGTCTTCTGCCATTTGTCAGCCGAATTGGCGGGAGGAACAAAAATCCAATTGACGGATCGTCATGTCGGGCTTCGTGCCGGGTATCAACGAATTTCAACCCATCAAATAAAAGACGTGGATGGCCGGGACAAGCCCGGCCATGACGAGACTGTTGCTGCAACGAGCTCAACCCGCGGCGAGCTGGTAGGCAGAGCCCACGCGAATTTCTCCTTCGCGGTCGAGAAGGGTCGCAAGCTCCTTGAATCGCCGCTCGACCCGCTCGCCTTCGAGATTGGAATACGGGTCCGGCAAGGTCCAGACCAAGCGGTTGCCTTCGTAGCTCACCGGCGTGTTGGTTAGCACGCCGGGCATCGCGGCCGACACCATGTGGGCGGCACGAATGGCCGCGCCCAGCACGCGCGCCCGCTTCACGCTGTCCTTGTCGACCAACTCGATGAGCTTCTGGCTAAGTTCGTCTTTAACCAGGCCCTCGTTGCGGTAATAGATGGTGAGCGCCAGGAAGGCGCGGCCCGGATGGTCGACGCCGACGAAATCGCCGTGCGCGACGAGGTTCAGGCTCTGCACGCCGCGATAATCCGGGTGCGCGCGCCAGCTGATGTCGGAGAGCAGGCAGGCCGCATGCCGCAGCCGTCTCTGCTCCGGCGTCTCGGTTGGGCCCGGCGCGCGGAACAGCGTGTCGGTCCAGAAGCAGAGCTCGTAGGCGCTGTCGACCGAGCGCGAGCGCTGGCGCGCCAAGTCCTCGCAGGCGGCGATCAGCGGGTCCCTCTGTTGTTCCTCTTGGCTGAGCAGAGTGTAAAGGAGGCCTTCGCGGATGCCGAGCACCGAGACGACCACCGCGCGCGGCTTCATCTGTTTGATGAGCCGCTCAAGCACGAGCGCGCCGTAAGGGATCGTCTCGCGGCGCGCGCTCGTGATGTCGCGGATGCCGGCGAGCGAGCTTTGCGACTGGTGATCGAGCAACGCGGCGAACTTCAGCGCATCGTCGGCGGGGATGCGGTAATTGTGCATGACGCTTAGGGGGTAGTTCATTTGCGTCATGTGCAGCCGCGCCAACGCCCGCCATGTGCCGCCCACGATATAGAGGTCGCGGCCCCTGCCCTTCTCCAGCCAATCCACCTTGCCGAGCTCGGCATCGACGATCTCGCGCGCCTTCTTGAGGCTGCCGCCCGACGCATCGATCAGCCGCAAGCCGCCGAGCGGCAAAGTCGCCGCGTCGCTCAGCCGCCCGCCGCGCACGTCGATCAGCTCGAGGCTGCCGCCGCCGAGATCGCTGACAAAGCCGTCCGCCGCATGGATGCCCGAGATGACGCCGAGCGCGGCGAGCTCCGCCTCTTCAGTGCCGGACAGCACCCTGATCTTGCGCCGCAAGATGCGCTCCGCCTGCGCGATGAACTCCGGGCCGTTCTCGGCCTCGCGCGCGGCCGCCGTGGCAATGGCCTCGACATGGCCGACCTTGATCTGGTCGATTACCGCGCGGAACCGCCGGAGCGCGCGGAGCGCCCGCTTCACGCCGTCGGGCGAAAGCTTGCCGGTCGAGGCGAGCGTCCGGCCGAGGCCGCACAACACCTTCTCGTTGAACAGCGGCGACGGCGCCCGGTCCGCGTCCTCGTAGACGATGAGACGGACGGAGTTCGAGCCGATATCGACTACCGCGACCGGGCCCTGATCTTTTTTCAGAAGCATGGTCGCGGAGCGCCGTGGCGGTTAGCCCGTCTCGACCAGGCGCGTAAAGCGCTGCGGCATGTGCTCGGTGAGAGACGTGCCGCGGCCTGACAGGCTCGGATTGGTCATGAAATAGTCCTGCGCACTGAAAGGCTCCTGCTCGGAGCCGGGATGGATGCGCTCGGAGCTGCCGTCGGGCCGCACAAGCCAGCTCTGGAGATTGTCCTTGAGGTTGGCGCCCATGATTTGATCGAGGATCTGCTCGTGCACCGTGGGGTTCTTGATCGGCACCATGGCCTCCACGCGGCGGTCGAGGTTGCGCGGCATCATGTCAGCCGAGCTGATATAGACCACCGCCTTCCGATTCGGAAGCCCATGGCCGGCGCCGAAGCAATAGATGCGGGAATGCTCGAGAAAACGGCCGACGATGCTCTTCACGTGGATATTGTCGGAAAGGCCCGGGACGCAGGGCCTCAGGCAGCAAATGCCGCGCACGACGAGGTCGATCTCGACCCCTGCCTGGCTCGCCTCGTAGAGCGCGTCGATGATCTCGGCATCGACCAGCGAGTTCATCTTCATCCAGATGGCGGCGGGCCGGCCTCCCTTGGCGTGATACATCTCCTCGCGGATATGGTCGAGGATGCGCGCGCGAATACCGTGCGGCGACACCGCCATCGCTTCGAGCTCCGCCGGCTCGGCATAGCCCGTGACGTAGTTGAAGATGCGGGTCAGGTCATGACCAATGGTGCGGCTCGCGGTGAAGAAGGAAAGGTCCGTGTAGATCTTCGCAGTGACCGGGTGATAGTTGCCGGTGCCCACATGGCAATAAGTGATGAGCTCGCCGCGCTCGCGCCGCACGATCAAGCTGAGCTTGGCGTGCGTCTTAAGCTCCAGGAAGCCGTAAACGACCTGGACGCCCGCGCTTTCGAGGTCTCGCGCCCATTTGATGTTGGCTTCCTCGTCGAAGCGCGCCTTGAGCTCGACCACGACGGTGACGGACTTGCCGGCCTCGGCGGCCTCCTTTAGGGCGGCCACAATTGGCGAGCTCTTGCTCGTGCGGTAAAGCGTCCATTTGATCGCCACGACGTCGGGATCGGCGGCCGCCTGCTTCAGGAATTGCAGCACCACGTCGAAGGACTCGTAAGGGTGGTGGACGAGAATGTCCTTCTTGCGGATGGCAGCGAAGCAATCGCCCTGATGCTCGCGGATGCGCTCGGGGAAACGGCTGACATAGGGCTGGAATTTGAGGTCAGGCCGATCGGCGACGATGAGCTGGTTGGTGTCGGAAAGCCCGATCAGGCCCTTCTGCACGAAGCTCTCGCGCTCCGAGACCTTGAGCTCCTGCATGACGAAGCGTTGCAGCCGCGACGGCATCGTCGCCTCGATCTCGAGCCTGATCACCGAGCCGCGGCGGCGCCTCTTGAGTGCCGACTCGAACAGGCGCACGAGGTCTTCCGCCTCTTCTTGCACCTCGATGTCGCTGTCGCGCAGCACGCGGAACGCGCCCTGGCTCCGCACGCGATAGCCGGGGAAGAGCCGCGACACGAAAATTCCGACCACCGTTTCGAGCCTGATGAAACGGATGGACTCTTTCGCACCGACTTTGCTCGGCAAGCGAATGAACCGGTCGAGTTGCGGCGGGATCGGCATGAGCGCGTGCATCGTGCGGAGCGACCCCTCGCGCACGAGCTCGAGCCCGAGCGTGAAGCCGAAATTCGGGATGAACGGAAACGGGTGCGCCGGATCGACGGCGATCGGCGTCAGCACCGGAAAGATGTAGCTTAGGAAATGCTCCTCGAGCCAGGTGCGCTCCTCGTCAGTGAGCTGGTCGGCGTGCAGCACGTGGATGCCGGACTCGGCGAGCAGCGCCTCCAGCATCACCCAGTTCTCCTGCTGCTCGGCGGTGAGCTCAGAGACCGAGTCGTTGATGCGGTCAAGCTGCTCGGCGGGCGTGAGCCCATCCTCGCTTGGCGTCTCGATGCCGGCGACGACCTGGCCGCGCAGGCCCGCCACGCGGACCATGTAGAACTCGTCGAGGTTCGAGGCGGAGATCGACAGGAAGCGCAAGCGTTCGAGCAGCGGATGGCGCTCGTTCTCGGCCTCCTCCAGCACGCGGCGATTGAACTGCAGCCAGGACAGCTCGCGGTTGAAAAAGCGGCTCGGCCCGAAGACGGCAGGGCCTGCGCTTCTGTCGAGCGGCTCGGCGGTTTCCGGCAGGCTCATCTCTATCCTCTTGGAAATATACGCTTTTCTTTGCTTCTAGGGGCGCCGCGACCCCTGGGAGATCATAACCCATAACTGTATCACTAGAATTACGGTGATGGCCCGCCTGCGAAAATGCATGGTTATTCGGTCGAAACCTTGGCCGAGGCGAGCGCGTCCGAGACGAGCTGGCGAGAAATCTTGCGGCCCGAGGCAAGCGCCGCCCGGTCGACCGCCTCGACCGCGGCCGCCGCAGCTTGGAGCGAACGGTCGATACGGACTGCCAGGTACTCGAGCACCTTCGGATCGATGTCGAGCTGCCGGTCGCGTGAACTGCTTGAGCATGACGGTGCGCAGCAGCGCCTCGTCCGGCGCGCCAATCTCGACGGACGGCAGCGCCACAAGCCGCGACGCGAGGTCGGGGAGCTTCGCGTTCCATCGTCCGGGCGCCGCCCGCGCCGTCAGCAGCACCAACAGCCGTTTCTCGCGCGCGAGATTGATCAGATGGAACAGCGCCTTCTCGTCATAAGGCAGGCGGTCTGCATCCTCGACCGCGAGTGGCGCACCCTCCCCAATCGCATCGATCGCGCCGATGTCGAGATCGGTAGGGCCGAGCGACGGCGCGCCCGACAGCGCCTGCCACACGCGCACGAGATGCGTCTTGCCGCTCGCAGGCGGACCTGTCAGGAGCTGCACATTGTCTTGCCAGCCGGGCCACGCATCGATCAGCTTGACGGCCGCAAGGTTGCAGCCGCTCACCAAAAAATCCTCGGCGCCAAGCGCGGCGCGATGCGGCAGATCGAAAACGAGCTGCGTCACGAAGCGCGCGCCCGCGGACGGTCTGGCGCGTCGACGCGTGCGCCCTTGCGCTGCCGCGGCGGAAGCGGCTGCGGCGCCGGCTCGTAGCTCGCCATGTGCTTGAGCCAGCCCCAGAAATAGGCTGCCGCCGAGACGATCGTCAGCGTGCCCGTCACCCAGATGAGCACACTGATCACGGGCTTGAGCCCGAGCCCGATGCCGAGCTCTGCCAGCACGAGGCCCGCCAGCACGATCTGCGCGAACGTGTTGGCTTTGCTGATCGGGAGCGGTTGCATGGAGAGCGGCCGCGACAGCATCCAGGACAGCACGACTGCGCCGACGATGAGGATGTCGCGGCTCACGACTGCAATCACGAGCCAGACCGGCAGATGGTCGGCAAGTCCGAGCGTGACATAGATAGAGACCAGCAGCGCCTTGTCGGCGATCGGGTCGAGATAGGCGCCGAGCTCGGTGTTCCAGCCATAGCGCTTGGCAAGGAAGCCGTCGGCCGCGTCGGTCAGACCCGCGAGCAGGAACACGAGAAATGCCGCCAGCATCTCGTGCGTGATGATCAGCCATATCACCAGCGGGACGAGCACAATCCGCCCGAGCGTGAGGATGTTGGGGATGTTCACAGACGCTCCTCCCGGCTGCCCCGCGCTCCTCCCGGCGCATCGAGCGTGCCGGCCCTGGATTTTACCCGATTCGCTACGCATCACGCGGCCTCCAGCCTAGCGGCTCCTTAGCACGAAAGTGCCATTTCGATCCTCGAGCGCAAAGCCGTTCTGGTTGAGCTCCGCCTGAAGGCGATCGAAGGGGCTGGCGAAATCGAAGGTGATCGAAGCGGCGCGTTCCGACAGCGAATGACTTCCATTGCCTGGACGCCGGCCACCCGGGCCGAGCTCTACCGCGAATCTCCTGCCAATGCTTGAGCCCCGAGAACTCGACACCGTCTCGGCGTCGAGGCTGTCGCGGCCTGAGAATATTTGTTGGCGCGATGCTGTGCGAAAGGTCGAGGCCCTCCCAGGCCTGGCGCCATCCTTCTGCCCCTTTGCTCTTGAGGCCTGCGCGGTCTAGTACAAGCGGCAGGATGGAAATTTGCGCCGCGCGCGCCTCGCTGAAAGGCACGCCGCGCCTGTCAAGGAATTCCTTCACCGCGATCTCGTTGAAGCTCACGTCGAACGTCGCGAGATAGTGGTCGAGTTCTGCTCGCTGCGCACCGAGAGGCTGCTGATCATGGCCTCGACATCCTGTGATCGCCGGCAGCATGGCTTGCGCGCTGCCTGGCACGAGCCTTTTGAGCACGACTCGAAGGGCCTTCTGCCCTGCCTTCGCCAAGACGAGCGCCCGTGCCACCACGGGGTCCTTGGCGGTGGTATCGACCGAGACGTTGGCAACCTCGTAGAGGCTGCCCGAGGCAAGCCCCGTGCCGCAGGCGGCAAGCAAGCCAGGGCTGCTAGCGTGCCCTTGACGCCGATGCCTGTCCTTAAGGAACTTCATGCCCGATGCTTTTAAGAGTCTCGCCGGAACAAACGGCTTGAGGAGGGTTCTTCCGGTAAACCTTTTGAATGTGACGGGCGCACGACGAGGCATTCCGCCTTGACGGGCCCGGCACGATTGTTATGCCAAATCGCCTAAACTTTCACCTTTGAGTGGCAAAGCGTGGCCGCGACCCCGAAGGACCAAGCTCTCACCTATCGCGACGCAGGCGTCGATATCGACGCCGGCAATGCGCTGGTCGAGGCGATCGCCCCGCTCGCGGCACAGACCAAGCGGGCCGGCGTGCTCGGCAGCATCGGCGGCTTCGGTGGTCTGTTCGACCTCAAGCCCTGCGGCTTCAAGGACCCGCTGCTGGTCGCAGCTACCGACGGTGTCGGCACCAAGCTCAAACTCGCCGTCGAGACCGGTCTGCACGAGGGGATCGGCACGGACCTCGTCGCCATGAACGTCAACGACATCGTCGTGCAGGGCGCGGAACCTCTCTTCTTTCTCGACTATTTCGCTTGCGGCAAGCTCGATGTCAGCGTGGCGGAGACGGTGATCGGAGGCATCGCGCGCGCCTGCGAAGAAGCCGGCTGCGCGCTGATCGGCGGCGAAACGGCGGAGATGCCGGGCCTCTATGGCGACGGCGAATACGACCTCGCGGGCTTCGCGGTCGGAGCGGTCGAGCGCGGCAAGCTCCTGCCGCGCAAGGACCTCGCCGAGGGCAATGTCATCCTCGCGCTGCCGTCGTCCGGCGTGCATTCGAACGGCTTCTCGCTGGTGCGGCGCGTCGTGGCGCGCTCGGGGCTCCGCTGGAACGACGAAGCCCCATTCGCTTCGGGGGGCGCGCTCGGGGAGGCGCTGCTCACACCGACGCGCATCTATGTGCGCCAGGTGCTTGAAACGATTCGCAAGACTAAAGCGGTCAAGGCACTCGCACATATCACCGGCGGCGGGCTGACCGAGAACATCCCGCGCGTGCTGCCGGATGGTCTCGCCGCCGAGATCGACCTCGGCGCGATCGCGCTGCCGCCCGTCTTTGCCTGGCTGCAACGCGAGGGCGCAATCGATCCGGATGAGATGCTACGCACCTTCAATTGCGGGGTCGGCATGATCCTCGTCGTTTCGCCCAAGGACGTCGAGGGTGTGCTCGCACAGCTCTGCGACGCGGCCATCATCGGCGCGCTTGCCCGGCGCGGCGACGGCGCGACCGTCCGCTACAAGGGCAAGCTTGCCTCCAAGGTGCGGCCTTGACCCGGAAGCGCGTCGGCGTCCTCATCTCTGGCCGCGGCAGCAATCTGCAAGCCCTGGTCGATGCGGCGCAGGCACCCGACTATCCCGCGGAGATCCTGCTCGTGATCTCGAATGTACCTGGCGCGCAAGGGCTTGCCCGCGCCGACGAGGCCGGCATCGCGGCGCTCGCCATCAACCACAAGGACTTCGCAAGCCGCGAGGACTTCGACACGGTCCTCAACGAGACGCTGAAGCAGGCTGAGATCGACATTCTCTGCAATGCTGGCTTCCTGCGGCTGCACACGCCGGGCTTCGTGCGCGCGTGGTACAACCGCCACCTCAATATCCACCCCTCCCTTCTGCCTGCCTTCAAGGGCCTGCACACCCATGAGCGGGTCCTTGCCGAAGGCGTGAAGATCAGCGGCTGCAGTGTGCATTTCGTGCGAGAGGAGATGGACACCGGGCCCATTGTGGCCCAGGCCGCGGTGCCGGTGCTGGAAGGCGATACGCCCGACCGCCTCGCCGCGCGCGTGCTCGAGGCCGAGCACCACCTCTACCCGCATGCGCTGGGGCTGGTCGCCTCCGGCGCGGTCCGCGTCGAAGGTAAGCGTGTCATCGGAACGACACAGCAGGACCGCCAATCAATGCTGTTTTCGCCCGCGCTTAGCGGCGCGCTTTGATTGAAATCATTAACGGCCCTAAGATCTGGGTGTAGACGGGACGGCATGTCGCACGCCAAAATGTGCGGCGTGCCGAAGATGGACAATTATGACGGCCAGATGCTAGAGACTGGCCTTATTCGGGATCATCTTTGCGCTATCCCGCCGGTCGGGGGCCGTCCGGCGGAAACGGCGCGAAAAGCTCTCTCTTGCCCTGGACGCGCGGCGAGGATGGGACGGCCCGGCAGCTCGTGGGCTGAATTGGGGGGAAAGCTTAGGTAAATGGCGGAGATGACTGTCGCCTATTCTCCAACACATGGGCTCGGCGAAGAGCAGAGCATCTGGTTCAAGCTGACGCCGCTTTTGAACCAGGAGAACCCGATGCAGGTTCTCATGGCGCTCAGCGAGAAATATGGCGGCGTCGTCCCCATCAACCTTAAGAACCACCGCATCGTGCTGCTGTCGGAGCCCGCGCATGCTCAGCGCGTGCTGGTCGACAATGTCGACAACTACACGAAATATTTCGACGGGCTCCGGCCGATCTTCGGCAAGAGCATGATCACGGTCGACGGCGCGCTCTGGCAGAGGATCCGCGCGCCGCAGCAGCCCGCCTTCCACCCGAACATGTTCGAGATGTACTTCCCCTATCTCATGTCGGCCATCGACTCGAAGATGGCGCGCTGGGCGAAGTTTGCCGCGAGCGGCGAAACCATCGAGATGGTGGAGGAGACCTGGACGCTCGCCGCCGAGATGGTGTGCAAGGCACTGTTCGACCGCGAGATGCCGTTCAACCCGCATTTCGTCTTCGGCCAGGTGAAGACCTACACCGATGTGATGAACCACAAGTCGATCCGGCTGAAGAACGTGCGCGGCGAGGAGATCACCGCCGAGGACGCGGCCAAGGCGATGGAGGTCTGGGGCGAGATGCCCGGGACGGTGATAGAAGCCGGCATCATCGACCATCGCGAGAAGACGTTGCTCAAGATGCTCGAGGATGCCGAGGCCGATCCCGACTTCCCCGAGTTCGATCGCCAGCAGGTGATCGACGAGATAAAGCAATATCTCTGGGCCGGCACCGAGACCACGGCGCTGACGCTCGCCTGGTCGCTCTATCTGCTCTCGCAACACCCTGAAGCGCTGGAGCGCATCAGGGCCGAGGCCCGCGCGGTCTGCGGCGAGCGCGACCCCGTTTGGAACGAGGTGCAGCAGCTCACCTACACGCGCATGGTGATCCAGGAGACGATGCGGCTCTTCCCGCCGATTTGGGCGCTGATCCGCATCGCCGCCGGCGACGATGAGATCGGGGGACACAAGATCAAGGCCGGCGACAAGGTGGTGATGCTCGCTTACGTCATGCATCACAGCCCGAAATATTGGGAAGAGCCGGAGAAGTTCGACCCCGAGCGTTTCGCGCCCGAGCGCGCCAAGAAGCGCGTGAAATACAGCTACCTGCCCTTCTCCGCGGGCAAACGCTCCTGCATCGGCGGCGCGCTGTCGCAGATCGAGAACACGCTGGCGCTGGTCCAGCTCTTGCGGCGCTTCACGCCCGAATATGCGGGGCCCGTGCCGGCGAAGATCCACGCCACCGTCACGCTCTGCCCCAAGGGCGGCCTGCCCTTTCGCATCCGCGAACTGAGCTAGTTCAAGTTGCAGGAAAAAGAGTGAGGGGGCGCCACACTCGCAACTCTGCCCCCTCACCCACGCCGGTACCGCAACCGGCCCCGGCGCGAACTACTCGCTTGTGTTAGTCGTCGTAATCGGGCAGGAGCTCGGCCGTCGTGGGATGTACGGCGTGTCGACCTTGACGCCGTTCTTGTCGAGCATTTCGCCTTCGTAGGCGCCGTCGTCCGAGTCGATCTCGAGCACCTCGTAGCCCTGCGGGCTAAGCTTATCGGCGATCTCAAAGGGCGGCAGCCACTGGTCCGCCGGCACGTTCAGCCGCGACTTGAACATGTCGTCGATGGCGAAGGACGCGGTCGGCGCGGCAACGGCGAGACTGAGCGCGATCGCGGCAAAGAGGGAAGTTTTCTGCATTGGTCCAGGCTCCCTATCTTGGTTGCTCCGGGCGGCTCGCGCCGCCTCATGTGCCCCACGATGGCAGGGGGGCACTGACAAAGGCCGAGGCGCCGCGACCGGTATCGTTAACGATTCGATAACGGCGTATGCGCCGTTAAGCCGCGGGCGATCCTTTTGGGAACCGAGCGCCCTTTGCCGCGTTCAGGCTTGCGAGAGGAACCCTCGCCTTTCGCGCGAGGTAAGCCCTTTCGGGGGACGGAAAACTTCATCGGCAAGCCGTGAGGAAGCGCTTCTGCCCCCGCTTTGAGGGAGTAGGCGCGTGGGCCGAGCCGCTAGAGCCGACCAGTTCGACGCGAATTTCGTGGCGCGGGCGAAGGATTTCGAACGCGCCGCGAAACAGGACGTCGAACAATATCGGGCCTGGCTCGACCACTATGCCGCCGCCGATCAGAAAGACCGGCTGAAACATGAGCGAAGGCTGAGGCGCGAGCAGCGGCGTTACCGCCGAGAGGTCAGGCTCCGCTACGCACGCCGCCTCATCTACCGCTACACCTCCGCCTTTCTGCGGTTCGTCCGCACGACCGTCAAATCTTGCTGGAACGCGGCCGTCGTCTTTTTCGTCTTTTCGCTCCTGCTCGTCCTCGCTACCGCAAAGTGGATCGCCGTCAAGGCACAAATCCTTGCGCTACTGATCGTCAAGTCGGTGCAGGGGGCTACAGCCTGGATCAGGCCGCGAGCCTACCGGGCCGCAATTAGGTCACGCCGGCAAAGCGTGCGCGCGGCGACTTGGACAGGTGCGCAGGTTTCACATGCTGTCGCCTGGACGGGTACGCACAGCGCGCAAGCCCTCTCTTTCGCCGGCGCAAAGAGCTCACAAGCTGCGGCGTGGACGACCACGCAAAGCTCACGGGCGTTCACTGTTGCCGGCACGAAGGGTTCGCATGCGCTCGCCTTCACGAGCGAGCAAGCCAAGGCCGGCGCGCGCGCCGCTTCGCATGCCGCCGCGGCCAGCTATGCTTGGAGTTCCGCCAGGGCACAGGATTGCGCGAGGGCCGTGCCTCCCATGGTGCAGGCCACGCGGCGCGAAGCACTGCGCGCCCGCGATTTCGCTGTGTCGCACGCGCTAAGCTTCCGTGACGGAGCAGCGCAGGGCCTGGTGGCGCTCGGCGAGTCGGCGCGCCGCTTGGTCTCTTTTGGCGTAAGCGCCAAGCCAGTCCGGCAGCCGGCGATCGCGCTCCTGACCTTACAGCCCGCACAAGGCGCGCTCGTTCCCGTCGCGCCGGCCTGTACCGCTCTGACGGTGTTCGAGCCTGCGCCATGGACCGGCGCCGCCGAGCGGGGAATCAACATCACCGCACCGGAGCCTCTCAACGATCCTGCGCCGGATGACGCGTCACCAAAGCGCAAGCGGCATGCGGTCAAAGTGCGCCCGCGCAAACCCCGCCGCGGACCGCACCGCAAGCGCCATCAAAATTCCGTTGCCCCCGGCAAACCCCGACCGCGCCGCAGGAAACGGCCGCGCGCAGGCTGACGGCACGGGCTCACGGCTGATTTGCGGATAGCACGGAGTGGATTTGCGCCACGACGGCAGCCCCCTCGCCTACGGCCGCAGCGACGCGCTTGGTCGATCCTGCACGTACGTCGCCGATGGCGAATACGCCAGGCTGGCTCGTTTCGAGCGGCAGCGCCTGGCGGTCGCCGCATTTGCCGCAGCTCTCGCCGGTCACCACGAAGCCTCTCTTGTCGAGAGTGACGCAGCCATCGAGCCATGAAGCATTGGGATCGGCGCCGCAGAACAGAAAGAGATGGCGCAGCGCGCAGGCATGCTCCTCTCCGGTCAGCTTGTCGCGAAAGATCGCGGTGCTGAGTCCGGTCGACGGGTCGCCCTTCAGCCCGATGATTTCCGTGTTCGTGTGCAGCTCGACATTGGGCAACGCCTTGATGCGGTCGATGAGATAGCGAGACATGGTCTCGTCCAGTCCGTCGCGGCGCACGACGAGATGCAGCCGCTTCACCTTCGGCGCGAGGAACACGACAGCCTGTCCGGCCGAATTGCCGCCGCCGACAAGCGCCACCTCCTCACCCTCGCAAAGCTTCGCCTCGACGGGCGACGCCCAGTAGGAGACCCCTGCGCCTTCGAATGCGGAAAGATTGTCGATCGGCGGGCGATGGTAGTGCGCGCCCGACGCGATGACCACGGCGCGGGCTTTAACCGTCGCGCCGGTCGTGAGCTTGATGCGTAACGGATCACCGACACCACGCGTGCCGCCGCAATCGAGCCGCTCGACCGTTACCGGGATCGCGATCTCGACTCCGAATTTCAGCGCCTGGTTGAAGGCCCGGCCGGCAAGGGCCATGCCGGAGATGCCGGTCGGGAAGCCGAGATAATTCTCGATCCGCGCCGAGGCCCCGGCCTGCCCGCCGAACGCCTGCTCGTCGAGCACCAGGACCGACAAACCCTCTGACCCGGCATACACGGCCGCCGCGAGCCCCGCGGGCCCCGCGCCCACCACGGCCACGTCGTAGATCTTGTCAGGGTCGAGCTCTGGCGTGATGCCGAGACAGGCCGCGGCCTGCTCGTCCGTAGGCCGCCTCAGCACCGTCCCGTTGGGACAGATCATCAGCGGCAGCTCCTCGGATCGTACCCCGAGGCGCTCGATCATGGCGCGCCCCTCCTCCGCCGACGCATCGATCGTCGTATAGGGATAACCGTTCCGCCGGAGGAAACCTTCGAGCCGTACCAAGTCGGGCGCGCTTGACGTGCCAAGCAGGACCGAGCCGGCGCCGGACTCGATCAAGCTGACGCGCCGAAGGATGAACGCGCGCATGACGATCTCGCCGATATCGGCCGAGCCGATCATCAACGCTCGCAAATGTGCGGCGTCGAAAGGCACGGCTTCGCATCCCGCCGGACCTGCGCGGCCGCAGGCAATGATCTCTTGCCCAGCGAGTTGGCTGATCTCGCCGGAGATTTGCCCCGCACCATGCGTGGTGATGGCGACGTCGCGACCCTCGGGATCGCGCCGCGTGACCTCGATCGTGCCGTTGAGCACGAGCCAAGCAGGCACGTTCCGATCGCCGATATTGAAAACGATTTCGCCCGGGACGAAGTCGCGCGGCGGCCCGCTCGCAAAACGCTTCGCCGTCTCGATTTGGACGGCATCGAGCACGGGAAAGATCTGGGGGCTACGCGTCGCGGCAACAGTCATTCGATTTGAATTTTCTTAGAGTTTTCTTTTGCGAGGTCGTCCGGGCAGCAGGCGGGGCTACATCATAACCCTAAAGTAACTGGGCGCTCCTAAGGTCGTCGACAAGCATGAACTAGGGCGTTGCATCGAGTCAAAAGAAGTATTTTGAATGAGCATAGCTTTCTGGTCGCAGCGGCCTGTCGAACCGATCTGTGCAAAGCTATGAGGCCCGGCTGAGCATCCCGGTCTTCCTTGTAACGACCTTGATCGCGGCCGCCCTGCTCGCTTCGTTCGTCGTCATTCCGCAATTCCTGTCGAAGCAAGCGCGTTGTGAGGTGCTGCGCTCTCATGCCGCTGAGATCGGCCGGCTCGCGGTGAGCGTGGTCGATGGCGATCTGCACCGCCAGCTGCTCCACCCCGCGAACTATAACGAGACTCTTTACCGGCGCGCGCTTGCGCCAATGGTTCGGCTCCATCCGAGCAACGGCAAGAGCGCGCATTCACTTGGCGCCTTCTCCGCCGCCCCATAGTCTGCATTGGGCACCGCCGCGATCAGTGTGTCGCGCGCTGTGTGACCATGGGGCAGCCGAGCGTTTCCTCGAGTGCATCGATCAACTCGGCTTCCGTCTCGACGGTGAGATAGTTCCCGCCGTTCTGCTCGACGAGGCACTTCACGTCGAACACGCTCTGCTCGCCGACCCAGGTGTAGTTCTTCACTCTGAGGGCGATGACATGTACCGTGAGCCGCGCGGCTTCACGGCGCAGCATCTTGCCAAGCTCGCACGGCTGCCCGCCGCAGGTTTCCTCGCCGTCGGTCAGGAGCACGACAACGCCAGGCTTCTCGCGGAAGCGAAGCACTTCAGCCGCTTGCCGCACGGCCGACGCTAGCGGCGTCTGGCCGGCTGGTGACAGTCTGTCGATGACCTCCATGATCTTGGCGGCGGCCTTCTCGGTCGGGCCGAACTCAAGTTTGACGTTGCATTGCTGGTAGGGCCCCGGACCGTAAGTGATGAGGCCGATACGGCGCAGCCGGGTGACGTTGGGGAGGATCTTGGCGAGCGCGGCCCGCACCCTGTCGATGCGGCTGACAGCCGTCGGATTCTCGCTGCCATAGCCCCATCCGTTGCCCGACATCGATCCCGACGCGTCGAACACGAGCATGGCGTCCTCCGTGCAGGGCGCGGGCTTTGCTTCGGCGGCGTGCGCCCCGGGCGCCATGCCCATGAGCGTGGCCAGGATCAGGAGCAAAGTCAGGCTAGTTTGGCGGGACGGGTGCACCGCACGACTATAGCAACTAGCTCGCCGGCACACCGGCAATCAGCGTCAGCCTACGATCTCGCCTTTCTTGAAGCATAGTGCGATTTCGCGCTTGGCGGTCTCCGCGCTGTCGGAGCCGTGCACCGAGTTGCGCTGCATGTTGACGGCAAAATCTTTGCGGATTGTACCTGGTTCCGCGTCGACCGGATTGGTCGCCCCCATCACCGCGCGGTTCTTCGCGATGGCGTCTTCACCTTCGAGCACTTGGAGCACGATGGGACCCGAGGTCATGAACGTGACGAGGTCCTGGTAGAAGGGTTGGCCCTTGTGGATGTCGTAGAATTTCTTGGCGTCCTTCTTCTTCCACCACACGCGCTTCTGCGCGATCACCCGTAAGCCCGAGGCTTCGAGCCTCGCGATGATCAGCCCGGTAATATTGCGCTCTGTCGCATCGGGCTTGATGATCGAAAGCGTGCGTTCGTTGGCCATGGCCCAAGTCCTTTTAGATTTTTTCGGATTTAGCCGGGGCTTATAGCCGCCACGTCTGACCGTCACAAGACGAATGGCGCTTGCGTTCAAGCAATGTGAAGAAAAGCCGCCTCGGATACGCCGGGAGGGAGAACAAATATTCTGCCGCCATCAAGATTGGCCTCATGCCTTCTGCTGCCAGCGACCCGTCTCGTCCTGCTGCCAGTAGCTGACGGTGTAGCCGCTCGCCTTCGCCGCCTGCCATTCGGCACGCGCCCGAGCAACGGCGTCCGTGTCGCTCCCGTCGAAGATGAAGACCACCCGCGCGTAAGGAGACGCATCGCCAAGCTCCGCGCCGTCAACGAGGAAACGGACATGCGCGCCGTTCGGATTGTCCTCGCTTGTCGTGAGAAAAACTGGATGCATGTCGGGCTGGCCGTCACGTGCAGTGCCGTGCGGCAGGAAGCTCTCCTCGCTGTATGTCCAGAGCAGCGTGCTGAGCGCCTCGACGCGCTCTTCGCTGGCGGCCTGCACGGTAGCGCGCCAGCCACGCTCGAGCGAGCGTTCGAGGAGCGTCGGCAGAGCGTCGTCGAGCCTGCGCCGCTCAAGGTGATAGAAATAAACCTCCGTCATACCATTTGATTCTGCTTCCGTTATTATAACTGATTGTAATTCTATTAAATACTCGCAGTGCGTGTTATAAGGCTGTGGGGGACGGCCATGCTCTCTGAGCGAGACCTTCTGCAATACCTGAAATACCACCTCGCTCCCTGGAAGGGCATGCTCAACTCCTGGAAAAAGATCCCCGATCACGCCCGTCCGAAGACCTATCTACCGGATGGCTCGGGCCCGGAGAAATTGTTCAAGGGCATGTGAAGGCGGACCTTCGCAACAACGGCGATCCTATACGGTGCTGGCCGGACAACTGGAAGGATATGAGGATCGACGAGCTTTCGGGAATCCTTGCCCGAGTTTAGCGCCGACGTCTTGGGGGGCATCCATGCGTCGGACAGTGGCGAGTGTCGTGGCGTTTGTGCCGTTCGTTTGGTCTTACCCGGTTCAGTCTCAGGTGTTGCCCTCTGTGCAACCCGGCGTCCAATTCGACGCCGCGCTCAGGGCCATCCTGACCGAACTCGACACCCAATACGGAACGGCGCTGAAAATGGTGTTCTAATGCGCGCGGCGCAGACCGCAGGTGCTTCGTCTCAAGCGTAAGGGTTGTCGCCCTTGCGCAGATGCAGCCTGATCGGCACGCCCGGCATGTCGAACGTCTCGCGCAAGCCGTTCACCAGATAGCGCAGGTAAGAGTTGGGCAGCGCCTTCGGCCGCGAGCAGAACAGCACGAAAGTCGGCGGACGCGCATTGGCTTGCGTGATGTATCTGAGCTTGATGCGCCGGCCTGATACCGCGGGCGGCGCGTGCGCCTCGACCGCCGTTCGTAGCCAGTCGTTCAGCGCATGCGTCGGGAGCCTGCGGTTCCACAAGGCATCCGCTTCGAGTACCGCGCGCATGAGGGCGTCGAGGCCCTGCCCTTTGCATGCGGAGACTGGAACCAACGCCACGCCTCTGAGCTGCGGCAATAGGCGCTGGCAAGTCTCCTGCAATTCTCTCAGGCGTCGCGCCCGGTCGCGCACCAAGTCCCATTTATTGACGGCGATGACGAGCGCGCGGCCCTCCTGCTCGACCAGAGCGGCAATTTGCAAGTCCTGCTTCTCGAACGGGCGCTCGGCATCGAGCAACAGCACCACGACCTCGGCGAAGCGAATGGCCTTAAGCGCATCGCCCACCGAAAGCTCCTCGGCGCGGCCCTCAACGCGCATCTTGCGCCTGAGCCCCGCCGTGTCGAACAGCAGCAAGGGCCGCCCCTCGAAGGCGAGGTCGACCGCAACCGCATCGCGCGTGATGCCGGCCTCAGGCCCGGTGATCATACGCTCTTCGCCGAGCAGCGCATTGACCAGCGTCGACTTGCCGACATTCGGCCTGCCGACCACGGCGATGCGCAATTTGTGCGGACCTTCCGCCTCGCCCTCCTCCGCCGCGAGCCCCTCGCCGTCCGGCGCTTCCGCGACGGCGACCGCCTGCTTGCAGGCCTGCTCGATCGCGTCGGCCAGGTCGCCGATGCCAAGCCCATGCTCCGCCGAGATCGGCAGCGGCTCGCCGAGCCCGAGCGAATAGGCCTCGTACAGGCCGGGCTCCGCCGCGCGGCCCTCGCATTTGTTGGCAGCCAGGATCACCTTGCGGTCCGCGCCGCGCACGAGATCGGCGAACATCTCGTCAGCGGGGACGATCCCGGTCCGCGCATCGACCAGGAACAGCACGAGGTCGGCCTGCGCGATTGCAGCCTCCGTCTGGCTGCGCATGCGTGGCGTGAGTCCTTCATCGCCGCGCTCGAGACCTGCCGTGTCGATCAGCCTCACCGTGCAGGCCCCAAGCTCGGCGTCGGCCTCGCGCCGGTCGCGCGTTAGTCCCGGCTGATCGTCGACGAGCGCGAGCCGCCTGCCCGCAAGCCGGTTGAACAAAGTGGACTTGCCGACATTCGGCCGTCCGACGATGGCGACAGTGAAGGTCATCGGTCCGTCCGGCGGAAAACGTTCGGGCGTCGTTCGGGCTGGCGCCGGCGAGATCTAGTTGAGGGCTATGAGCTGGGCGTTGTCGGCAAGAATATACATGCGGCCGCCGGCCACAACGGGCGAGACGAAAACTTCCGTGCCGAGATCGAGATTGGTGACGAGGTGGCCGCCGCGCGCATCAACGCCTACCAGTAGTCCCTCGCCGGACACGGCCCAGGCCTTGTTGCCGGCGACGATCGGTCCGCTCCAGCGGCCCTTTTGCGGGAGGTCGGCGGTCCAGCGCACCGAGCCGTCGGAGCGGGAGAGCGCATGCATCCTGCCGGAAGTGTCGATCACATAGACGGCGTCACCCGCGACCCACGGCATTTGTGTGCTGGCAATGTTGCGCGTCCACAGCCGCTCGCCGGTCGACTCCGACGACGCGATCATCTTGCCGCCGTGGCTCACCGCGAACACCACGCCCCGGTCGATCACCGGCCGCGCCGGATCGCCGAGAACGTTGGACGCTTCAGTGCTCTCGCTCGAGCGCGCGAGCGACTCGCTCCACGCCCTCTCGCCGCTGCCCGCGGCAAAGGCGGTCACGTCGCCTGCCGGGAACGGCGCGACGACGATCCCGCCCGACACTGCCGGGCTCACATTATTGAGGATGGTGGCAGGCTGCGGTAGGCCGCGTGCGCGCCAAAGCTCATCGCCGCTCGATCCGCTGAGCGCATGCAGCACGTTATCGGCCGACACGAAATAGACCTTGCCGCTCGATGCCGTTGGCGAGCTGCGCACAGGCTTGCCGATTTGCTTCGTCCAGACGACGGCCCCGTTCCCCGGATCGAGCGCAACGACGACGCCGTAACCCGTGGTGGCGTAAAGGCGGCCGCCGTCGAGCGCGAGCCCGCCGCCGAAGCCTTCCGCTTTCTTCTCGTTCTTTGGCGTGACGTTCGCCGACCAGAGCGTCGCGCCGCTCGACGCGGCGAACGCCGTAACGCTGCCCCCGGCGTCGAGCGTGTAGACCTTGCCGTCAGCGACGAGCGGCACGGCGCTCAAGCGCCCGCGCGAGGAGGATCCGGTCCCGGCATCCGCGGCCCATACTTTGTTGACGGAATCGCTCAAGGCAAGATGGCCGGGATTGTTCGACGGCAAGCCGCCCGGCTGCGACCAGGAGGGATTGACGCGCGGCATCGGCATCGACACCGGGCGCATGCTTGCCGCATCGATGCTGGCGGTGGTGGAATTGGGTATTGCCGAGATGCGTTCGCCCGGCAGCTTCGTCTCTTCCTTGCTGAACGGGTTTTTTACCGACGACAGCAGGCCGCCGCCACAGCCAGTGAGACTTGCGGCGATCGACGCCGCGAGCGCCGCAGCGAGTAGGCGGATGCCTATGTCCCCTGTCTGACCCCGGCCCAATTCGAGCCACCCTTCGTGTTTCAGCCAGCTACGGCGCCGTGCTGCTCAGGGTCTGCGGCGCTCCCACGATCAGCGCGAGCATCATGTCTGCGCGCTCCCGCGAGCTCTGCGGCGTTCCCTGATCGCCGAGCAGCGTGCTGAACTGTCTCTCCGCCTCGCGCATGTCGTTCTGCTTGTAAGCCGAAAGTCCAAGCAGCTCGCGGGCCGAATACCGCCACGCGCTGTTCGGATCGATGAGCGGCTTCAGGCGGCGTTCCATCTCCGCGAAGTCCGCCTTGTCGAGGCGCAAGCCGGCAGCCTGAAGCACGGCCACACCCTGCAAGATCCGGTCGACGCCCGCATCGTTGGCGAGCGCGTCGTAAGCGGCGACGGCTTCGTCGATCTTGCCGGCCTTGGCCTCGGCGGCGGCGAGTTGGAAGCGGGCGAGCACTTGATAGCCGGGCGGCCCTTTCTTCGCCAAAGCGTCAAGCAGTTCCTTAGCCTTGGGATCGCCGTTCTCTGCAAGGATCACGGCCTGCGTGAACTCGGCGCCGGCAGATTGCCGCTCGCTCTGGCGCCAGAACGTCCAGGCATTGTAGCCGGCCACACCCGCCACGAGCAGCACCGCAAGCGCGAGGACATAAAGGCCGTATTTGTCCCACAGCGCCCGGTACTGATCCTGGCGGACGGCCTCGTTCACCTCACGAAAGAAATCACGATCGCTCATGAACAGCAGACTCTTCCGACTGACGAGACTTGCAGCGCGAGCGAAGTCCCTCGCTCCTCCCTGCCGTCCCTAAGGTGAAGGCTTCTTGGGCGCGCAAGGTAACGCGCCCCTTCATGGCCTGGAAGCGTTGTTTTGGAGCCGCCTCAGAAAAGGCTAACTGCCTGTCATTTTGGTCTTTTTCGTGGCCCCCTCGGCGTCGTCGAACATCGTGTAGGTATGTTCGGCCGACGGGAAGGCCCGCGTGCGCACGTCCGTGGCAAAGGACTTGACCGCCGCCTCGATGCCGGCGCCGAGCTGAGCGTATTCCTTCACGAATTTGGGCACGCGCGGCGAAAGCCCAAGCATGTCTTCCAGCACGAGGACCTGCCCATCGCACTCGGCAGATGCGCCGATGCCGATCGTGGGAATGTCGATCTGCTTGGTGATGCGCGCGGCGAGAAGCTCGGCCAAGGCCTCCAGCACGACGGCGAAGGCCCCCGCCTCGGCGACGGCACGCGCGTCCGCCTCGAACGCCGCCCATTCCGAGCGGAACCGCCCACGCGGCTGGAAGCCGCCGATCGTGTTCACCGCCTGCGGGGTAAGCCCAATATGGCCCATCACCGGAATGCCGCGCTCGGTTAGATAGCGCACGGTTTCGGCCATATGCACCCCGCCTTCGAGCTTCACCGCGCCGCAACCCGTTTCCTTCATCACACGCGCAGAATTGCGGAAGGCGACGGCGGGGCTTTCCTCGTAAGAGCCGAACGGCATGTCGACAACGACCAGCGCGCGCGTCGACCCGCGCACCACCGCCTGCGCATGCATGATCATGAGCTCGAGCGGCACCGGAACCGTGGTCTCGTAACCATGCATGACCATGCCGAGCGAGTTGCCCACAAGCAGCATGTCCACATACGGGTCGATGATGCGCGCGGTGTGCGCGTGATAGGCTGTGAGCCCGACGATCGGCGCGCCGCCCTTGCGGCTCCCAATTTCCGGCGCCGTCACGCGCTTGATGGTGAATTCGGAGGACACGTCTCTCAAGCTCCCAGCAGCCCCGCGACCCGCGGGGGCGTGGCCTAGGCGGGGGTTATGGCAGAAATATAGGACATTTTGCAGAGCAAAAAACTGGCCAAGATCAAACCGGCGCGAGGCGGGCGGCAGCCCGCGCGGGAGGCAAAAAACCCGGCCGCGAGGCCGGGGTCCTTGTACTAAGCGGCTGCGATATCGCCGAACCGGCCGCGGTTGAAATCCTCGATCGCCTGGCGGATCTCGGCTTGGCTGTTCATCACGAACGGCCCGTAGCCCACGATCGGCTCGTCGATCGGCTCGCCGGTCAAGACGAGCAGGGTCGTGTCGCCATCGGCGTCGATCATGACCTCGCGCCCTTCGCGGGCAAGCAGGATGACTTCCGCCTCGCCCGCCTGCTGGGCGCCGTTCACCGTGACATGGCCGCCGAGCACGGCAAGCAGCACCGTATGCCCTTCCGGCAGATCGAACGTGACCGAGGCGTCGCGCTTGAGCCGCACGTCCCAGACATTGATCGGCGTGAAGGTCCGCGCCGGGCCTTTCGTATCGCCCAACGCGCCGGCGATGACCCTGACGCGCCCCACGCCGTCGGCCAATTCGACCTCGGCGATGTCGTCCTTGAGGAGCGACTGGTAGCCGGGCGAAGCGCTCTTGTCCTTCGCCGGCAGGTTCACCCAGAGCTGCACCATGCGGAACGGACCGCCCGCGCGGGTGAAGCCCTTGGAGTGCATCTCCTCGTGCAGGATGCCGCTCGCCGCCGTCATCCACTGCACGTCGCCAGGGCCGATCACGCCGCCGTGGCCGGTCGAGTTGCGATGCTCGACCTCGCCGTCATAGACGATGGTCACGGTCTCGAAGCCGCGATGCGGATGCCGCTCGACGCCGCGCGGGGCGTCCGCCGGATCGAACATATGCGGGCCGGCATAGTCGAGCAAAAGGAACGGGCTGATATGCTGCCCGAGCGTGTTGTATGAAACGAGCGAGCGGACGGGGAAGCCGTCGCCCACCCAATGCCGGCTGTTATTGCCGTAGCGTCCGAGAACTTTCTTCATGACTGTTTCTCCCAAGCGACCGGTCGGGTTGTAGGTTCCGATCGCGTTGCCCGGGATATAATCTCGGACGAACAGCCTGCCAGATTGCCTAATCCGCCACAGCGTCCTATCAATAGGACGATGCAGGACCTCAACGACCTCTTTTATTTCGTGCAGGTGGTCGATCATGGCGGTTTTTCCGCGGCCGCGCGTGCGCTTGGCATGCAGAAGTCCAAGGTTAGCCGGCGCATCGGTCTGCTTGAGGAGCGTCTCGGCGTCCGCCTGATCCAGCGCTCGACCCGCCGCTTCTCGGTGACCGAGATCGGCCGCGAATTCTACGACCGCTGCGTCGCGATGCTGGTCGAGGCGGAGGCCGCCGAGCAGGTCATCGCGGAGATGCGGTCTGAGCCGCGCGGCGTGATCCGCATGGCCTGTCCCACGGCGCTCGTCTCCTTCCAGTTCGGCACGCTGATCGCAAAGTTCATGGCCGCCAACCCGCTCGTCGAGATCCACCTCGAAAGCACCAACCGCCGCGTGGACGTGATCCGTGAGGGATTCGACCTCGCCATCCGCGTCCGCTTTCCGCCGCTCGAGCGCACCGACCTCGTCATGCGCAAGCTCGACGAGAGCCGGCAGTGCCTTGTCGCGAGCCCTAACCTGCTCGGCGGGCGCGGCGCGCTTGCCAATCCAGCCGATCTCAACTCCATGCCCAGCCTCGATCTCGGCCCACCCCGGCGCGACCACGTCTGGCGCTTGGAACGCGTGACCGGCGAGAGCGCGGAGATCACGCATGCTCCGCGGCTCATCACCGACGACATGGCGGCGCTGCGGGCGGCAGCGATCGAAGGGGTCGGCGTCGTGCAATTGCCGACCTTGATGATCTTTGACGACATCCAGGCCAGCAGGCTCGAGAATGTGCTGCCGGACTGGGCGCCGCGCCCCGGCATCGTGCACGCCGTGTTCCCCTCGCGGCGTGGTCTCTTGCCCTCGGTCCGCGCGCTGCTCGACTTCCTCGCCGATCAATGCAAGGCCCAGCGCCAGGCCGTCGGCGAGGCGCCCGCCGCCTGACCTCCGCTAAGCCCGCCTAATGCGCGGGCGCTTTCTTCCCGCTGCGCCACACATCGGCGATGCTCTTGATGTTGCGGATGGGCTCCGAAGGATCAGCAGCCAGCACGACGAAATCCGCGCGCGGCGCCCCGGCGCCCGAACTACGCGCGAATGAACGCAAGCAGATCGGCGTTGATGACGTCCGCCTGGGTCGTGATCATGCCGTGCGGATAGTTTTCGTAGGTCTTCAGCGTGCCGTTCTTCAGGAGCTTGGCTGACAGCGGCCCGGAGGCCACGTAAGGCACGATCTGGTCGTCCTTGCTGTGCATCACCAGCACCGGCACGTTGATCCTCTTGAGGTCCTCGGTGAAATCGGTCTGCGAGAAGGCGACGATGCCGTCGTAATGCGCTTTCGCGCCGCCCATCATGCCTTGGCGCCACCAGTTCCAGACCACGGGCACGATGGTTTGGACGCCCGGACGGTTGAAGCCATAGAACGGCCCGGCTGGCAGATCGTAATAGAACTTGCTCCGACTGGCGAAGAGCTGCGCCTGGAGATCGCCAAACACCGCCTTCGGCAATCCGAGGGGATTGGCCGCGGTCTTCAGCATCAAGGGTGGCACCGCGCTGATGATCGCCGCCTTCGCCACGTTGCTGTCGCCATGGCGGGCGAGATAGCGCACCACCTCGCCGCCGCCGGTCGAATGGCCGACATGGATCGCGTCCTTCAGGCCGAGATGCCCCGTCACGGCTGCGAGATCGTCGGCATAATGGTCGAGGTCGTGGCCGTCCGCAATTTGCGTCGAGCGCCCGTGCCCGCGCCGGTCATGCGCGATCACGCGATAGCCTTCGCTCAGGAAGAACAGCATTTGCACGTCCCAGTCGTCGGCCGAAAGCGGCCAGCCATGACTGAACACGATCGGCTGTCCTGAGCCCCAATCTTTGTAGAAAATCTCGACGCCGTCCTTGGTGGTCACTGTGGGCATAGCCTGACCCTTTCACGCTGACTGACGAAACCTGATGGATTCAGTCTGCAGAACTATACGGCGCCGCACTACCGGGAACATGCTGTCTCGCTCTGAACAGCTTGTCGCGGGGGTCTCCTCCGCGGGAGTCTAAGAATTAGGCGCTCCCCTCCTCCCACTCGATGGTGCCCGGGCGCTTAGTGTCAAAGCATGCCTTCCAGCCGTTCGTAGCTCGCTTCCATGCCCTGCTCCATGCCGGTCGCGAGCATCGCCTTGCGGGCTTCGGCATCGGGCAGGCTCATGCGCATGACCATCAGCGTGCCGCCGCCTTCGGCCTGGAAGGTGGTTTCGACATGATTGTCCGGCGTCGGGTCTGGCAGGTGCATGCGCTCGACATGCACGATGCGGCTGAACGGCGTGACCTCGATATATTCGCCAGTCAGATAAAAGTCGCCCCCATTGCCATCAGTCCATTCACAGCGGATCTTGCCGCCCGGGCCCGCGTCGTTGATGCAGACCGGCATCGTCCAGCCGTCTGGTCCGAGCAGCCATTGTTGCATGAGTTTCGGATCGGTGTGCGCCTTGAAGACCTCCTCGGGTGAGGCGGCGAACCGCCGCGTGACGATGATTTCGGTTTCGCCGTCGGTTTTGAGCGTGAGCTTGGACATGACCTACTCCTTGCTTTGTGTGTCGAGCGGAATGGCTGCGAGCAGCTTGTCCAGCCGCTCGTAATTCGCTTCGAGCGCGCGACGCAGCATCGACAGCCACAGTTCCAGGTCCTCGAGCGGCTTGGGTGCCAGGCTGCAATGGCGCTTTGTGGCTTCCGCGCGGCGGACGATCAGGCCGGCGCTCTCCAGAACCTTCAGATGCCGAGAGATGGCGGGCTGCGTCATCTCGAATGGGCGCGCCAGCTCCATGACCGTGGCTTCCCCCGCCGCCAAACGCGCAAGGATCGCCCGGCGGGTCGGATCGGAAAGGGCCGAAAAGGCGGCATTCAGGTTGGGCATCGCACATCCTCGTGTATGATAACGAGAATGTTATATAACACTATTGTTATTGTCAAGTGGCCGGATCGGCCAGGTTCACTCCCACTCAATCGTGCCGGGGGGCTTGGAGGTGATGTCGTAGACCACGCGGTTGATGCCGCGCACCTCGTTGATGATGCGCCGCGCCGCCGCGCCCAGGAACTCGTGGGAGAAGTCGTAATAGTCGGCGGTCATGCCGTCGGTCGAGGTGACGGCGCGCAGCGCTAACACATGGTCGTAGGTACGCGCGTCTCCCATCACGCCGACGGTGCGCACCGGCAGCAGCACCGCGAAAGCCTGCCAAATCTTGTCGTAGAGCCCGGCCTCGCGGATCTCGTCGAGATAGATCGCGTCGGCCTTGCGCAGGATCGCGAGCTTCTCCTCCGTCACTTCGCCGGGGATGCGGATGGCAAGACCCGGTCCCGGGAAGGGATGGCGGCCGACGAATGCCTCCGGCAGCCCGAGCTCGCGGCCAAGAGCGCGCACCTCGTCCTTGAACAGCTCGCGCAACGGCTCGATCAGCTTGAAGCGCATCGTCTCGGGCAGGCCGCCGACATTATGGTGCGACTTGATGGTGGCAGATGGCCCGCCAGCCGCCGACACGCTCTCGATCACGTCGGGATAGAGCGTGCCTTGCGCGAGGAACTCAGCGTCGTCGAGCTTCTCGGACTCTTCCTCAAAGACCTCGACGAACAGGCGCCCGATGATCTTGCGCTTGGCCTCGGGGTCGGTGATGCCATCGAGCGCCGCGAGGAAACGCGCGCCGGCATCCACCGCGACGAGCGGGATGTTGTAATGGCCACGGAAGAGATCGACGACTTGCCGCGCCTCGCCTTCACGCAGCAGTCCGTGGTCGACGAAGATGCAGGTGAGCCGGTCGCCGATCGCTTCATGAATGAGCAGCGCCGCAACGGCCGAGTCCACGCCGCCCGACAGCCCGCAGATCACGCGCCCCCTGCCCGCCTGCTCCCTGATGCGGGCCACGGCGTTCGCGCGGAACTGCGCCATGGACCAGTCGCCGGCGCATCCGGCGATGCCGCGCACGAAATTCGCTAAGAGCGCCGCGCCCTTCGGCGTGTGCACCACTTCGGGGTGGAACTGCACGCCGTAGAGCTTGCGCGCATCGTCGGCGATCGCCGCGAAGGGCGCGCCTTGCGAGATCGCCACGGCGCGGAAGCCGGGCGGCAGCCGCGTCACGCGGTCTCCATGGCTCATCCAGACTTGCGCGCGCTCGCCCTCTGCGAACACGCCGTCGAACAACGGCGTCTCGCCGATGACGGTGATGTTGGCGCGGCCGAATTCGCGTTCATGCCCGCCCTCGACCTGGCCACCCAAGGCCGCAACCATGGCCTGCTCGCCATAGCAGATGCCGAACACCGGCACGCCTGCAGTGAAGATGCCTCTCGGCACGCGCGGCGTGCCCTGCTCGTGCACGGAGGCCGGCCCGCCTGAGAGGATGATGGCCTTGGGCGCGACCGGCTGAAGCGCCGACTCCGCGCGGTCAAAGGGCACGATCTCGGAATAGACGCCCGCCTCGCGCACGCGGCGTGCTATAAGTTGCGTCACCTGGCTGCCGAAATCGACGATCAACACGCGCTCTTGCGCGGGCGCCGGCGCTGCTTGCGCCTGTCCGTGCTCAAACTCTCGCGCTTGCTCCGTCATGGCGGGTGGTTATAGCAGTGTTGCCGAGTCGGCAATGGCCCTCCAGGCCGCCCGCTTGGCCATTCGGGTGCGCGTCATGGCTGTGGGTCCAAGTGAGCAGGCAGGCTTCGAAATGCGCCTGCGCCGGCAGATCGAGGCCTATCACGACGCGGCGCTGATCTATGCCGCGGTGAAGCTCCGCCTGCCCGAGCGCCTGGAAGACCAGCCCCGGACCGCCGACGACCTGGCCGAGAAGCTCGGCCTGTCGGCCCCGCACGTCCACCGCCTCATGCGCGGGCTCGTGGCGGCGGGCATTTGCGAAGAGCTTCCCGAGGGCGCGTTCGTGCTGACTGAGGCCGGCCTTTCGCTGAAGACTGGCGCCCCATCGCGCCTCGCTGAGAAGGCGACCATCGTTGTCGAGCAATATTGGCGGCCCTGGGCCGAGCTGATCGCGTCGCTCGAGACGGGCAGGCCCGCCTTTGAGCAGGCCTTCGGCAGGGACGTGCGCGATTGGCGCCGCGCGAACGCGGAGCAGGGCGCGCTGTTTGCCGCCTATCTCGCGGGGGAGAGCCATGCGCAAGCGAAGCCGATTTCCGACGCGCTCGATCTTGCGGACGTGCGTATCGTGGCAGAGATCGGTGGGAGCCATGGCGGCCTGCTCGCCGCCTTGCTTGAGGCCCATCCGCATGTCACGGGCGTGCTGCTCGATGAGCCGTATGCGTTGAGCGCGGCGGTGCCGTTCTTTCAGTCGCTCGGCCTCGCCGACAGCGCGCATCTGGTCGGCGGCGACGTCCTCGAAGCAATCCCCGTCACGGCCGACCTCTATCTGCTGAAAGGCGTGCTGCAGAATTTCGACGACGAACGCGCCGCCGCTATCCTGCGCAACTGCCGGGCCGCGATGCAGGGGGCTGCGCGGCTCGCCGTCATCGAACGTCTGCTGCCTGCGCGCGCATCCGAGGACGCGAGCGCGATCCTGCTCGACCTGCACATGATGGCGATCACTGGCGGACGATTGCGCAGGCGCGCCGAGATCGATGCCCTGCTCGCCGAGGCCGGCTTCGCGCGTGTGAAGGCGACGCCCTTGAGCTCAGGCCCGACGCTTTTCGAGGCACACTGAATCGAGCGTCTTGACGCTAAGCGTCTTCACGTAGATTACCTTGCCGTCGCCCGGCGCGTAGAAGTCCGGGAGGCGCGCCTGATCGGCGAAACCGAGTCGCTGATAGAAACCGCGTGTCGGCGCGTAACGGTCCGAGCACGACGTCTCGACATAGATTTGCTTCGCGTGCGCGGCCTCCATCTCCGCTTCGGCGCGCGCGTAAAGCTCGGCGCCTAGGCCCCTGCGCTGCTCGCTTGGCGCGACCGCGATCCAGTAGAGGTCGAAGGAATCCTGTGTGCCCGCGATCGGCCCATAGCAGGCGAACCCCACAACCTCGCTCCCGCGCTCGGCGAAGATGAAGTTGCAGCCCGAAGCCGCGCCTTTGGCAAGCCGCTCGGACACGAGGCTCGCGGCGACCTCGATTTCGGCGTCGTTGAACATGTCGGTCGCGGCGACGAGCGAGCGCACGCGCGCCATATCCTCGGCCGTGACGTTTTTGCGCCATGCAAGTGCGCCGGGCGCAAGCCTCGCAGGCGCGTGCCCATTCGTATGGGAGGCGGCCGGGCTTGCGATCCGAACAATCCGGCCGATCAGCTCTTCATAAGAAAGCCCGGCATAAGCGGCCGATGCCGCGAAGCCCGCGTCTCGTCCGAGGCACGGGTTCATGTTCACTTCCAGGATGAAGGGCGCGCCTGACGCATCGACGCGGAAATCGACACGCGCATAGCCGCGCACAACGAACAGACGCCAGCAGGCAAGCGCAAGCCGCTTGAGCTCGGCGGTAAGCTCCGAGTTGTCCTGCTCGATGCCGAAGCGGCACGGCGTTCCGGCCCAGGCTGCGCTGTCCGGCGTCCATTTCGCGTCATAGCCGGTGATAAGCGGCTCGTCTTGGTCGAAGCCCTGGAAGACCGTCTCGCGTAGCGGCAGTATCTCGACGCCGTCAGGCCCTTCCATCATGGCCGCAGCGAACTCGCGGCCCTCGATGAAGCTTTCCGCGAAATGCTCGGTGCGCCACGCGCGCGCACGCTCGGCGATGACGTGCGGCGCCTCGCTCGCGCGCACCACTGACGTGGCGTCGATGCCGAGCGAGCCATGCTCCCAGACCGGCTTGACGATCACCCGCGTCTCAGGGTCGAGACCCGTCCCGTCCTCCGACCAGTCCGGCGTCGGCAGCCCGGCATGCCGGAGCTTCAGCTTGGTCGCGACCTTTGACAGCGTTTCGAGCCAGGCGCTCGTGCCCGCGCCGGTATAGCGCAGCCCAAGCGCATCGAGCCGTGCCGGCACCATCGGCGCAAGCCGGCAATCGTCGCCGACGGCATCGACCAGGTTGAACACGACGAGCGGGCGCCGCGCGGGCGGCGTCTCGAGCCCGTCCAGACCCGGCGTGAGTGCAACGACTTCCGTCTCATAGCCGAGCGCCTCGAGCGCCGCGGCCACCGCCTCCGCCGTGACGATGCTGTCGACCTCGTCGGGGCGGCTCAAGGTTGCCGCATGCAGGACCGGGACATAGCCACGCGACCCGGAAGCCATCAGGCGCTTCGCCGTTGGCGCTTCAAGCCCGGATGGGCCAAGCCATAACGCGCGAGGCCTGCGTCGAGGATCATTCCGATCAGCGACGTGAACTCGATGCCGTTCTGCGCGGCGAGGATCGGCAGGTCCGAATGCCAGGGATTAAGGCCGGCAAGCGGGTTCGCCTCCAGGAAATACGGCTCGCCCTGCGCGTCCGAGCGGAAGTCGATGCGCGCGGCGTCGCGGCATTCGAGCGCGCGATAGGCGTCGAGCGCCCGCAACCCCGCAAGCTTCGCCTCGCCGTCCTCGGCGCGGACATAAGTGACGAGGTCCTCGCACAGCTCCTTGTTGCGCAGCGAATAGACGTTGGCCTCGGCCTGCGGCTTCAGCAGGATCTCGCAGACGCCGAGCACGCGCGCGTTCGCGCCGTTGCCCACGATGCCGACGGTGAACTCGCGGCCAGGAAGATAGGTCTCCACGAGTGCTGGTTGGCAGTAGCGGTGCAGCACGCGGGCCGCGGCATCATGCACCTCGGCCGGCGTTCCCACGAGCGAGGCGGCCTCGCACCCCTTTCCGGTGCCTTCGGCGAGCGGTTTGACGAAAGCGGGGAACCTGTCCCAGCCCACGAGCTCGCTCGCGCTCCGCTCGGCCACTGCAAAAGCTGGCGTCGGAACGCCGGCATCGCGCACGAGCCGCTTCGCCACGCCCTTGTCGAGTGAGGCCGCCATCGTGAGCGGATCGGAGAAGAGATAAGGCTGATCGAACAGCTCGCAGAGCGCCGGCACCTGCGCCTCGCGCGCGCGGCCCCTCACGCCTTCGGCGATGGAGAACACGAGATCGAAACGCTCGCCCGCGACGAGCCGCGCCGCAAGCGCGCGGCCATGGCCGACGCGCACCGGCTCGCAAGCCAGCGCCTCTAGCGCCGCGGCGAGTTGATCAATCGTCTCGACGGAATCGAACTCGGCCACCTCCTCCTCGGAGAAGCCGAGCGCGCGATAGTCGTCGCGAAGATCGTAGACGAGGGCGACGCGCATCAGAGCGCACTCGCGGGCGGCGTGCGATCGGCGCCGACCGTTCCGTCGGGGTCGGTATAGCGGTAGGTCTCGCCCTCGAAATTCTTGAGGATGAGCTCGTCGCCCTCGCGCCCGACCACATAGTCCGGGAGCAGCGGGATCTTGCCGCCGCCGCCAGGCGCGTCGACCACATAAGTCGGCACCGCGTAGCCGGTCGTGTGCCCGCGCAGGCCCTGCATAATCTCGAGCCCCTTATTGATGCTCGTGCGGAAATGCGAGGAGCCCGAGATCGGGTCGCATTGATAAAGGTAGTAGGGCCTCACCCGCCGCATCAGCAGCCCGTGGAATAGGCCCTTCAGCGTATCGACCGAGTCGTTGATGTCCTTGAGTAGAACCGTTTGGCTGCCGAGCGGAATGCCAGCGTCGGCCAAGCGCGTGCAGGCCTCGGTCACCTCCGGCGTCAACTCGGCGGGGTGCGCGAAATGGAGGCTCATCCAGAGCGGATGATGCTTCTTCAGCACGCGCACCAGCGACCGCGTCACGCGCATCGGCAGCACGACCGGAACCTTGGTGCCGAGCCGCACGAACTCGACATGCTTGATGGCGCGCAAGCGCCCGAGCAGATAGTCGAGCCGCTCGTCCGACAGCGTCAGTGGGTCGCCGCCCGAGATCAGCACGTCGCGGATCTCCGGATGCGCGGCGATATAATCGAGCGCCTCCTCCCATTGCGGGCGCGAGAAAGAATACTCGCCGTTCGGATCGCCGACCATGCGCGAGCGCGTGCAATAGCGGCAATAGGTCGAGCAGAAGCCCGTAGCCAGGAACAGCACGCGGTCGGGATAGCGGTGCACGAGCCCCGGTGCGGCGGTATGGCCGTCCTCGCCGAGCGGGTCGTCCGCCTCGCCCGGCATTTTCAGATATTCGGTGCCGATCGGGATATGCGTGCGGCGGAGCGGCTCCATAGCGTCCTCGCGCGCCATCAGGCTCGCGTAATACGGCGTGATGCCGAGCGGCAGCGAGCCCTGATGGCGCGTGACCGCGTCGCGCTCGTCGGGAGACAGGACGAAGATGCGCTCGAGTTCGGCGAGCGCGCGGATGCGGCTGCGCGCCTGCCAGCGCCAGTCGTTCCACTGGGCGAGCTCGATCTCTGAGAAATAGCGCCGGCGGAAGGCGCGCGACAGCGGCCCAACCGGGAAGCGCTCCGGGCGCTGCGCGAGCACGACGAGGTTCGGCGGCGGCGCGGGCGGTGCCTGGACCGGCGAGAGAGCTTTGATGGGAGATTGCGCTTTGTCGAGACGTTGACGCGTCGCCTGGCGGCGACCGGGCGGCTCTTTAGCCTCCCCTATGAGCAAGGCCATGGGATGATACGACCCCTCCAGCTTTCGGGGGATCGATGGTGGACGACAGCCGCCAACTCATCGTTCCGCAAAAGCGGCGTTCATTTCATCGACGTCTTTGGTAATTTCAAGGGATTAGCCGGTCTGCCCTCAAATATTTTTGAAGGGCGTCCAGGCAGCCACAGGGACCGAAAGGCAGCGCGATGCGAGCCACGCGGCGGACGATCGTATTTGGGCTGGCCGCGGCGGGCAGCCTTGCCGCCGTGCTCGGAACGGCGCTCGCCGACGAATACGCCAAGCTCAAGGTGCTGTTGCCGCCAGCCCCCCGGCGCGCAGGCCTGCTACGCGCGGACCTACGATAAGGCGCATCTCGCCGAGCACCCGAAGCAGAAGGTCACCGAGATGATCTTCTCGCTCCGCTACACGACGCTCGGAGAGGACGAGGCGCACCTCGTCGCGACCGAGGAGGGCGGGGTCGAGAAGCAATATTTCGATTATGACTTCACACTGGCGGCGAGGTAAGGGATCAAAGCAAAACGCTCTATACCAGCGGCGATTGCACGTCGCTCGAACGAATTGCCGGCGGCAGGCTCAAATTTGTGGATGCCCGGCACTTCGGCCGGGCATGACGAAACTGTTGGCAGACTTGGGCCTAACCCGCCCGTTCCAGCACCGCGACGAAGAAGCCGTCGGTGCCGTGGCTCAGCGGGGTCATGAGCAGCGCCTGGTCCGAGCCGTCGGCTGAAGGAAGAGCCGGCGCGCCCGGCAACGCCGCCCAATGCGTGCGCCACGGCACGAGCTTGAAACCCGCATGCCGCGCGAGGAAGGCGTCGACCTGGTCGCGGTTCTCCGACGGCAGCACCGAGCACGTCACATAAGCGAGCCGCCCGCCGGGCTTCACCAGCACCGCCCCCTGATCGAGCACCGCGCGTTGCTCGGCCTGGCGCGCTTCGAGCATCTCGGCCTTCAGCCGCCACTTCGCATCAGGGCGCCTGCGCCATACGCCGGACCCTGTGCAGGGCGCATCGATCAGCACGAGATCCATCCGGCCTTCTAGCGGGGCGAGCGAGGCCATATCGCCTGCTGGCAAGACCTGCACGTTGCGCGCGCCGGCCCGCTTCAGCCGCTCAAAGATCGGACGTAGCCGCATGCGGTCGGAGTCGTAGGCGTAGAGCTGGCCGGTGTTCTGCATCGCAGCGGCGAGCGCCAAGGTCTTGCCGCCGGCGCCGGCACAGAGATCAATGACTTGATGCTTCGGCTTGGCGCCGGCAAGCAGCGTGGCGAGCTGCGAGCCCTCGTCCTGCACCTCGAACCAGCCTTTGCCATGCCCGGGCTCGGCCTCGACATGCGGGCTGCGGCCGGGTCCAGGCGCGGGTGCGATCCGGACACCGAGCGGGGAATGGTCCGCAGGCGAAGCCTCGAAACGCGCGAGCGCCTTCAGCACCTTTTCCCGTGTGGCTTTGAGCGTATTGACCCTGATATCGACCGGCGCACGTTGGGACAAGGCAGCTCCCTCTTCGCCCGCGTGGCTTCCAAAGGCGCGCGAGAATTCGGGCGCAAGCCATTCCGGGAAATCCCCCCGCACAGGCGCCGGCGCATCCGCCGGCACGGCGCGGGCAAGTCCGGCACGCTCGGCCTCGGTGAGCGGTTCCGGCGCATGCTTGCTGCCGTCCGCGAGCGCCGCGACCGCATCCGGCGTCATGCCCCAACCCGTCACGAGCGTGCGCAACACGAGCGCGCGCGGGCTGCCATCGTCCATGGCATACGCAGAGGATGCACGCTTGCGTAGCGCTTCGAAGAGCAGATTGCCGATTGCAGCGCGATCGCCCGAGCCGGCAAATCTGTGCGCCAACCCCCAATCCTTCAGCGCCTCGGAGGCGGGGCGCTTGCGCGCCTCGATATCGGCCAGCACCTCGATCGCGGCGCTCGCCCGCGCGCCGTCCCGCATCAGGCCGAAGACAGCAGCATGACCCGGCCGAACACGATCACCCACATCAAGGTGAGCGCGATCGCGCCGATCAGGAACACGGCGGTGCGGCGGTCGAGCCGGTTGGAGGTGACGTGGATATAGGTGTGCACATAGCGCGAGGCGACGAACATCCACGACAGCACATAGAGGATGACGTCGAGCGTCTTGGTTGTCAGCGCGAGCAGCACCACGATATAAAACAGCATCGGCAGCTCGAGCTGGTTGTGGAAGGCATTGCCGACCTGCAGCACGCGCGGTGGCCAGGCAGGCTCGCGCAGCGCGACTTGCTGCGGGTTCACCCCGCCGACGCGCACGGCCCGCAGCCTCAGCACCGTCATCCAGAACAACAGCAAAAATGTCAGCGCGACCTGCGCGAACATCGGCAGCAATATGACCTGGATGGTCATGGCATTTCGGTCCCCCTCAGCGTCCATCCGGAATCTGGCGGATCGGCTCGAAGCCCTTATACCCTGCCTCTCGGCTCCCCGTAATCATGGACGGAAGTTCAATTGACGGACGCCCAAAAGCCCCTCTAAACCTAGGCCCAAGCAAAATCCCATATGCCCTCAGGAGGAAATTCCATGCGCTTTCGCGCTCCCCGTCGCCTTCCCGCAAGCGCCGCCCTTGTGGCCGCCTTGCTGATCGCCCTTCCGGGCCTCGCCAATGCCGCCGACGAAGCCGACGCTAACAACCAGCCCGTCGAGGAGCAAGGCGCGAGCAAGGAGGCTGGCGCCTCCGAGGAGACCAGGCCCTGCTTTACCGGCAAAGGCTCGGTTAAGGAGGTGCTCGACTCCTGCGACGAGATCATCGCCAAGGGCTCGAGCGACACGCAAGAGCTGATCAGGGCGCATAGCGTGCGCGCCATGGCCTACTCCGCGCTCGGGCGCATCGACGATGCCATCGTGGAGATGGACAAGGTCGTCGCGCTGAACCCGGAGCGCGCCAACAGCTATTTCATGCGCGCGGCGGGCTATGACGCCAAGAAGGAATACGACAAGGCGCTGGCTGATCTCGACAAGGCGATCAGCATGAATGACAAGGATGCCGACTATTATCTCTTGCGCGGCATCGTTTACGGACACAAAGGCGAGCTCGACAAGGGAATCGCCGATGTCGACCGCAAGATCGAGCTCGATCCGAAGGCGACCCTCGGCTACTCGACGCGCGCCGACCTCTACCGGCAGAAGAAGGACTACGACAAAGCCATCGCCGACTACAGCGAGGTGATCAAGCTCGACGCCCAGACGGCCAAGGGCTATGTCGACCGCGGCTGGATCTTCGTGCTGAAGAACGACCTCGACAAAGCCGCTGCGGATTTCGACACGGCGCTCATCCTGCAGAACAACCACGCCTCGGCGCTGGTCGGGCGCGGCGTGGTCAAGAGCCGCAAGGGCAAGCCCACCGACGGCGCCGCCGATCTCGCGCTCGCCAAGCGGATTGAACCCACCATCTTCGACGAGGTCCGCAGGCTCGGGGTGGAGTAGCCGTCGCTACGCGCAGGAGCGGCTCGGGATATCTGGCCGACGTCTTGGAAGCAAAAGGCCACGAAAGCCGCCGCGGGCGAAGCAATGTTGGGCGGCTTACCCTTCGCGCGGGTAGTTGGGCGATTCGCGGGTGATGGTGACGTCGTGCACGTGGCTCTCGCGGAAGCCGGCGGCCGTGATGCGGATGAACTCCGCGCGCGTCTGGAAGTCGGCGAGCGTGCGCGAGCCGGTATAGCCCATCGAAGCGCGCAAGCCGCCGATCAGCTGATGCAGCACGCTCGCGACGGGACCTTTGTACGGCACCCGTCCCTCTATGCCTTCCGGTACGAGCTTGAGCGCGTCCTTGATGTCCTGCTGGAAGTAGCGGTCGGCCGAGCCGCGCGCCATGGCGCCGATCGAGCCCATGCCGCGATAGGCCTTGTAGGAACGGCCTTGATAAAGGAACACTTCGCCCGGGCTCTCGTCGGTGCCGGCGAGCAACGAGCCGAGCATCACGCAGTCGGCGCCAGCGGCGAGCGCTTTCGCCATATCGCCCGAATAGCGGATACCGCCGTCCGAGATTACCGGCACGTTGGCATTCTTGGCGACCTCGACTGCCTCGACGAGCGCGGTGAATTGCGGCACGCCCACGCCAGCAACGATACGGGTCGTGCAGATCGAGCCCGGACCGATCCCGACTTTCACGGCATCCGCGCCGGCATCGATCAGCGCCTTGGTCCCCTCCCCGGTCGCCACGTTGCCGGCCACGACCTGGACGGCGTTCGAGGCAAGCTTGATGCGGCGCACCGCGTCGAGCACGAGGTCGGAGTGACCGTGCGCGGTGTCGACCACGATCAGATCGGCGCCCGCGTCGATCAGGCGTTCGGCGCGCGCGAACCCATCGTCGCCCACGCTGGTCGCTGCCGCCACGCGCAAGCGCCCCTGCTCGTCCTTGCAGGCATTCGGGTGCGCCTTCGCCTTCTCGATGTCCTTCACTGTAATCAGCCCGACGCAGCGATAGTCGTCGTCGACCACGAGCAGCTTCTCGATGCGGTGCTGGTGGAGCAGCCGCTTGGCCTCCGCCATGTCCACGCTTTCCCTGACCGTGACGAGCCCCTCTTTGGTCATGAGCTCGGCGACGCGCTGGTTGGGGTTGGTGGCGAAGCGCACGTCGCGGTTCGTCAAAATGCCGACAAGCCTGCCCTCGCGTCCGCCATTCGCACCCGGCTCGACCACGGGGATGCCGGAGATCTGGTAGTCCGCCATCAGCTTGAGCGCATCCGCAAGGCTCGCTTGCGGATGGATGGTCACCGGATTCACCACCATGCCGGATTCGAACTTCTTCACCTGCGCGACCTCGGCGGCCTGCGCTTCGGGCGAAAGATTGCGGTGGATCACGCCGAGGCCGCCCGCTTGCGCCATGGCGATGGCGAGCCGCGCCTCGGTCACCGTGTCCATGGCCGAGGAGATGATCGGGATATGCAGTGAGATCGTGCGGGTGATCCGCGAGGAAATGTCGACTTCTCCCGGCAGCACGCCGGAGGCCGCTGGCCTGATCAGCACGTCGTCAAAGGTGAGCGCAATCGCGCTGTCGGGGAAGCGTCTGTTTGCGGGGGCTTGCCCTTCGGGCATCGGCCAACCTCGTCTCGTGGGGCGGCCCGAGCGTTTCCGCAGCGCAACACGGGGCCACCGGTTGGCGACCCCCTTTATCACCTTATCGTGAGATTGCAAAGGCAAGCGGCCGGAACAAGGCACCTCGCCCGGACATTTTTTCCCCAGACGAATGCGCCTGCGGGCCGAAAGGCCGGGCAGACGCCGAGCAAAGCAATTTCGGAAGGAGAGTCCCCATGAGACTAGGAACGATCGCGGCCGCTCTCGGCGCGCTGCTTTTCGCGGCCTATGACGCGCAGGCGGCGCCGGCGGTGAATCTGAAAGGCGCCATGCAAAGTCCGGCAGGTTCGGTCGATCTCGTCCGCCAAGGCGGCGGCGGCAAAGGCGGACCGGGCATAAGGGCTGGCGGCGGCGGACCCAAGTTCAGCGGGAAAGCCGGTGGGCCGAAGATGTCTGGTCCCCGCGGAGGACCGAACATGGGTGCCTACAATGGCGGACCAAAAATGGGCGCGTACAAAGGCGGCAAGGGCTATGCCGGCAAAGGGCCGCCAGGCGGCGATTGGGCTCGCGGCGGCAAGAATGGCGGCTATGCCTGGAAGGGGAATAAGCACCGCCATTACAGATATCTTTATCCGTCCATCGGGTTAGGCCTTGCCTATGGCGCCTACAACTATGGGGACGAGTGCGGCTGGCTGTGGCGGCGCGCCCAAGCCACCAGCAGCCCCTATTGGTGGCAGCGCTACGAAGAGTGCCGCTACTACAACTAAGTTCAAGCGAAAGCTGGGATTTCAGAGAGAGCCCCGGCAGCGTCGGGGCTCTTTCTTATGGCCGCGCGGCGCCGCCGCGGTAGCCGGTGGCGAGCACATAGACCTCGGCTGAATCGGCCCGGCTGGCCTTGGGCTTGACGTGTTTTACCTGCGCGAAGCCCTGCTTTAGCCGCGCGAGCAGGTCTTTGTCCGTGCCGCCTTGCAGAACCTTGGCCAAGAACGCGCCTCCTTGCGCGAGCGTGTCCTCGGCGATGTCGAGCGCGGATTCCGCAAGCGCGACGATGCGCAGATGGTCGGTCTGCCTATGCCCGGTCGCCGACGCCGCCATGTCCGACAGCACAACATCGGCGAGCGCACCGCCGAGCGCCTCCTTGATGCAGTCGCCGGACTTCGGCTCGCTCATGTCGAGGACCATGACCTCGACGCCGGGGACCGACTCGATCGCGCTCAAGTCCACCGCGATCACCCTGCCCTTCCCTTCGCCGGCGTGCGCGCGCGCCGCCGCGACCTGGCTCCAGCCGCCGGGCGCAGCACCCAGGTCGAGCACAATCATTCCGGGCTTGAGCAGCCGGTGCTTGTCGTCGATCTCGGCGAGCTTGAAGGCGGCGCGGCTGCGATAGCCCGCGCGCTTCGCCGCCTCGACATAAGGATCGTTGAGCTGGCGCTGCAGCCAGCGCGTCGAGGCGAGCTTCCGGCCCTTGGCGGTTTTGACGCGCACCGAGAGGCTGCGCTCGCCACCCGCGCCACGGACGCCGCCCCCACGTGCACCGCCTTTGCTAGCCTTCACCATCTGTTCAACCCGCCAATTGCCGCGCGGCCTTGACCGGGCGAGGCGCTTCGCCCCATCTGCATACCGAGGCCCCCAACACCTGCCACATGCCCCGCTATTTCGTCACCCTCATCGTCGCCGTCGCGCTCTTCATGGAGACGATGGACTCGACCGTGATCGCGACGTCGCTGCCCGCGATCGCCGCCGATCTCGGCGAGGACCCGATCGCGCTTAAGCTCGCGCTGACCTCTTACCTGCTGTCGCTCGCCGTGTTCATCCCCTTGAGCGGCTGGATGGCGGATAAATTCGGCGCGCGCACTGTATTCCGTGCCGCCATCGTCGTGTTCACCGTCGGCTCGGCGGCGTGCGGCTTTGCGCAAGGCCTGGCAGACTTCGTGCTGTTCCGAGTGATCCAGGGCATGGGCGGCGCCATGATGGTGCCGGTCGGCCGGCTCGTCATCCTGCGCAGCATCCCGAAATCGGAGCTCATCTCCGCGCTCGCCTGGCTCACCGTGCCGGCGCTGATGGGTCCGGTAATCGGTCCGCCGCTCGGCGGCTTCATCGCGACCTTCGCCTCGTGGCGCTGGATCTTCTGGATCAACATCCCCGTCGGCATTCTCGGCGTGATCCTTGCCACGCGCTATATCGAGAACATCCGCGAGGACGACGTGCCGCCGCTCGACGTGAAGGGCTTCATCCTCTCGGGCATCGGGCTGTCGGGACTTGCCTTCGGCTTCACCTCGATCGGCCAGGGCCTGTTCCCCACTCATGTCGTGCTCGCGCTGCTGGCCGCCGGCGTGATCGGTTGCGCGCTCTATGTCCGCCACGCGCGCATCGCGCCCGCGCCGCTGCTTGATCTCGGGCTGCTCAAGGTCAAGACGTTCTTCGTGAGCGTGGTCGGCGGGTTCGTCTATCGCATCGGCATCGGCGCCATGCCGTTCCTGCTGCCACTCTTCTTCCAGCTCGGCTTCGGCATGTCTGCATTCCAGTCGGGTCTGCTCACCTTCGTGAGCGCCATCGGCGCGATCGCCATGAAAACCACGGCGGCGCCAATCATCCGCCGCTACGGTTTCAAGCGCGTGCTGGTGGTGAATGCGCTGATCAGCAGCCTGTTCCTGGCGGTGATCGCGCTGTTCACGCCCGCAACGCCGCACGCTGTCATCCTTGGCCTCCTCCTCGTCGGCGGCTTCTTCAAGTCGCTGCAATTCACCTCGATCAACACCATCGCCTATGCCGATATCGACAACCACGCGATGAGCCGGGCGACGAGCTTCGCGAGCGTCGCGCAGCAATTGTCGCTCTCGGCCGGCGTCGCCATCGGCGCGCTGGTGCTCGAGCTCGAGCGCATGGGCCGCAACAGCCACGAGGTGCTGCTCGCCGATTTCCCGTCGGCTTTCGTGCTGGTGTCGGCGATCGCGGCAAGCTCGGCGCTGATCTTCGCGACCTTGCCGCGGGACGCGGGCGCGAACCTCTCCACGCGTGCGCGGCCGGTCGGCACGCCGGAAGAGTCTGCCGCGCAACTCGAAGAGCCTGTGCGGTAGGGGTCTATCCAATTCGATTTATTCGTCATGCCCGGCCGAAGTGCCGGGCATCCACGAATTTCTGCCCTGTTATTCCCGCGAAAGCGGGAATCAAGTAAGCGCCGATCTGGATCACCGGCTTTGAAATACTGGATTGCCCGGTCAAGCCGGGCAATGACAACAAATACGTGGATGGCCGGGACAAGCCCGGCCATGACGAGTTGGTGGCTGGTGACAGGACTTCCCCGCACCTGTCGCGCCAACATGAGTGAGTTTCAGCGCTCGTGCGGGGGGCGGAAGCGGCGGGGCGGTCGATGCATGGGCCTGCGGTCGTGTCCGTCCTCGGCCATCAAGGTGGCGAGGATGCCTTCGCGCAAGCCCCGATCCGCCACGCGCAGGCGCTGGCAAGGCCACATTCGGAGCAGAGCCTCAAGAATAGCGCAGCCCGCCAGCACGAGGTCCGCGCGTTCCTGCCCGATGCAAGGCTGCGCCACGCGCTCGGCATAGCTCATGGCGATCAGGTCGGCGGAGACCGCGCGCACGTCGCGCGCGCTGAGCCAGCAGCCATCGACCCGCGACCGCTCATAGGCCGGCAGCTTGAGGTGGATGCCGGAGATCGTCGTGACCGTGCCCGACGTGCCGAGGAAATGCGCGCGCCGCCCCGCGATGCGCTTGCCGAAGCCGTGGCTCGCCTCGAAATCCTTAAGCGCGCCCATCACGTCGGCGACCATCGCCTCGTAGCCGGCTTGCGTCACATCGCGACCGCCATGGCGCTCGGCGAGATTGACCACGCCGATCGGCAACGAGGTCCAAGCGGCGATCGCATTCTGCACGTCGAGCCGGTCGATGAGCGTGCGCCGCCACTGACGGCCGACACGGGCAAGGTCGAGCCAGATCAGCTCAGAGCTTCCGCCGCCGATGTCGAACACGAGCGCCCAGTCACAGGAGCGATCGAGCAGCGAGGAGCAGCCCGAGACCGCGAGCTTGGCTTCGGTCTCCCGCGTCACGACCTCGATGGCAAGGCCCGTCTCGCGCCGCGCGCGGTCGAGAAACTCCTCCCCGTTCGCGGCGATGCGGCAGGCTTCGGTGGCGATGGCCCGCGCGCGCGTCACCGAGCGCCGATGCATTTTATCGGAGCAGATCTTGAGCGCCTCGACGGTGCGGTTCATGGCGGCGTCCGACAGGCGCCCGGAGGTGAGCACGCCTTCGCCGAGGCGAATGATGCGCGAGAAGGCGTCTATCACGACGAAGCCGCGGCGCGAAGGCTTGGCAATGAGGAGCCGGCAGTTGTTGGTGCCGAGATCGAGCGCGCCATAGATGAGAGACGACGAAGGCCGCGCTTGCGCGCCCGTGTCGCCCCTGCGTTCGGCTGCCCCCACGAGGCCATGATCCGGTGCGCTGCTCCGCGCCCGGGTTGCGCCCTGCGGCGGCGCGCCGCCGTCTCCGCAGTCGCCGGTCTCGCTCCGCGCGGACTTGCTCTCGCGCGAAGCCATGGCAGCCGCGCGGGCATCGCCGCTCGGCCCATTCACGTCTTGCGACCTCTCAACCCGACGCCGCCGTGCCGTTCTTGCTAGCCGGCGGCCGGGGACTGGTTCTATGTGTTCAATCTATCAAGCCATGGCGTGAGGACAAACAGCTTTTCAGCCGCTATGGAAAACAGGCCGGAGAGAGCGCCGGCCAAGGCATCGAAAGCCATGCTTTATCTGGTCGTCAAAGCGGCCTTGTCGGGCCTCATCATCGTGGCTGCGTCCGAACTCGCACGCCGCGTCCCGACTTATGGCGCCTTGCTGCTGTCTCTACCGCTCGTTTCGATCCTCGCCATGATCTGGCTTTGGCGCGACACGGGGGACAATGAGCGAATCGCCGCTCTCTCCGAGAGCACGTTCTGGCTCGTCCTACCGACTCTCCCGCTGTTCCTCGTGCTTCCCGCAATGCTGAGGCACGGCGTTGGGTTTTGGATCTCGCTTGCGGTCGTTTGTGCGATGACCGTCGCTTTGTACCTTCTCACCTTTTGGCTCCTGCCAAAGCTCGGCATCAACCTTTGAGGATCAGGAGCAGGCCGAACCCAGTGACAGCAACAATTTGGCGGCGGATACGGCCCGGCAGGCTGCGCGAGGGTGGTGCGGCGGTGCCACAAGCGGAAGTGGCGACCAGCCCGTGCACGAATTCCAAGTCCTGCTGTCCCATAGCCTTAGCTTACCGTCGCCACTCCCCGAGAGCAGGCGTTTCCCGTCAGGCGAAAAACGCTACCGAATAGATTTCTCCCGACTGTGCCTCGAAGGTGCGAATGACCTCCCCACTATTCGCATCCCAGAGCTTCAGTGTTTTGTCAGTGTCGCTGTAGGTGGTAGTAGCACGACAGGCCGATTGGGAGGCGGGAGAGGCTCAAAACCGACGACTACCTCTAGGCCGTCGCCCGGCGCGAGATCCCCCAACAGTTCTAATCTCCTGGTTTCGGTTGATTGCTCGAGGGAGGTCGTGGGGCTGCTTGTCCGCTAGGTTGGGGCCCTTGCACGCTGGTAAATGCGTGGGCCATTAGCCGCCCGAATTCTTGAGTTTGTTGCGCGTACCATTTCATTTGGGATTGGACGTAACGCGTCTGTAGCGTCACTAATTCTTGAAGGTCCTTTGCGTTGGCAACATCTTTCGCCAATTTGAAGGCGGCATCGGCGTTCTCTTGCGTGATTTTAACCGCCCGCTCGCGCACTTCGTTGAAGGCCGGAGACGCTGTGTTTGAGGGCGACGTCGACCAGACTCCCATGGCCTGTGAGACCCCCTCCATGAATTGAAGATAAAGCTTACGTGCGCGTTCGACATTGTCTTCGGCGAGCTGGCGTAACTCTTCGGGAATTTCGAACTGCTGCTCTCTTGGCATGACTGTTTTCCACGCTCAATGGCTCGCACGAAGGCATCCACCCGACCGCCTGTAAGAACGGAGGCCGTAGCATCTCATGCCTGACAAGCCGAACAAGAAGAGCACACTTCTAGGACTGACCGCAACGTCGCTAACGTCGAAACACCGCCGACTAAATGTGATTGCGCGTGCTTGGGGGAAGTACACCGCCTTTGAGCGTGTCACAGCAGCGTCACAGTGCCGGTTCGAAACTGATCATCTTGAGGGCGACGAACACGAGTAAGCTTTCCATCAGCCGAGAAATTAAGTCTTTTTTTGAGGAGCCGAAGAGCTTTGGGGTGGTCGATCTGAGAGGACAATCCAGCAACTGAGCCCGTATCTCTCTTGCCAAAACCTCCGCCATCAGTGACGGCACCGCATTGCCGAAAAGCTCTGCGCATCGGTCCTTCCACAATCGAATACCAAACCATCCGGAAAAGCTCCGGGTGTCTGTCAAGCTTGCGTTTAAACGCTGATTAGACCGTTGCGGATCGCGAGCACGACAGCCTGTACGCGGTTCTTCGCGCCGAGCTTTTGCATCGCTTGATGCATGTGCCACTCGATAGTGCGCACCGACAGCTTGATCTGCTCGGCAATCTCCTGAGCTGACAGACCGTCCGCGACCATGTCGAGCACGTCGTGCTCTCTCTTGTTCAGCCTGCTAGTCGTCGCTGGTGGATCGGGCGCTTCGTCGCAGTGTCGCTGTAGGTGGTAGTAGCACGACAGGCCGATTGCCTGGATGACGAGCTTGTACTTGAGGAGGTTCTCGCGTGCGCGACCGCCCATCCACATCGTGCCGACGCAGCCGTAGGGCCCAGGCACGGGAATGATGAGGAATTCATCGACCCCCCTGCCCCTCGCCTTTCTGACCCTCTCGTCATCGATTATCTCGGACCAGAAGAACGGCTCGACGGTCTCTCTACTGTGCCTGACGACGGGGTCAGCGTTCGGATCGTCGCGGTGCATGTAGGCTTTGAGCCACTGCGGTGGAGCCCTGTAGCCGATCACCCACTTGTCGAGTGGCTCACCGGTGTGAGTGAAGCGCATAAGGGCGAAGTGTTCGACACCAACCTCACGCAGCACCTTTTGCATGCTGTCAAGCAGAGACCGCGGCGTCTTCTCGCGCAGTAACTGATCTACAATTTCTTGGAGCCGGTACATTCCCGTACATCTACGAGTTGACCGCCCCTCCAATTAACCTAAGTTCGTCACTGAGTCACCCCAAAAGGCTTAAAGAGCATGTGTTGTTCTTCCGCAGCAGACTGGAGAACCCGCACGACTTTCTCCTAGGTTTCAGTGTCGCGCTCACTAGAGGAACCCTTGCCTCCTGCTGCTTGTGTGAAATCGTAAATTAAGTGTGGGAAATGCCACAAACAAAAATTCAGGAATGTCCTAGAATTAAACCTTAGGATTAGTGCTCATCTCGCTGCGAATCTGCGAGGCAATCGGCATGAGACTAGAGCCACTAGCGATCCTCACAAGCGAGCGGCGCAATGCGCGTGAGCCTACACGAACCCATCCACTAGGACCTCACGTCGCCGAGCTGATTCTGGTTGGAATTGCGTATTTCACGTTTGCCGGCCTCGGCCTACAGCTTGCCTCGATTAATCCAAGCGTCACACCCATCTGGCCTCCGACGGGTTTAGCCATCGCAGCCATTTTGTTGTGCGGCGGACGGATTGCACCTGCCATCTTTATTGCTGCCTTTCTGATCAATCAGATCACCGCAGGCTCGATTTTCACCTCATTGGCCATTGCAGGCGGCAATACTCTTGAGGCGGTGATTGCGGGCTACCTAGTCAGGCATTGGGCGGAGGGTGAGCAGGTTTTCGACACGCCTATTGGCGTAACCAAATTTGCGCTAATTAGCCTTGCCGCGACGATGGTCAGTGCCACGATAGGAGTGAGCAGTCTGACGCTCGCTGGCTATGCTGAAATGAGCAGTTTCATTTCAGTCTGGCTCACCTGGTGGCTCGGCGATTTCGCGGGGGCTCTTGTTGTTACCCCAGTTGTGGTGCTCTGGGCCAAAAGCGAACCAGCATCACTCACGCCCCCTCAAATTACCGGAACAGGATTGACTTATCTTGCGGCGGTTTCGGTCGGAGTGATGGTTTTTAGCTGCCCCGTTATGCATCGCGTACCCGTTCCCGACGCGCTGGGTTTTCTCGTCCTTTTGCCGTTGCTGTGGGCGTCCCTCCGTCAGGGTCCACGAGATACCGCTACCGTGGGGCTTATCATTTCCGCATTCGCGGTTGTTTGTACCCTGATGCAGTGCGGGCCCTTCGCCAAGCCAAGCCCGAACGACTTATTCGCACTGTTGCTGGCCTTCACGACCAGCACTGCCGTGCTCTCGCTCGTTTTGAGCGCCGATGTCGCGGTAAGACGCCGTATCGAGAAATGGCAAAGACAACACATTTTGGAAACCGAGGTGTTGTGGCAAGCCACTGTTCAAGGCGCCTTTGACGGCTCTTTTGAAGATCTCCTTCGGGGCTGCCTGGAGAGGATTTGCCGGCTGACAGGCTGGCCCGCGGCACATGCTTACTTTCCAGACGACGTCGATAACCCCCGCCGCTTGCTTTCCAGCCCAGTCTGGCACTTCGAGCGTGAAGACTTAACACCTCTCGCTCGTGAACTTGCAGGAGCTGCGTTGACGATCGGCAAAGAGCTTCCTGGTAAAATATGGGAGGCTAAGCTCGACACTGCCCGACAGCCGCGAACCCCAATCCTGCTGAAACCCAGTAAACGAGTCCTGTCGAAACATGGGCTTTGCGTTTCCTTCGGCTTTCCGCTCTACACAGAAGGAAAGCTTCAGGCCGTCCTGGAATTCTTCTCGGATACGCATCAATCGCCTGACCAGCACCTCGTTTATGTCGTGCAAAGCATTGGACAGCAGCTTGGGCGGCTTCTGGAGCGCCAGCAAGGTCAAGAGCAACAACGCCATGCGGGAGCGATTGCGGATGCTCTCAATCTCACGACCATCCGCGCGGAGGCCCTAGAGGCAATACTGAATGCGCTTACCTTTGGTGTCTATCTCGCTGACCGCGAGGGGCAAATCGTTTATATGAACCGTGCGGCTGATCGCCAAGTCTGCACTAGAGATGTAATCCAGATTGCAAATGGCCGTCTTGCTCCTATAGAGCGCGAGGCGAGCCGTACGCTCACCGCGGCCATCGACGAGGCAGTCCGCGAGCAGGCTGATCTTTCAACCAGCGGCACCATTGCTCTTCCCGGCGGAAACAATGCAGGTCTAATCGCCACCATCCTCCCGCTCGGACGCGGGGAACAGAGGGGCGTCGCTGGAATGGCGGCAATCTTAGTGCAAGATCCGATGGTCGTGCCGCCCTTGGCAGGCGAGGCCTTCGCAGGCCTCTATGGTCTCACGACGAGCGAGTTAAGCGTGCTCCTCGCCATGGCGCCAGGGCTTTGCGTCAAGGAAGCGGCTGAGACGCTTGGGATCAGCGAGAACACCGCCAAGACCCATCTGAAACACATTCACTCCAAAACCGGAATTTCGAAACAGACCGAACTCCTCCGGTTGTTCATGAGTGCCACACCGCCAGTAAGCAGCGCGGGCATAGGCAAATTATCGCCTAAGAGCACCTAAAATAAAATGCTGACAATGAGCCCGCGATGCAAATCTCAGTTCGCGCAAATTCAACAGCCTTCTGCTCGCCGCCCGCAATATACCGATCTTATCCAGGCTATGATCTTCCAGAGGTCGTCATCGGTTTTGATGATTTCCCCGAAATGCGGCATCGGTCCTACGACGCTCTCAGAACCCTTTCGTTGGTAGCCCAGCTTCCCGAACGCATCGCCGGGACTTAGTTTACCTGTGCCAAGTGCGATCAGCCGGAACAGAGTGTCGTCATCATCTCCGTAGACCCAAACAGGATTGGTTAAGGGCGCGGCCATACCACCACCACCGCCGCCGCCATGGCAGCCGTTGCAACCAGCAGCCATGTATTTGCGATGGCCCTCTTTTGCGACGCTCGCAAAATCCGGGTAGGGACTTTTCAGTTCACCCTTGGGTGCGGTGGCTACTCGTTCCATGGGCGTCATGAGTTCCGCGCTTATGACTTCACCGGGTGCCGTGCCAGCTGTTACTAACAGCAGCAGCAAAATCACAATCCCGGTGACTGTTCGTCGATGCATCGCAAGCTCGCGTTAAACAACGCACCAGGTTCCAAAAAGCTAGGCCTCAAACGTATGCAACGTCCAAGGCCCTTGAGGGAGAGAGGAGGAGTTTTTGAGTTTATTGTGCTTATCAAAAACCGGATGCGCTAGCGTTAATGGGCTGTTCGGATGGCTGCATGGTGATGCCGAAAGCGACTGCGTCGTCGGTGTTGACGGGTGCGAGGCTCTCAGCATTTCTCCCGCAACGGAGATTGAGTGATTCTCCTTCAACACTGTCTATGTGCACAGTCTGGCCCGGCTCGAGGCTAATACGAACGCGAACGGCCGGAATATCAGTGTCTGGGTTTATGTTCATTTTGTCCCCGATCACTGCATGCAAAGCGCACTGACCGCTGCCCGGAAGATAGAAGGCTATGACGCGCTTAGTGCCAACTGAGGTGAGAATTGGCTCGTGAGGGGGGACCGGTCCCAATCTGGTAAGTTCATCAGCGACGGCGGGCATACTGAGAAAGGTGGCAAGGGCGCCGACAACGGTGATTTTTGAGCTAGTCGAGTACATCGTAACTCTCCTCAAATGTGCCAGTTGGTCCAATCGTCGCAGACTTCATGGGAATTGGCGCCCCCCAATCAGGAAATTGATCTCCCCCGATCGGGTGAGAGCCCTTTACTGGTGGGCACGCCCTCCGACCTGGTGGGCTCAGGCCCATGACGGTAGCCAGCTTTGCTCTTGGTGCCGGCAGCGCTGAATGATTGCAGGGCTGCGGGCTGGTCAAGCCGTCGTTCAGTTCGCTCATATGGCTCGGCCAATGCTGACCGCCATCAATCCCTCGCCGTACCGCCTACGTCTGGAAAATTAGGAGACCATCAAAACAGTAGGCTGAGCCATGGGCCTCCGCGGCGAAACAGTATGCCCCCGGTGTCTGCAGGCGAGCTCCATCGAAACAACAGCAACAGAGGCTTTATCGGCTTTTTGAAGTCGCTTTAGTGCGAAATGGGTGGGGAACTCGATGACGCGGGAGAGGCTCAATCCGTAAGCCGCCGCAATCACTGCACCTAGATTGCACCGCTTCATACCCTCCTGAAATTCCATCTCTAGTTCGTGCTCGTCCCTGCGCCGCTCGACAGAGCTTTACCGGTTTTCACGTGCGGCTACGCTCTCGCATTCATTGATGGCATGCATGGCCTTCTGCGCCTCAGTCTCACTCTTGTAGGCGCCGCTGCCCACCATCTTCAAAGATGGCGAGGTGTCGTCTTTCAACAGTGTCAACCTATCGTCAGGCCTCTCCGTCACTACACGGCACTCCTTCCTTGACGTGTCGAGCGCCACGTAGAACTCGGCGGCAAGCGCCGGCGTCGCAAGCGCGAGCACAAAGGTGGCGGCTAAAGCATATCTGTGCATTAGGAGGGCTCCTTTGGGTTGATTCCCCGCTCGGCTCAACCCGGATGGCCCGCTGGGGTTCCGGGCTGCAATGGCGGCCTACCTGAGCAGGTGCTCGAGGTTCGCCGGCAGCATCCTTAGGTATCTTTTATTGGTTAGGTAGCTGAACTACTGCCGCGCGCTTTTGGCCAGGTTGGCCATGGCCTTGCGTACCCGGAAAATACCCTTCCGTTGGCGTCTACTTGCTTTTGGAATTGCACCGCATCCTCGGGGTAAACGCTGATACCCTGTTTAAAGCGACTTGATCGCATTTTTCGGTTAGGCTTCACGTTCGGCAACGATGAGCCTGCGATGGTGGCCTTTGCCTTCTTTTTCGGCACCGTGGTGGCAGCTGCCCTGCTTGGCTACCTTGTTTATCGTGGCTACAGCCGAGTGCACCCGTGGCGTTCGGTAGTCCTTGCCGTCGTCTCAGCCGTGTTCGTCATAGGGCTCGCGGCGCTCTCGTTTTTATATGCCTCCATATTTTATCCCTCGGCTGACGATCCGAGATTTGAGGGACGCAATAGCATTTTCATTCAGCGAAAAGAGCTTCCGGGGACACATCGGTCGGATGTTCGTCTTATTTTCCCCTACAGGGTTAGCAGGGGCAGTGATTTTGAAATTCTCCTGGTGGTTTCCGCTGACCCCCCGCTTCCTGCCGGCAACTACATCTCCGAGGTGTCGGGACCTGAGTCCCCTTAGGTTCCGGCCACAGACAAAGTGCCCTCCACCCATTGACCAAACCGCCGCATGCAAAGCTATCGAGAAGCCAAAGAACCAAATCTCGTTCGCTTGGGATGTGACCCCGAAAGAGGAGGCTGAGGCGGCCCTTTGGCTGACTATCCCGGACGTCTGGCCAAAGGGCGGCGACGGCGTTGGCGGTGTCGTGAAAGCCGTTCACGAACTCGAATGGCCGGACTGGCCGCGACATTCATCCCGGCGTGATCAAAGCCTACGAGACGGGGAAACTAAACGCATTCACGTTTCGCGGCAGGATGCGTAGCGGGCTCAATAAGATCGAAAGTGCGCTAATGCGATTTTCTAGAACGAGGTTAGGCGGCGACCTTTATGCGCATTAATCCGGTCCGCTTTGTACGTCGGTGGTCAAACTCCGACTGTTGAAAGCTTGTTCCTGCGGCTCCGGGACCTACTTTCAGGGACCAACACAATCGCGTATTGGCAAAATGAAACGAGTGAATAGTCTGAGCCTGAAAGTTCAAACAGGGACTAATTCTCCGTCAGCTGGTGGGCAGCCGCTTCGTACCAATGGAATGCCACCGCATCGTCCTGAGGCACGCCACCATTGCCTTCGAACTCCCACAATTAGGGCCCAGGAACCCGATGCCTTCAACGGCCCGACCCGGTGCAAAGAATGCAGCTTTACAGAGATCCCCTCCTGCACTTTGCCGTTGCGGGCGCGCTATTGTTCGCTGGCTACATGCTAATCAATCACAACAAGACAGATACACCATCAACTGATCCGGTCCATGTCGGGGAAGGTGAGGTGCGCTGGTTGAAGGAGACGTTTGCCAACCAATGGCAGCGTACGCCGACCGCCGACGAATTGCGTGGATTGGTGGGGGACTTGCTCGAGGAGGAGTTGCTGGCGCGTGAAGCCAAAACATTGGGTCTCGATCAGAACGACACGATCGTTCGCCGAAGATTAGCCCAGAAGCTCACCTTTCTCGTGGCCGACACGTCGCGCGTTGCCGAGCCCAGCGACGAGGAGTTGCGTCAGTTCTATAACAAAAACCCCGAGCGCTTCCGCGGTCAGCCGCGTTTGTCCTTCACGCAAATTTTCTTCAACCCCGAGCGACGCCAGCACGCCGAAACAGACGCCAAGGCCGCGCTCGTATTGATTTCGACCGCGGGCGGGGACGATCGCGTGCCGACAATAGGCGATCCGACCTTGCTTGAGACTGAGTTCCACGACGTCGATGTTCAGACGATCTCAAACCTGTTTGGTGCAGACTTCGCGCGGACAGTGTCCCTACTCAAGCCCGGATCGTGGGCTGGCCCGGTGAAGTCCGGATACGGCGTGCATCTCGTGCGGATAACCGATTTGCGCCCAGCGATACTTCGCCCATTTCAGGAGGTTCGGCCGAAGGTGCTGGAGGAGTGGCGGCGCCAGCGCGAGGATCAAACGAAAGCACAGTATCTGGGCAAGTTGCGCGAGAAGTACGGGGTCGTCATCGACGATAGCGTCACCCAACTGCTGCCGGCGCCACCGCCTGAGGCAAAGACGCAATGAGCAGGCGTCGTACTCCAGGGCGCCTTCCTGCGGCGTTTCGGTTTCTGATCTTCTGCGCTTGCCTATTCCCGGCGCTCCAGGCCTTCGCGCACGAAGTCCGTCCGGCGTATCTCGACCTGAGGGAACAGGCACCCGGCATCTTCGATGTGCTCTTCAAGACTCCGATGCGCGGCGACGCCCGCTTGGCGCTTAACGTGAGCTTTTCGGGACGTGTGCAAACTGCGACGCCAGTCATCTCGCGGATGACGGACAACGCCATGGTGCAGACATGGCGCCTGTCGGCGATCGAGCCGCTCGCGGGCCAGGAGGTGCGCATCGACGGTCTAGCAAGCACCATGACCGACGCGCTAGTGCGGATCGAGTTCGTCGATGGAGGAGAGTGGGTCGGGAGGCTGACGCCGGGCAGGTCACAGGCGACGATCCCGGCCCGTCAAGGCGGCTGGGAGGTCGCTACCACCTATCTGAAGCTCGGCGTCGAGCACATTCTGCTCGGCATCGATCATCTGCTCTTCGTGCTCGCTCTCATCCTGATCGCACCGAACACGCGGCAGCTCATCCTGGCGATCACGGCTTTCACCGTTGCGCACAGCATCACACTCGTTGTGGCAACTCTCGGCTTCGTCAATGTGCCGCCGCCACCGGTCGAGGCTGCGATCGCGCTGTCGATCGCCTTGGTCGCCGCCGAGATCATCCGTGCCCGCGAGGGCAAGGCTGGCATCGCCGCCCGCGCGCCCTGGGTCGTCGCGCTCGCGTTCGGGCTCCTCCACGGCTTCGGCTTCGCCGGGGCCCTCAGCGAGGTTGGGCTCCCCGCCGGTAATATTCCGGTGGCGCTACTTTTCTTCAATGTCGGTGTCGAAATCGGTCAGCTTCTCTTCGTCGCTCTCGTGCTTGGCCTTGCTGCCCTTTTCCAGCTCGCTCGCCGCCCAATGCCGCGCTGGGCGACCCTCGCTCCACCGTATCTCATTGGATCGTTCGCCATGTTTTGGGTGATCCAGCGCGTGTCGATGTTCTGAACAAAACTCGGGAGGAGACCTCACATGAAGCACCCGATGCTCGCCAAGGTTCTGCTGGCCGGTCTGACCGGGCTCGGCCTCACACTGTCGGCCCTCGCCGAGGACGCCCCGGTATCCGACGTCGGCACGCTCGACAAGGCGACAGCGGAAAAGGTTTTTCCCGCCAAGCGCGCCTATTCGCCCTGGGCCGGCCGCGATTTCCCTTCCCGCCCGCTCTTCGGCGACACCCATCTCCACACCGCGTTTTCGTTTGACGCCGGTGCCTTCGGCGCACGGCTGTTGCCGAGCGATGCATATCGTTTCGCCAAGGGTGAAGAAATCACGGCTTCGTCGGGTCAGCCGGCGAAGCTGTCGCGTCCGCTCGATTTTCTTGTGGTTGCCGACCACTCCGACAATATGGGCTTCTTTCCCGATCTTCTTGCCGGTAAGCCCGAACTGCTGGCCGATCCCACTGGCCGTAAATGGTACGACATGATCCAATCGGGAAAGGGAGCGGATGCAGCGATCGAAATGATCATTGCGTTCTCCCAGGGAACCTTCCCCAAGCCGCTCCTTTCGTTGCCTGGCACGCCGGCCTATCGGAGCGCTTGGCTAGAGACCATCAAGGCGGCGGAAGAGGCGAACGAACCGGGCAGGTTTACCGCCTTCATTGGCTACGAATGGACCTCTAATACCGGCGGCAACAATCTCCACCGCAACGTGATCTTTCGCGACAGCGGGGATAGGGCCAGTCGTGTCGAACCCTTCATCACGATGAGCCCGTACGGCAGCGACAACCCTCGTGACCTATGGAAATGGTTGGATGCCTACGAGGCCAAGACCGGCGGCGACGTGTTGGCTATCGCCCACAACGGCAATCTTTCCAATGGCCGCATGTTCCCGATCATCGAAGTCCTTCACTGGCAAGCCGATAGATAGCGCATACGCCGCGACGCGAGCCAAGTGGGAGCGTCTCTACGAAACGACCCAGATCAAAGGCGATGGCGAGACACATCCGTACCTATCGCCGAACGACGAGTTCGCCAACTTCGAGCGCTGGGATAAGGGTAACCTCGATCTCAGCGAACTAAAGACGCCAGGGATGCTCGAGTTTGAGTATGCCCGCTCCGCCTTGAAACTCGGCCTGAAGCTCGAGAACGATCTCGGCGTCAACCCATACAAGTTCGGCATGATCGGCTCGACCGACGCGCACACCGGTCTCGCCGCGGTCGAGGAAGAAAACTTCTTCGGCAAGACGACCAGTTCGGAACCTAGCGCCACGCGTGCCGACCACCCCTTTGTCAAGACAGACAAGGCTGTGATCACGGGCTGGGAACAGACCGCGTCTGGCTACGCCGCGGTCTGGGCAACCGAGAACACGCGCGAGGCGATCTTCGATGCCATGGAGCGCCGCGAGACCTATGCAACGACCGGCCCGCGAATGATCGTCAGGCTCTTCGGTGGATACGACTTCACCGCCGCCGATGCCAGCACTCGCAGCCCTGCCGTGATTGGCTATACGCGGGGCGTGCCAATGGGCGCCGACCTCGGACCGGCCCCGGCAGGCAAGGCCCCGACCTTCCTGGTTGCAGCGCTGAAAGATCCGATCGGCGCCAATCTCGACCGCTATCAGATTGTCAAGGGCTGGGTCGATGCCAATGGCGAGATGCAGGAGAAAGTCTACGACGTCGCCTGGTCGGGCGACCGGAAGCCTGGCGCTGACGGCAAAGTGCCGCCGGTCGGCAGCACCGTCGACGTGGCGAGCGCCACCTGGACCAACACCATCGGCGCGCCCGAGCTGATCGCGGTCTGGACCGACCCGGATTTCGACGCCGCCCAGCGGGCCTTCTATTACGGCCGCGTGCTCGAAATTCCAACACCGCGCTGGACGGCGTATGACGCAAAATACTTCAACGTGAAGATGGGCCCCGAAGTCACGATGCAGATGCAGGAGCGCGCCTACACGTCACCCATCTGGTACACGCCGCCGAAGTAAGACCTCAGAGGAATGTCCGCTTTGGGTCATTAGCGGACATCAGAGCGCCAGTAACGGATGTCCGCTTAACCCCTAAGAGCGGACATGCTCAGCGCCAACATCAATGTCCGCTAAGGGCAAAAACGGACGTAGGCGCTTAGAGGCCGAGATCGCTCAGGGATGGATGATCGTCTGGACGGGGGCCCAGGGGCCAGTGGTACTTGCGCTCTTTTGCAGCGATCGGCAGATCGTTGATGCTGGCAATTCGTCGCTGCATCAGGCCGTCGACGTTGAATTCCCAGTTCTCATTGCCGTAGCTGCGAAACCAATTGAAGCTGTCGTCGTGCCACTCATAAGCAAAGCGCACCGCAATACGGTTCTCACGGAAAGCCCAAATCTCTTTGATCAGCCGGTAGTCGAGCTCGCGGTTCCATTTGCGGGTCAGGAAAGCGACGATGGCCTCACGGCCCACCAGAAATTCGGTTCGGTTTCGCCAAATACTCTCGGCGCTATAAGCGAGAGCGACTTGAGCGGGATCGCGTGTGTTCCAGGCGTTTTCGGCTGTGCGGACCTTCTCGACCGCAGTCTCAAAGGTAAAGGGCGGCAGCGGCGGCCGTTGGTCCATCGGTAATCCCCTCGAGACAGAGAATCGAGCACACTAAAAACAAGCGCCACGAGTAGACGTCCGAATCGCACCTCTACGCGGCGACCTCACGCTCCATCATGACCTCGGCCTGAAGACTTTGGAGGTCGCGAAAGATCGAGGCGACAGCCGCCACCCGTCCGCGGCGCTTGAAGCGGAGAAAGCAGTCTTTGCTCATAACGTCGCCGTCGATCTGGATCTCATCCCAAGCCTCTGCGTGGCCAACGTAATTGATGGGGACGTCATAATGTTGGCTCCAGAAGAACGGGACCTGGGCGAAAGGCTTGCGCTCGCCGAGCATGTTCATCGCCGCAGCTTGTCCTTGGCGCTCGGCTACAACCCAGTGCTCAACGCGGATGTTCTCACCTGAATAAGGGTCCGGCCATCGAGCGATGTCGCCTGCGGCAAAGACACCTGGCGCGCTGGTCTCAAGATATTGGTCAACGGCAACGCCTCGATCGAGTTTTAATCCTGCATTCTCTGCTAGTCCCAGACGCGGCCGGACACCTATGCCCACGACTACAAGGTCAGCTTCTATCGTCTCGCCATTTTCAAGATGCACCATCTTGTCGATGGCCTTGGGCTTGGTCTCCAGGTGAAACTCCACACCGTGCTCTTCGTGCAGGGACCGAATGAAGTCCCCCATCTCAGGGCCGAGTATGCGTTCCATTGGCCGCCTGTCAGGTGCAACCACATGGACTTCGAGCTTACGCGTCCGAAGCGAGGCAGCGACTTCGAGCCCAATGAAGCTCGCGCCGATAACAACTGCCCGATTTGAGGTCTTGGCGGCATCAATGATCGCATCGCTATCGGCAAGAGCGCGCAAAGTGTGAACGTGCGGCTGCTCGGCGCCCGGAATTGTTAGCCGTACCGGTTCAGCCCCCGTCGCGAGCAGCAGTTGGTCATACGTCACCCTCTCCCCACTCGACAGCACAAGCTCATGAGCCCGAACGTCGAGTTGGACGACGGTTTTGCCAAGTTGGGTCTCGATCCCATTCTCTTCGTAAAAGCTCTCGTCCCGCAGCGGCACATAATCAAAGGGAATTGTGCCGGCGAGATAGTCCTTGGACAGATTAGGACGGTCATAGGGGAGCGCCGAATCGCTGCTGAGCATGACTAAGGAGCGACTGTAGCCGACGCGCCGTAACATCTCGGCTGCTGCGAATCCGGCGGCTCCGCCACCAACAATCACGATCCGTTCGGGTTTGGCAGTCGGCTCAATGCGGGTTCTGGGCTGTGGCTGTTCGCGTTTCTCCCCGACTTTGATCAGCCCACCATTTCGCACCACCGCCCAGCATGTTATCGGGCTGAGTGCCGGAGCCCGAACGGCCTCTCCGGTGCGCAGATCGAAACAGGCGTGATGCCATGGGCAACGCACCGTCTCGCCGACGACCAGGCCCTCGGCAAGTGGTCCATTGTAGTGGGTGCAGTGGGGCGCGACGGCGAAGACCTCCTGTCCCACACGGGCCAAGAGAACAGCTTTCCCGTGAGCGTGCCCAACCAGCATTTGGCCATCGGCCAGGCTTTCAGAGGGAATACCCTGGGCAAAATCCGGTCCGGCCAGTTTGGTCTCGTCTTGGCCCAAGCTAGTTCTCCGGGAGAGGAATGAACTCTGTTTCGTCCGGCACCGGCGCAAACCGATCTGACTTCCAGTCCTCCTTGGCCTGCTCGATCCTATCGCGACGGGACGAGACGAAATTCCACCAAATGTAGCGCGGCCCCTCCAACGCTGAGCCGCCTAGAAACATCAGGCGCGCGCACCTCTTTGCACGCACGGTAATGCGATCGCCAGGACGGAAGATTAAAAGTCGCGGTGCTTCGAAACTTTCCCCGGCAATCTCTACTTCGCCCTCGACGAGATAGATCGCCCGCTCTTCATGATCGGGATCGAGCGGCGCAGTTCTGCCAGAATCGAGAACCACTTCTGCGTAGAACCACTCAGAGAACATGCCGACCCGGGAGCGTTCGCCAAATACTGATCCAGCAACAACCCGCGCCCAAAAGCCGTCTGTCTCGACTACCGGCAGGGCAGCTGCTTCGAAATGCTGAAAAGATGGCTCGATCTCCTCATGCTCTTCCGGCAAAGCAATCCAACTCTGAATCCCGAACAAGCCTTCACCACCGTGCCGCGCACTAGCGGGTGTCCGCTCGGAATGCGCAATTCCACGGCCGGCCGTCATGAGATTCATTGCCCCGGGCGTAATCTCGAGCGCATTCCCTTCACTGTCGCGATGCATAACTCGTCCGTCAAACAGATAGGTAACCGTCGCGAGACCGATGTGGGGGTGGGGCCGCACGTCGAGGCCATGTCCCGCAAGGAATTGGGCTGGTCCCATCTGATCGAAGAAGATGAAGGGTCCAACCATCTGGCGCTTGTCGCTGGGCAAAGCACGACGGACTTCGAAGCCATCGCCCAAATCGCGTACGCGCGGCACGACGACAAGCTCAAGCGCGTCGCACGATCTCCTATCTCCGAGTATTGGATCAACGGAGGGCAACCAACTCATCACGAGCTCCAGTTCTTTCTCCCTTTGAACCACCGCTAAGAGTGGACATCGTGATCGTCACGATTGGCCATACACGGGAACAACGGCTCCTCGCGTGACCTTGTTTTCCGGGGACGCGAGGAACAAGATGGTTGCCGCCACCTCTTCCACCTTCGGCCAAGCTTTGTAGTCCGCCTTGGGCATTGCAGCCCTGTTCGCCGGCGTATCCATGATGGAAGGCGCAACTGCATTAACGAGAATTCCCTCCTTGGCGACCTCCTCGGAGAGAGCCACCGTCAGTGCGGCGACTGCTGCCTTACTCGCCGTATAAGAGACTAGCCCCGCTCCACCACGCCACTCGAGCGCATGTCGCGCTGCAACATTGACGATACGGCCGCCTTGAGCGGAGCGGCTTATTGAGTTGACAGCCGCTGAACAGCAGAGAAAGCAACTAACCAAATTCATATCGATAAGATGCATCAGATCGCTCTTGCTGGTTTTGGCCACGGGTGACATGGCGAACCCGCCAGCAATATGAATTGAGGCCCATAGGCTCGGGACTTCGCCAAAGAGCTGTTTAACCGCAGACTTGTCGGTAAGATCGATACTGCCGAAAAGCTTTACCTGGTTATGCTCTCTGAACGGAAATCGCTGCGCCTCGCTTTCCTGGCGCCACGGCACATAGCAGATCGCCCCGGCGTCAACGAGGGCCCCTACAACGGCTGACCCAAGGGCGCCGGTCCCTCCTGTCACGATGACTTGACGATCCGAATAATCCATTCATGGCTCCATTCGGACTGACAGCGATGATAAGCGCCCGCCAAATACTGAACGCGCATCAGACCTTCCCGGTTTACGTCAAAGACCGGCTATGCAGGCATCGATCTCCTCGGGGGTGTGCCTGATCACATGGGCCAAGAAACTGTGTAGCCTTTGACTGCGGCAAGCTATGCCGATATTAGGCTGCTACTGCGCAGCCTTCCGCAAGGCTGCCACCTTCCTGGATTCCCCCTCATCAGTAAGAGATCGAGTGAACATGCCAATCTGCGCCGCAAGTGCCTTCGCCTGCTCTTTTTCTCCGTGGACGTACGTCATGTAAGCTGCATGAGACTTGTGCCCAGTCAGAGCCATGCCTACGCGATGATTGCTAACATTGTTGGCGGTCATCGTACTGAACCAGTGCCTAATAGTGTGCAAGGTACAGTTAGGAACTCCGGCCCGTGAAGTGATGCGCTTAAACACCTTTCGAACCAACGTGTATTCAATCGGGAGCTTGGGATCTCTCGGCGAACGAAACACAAATGGACAGCCGGGCAGGCGCTCAATGCTGTTGATAACCGCTAACGCTTCCTCTGAGACAAAGCGCTTCGAAAAGCCCGTTTTCGTGTCCGTCAAGTGAAGCTCCCTTTCCCCTTGACGAACCTCCTTCCATTGCAACCCAAGTATCTCTGAGATGCGCGCACCTGTGTGGATGGCAGTCCTAATGGCTGTAAGCGCTGCTTCGTTTTCCGATCTTTCTGCAGCTGCCTGGTCAAGTGCCTTCAAAAGAGCCCTCACCTCTCCTTCAGCCAGGAGCCTTTCCCGGCGGTTTACTTTCGGCTCTGCTATGTTGGCCAAAGGATTGTCGAGTTCCCGGGGACGTAGACCCCATGCAAGAGCCTTCGCGAACATGTGATGCAAAAGCCGATACAGGTTACCGGCGGCGGCACGACCAGAGACAATGTTTCCCTTCTTGTCGGATCGCATGCCGCTCCGCACGATCACCCAAACATCCTGATCGGTAACATCCTTTATCTTTCGACCTCCGATGCTTGGCTTGATCCGAGACCTCCACATATAGTTCTTTTCGCTTGCCGTGCGGGCTCGGTTGTGGGGTGAGACCACTTCAAGCCAGTAGCGCTCCCATAGGTCGTCGACGGTCTTTTCTGACCGATCTCGGCGCTCTCGTTCCTCTCGCTGTGCCTTGGCATCTGCGATAGGATCACGACCGTGGGCGATTTCGCCGTTGAGCCGCCGAGCCTGCTTACGGGCGGCATCCAAGGTCAAATCACCATGCGGACCGAGCGTGATGCGTCTCAGCCGGCCATGAATGGTTTTCTGGAGAATGAAAATTTTAGAGCCGGCGGGTGTGATCTTGACACCAAGCCCATGTTCCGTGCCATCCCAGAGAAAGCGGTCTTTGCGCCCTGGCTTTACGGCCTCGATGGCGCGTTGGGTCAGTGCTGGTCGGATGTTGCGGGGACGGCACATGACACGGGCTCAGCATAAAATCAGAATATATCCAGCATATAAGCGCCCGTAGCTCAACGGATAGAGCACCAGACTTCGAATCTGGGGGTTGCAGGTTCGAGCCCTGCCGGGCGCACCATTAATTCAATGGCTTAGTAGGCAAAGGCAGAAGAGATCACCTAAAAGGTAGCAACGAGGTAGCAAATTGCGCAACTTCCTGTGCAGCTCGAAATCGTCGGCGTTCCCATGTCATAGGCGGGGCGCGAAAACCACTGCGAGGCTCGGGAGAGCGCTCGCCTGATATGCTGCCCTTTCAGGAGAAGCCCGGGGTACGCGGCGGGCAGCTATAAACAAGCACCGTGTTATCGACCGCCAAATAGGCGCCTGAAAAAACCACCTCGTCTTGGCCGCTGGGGAAAGGAGTCGGCGTAGTGATTGTGGCGGGAAGCCCACCGGTAGGAGGGTACGGCTGCGTTCACATCGCAGGGGTCAAGGTCGAGTCCAGTCGCCCACCATTTTTTCTTATTATACTCCAGATGGTTAGCCTAATTTAGAAGCTCTGGAATTTTGCTAGGGCAACAAATTGGGCAACCTTCTGTAGATTTCGCCGCCCCTCAGTGGCACAATGTGCGCGACGACTTGCCATCGTAAATCTCAGGAGACCGGTTCGCATTCCCGATATAGCGGCTATGGCTATCCCTATTATCGGCGCTACGGATACGGCGGCTATGGCTATCCCTATTATCGCCGCCGTCCCGGTATCAGCCTCTGGTTCGGCAAGCAGACCTCCTGCGTCGTTGCTCCCGTGGCCCGGTTTTGACCCAAAGCTATTTCAACGCAGCAGCAGCCTCTCCGAAGCGATATGTCACGCCCAGCGTTATCTCGCCGCCCTTTCCCTGAATTTCGATATCGTGGTTCGGATTGCCGATTGTGGCCAGAGGTGTCGGAATTCCCAGTTCAGGGCCTGACACGGTTTCCTTAGGTGAGTAGAACCCTGTCAGCTCAAGGTCCCAGCTATCAGACATTCTATACTTGAGCCCGGCTGTGAAGTGCTGCTGCACAATGCCGGGCGCCAGGATGTTTGCCATCACGTCCCGAGATGAAAACGGCCCTTCATTGAAGGCGTATCCCACTCTGAGCGTGAGCTTTGACGATGTCCGCCATTCAGCGCCAACTTTTACAATATTGATATCGTCCCACCCAAACCCAGGACCGTTTGAACCGCCAAGCAAATTGCTGGGATTCACGCCTGCCGTAAGTATCTTGGCAAAAGGATTGTGCATTGATTTGACCTCGCTGTACCAAATACGCTTGTAGTCGGCCATCAATGTCACTGCAGGAGTGAGATCAAAAGCGACGCCGGCTTGAAGCGTTGGTGGAATATCGAAGTCGCCGGACTCTGCTAGCGCACCTCGGTAAGACTTGAACTCACTCATCCAAATGCGCGAATTCCCGGCGACCCCTACTCTAAAGCGATTCGTGAGCCTCGCTTGGACGCCGGCGCGCAGGCCGCCGCCGAAAGAAAGGTCGTGACCGTTGTTGCTAACGTCGTTTGGTGACGCCGAGAAACCTTCAAAGAGTTGCAGGCCTTGGAACTCGAGCAGTTGGACCGCAAAGATTGGCGCGATCCCAACAGAAACGCGGCCAAACTCCTTTGCAAGCGCGAGCGACAGGAAGGCCTGGTTTAGGTCGGACCCGGTCTTACCATTGCAGAATACACCCGTACCCTTTCCAATTGGGCCACCTAGAATAGGCGGCAGGTCGAACAGGGCTTCGCAGGTGGGTGACCCTGCTACGGCCCGATACTCGGTGTTAAGGCCACCATTCGCATAGAGTGTCAGCGCCACCGCATCCACAAACGAGTCCTTTGGCAACTGCCGACTCCACGCGAGGTTCGGAATAAAGAAATAGTTGCGGCCACTGTCGATGTCGCCAAGCGGTGTGAGTCCAGGTTCGCCCGAGCCAACAAAACCGCGCAGAGGGCTGAAGACCGAGAGCGAAATGTTTGTTTGATCTTCGACATCAACGAGGCCCGCAGGGTTGAGAGCTGCCGCGGTGGCATCCTGCGAATCCGCAACACCGGCACCTCCCAGGGCCTTCTGTCGTGCCCCATAGCCATATTGGAAGTAACCATCTGTAGCGATGGCGGTACCCGTTTCGAGGTTGCACCCTACTATGATCGACAGAGCGATCAGCCATTGCCTTACCCCCATCATTCCCTCCGCTTGTTTGGTCTACACTGCTCGGGCGCGAAGCGTATCGGCTAAAGCATCTCGTCGTGAGATTCCTCGCTTCTGGTCGTTCTGCTTCTGCCCGGGAATGGACGGCGTGGAAGTCCCCGATCGAACAGCCATTGGTCGATGCGGCGGAACGGCGCAAACATTGCGGGCTCGTCAAATGTGAATATGCGGCACGGTTTGAGCTTAACTTTCTCTTTGCTCTCGACGTGTTGTATTATGCCGTTGACGGCCCATCGTGCGGCCTCGTTTGCACCCTCCATGGTAGCCAAATCGGTCCGCGTTCTCACGTAATCCGCCGCGAGAAAGAGATTTTCGATTTCTGTCCGCGCGCGTGGTCGTAGAGCCCAGGAGTTGACGGTGTTGATGAACAGCGGTTCAAGATTTCTTTCGACTCGAAACGCTAGCTCCTCATCTTGGGCGAAGCTCTGGAGCAGACTCTCCTTGCGCCGTTTGAACTCACTCGCCGGCATCAGTCCCATTAGCGATTCGTCAAACCCCGTTTCGGGGTTGCGGAAGTTCGTCTGGAACTCCAAAGCGGGATCTAGGTAGAAGCCTACGATGTTATGCGAGTCGACGTTCGCTAACTTTCTTCCGTATAAAGCGTCCCTGATTTCGGCCAACGTTTCGACTGCCAATTCCGACGGGTTGTCGGTCTGCTGAGCGGTCTTGCGGTTGCGTGGACTCGGTTTGAACCAGTCGGAGAGGATGACGGACAAGATGCCGCTTGCCTTCTGGGGCGGGTAGGAGCTCACTCTTTCTTTCCAAAATTGATTCTGGGAGATCGACGTCAGAGCCCAGGGTGAGTTCAGGTAAACAACGTGGCCGGCATCCATGGTCTCGTCATCCTTGAGATAGTACATGATGCCGGACATCCAATTGGTCTTAAGCCCATCACTCTTTAGCTGGGCGAGCGATGGCGCATGCGTCTGGATCGCAACGCTGCTGTTGTCGAGGATCTGGATCATTGCCTCTATTGGCACAGCCGCGACGAAGTAGTCAGCTTGGACTTCCGTGTCGTCACGCAATTTGATTCCGGTTATACGGCTTGACGGTTCGTCGAAGATCAACGAGTTCGACCGTTCCCTCTTCACCCGTCTGAAATTTAACAGGAAATTGTCCCGCTTCCTTCCTGCCCTGTTCGAGATGGGCACGCCAGTGTTGAAATCCAAACTTTGCTCGTCGGGCCGTTCAACACGCGATCTATCGTGCCATTGGGGCGCAGAAAGTCATTCAACAGTCGGGCAAGAATATTGATCACAGACTTCGTGCTGGACATTTTGGCGTCCATGGCGACGAAATTCTGCGTCAATCCGTCAACGATCACGGAGCGGTACTGTTGCGACTTGTTGTCGGCGTCCATGTAGTCCCACCAGGCCACATCCTCTAACTCCTGCTCGCGCCGCTCCAGACACATTGTGAAGGCGTCGACGAGCTTGTACACGGCGTATATCGCCTCGTGCGGAGGCAGGCCGATTGAAGGATCTCCCAAAATATCGGTGAGAGCCCTTATCCACTCGCGCAATGTAGCAGGACGATGCGTAGAAAAATAAAAGAAGGGCTTACCCGGTTGCGCATAGGCGTCTTTCTCCACATTGACTAAGTTATTTAGGACGTGGCGCCGGGATTCACCTGACGCAGGTATGCGTGATAGGGTGTCTGCGATGTGTTTGTAGAACCCTGGGAAGAAGCGAAAACCATGCTCTGCAGGCATGCCTATGATTTCTTTTGACGGGTAAGCCACACCCAGACCCGGGTAAGGCCCCAGTCTGATATCGTTATCCGGGAGAGGTTCAACGCTAAAACTTCGCGCCTTGCCTCCTAATATCATGTTGCGTTCGTATACAGAGACTTCGAACCCCCTCTCCTGCAGCTCATGTGCAGCTGTCAGACCTGCCACGCCACCTCCGATCACGACGGCTCTCCTCGCCATATCTGCCTCCTGCACTCATTCGCTTAGTTCATCGACGAGCCGGTAGACGCGAATAGGGCTCATCACGTTCTTCAACGAATGTTCGCCCATGTCCTTGAACACGAAGTCTGGCAGCCCCCGGGCAACTGTATCTGAGGTCATAAGTATGTTGCCGTCGCGCGCTAGTTCACGCACGCGTGCAGCCACATTCACCACTGTGCCGCTCGCACCATAACGCCAGCGCGGCCCTGAAGACGCTTCGACCGCCCTCAGTCCGACAGAGGCGACGCCGGAGTTGATGCCAATGTTCATTACGATCGGTAGGGGAGCGTCACACAGATCTCTGTTCAAACCAGCGGCGGCCCGTCTAATAGCGAGCGCCGTGCTGGCAGCTTTCCAGACGTGTCTCGCGCGGTCGTCGTCCTCGAACAGGGCAAACACCTCATCACCGCGAAACTCGAGGACGATGCCATCGTAGCGGTGAATTTCGTCGATGAATCTCGAGAATGCGCGGTCAATCAGATCGTCCAGTTGACGCCGCTCCATTAGTTCGGCCATGCGGGTATAACTGGCAAGATCGGCGAAGAGGATTGAGACGTCTCGATCCTTGACAGCCAAATCTGGACTTAGGGGATTCTTTTCGAGCTCCTTGGACACTGCGGTCGGTGCAAATCTATTCAGGTAATCCCGGTAGTGACCCAACCTACCGCCCCAGATCGTTAGACCCAACTCTGTCGTGAGGAGACGGAGCCATTCCAGCTTTTGCTCGTTGAACACACCCGCCAATTGCGTGTGCTCAAGATAGATGGCTCCAAGTAGCTGACCCCCGTGTCGGATGCCGCTGCAGATCACGGACTTTGGGCGCCGTTTGGCCAGGTAACTACAGTTTGCGAATCTTGGGTCGTTTCCGGCCTCGCCGAGCATGAGATCGTCACCTGTATGCAGCACATAGTTGACCACCGCCGGCGAAAATGTTGCTGGGCCGACAGAAGAGCATGGGCTCAAATTTACATCGCGGTCATCGGCGGTAGCGAAGGCTTCGAGACGGAGGTCGTTGCCTTCCACTAACAGCAGTTGTGCGGTTTCCGCACCGGCCTGAAGGCGAACGACTCGCATCAAGTGCGTGAGTAAGCGATCGACATCATGATCGCTTGTGATGATGCGCGATGCACGCAAGGCGGCGGCAATGTCAAACGCTTCGTCCTGGGAGTGTGACGAGCGATAGAGTAGCGGTGCCGCCGCGATCGGCTGCACCGGGGTCGAGGCAGAGGAAAGTAGCGAGGGATATTCGTGATCGAGCCAGGCAACCTTCGCAATAGCTCCCCATCTGTCGTAAGCTGCTCGAGACGAAGTGAGATACCAACCAGCTAGCCGGGGTTGCCCGTTAGCGATGCAGGATAGCGCGGCGCGCTCATTGCCGATAGCGACGAGCTGCGTAAAACCTTGCGGTTCCGCCAGCTCGATGGCACGATCATATTGTTTCAGCGCCCTGTTCAACTCATTGTTGCTTCGGAGGAACTCAGCCTCAAGAAGTGCTTCATGCGTTTCGAAGTTGCGTGCGCTGTTTGCGGCAAAGAGGTGTAGGCGCGCACGGCAATGCCGCAGAACTCTGCCATGCCGCCGGGACTTGGGGGCGTGGGCGATCACAGCTTCCGCCGCCGCCAAACCACGGTAGAGATAGTGATCGGCCACCGTAATATACCCAGGCGCCGAGCGGATCACTGCCTCACCTTTGTCGGAAAGAATCACGGCGTCGATGTACCGGCCGAACACGCACGCAAGTTGCAGTCTCAAGGTGTACTGATAGGAAGCAAGCGTGAGATTGCCCGTGGTATGGTAGCGGAGTTCGGCTTCATTCTCGTCATAAGCACCATCGCTGAGCGAATGGGGCGCTGCGGTTTTACCCCGCAGCGCAAGCGCGCAGTTCTGCCACATCGTTAAGGATTCCACTGTGAACGCATCTTTCGAGTGCGTAACAAACGGCCTATGCTCGTCACAAAGTCTCAGGATCTCAGCAAGGTTGGTGCCGCGGCTGAATGGCATGGCGATGCTGCCCAAGATGGCGTATCCCACATATTGATGATCGCCGACTTCGAGCCCCATTTTTCTCGCGCGATCGATGAGTTCGAAACTCTCATCTATCGGATCCCGCCAAAACTTGATGAACATCGAAAAAATTACCAGCACCTTGCAGATAATCGCAGGATCGTTGCTCTTTTCGGCCAGGTCCAATGCGAAGCGGCCAAAGTCATAGCCTCGCTCGTGGTCGTCTAAGGCCGCTCCAAGACCGAGGCCGTACAGTACGAACCCACCCGCCGATAGCGGCGAAATGCCATGACGCAGCGAATAGTTGACGACCTTCAAACCAGTAAACAGTAGTAGATCAGGGCTGAGAAAATATGCCGTCGGGAACAAGGCGACGAGGATACGAAGAGCGGCAACCCTCTCGGGATCATCAAGACCTTTGGCCTTCGTAAGATCTTGTGGCTTTCGTCCTTTCATGCGGAGACGGGCCTGCATCAATTCGGCCAGCAGATGCAGGTGCGATGGTTTTCTGTGATAGCGAACTCGAAACAAACTTAGCGCTTCGATACCGACCTTAATGGCCTCCTCGTAGCGCTCCTCGCTAGTTTCCAGAAGAATCTTCGTTAGGTAGGTTCTCGCTTTCTCCTGCTTCGACCTCGCATTTGCGACCAGCACATCGAAGAGCTCGTCCGCATGTGCGAAATTGCCGGTAAGGTATTCGCATTCTAGCGCCTCGGAATGAAGCTCGAAGGCAAGCTCGTGAGCGTTCTGCCAACTTTGGTCACCCAAGAGTCCGAGCCCGATGCAAATGTAGTTGAGCGCATCTTGGTAAGCGAGAGACTGCCGCGCCGTGCGCCCAGCCACCAAGTTCAGGCGTGCAGCACGTAGCCTTTGCTGATGATCGGCAATGAGCTCCCAAGCAAAATTCAGATTGCTCAAAACATCAGGCTGAGGGACGAGTTCATCGTCGGCGCTGAGGCTATTCATCAATCGCAGACCGATGAGCAGCCGAAAGTCTTTCTTCGCATCCGATGGAACGCAATCGAAGGCGGCCTGTTGAACGCGGTCATGGAGAAAGCGAAATCGACCTTTGGACTCATGCGTAGATGGCGGGTCGTGTCCCGGCCCTATCGCCCAACCCTTGAGCGGAACGATCAACCCCTGATCAACGCCAATCATGACTGATTGCAGCACCTCGGAGATTGGGCGATCGGTGGCGACGCTCACCTTCTCCACATCGAATGCGCTGCCCACGCATGCGGTGACGGCAAAAATTGTGCGGGTGTTTTCGTGAAGAGCCAACAATCTCTTCTTCAAGAGATCAAGGATGTCCTGCGTCACGCCCTCTTCACGAATGCGCGACAGGTCCCAAACCCACTTGCCGCTGTGGTAATCGAACGCAATGAGGCCTTTATCGTAGAGGAAATGCAGAAGTTGTCTCACATACAAAGGGTTGCCATCAGTCTTTGCGTGGAGGATCCGCGATAGCTCTCTGACCTCAGACGAAGAAGAAGCGTTGAACGTATCCCGGATCAGCTGCAGAACCTCGGGCTCCTTGATTTCGGTCAAGTGCATTATTTGGACATCGATCCCCGCTTCCATCAAAGCTGTTACGTTGAGCGGATGAGTTGGCCCGACCTCATTGTCTCGATAAGCGCCCACGAACAAGATGTTTCTTGTTTGTGGGTTAGCCAAAACGTGGGCAAGCAAGCTCAGCGACGCCGCGTCGGCCCACTGCATATCGTCCATCACCAAGCACAATAATTCGCCTTTGGCCGCGAACACCTGGATCAGGTTTGTGAACACTCGATTGAAGCGGTTGCGGGCCTGGATGGGCGTAAGCGCCGCTATCGGTGGAGAGCGGCCTATGATTAGCTCAAGCGCCGGGATGACCTCCGTCACAACGCCCGCATTGCGGCCAAGGGCGGAGAGAATACGTTGCCGCCACGCCTCAATCTGCTTCTGGGGCTCGCTTAGAATCTGTTCGATTAGTTGTTGGACGGATTGTGTCAGAGCAAGATACGGCACGTTGCGTTTGTATTGATCAAACTTTCCCGCTACAAAGCGCCCGCTTTGATTGCGGACGAACTCTTCCAGCGTGCCAAGCAACGCCGACTTGCCGACGCCGGGTGCGCCGCTGACCAGAAGCATCGCCGGACGCCCATGCTGTACCGCTCTGACCTTCTCCAGAAGGGCTGCCGTATCGCGCTCACGTCCGTAGAGATGGCGGGAAAAACGCAGCACGCCTTTGGCATCCAGGCGTCCTGGCGCGAAGTCCTCGATGTCCCCATGGACGCGCCACAGGGAGCGGCAGTCGAGAAGATCAGCAAGTAATCCACTGGCGCTCCAATAACGGGCTTCGGGATTCTTTTCCAACGCCTTCAGGACAATGCGTCGAAGCCCTGACGGCAACGAACCCAGCAGCTCCTCAGGAAACTCCGGTACCTTAGCAAGGTGACCGTCGAGGATGTGCAAGGGGTTCCGGCCGCGGAACGGGACTGCACCGGTCAAGAGCTGAAATATGATGATGCCAATGGAATAAATATCGGACCGCTGATCCGCAATTCTTTGCACCCGGCCCGTCTGCTCGGGAGAAATATACCTGATGTCGGTGAGCTCATCGAAAGGCGCGGCTGAAGCGGCTCCGCCTGCAGAAGGATGTCGCGCGCACCCGAATTCCGAGACGAAGATGTCGAAGGTGTCACCGTGGCGGCTGAACCATATAGTCGCAGGATTCAGATTGCAGTGGATGAGCGACTCACGGTGTAGTGCACCGACCGCCTCGGCTATGCCTGCGCCGACCGTGAGAACGATCTCGATGTCAAGGGGCGCGCCGCTCGCAAGCGTTTCCAGGGGCTGGGCACCTTCGAAGGCATAGATTGAAGTGGGTCCCAGCTCGGAATTCTCAAATAGAAAGGGCTTTGCTGCGCACCCCGCCCGCAGGAACCGCGTGATCTCGTATTCACGCTGCAGCCAGGCTCCCCGCGGATCGGAGCGCTTGGCGTCCCTAAGTGTCTTTATGAGGACCGGCAGGCCATCGAGACCGCGAATACCGCGATAGATGACCGTGTGCCGCTGCTCGCACCAGACCTCTTGGATATCGTATCCCTGCAGCCGCGATTGTGTCTGGGGGCCTGAACGAACCGTTGGCGGATGAACAGTGCGCATTGCACGCCCCCTTTGTCAGCCTAGTTTTTGGGCCGACAAAATCGCGTAAAACCAAGTATCGCTTCGCAGTGCCTGATATTGTTGCAAAGACGCAATAACGTTCCCGTGCTGTACTCCATTCCGGATGCCTACTCGCTCCAATAATACCGCTAAAGGAAGTGCAAGGGTAGCCAAGTTTTGAAGACGTCGATGGGAGCGTGAAGTACATCGTGTGACATCTCTTACTAAAACGTTCGAAAACCCACTCGATTTCGCGGCGTTGGAATGCTCGGCGGGAGTCCACAGATGTGGGATTTTCCAACCCTCGAGCCACCCTTGTAAAACGGCATGGCTGGCGGAACTCATCGTCCGCGATCGAAGAAAGAAATCCGCAATAACGATGCGGCCGCCGCGACGCAACACGCGGTAGGCTTCTTCAAAAAAAGCCGCTTTATCGGGAGCGTGACAGAGACTTTCTTGCGTCCAAACGACGTCGAACGCTGCGTTTGCGAACGGAAGGTGCTGGAAATCAGCCACCGCGAATGAGGTTAACTTAGATAGGCCCCGGCGTTTGGCTTCCCGTTTAGCTGAAAAAACTTGATCGATGCCCAGTGCAATGCCAGTCGTCACTGCCCCCCTGCGTTCTGCTAGCCAGAAGCTGCTGCCACCAAGTCCGCAACCGGCATCCAACACGCGTTCTCCCGGGATGAGGGCAATTGCATCTGCTAATGCCTTATTGGCGTTGAAAAGCGAGGCAGAGTGGCTGAGAGGGGAACCATCTTGATAGCCAAAATGCAGGGCCAGATTGTCGCCATTCGTCCACACAAGGAAATAGTCAAGCCAAGTGTTGGTATAGTAGTCTCTCACTTCCAAATTGTGATGGGGCCTAGTTGCCTTGCCACTGAACTGGCGATCAGTGACCATGGAAATGTGCGCTCCAGAGCTATTGGCAGCGAGAATTTATCAGTGTCCGAAGCGATCTACAAAAACTCAATCGAGGCGTGACAGAAAAAGGCTGCGTCCTAATCGATCAAGCTTCCAGACAACCAGTGTATCGCCTTCCCTAAGGGCCTGGAGGCAGGCTGCGAGCCCCGGTCGACAGGGATTTTTCAACCGCAGCGCAAAATAGGCTAACATACCGTGTGCTTGCCGGTTATTGGGCAACCCAGTGGCACTGCAGGAAAACCGCCTCAGACGCCCGCTAAACTCACGCATGCGTCACTTGACCGAAAACACGGCGCAGCCGATAGTCAATGGTGTCCATGCGTGTTCTACGAACAGTTTTGGCGGTTTGTCTTACGGTATCGGTAGCGATGCTGCCGGGGACGAAGTTCGTGTTTGCCTCGGCAGATTTGGCCTCCTCGATGATGCATGAGGATGGCCAGCCCTGTCATAAAAAAGACAGCCAGAACGACTGCTGTTCGTCCATTGCGTGCGCCTTGAAATGCTTTAAGTTCACCGGCTTGGTTGGCTTCGATAGCGCGAAGCCTGCAATCGTTTCCCTGGACCCCGTCCTATCCACAGTCCACCCATGGCGCACATCGGTTGCGCCACCTCTCCCACCTCCTCGTCTTTAATCCTCTGAGCCAAATCGGAAGTGCTGGCCATCACCAGCGCGGACTTGCGCGCCTAAAGGCGCGGTTCGTTAGGCCACGAGAGGATTACGACTATGTCATTCAAAATAACGTTGTCGGCAGCAGGTCTTGTCGCCGCACTTGCGACAGCCGCCTTGGCTGGCGCCGCGGATTACGCTTTCGAGCCCGTTCAGACTGAAATCAGGAAAGGCGAAGGAATAACGATTGCCGTGCGGCTCGTGAACAAGGCGGGCAACAATCCTGTTACCGATGCAGTGATCATCGCTACGCGGATCGACATGGCGCCAGACGGCATGGCAGCCATGGATGCGCCGCTCACTCCTATCCCGAGCGATGAGCCCGGCGTCTACGCCTTCAAGACAGATTTCGTTATGGCGGGGCGCTGGCGCTTGAGCATCGCGGCGAAGGTGCAGGGCGAACCGGAGACCGTCAAAGGCGAGGTCATCTACACCGCTTCGCCGTGAGGTCCGCCATGAGTTCACTTCGGGCTTTCATTCTGCTGGCTGCCGGTACGGCTGCCGGCATTGCCGGAACCTATTGCTACACGAACTATGGCACTGAGCTGGCGCGTTTCGCGTCGACCTGGATGCCGGCGTTACCTGCAGCCGAGCGGAAAATTCTCTATTACCGCGACCCAGGCGGGGCTCCCTACTGGTCAGCGACCCCGAAGAAGGATGATCAGGGACGCGATTACCTGCCGGTATATGACGACGAAACCGTCTCAGTAGAGTTAGGGGGCGAGGCGCGCGGCGGAAAGGAGACCGGTGATCGGAAAATTCTCTACTACCGCAATCCTATGGGTCATCCCGACACCTCGCCGGTGCCGAAGAAGGACTCTATGGGTATGGACTACATTCCGGTCTATGCCGACGAGCAGGACGATCCGAACACGATCAAGGTCAGCCTCGACAAGATCCAGCGCTCAGGAGTGCGGACCGAGAAGGTCGGAGCCTTGCCCCTCTCCAGGACCGTTCGCGGCATCGGTACCATCCGGCATGACGAGTCCCTGCTCTGGATCGTGACCGTCCGCTCTGACGGCTATATCGAGGACCTGTTTGTCAACAAGACCGGTCAGCACGTCCGCAAGGGCGAACCGCTGTTCCGCTTCTATAGCCCGCCAATTCAGCTCGCGCAGGCCGATCTCCTGGTGGCGCTGCGCGCTGAAGGTAGCCGGAATCTCGCCGGCGCCATGCAGAAATTGCGCAATCTCGACGTGCCTGACAGTCGCATCGAGGAGGTGCGCACGAGCAGGACCAACCCGCGCACCATCGACTGGGCTTCGCCTGCGACCGGCGACATCGTCGAGAAGAAAGTCATCCAGGGTCAAAGGGTCATGGCTGGCGACGAGCTATTCCGCATCGCAGACCACTCCCGCGTCTGGGTGGTCGCCGAAGTGGCCGAGGCCGATACCGCCGAGATTAAGGTGGGCACGCGCGTCACGGTAACGCTCAGAGCGTTCCCGGCGGAGCCGCACGACGGCGTGGTGGCGTTCATCTATCCGGAGATGATGAATCCCGAGACGCGCACGATCACCGTGCGCATTGAACTGCCCAACCCCGACGGGAAGCTGAAGACCGGAATGTATGCTGATGTGGTGTTTCAGGCTGGCGACGGCGAGGCGACGACAATCGCCGTCCCGGACAGCGCCATCATCGACAGCGGGACGCGCCAGGTCGTCTTGGTGGCCAAGGGCGACGGGCGCTTCGAGCCGCGCGAAATCAAACTCGGCCGCCGCGGCGAAGGCTACACTGAGATCGTAAGCGGCCTGACGGTCGGCGAGGAGGTGGTTATTTCCGCCACCTTCCTCATCGACGCCGAGAGCAATCTCAAGGCCGCGCTCCAGAGCTTTGGCCAAGGAGCGCAGCCATGATCGCCGCAATCATCCGCTGGTCGGCGCGTAACGTCTTCCTCGTCGGGCTTGCCACTCTGTTCGTCACGGTCGCCGGGATTTACGCAGTGTCCCGGGTGCCGCTCGATGCCATCCCCGACCTCTCCGACGTTCAGGTCATCGTCTACACCGAGTTCCCCGGCCAGGCCCCGCAGGTAGTCGAGGACCAGGTCACTTATCCGCTGACCACCGCGATGCTTACCGTGCCGAAATCGCGCGTCGTGCGCGGCTTCTCGTTCTTCGGGGTGTCCTTCGTCTACGTCATCTTCGAGGACGGCACCGACATCTACTGGGCGCGCTCGCGCGTGCTCGAATATCTGAACGCTGCGTCACGCCGGCTGCCGACCGGCGTGACCCCGAGTCTCGGTCCCGACGCCACGGGGGTCGGCTGGGTCTATCAATATGTGGTGCGCGGCTCGCAGATGAGTCTCGCCGAGCTGCGCACGATCCAAGATTGGCAGTTGCGCTTTGGGCTCGCCAAGGCGCCGGGCGTGGCCGAGGTCGCCAGCGTCGGCGGTTTCGTCAAGCAATATAGCGTGGTGATCGATCCCCGCCGTCTCCAGGCGCTCGGCATCCCGCTGTCGCGGATTCGCGATGTTATCCGCGACAGCAATATGGATGTCGGCGGCCGCACGGTGGAGGTATCGGAGACCGAGTTCGCCGTGCGGGGGCGCGGCTACGTCAAGAGCCTATCCGACCTCGAACAGATCGTAGTCAAGAATGAAGGTGGCGTCCCGGTGCTGCTGAAGGACGTTGCCCGCGTCGAGCTTACCTCTGACGAGCGTCGGGGTATTGCCGAGATGGATGGGGAGGGCGAGGTCGTCTCCGGCATCGCGCTCCAGCGCTTCGGCGAGAATGCGCTATCTGTAATTCAAAACGTGAAGGATCGGCTTGCCGAAATGGCGCCAAGCCTACCTGAAGGCGTCACCATTGAGGCGGTCTATGACCGCTCCAACCTGATCCACCGCGCCATCGACACGCTGAAGCGCATACTGATCGAAGAGAGCGCGATCGTCGCCCTGGTCTGCGTCATTTTCCTGCTGCATGCGCGCAGCGCGCTGGTGGCGGTCCTTACGTTGCCGCTCGGCGTTCTGATCGCCTATATTTGCATGTGGGCCTTGGGGCTCAGCTCAAACATCATGAGCCTCGGCGGCATTGCCATCGCCATTGGCGCGATGGTGGATGCCGCCATCGTCATGATCGAGAACGCGCATAAACATCTGGAGCGCGCGCCGCCCGGCAAGCCCCGCGGCGAAATCTTGGTCGAGGCCGCCGTCGAGGTCGGCCCCGCGCTGTTCTTCAGCCTGCTCATCATCACCGTATCGTTCCTGCCGATTTTCGCGCTGGAGGCGCAGGAGGGGAGACTGTTCAAACCGCTCGCCTACACCAAGACCTTCGCCATGGCCGCCGCGGCGCTGCTGTCCATCCTGCTGGTCCCGGCATTGATGACGGTGTTCGTACGCGGCCGCATCATGCCGGAGCGCAAGAACCCCGTGAACCGGTTCTTAATGTGGATCTACCGGCCGGTGATCCGCCTCGCGCTGAAATACAAGGCGGGCACGATCCTCATCGCGCTGTTAGTGCTCGGCTTGAGCCTGTGGCCTGCGTCGAGGCTCGGCAGTGAATTTATGCCCAATCTCAATGAGGGCACGCTGTTCTACATGCCCGTGACGCTGCCCGGCATATCCGTCACCAAGGCCGCGGAGCTTCTCCAGACACAAGACAAGATTATCAAATCCTTCCCGGAGGTCGCCTCGGTATGGGGCAAGGCGGGGCGCGCCTCGACCGCCACCGACCCGGCGCCCACCGAGATGGTCGAGACCGTGATCAACTTGAAGCCAGAAGACGAATGGCGACCGGGCATGACCGTGGACAAGCTCATCGCCGAGATGGACCGGTCGCTCCAGTTTCCCGGCGTGTCCAACGCCTGGACGATGCCTATCAAGGCACGCATCGACATGCTGTCGACCGGAATTCGCACCCCGGTCGGCGTCAAGGTTTACGGCAAGGACCTGGCCGAGATGGAGAAGCTCGCCCGCAAGATCGAGGCCGTGATCCGCGAAGTGCCGGGAACCGCCTCGGCCTATGCCGAGCGGGCCATCAGCGGCTATTACCTCAACGTCGACCCGGACCGGACGCAGCTCGCCCGCTACGGGCTGATGATCGGCGACATTCAGAACGTGATCGCCATGGCGCTCGGCGCCGAGCCCGTCACCACCACGGTCGAAGGCCGCGAGCGTTACACCGTCAGCATCCGATACCCGCGCGACTATCGCAGCCGCCCCGAAGACATCGCTACCCAAGTGCTGATCCCGCTGCCGAAGGGCGGCACCGTACCGCTTGGCGAGGTTGCCAAGGTCGGTCTTGCGCAAGGCCCCTCAAGCATCCGTACCGAGGACGCCCAGCTCGCGCTTTACATTTTTGTCGATTTGCGCGACCGCGACCTCGGCAGCTATGTCGCCGACGCGCAAAAGGCGGTAGCGGCTGGAGTTGATTTCCCGCCCGGCTATTACGCGACTTGGAGCGGCCAGTTCGAGTATTACCAGCGCGCCAAGGCGCGCCTGCAAGTCGTGGTGCCGGTGACCTTGCTCGTCATCTTCCTGCTGCTCTACCTCAATTTCCGACGCATCACCGAGACTCTGATCGTCATGCTGTCGGTGCCATTTGCACTTGTGGGCGGTTTTTGGCTGATGTGGTGGCTCGGCTTCAATCTCTCGGTCGCGGTGGCCGTCGGCTTCATTGCGCTTGCCGGCGTCGCCGCCGAGACCGGCGTCGTGATGCTGATTTATCTCGATCACGCGCTTGAAGAGCTGAAGGCGAAGCGCGAGCGGGAAGGGCGCCCGTTCACCGGCGACGATCTCTACGCCGCCATCATGTCGGGCGCGGTCGAGCGCGTGCGCCCCAAGATGATGACCGTGGCGGCTATCATGGCGGGCCTCCTGCCCATCATGTGGAGCCACGGTACCGGTGCCGAGGTGATGCAGCGCATCGCCGTGCCGATGATCGGCGGCATGGTCTCATCGACCATTCTCACCCTTGTGGTAATCCCCGCGATTTATGCGGTAGTGAAGGGCTTCGCTCTGAGCAATGTAGCCGAAACCCGGACAGCGCCCTCTGAGGTCAGCTAATGAGTGCAGCCTGTGCTTGGCTTGTGGTGATCTTCTGGCGCCCTGATGAATTTTCGTTGCTCGGCGGGCCTGACGAGATCTTGTTCGGTCCCATTGCCAAGGTCGCCTGCCACTAGCCCCAACCCCTTAGAGGCATTATTTCTCCGTGACCTCCATGGCGCTGTGGATGTGGCTCTTGCATGCCTCTGTGTCATTCTTGGCCATCATCCGTAGGGCCGCTTCCATTTCCTTCGTGGCTATGGTCTTTGCCTCACCCTCTTCCATGGCCTGAATGTCAGCCTTCAACGCGTTTATGGCCGTGTCGTTACACTCCGCATGATGCGCCTCATGGCCGAGAGCCCCAAAAGTAAGCTGAAGCCCTGTAAAGGCGGCCACAAGAACCAAGCGAAGTGACGTGTGCAGCAGCATATTTCTTGGCTTACATCCCCATCGCCTTGTGCGCTGCGTTCATGTGTTTCATGCACCCAGCTTCGTTGCCCTTCTTCATCTCGGCCTTGGACATGTCGAGATGCATTGTCGCCTCCTTCTTCTTTGCCGCGTCACTCATCTTGGCGATCATGTCATCCATTTGCTTCATATGAGCTTCAGTGCATTCGCCCGCTGCATAAGCAGGCGAGAGGCTAATTGTTGCAACAAAGGTCGCTACCGCGAGTGTTTTGAGCATGAGATCCTCCTTAAGGCCTTGGAAGAAACACGGACGCCAGCGATAGGCTGCCGCTTTAACTAAACCCGCCGGGGGTTCTGACGTTCCTTCCATCCCCTCTAGAGCGAACGCCCTTCGGCCCAGGCCCGAAGCCCCTTGTGGGGATTGCTCGGGCGAAGTCCCGTCTCCCGCTCGCGGCGCGTTGTGCTTCTCCAAGGAAATACGGGATCGGTCTCGTAACGCTCGAACTGCGGGCGCTTGACGGTGAGACGCGGCTTTGGTGACTTGGGGCCACCTCCGCCCCAGACTAAGCGTGAGCCACACTAAGGGTTCTTTGGCTTGCTTTCTTGGGCCCGTGCCGGCGGCGGCGTCGAAGGCTCCAAGGCCGAGAGCGAGCGTTGTCGCCAAAGCCGTCAACGCGCTCGTTTAGCATCGGGACCATAAGGAAGAACTATTCTAACGGACGATTTTAAGGTGTACGCGGCCTACGCCACCTAACTCGATCACTGCTGCTGCACCAGCACTAAGGTCAATCGACCGGCCCTTAATGAAGGGCCCGCGATCATTGATCCGCACCATCACCGAGCGACCATTGCGAACATGTGTAACTTGAACCTGCGTTCCCAAGGGAAGCGTCCGATGCGCCGCGGTCATTTTACTTGGGTTGAATTTTTCACCCGACGCGGTTCGTCGTCCCGCAAATTCTTTGCCATAGTACGATGCAATCACTGTGGCACCGCGGCCAAAGTTGCTAAGCGTGCGATCCTTACCGGTGTCGACTGGAACCTGGGCAGTCTTTCGCACGCGTAGGTTATGAATTTTCGCGATTGGACGAAGCTCATCAGGCGGCTCTGCAATGCTGGGCGCAACTGCGTGACGATTCATCACCTCAACGAAAGATAATGGGATAGGTGGTTGGTCAGGCACGAGATCTTCGCTTTCGCGGATGGGGAAAGCTGCAAGCGTAGGCTCCTGCAAATCAGCTTCGGGCAAAGCTGTAAAAATTTGCTCAGCCGGGAGCGACGTTGGCTGAGAAACTCCCGCATTTGCCAAACTGAGATTTATTGGCAGTGGTGAGAGCTCCTCAGCAGGGCCAAAGCTCAGCTCAAGGTGAGCGAGCCATATGGCACGACTTACCGGCTGCCACGCGACGCCGACGAAAAATAAAACGGAAATAGCTGCTCCAGCAATCCAAGCCTTTCGTTTGGAGCAAGCTAGATGCAGAACGCCTTTACCTTCAATTCTTCGTCGAGCATTAGTCGGTTGAAGATCGGGCTGTCTTCTGGGTGCCGGTGAACGCGATCGTTGTAGATGAGGAGGAAGGATCGTCGAGCCGAGAAATCGGCGAAGCGAAGGATGCTCCTTGCAATTTGAGTGCGCTGTTCTCAACGAATGTCATCCCATGTTTTCCCAACTCAAGAGTGAGATCGGGAGATGTGTCCCTATGCTCCCGCCAAGAGTTCAACGCCTAAGGGCCCAAATTGAGTTCCACCCAAGCCCCGACCTTAAGCACCGGCCTCTCCCACCGCACCGAAGCGCAAACCATCGCGGGATCAGTGCCGGCCTATTCTTTGATTGAAAGCGGACTAGGAGATGCATGGGGGCGTCTGGAACTGGCGTCGCCCCAATGCATTTTCTTGGCTTGATGCAGGCGGTATCTGGCGTGCCAGCGGCACAAAAAGCCGCGCTAGAACGCAGAATTAGCGAGCCCCAGCGGATCGAGGTGAAGTGAGCCTTAGACGCGCAGTGGGGTGGATCTCACCCCTATTTGCTGACCAACGCGTAAGCCGTTTAGTCTCGATGCTGCGCTTATCGGAAGGACGCCCCGTCTTGATGCTGTGCTTATCGGAAGGACGCCCCGTCTATACGGCTCTTAGCTACCACCACGGCCTCGTCTTGGTCACGGGCAAAAACCTCGCACCGACTAAGGATAGGTAGATCGGCTGTGCGAGGATAAATTCCAACGCGCCAACCCGAAGGCGCACGTTTTACCTCTAAATCGTAACCGCGATAGACCAACTTGCTTTGAAGACCCTGAGCGCGTTCCCCTGCATAGAGCATGACGGCGCCTCCTCGTTCTAAGGCAGCGTCGCGCGGACACTCTTTCAAATTGATTTCAAAAACGGTGGAATTGCAGTTGGGGTTAACCCCTGCTTTTCGAACGCACCGTGGGGCAACATTGTTGCTTAGTCGCAGGAGCGGACATCCACTTCTCAAGCGGCCGCTGTGCATCCTCGCCTAATCAAGCCATTCTCCCAGCGACACGCGCCGGGCCCTAAATATAAATACCCCTAACAGCCCGCGTTGCCGCCGCCCAGCCGATTGATCTCGATGTGCGGCCTACCTTGAAGGCCCGAATTAGCGGCTTCGATTCGACATGGGCCTCTTCCCTTTTCCTGACCAGATCACTTGTCTTGCAGCCTTAGGACAAAGGACGCGGCATAAGACGGCGAGCGGAACAGCAACACCGGATCGTTAGTGGGGGCGATGCCGTCGGCCATCACCAGCGGATCGTAGTTGATGTTCTTACATTCGCCACCGGTGTCGGCCGAGGCGCCGGTAAGGGTGAGCGTCCCCGCCTTGAACTGCTTCCGCTCGGCCGGCCAAAGCTTCGTCGGGTCGGTCTCTGGGTCGCCCGGCTCGCCCACGGTTACAAACATGATCCACTTCACCGGCCCTTGCTTCACCCGCTCGATCATCGCGGGCTCCAGGAAATTGGCCGGCATGGTCTTGAGTCCCTCGTCAGTGAGATACTTCTCGCCGTCCTCGGGCTCGAAGCGCCATTTGACGAGAGTGACCTTGTCGTCCTTGCCAACGAACTTGAAGGTGTGAATGCCGAAGAACGGCGCGTTGGCGTAGCTCGCCGGCGGGTTATGGCCGGCATAGAACGCGCTGAAGCCGGCGCTGTCCGGATGGGAAGCGGCAAATTTCTTGAGCGCTTCAGGATCAGGCTTGCCCGTCGTCGGGTCGGGCCTCGACGCCAGCAAATTGTCGAGGAAGCCACTCGGCACTTTGGTGAGGAACATCGGCGCGTTGATCATGGTCATATGCTGCTTGCTGCCATCGGCAAGCCTGAACTCAATCCCGATCCCGCGCGGACCCTTCACGGTATCCGAAGCATTGGGATCGCCACCGCCAATCGAAAAGCGCACCACGACCGGGACCTCCGCGCCGGAGAACAGGCCCGAGCGCGAATAGGCGGAAGCCTCGGGCTCACCGACAAAGAAGCCCTCGGCGCACATGCCCTTGGCGTGATTTTTGCGGAAGCCAGGGTGCTGGCCAAAAACTCCTTCGAGCGCCGATATGATCTCTTGTGGGGTCGTCTGATCTTCCAGCGCCAACGCCGGTGGAGTCATGACTGATAAAGCTGCCGTTGCAGCGAACATCAACACTAAAGACCGTGTCATCTGTCTCTCCCCTGGTTATTAAGGATCGCCAAATCGGCTTTCAGGCGGTCTGGCCGACGGTCCTGCCGCCCATGCAGGATTAAAGTCGGCAGATCGAGGATCTTCAAGTCTGCGATCCGTGGGATGCCTTCGCTCTGGGTCAAAAACGGTCGTACCTGATGCAGCACCCACTCGATCTCGGCCACAAGTGTTCGCATGGTGCGCAGCAATGCGCTCAGGCGCCTTCGCTCAGCGATGGCTGCGACGGTGTAACGACCATGCTTCAGAGCGTTTCTAGCCGCCAGCGGCTAGCCGCTAGCGTCTCTCAGCACTCGGCCGTGAGCAGCCAGGTCTTGAGCTTGCCGATGCCTTTGATTTGCACGGCCTCGCGCGGCTCGAACAGGAAAGCTTCGCCGAGCGCGGTCCGGGCAGCATCGGAAACCTGGATCTTGCCGGGCAGGCCGTGCGATTCGAGCCGCGAGGCGAGGTTCACCGTCTCGCCCCAGACGTCGTAGGAGAACTTGTCGGCGCCGATGATGCCGGCCATGACCGGCCCCGACGCGATGCCTACCCTCACCTTCAGCGCGACGCCATGCTTGGCGGAGATTCGTTCAACCACGTCCGGCAGCCCAAGCCCGACTCGCGCAAGCCGCGCGAGATGATCTCCTTGCGCGCGGCTCACGCCGGCGACCGCCATATAGCCGTCGCCGATGGTCTTGATCTTCTCGACGCCGTGCGCAGCGGCGAGCTCATCGAACTCCGTCACGATCTCGTCGAGCAGTGCCACGGTTCGCGCAGCACCAAGCTCCTGGGCAAGCTCGGTGAAGCCGACGAGGTCGCTGAACAGGACGGAGGCATCGGCCACGCTATCGGCAATGCCCTCGCCCGGCCGCTCCTTCAGGCGCTCGGCGATCGCCACCGGCAAGATATTAGCGAGCAGCGAATCAGCCTCTCGCCGCGCATGATTCGCAACGTTGAAGGCATAGGCCACGACCAGGGCGATGATGATGAAGGTTGTGGCCGCCGAGGAGATGTAAAGATTGGCGAGCAGCGAGGGATCGGCCGCGATCTGTGCGCGCTCGGGCGGAAACAGCATCCAGGCAGCGACATGCAGAATGAACGCTGCAGCGATCACCGCGACCACGAGCCGGTAGCGCGACCGCCCGTAGATGACAAAGGCCACCGCGGCGGCGATGATGTAGTTGATCTGGATGCCTGAGGCGTGGCCGAGCTCCCGCACGAAAAAGAACAGCGCGATGAACTCGGCGACGGCGAGCAGCACCGCGGCAGCGACGTCGTTGATGCGATGCGCGAGCGGCGCGAGCAGCGCCACCGCGAAGAGAGCCAAATTGACGAGGATCAGCGGCAGGTAGGTGTCCACGCCGTAGAAGGCGAACACGCCGGCATAGACCGCCGAGAAGATGGCAACGAGAAGCGCCGTCAAGTTGATGATGGTCAACCGGCGGCGAACGGGGCGGGGATAGCCTTCGGTGCCGAAGGTGGCGAAGCCGGCAAACGGACCGAGCCACGCGAGCAGCTGGGCATCGCGTGGCGACGTCATGGGCCGGCCTTTGCTCATGGGCTAGTGCCTGACGAGTGACCCGACCCCGATCGCGACGCAGGGTTAGCCCTGGTCGCCCGCCGCGCGCGTTGATGCCTGAGTGCCACCGGCCTGCGGCTTGTGCCTGCGGTCGCAGAGCCGCTCGTCGAGCACGTGCCGCAGCCGCTCGTTGGCGGGAATGGCGTCGAGCTGGCGCGTGAACTCCCGATATCGCGTAGCTGGCTGTAGTTTCCCTGCACCTATGAGCCGTGCGGCTTGAGCGGCGGTCCCTTCAAGGGCAAGTAGAAGGGGCCGCCCCTGGCCAGTGGAGCAGCCCCTCTGTGTTCGCAGTCGCGGCCTGGACGGCAACTCCGTTACTCGCTACGCGCTATAGCGCCCGGAGACCGCTCTATTCAGAGATATGGGAGGCAGGGCGATGCTGTTCAAGCGCTCATCGCCTTGTATGCGCCTGTTATTTGTAGGGTGCCGTCGAGAGGGGTGCCGGAGAATATTCGACGACGCCTTTCTGGCCATGGTGAAAGCACGCGACCAAGGCGGCGCAAGCCGTAGCGGCGGCAACGAAGGCGACAATGATACGCATGTCCAGTTCCTCACCAAAAAGAAGCCGCCAAGGGGTGCAAGGCCGCTTCTTTTCCAAACCCCAATCGCAAACCCATCCCGGGTAGGCGAGCAAAGGCTATCAACCAAGTCCTTGCGAAGGGATTAATCTGCGCGGGTATATCGTCCGCATTTCCAGCCAGGGAACGTATCGACATAACGGGTACGATCATCGGCGGGTTGCTGGCAGATTTGCTTATGTTCCGTGTGCGCGCCGCATCTGAAACCCGCGACACACGAGTGAGTTTTAAGCACGGCGACGATTGTTCCAGCTTTGGTGAGAGTTCTTTATGGCCAAACCATCCGACGACTTGAGCGATGAAGCCCTTCACCGAGGTTTGTTGACCGGCGAATTTCGAGGACGTGATGCGTTGATTGCCGAAGAAGTGCTTAAAAGACGGCATGAAGGCCGTACCCGCGAAGGCCGGTACAAATTCGGGTGGTTGGGGGCTGTTGCCGCTGCGCTGTGGCTTTGGATAAAGCTAAGAATACGAAGACGTGTGTCCTAGCGCCGACAGGTCACAGGAAACATCTCGCCAGGCATGCTTCGACAATGGAGGTTCACGCATGCACGAAGCCTATCAGCCGACCACTGACGACGGCCGCGGGCCTGGCAGCGGGCCGCCGCACACCGCCAGCGTGCGCGCATTCTCGAAAAGAGCTTACGCCAAGCGAACGCCAATCTATTGTCAGCCTATAGCTGTAATAGGTATCGCCGGAGCCGTATTTTTTGGAGCGCCAATGTTCTTTCGTCTCATCGTTGCGAGCATAGTCCTCAATTTTCTCCTCGCCCAATCCGCAAATGCGCAGACGCAGCTTGACGACGTGCTCAAGCCTATCCGTGCCAAGTATGGTCTCCCGGCACTTGCGGCGGCTGTTGTCAAGGACGGCAGCATCATTGCGATTGGTGCGGTGGGCACGCGGGTGCTCGGCACCGAAATCCCAGTCGCGGTCGACGACCGCTTTCATATCGGCTCCGACACCAAAGCGATGACCGCCACGCTCGCCGCCAAGTTGATCGATGAAGGCAAGTTGAGCTGGACGTCGACAATCGGTGACGTGCTCGGCCCGGTTATTCCCGGTTTCAAACCCGGCTTTGCCGCGATCACCCTCGAAAAACTGTTGTCGCATACAAGTGGTCTGCCAACCGACAACGAGGAGATCGCTGCCCTCTATTACGGCAATGCCTACGAGGCAACGCCTACCGAATACCGCCGCAAAATGATCTCTGATTGGGGTACGAAGCACGACATCAAAAAGGCCGACATCGGGCATTTCCATTACTCCAATCTCGGCTTCATCGTTGTCGGAGCTATGATCGAGCAGATCACCGGATCGCCGTGGGAGTACCTGATACAAAAGGAAATCTTCGAACCGCTCGGGTTGAAAACGGCAGGCCTCGGGCCTCAGGCCACGATGGGCCTCTACGACGCGCCGGTCGGGCATGCCATCGACGAGAAAAGCGGCAAGATCACGCCGCGTCCGTGGGGGCCTGGCGCCGATGCGCCGGCTGTCGTAGGTCCGGCTGGTATCGCGCATATGTCTGTCGGGGACTTTGCGACCTGGGCGGCATGGAATGCCGGCGAAGGCAAACGCGGTCCCGCACTTATCAAGCCTGAAACGCTCCGTCGTTTGCACGCATCCCGTGTGACGATGGAGATTCCGAATCCGAAACCCGGAACGCCTAAATCCGGAAGTTACGGATTTGGCTGGGGCCTTGTGAAATTCGACTGGGCGACAAAGCCGCTGCTCACCCACAATGGATCGAACAGCATGAATCTCGCCACCATTTTGGTCGATACGGAAAATGATCTCGGCATAACCATCGATACGAACTTTCCAGGCGACAAAGCGGACGCCGCGCTCATGGAACTGACCGAGATCCTTTACAAAAAATTTGCTCCGCGGCCGTGATCCTCGCTGACGCGTCGCTCTCGCTCGGGTTTAACTGGGAATAGTCGCGTGAAGCCGATGGTAGCGGACAAAGACAAGGGGGCTCGACTGGCCCGAAGCCCCCTTGCTGATACCCTAAATGGGTATCTGGGCGGGCGTCACCCCGGGAGGGAGTTTCGGATGCCGCCCGGCGAATCAACTGATATTCGACCATTTGGTTCTCAGGCCCGTCCCATCGACTCACAACCGGCCGTGGCCGTGTGTCAAAGCTGCCGCCCCAAGCACTAGCCTTCAGCTGACAGGTAGCTAATCGTGCGTAAGTGACAGATGCTGTCGAAAACGATTTTCGAGGTGCGCTTAGCAACATTGAGTCAAGATAGGAGACTCAGCGCGCAATATTGATTCAAAGAACGCGGCACTTGGATTCGATTATTGCCAGTGCGCTACGCGTCTGCAACTTTATTGACAGTATCGACGCAAAGCTGACTTTTTTACGATATCTGGGGGATCATCCATGACGTTATGGCAGAGCGCGGTTTTGGGCGTCGTCGAGGGCATTACGGAATTTCTGCCTATCTCATCGACCGGGCATCTGATTCTCGCGAGTTGGCTGCTGGGGCTTTCGCATACGGAGTTTCAAAAGACCTTCGAAATTGCAATCCAGCTGGGTGCCATCGCCTCGGTGATCCTGCTTTATTGGCGGCGTTTTCTCGACATTGAAATCCTCAAGAAAGTCGCCGTGGCCTTCCTGCCCACCGGCATTATCGGTTTCGCATTCTATCGGGTGGTAAAGACGTACCTTCTCGGGAGCGAGGAGATCGTGCTTTGGGCACTCGGTCTGGGCGGCGTAGCACTGATCGTCTTCGAGCTTCTGCACCGCGAGCCTAAAGATGCGGTGCAAGATGTTGCTGCAATTCCCTATTCGAAGGCCTTTTTGGTCGGATTGTTCCAGACCATCTCTATTATTCCCGGTGTGTCGCGGGCGGGGGCCACGATCCTTGGCGGCCTATTCGTGGGCTTAACACGACCTGTAATCGTCGAGTTCTCGTTTTTGTTGGCAGTACCGACCATGCTCGCCGCGACCAGTTATGACCTACTCAAAAACGCGTCGGCATTTTCTCCGGAAGACGCCCTCAATCTAGCGGTGGGCTTCGCAACTTCCTTTGTCGTGGCGCTGATAAGCATCAAATGGCTGATCGGCTATGTGCAAACGCGTACTTTCATCCCCTTCGGCATCTATCGCATTCTTGTCGCAGTGGGCTTGGCTTTCGTTTGGTATGGATCCATCCGATCCTAATGCTTAGCGGATACTATCCGTGCCTTGGGGGGCTGACCGTGGGGAGGCCATGGCGGTCCCTTCACGAATTTCCAGTTGGCGAATGCTCCGCCATGGGAGCCTCCCTCGTGGTTCCCCCCGCATGGGTAGGATGAGTAAAGCGCGGCGCTCCACGGTTCGGAACGAGCTCCCCTGGCGGGCGTTTCCTTTAAAGCCGACATATCCCAACACACAACTGTGGCGAGGACCGAAGCGGGGCGATCGCCGGCGATGGTCCGCAAGATTATCGGCAGCTTGGGTTCGTTGTATTCTAGCCTAGAACCCCAGGGGGCGTCGGCTTCGGCCGGCGCCCTATTGGCATGGGAAAAAGTCGGGTGTTGGTCCCTACTTTGCCTCTTTTGCTGGAACAAATTTTCTAGGCATGCGTTGTCGCAAGTAGGGAGGCAATCCATCACTGGTCGCCCCGATGACTCCAAAAACCCTTCTCGCAACCTCTGCCGTTATCGCTCTGGTGTTTGGCATCAGCCCACCGGACCCGGATCTTACCGGCGGCCCATCCCCCGTTCCGCCCGATCCGACGGCACTAGCTGGTGTTCCGGCACCACCGGACGCCTCCGTCACGCCGCGGCCGCGATCCGCTGTGCCATGGGATAGGCTCGGCCTTCCGTAGGCTCTCCAGCCATCGTCGCTTATTTGTGGGCGCATGACCCTAGAAGAACGTCTCGTCCTCGCGAGGGAGATTGCCGCCCGCACCCCGCCCCGCTTCGTGATGGCAACTCACGCGAAAGAAGCAAGGCGCATGCGCTTCGAGAAAGCCAAGGAGCGGAGCATGGCCATCGTTAAGTGGAAGCCTAAATAGCTTTCTACTTCTTACCCCATGCTTGCAGGCCACGCGTGCCGCCTCGGCTTTGGTGGCGAAAGGCCCGATTGGCTCATCGTCTCCGTGGTAGGCCCACCAGCCGTCACTCAAGCGCATGAGCCATCCTTCGCACAACTCATGGAACTGGCGTATTGCCTCTCCGTCATCATCGGCCTACGGCTTTTCTTTGGCCCGTTTCACCTTGCTCTTCAAAGGCACGCTCGCCTCAAGCGCAGCCTTGAAGCCCACGGGCTGCTTGTGCTTCTTGAGAAGGTCGGTGAACGCCTCGTCGGTGAGCTCCTGAAAGCTCTTGCCGGTTCGACTGGCAAGAGCCTCAACCGCCTCCAGGGTCTCATCGTCGAATTGAACGCGCCTGCCGGGCATGCCTCGACTTAACCCCTCCGAAATCCTTTTAGCCAGACAATTAAAAACCGTCCGGCCTCCAGCGGACGGCCTTCCCGGGAACGGCCCCGGTCCCGCAGCCCGGGGCCGTTCTCCTTCAAACGCGAGGGGGAATACGCGGAATGGATGCTGAAAGAGATCCAAAGGAAACTGGTCGCTTCATTGGCACCATTGAACATGCACCGGAAGGGTGGCGCGTGTCGTTTCGGCTAAAAATGCCGCACGACGTTTTCGCACATCAGGGCAACACCGAGGTCTTTGCCACTGAGGTGCAGGCCTCCAAGTGGCTTCACACCCAAGCCAACGCGCATGGATTTTCTTTTATCGAGATGAAGCGCGAACTCATCTCATCGCAGCGTGCGATGTTCTAAGCCGAGCTATTTGAGGGAGGCGGTAACAGGGCGTCGGCTTCGGCCGGCGCCCTTTTGCTATCCAAATCGCGCTAGCCATTGAAACGCTGCAATGTAAGACCATAAAATACAAACCAACGGGCGGGCGGGAACTCCTCCTATGCATATCCGGCATGTCAGCCAACGGGTGCGGATTCATCTCTTGCAGGCGGTAGGACTTGCTTTTGCCACAGCGTTTCTTTTGGCCCAGCCCGTGTTGGTTGGTCCTGCTCACGAGCTCGTCGAGATGGTAGGGTTTTGCCTCGTGCTTTTCTGCCTCGGCGGCAGGATGTGGAGCATTCTCTATATTGGATCGAGAAAGAACCGCGAGCTGGTCACGTCCGGCCCTTACTCAGTCACCAGGAACCCGCTCTATTTTGCCTCCACCATCGGTGCCGTCGGGATCGGTCTGATCTATGGGTCGGTTGTGATCGCATTACTGCTCGGTCTGCTCGCCTACGGCATCCTTCTGAGGGCGGCGACCAAGGAGGCCGAGCACCTGAAGACGACGTTTGGAGGCGCCAGATACGATGCCTATGCGAAGCATACGCCGTTGTTCTGGCCGAACCTGTCACGATACCGGGATGAAGCAGAAGTCGCTTTCTCGACCTCAGCGCTCAGGCAGACTTTTCTAGATGGACTGTTTTTCCTCGCCGCCTTTCCAGCGCTCGAAGTGACCGAACGTCTCCAGGCAGATGGGGTCCTGCCGGTTCTGATGCGGATATTCTGAGCCCTCAATCCCGTTCAAGGGACGGAGTAACGCACCGTGCCGCTCCCCCACTTTGTTGCAGCCTTCCCGGCGCCTCGTGCTGGACGCCAGGCCCCTCGGCGACCGAGAGGCCACCTACAAGAAGATGGTGGCGGAGCAGATCGTCGCGCACTTGAAGCTGAGCAACTGGCGCTTCGAGAAAGGCCCGCCGCTGCCGCACCACGGGCGAGCGCGAACGCCCAGGGGCAGTGTCAAAGACAGCTCAGGAGCGAGCCCAATCCGCGCCAGCGGGGATTGGCGATATTTTGTAGAAGGGACGATGAGACTGGGATGAACCTTCTATGTGCTGGTCCCTTTCACTCGGAATCTCCGGTGGCAGCGCTGAAGTGACAATCGAGGCTGCTAGCAGGCTAATCATGGTGGTCGCTAGAGCGCTGGTTACGATTGCACGGGGACTGGTCATGGCGTGCACTCCTATCCGTCACCAATTGGGGTTGATGCTTTAGGCAACCAGGCCAGGAGCAGCGTATGCGGCAGCGGTGAAGTACCAAACGGCCGGAAGGCTGATCAGAGTGCCGGCAAGACTGCAAATCAGAACGTAGAGGGAGTTGCGGTCGGTGGTATTCATGAGATCCTCCATCAAGAATGATGAGAATCTAGGGCGCCTCCCGGATTTTCGATGTGGGATTTGTCACTCCGCAGACAAGAAGCAGTTTGGGCGTGCCTTCGGCATAATCGAGCAGCACCTTCGCCTGCTTCTTGTCGGGTGCGATCAAGAGCACCGTTCCGACTTCGCCAGCGGCAAGCTTGTCCTTGTAGTCGCATAATCCCGCGAGGTAGATGGCGAGAACAGCCATCGCCTGGCTTTTGCCGCCGCGTCTGCCGACGCAGCACCAGAGTTCGTCAACCCGCTGCAGGGGTGGGGACAGAGCGGCCGGTAACGCGGGTGAAGGTCTCCAGCTCGTCCGGGTTCAATGGTTCGCCCATAGCTGCCAGCGAGAGCGAGCGCCATGCGTGCCAGGTAGACCCCGCCAACGCTGAACCAAGCAGCGCAGGATCTTCGAGGGCCTGGCGAAGGGTGACCCGAGGTGTCATGCGGCATCCGCCATGCGGGGCATGCGTTTTCTTTGATCTACCATTGGTTTGTATCGTTCCTTCCTAACCATTTAGTTCGCGCGGCGTAGCTTAAGGGGCTATAATCTTTTGCAATTGGAACGCCGCAGACAACTCACGCGTTTGTTGTTGGCACACTGTGAGGGCACGGCCATGAACATCTCAAACATCCGGACTAGGGTAGAACCCCTGAATAATAGAAGCTCTCTCGGAACGGGAACCGCCGAACAGGAGACCGCGATTCTCACTCTTGTCGATACCGCCGAGCGAAGCGATTTCGAATCCTCCGGAACGCTTGATCCTCTAATTCAGGCACTCGTGGACAAGCTTCCGAAACCCAATACCATTTGGTCTATTGATGATCGAGGTAGTTGGCTCAAGGCTGCGGCGATGGCATTCAATCTCGTTTACAGGAGTCCCGCGAGCTAGGAGATCAAACAGCCTGACAAAAAGGCTGCTAGCTGACTCTTCGATCTCAGAATCCGGAGTCCCAACGCTGAGCGCCTTGCAACGTTGGACTTCAAACCGCGTTTTAACGACCATGACCCTGATGAATTTCCTATGCCGTTGCTTCTCTAGTCGATGCGAACCGCCAAAGCCGGAGCAGACCACTCGTTCAAATGCCGACCTTGGTCAGAAGGAAGCCAAGGACGAAGCGGTTAGCGAGGAGCAGTTGAGACATATGGAAAGCACTGATCGAACTGGCCAGCGTCGGTCTTAAGTGCCTCAACTCGTGCCTCCGCTTCAGTGAGCAATCGCGCGGAGGTGGCGTCACGCACCGTCACGCTGCGCTATGAGCGCGCTATCGAACCAACCATTGCTCCACAAGACGCCGCAGCCCGGCTGCAAGCTCAGCGGGGTCATCGTCGCGGTGGGCGTCAATCAGCGCCTCAGCCGCTAGAGCAAATCCAAGGTCAACTTCATTGCATTCCAAATGAGCGACCACGCGCCCACCCCGCAATCGCTCGCGGCGGCGGCTCTGTCGCTCTCGGGCCTCCTGCCGGCGGCGCCCTGCGCTTATCGTCGGTATCGTCGACCTGCTGCCGTAAAGCGCGTGATGCTCGCACGAGGCTAGTGGAGACGGACTGAGTGGTTGTTCGCTCAGCGAGCTCCCGCAGGAAGGCCTCGGCCTCGTCGAGGGTGCTCATGGCTTGGGAAACGAAACTCTAAGCGTAGCCGCGCGTTTATGGCCGGCCATGGCTGATGACCCAGAAACCAAAGAGCGGCGCTGGAAGTGGCGCGAGGCCAATTTCGCCGGCATGTTCATAGGACTCGTGTTTATGGCCCTAATGATCGCCGCGGTTTTGGGCATGTTCCTCCTCGCACCGAGCATCCAGATGACCGTACCGAAGCCGGGGCCAGGCCAGGAGACGCCCCAGGCGCTAGAGTAAGGCGCAGTGTGTGTTCATGCAGGCTCACCGGGCCCCGCGTGGCGACAGCTTCAAGGTAGCCGTGGAGCGAGGGGGTCACATCGCGTGCTCGGCGCTCTAGCCCAATGTCGGCCAGCATACGGCGCTGTGCATTCACGAGGGTGCAGTACTCCGCGAGCTCGACCCCATCCCCCCGCAGCCACCTGGCTTCCTGGTCCTCAATCATGGCCCCAAGGATGGCTCCCCGCTGCGCAAGCTCCTGCTGCGCCACCGATGCGCGGTCTCCACCGCCCAGTCGGACAAGAACCCGTCGCGCAAGGCTAAGGCCTGCCTGGTTGCCCGCGTGCGGGAGTTTAGGTCTTTCAGCGTGAGAAGCCGGCGCTTGCCGCTCTTAGTGGATTGAAATTGATGTCTACGATTGGCGGCGGCGATGATTTTGTCTGCAATCAGGGTCACAAAACCGCTCTATGGCTTGGTTCAATCAAGTGTGAAACGATACGGTTTCGACGACCATTCTTTACCAGCATAATCAATCCCAATTCTCGGTGACCAAATTATCTGTTTGCGCGAGGGTCGTTTCCCTTCGCTGAACCATACCCCTGTCTCCCTGTTCGCCGCTTTCCCATTTAGGTCGCCGTTTATCCTGAGTGCCTTCGTTAGCCGCCCAGGACCGACTATACCCTCCACAGCCCTGATCAAGACAGCAGCCGGGTAGCCAACTGGACCTGTCACCACATTCAGCATCCAGTGCATTCCATAAACGAAGTAGACATAGAACGTGCCGGGTGATCCAAACATTGGCTCGTTGCGTTTGGTTCGGCCTCTTGCAGCATGAGAAGCTAAATCGTCAGGTCCGGTGTAAGCCTCAGTTTCTGTGATGATGCGCGAATCGGTTCTGTTGCCGATTTTCCAGTTCAGCCGACAGCCGATTAAATCGTGCGCTACCTTCTCGGCGGGTCTATCAAAGAATGTATCGAGCACCTTCAGAGCCATCATTCTCCTGGTGGCGGTGAGACTGAAACAGGTGGAACAGTTTTGTGCTGCTCAAGCTCGGTTTTGAGTTGCTCAACTTCAGCATTGGCCTGATCTAATTTCTCCCGAAGGTCAATGCGCTGGCCATCCGCCTTCTTGAGTTCTGAATCGAGACTGGCAGCGCGTTGCTCAAGCTCTGCGATTCGCGCTCTTTCCTGATCAGCCGCTTGCTTGGCACTCTCAAGTTCGGCCGTCAGTTCCTCTCCCTGTGACTGCTTTTCCTTCAATTGGGATTGGGCCGCATCAAGCTCTATCCTCAAGTGCTCGTTATCAGAGTTAGCCACATCCATGTTTTCTTGGAGTTCTGAACGCGCCCTGTTGGCTTCATCAAGTTCAGCTTTCAGATTGGCCACGCTCTTTTTAAGGTCGGCGGTTGTCGCCTGGGATTGCACGATTTGCTCGTTAGCTCGGTGAAGTTCCTTTTGGATCGACCTTACGTGCCTTTGATCTTGAACCAGGGCGACCAACAGAACAACAATGCCAAGGGCAAGGATCGCTAGTCCTGCAACAACGAGGGGCCGAGACATGAGAGGACTCCTAGCCGACTTTAACAGCCAGTCAGCGATGCGTGGGTTTTTCGCGCACCGGCAAAATCTGATTTATGAATGTGATCCTGCACTTGCTGAAAACGCGATCAGGAAGCTCGAAGCGAGAACCAAAACTCCCGACTAGCTCCCAACCGGGCCCAATTGTTCTCGGCCGCCTGGTTAATTTTGGGAGATTTTTCAAGTGGCTGGGGGACTTGGATTCGAACCAAGACTGGCGGAGTCAGAGTCCGCTGTCCTACCGTTAGACGATCCCCCAGTAATGTCCTTGTTTTTCAATCACTACTGTTTTCCAGAATTGCCATGTTTTCCAGTTTAGGCCCGTTCCGTTCACCCTTGCTGTTCGCTGGGCGTTCGCTCTTCTAGCCTCCGAGCTGCAGACTTCGCAAGGCGCTTCTGGTTAGCAAAGCGGCAGTAGCGCCGGATCATTGCCTGCGACATGCCTGTCATGCTCTCGATCTCTTTGTCGTTACAGCCGACCTCGGCGAGCTTCTCGCAGCTCGACGCGCGGAGCCCGTGGAAGGTGAAGCCACTTCACCGCTGTTCGTAAGCAAGCGAGACCTAGAAGTGCAATTCGTGCTGCACCCTCACGGCCCTCAGCTTGCGGCTCGTTTTGCTATCCTGTGTAATTCCTCGTAGCCCTCGATCCAGCCTAGTTGGTGAGCCGCTTCATTGGCGGCCGCCCAGGCGAGGCTGCGGAACTCGGATAAGCTCATCGGGGCATCTGGATCATCCGGCCCGTACTCCTCAGTGGCAAGCCAGGGAGCATCTTGTTTTCGATACTTTGCTCGGAAACAGGTGCCTCGTAGGACAACGAGGATGTGAGTGCCTTGCACGTCGACCGTTAGGTTCGAGTGGGTCATGTCTACTTCCCCCGACTTCCGGCATACGCCCACTCGTCATTGCCGGGTGAGCATCTAGATTAGCTGACGAGGTGCTCAGCCGGATGCTAAAGGGTACTAGTCCACCGTTATTTTCGGGTCCCTCGCGTCGGAGCAGTTTTTCGGGACCAGCTAGGTATTTGCAAGACTAGTGATAGGCTTGGCGCTCTTTCAGGAGAACCGACATGCAGAAGTATCTAATTGCTGCGGTACTGCTCGTGAGTTTCGCTGGTTCGGTCCTCGCCGCAGAGACGTTCTATATCGTTTTTGACGCTACCCTGCACGGCTGCACGATCACGACGGCTGAACCTAGCGATAAGACCCACTACAAAGTCTTAGGCACCTACAAATCAGAGGCGGAAGCGGAGAAGGCCATAGCCTCAATGAAGGAGTGCTAAGCCGATTTCGTCTGGGCGTGAGCGAACGAGGAGCGGAGTACTAGAGTTAACAGCGTGGTGACGCCTCCCTGGCATTCTGAGCCATCACAAAGATCGGGTGCGCGCTTCGCGCTTACCGCTGTCAAAAGGAGTTGGGACGTGAGACTGGCCGCTTTAACCGTTCTGCTCATCGGTAATGTCCTCGCATCTCAAGTGCATGCCGAAGAAATCGCCACGCAACCTTTAACGCGAGCCGACTGCTAGGCCATACCTAATACACTCCAAATTTTTTATCAAGGTTTGGAGGCATTTGTCGAGGCCCTTTTTGCCCAGCGAACAATGTCGCAGGGGGGCGGTAACCAGCCTCTTACGAGACAGGATTGCGACAGCGGCGGGATGACCTGGAATGATGCTGCCAATGTCTGCGGAGTAGTACCTCAAGCTGCCGAGGCAATGTCCGAGCCTCAGGATGCGCAGCCCCAGGATGCGCAACCTATGCCCACGCCAGAGGTCGCGGACGCCGTAGGCCAGCCTCTTACCAGACAGGATTGCGACAGCAGCGGGATGACCTGGAATGACGCTGCCAATGTCTGCGGAGTAGCAGCTCAAGCAGCCGAGGCAATGTCCGAGCCGCAGCCCCAGGATGCGCAAACAATGCCCACCCCAGAGGTTGCAGTCGCGGTAGGCCAGCCTCTTACCAGACAGGATTGCGACAGCAGCGGGATGACCTGGAATGACGCTGCCAATGTCTGCGGAGTAGTACCTCAAGCTGCCGAGGCAATGTCCGAGCCCCAGGATGCGCAGCCCCAGGAGGCGCAACCTATGCCCACGCCAGAGGTCGCAGTCGCGGTAGGCCAGCCTCTTACCAGACAGGATTGCGACAGCAGCGGGATGACCTGGAATGACGCTGCCAATGTCTGTGGAGTAGTACCTCAAGCCGCCGAGGCAATGTCCGAGCCGCGCAGCCCCAGGATGCGCAAACAATGCCCACCCCAGAGGTTGCAGTCGCGGTAGGCCAGCCTCTTACCAGACAGGATTGCGACAGCAGCGGGATGACCTGGAATGACGCTGCCAATGTCTGTGGAGTAGTACCTCAAGCCGCCGAGGCAATGTCCGAGCCCCAGGATGCGCAGCCCCAGGAGGCGCAACCTATGCCCACGCCAGAGGTCGCAGTCGCGGTAGGCCAGCCTCTTACCAGACAGGATTGCGACAGCGGCGGGATGACCTGGAATGACGCTGCCAATGTCTGTGGAGTAGCAGCTCAAGCTGCCGAGGCAATGTCCGAGCCCCAGGATGCGCAGCCCCAGGATGCGCAACCAATGCCCACGACAGAGGTTGCAGTCGCGGTAGGCCAGCCTCCTACCAGACAGGATTGCGATAGCGGCGGGATGACCTGGAATGAGGCTGCCAATGTCTGTGGAGAAGCAGCTCAAGCAGTCGAGCCACTGCCCCAAACCGTAGAATCGGCAACCCAGACTAACTCGGAAGAGACAAGCCCAATTCCGTCCACTGTCCTCATCAACATAGACAAAGCGACTCAGACGATGACGGTTTTATTGGATGGCGTTCACCAATATGAGTGGGCCGTTTCAACAGGTCTCCGGGGATACACAACGCCATCGGGAACTTACGGCGCCAGATCGATGAACAAAATCTGGTACAGCAGACAGTGGGACAATGCGCCCATGCCCCACGCTGTGTTTTTCACTAAGGACGGCCATGCCATTCACGGCACCCTTGACGTGAAACGGCTCGGTAAGCCTGCCTCGCATGGCTGCGTGCGCCTCTCACCTGAGAATGCTGCCACCCTCTTTGCGCTGGTCGAGAAAACGGGTTTGCAGAACACGCACGTTATGTTGGCTGGCAATACGCCGGGCGGGGAGGGAAAGGTGGCCAATAAAACCAGGGCTAAATCCACCTATCGTCGCGCTTCTCGTCCAAAGTACAAAAATTACTACGCCGACTCCTTTCCTCAGCGGCCAAGACGCGGCGGACTTTTTAGGCGTCTATTTGGTGGATGAAGCAGCGCTCTGCGCCATCGAAAATTTACAGAATGCTCGGTTGTTCTCGGTAGGTTTCGGCTTCGTCCGGGGGTGACTGTAAACCCTACGCTCTTGTAATCGCTGTCAAATCAGCGATTGATCTATGTCCTACCGTTAGACGATCCCCCACCAGCTCCGAAATATGTGGCGCCGGACCGGCGGTGCCGCAAGCCATCAACCTGAAGCAATCTGCGGCCCTTCTAGCCGCTGCCGCGCGGGCTTGGCAAGCGAGCTTCGTCCGTGAACGTGCCATGAACGGCCGGTTCAGACCCGATTCAAAGCGACCTCTCTAAAAACGGTGCCATGAGCGGAAGGGACTCCCCCGACCAGTCCGCCAGAACCGAATGGAGAGAGACATGAAGCTTCGTATGGCCCTGATCGCAAGCGCCGCGACCCTGTTCCTCGGTGCAGGCTTTTCCCCCGCAGACGCCGGCGGCTCGGAGGTGTTCCTCGAGCAGTACGGTGCGCACAACAACTTCGGCAGCTCGCAGAGCGGCCGCAAGAACCGGCTCACCGTCTACCAGAACGGCTACGCCAACGACGCGATCAGCTCGCAATACGGCAAACGCAATAGGGCGGTGATCGGACAGGAAGGCAAGTTCAACTATGCCGACACCTGGCAGAGCGGGCGCCACAACATCGTAGGCGTCGCGCAGTTCGGCAAAGGACATACCGCTGTCACGTCGCAGGACGGCCACGGCAACGCCATCGGCGTGATCCAGGCCGGACGTGGCAACAGCGGCAACGTCACCCAGGTCGGCAGAGGCAACGTGTCCGTCATCATCCAGGACTGACGGCGAGCACATCCACCACCCCTTCGAGGAAAGGCTAAGACAATGTCGAACTTCGCAACTGTCATCCTGGCATCGCTCTTGCCTTTGATCGGCGCCTGGAGCGCGAGCGCGCTGGCAAATGGCGGCGCGCCCGCCCCTCTACCTGATGAATTCGCCGGCGATCTCCCCCGTTGCGAGATCCGCGCGGAGACCTATGGTCGCGGCGTGGTGCTCGAGGGCCTTGTCTTTGCCGACGTCCCCATCACCGGCACCTATCAGTTCCGCATCTCGCAGCGGGGCGCCGGAGGCTCGTCGCAGATCAATCAAGGCGGCGAGTTCGAAGCCGCGCCGGACGAGCCTGCATCGCTCGGCACTGTTTTGATCGGAAGCGGACCGAACGGCTTCAGAGCGAGGCTCACGGTCAGATGGCGCGGCGGCACTGTCGACTGCAACGCCAGCACCGGCAAGAGGCGGGTCGAACTCGCACCTCCCGCTCGCGATACCCCCACCCTCGACGCTGACGCGGCGAGCTAGCCCGAAGGACTAGAACGATGAAACGACTCATGAAGACCGCCGGCGCTCTCGCCGTCCTCGCGGCCCTGCACGCGCCTGCTCCGGCCGAAGCCGGCGGCGGGGTCACCATGATGATCACGCCGAACGGCGACGCCGCCGACTTCATTAATACGGGCCTCCGCATCTACGGCCTGGCGCAGCAATACAAAGGCGCCAAGAAGAAAAAAAACCTCGCCACGGTGAAGCAGAAGGGCGTCAACAACGCGGCCGCGCTCAGCCAGAAGGGCGCCGGCAACCACGGCCTCGTCTATCAGAAAGGCAAAGGCCACACGGCGACAGCCTCGCAGGGCGGCTACAACAATGCGCTCGGCGTCTTCCAGTTTGGCAAGAATACTAATCTCGACGTCGGCCAGTATGGCGTCGGTCAGACAGGGATCGTTCTGCAGGGCGGTTGGTAGCGTAACCGGCCGGACGAAGCCCTCGTCCGGCGGCTTCTCTTGCCTGCCTCGATTTGACGCCTGCCAAGGCGTAAGCTTATAAGCCGCCCGATGCTCACCACCTCGCGCCGCCGGGCGCTTGCCCTCCTCATCGCTACCGGATTTGGCCTCGGACTCGCTCCGGCGCTGCGCCGTGCCTTCGCCGTCGAACCGGAAGAAGGAGCCCCGGCTACGGCCGAGGAGCCGGCTGACGCGGACACCGAGGCCACGGAAGACGAGGAGCTCGAGGAGCCGACCCGACCGCCCGAGTGCTATGAGAGCCAAAAATTCGGCGACTGGCTCGGGCGTGCCTCTGACAAGTTTGCGGGCGCACGTATCAACGACGTCCCCTTCGACGATCCGGACAAGAGTCCGCTGCGGGCCGACGTGCATGTCTCTTCAAGCTACGACTGCAAGGTCACGCTCTATGCCGACACCGACAAGGTGGCGCTCTCTAAGGAGTTCCTCGTCGACCCGGCCAACCGCCTCATCGTCAGGGACGAGAATGGCAAGGAGGCGGTGAACGTCGCGCTTTGCGGCAACTGCACGGATATCGAGGAGGACGTGGTGAGCGTCGTGCTCCCGTTGTCCACGGCGCCTCTCCTCCGGGAGAGCCCTTCCATCGGCGTTGCGGTCAAGCTCAACGGCCAAGACGAGGCCGGCTTCAAGCTGAAGCTCGACACGATGCGCGAGGCGCTCGACTGGGCCGACGAGCGGAGGAAGCAGCTTGCCGACGATGCTGTCGTGGGCACCTGCATCCCCCCCGCGCCCGAATAACGGATTGCGCCGTGCGATTGAATGCGCCTCGCGAGCCTTCCGCCCGCGAGGCGGCATGAGCGTTAGCTCGTCTCGATGCCCGTGAGGTCGATCAGCTCGCCGACCGGCTCGAAGGCCCACACGGCGGCGACGCCCGTCGCGTTGCAGAGATGGTAGGCGCCGGCGCTGTCCGCTACGAACACGATGAAGCCCGGATCGAAGCCGAGGCCATCGGCCACGACCGCGGCGACCGTGCCGCCGCCTTCAGGATAGGCCGCGCAGACCTGCTCGGCGATCGCTTGCGGGTCCTCCTCATCGAACGCGACATCCTGGAGGCCGATCAGTTCGGGGCCTTCGCCCTCTAGCAAGTCGCCGGCCAGTATCGTGTAGGCATAGACGTTGCCGTTGGCATCGGCGTCGCACATCCAAAGATTGCCGTCCTTGTCGTTCAGCCACACCAGGCTGAAGCCGATGCCGCTACCGTCATCCACTGCGTTCACGAGCGTGACCGGCCTGATCGGATTGATCGCCGAGCAGGCCTCGAAAGCGGCGTCGTGACCGACCAGGGCAACCGTTTTGGCGGGAACCGTCTCGGCATTGGCCGTAGGCAGGACAAGCACGCAAGCGGCGAGGACCACCAAGCTTGCGCTTGCCAAAGCGTATTTCAGTTGCATTGAAGTCTCTTGTGAAGATTTTGCCGGGCGGGATTGCCAGGCTGGCTCGAAGATGGCGCTTTGCACGCCCTGGCAGTGTGAGCCCCCTCACAGTGAGGCTTGCGGCGCCGAATTGAGCGTCAAGCACGGAAGCCCCGGCTTCGCCGCAATCAGGCCGACAAGGCGCCCCAGTCGAGGATTAACGTTCCTTAACAACAAGAAAAAGACAGGAGTTTCGGCTGCCGGTCTTCGAGATTGAGGGGGGTCTCGCCAATGACGCGCCCGACTCTACCCTCGAAGCTTCCGATCGCGGGCTTCCCGCTTTGCGCCGCGCCTCCTGCCGCAAGTACGAAGCAGAGTCAGGGGGTCGTTGGTTTTGCGTTTGACCTGCCTCATTCTCGGTCTCGCCCTTGTGGGTGGGAGCGCGGCGGCGCAAGCCGAGACGCGGTGGCTTGGCCTCGCCGCTGGCGCGCCGGGCGCCACCGAGACGGAGCTCGCTTCGGACATGGCTAGCCTCTTCACACCGGGCGCGCCGATGCGCGCTTTGCCCCTGCTCGGCGATCTTGGCGCCGGCAATATCGCGCTTCTGCTCAACGAGCCTTCGGTGGACATCGCCTTCGTCTCGGCCGATGCGCTCACCGCAGCGTCTGCAGCGCATGGCGCGGCACTCGCGGAGAAGCTTGAGCTTGTCGCGCGGCTCTATCCGCAAGAGGTGCATGTCCTGGCGCGGGCCGAAATCAAGACTGTGGCCCAGCTCGCCGGCAAGCGCGTGAGCGTAGGCCCTGAGGGATCCGGTTCCGCAGCCACCGCCGCTGCTTTGTTCAAGGCGCTCGGTATCGACGTCGAGCCGCTCGACCTCGATGCCGCAACTTCGATCGCGCGGCTGAAGCAAGGCACCATTGCCGCCGCTGTGATCGTCGGCGGCAAGCCGATGCCGCTCCTAAGTGCGGTTCCCCCCACACCCGGCCTGCATCTTCTGCCGATCCCGTTCGGCGGCGCGCTTGAAGCGTCACACCTTCCGACACGGCTCGGCCATGCCGACTATCCGGCCCTGATCAAGGATGGCACCGAGGTCCAAACCGTTGCGACCGGCCTCGTGCTGCTCGCGGCGAAGGCCAAGCGCGACGGGGGGTCGGCCAAGCGCGTCGCTCAGTTCATCGACACGGTGTTTCCGCGTTTCGCCGAGCTGAAGGCGCGCGACCGGCATCCGAAATGGCGGGAGATCAATCTCGCCGCAAGCTGGCCGGGCCTGACCAAGGCGCACGCGGCCGAAGCCTGGCTCGCCAGGCAGCAAACCATGTCCGCCGCTACAATCGCCGCGCCGTCACCTGAGAAGGCGCAAGGCCTGGGCAACAACGAGAAGGAGGCATTGTTCAAGCAATTCATCGAATGGCAGCGCGCCAAGGGGCACTAGCGCGCATCGAGGGGAATCGGGGCGTAGCCCGCGCGCGGGGAAGGCGCGCGGACGAGTACGAATAGAGGAGCCTGTCATGACCGGTTCAAGCACGCCCTTGACCGACCAACCCGATTGGCACCCGGTGCACCGGGCGAACGCCATGCTGCGCGCGGCGCTATTGAATTCGACCTTCTCGCCTGAGCGTTTGGGCGCCATCGAGGAGTCGGATTCCCCTTCCCTTTTCGATGACGCGATCGAGCCGGCCCGCGATCCGGGCGCGCGCGCCTACCAGCTTTCGCTCATCGATACCACGGAGGCTCTCACTCTCAGCTTGAACGACGACGATGCGGCGGCGCCAGCGGAAGCACCCGAAGCGCGCGGCCCAAGTCCGCCGGCGCGCGTGCAGGCGCTCGTGCACGATTTCCATCGGCGGCAGCGCCAGATCAGTGTCTTTGTGGCCTTGTGTCTCGCGGCCGCCTTCGTGCTCACGCTGGCAGGCTTCGTGCTGCTTGCGAGCCTAACGGCGAGCGCAACGCCGGAAGACGCACCGGCTCCGGTTGCGCCGACCAAGGCACCTGTCGACGAAAAGGACTGGGCGCCGCTCCGTTCGACATCCGTGGCGTGGCAACCACCCAAGACCGAGCGGGTGAGCCACAGCGCACCTCAAGCCGCACAAACGATCCTCGCGAGCGCCGGACGCAAGGTTGCGCTCGCTTCGCTCCTGCCGCAGCACAAGGCGCGCCACCTGTTGCTGCGCGGCCTGCCCCCTGAGGCGACGCTGTCGGCCGGAAAGAAAAGCGCGAGTGGCGCCTGGATGGTGAAGGACGAAGAGGTGCAAAATCTCACGCTGCGCGTCGGCAGCGCCAAGAGCGGCGATTACCCGGTCGAAGTCTATCTCCTCGAATCGGCGGCGGGGCCGCAGGCGCGGCACAACTTCGTGCTGCGCGTCGAGTCTGCGCCGCGCATCTACACCGCAGGCCTCGACACGAGCTGGACCACCGCTCTCATCGACATGGCGTTCTTCCGCGGCGCAGACGAAACGCCCGCAAGCGCGCCGCCCGCGCATGCGGATCTGCTGTCGCGCGCCAAGCAGCTGCTTGCCGAGGGTGACATCGCCGGCGCGCGGCTGCTCTTGCAGTATCTCGCGGAGCGCGGACTGGGCGAAGCGGCTCACGAGCTCGCCCGCACCTTCGATCGGGACATGCTCGCAGCCCTTGGCGCGAGCAGCATAGACGGCGACCTCGAGCGCGCGCGTCGCTGGTACGCGCTTGCGTCACAGAAAGGGAGTGAGAAGGCCGCCGAACGCTTGCAGATCCTCGCTAGTCTCTCGGGCAAAACGCCGTCGGACTAGTTTGAGGAGGGCCGCAGCCGCCTATCCGAGGGAACCAAATCGGGGGGAACCGGCGGTTGCGGCCCACACTTTTCCGGCGATCAAACAATATGCCGGCGCCTGAGCTCGGCGAGGATGCGCTCGGTAAGCGCGTCCGCGCTGGATTCGCTCGTATCGACCGTAAGCTCGGCATGCTCCGGGGGCTCATAGGCCGAGTTGATGCCGGTGAAGTTCCTGATCAGTCCGGCGCGCGCCTTGCGGTAGAGCCCTTTCGGGTCGCGCGACTCGCAAAGCGCAAGCGGCGTGTCGACGAAAACTTCGATGAACTCGCCCTCGCCGAACAGATCGCGCGCCATGCGCCGCTCCGAGCGGAACGGCGAGATGAACGACACCATGACGATGAGCCCGGCGTCCACAAACAGCCGCGCGGTCTCGGCCACGCGGCGGATGTTCTCCACGCGGTCCGCGTCAGTGAAGCCGAGGTCCTTGTTGAGGCCGTGGCGGATATTGTCGCCGTCAAGCATGTAGGTGTGACGGCCGAGCGCATGCAGCTGCTTCTCGAGCGTGTTGGCGATGGTCGACTTGCCGGCGCCCGAAAGCCCCGTGAACCAGAGCACACAAGGTTGCTGATGCTTGAGCTGCGCTCGCGCTGCCTTGTCGACATAGAGCTCCTGCCACTGGATATTGGTCGCGCGGCGCAGACCGAACTCGATCATGCCGGCGGCCACCGTGGCGTTGGTGAAGCGGTCGATCAGGATGAAGCTGCCGGTCTCGTGGTTCTCCGCGTAGGGGTCGAACACGAGCGCCTTGGCCGTGGTCAGGTTGCAGGCGCCGGTCTCATTGAGCTCGAGCGTCTTGCCGGCGACATGGTCGAGATTGTCGACATTGAGCTTGTATTTGAGGCTCGACACGGTGGCCGTCGTGGTCTGGCAGCCGCATTTGAGGAGATAGGTGCGGCCAGGCAGCATCTGCTCCTCGTGGAACCAGACGACGTAAGCGGCGATCTGGTCTGCGGCGGAAGGCTGCGCGTCGGGAAGCGCGATCATGTCGCCGCGGCTCACGTCGACCTCCTCGGCGAAGGTCAGCGTCACCGCATCGCCCGCATGCGCCTCGTCGAGATCGCCGTCGGCGGTGACGATCCGCGCGATATGCGCGCGCTTGCCTGACGGATGGATCACGACCTCGTCGCCGGCCTTGACGGTGCCGCTTGCCACCGTGCCGGCATAGCCGCGGAAATCGTGATCCGGGCGGTTCACCCATTGCACGGGGAAGCGGAACGGCCGCGCGTTCCCTGCCCGGCTAATTTCGACCGTCTCGAGATGCCCGAGCAAAGTCGGGCCGTGATACCAATGCATATGCGCGCTCGGCGCGATCACGTTGTCGCCCTTGAGCGCGGAGACCGGGATCGCCACGACCTGCTCGAATTTGAGCCCGGCCGCGAAGCTCGCGAAGTCCGCTGCGATCGCATCGAAGCGCGCTTCGTCGAAATTCACGAGGTCCATCTTGTTCACCGCGAGCGCGATGCGCGGGATGCCGAGCAGCGACAGGATGCAAGCATGCCGGCGCGTCTGCGTCAGCACGCCCGTGCGCGCATCGACCAGCAGCACGGCGAAGTCGCAATTCGACGCACCGGTCGCCATGTTGCGCGTGTACTGCACATGACCCGGCGTGTCGGCGACGATGAACTTCCGCCTGGGCGTGGAGAAATAGCGATAGGCCACGTCGATGGTGATCTTCTGCTCGCGCTCGGCCTGGAGCCCGTCGACCAGCAGCGACAGGTCGAGGTCGGGCCCACCGGCGCCCGCGCGACGGGAGTCGCGCTCGACGCTTCTGATCTGGTCCTCATAGACGAGCGAAGAATTGTAGAGCAGGCGACCGATCAGCGTGCTTTTGCCGTCGTCCACGCTGCCGCAGGTGAGGAATCTAAGCAGCCCGCGGCGCTCTTCCGCCGCGACCTGGGCATCGACCCGCTCGCTCGCGGTCTGCGGCTCCTTGCCGACCACGCGCAATTGCGGCATCAGAAATAGCCCTCCTGCTTCTTCTTCTCCATCGAGCCCGCCTGGTCGTGATCGATGACGCGGCCCTGGCGCTCGGAATGGCGTGTGGCGATCAGCTCCTCGACGATCTCGGGCACGGTCGTGGCGTCGGATTTGATTGCGCCGGTCAGCGGATAGCAGCCGAGCGTGCGGAACCGCACGCGAAGCATCTCGGGCGTCTCGCCGGGATCGATGGGCAGCCGGTCGTCGTCGACCATGATCAGCATGCCGCCCCGCTCGATCACCGGCCGCTCTTTCGCGAAGTAAAGCGGCACCACCGGGATCTGTTCGAGATGGATGTAGGTCCAGACATCGAGCTCGGTCCAGTTCGACAGCGGAAAGACGCGCATGCTCTCGCCGGGGCCTACGCGCGTATTGGCGAGATGCCACAGCTCCGGACGCTGGCGCTTGGGGTCCCAAACATGCGCGGCATTGCGGAAGGAATAGAGGCGCTCCTTGGCGCGCGATTTCTCCTCGTCGCGCCGCGCGCCGCCGAACGCCGCGTCGAAGCCGTACGCGGCCAGCGCCTGCTTCAACGCCTCCGTCTTCATCACGTCGGTATAGAGCGCGCTGCCATGCGTGATCGGCGAGATGCCGTCGCGCACCCCCTGCTCGTTGGTGTGCACGATGAGATCGATCCCGAGCCGCTGCGCCTCGGCGTCGCGGAAGGCGATCATCTCGCGGAACTTCCAGGTCGTATCGATATGCAGCAAGGGAAACGGCGGCTTGGCGGGGTAGAAGGCCTTGCGCGCGAGATGCAGCATCACCGAGGAGTTTTTGCCGATCGAGTAGAGCATCACCGGATGGCGGAACTCGGCCACCACCTCGCGCATGATGTGGATGCTCTCGGCCTCGAGCTGCCGCAGATATGTCGAGAGGCGCTGCTTCACGATTTCGCGCCTGATTGCCGCCCGCCGGACGACTTCGCCGGCTTCACCAAGGCGAGAGAGGGCGCAGGCGCAGGTGCGGACTCCGGTTCAGCGGCTTGGCTCTTGCCGGTTTGCGCCTTGGCCCGGCGCTCGTCCGCGCGCTCAAGCTGGTAATAGCGATAGGCGCTCACCGGAATCAGCGCGAGATAGATGATCGAGCCTGCGGCGAGCGTGAGTGAGGGGAAGGTCAAGAGCAGCGCGATGAACAGCGCGGCCAGCACGAAGATCGGCGGCACGTGCTCGCGCGCAATCTTCTGCCCGATCAGCTTGATGGAGAAGGTCGGCACCTTGCTCACCATCAGCAGCGCGATGCCGATCGTATAAATCAAGACGAGCGGGGTCAGGCTCGGCAAGTGCAAGCCGAGATCCTGGATGTAGATCGGCAGCAATAGAATAATGGCACCGGCCGGCGCCGGCACGCCGACGAAGAAATTGCCCTTCCATGCCGGCTGGTCGGTGCGGTCGAGCGCCACGTTGAAACGCGCGAGACGCAGCGCCGAGCAGACGGCGAACACAAGCACCGCGATCCAGCCGAGGCTGCGCAAATCCTCGAGCGCCCAGTTGAACATGATGATGGCCGGCGCCACGCCGAAATTCACGAAGTCGGCGAGGCTATCGAGCTCGGCGCCGAAGCGCGACGACGCCTTGAGCAGCCGCGCCACATGCCCGTCGATCCCATCGAGAAACGCGGCGAAGACGAGCGCCGCGATCGCCAAGTCCCAGCGATGCTCGATGCCCATGCGGATCGCGGTCAGCCCAGCGCAAAGCCCGACCAGCGTGAAGATGTTGGGGATCAGCACGCGGATCGGCACCTGCCCCCGCGCGAAGACAAGCTGCCGCCGCTTGCGGTCGTCTCTATCCGGATCGAAGGGAGGGAACATCGAAGGTTAGTCCTGCATCAGCTCCGAACGTACGACTTGCGCCGCATCTGTGGCAGCTTGTGGGCCAAGCTCCGCGAGCACGGTCTCGCCGCCGACCGCGGTCTGTCCCGGCGCGACCAAAACGCGCGCGCCCGACGGCAGATACACGTCGACGCGGCTGCCGAAGCGGATCAGCCCGACGCGCTCGTTGCGCGACACGCTAGCGCCATCGTTCACGAAAGTCACGATCCGCCGCGCCACGAGCCCCGCGATCAGCACGAGCCCGATCTTCTCGCCCGTCTCGGTCTCGATGACAAGGGCGCGGCGCTCGTTCTCCTCGCTCGCCTTGTCGAGCTCGGCGTTGAGGAAGGCGCCCGGAACGTAGAGGCTGCTCACGATACGGCCCGCCACGGGCGCGCGGACGATATGCACGTCAAAGACGGACAGGAACACGGAGATACGGATACGCCGCCCCTCGCCGAGCGGAAGCTCGCGCGGGACCGTCACGCCGTCGGTGGCATCGACGATCCTGCCGTCGGCGCCGCTTACCACGAGACCGGCGCGGGCCGGCGTCACGCGCTCGGGATCGCGGAAGAAATAGGCGCAATAGGCCGTGGCGATGGCGCCGAGCCAGCCGAGCGGCGGCGCGATCAGGAACAGCACCAGCGTGGCGAGCGCCGCGCCCGCCACGAATTTGTAGCCGTCGCGATGCACCGGCACGAAGGCGCGACCGATCGTGTCGAGCAGGCTTTGGCTGTCGGGCGCGCGCGCGTCGCTCATGTCGATGCCATCGCCTCGTCTTCGAGGCGCTCGGCGGCGCGCGACGGCTCGGGCTCGTCCCTCCCCGCCACTTCGGCGAGCCGCTCGCGCGCTTCGTCGGCCTCGCGCTGCCGCTCCCACAGGCTCGCATAGAGTCCGCCTTTCGCCAGCAGCTCGAGATGCGTACCCTGCTCAGCGATCCTGCCCTTGTCGAGCACGATGATGTTGTCGGCATGCACGACGGTCGAGAGCCTGTGCGCGATGACGAGGCTCGTCCGCTCGCGCGCAACGCGCTCGAGCGCGTCCTGGATGTCCTTCTCGGTGTGGCTGTCGAGCGCCGAGGTCGCCTCGTCGAGCATCAGGATAGGCGGCGCCTTGAGGATGGTGCGGGCGATCGCCACGCGTTGCTTCTCGCCGCCGGAAAGTTTCAAGCCGCGCTCGCCGACCAGCGAGTCGTAGCCCTGCGGCAGCGTCACGATGAAGTCGTGAATCTGCGCAAGCCGCGCCGCCTCGCGCAGCTCGGCCTCGGTCGCGCCCGGCTTCCCGTAGCGGATATTGTAGGCGATCGTGTCGTTGAACAGCACGGTATCCTGTGGAACCATGCCGATCGCGGCGCGCAGCGAGTCTTGCGTCACGTCCCGGATGTCCTGCCCGTCGATCAGGATGCGCCCGCGCGTCAGCTCATAGAAGCGGAACAGGAGCCGCGCGATCGTCGACTTGCCTGCGCCTGACGGACCGACGATCGCCACCATCTTGCCCGCCGGGACCTCGAAGCTCACGTTTTTTAGGATTGGCCGGTCCGGATCGTAAGAGAAGGAGACGTTCTCGAACCTGATCTCGCCGCGCGTGACGTGGAGCGGCTCTGCGCCGGGCCGGTCTACAATCTCGGGTTTCTCGTGCAGAAGTGCGAACATGGTTTCGACGTCGATCAGGCCTTGTTTGATCTCCCGATACACCATGCCCATGAAATTGAGCGGCATATAGAGCTGGATCAGGATCGCGTTGATCATGACGAAGCCGCCGACGGTGAGCGCGCCGGCCGTCACGTCTCGCGCCGCGAGCAGCATGCAGATCGCCATGCCGAGGGTGAAGATCACCGCTTGCCCGCTGTTCAGCACGCCGAGCGAAGAGTAGGTGCGGATGGCGGCCCTCTCGTAGCGCGCTATCGAGGCGTCGAACCGGCGCGCCTCGTGGTCCTCGTTGCCGAAATATTTGACCGTCTCGTAGTTGAGCAGACTGTCGACCGCCTTGGCATGCGCCTCGGTGTCCGACTCGTTCATGTCGCGGCGGATGGCGATGCGCCGTTCGCTTGCGGCGAAAGTGAACCAGACATATGCGGCGACCGTGGCCAGCACGACGACCACATAGATCCAGCCGAAATACCAGGCGACGAGCCCGGCGATCATCAGAAGCTCGACCGCGGTCGGGATCGAGTTCAGCACCGCCATGCGCATGATCGTGTCCACGCCGGAGACGCCGCGCTCGATCACGCGGTTGAGCCCGCCGGTGCGGCGCTCAAGATGAAAGCGCAAGGAGAGCGCGTGAAGATGGCGGAAGGTGCGGTTGGCGAGCTGGCGCACGGCATTCTGCGCGACCGATGAGAACCACACGTCGCGGACCTGCGCGAACACGATCATCATCACGCGGCCGACGCCGTAAGCGACGATCAGCATGGCGGGGATGGCGGCAAGGCCGAGCGTCGAAATCCCGGCGGCCTCGCCCGGTGTCGTCTCGCCCGCGAGAATATCGACCACCGCCTTGTAGGCGATGGGCACGGCGAGCGTGACGGCCTTGGCGAGGATCAGCGCGGCAAGCGCGACGACCACGCGAAAGCGCAAATCGGGCCGCCCGGCCGGCCAGGCATAGGGGAGAAGATCGCGCAGCACAGAGATATGCCCCGTCCGCGCCTTCAGCACGGCGTCGCTTCTGGATTGCGGCAGCCGGTCTTGCATGAATGATCGCTTTCAGCGCCATCGGCGCGCGGCAAAAAGGGCAGCGGTTAGCGCTGCCCTTCCGACACTATATATAGGCCCGCGGCAGCGCCGAGCCAAGCGCGCGGCCCCTATTCCTCCGGTACGTTCACCTGCTGCTCGGGATGGATCAGGTTCGGGTTCTTGATCGCGCCGCGGTTGGTCTTGAAGATCGTGACGTAGCGCATGCCCGCGCCGAGATACCGCTCGGCGATGGCCCATAGCGTGTCGCCGCGCTGGATCGTGTAAGTGCCTGGCTTCCGCTGCTCGGGAAGCAGACTTGCGCCCGCGTCGCCGCTCTGCTCGATTGATGCCGTCTGCTGTGCGCCGCCCGGCGTGGCACCGCGCGGCTTGGCGACTTGCAGCGAGGGCCTAGGCGCTGCCGTCACGGCGACCGGCACCGACTGGCGCGAGGCGACCACGCGCCCGCCTTGCGGCGGCGTCGCCTGCAAGGACAGTTTGTGCTGGCCGGCAGGCAGCGGCTTGTCGAGAACCACGGTCCATTCGCCCTGCGAATTGGCCGTGGCCTCGGCAACTTCCGCGCCGCCGCTTACGACCTTCACGGTCCAGCCCGGCGCCGCGCGGCCCGCGATCACGCCTTCGCCACCGGGCTCGGTGCGGACCACGTCGAAGCTCGGCGTCGCGGCCGCAAGGTCGGCGGGCGCTGCGGTACCGGTCGCCTCCCCTTCCGAGGCCGCCAGGCTTGGGCCTTGTGGCGTTGCTGCCGCCGTTTGCGGCGAAGAAGGCGTGGTTGTTTGCGGCGACGATGGCGTGGCCGTTTCCGGCGAAGCCGGGGTTACCGCGTGCGGTCGCGATGACGCCGCCGCCTCCGGCGATGGCGCTTGCGCTGTAGCCGGTGGCCGATCAGCGAGGGAGCTTGGGGCCTCGCAGCACCGCCAGAACCAAAACGCGCCCGCGCCGACCAGCGCGAGCAACACTACGAGACCTCCGAGCCCGATGATGACTTTGCTGCGCATCGTTGCATCATCCTTTCGCATTGGGCCCGCCCGCGCTGTCCCTACGCGGCGCTAGGGCGTGTTCGACTCCGGCGTTTGCGCGCCAGGCGCGGCCTTGGCACGCCCGATCGAGATCATCGCGCGGCCCGCCAGCAACTTCGTCTCCTCGTCATATTGCTCGGCGCGGAAAGTGTGCGGCGCGTCGTCGAGCTCGAGCTCGCCTTCCACGCCCCATTTGCCCTCGCTGTCGGCCACGACCTTCGCGAAGGGCGCATCGTCGAAGAAGAGATATAGCGGCGTGCCAGGGAGCGCGGTCCCTGCAAGCTTGAGCTTGCCCTTGCCGCCCTCGCCATCCTGGAAATCGATCGTAGTGATCTTGATCGGCGACTTGGGCCGCGGCGCAGCCTGCTCGCTGGATTCGGTGGACTCCGCCGGCGCGGGCTTCGCTTCGGCGGCGGTTTCGGCGGCAAGCGCCCGCCCGACCCCAACGCCGGATCCCAAGAGGACAGCCGCCAACGAAGCCGCCCAGACGATGAATTTTCTGCCTCTCATGTCTCCATTCCTTCACGACGACACTACATTCTAGCCCCGGCACAAGGCCAAAAAACGTCAAATTATCCAGGGCGGCGGCAACCTACCGGATCGCCAAACGCCGAGCCAGACGGGCATACCGGCCCTTCCTTGACGCCACCGGAAGGCGGATGGCAGATGAGGCCCATGAACGATACGCTCGCCCGCTTCCGCATCCGGAAAATCTGTGTCTATTGCGGCTCCGGTTCAGGCCGCAATCCGGCCTTCGCCAAGGCCGCCCGCGCGCTTGGCCGCAACCTGGCCGAGGCCGGCATCGGGCTCGTCTATGGCGGAGGCAGCCTCGGGCTAATGGGCGAAGTCGCGCGTTCAGTCCTGAATCGCGGCGGCCACGTCACCGGAATCATCCCCAGCTTTCTCTCCCAGCGCGAGCAGATGCTGGTCGAGGCGCAGGAGCTGATCATGGTCGACGACATGCATCAGCGGAAGCATCTGATGTTCGTCAAGTCCGATGCCTTCGTCGCGCTGCCCGGAGGCATCGGCACGCTGGAGGAGCTCGTCGAGCAGCTCACCTGGTCGCAGCTTGGTCAGCACCATAAGCCGATCGTGCTCGTGAATATCGATGGCTATTGGGACCCGTTGCTTGTCCAGTTCGAGCGTATGAAAGAAGAGCATTTCATCCGCCCCGGGCTCGAGCTCAACGTGATCGTGGTCGACCGCGTGGCCCGCGTGATCCCGGCCATCGAAAAAACCTATCCGCCGCTCTCCGAGGCCGCGGAAGATCAGGTCGAAGCCGAAGTCTCCGTAAAGTTTTGATCGCTCCTCAAGCGCGCCCGTGGTCGAGGCCCGCCCTCATCCTGAGGTGCGAGCGGAGCGAGCCTCGAAGGACGGCCGGGCACCTCACCATGACGGGCGCGTGCTTTTTGATGCGCTACCGCTTCGCTACTTGAGCGCTAAGGCGCTGGCGCGCCGTCGCGGATCAGCTTGTAGTTGATGGAATCGAGCAGCGCCTCGAACGAGGCATCCACGATGTTCGGCGATACGCCCACCGTGAACCAGCGATTGCCCACGCCGTCGCGGCTCTCGATCAGAACGCGCGTCACGGCGTCGGTGCCGCCGGTCAGGATGCGCACCTTATAATCGACGAGCTCGAGGTCCTCGATGAAGCGCTGATAGCGGCCGAGATCCTTGCGCAGCGCATTGTCGAGCGCATTGACCGGACCGTTGCCCTCGCCGACCGACATCACGGTTTCGCCGTCGATGCGAACCTTCACCGTCGCTTCCGACATGGTGACGAGATCACCGACCGCGTTGTGCCGCCGCTCGACCATGACGCGGAACGAATCCACCTCGAAGAATTGCGGAACGTTGCCGAGCATGCGCCGCGCGAGCAGCTCGAAGGACGCGTCCGCCGCCTCGTAGGCATAGCCCTCAGCCTCGTGCTGCTTGACGACGTCGAGCAGGCGCGCGATGCGCGGATCGTCCTTCGGGACAGCGATGCCGATGCGGTCGAGCTCGGCGAGGATGTTCGAGCGGCCGGCCTGGTCCGAAACGAGCAGCTTGCGCCGGTTGCCGACAGCTTCCGGCGGCACGTGCTCGTAGGTGCGCGGGTCTTTCTGCACGGCCGAGACATGGATGCCGCCTTTATGCGCGAAGGCCGACTCGCCGACATAGGGTGCGTGCCGGTCGGGCGCGCGGTTCAGCATCTCGTCGAGGATGCGCGAGGCATGCGTCAGCGTCCGCAGCTTCTCCGGCGTGACGCTCGTCTCGAAGCGCTCGGCGTAGTCGGACTTGAGCATGAGCGTCGGGATGATCGAGGTGAGGTTCGCATTGCCGCAACGCTCGCCGAGCCCGTTCAGCGTGCCCTGAATCTGCCGCGCCCCGGCCCGCACCGCCGCGAGCGAATTCGCCACGCCGTTGTCGGTGTCGTTATGCACATGGATGCCGAGCCGGTTGCCCGGAATGTGCTTCACCGCCTCGCCGACGATGCGCTCCACCGCTTCCGGCAGCGTGCCGCCATTCGTGTCGCACAGTACCACCCAGCGTGCGCCGGCCTCGTATGCAGTCTTGGCGCAGGACAGCGCATAATCGGGATTGGCCTTGTAGCCGTCGAAGAAATGCTCGCAGTCGAGCAGCGCCTCGCGCCCGCTCGCGACAATCGCCGCGACCGACTCTTTGATGCCGTCGATATTCTCCTCAAGGGTGATGCCGAGCGCGACCTCGACATGGAAGTCCCAGCTCTTGGCGACGAGGCAGATGGCGTCGGCGTGCGCGGCAAGCAGCGCCTGGAAGCCCGGGTCGTTCGAAATCGAGCGGCCCGGCCGCTTGGTCATGCCGAAGGCGGTGAGCTTGGCGCCGCCGAGTTTCCGCGCCTCGGCGAAGAACTTGGTGTCGGTCGGGTTCGCGCCCGGATAGCCCGCCTCGATATAGTCGAGCCCGAGCACGTCGAGCTGTTGGACGATCACCCATTTGTCCTCGAGCGAGAAATCGACGCCGTGCGTTTGCGCGCCGTCGCGCAGCGTGGTGTCGTAGAGCGAGATGCGTTCGCGGGCCATGATCGTTCCTACACCACGCCGAAGAGGAAGTGCAGCGCGAGCCACACGGCAAGCGCGAGCACAATCAGCTTGATGGCGAGATAGACCCGCCGCGAGCCCTTGAACGGCACGTCCTTGAGAAACCCGCTCATCGCGCGACCTCCCAGGTGGTGACGAGCTCTCCCGTCTTCGGATCCTTCGCGTCCTTCAGCGTGATGCCCATGGCGGCCAGCTCGTCGCGGATGCGGTCCGCCTCTTTGAAGTCCTTCGCCGCCCGCGCCGCGTTGCGCGCCGCGATCAGATCGTCGACCGACCTTGATGAAGGTCCCTGATAGTCCACCTGAAATATGCCCAGCAGGTAACCATCCTGCAGTTGCCTGACCGTGAAGTTCAGATCCTCAAGCTGTTTCTTTTTCCCTTCAAGCGCACCAAAATCATTGTTCGCATAGTGTGCATAGAGATCGGAAATCAGGCTCGATGCACGCTCGACTAGCTCGGGCGGAGGTGAGACATCGCTCGTAAACCCTGGAGCCATTCGAAATGAAACCAATTTGTCACTCGTGAAGAGACCCAAGAATTGTACGTCGGAAACAAACGCAGCTCGACTTTCGTCATCTGAATCACGCAGCGAACGGTGAGCGCTGCGAAGCCAGGATAATGCGTTGGGTGTATTCAGATCGTCACCGAGCGCTTCGAGCATTTCCGCACTCGGGGTCGGATCGCCCACCCAAAGTTCGTCGTAGTTCCTGTGGTCCACAAACTGATGGATGTCGCAGGCGTGAGCGAACATATTGGTCTCGAGTTCGAGCCGCATTGAGTTTTTCAAATGTCCAATCGATTGGCTGCCGGTAATGTGTTCCTAGCATTGCGAGTCGAACGGCTGACCCTGTCCAAGCTCGACTCTGCCACCCCGTCAGAAGCTCATGCACCGTGACGAAGTTGCCGAGGCTCTTCGCCATCTTCTCCCCTTCGACCTGAAGGAAGCCGTTATGCATCCAGACCTGCGCCATGATGGGCGTGCGGAAGCTGCAGCGCGACTGTGCGATTTCGTTCTCATGGTGAGGGAAGACAAGATCGATGCCCCCGCCATGGATGTCGAAGGTCTCACCGAGATGCGCCGCCGACATGGCGGAGCATTCGATATGCCAGCCGGGCCGCCCTGGCGCCGCGATCCCCGCTGGCGACGTCCATGACGGCTCTCCGGGCTTCGACGGCTTCCACAGCACGAAATCCATCGGATCGCGCTTGAAGGGCGCGACCTCGACGCGGGCGCCAGCAATCATCTCGTCGAGCGACCGGCCCGACAGCTTGCCGTAATCCGGCATGGCGGCGACGTCGAACAGCACATGGTCTTCGGCGACATAGGCGCAGCCGTTCTCGACCAGCCGCTCGATCATCGCCTTCATCTCTTCGATATATTCCGTGGCGCGCGGCTCAGCCGTCGGGTCGAGCCCGCCGAGCGCACGCATATCGGCGTGGAACTGCGCCTCGGTCTTCTCGGTGACGCGCCGAATCGCCTCGTTTAGCGGCAGATCCGGATATTCCTCAGCAGCCCGCGCGTTTATCTTGTCGTCGACGTCGGTGATGTTGCGGACATAGGTGACGTGGTCGGGCCCGTAGAGGTGCCTGAGCAGCCGGTACAGCACGTCGAAAACGATCACCGGCCGCGCATTGCCGATATGGGCGAAGTCGTAGACTGTCGGCCCGCAGACATACATCCGCACATTGGCCGGATCGAGCGGCCGGAACGGCTCTTTCTTGCGGGTCAGCGTATTGTAAAGCGTAAGCGCCACGACCAAGCCTCTTGGCTTCAGGCCCGCCGGGAGTTCGTCTTGCTAAGTATAGGAAGGTTAATACGGAACGGTCCGTGCGAGCGTTATTTTGCTAGTCCGGAATGATGCAGCAAGAAATGATAAGGATGGGTTGCTCTTGCATCATGGTGACGCCGCTTATGGCGGTAAACAGCCCTTTGGTCAAGCCGCCGAACCTACGCGCGTCCATCTTAATCATGCCGCATTGACCCCCGAATTTAGGCGCGCATAATGCAATCGAGGCCCTTTGGGGATTGGGAACCGCCGTGCACAGCCATCGCGAGCTTCCGCGCGATTCCGCGCCCTCCCCGCGACCGGGCGGGCGGGCGCGTCTTGCCGTGCTTGCGCTCACCGCGGCAACGCTGACGTCGGCGGCCTCGGGCGCGCTTCTAGCGCAAGGCCTGAGCGAAAACCAAGTCCGCTGCATGCAGCTGCAACAAGACCTCATCGCCGCACAGCGCGGCGGAGGCGGCGGCGACCGCTCGGAGCTTCCCCGCATCGATCAGCAGATCGCGCAGGCCGACCGCGTGTTCCAGGGCTCGCGCTCGGCGATGGAGGACGCGCGCTGCTTCGAGAGCTTCTTCATCTTCGGCCGCGGCCTCGTCCGCAGCCCGAAATGCTTGAGCCTAAATGCGCGTGTCGAGGACGCGCGCCGCCAGCTCACCCAGCTTCAGCAGCAGCGCCAGGCGATCGTCGGCGGCGGCGGCAACAAGCGTCAGCAGGCCGAGCTGCATCAGGCGCTCGCGCGCGCGGGCTGCGGCCCCGCTGCCCAGAAGCCGCGCCGAGGCGGCCTGTTCGACTTCTTCGGCGGTGGTCAGCAGGAGGAGGAGCAGCCTGAAGTCCAGACACCCGTCTATCGCAGCATCGACCCGAATGGGCGCTACAAGACGGTCTGCGTGCGGCTTTGCGACGGCTTCTTCTATCCGATCAGCTACTCGACCTATGGCGCGCGGGTCGGCCCGGACGCCGAGCGCTGCCAGTCGAATTGCGCGGCGCCCGCCGAGCTTTACGTCCACCCGATGGGACGGGAGATCGAGCAGGCTATCTCGCTCCAGGGCTCGGCCTATATGGACCTGCCTGTGGCGCTCAAGTTCCGCAAGGAGTACGTGAAGGGCTGCTCCTGCAAGAAGGCGGAATACAATCCGGCCGAGATCGAGGCCGCCAACAAGCGTGCCGCGGCCGAGGCCGCTGCACCAGCTGCCGCTCCGACCAAGCCCGAAAGAGCCGCGGCACCAGCCTCCGCTCCCGCGCCTCAGGCCGCGCCTGCACCTCAGGCTGCCGCGCCCGCGTCCGAGCAGGCGATGCCCACGCTCGAGCTCGACATTACCGGCTCGAATGTCCCCGCAAGCGCAGCGCCCGCGGCCCCAGCCCCGCAAGCCGTCGAAGAGCCGGCCGCGCCGCCCCCGCTTCCGCCTGCGGCAGAAGCTCCGGCGTCTGAGCCGACCGGCTCGACCATCGCCAAGCGCAAGACGCAGCCTCCGGCCACGCCGCAATAGACTTCCCCGTTACGCGATTTTTCCGTTGAGCCTTGCCGCGGCCCGCGCGCGTCCGATCAGCGGTACGAGGTGCTTGAGCTCAGGCCCATGCTCCTCGCCGGTGAGCGCAAGCCGCAAGGGCTGGAACAAAGCCTTGCCCTTGGCACCTGTCGCCTGCTTCACCGCGTTGGACCATATGCTCCACGTCTCGCCGTCCCAAGGCTCCGGCGGCAGTAGCTCCGCCGCCGCGCGGCAGAGCGCTGGTTCCTCGATCACCGGCGCAAGCGGCCCCTCGACCACGCGCCACCAATGACGCGCGTCCCCGAGCACGGCGAGATTGCCGCGCACCGTTATCCAAAACGCCGGCCCACCGCTCGCGCCGAGCGCGCGAAGCCGCGCGGCCACCGCTTCATAAGGCAGCGCATGCAGGAGCCGCGCATTGAGCAGCCGAAGCTCGTGTGGATCAAACCGTGCCGGCGCGCGCGATAGCTTGCCGAAGTCGAAAGCCTCGATGAGCGCGTCGAGGCTCGCATGCGGCGCGACCGGGTCTGACGTGCCGATGATCGCGGCGTAGGACGCAACCGCCATCGGTTCGATCCCCTCCTCGCGCAGGCCCGAAATCGAGTTCGACCGCTCGCGCTTCGACAGCGCCTGCCCGTCGGGCCCGACCAGGAGATTGTGGTGGCCGAAGGCAGGCGGCGCGGCGCCGAGCGCCTCGAAAAGCTGGATCTGCGGCGCCGTATTGGCAACATGGTCCTCGCCGCGGATGACATGGGTGATGCCGAGATCGATGTCGTCCACCACGCTCGGCAGCGTGTAGAGATAGGTCCCGTCTTCGCGCACGAGAATAGGGTCCGACAGCGACGCGGCGTCGACATGCTGGCGCCCGCGCACGAGGTCGTCCCACACAACGTCGCGCTGCTCGAGCTTGAAGCGCCAATGCGGCTTGCGCCCTTCGGCTTCGAGCTTCGCGCGATCCGCGTCGGTGAGCTTCAGCGCGGCACGGTCATAGACCGGCGGCTTTCCGCGGGCGAGCTGTCGCTTGCGCTTCAGCTCGAGCTCCTCCGGCGTTTCATAAGACGGATAAAGCCGGCCGCTCGTTTTCAGCTTTTCGACCGCTGCCTCGTAGCGCGCGAAACGGTCGGACTGCCGCACCTCCTCGGCCCGATCGATACCGAGCCAGGCGAGATCTTCGCGGATGCCTTCGGCGAATGCTTCGGTCGAGCGCTCGGCGTCGGTATCGTCGAGCCGGAGCAGGAAGCGGCCGCCATGTTTGCGGGCGAAGAGCCAATTGAACAGTGCGGTGCGCATATTGCCCGCATGCAGCCGCCCGGTCGGGCTCGGCGCAAATCTCACCGTGACCGCCATCTAAAGCGTCTCGCGGAATTTGTTGGTGATGGGGTAGCGGCGGTCGCGGCCGAAATTCTTGGCGGTGATCTTCACGCCGGGCGCCGCCTGCCGGCGCTTGTACTCCGCAAGATAGAGCATGCGCTCGACGCTATTCACCACCTCGGGCGCATGCCCGCGCGCCACGATCTCGGCGAGCGGCATCTCGTGCTCGACCAGGCAATTCAGAATGTCGTCGAGTACGTCGTAGGGCGGGAGCGAGTCCTGGTCACGCTGATTGTGTTTGAGCTCGGCGGTCGGCGCCTTGGTGATGATGTTCCCCGGGACGACGATCCCTTCCGGGCCGAGACACCCCTTCGGCCGCGCGCGGTTGCGGTAGCGCGCGAGCGCATAGACCTGGCTCTTGTAGAGGTCCTTGATCGGGTTGAAGCCGCCATTCATGTCGCCATAGAGCGTGGCGTAGCCGACCGAGACTTCGGACTTGTTGCCGGTCGTGAGCACGATCGGCCCGAATTTATTGGAGATCGCCATGAGCAAGGTCCCGCGCGCGCGCGACTGCAAGTTCTCCTCCGTCGTGTCGGGCGCCCTGTCGTCGAAAACCTCGCGCAAGCCCTCGGTCAGCCCCTCGACCGCCGCGTGGATCGGCATGATGTCGTAGCGCACGCCGAGCGCCTCGACGCAGGCCGCCGCGTCGTTGAGGCTCTCATTGCTCGTATAGGTGAAGGGCAGCATGACGCAGTGCACGCGCGCCGCGCCAAGCGCATCGACGGCCATGGCCGCACAGAGCGCGGAATCGATGCCGCCCGAGAGCCCGATCACCGCGCCAGGAAAGCCGTTCTTGTTCACGTAGTCGCGCAGGCCCGTAACGCAGGCGAGGTAGTTCGCCTCGTCTCCCTCCTCGATGCGCACGACCGGCCCTTTCTCACAGACCCAATGACCGTCCGCGCGGCGCCATTCGGTCAGCCCGAGCACCTCCTCCCAGGCCGGAAGCTGGACGGCGAGCGAGGCGTCGGCATTGAGCACAAAGGAGGCCCCGTCGAACACGAGTTCGTCCTGTCCGCCCACCTGGTTCACGTACGCCAACGGCAGCCGCGTCTCGGCCACGCGCGTCTCGGCCACGCCGTAGCGCACCGACTGCTTTTCCATCCAATAGGGCGAGCCGTTCGGCACGAGGAGGACCTGGGCTCCTGCTTCGGCAAGCGCCCCGCACACTTCCTCGCTCCAGATGTCCTCACAGATCGGCACGCCGAGCTTCACCCCGCGCCACCCGATCGGCTGCGGCATGGGGCCCGGGGCGAACACGCGCTTCTCGTCGAACACCCCGTAATTCGGCAAATTGTTCTTATAGCGTACCGCCTCGATACGTCCACGATCGAGCAGCGCCACGGCGTTGTAAACGAAAGGCGGATCGCCCCATGGGAGGCCAATAAGCATGGCGGGACCGCCATCGTCGGTATCGCGGGCAAGCGCCTCGCAGACCTCGCGCGCCGCGTTCTGAAAGGCAGGCTTCAGCGCCAGGTCTTCAATCGGATAGCCAGTGATGTAAAGCTCGGTGAAGGCGATTAGGTCAGCGCCCTGCACGGCCGCATGCGCGCGCGCCTCGCGGGCTTTGATCACGTTGCCCTCGATGTCGCCCACGACAGGGTTGAGCTGCGCCAGCGCGAACCTGAAGGAGTTATTGGTGGCCTGTGGCATGGTCGGAATTTAATACGAAAGCATCAAAGCATGCTCGTCATGCTCGGCAGAAGTGCCGGGCATCCACGAATTTCGGCGTTGGCCACTTTCAAATTCGTGGATGGCCGGGACAGGCCCGACCATGACGAAACCTGGAATAGGGCTTTAGAAGGCCGCCGGCGCGAAGCTACTCCCCCGCCGCCAGCGAAATCTCGGGCTCGGGGCGCCCTTCCCGGTCGCGCTTCAGCCGCTCGGCCACGATGAAGGCGAGCTCCAGCGATTGGTCGGCATTGAGCCGCGGGTCGCAATGGGTGTGGTAGCGGTCGGAGAGATCCGTCTCGGTAACGGCTTTCGCTCCGCCGACGCACTCCGTCACGTTCTGCCCGGTCATCTCGACATGGATGCCGCCGGCATGGGTGCCTTCGCTGCGATGGATGTCGAAAAAGCTCTCTACCTCCGAGAGGATCAGATCGAAGGGCCGCGTCTTGTAGCCGCTGCTGCCGGCCTTGATCGTGTTGCCATGCATTGGATCGCATGCCCACACGATCGCCCTACCCTCGCGCTCCACAGCGCGGATCAGCGCCGGCAGATGCTTGCCGACCTTGTCAGCCCCGAAGCGGCAAATCAGCGTGAGCCGGCCCGGCTCGTTCTGCGGATCGAGCGCATCGATCAGCTTGAGCAAACCGTCTGCGTCTAGGCTCGGCCCGATCTTGGTACCGACCGGGTTCTTGATGCCGCGCAAATATTCGACATGCGCCCGGTCGAGCTGACGTGTGCGGTCGCCTGCCCACAGGAAATGCCCGGAGGTCGCATACCAGTCGCCCGAGGTGGAATCGATGCGCGTAAACGCCTGCTCGTAACCGAGCAGCAGCGCCTCGTGGCTCGTGTAGAAGCTCGTGGTCCTGAGCTGCGGCGTGTTGTCGGCGTTCAGCCCGATGGCGCGCATGAAACGCAACGTCTCGGCGATTTGCTCGGCAACCTCTTGATAATGATGTCCGGCTGGGCTGTCCTTGACGAAGCCGAGATTCCACCGGTGCACATGCTCGAGATTGGCGTAGCCGCCATGCGCGAAGGCGCGCAGAAGATTGAGCGTCGCGGCCGACTGCCGGTAAGCCATCAGCATGCGCTGCGGGTCGGGCACGCGCGCGGCCTCGGTGAAGTCGATGCCGTTGATGATGTCGCCGCGATAGCTCGGCAGCTCCTTGCCGTCTTGCGTCTCGGTCGCGCTCGACCGGGGCTTGGCGAACTGGCCGGCGATGCGGCCGACCTTCACCACCGGCGAGCCGCCGGCATAGGTCAGCACCACCGCCATCTGCAGGAACACACGGAAGAAGTCGCGGATCGTGTCGGCCCGGTGCTCGGCGAAGCTCTCGGCGCAGTCGCCGCCCTGCAAAAGGAAGGCCTCCCCGGCAGCCACGCGGGCGAGCTTGGCCTTTAGCTCGCGCGCTTCGCCTGCAAAAACGAGCGGCGGAAAGGTGGCAAGCTGCGCTTCGACCGCGTCGAGCGCACCCTGGTCGGGATAGACCGGGACCTGCTCGATCGGGCGAGCGCGCCAGCTCTCGGGGCTCCAACGGGACGGCATGCAAGGCTTTCCTTCAACAGTCACCGCTATATAGGCGATTGGCCGGAGAGTGACCAGCGCCGCCTAAGATTTGCTTACGGCATACCACGGGACCGACCCAGACTTTGTCATGCCCGGCCGAAGTACCGGGCATCCACGAATTGGGCAACCGGCACGACCGAAATTCGTGGATGGCCGGGACAAGCCGGCCATGACGAGCTTGTCGGGGTTGCTCAAAACCCTCACCCGTCATGTCCTTGCGGCTACCGCAAGGCCGGGCAGTTGTGCCACATTGCGGCGCCATGGCCATCAAGGAACCCACTTTCAGCATCGGCATCGAGGAGGAATATCTCCTCGTCGACAAGAACACGCGCGAGCTCGCGCAAGAGCCGCCGCAAGAGCTGTTCCAAAAATGCGAGGAAGCGCTGCGCGGCCAGGTCAGCCCCGAGTTCCTGCGCTCGCAGATCGAGGTCGGCACCAAGGTTTGCAATTCGATGCAGGAGGCGCGCGACCAGCTCGTCTATCTCCGCGCCACGGTCGGCCGCATCGCCGGCGAGTTCGGGCTCGCGCCGATAGCCGCCTCGACCCACCCCTTCGCGCGATGGCAGAGGCAGCATCATACCGACAAGGAACGCTATCGCGCGATCGCGCGCGACCTCCAGCAGGTGGGGCGAAGGCTCGTGATCTCCGGCATGCATGTCCATGCCGGCATAGAGGACGACGACCTGCGCATAGACCTGCTCGGCCAGGCGGCGTATTTCCTGCCGCATTTGCTCGCGCTCTCGACGTCATCGCCCTTCTGGGAGGGCACCAACACCGGCCTCAAATCGTACCGGCTGTCCGTGTTCGACGAGCTGCCCCGCACCGGCGTGCCACATCAATTCTCGAGCTGGAGCGAGTATGAGCGCGCGGTCGAGCTTCTGGTCAGCGCGGGCCTGATCGAGGATGCGACCAAGCTTTGGTGGGACCTGCGGCCATCCGCGCGCTTCCCGACGCTCGAGATGCGCATCACCGACCTCTGCCCGCTCGTGGAGGACAGCATCTGCATCGCCGCGCTCTATCGCTGCGTGCTGCGCCTGCTCTATCGCCTGAGGCGGCGGAACCAGCGTTGGCGCCATTACCCGCCCTTCCTCGTGCGCGAGAACCGTTGGCGCGCGCAACGCTACGGCATCGAGCAAGGCATGGTCGATTTCGGCAAGGGCGCGGTCGTGCCTTTCGCCGTGCTGCTCGGGGAGCTGTTCGATCTGATCGCGGAGGACGCCGCCTATTTCGGCTGCGTGGCGGAGGTCGCGCATGCGCGCACCATCGTCGAGCGCGGCACGAGCGCGGACCGCCAGATCGCCCGCTACGAGGCAGTGAAGGCGCTTGGCGGCACCGAGCAGGCGGCGCTGATCGCAGTGGTCGACGGCATCATCGAGGAGACCTTGATGGTCCCGCCCGCGCGTCCTTCGAGGAGCGTCCCGGAAAAAGCCGGAACCGCGTAGACGCTCAGAGCGTGGCGCCCATGCCGCCGTCGACATTGAGCGCCGCGCCGGTGATGTAGGCCGCTTCGTCGGAGGCGAGAAACAGCGCGGCATTCGCGATGTCCTCGGGCGTGCCGAAGCGCCTGAGCGGCGTCTGCGCGAGCAGCCCTTTGGCGATCATCGGATTGGCGATATAGCGGCCGATCAGCGCCGTCTCGACATAGCCGGGCAGCAGCGTGTTCACCCGGATGCCGTAGGGCGCATATTCCACGGCGAGGCTCCGCGACAGCGCCAAGACAGCACCCTTGGTCGCCGAATAGACCGCCATCTGGCGGGTGTGCTTGTCTGCCATCACCGAAGAGAGATTGATCACCGAGCCGCGGCCCGAAGCGCGCAACAGCTCGAACGCCTCGCGCGCACAGCGCACCGTCCCGTCGAGATTGACCTTCCAGACCCGGTCCCACGCCTCGTCGGTGAGATGACGGAAATCGCAGCGCTCGCCGACGCCCGCATTGTTGACCAGCACGTCGAGCTTGCCGTGACGCTCGCCGATCGCTTGCATCAGCTTCTTCACCTGTGCCGTATCCGTGACATCGACGGCATGCTCTTCCGCCGCGCCGTTCGACTTGACGATCTCGGCGGCGACCTGCCCGGCCGCGCCGGCGTCGATATCGGCCACGACCACATGTGCGCCCTCGCGCGCGAAAATCTGCGCGACGCCGCGGCCGATGCCTGCGCCCGCCCCGGTGACGAGCGCGATCCTGCCCTCAAGCCGCCGCATCGGATCCCGCCACCGGCGCCGGCGGCTCCCATCTTTGGCGCATCGTCACGAGTTCCTCCGCCGCCGAAGGATGCAGCGCCCTGGTCGCATCGAACTGCGCCTTGGTGGCGCCGAGTCGGACCGCAATCGCTGCCATCTGCACGATCTCGGCGGCGTCCCCGCCAAGCACGTGGCAGCCGAGCACCTTGTCCGTCTCGGCATCGACGACGAGCTTCATCAGCATCTTCTCGTCACGACCGCTGACGGTGGCACGCAGCGGCTTGAAGCGCGATTTGTAGACGTCGACCTGCCGGCACATCTCGCGCGCCTTCCCCTCGGTGAAGCCCACCGTGCCGAGCTCAGGCTCGGAGAATACGGCCGTCGGCACGAAGCTGTGATCCACGGGCGTCGGGTTATCGTTGAACAGCGTCTCAACGAAGGCGTTCGCCTCGTGGATCGCGACCGGAGTGAGCTGCATTCGGTCGGTCACATCGCCAACCGCATAGATGTTCTCCACTGAGGATTTCGAGAACTCGTCTACCGCGACATGGCCGTTCCAGCCGAGCTTGACGCCGATCTGTTGCAGGCCGAAGCCCGAGCCATTCGGCACGCGCCCGGTCGCGGCCATGACGAGATCCGTTGTGACGCAATCGCCGCCCTTGAGCTGCACGCGGTATGCCCCGCCGTCCTTCTCGACCGCGGCGACATTGGCGTTCATGCGAAGATTGACGCCGCGATTGCGCATCGCCTCGGCCAGCCCGTCGCGCAAATCCATGTCGAAGTCGCGCAGAATCTGCTCGCCGCGATAGAGCACGGTCACCGCGACGCCGAGCCCCGCGAAGATCGAGGCGAATTCCATGCCGATATAGCCAGCGCCGACGACGGCAATGCGCTCGGGAAGCGCTTCCAGCTCGAAGCACTCATTGGACGTGATGAGATGCTCCCTGCCGGGCAGGTTGGGAATGAAGGGATGCGCACCGGTGGCGACAAGAATGGTCTTGGCGGAGAGAGTGTCGTCGCGCCCGGCGAGCCGCACGACATGCGGTGTCTCGAGCGAGGCGCGCGCGAGAAAGCGGTCGACACCAGCATTCTCGAGTGTCCGCGTATAGGCGCCGTTCAACCGGTCGACCTCGCGCCTGACATTGCGGATCAAAGTCGCCCAGTCGAAGCGCAAGTCCTCGCAAGTCCAGCCGAAGCCGCGCGCATCTTCGAACTCGCCCGCGTATCGCGCGCCATAGACGAGCAGCTTCTTCGGCACGCAGCCGCGAATCACGCACGTTCCGCCGATGCGATATTCCTCGGCAACGCCGACGCGCGCGCCGAGCTCGGCGGCAAGCCGCGCGGCGCGGACCCCGCCCGAGCCCGCGCCGATGACGAACAGATCGTAGTCGAACTCAGCCAATTGGCGTCAGGCTCCTGGGCGGCGCAACGCTTTCACGCCGCCGCCGCCTGCCACGATAGCCAAATCGGCAAGCCCGAGGAACAGTCCGTGCTCGACGACGCCCGGCACGCGCTTCAACGCGAAGGCGAGAACCTCGGGCTCCGGGATCGTGCCGAAGGCGCAATCGACGACGAGATTGCCCTGATCGGTGACGAAGGGCGCCTCCCCTTTCCCAGGCCTGAGCGTGACGGCCCCGCGACACCCGGCCTCGGCGGCGATCGCTTCGATTGCATGCATGGTGGTGAGCAGGCCGAAGCGCACCACCTCGACGGGCAGCGGGAACGCGCCAAGCGCCGGCACCACTTTGCTCTCGTCGGCGATCACCACCATGCGGTTCGACGCCGTGGCGACGATCTTCTCGCGCAGAAGCGCGCCGCCCCCGCCTTTGATCAGGCGAAGCTCGCGATCGATCTCGTCGGCGCCGTCGACCGTCAGGTCGAGCTCCGGCGTCTCGTCGAGTGTGGTGAGCGGAATGCGCAGGCGCTCGGCCTGGAGCCGCGTCGTCTCGGAGGTCGGCACGCAGACGACATTCAACCCCGCTTTGACTCTGGCGCCGAGGGCATCGACGAAGCGCGCGGCCGTCGAGCCCGTGCCGAGCCCGAGCCGCATGCCGTCCTTGACGAGGTCCAGTGCGGCGCGCGCGGCGCTTTCCTTCAGATCATCGGTGTTACTCAAGCCCCCGGCTCCCGATCAGCCCTTCAGGCCGCCCATCATGACGTATTTCAGCTCGACATACTCCTCGATACCATGATGGGAGCCTTCTCGTCCGAGCCCCAATTCCTTCATGCCGCCGAACGGCGCAAGCTCGGAAGAGACGATCCCCTCGTTCACGCCAACGATGCCATAGTCGAGCGCCTCCGCCACACGGAAGGCGCGGGCGAGGTCGCGCGTGTAGAAATAGGCGGCGAGCCCAAAGGGGGTGCCGTTGGCAATCGCGATGGCCTCTTCCTCGGTCTTGAAGCGGAACAGTGGTGCGACGGGCCCGAACGTCTCTTCTTGCGCCAGCTGCATATCGGTCGTGACGTCGGCGAGCACGGTAGGCTCGTAGAATGTGCCGCCTAGGCCGTGACGCTTGCCGCCAGCGATGATACGCGCGCCTTTCGCCACGGCGTCCTGCACATGGCCTTCGATCTTGTCGATTGCCTGCTCGTTGATCAGCGGGCCTTGCGTCACGCCCTCTTCCGTCCCCTCCCCCACTTTGAGCTTTCCGACCTCGGCCGCGAGCTTCAAGGCAAAGCGGCCGTAGATCGTGTCCTGCACGAGGATGCGGTTGGCGCAGACGCATGTCTGTCCCGAGTTGCGGTATTTGGAGGCGAGCGCGCCCGCAACCGCCGCATCGAGATCGGCGTCCTCGAACACGATGAACGGCGCGTTCCCGCCGAGCTCGAGCGCGAGCTTTTTCACTGTCCCGGCCGCTTGCCGCATCAGCAATTTGCCGACTTCCGTCGAGCCGGTGAAGGCGATCATCCGTACGAGCGGGTTCGAGGTCAACTCGCCGCCGATCGCCTCGGCGTCGCCCGTCACCACGTTGAGCACGCCCCCTGGGACCCCGGCGCGTTGCGCCAGATCGGCGAGCGCGAGCGCCGAGAACGGCGTCTCAGGCGCCGGCTTCACCACGACCGTGCAGCCCGCGGCAAGCGCGGGCGAAATCTTCCGTGTGATCATGGCGAGCGGGAAGTTCCACGGCGTGATGGCGCCGACCACGCCGAGCGGCTGCTTCATCACCAGCACGCGCCCGCTTTCCATCGGCGTCGGGATGATCTCGCCATAGACGCGCTTGGCCTCCTCGGCGAAGAATTCCGTAAAGGAGCTGCCGTAATCAACCTCGGCGCGGGCCTCGGCGAGCGGCTTGCCCTGCTCGGTGGTCATGAGCAGTGCGAGGTCTTCCTTATTGTCGCGTTGGAGCTCGTACCAGCGCCTGAGGATCGCCCCCCGCTCCTTGGCGAGCCTGCCGCTCCAGGCCGGAAAGGCACGATGCGCCGCCTCGACGGCAGCGCGCGTCTCCTTCGCCGTGAGATCGGGCACGCGCGCGACGAGCGCGCCCGTCGCCGGATTTCTCACCTCGAGCTTGGGCGTGCCGACCCATGCGCCGTCGATCAGGCACTGCTCTTTGAGCAGAGAGGGATCCTTAAGCTGCATGGGCGCTCTCTACGCCCGCCCTTGCCACGCCGCAAGGCGCCGTGTGAGAAAGCGCGCATGCTGAAGGACGCGACCATCGTCTTCGATCTCGACGGCACGCTCGTCGACAGTGCACCGGACCTGACCAATGCGCTCAACGATGCGCTCATCCGCCGCGGGCATGCGCCGGTCGCGGCCGAAGTCATCCGTGGCGCGGTCGGACGCGGCGCCCGAGTGATGATCGAGACGGCACTCGGCATGGCCGGCATCGAGGACGATGTCGACCAGATGCTGGCCGAGTTCCTTACGCATTACGAGGCCAATATCGCCGCGGAGAGCAGGCCGTTTCCCGGCGCGGCAGACTTGCTCGAGCGCCTCACGGAGCGCGGCGCCCGGCTCGCGGTCTGCACCAACAAGCGCGAAAGCCTGAGCCGCAAGCTCCTGCAAGAGCTTAGGCTTTCCACCCATTTCGCGGCGATCGCCGGGCGCGACACGTTTCCGGTCTCAAAGCCCGACCCCGGCCACCTGACCGGCACGATTGCGCTTGCCGCTGGCAACCCGTCGCGTGCCCTGATGATCGGGGATAGCGAGTTCGACTTCGCGGCGGCCTGGGCGGCCGGCGTGCCGATCGTGCTCGCGCGCTTCGGCTACGGGCCGTTCCCGCAGTGCAGTAACGGCCGCGCTGCCCCGATAATCGATCAGCTCGGGGAGCTCGAGGCCCTGGCCGGCCCGCTTCTGCGCTGCGCGGCCGCCGCGAGAACCGGGACGTTCGGCCAAAATCCCGCCAAAGATCAATCTTACTTCCACCCGACCGCTCTCAACGAACAGCCATAGTCGGAAGGCAATTTGGATCTCGGGAGACGGCAAAACGGACCTGAAGGAGGGACGAGATGCTCAGACGTGTCATGATCGGCGCGGGCCTGGCGTGCCTCATGGTTGGGGGCGCCCATGCCGTCGACGAAGGCGTCGAGAACAGCGAATGCGCGCAGCAGCTCACCACGGCGCAGGAGCGCGTGCAGGACAGGGTCGACGCCAACGCGCTGAGCGAGGCTGACGCCGAGAAGATCTACGAGCTTCTCGACGAGGCCGACGCGCTCTGCACCGAAGGCAACGGGGCGGAAGCCAGCGCCACGCTCGACACCGTCAACCAGATGGTCGCCAAAGGCAATTAGACGTCTGCCCGGCCGTTCCGGCTCCCCCCTCTCCGCTTGGAGAGGCGCCCTTCCTTGACTTGCCGGGGGGCCAATCGCTAAATTCTTGAGACCAGGGCGAACCTGCCGGAACGCGCGGGCATCGCGGTCGAAGACCGGCTTGAAACCGGGCGGTTAGCTCAGCTGGTAGAGCACTGTGTTCACATCGCAGGGGTCACTGGTTCAAGTCCAGTACCGCCCACCATTACAACCTCTTGCTCCAGCTCGATTTTAGGCAAGGGGCTAGCTCCTCACCAAACAGCCGAAATCTCAGCTGTCACAGCTCGGTCACAGCAAGAGGTTTCCCATGGCTACAATCCGCAAGCGAGGAGCAAAGTGGCAAGTCCAAATTCGTAGGTTGGGCCAAAGGCACATTTCGCGCTCATTTAACGTACGCAAAAACGCCGCGGGGTGGGCGCGGCAGATGGAGGTGCTGGCCGACCGGCACGATTTGCCAAATGACCCCAAGGCACTGCAACGGGTGACCCTCGGCCAGTTAGTCGAACGCTACCGCGACACCGTAAGTGTGAGGAAGCGGGGCCATGGCGTTGAGCGAATCGTTCTCAACGCTTTTCTCCGTCATCGCATCTGCGGCAAGCCGCTCTCCGAAATTGGACCGGGCGATTTTGCCTCCTACAGGGACGAGAGGCTAAAGGCCATTAAGGCGTCAACTCTCAGGCGCGAGCTAGCACCCCTGCACAACATGTTTGAATTGGCGAGGGACGAATGGGGACTCCCATTACGCGAAAACCCGCTGCGCAAAGTGCGCGTTGCCTCGGGTCAAGGAAGACGGGAGCGAAGACTCAAAAACGGTGAGCTGGAGAGACTCATCATAGCCGCCCGCGCATCGAAGAAAGAAACAAGGGCGGCCTCACTAGGCTTCTCAGGCGACCTACTTCGCTGTGGCTTTCCCAAGTGAGCACGAAAAAGAATCGCTCGCGCATTTCAGATTTCGTGCACTCTCGATAAAGCTGCGTAGGGCTGGACCATCAGCGTATTTGCTAAACAACAGCAACAGAGGCTTTACCGGTTTTTTGAAGTCGCTTTAGTGCGAAATGGGTGGGAGACTCGATGACGCGGGAGAGGCTCAATCCGTAAGCCGCCGCAATCACTGCACCTAGATTGCACCGCTTCATACCCTCCTGAAATTCCATCTCTAGTTCGTGCTAGTCCTACGCACTAACGAGTGTTGAAGCTCCGCGAGCGCAACACTGATGCGGGATGTGTCTGGCTCATAGCCATAGTCGCGCACTCTAATTATCGCGTCGGTGACCGCAGTTCTCAAATTTTGAACGCGTGATTTTTCATAGGAGCTTGCGCGGCGATCCGTCTCAATCGATGCGTCAATCTTGATGCACCGATCCCACCACGCCGTCACGTCCTCTAAGGCCTTCTGCTTTGGGAGCACTTCGCGGAAAGCGGCGATCTGGTCGAGTAGGTTAGCCTGCTCAACCACGTACGGGTTCAATTTGATAGGAGACATGGCATGGCGGTTCAACGGGCTTACAGCTTTGACCCAAGTTCTTACTGAAAGGTTGAGGAGCGCGACATGGCCCCTTAGGTCATTGACATGCACCAGGGTGCCGTAGAGTGGTCGCAATACTTGAATTCCCACTTAGTTAGGCTTCACGCTCGGCTCTTCACAATGTTGCTCTTGGGGGGAGGAACACGGCCGCGCAAGAGTCAGCAGCGGCGGAGGCTAGACACGCACGGCTGTGGAAAAGCCTGCTTAAGGAGTGGGAGCCGTCCTCTTTAAACCACGGGAAATTTGTAACTTGCCCATGGGCGGTCGAATCATCTGAGGATCGGAGGGTTATACACATCAGGAGAAGCCATGAAGGAAGAGGAGGACTTCCAGACCTGGCTGGCGGACAATCGGGATCTCCCCCTTTCGGAGGAGGTGACGCGCTTACAGAGGGTGGTCACACGCTTAGAGGCGCGGCATCAAACCGATTACCGGCGGCTGCAGAGAGCCGAGTCAGAATGGTGGAGCTTGCTCCGCAAGGGGTTTCTCGTCTGCTTGGGACTGGTGGCCGTGCTGCTCTGGTACTTGAACGGCTACCTGGAAACCAAGGGTTCACTCGAAGTGGTGTGCGGGTTCATCGCGCGCGGGGCCCAGAACCACATTACGGATGATGCATGGGGCATAACCCAGGGGACCTCGAGGACGCCCATCGTCTGTTCCGAGGAGCGTGCTCTACCATGAGGACTTGCCGCAACGTTTCGCTAACGTCGACCACCGCCGACTAGATGTGATTGAACACTATTGGCAATGAGACTCGCGCCTGCTTACACAGCTCGCCCGATTGCGCCCGGGGCGACCGCCGGAAGCATCGACCTAGGCCGTGGCCCTGAGGTAACGACGCCTAAGGGCGGCGAGAGCGGCGGCCACCTGAGACAGCAGTGGCGTCGGCTTCGGTCGGCGCCCTTTTAAGCAGCCTTAGGAGGTTCCGCCTGATCGCCGTTTATTGCGGTCATCGTGGCTAGGAAAATTTGCGCACTTTCAAGCTCGGCAGCAAGCGAATCCCAGTTCTGCGCCAAACTTAGAAACGTGTCTGCGGCTTCCGCAGTCCGTGCTGTCGTTGCCAGCTTACGGCAGCTTCGCGCGTGAAGCCGACATTCCTTGGGATTTCCAGGCATGTTCGCCCCCTACGTTGGCCCGCGCAAATAATGCGTGCTCCGGAGAAAGGTTCCAGCAACGGTGGGGACCGCCGCAACATTAGAGGCGGCGTGTGGCCTAGTGGCCACAGGGTCAATACGGACTCCGTTCGAGCGGCAGCGTGCGATTGAACCGCGCCGTCCTCGATGGCTCCTCATAGAACCCGGAGATGTCGGCTCGGCCGGCCAAGCCTTAACGCGTTGCCGGCTAGTGTCGGCTCTGTTGATTCATTCCCTGCATGCAGCCCGCGGCCGCGGCTCAGTTCGAGCGCTGTCCATGTCGTTCAGGGTCGCGAGAAAAGTCCGAACGTCCCGAGCGGCGAGCGAATCCCACATATGAGCTAGATACTGAAATCTCTTTGCCACGTCGGCATTCTCGGCGGTGATTGCCTGCCTACGGCAGTTTCGCGCGTGAAGCTGACACTCCTTGGGGTCTCCAGGCATGTTCCTCTCCTCCACTGGGCCACACAATCTAAATGTGTTGCCCTGGAGAGGGTTCCAGCAACGGTGGAGTTCTTTGGAGCTACAGTTGTCGGGTTGAGTTTACTGCATACTGATTGGATCGACCAAGCTCCCCCCGGACCCAGCGGCTTGGTTGTCCCCGCAGACATTGGCAAAGGCCCCCCGCGCAGGGGTCTTTGCTTTTTCAGAAGCTCTTATCGAGAATGCGCGCTCGCTGGCGCAACGTGATGCGCTTGCCGGGCTTCGCTTTCACAGCCGCGGCGTAGGCCGCGCGGCGACCGAGAAGACATCTACCGCAAGATGGTAGCCGAGCAGATCGTCGCGCACCTAAAGTTGTGCAATTGGCAGTTCGTTAAGGGACCGCCGCTTCCTGCGCATCCCTAAGCAAGGGCGAATAGGAAGGCGAACCAAATCACCGATCATTAGTTTATTTGCGGGTGGCGGAGATTCCTCCCTAGTTGAATCGCCGCCCAGATACCCCGAACGGGTATCAGCAAGGGGGCGCCTGGGCAAGGTTGGCCCCCTTGTCTTTGTCCACCGCTCCCACTGCGTCATGGGCAGCCCCGCACGGTGCAGGGATAGTTGGCGGGCGTCGCCGACCGCGCGGCGGGGCGCATCAAGCAGGCGGTGCAGATTGCGGGAATGTGTGGGTGCAAAGTGCCCCCTTTGGCACGAGGGAACAATTCGCCTGGGGTTAGCTTCTTCTAAATTAACCACACGACGGGGGGCCATTGCATGGAGGCCCCAAATGGCGACAACGGAAACCCGGCAATATCGCGGCTACGACATCGTGCCGATGCGGCAATGGTCACAATGGTGCGTCGGCATTTATCCGACTCGTGCCGATCTTCCCATTCTGGTGCGCTCGACGCTCAATACCCTCGCGGCACAAAAGGAAGATGCGGTAGCCGAAGCCAAACAGAAGATCGACCGCATTTTGCACGCCTGAATCGGGGGTTCCTACTCCCGAAAACTGGTCTAATCCCCACGTTTGGAACTATTGGATTCAAGACCCAGCCATGCCAGCAGTCCTTTGCCGACAGCCTTCCCCCTTTTCGCCACCGGCATCGGTGTGATGGCGTGGTTGGCTAGGCGTAGGCGGAAACAAGAACTAAGAGTAGCGAGCTAAGAGGGGAGACCGCCCCGCTCGCAACAAACGGAGCGGCCTCTGCGGCAACTGGGGCTTAAGGAGAAAAGCCCGCGCTGCTTTTGACGCTGCCCCCCATGGCATTGTTCAGCAGCGTCAATCGTTACCATGACGACCTGGACTGACGAGGAAGCGCTGCGCCTCGACATTGCGATGGCGCTCTCAAAGATCAAGACGAAGCCTCGCGGCGACCGAGAAGACATCTACCGCAAGATGGTAGCCGAGCAGATCGTCGCGCACTTAAAGCTGTGCAACTGGCAGTTCGTCAAAGGCCCGCCGCAACCGCTCCACGGACAGCCCCGCAGGGCTAGTCGGGTGGGCGTCGGCTTCGGTCGGACGCCCCGCTCAAATTAGTCGAACCACGAGGGCCGCAGACTGTACCACACTGCGCACGTCTCTAGGTTGGGACAGCGATAACCATAAGGTCTGTAATACGGTCGATAAGCGTAACGGTAAGGGCGATAAGCGTAACGCCGATAATACGGACGATAGCCGTAACGATACCGGTAGCCGACCTCTTCAGCAGCTCCAACACCTTGCGTCTGGACGGCCGGTATAAACCGCGGCTGCGCGCTCGTTGGCCCAAGTGATGCGGCTGTTACGACAGCCATCGCTGCAAGGGTCAAGAAGCTCAGTTTGAATTTGAATGCAGGCATGACAGTGGCCCTTTCGTCGGGAGAACTCCTTAAACTTCTGGGTTACAGCAGCAGTTCCGGCGCCGAAAATGAAAAGGGCGCGGCCATGACCCTAGAAGAACGTCTCGCCCTGGCGCGTGAGATAGCCGCCCGCACCAAGCCGCAATTCGTCATTGACGATTTAAGGCACGAGCTTCGGCGCCTTCGGTTTGAGAAGGTCAAGGCGCGAAGCAAGGCCCCCGCTAAGAGGAAGCCTAAATAGCTGCGCGGCCGGCGTCAGTGGCGCGCGCCGATATACGCACCCGTGCCTGCACCAACCGCAGCGCCAATCGGACCGGCGACAACGGCGCCTGCGAGCCCGCCCGAAACGGCCCCACCCAACGTTGTTTGAGTGCGAGTGCAGGCAGCGAGTGTGAGCGCCAACACGATGGCAAAGATTAGCTGAAATTTCATGGCCCCGGGTGGGCGCACCCTGGGAGGCGGGAGAGGCTCAATACCGACGACTACCTCTAGGCCGTCGCCCGGCGCGAGATCCCCCAACAGTTCTAATCTCCTGGTTTCGGTTGATTGCTCGAGGGAGGTCGTGGGGCTGCTTGTCCGCTAGGTTGGGGCCGTTGCACGCTGGTAAATGCGTGGGCCATTAGCCGCCCGAATTCTTGAGTTTGTTGCGCGTACCATTTCATTTGGGATTGGACGTAACGCGTCTGTAGCGTCACTAGTTCTTGAAGGTCCTTTGCGTTGGCAACATCTTTCGCCAATTTGAAGGCGGCATCGGCGTTCTCTTGCGTGATTTTAATCGCCCGCTCGCGCACTTCGTTGAAGGCCGGAGACGCTGTGTTTGAGGGCGACGTCGACCAGACCCCCATGGCCTGTGAGACCCCCTCCATGAATTGAAGATAAAGCTTACGTGCGCGTTCGACATTGTCTTCGGCGAGCTGGCGTAACTCTTCGGGAATTTCGAACTGCTGCTCTCTTGGCATGACTGTTTTCCTACTCTTAATGGCTAAACAACACCAACGGAGCTTTACCCGCTTTTTGAAACCGGTTGAGTCCGAAATTGCGGGCCAGCGATTCGCGGTAGAGGCTCAAACTCGCCGGGTGTCGGTTTCCACAAGCTAACCGAGCTTCCCAACAATATCCTCGGGCCTGTGTTCTAGCGCGAAGACACTCGGGTGGACCTCCTACCTCCCCCTCCGTCACAGCTGTGTCACAGTAAAGCATCGAACAACAACGATTTGGTTAGCTCAACGAAATGTCGTAAGCTGCGCAATGGCCAAGGCTCGTCCTACACGGACGCGACCCCAGGAGCCGCCAATGGTGCGCGTGGACAAACCATTCACGCCAGTTCAGCCAATTGGCGCAATGGTCAAAGACTCATTGGCGGTCATTGGGCGCGCCACAAAGTCACTTCGTCGTCCAGGAGCGGTCTTGGTTCAATCGGGCATTGCCTCTCGCGGCAGCCTAGTCCGTCGCAACTCTGATCCTACTTTTGGGACTGGTGGATTTTATCATATCCCTGCGCCGCCGGCAGGAGAGGTGCTGTGGTTCACTTTTGAATTCTATTCGCAATGGTGGAGCTGGGACGCGCCCGGTCCAAAAAACAACTCCAGCTATTACAAACACGCTGATTTCGCGTTGACTTGGCGCTGGCACCTAATGACGAAACCAACGTTCCCGCCGTCAGGGGGGCACGCTATTTTCATGTGGGATCAAAACGGGTACGAGTTCTACGCCTCAGCACCACCTGGCAGTGGCACATACACGGCTTGGTGGGTCACGCCGTACCGAGGCGTGACACTTACTCCCTACGGTAAGGAGAGCGACCCAAATCCCCTGGCGCTCCTGCTTGGCACGGAACGCGACGGATTCCTGCACGTATGGTATACGTTCGACTACCCTGAGGGTACCTTTATGGGCAAGGACATAAGCTGGTGGGTCGGTAGTCGTGTCAATGAACCGGCGCTAACTGAGCCCATCCTGTACTATTCACGCGCCGTGCTCGTCCCGCAGGCTCCCGACGTCGAACCCGTTGTCAACGTGAAAGACCCCCAAATCGCTGGTCGCGAACCGGCCGGCCGTTCAAAGTCGCGAAGCCGAGGCCGAAGCCGCGTATGACGCGATATTCGCATCGGGATAGACGCAGAGTGATAAAGCTTGCGTTTCTCGCCTCTGCCGCCGCGGCTCTGGCACTCACCGTGCAAGGGGCGGATGCAGCGTCCCTTAACTCCGTCACGGGAGCGCTCGCCGCCCAATCGCGCCTCGTGCTGCTGACCCATGGGTGCCACAGTCACTGCCGCTGGTGGCCGATGAGGGGCAATCACAGACACTTATCTGACTGCAGTTTAACTTGGTCTCGGTGCACGCGTGTGGACGGGCGTCTATTGCAGCGTTGGTGGCGGCGTTATTAAGCCGAGTTGGCGTTTCTAACAATCACACGATCCCCAAACGCGGATACGCGAGCGGGTTAAAGCTCGGACATCTCCCCGGCGTCACGATGTTGAACCGGAGGCGATTGAAATCTTAATAGCTGGGCACGCAACAAATCCGTCGATAAATTACGCGAGCCCCCCGGGTAAGTCCCCCCGGGCGCCTGTCACAACGCCGTCACAGCGAGCGACAAATTTTCGGGCGGTTAGCATGCTTCAACGAAATGTCGTAGCTGCGCAAGCAGCTGATTTGGCGACATTTTGTGAGGAGCCGAAGGCGACGGGCTGGTAGAGCACTGTGTTCCATCCCTTAGGGAGGTTATTCATGTTACGCAATCTCGTCATTAGTTGTGCCGTGATCCAAATGATTTCCTCTGCCACCTTAGTGGCGGCAGCGGCCGCCGACTTTGGCACTGCAGAGGAAGCCAAAGCTATGCTTGAGAGAGCGGTGGCCGCAGTGAAAGCGGATAAGGCGAAGGCACTGGACATGTTCAACAATGGCGAGGGCGGCTTCAAGGATCGAGACCTTTATGTGTGGTGTGCCAACGCCTCCGACGGCATCGTGACGGCGACACCTTATTGGAATAGGGGCAAACAACTGAGAGACATTGAGGGCAAGCGCGGTGCTCCCTTCGGTGAAACGGTTATGGAAAATGCCAGCGAGGAAACGATAAAAGAGACCACCTACTGGTGGCCGCGCCCTGGCACAGACAAGCCGCTGGAGAAGATTGCCTTATACACGAAGGTCGGAGATCAAATTTGCAGTGTCGGCTACTACAAGGAATAACTCGCCGGGCTCGCATGACCGCCGACGGCACTTAGCGGACATGGCGTTCTGGCTGCCGAGTTCCCGGAGAGGCCAAGAATAGTTGGCGTAAAAAGCTCTGTTAGCGGGAACCTATCGAGGCGTCGTGCCATCCAATGCTCAGGTACTTCGTGATCTAGCGGCGGGGCCCTTAGCCGTCGCCATCACTAAGGAGATGAGCAATGGCACAGGACATTTCGACTATCACAAGACGAGCTATGGTCGCAGGCCTGGCGCTGAGTGCCTCCGCAATAACTACGGCAGGGCCGAACAACACGTACGCAGAGGCGCAAACCACGCCTGAGAAAAGTCTGTACGAGCGGTTGGGCGGCGTTTTCGCCATCGCGGCGGTGGTGGATCACTTTAGCGACGCCGTCGTGAAAAACCCTATCGTCGGTCAGAAGTCCAAGAACCCGCAGTTGCGGGAATGGCATACCAAGAATCTGGAAAGACTGCCCGGCCTCAAGTTCATGCGAACGCTGTGGGTCTGCGACGTTTCGGGCGGGCCGTTCAAATTTACGGCCACTAAGCCCGGCACGACGCCACTCGGTCTTGAAGAGGCCCACCGGAAACTCCGGATCTCCCCGGCAGAATTTGATGAAGTAGCAGCGGAGCTCGGACGGACCCTGGACTACTTCAAGGTCCCAAAGGGTGAGAAGGCCGAAGTCCTGGCAGCCTTCGCCGCCCACAAAGACGAGGTTACGGCCGGCTACGTCGAGAACCCTAAACGAAGCTAAGCGCCGGGAACCTCTTTGCCTGTTTCGCCATCTAATGGATCGTTGCCCCGGACCAAGCTTCGGGGCGGAGAGCCAGAGCGAAGCGTTTCGCCGCATGACGGAGCGCTTCGCTTACCTGCGAAAGGAATATACCATGCAAAAAAGTGTTGTCGTCGGTGCCCTATCGGGCGCCCTTCTGTTCGCCACGGCCGCTGTTGCGGCTGATCAGGCGGCAAAACCCACCGATCCCCAAATTGCCCATATCGCCTATACCGCGGGACAGATCGACATCGAGGCCGCTAAGCAGGCCTTGGACAAGTCAAAAAATAACGATGTCCGCGCCTTTGCCCAGCAGATGGTTGGCGACCATACGACGGTGAACAATCAAGCCTTGGCGTTGGTGAAGAAATTGAATGTCAAGCCGGAGGACAATCCCACCAGCCAAAGCCTCACCAAGCAGGCGGAAGCTACCCGTAATAAGCTTGCGAGCTTGGATGGAGCAGCTTTCGACAAGGCTTACATGGACAACGAGGTTGCCTATCATAAGACGGTCAATACCGCGTTGAGCGACACACTCATTCCGGACTCGCAGAATGCCGAACTAAAGGCGTTGCTGCAAAGCGGTCTGGGCGTATTCCAGGCGCACCAAAAGCACGCCGAGCAGCTCGCGAGCAAACTCCAGTCGGCTTCTGCATCGCAGTAGGAAACATGGCAAGCGTCGCGCTGGACTATGAAGCTCTGACCGATATTGAGCTCGCAAAGCGAATAGCTCAGCGCGACACGCTTGCCGTGCGCGTTGTCACCAGGCGCAACAACCAACGACTCTACCGGACCGCATGGAGCGTTCTGAAAAATCGAGCGGATGCTGAGGACGCTGTCCAAGATGGATACCTCAAGGCATTCGCGGCGATCGACAGTTTTGCAGGTGCGTCGTCTCTTAGCACCTGGCTGACGCGGATCGTATTGAACGAAGCTCTCGGCCGGCGCCGATCGGCGCAACGCAAGCTCAGCCAGCTTCGTGCACAATCCGTCGCCGTTATCGATGATTATCGGGAGAATTTGATGGGAGGGTCCGCCGCTTCATCGTCACCGGAAGCCGACGCCGCGCGAGGCCAGGTCGCCAGACTTCTCGAGCAAGCCATAGCGGATTTACCGGAGGCGTTCCGGATTGTCTTCATGTTGCGCGAGGTCGAAGGGCTGAGCGTCGAAGAAACCGCTGACGCATTGCAGATTGCTTCTTCAACGGTCAAGACCAGGCTCCTACGTGCGCGGCGGCGACTGCAAACGGCGCTGGCTCCCGCCCTACATGACGCCCTGCGCGACACCTTTCCTTTTGCAGGTGAAGCGTGTGAGGCGCTTACAAAGCGTGTGCTGAGCAGTTACGCCCCTTAGTCGATGTCCGCTTTTGGGCACTTAGCAGACGTTGGTGCCGACGCTGAACTTGTCTGCTTATAGGGGGAAAGCGGACATTGTGCGCGAGCCATGGACGCAAGTTGCTGGTATCAAGCGCCATTGAGTTGACTTCGCGCGCGGATGGTTAGTTGGACTGCCTAAACGGGCGATGCAAGTGTTATGGATCGTGCTGAGGTCATGCGGTGGCGAAAAGCCGAGCGCAAGAAGCTAATTGGCGAGCGCCTTGCGACCCCAGGCGACATTCGCAGGCGCCGCGCCGAGAAAATTGTCGCCAGTATTGAGGAGGTCATCCCGGAGGCTCAGGGCCTAATTATCAGCACCTACTGGCCTTTTCGTGGTGAGCCGGATTTACGTAACTTTATGGCTGGCGTTTCGGACCGCGGCGGACGATGTGCCCTTCCCGTGGTCGTAGAACCGGGTAAGCCGCTTATTTTTCGGCCCTGGAGTCCAGGAGAGCCGCTCGCCAACGGAGTCTGGAACATCCCAGTGCCCGCAACGACCGACGAAGTCGTGCCCGATATAGTGATCGCGCCAGTCGTTGGCTTCGACCGGGCTTGTTATCGCCTCGGCTATGGAGGTGGTTTCTTCGACCGAACGCTCGCAACAATGAAAAACTCCCCACGCAAGTTAGGGGTGGGTTATCGACAGCAAGCGCTTCCGACCATCCACCCACAGCCGAATGACATTCCTATGGACATGATCGTAACGGAGCAGGGAGTGTGGTTACCGGAATGAGCACACTTTGGAAGAGGCGGGACTGGCGTGCCCAACGATCACGACGATCGGCAGCTCGCCTCCCCGAATCGCCACCAAATCGCAGCGATAAACCTCGCCCCATGATTGGGAGCCGTGCGCGCTCACGAGCCATGTCGCCTGACCTATCTGCGCGACTCCAGGCCGAACTCGGTGAAGGGAATGAAATCGACCAATTCGCCGTCCCTTACTTCCGTCACCTCCTCGGCAACCTCGATTAGACCGTCGGCTTCCCGCAACGAAGAGATCAATCCTGATCCGTCACGGGCAAATTTCTCGACGGCAAGCCGCCCATCCTTGAGTGTCAGCTTGGCGCGCCAGAACTCGCGCCGCCCCTTCTTCTTGGTCTGCGCGAACGCGGCGGCGATCGGATAGCGCACGGGCTCTGCCCAGGTGCCGCCGGCGAGGCGCGCCAGCACCGGCCTCACATAGATCAGGAAACAAACAAATACCGCGACTGGATTTCCGGGGAGGCCAAGCACGACACAATCGCCGATTTGGCCGAAGCTCATCGGGCGTCCGGGCTTGATAGCAATCTGCCAAAGATGACGCTTGCCGATGGCATCGATGGTTCGAGCCACATGGTCCTCGGCGCCTTGGCTCGCGCCGCCGGAAACTATCACCACCTCGTAACTTCGCGCCGCCTCAGCCAGGGCCTCGCGCACGCGATCCGCCCGATCCGGCAAAACGCCGAGATCAACTGGGATTGCACCCGCGCTTTCGATCAGCCCCTCCAACATCGGCGCATTGGCGTCATACACCTTGCCCGACACGAATGGATCGCCTGCGCGCAGGATCTCGTCGCCGGTAGAGACGATGGCGACCTTCAGCGGGGCGTAACAACGAAGCCGGTCCAACCCGCACGCGGCGGCGCTCGCCACGTCTTGTGGCCGCAAACGCACACCGGCCTCGACTAGCACGGCGCCGAGCTTGGCGTCTTCACCGGCAAGCCTGCGATTGGCGCCCGGTTTAAGTCCGGGCGGGATCACCACCCAGGTCTGCCCGCTTTGCTCCTCGATGCTCACATCCTCTTGCATCACCATGGTGTCGAAGCCGTCCGGCATGACTGCGCCGGTAAAGGTGCGGACGGCGTCACCCCAGGAAGGCGTGATCGGATAGGGATGACCCGCGGCTGGCCTCGCCGACGATCCTTAACCGCGCGCCGAGCTGCCGATCATAGCCTGCATGGCTGAAGGCATAACCGTCGACCGCGGCGTTGTCGTGCGCCGGTATGTCTCGTGGCGCCAGGACGGACTCGGCAAGATAGCGGCCCTTAGCCACATGCAGATCGATGCTTTCCACGTCGACGACCGGCCGCACGCGCGACTTCAAGACGGCAAGCGCCTCGTCGTGTGGCATCCGGTCCTTGTCGTGGAAGAAGCAATCGTCGGCGAGCTTCATCGATATTCCGCTCCGAGCCCCAAATGGGCGGCGATGAAGTCGGCCATGCCACCGATATCGTCCAGATGAAACACGGGAAGACCGTCCGTCTCCTCGCCAGGCCGGTCGGAGGCGATCGCCACGATCTGCGGCGCGCTTCCAGCTAGCGGTTGCCGCGATGCGCCGCCATCCCGCCGAATCTCGAATTTGGGGAACGGCTCACGCTTGTATCCCTCGATCAGAACCAGGTCAAAACCGGCGGCCTCGCCCAGGAGCTGGTCGAGCGACACCTCCGGATCGCCGCCAAGCTCGTGCATCAGGGCCCATCGCTTTGGCGAGGACAACAAAACCCGCCGGGCTCCGGCCTCTCGCAGTCGATAGGAATCGCGGCCGGGCTGGTCGATGTCAAAGCTCTCATGGGCGTGCTTAATAGCGCAGACGCGATAACCGCGGCCGGTGAACTCGGCGATGAGCCGCTCCGTGAGCGTCGTCTTGCCGGAGTTCTTCCATCCGGTGATGCCGAATACAGGCGGGCTCATGCCGCGGCCGCCTTAAGAAGCGCTTCCGCCTCGGCGAGATCCTCCGGCCGGTTGATGTTGAAGAAGGGATCGATCTTGCGGCCGCCGATGTCTATGGCCGGGAAGAAGATCTGCTCCGCGTCGTGATCCGCGACCCACGCCTGGACCTTGCGCATCCCAGTCTTCACGGACGCTTCGAGCGCCGGCGCGAGCGACACAGGCCACAGCCCGAAGACTGGATGAACTCCCTCCTCCGACCGCGCGACGAGCAGCCTGGGCTCGGCATCGCCAATGGCAGCGCGGAACCGCGCGATGATGTCGGCGGGGAAGAAGGGCGTGTCGGTGGCCACGGTAACGATGAACCGGCTCCGAGGCAGATTGGACCGCACCCATTCGATCCCGGCATGGACTCCGGCGAGCGGTCCCGCCTGACCTTCGAGGCGATCTTCGATCACCGGCAGGTTAAACGCCGTAAACCGCGCCACATCTCCATTGGCATTGATCACGAGGTCTGAGACCTGCGGCCTTAGACGTTCGATGATGTGAGCCAGCATTGGCTGGCCCCCGAGCGGCAGCAGGCATTTGTCGCCACCCCCCATGCGGCTCGATCTGCCGCCGGCAAGAAGAACGCCGACAACATCTTCAGGCAAATCCATGCTCGGAATCTAGGCCTATAGGCCTGACGCTGTCACGTTGATATCAGGCGTCGGCGCGTGGGGCTCATCCCCTTGCGCTTTGTCGATCCTCACCGCGCAATATTTGTACTCGGGGATCTTGCCGATCGGATCGAGCTGCGGGTTGGTGAGGATATTGGCCGCGGCCTCCACATAAGCGAACGGGATAAAGATCGTTCCTTCCTGCACGGCCCGGTCCGCACGAGCGGTAAGCTCGATCGAGCCGCGACGCGTGGTCACCCGGACCTGCTCGCCCGGCTTGATACCGTTACGGGCAAGTTCCCTAGGGTTGAGGCTCGCCGTCGGTCCAGGCTCCAGCGCATCGAGCACATCGGCACGGCGTGTCATGGCGCCGGTATGCCAATGCTCCAATTGCCGCCCGGTCATCAGCACCAGCGGATATTCGTCGTCGGGAACCTCGGCCGGCGGCAAGTTATCGGCCGGCACCAGCAGCGCGCGTCCCGTCTGAGTGGGGAAGCCGTCGCCGAATACCACCGCCTCGCCCGGTTGATCAGGCGCCGGGCAGGGATAGATCACCGAGGATTCGCGCTCGAGCCGCTCCCAGGTGATGTTGTCGAGTGACGGCATGGCAAGCTTCATCTCGGCGAACACTTCGGAAGGATGGGTGTAGTTCCAAGACAGGCCGAGTCGCTTGGCGAGCTCGACCAAGATCCACAGATCCTCGCGCGTGTCGCCTGGCAGCGGGAGCGCCTTGCGACCCATCTGCACTTGACGGTTGGTGTTGGTCACCGTGCCGGACTTCTCCGGCCACGCCGAAGACGGGAGGATCACGTCGGCCATCATCGCAGTTTCGGTCAGGAAGATATCCTGTACTACCAGATGTTCGAGCTTGGCGAGGCCGGCGCGGGCGTGATCGAGATCTGGGTCCGACATCGCCGGGTTCTCGCCCTGGATAAACATGCCCCTTATTTCGCCGGCGTTTGCCGCATTGATGATCTCGACCACCGTCAGACCGGGCTTCTCTGAAAGTGGCGTCTTCCACAACTGCTCGAATTTCTGGTGCACCGAGTTGTTCTTCACGTCGGCATAATCCGGATAGAACATCGGGATGAGGCCAGCGTCTGAGGCGCCCTGCACATTGTTCTGGCCGCGCAGCGGATGGAGACCAGTGCCCTTCCGGCCGACCTGGCCGCACATCAAGGACAGCGCGATCAGGCAGCGGGCATTGTCGGTGCCATGCACATGCTGCGAGATGCCCATGCCCCAGAAGATGATGGCGCGCTCGGCGTGACCGAAGGTGCGAGCCACCTCGCGGATTGTCTTGGCGTCGATGCCGGTGGTCGGGGCCACCGACTCCGGGCTGTAGCTGGCGACATGCTTCCTCAGGCTCTCGAAATTCTCGGTGAAGGCCTGCAGGTACTGAACGTCGAAAAGCCCTTCCTCGACGATCACATGCATGATGGCGTTAAGCAGCGCTACGTCGCTCGCCGGCTTGAACTGCAGCATGTAGGTGGCGTATTCGCGCATCGCCTGGCCGCGCGGATCGATGACGATGAGCTTGGCGCCGCGTTTCGCCGCCTGCTTGAAGAAGGTCGCGGCGACGGGATGGTTCTCGGTCGGATTGGCGCCGATGATCATCACCACGTCGGCATGCTCGACCTCGTTGAAGGTCGCGGTCACCGCACCGGAGCCGATGCCCTCGATCAACGCCGCCACCGACGAGGCGTGACACAGACGCGTGCAGTGATCGACATTGTTATTGCGGAAGCGGGTACGGATCAGCTTCTGGAACAGATAGGCTTCTTCGTTGGTGCATTTCGCCGAGCCGAATCCGGCGATGGCTCCGTTGCCGTGCTGCTCGGCGACCTTGGCTAGTCCCTTGGCCGCAACATCGAGAGCCTCGTCCCAGCTCGCCAAGCGGAAATGGGTGTAAGGATTGGCGGGATCGACATTCACGCCTTTGGGCAGCCCGGGCTTCCTGATCAGCGGCTTCATCAGCCGCTGCGGATTGGTGACGTAGTCGAAGCCGAACCGGCCTTTAACGCACAGCCGGTTCTCGTTGGAGTAGCCGTTGCGGCCCTGCACGAATGCGATCTGGTCGTCCTTGATCTGATAGCTGAGCTGGCAGCCGACGCCGCAATAGGGGCAGACCGAGTGAACCTCGCGGTCGACCTCGCGGGTGCCGTGCTGGGTGATCGGGTCGACGATCGATTTCGGCATCAGCGCGCCGGTGGGACACGCTTGCACGCATTCGCCGCAGGCGACGCAAGTAGAGCGGCCCATTGGATCATCGAAATCGAACACCGGCCTGGCGCCGATGCCGCGGAACGCCATGCCGATCACGTCGTTGACTTGGACTTCCCGGCAGGCGCGCACGCACAACCCGCAATCGATACAAGCGTCGAGATTGACCGCCATGGCGGGGTGGGACAGGTCGGGCTTGATGATGTCATGGGCCGGAAAGCGCGAGGTCTCGATGTGCTGGACCTCGGCCCAGTGCCAGAACGGTGAGACGCGGTCGGGCGAATCCTCGTGCGGCGGCTGGTCGGCGAGCAGCAGCTCCATCACCATACGGCGCGCCTTGACGGCCCGGTCGGTCGCGGTCTTCACCACCATGTCGGGCGCGGGCTTCCGGATACAGGAGGCGGCCAGAACGCGCTCGCCTTCTATCTCGACCATGCAGGCGCGACAATTGCCGTCGGCGCGATAACCGGGCTGAGGCAGCCAGCAGAGATGCGGGATATCGATGCCTTCGCGCTGGGCGACCTGCCAGATGGTTTCGCCCGGCCGGGCCGACACCACTTTTCCGTCGAGCGTGAACAGCAGTTGGTCTGTCATGGTTTCATTTCCCTAAGCGCGCCCGGCCATCTCGGTTCCCAACCGCTCATCCAAGAAGAACTGCATGGCCGAGATAAAGGCGTTCGGCGCGGCCTGTCCAAGTCCGCAGATCGACGCGTCGCGCATGGTCTGGGCGAGCTCGGTGAGCAACTCCTTGTCCCATTGCCGTCGTTCGAGCAGTGCCACCGCCTTGTCGCAACCGACCCGGCATGGCGTGCATTGACCGCACAACTCGTCTTTGAAGAAGCGCAAGAGATTGATCACGATGTCGGCAACGTCATCGCGTTCTGAGAACACCACAATGGCATGGCTACCGACGAACGAGCCGTATTTGTCGAGACTGCCGAAATCGAGCGGCAAATCGGCCAAACTCGCTGGCAGAACGCCGCCTGACGCGCCACCTGGCAGATAGGCCTTGAAGGTCTGGCCGTCTTCCATGCCTCCGGCCATCTCGATCAGTTCGCGCGCGGTGATGCCAGCCGGCGCCACGATCACGCCGGGCTTCTTCACTCGTCCCGACACCGACCATGACCGCAGGCCCTTGGCGCCGTTCACGCCGTGATCGGCGAACCATTTGGCGCCCTTCTTGAGGATCTCCGGGATCCAATAGAGCGTCTCGACATTGTGATTGAGGGTCGGCCGTCCGAACAGGCCGACCTCGGCGATATACGGCGGACGATTGCGCGGATAGCCGCGTTTGCCTTCGATCGATTTGATCATCGCCGATTCCTCGCCGCAGATATAGGCGCCGGCACCGCGGCGAAGTTCGATGAATCCTTTGTCGATGATGCCGGCCTCCTCAAGTGCCGCGATCTCTTTCGCGAGAATATGCAGCACCGCCGGATATTCATCGCGCATATAGAGATAGATGCGCTCGGCCTCGACCGCCCAGGCGGCGATCAGCGCGCCCTCGAACATCTGTTGCGGATTGCGCTCGAGGTAATAGCGATCCTTGAACGTGCCGGGCTCGCCCTCGTCGCCGTTGATGGTCATCAGGCGGGGCCCGGGATAGGAACGCACGAACTGCCATTTGCGGCCGGCGGGGAAGCCTGCCCCGCCCAGCCCGCGCAAGCCGGCGTCGGTCATCTCCTTGATGATGGTGTCAAACGGCAGCTTGCCAGCTCGGCATTGCTCAAGAACCGAATAGCCGCCTTTGGTTCGGTACTCGGCGAGTGTCTCATAGCGCGGAATGTCCGTCTCGCGCTTACCGCTGTCGACCACTTCCCCGACGGCCTTCGGCGTAGCGTGGTCGACGAAATAATGTCCTACCTCGGCGACCGGCGCGGTGTCGCAGCGCCCCATGCACGGCGCGCGCAGCACGCGCACGTGGGCCGGATCGGCGCCAGACTTGAGCGCTTCGTACAAGGCCTCGGCGCCTTTGATAGCGCATGTGATGGAATCGCACACCCTGATGGTGGTTGGGGGGGAGGAGTTTCGCCCTCTTTCACCACGTCGAAATGGGCATAGAAAGTCGCAACCTCGTAGGCCGCCGCCTGCGACAGACGCATCTCCTCGCATAGGGCCCGGAGATGGTGCGCCGAAATACAGTGATATCGGTCCTGGATTAGGTGCAGATATTCGATCAAGAGATCAGGGCGTCGTGGCTTGTCGCCGAGCAGCTCCTTTATCTCCTGATGCGCGTCGGTCTCGAGCTGGCGCCCCTTGGGAAAGGCTCGGGCCCGCTTGCGCGAACCGACATGTCGTGCCGGCCGGTCGGGCCCGCCGCCATCTGGGGTCTTTTGCTCCACTCTTACTCCCTTTCATTGAGACCCCGCCCAGCACTTGCCCAGCCATGCGGGAAAAGAGCGTTACAAAGGGTGTTTGGTTGATACAGCGGCTGACTTAGATCGGCAAGTCAAGGCCAGCGCCCTGCTCCTCCTAGAGCTTTTCTCGACCAAACGGTTTAGATAACGTCCGGTCAGCTCCAAGGGCCGATTTCCCTTGACACAAAGGCATTCAACCAGACCCGTCCCATGGCCGATTTTCTCCAGGCATTTCATACGGCTGTGAGTTTAATAGTCACGCTCGATCCGCGCTTGGTTGAGATCGTGCTGCTTTCGTTTAGGGTCAGCTTACTTGCCGTGGCGGTTGCCAGCGCGATCGGCTTCGCGCTTGGCGGCGCACTCGCCGTCTACCGCTTCCCGGGCCGTGGCGCGGCGTCCACGCTGCTGAGTGCGCTCATGGGCCTGCCGCCGGTTGTGGCCGGCTTATTCGTATATCTGCTGCTGTCGAACGCCGGTCCGTTGGGCGTGCTCCAACTGCTTTACACGCCCACTGCGATGATCATCGCCCAGGTGGTCCTGGTTGTTCCGATTATCGCGGCGCTTACCCGCCAGGCCTGCGAAGACCTGCTTGAGGAATATGACGAGCAGCTCCGCTCGCTCGGCGCTTCATCGAGCGCTATCGTGTCCACGCTGTTGTGGGACGGCCGATACCGGCTAATCACAGCTGTGCTCGCGGGCTTCGGGCGGGCCATCGCCGAGGTCGGCGCCGTGATGATCGTGGGCGGCAATATCGACCATGTGACCCGTACCATGACCACTGCAATAGCGCTCGAGACCTCGAAGGGCGAAATTGCGCTGGCGCTTGCGCTCGGCATCGTCCTTCTCCTCATGGCCTTCGCGGTCAATGCGGCTCTCATGGGTGTGCGGCGCTTCGCGACACGTCTCGCCTATGCTTGATCAAACCCCGCCAGGCTCCAAGACCTCATTCAATGGACATAGCCCTTTGCTACCGCTCGAGCTGCGCCGGCTATCCTACCGGGCGAACGGTAAGCGCCTCATCGACGGGCTCGATCTGACCGTCGAGGAACCTGGCACCACGGTCATCATGGGGCCGAACGGCGCGGGCAAGAGCGTACTGCTGCGCTTGATGCACGGGCTAATCGCGCCAACGGGCGGAGAGGTGCTGTGGGGCGGCAAGCGGTTGAACCGCGAGCTTGCGCGCCGGCAGGCGATGGTATTTCAAAAGCCGGTACTGCTGCGCCGTTCGGCCGCCGCCAATATCTGGCATGCGCTGAGCATGCGCGGCATCGCCCGCGTCGACAGGGCCATCCGGGTCAGCGATGCTCTCAAGCTCGCGGGTCTGGAAACCCGCGCGGCGACGCCGGCACGGGTGCTGTCCGGCGGAGAGCAACAGCGGCTGTGTCTCGCGCGGGCGCTTAGTCTTGAGCCCGACATCTTGCTACTCGATGAGCCGACCGCGAGTCTCGATCCAGCTTCGACGCTTGCCATTGAGGAGTTGCTGATCGATGCGCAGCGGCGAGGCATCAAGATCATCGTCGTGACCCACGATGTCGGGCAGGCACGTAGACTCGCGCGCGAAATCATCTTTCTGCACCATGGCCGCATCGTCGAACATCAGACAGCCAAATGTTTTTTCGATCAGCCGCAAACCGACAAGGCCCGCGCGTTTCTTGCTGGCAGCCTAGTTCTTTGAGTAAAGGAGAGCGTCGATGACATTGAACTTCGATAGAAAGACCGCGGCGCGCGCCGCCCTCGCGGCGCTTTTCCTAGGTATGTCAGCGCCGCCCGCCGCCCATGCGGAAGACAAATTCATCATTGTGCAATCGACGACCTCGACGCAGAACTCCGGCTTGTTTGAGCACATCCTGCCGAACTTCACCAAAAAGACTGGCATCGATGTGCGCGTTGTGGCGGTCGGCACCGGCCAGGCTCTGAAGAACGCCGAGAACGGCGACGGCGACGTGGTGCTGGTGCATTCCAAGCCCGACGAGGAGAAATTCGTGTCCGAGGGCTGGGGAGTGAAACGCCGTGACGTGATGTACAATGACTTCGTCATTGTCGGGCCTGCCGCCGATGTCGCCAAAATCGGGGGACTCAAGGATGCCGTTGAGGGCTTCAAGAAGATCGCCGAAACTGAAGCGCCGTTTGCGTCACGCGGCGACGACTCCGGCACCAACAAGGCCGAGCTCAAGCTGTGGCAGGATGCCGGCATCGACCCCAAGCCCGCGAGCGGCAAATGGTACCTCGAGACCGGCTCCGGCATGGGCGCGACTCTCAACACGGCGGTCGGCAAACACGCCTACGCGTTGACCGATCGCGGCACTTGGCTCAGTTTTGCCAACAAGGATGACTTCAAAGTCTTGGTCGAGGGCGATCCCAAGCTGTTCAACCAATATGGCGTGATCCTGGTCAATCCCGCCAAGCACCCCAACGTCAAAGCGAAAGAGGGGCAGGTTTTCATTGACTGGTTGACCGGACCCGAAGGGCAAGCTGCGATCGCGAGCTACAAGGTCGACGGCCAGCAACTTTTCTTCCCTAATGCTGGCCCATCGAGTTGAGTAGGAAAAATCAGTGACAAACTGGTTTCTCAATCTGCCTGTGGCATGGATGGCCTTGTTTGTTTTTGTGGCCACTTTTGTTATCGCCGGCGGGGTGTACCTGGCTGTAACCAGGCTCGCGGAAACCGAGTGGGCACGAGCCTTCAAGGCGGTGTCGCCCGGTGTGTTACCGGTGCTCGGCGTCCTTTTCGCGCTGTTGGTTGGGTTCATCGCAGTCGAGGTGTGGAATACTTTCGATAGAGCAAAGACCGCCGTTGCCACCGAGGCCAGCGCGCTGCGTGCTGTCGTTCTGCTCGCCCGCAATTTTCCTGAGGAACAGAGGACGCGTATTGATGAGCTGATCAACCGCCACATTGAGGTAGCAATTCATCAGGAATGGCCAGAGATGGCGCACCAGCAAGCGACTCTTTCGCCTTTACCCACGCATTTGCTGGAGGCACTGCATAACGCCTTCACCTTAACGCCTGCCGATGGTGGCCAGCGAGCCGCCCAGCCAGAAATGATAAGATCACTCCGTACGGCGCTGGATGCGAGACGCCAGCGCATCGTTATCAGCGAGTCTTCGGTAGGCGGGGTAAAATGGCTGGCGATCTTGTTTCAGGCATTCTGCACCTTGGTGGCCATTGCCATGGTGCACGCCGACAACCGGCGAGCGTGCGCGATAACGGTGACGCTCTTTGCAACCGGCGCTGCGCTGTCGGTGCTGCTAATCGCTGCTTATAGCCGCCCATTCACCGGTGAAATCTCTGTAACTCCCCAATTGCTAAAGCAAGTGATCGCAAGCGAAGCGAAGGGAGATACCAGCCGTTAGTGGCCGAAATTCGAGTTGTGATGTCCGCTTTGGGTCAAAAGCCGACCCTCTTTGGCACTCATCTGCCGATCAGCCTCCTATCGTCACCCTCCTCTTACAGTCGGGAGGCTTACGACCAGCGGCTTCGTCAGACTGCACTAGGCGCTCCAGTTCGTCGTCGAAACGCGCATGTAGGATCGCTTTTGCGTCACGCTCATCCGATCCGCGTCGTTCAGCTATCGGTTTCGATTGCTCAAGCCGAATGAACTCATAGAGTGCTTGGGCAATAACGTAGCTGTCGCGCCCGGTCACCTCTGGGGTATCAATCATTTTGACCTCCAATCCTCGGTGCCGAGAAGCGTGGTCTCGATGAGGTCCCTCACGATGATCCGCCCCATCGCCCCCGGTCCACCCAGCACCGCGAAGGTGAGAGGGCGTCCTGATTGGTTCATTCCGGGATCTCCTTGGCACGCGTACGATAGGGGAACCACGAAGACTTCTTCTCGGGGACGAAGTCGAGGTGCACGTGCTTCGTCTCGCGGAACGCATCGAGCCCCTCCTCCCCGAGCTCCCTCCCCATCCCGCTTTTGCGCATCCCGCCAAACGGCGCCGCATCGTTGTCGGTGAGCGGATCGTTGATCCAGAAGGTGCCGGCCTTGATCTCGCTCATCGCGCGCATGGCCCAGGTGAGGTTCTGGGTGTAGATGTTGGCGCCCAGTCCGTACTCCGACTGCGCGGCCCGCGAGATCGCTTGGTCGGCGTCCTTGACCACCTCGATGGAGGCGATGGGCCCGAACACCTCTTCACAGACCACCGGGTGATCGACCTTGACCTCGGAGAGCACCGTCGGGGCGTAGAAGTAACCCGGTCCCACGCCGAGCCGCTTGCCGCCGGCCATGACCTTGGCGCCCTGCGCCACCGCCCGCTTGACCTGATCCTCCACCCGCGCCCGCGCCTTCTCCGAGATGAGCGGCCCCATGTCGGTCTCGGGATCCATCGGGTTCCCCACCCGAATGGTTTGGGCCTGGGCTACGAATTGCTCGATGAACGGCTTGGCGATCTTCTCGACCACGTAGATCCGCTTGGCCGAGGTGCACACCTGACCGGCGTTGAGGTAGCGAGCCCAGGCCGCGCCCGGGACCGCGATGTCGAGATCCGCGTCTTCGAATACGATGAGCGGGTCGATCCCCCCGAGCTCGAGGTTGACCCGCTTGAGCTGCGCGGCCGCCTTGACAGCGATCCGTGTCCCAACCGCCGTGGAGCCGGTGAAAGCGATGCAGGCCACGTTGGGATCGTCGACGAGCGCCTCGCCCACCTCCTGGCCCGTGCCGGTGACCACGTTGATCACGCCGGGCGGAAGGTGCGACATCGACTGCTCGACCAGGCGCAGCGTGGCGAGCGGGGTCAGCTCCGACGGCTTGATGACCACCGTGTTGCCCGCCGCCAGGGCCGGCGCGATTTTCCACACCAGAAGAAGCAGCGGATAGTTGAACGGCACGATGGCCGCCACCACCCCGAGCGGCTCCTTGATGGTGAAATTGATCTGGTGCTCGCCGGTCGGCGGGATGGACATCCCGTGGGAGTTACGCGCGATCTCGGCGTAGTACTGGAAGCAAGCGGCCGACCACTCGACTTCATCGAGGTTTTCGATACGCGGCTTGCCCCCTTCGAGGGTAAGCAGCTCCGAGAGACGCGCGCGATCTTCCCGCATCTTGGTCGCCGCGTCGTGAAGTAGCTTCCCGCGCTCGATGGCCGGCAGGTGGCGCCACTTGCGCCCTGCCTCGGCGGCCTTCAAGCAGGCCCGCTTGGCGTCGTCGGGGCTGCCCTCGACCACCTCGTCGACGACCTCGAGGGTGGCTGGGTTCTCGATCCGTCGAACTTTTCCATTGCCCTGGGCGCCTGGGACCCACTCCCCATCAATCCAGAGTTTTTTCATGCGGAATTATCTATCATGAACGGGCCCGTTCGGGATGACGAGAGAAAGGATTTCCATGACCGCCCATCGCCCCGCCTACATCGCCGGCTCCGGAGGTTTCCCGCCACCGGTGAGGCCACGCATCGCCCAGCAGAATTCATGTTTGCTCAACAATTTGCAAACCAAATTGCAAACCAACAGCGCAGCACAAAGCGACACGGGGCATTACTAGCTAGGATGATCGGATCAAAAATGCCAAACCAGGGCACACGCTTAACTACTGCGTGGCACAGGCCAGCATGAGAATCATAGAACTCGAAAACCGTTGTACGGGTAACCGTACCGTGGGTTCGAATCCCACCCTCTCCGCCAGCTAGTCTTGTGCCTTGCGACAGAAATTTCGCTCTCCGAAATTGTCGCGGAAGTCCCGTGGGTTAGGCCGCCAAAGTGGGCGCAAGCGGCCACAGAGAGCGAAGTTTGGAGAATGCTGGCGCCTGGTGGGTGCTGGATTCTCTGTTCGGCAATTCGGCGGTCCGGTTACACTTGCTCTGCCGAATTCATCTCAGCATCCAGCTTCGGTGGAAATGTCCCGCTGGGTCCAAAACGGTAAGAGAGCGCCACATGACACCGGCAGACCGCAACGAAACAAGCTCAGCTATTAATCCTGAGGCCACTGAAGAAATGGCCAAGTATGGCATCACCCGTGTTCCCATCGACTATTTTCACTATAAGGGGTATCGCTACACCAATTTGGATGATGCGATTGCTCAGGCGAAGCGGGAGCACGCAGCGGATCGATCGGACAGACGCGAACGATCTAGTGCGTTAAGCGGAACGCCCCCACTGCCGCCCTCGACATGATGGGCGTGGAGGCAAAAGAAAGCCGCCGCCTTTGGTGCACATCCAAGTTGTAACTGTCCTGCGAGAGGCTGCTTGAGCCGTTGGCGACGAGCTTAGCGCTACGACTCACATCACAGGCCACGCGAAGGTCCAAACCTACACAGTAAGCAGACATAAGCCGCTTCCCGCGCGACGTCTGCTGATGACCCAAAGCGGACACATCCGAGCTCACCCCGGCAATCAAATGGCCGGCTCGTCACGGGTTTTTCTTTGGAACGTCGCTTAGCTAGGCTTCCCCCGCGGGGCGGTTGAAGCACCACGATCGAACCCTCGACGCCAGCATTCTCGGCGATTTGGCGGATCGGCGCCTGGAGCGCTCGGCAAGAAGGCGTAGAAGTAACTGAGCCAGAGGGAGGACGTTAGGCGCGGGTTGTAGGGTCGGATCGCCCCTGTTCGCATAGCCAAGCCTGGCGCGCGAAAAGTCAGCGCGCGCGTCGGTCACCAGCTCCCGCCTCTTGGTTGGCCTCCAGCCTCATTAGCGCGTGCGCCATCCTGCACACCATCACGCCTAATTTGTCGGTAGCATCTTCAGCCTCGGAGAAGGTCTCTGACTGATGCGCGATCACGTTGGCCAGCAAGACCACCGCTGCATTAAAAACAACCTCAGCCGGGTGGCCAAGTGCGGCGCGATCAAAGGCGTCGCATAGATTATTTGCATCGACCATTTTTTTTGTGGCGGTGGCGTATTTTAATTTCACTGCCAACCTCATTTCTTGGCCATAGCTCGCACTGCCTCCGGAACAGAGGTGTTGAGACCGAGGTGACCGAGTTGAGTCGTCACCTCCCGGTAATTTTTGCGGGCCTGCTCGGCGGCAGCTTGGGGGAAGGTAGCAGTCATGACACTGCCTCATGGTTTCGGTGTGGCGAATATTCGAAGGCACGGGCCCGGGCTCGAGACCCAAATGGCGCCTCCCACTGCACCGCGGACCTCGAGCCCTTAAAGGCACTCGACTGCTGAGAATTTCCGGAAAGGGGGCGTGCACGGAGTTGGCACGGTAGTCTTTACCGTCAGCGCCCAGTTCGGCGTGCCAGTAATAAACAACCAGTATAACATATGGGGCTTGAGCACGTGCATTACAAGCCCTGCGCGTGATATATAGTCATTACCTGCAATGGTTGTATCTCTTACGGTTCGTTGCTTTCCCGATCTACTCTGCATACCCTGGCACTCCGGAAGGAAGAGGCCGTGGCCGAAGCAGTGCATTGACCGACTGCTCCACTCCTAGGTCCGCGTAATGAAGCGGCCTCGGGGTCTTTGCTGGGGCGATTTCCTTTTGGGTGATCCGGCGAGGTTCGGTTCCGCCGTGTGTAGGCCGCGTTCCAGTCTCTGTTAGGTCGGGTTGAAGACTAACGGACAGCTTCTTCCTACATCCTCCTCACCATACGCGGTCGAAGGGCGCCAGTATTGTGTAACGCGTACCTGAGTAGTTGTCCCGGCCGTAGCGAACGCGGGGCCCCTGTCCGGACAGGGGCCCTTTGTCGTTTAGCGCGTCAGTCCAGCACGTCACACAGTTCGGTCTATACCTTCTGGATGCTCTAAGTTGGCCGCGTCGGGGGCTATACGGTCCTCAAAGCGGGGCTATACTCGGCGGGTTATCACGTTGCGGTTTAGTCACGGAGTGCAGCTGATGACAACACAGCAAGAATTACTGTTCACCGATCTTAATGTGCTAACCGAAGATCAGATTGAGGCGGGCCTCGCGGCAGGAGTGTGGCGGGAAAACCGGCCATTCGTAGAGCAATACCTTGATCAGATTAGGTTGAGCCACGCCGATGCGGCGGCATCGGCTCAAGGCGTTGAGGCCATACGGAGCATTGTGAATGACGCGCGCGTCGCCAATTTTAGAGCCACGATAGCTCTTATATTCGCGGCTGGGGCTATGCTGGCAGCGATGGCCGCCGCCTTCGTCGCGTTCCTTGCTCTCAGCGGCGTGACGATCTCGTGGTGATATAGCGCTCAGCCCCGAGCGTTACACAGCCCTGTTGGTTAGGCTGCTTCTGAAGCGCTGGGTTAGGAACCTTTGCGGCGCCTTCAGGTTCTCCCTAGGAAACGCCTTCACGGAATTGTTCTTTCCGAAGCCAAAAACAGCTTACGCATGGCGCGATGGAATTCGCGCAAGTCGCGACATAGCGCGTTGTACTCGCGGCCGTTCTTCGCGACCAGCACTGCGAAGAGCGCATTCGACAATACTGCGAACGCTCGCGCAGGTTCGAGTTCCGTGACAATGCTGATCACTTCCGCGTACTCGTCAGGTGGGTAAGGGGGTTGGGTCTGACCGAAATCGACCTGGATGACCTCTCCCATAGTGCCCCTCCTGATTGTCAAAGGACACGCCCACGGTTGATTCCTGTCAATAAGCGCGGTCAAGTCTCCACAGGGAAGAACCCAGGGAGCGACTACAGGAGACGCGAGATGGCTAGATGCGACCAATGCGGCAATGACTACGACAAGAGCTTTGAGGTGACGATGGCGGCACGCACCATGACATTTGATTTATTTGAGTGCGCGATTTCAGGCGCTTGCGCCGACCTGCCCGCATTGCGGCAACCGCATCATCGGGCATGGGGTCGAGCAAAACGGCAACATCTTCTGCTGCGTGCATTGCGCGAAAACGCAAGGTGTAATGGGTCTCCATGACCGCGATTGAGCGTGGTTCAAAATCGTATATTCCCGCCGGCAACCTTCCCCTCCCGGCACTTCAGCTCCGTTTTCAGAGCGTTTAGCGCAAGGGGTACAAAGGAATTTGCATGGCAAGGAAGACAATGCGCCTGCCGCTGCGTATGTAGCCTGCAGGCCAGGCGGCGCTGAGGCTTTCTCGTGCGGTCTGCTAGGACACGGCTAACACGTTCGCAGCCGCATCATTCTTGGTCGCGCTTTCCCAAATTGCCGCGTTTGCCTGCAAAACTTTTACTAGCATCTGCAGCTCTTCGGCGGAGGCTAGTCTTGCAGAGATTTCGACGGCAGCCGGAAAAATGGAGATGCGATATCCTGTGGGATTTGCACCGCTAGGCTGCGGAGGAGTTGGAGTAGTTTCCGCGGGCTCTAGGCTCATGTTTGCACCCTTCGATTTCGGTTTGGGGCTCATCATGAAAGGGTGACGGTTCATGGTTAATAAAGGGTAAGTCGAGGAGGCACTCGACCCTAAATTAGGGACGGGTACCCACCTTATTGGCGCTGCTGCGGTGCCTAGAACAAGCAATCTGGTTCAAAGGCTCTGCCAGTCCGTACCACCGGGTCAGCACAGGAGCAGGTATGAAAATAAGAACTTGTCCAGACTGTAATGGCGATGGTGTCGTTGACAAGGATACGGACAATGAACGTCAATGCCCGACGTGCGGCGGCCTTGGTTCCGTACCTGATGACGACGATGGCAATGAAGAAGTAATAAAAACAAACAGGTTGAATGACCCCGAAGTGTTTTAGAGCTGTGATAAATTGGGGTGTGCCAAGGAGGCGACCATGCCCGCTTTGACACTTGATGAGCAGCTAATCTTCGATGTGGCCGTGGCCCTCAAAAAAGTGAAAATCCCAGGTTTTCGGAAGGGAGTGGTTGAGGAAGGCCGCTTCGAAATCGCCAAAACGATTGTCGAGCATTTGAAAGCTAACCGCTGGGAATTTTCAAAAAGCCGACTGCAATGAAGACCGCGCAGTGTGGAGGGGCAGATAAATGAAGCTAGGCCCTGCCTAGCAAGTTGCAGCTAGCTCTTTATCCGGTGAGCCATGCTCGTGGGCCGGCGCCATGATCACGAAGTGATCTCGGAGGTTAGCGCCGAAGCTCAACCATAAGCTCCTACTCATGCTGCGTTGCACTGCGATGGGCCGAGCTCGCTCAGGGATGGATGATCCTCTGGACGGGGGCCTAGAGCCCAGTGGTACTTGCGCTCTTTTGCAGAGATCGGCAGGTCGTTGATGCTGGCAATTCGTCGTTGCATCAGGCCGTGGACATTGAATTCTGACGGTCACTGCCGCGTCGAGCAGTTTGGTTTCTCGGCTGATGGGAGCCTCAATCGATCGATTCAAGGAAATAGATTGTTGGCGCGTCCAGTACGCCCGCCTTCGCCATCACTTCCTTGAGATCAGCCGAAGCAGCGAATTCCTTGGCCTTCCTCGTGTCCTCGGTATCGAAGACAACCACGATCTCACTCTTATTGCTGTCGGCAGAGTGGTAGACGCGTGGATTGCTGAGGCCCGCCGCCTTCTGCATTTCGGCATGCCCATCGAAGACGGGACGCCACTGGCCGTAGTCCCTCACCTTATGACGGATAATCATCATGCCCATAGAACTCTCCCTCTACTTTTCCACTAACATAGGCCATAGAGCCACACTAAGCGAGAGCGCCGCTCTGATTGCGTCGCGTTTGGTAATGCAGAAGAAAGACGGATAATGGTCAAACTCGACGCTCGCAAATCAGGCTCATTCAAGATTGGTGGCGACATCGGGATCCATCGCCTTGGCTTCGGGGCAATGCGCATCGCTGGCCCCCGCGTCTGGGGACCGCCCCTTGACAAGGCTGAGGTGATCCGGACGCTCAAACGCCTGCCGGAGCTCGGCATCGATTTTGTCGACACCGCGGACTCCTATGGACCGGATGTATCCGAGCAACTGATCCGTGAAGCGCTTCACCCTTATGATGGCATGCTCATTGCGACCAAGGCCGGGTTGCGGCGACCTGGTCCCGGTTCATGGGATAGGGATGGTCGTCCAGAATACTTGCGCCAACAGGCAATCAAGAGCCGGGAAAAGCTCGGGCTCGAGCAGATCGGGCTCTGGCAGCTGCACAGCATCGATCCGAAGGTGCCGCGCGACGAGCAGCTCGCTGCGGCCAAATCTCTCCTAGATGATGGGATCATACGTCACGCCGGGTTAAGCAACGTGTCCGTCGCTGACATCGAAGCCGCCTCGAAGGTGTTCAAGGTGGCGACGGTGCAAAACCGCTACAACCTCATCGATCGCGGCAGCGAAGAGGTGCTGGATTATTGCGAGAAGCGCGGAATTGGTTTCATTCCCTGGTATCCGCTGGCTGCAGGTCGCCTCGCCCAGAGCGGCTCTATCCTGGATTCGGTAGCCAGGGCCCGGGGCGCCACTCCGAGCCAGATCGCGCTCGCCTGGATACTCAAGCGTAGTCCGGTCATGCTACCCATTCCGGGCACATCCAAGGTCGCCCATCTGGAAGAGAATGTCGCGGCCGTCAATATCGAGCTGTCAGATGTCGAGTTCGATGCCTTGGACCGAGAAGGACGGACGGAACACCAGCAGTCCTAGTTGGACTCTGGGTCGGCGTCCGCCGGCTGAGTCAAAGTCCATGCGGCATCAATACCCAAAACGGCTCGGACCGGTCTTGAACCAAGAGTTGTCAATCTTTCCGTCCTTCCGGGCCATCTTTCCTTCAGACTGGGTAGCATCTCCTTGATCATCTTGCAGTCACGCTCCTGCGACACGTGTCTCACTCTAGCCACTAACCGAGCCAATTATCGTTTCAAACGTGGGGACGGGTCATGCTGGCACGGCTGCCTTGGCTCGTAACTTGGGATGCTATCCTGTCGGGGAGCTCGCCCGCATGGCTCGGCGTTGTTGCCATGTTGGCAGTCCTGAGCTTTATGCCCGCAGAAGCAAAGACCAGAGAGAAGACTGTCACCACGCCGCCGATCGTAGACATCCCAAACGGCCAACCACTTACGATTGTCATCTCCTTGAACGCTCAGAAAGTGGATGTGTACCGCGGCACCACTCTGGTCGCGAGCTCTAAAGTTTCGTCAGGCAAGCCTGGCTACGCAACTCCAGTGGGCGTGTACAGCATCCTTGAGAAGCGAAGGTGGCACGAGTCAAACATTTATAGCGGTGCGCCGATGCCTTGGATGCAGCGACTCACGTGGTCCGGGATGGCGCTGCATGGTGGAGTGGTGCCGGGCTATCCTGCGTCCCATGGCTGCGTTCGCTTGTACTCTTCCTTTGCAAGCCAGCTGTTCCAAATTACCAACGGAGGAGAGAATGTAGTCATCGCCCGGGACAGACCGGCGCCTGTAATCATTGAGCATCGGACTCTCTTCCAGCCTCTGCCGAGAACGCTAGCTTCCAAGCCCAATGTAAACCACGAGAATGGAGCACGCGGCCCCTCCGGTTCTGCCGCGGCAGTATCGTTGGCGGTGGCCGAGGACGTGCCGCACGATCGGACTGAGAGCCGGGAATTGACTGCCGCTTCGAAAGGAAAGAGCGTCGATGCCGGCATCGAGGCTGCAGCCATTCAAGCTGCCGAACCCCGATCCACTGCACCCTTACGCATACTGGTGACGCGCCAAACCCGGCAAGCTCGGATTATCGGTCTCCAAAACGTCTTCGCGTCGCTTGGTTATCTAAAGCATCAGAACTTCGACGGCACCATCGGCAAACTCACCGTCGCGGCGATCAAGACTTTTCAAAAAGCGCATGGGTTGGACGAGACGGGAGCCTTCACCGACGATCTGGAGAGGCAGGTTTACGCGGCGGTTAAGAGCGAGCCGCCAGCGGGTCATGTTTTTGTTCGTCAAGGGTTTGAACGTGTGTTCGACACTCCCGCCACCTTCAAGAACCCCGAACTTCCGCTTGGTATCCAGGTTTATACGGCGCTGAAATTCGCACCGCGACACTCGACGACACAATGGATGGCGGTCACTGTCGAGGGAGGTGATGCCGCAAGCACGCTCGACCGCGTCGAATTTCCGGACGAGGTTCGCCAGAAGATCGAGGAAAGGCTAACCCCCGGATCCACCCTCATCATCGCCGACACGAGTATCAATTCGGTAAGCCTGCCCAAAGGGGGCGATTTTCTTGTGGTGGCCAAGGACACCGCCAAGGTGGCCAAAGGCATTATACGCGCCTCGAGGCCACGCCCCAGACGTCACTACTATCCACCGTGGTTCCCCTTTCAACCTGGGGTGGGGCGGTGGTAGGTAGAGAGCGCCGATCTTGGCAGCAGTAAAGCCGACATCCGTGATCCGCGCCCCAGATCTGCTAATGCCCAAAGCGGACATGCCCGCTCAATTGGCGCGGGTGCTGACGGTGCTGCGCTTCTTCGTCCCGCCCTTGCGACTGACCTTGCGCGCCTTGCGCGTACCGGACGGCTTCAGCTTGGCGACGCCGCAGATGGCGTCCTTCAAATGCGCCGGCCCCTCCGTCAACGAGGCTTGTTGGATCGCCAGCCCATTGATGCTGGTGCCGAACATCGACTTCCAGAAATAGCGCTTGAAGCCGTTCTCCAAGAGATCGGTCGCGCGCACGCGGCGCGTGGCCAACGACTGCTCTCCCAGCACGACGGCAACCAGCTTGCGGCCGTCCCGGGTCGCGCTCGCCACAACATTGTATCCGGAGTTGCAAATGAAACCGGTCTTCATGCCGTCGGCGCCGGGGAGACTCACCAATAGGCCGTTATGCGTGCGCATGATCTGCTTGCCGACCTGAACCTGGACGGTGGTGAACAGATCGGCGTGCTCGGGGAAGGCGATGATGATGGCGCGCGCGAGCTTGGCAAGGTCGCGGGCGGTGGTGACTTGGCGCTCGTCGGGCAGGCCATTGACGTTGGCGAAATTGGTCCGCGTCATGCCGAGATGCTGTGCCGCCTCGTTCATGCGCTGGACGAACGCCTCCTGACTGCCGGCGACCCCCTCGGCGATCATGACGGCGACGTCGTTGGCCGACTGGACGATGAGGACCTTGAGCGCGACGTCGAGCGTGATCGACTCGCCCACTTTCAGCCAGAGCTTGCTCGGGGCCTGCTCCGTCGCCTCCTTGGAGCACATGAGCTTGGTGTCGGGCGTGACGGTGCCTGCCTTCAGCGCCTGGAAGGTAACGTAGGCCGTCATCAGCTTGGTGAGGGAGGCGGGAAACCACTGGGCGTCGGGATCTTCGGCGTAGAACACCGTGCCGTTATAGGGCTCGAAGACAAGGGCTGGACCGGCGGACGTGCCCGACGAGGCCATCAAGACCGCTCCGACGAGAAGGCCAAGGCCCGCGCGCCTTAGCATCATTCTTGTTCCCTCATTGAATCGACGCCTAACGCCAATCCTTCAATAACCCAGGTCGCTGCTACACGATGCAGGGGCAGAGTCTCGTCATAAAAAATGTCGTTTTCTGGGAAGCGGACATCCCTTGCCAGCCTTTGACCGACTAAAACTTACCACTTACAAAGCGTCAATCCGCGCGAGATGATACGGCCGACGTCGGCAGGATCGTTCGTGCTCTTCCAAACTGGCTGCATGGACGCATAGCGTGGAGCCCGTTTATGACCCATTGCCGTCATTCATCCGAGGTTCCGCTCGAGGAGTTGCATTTCCGTGCCGGCTGCGGCGTGGTTCACCACATGTTGACGCGGAACACCCCAGCCTCCGGTGTTATCAGAAGCCGCAACGCTTCGCGCGACGGGTCAATTTACACGCAGATTTGAATTGTATGTCTCCGCCTTTAGGCATTCGATCACGAAAGGGCGGGAAAACCGTCAACCCCTAAGGAGATATCGATGCGTAAAGCGTATGTCACATCCGCCGTTGCCGGCGCTTTCTTGCTTGGCATGGCCACCGCAGCCCTAGCCGTAACCGGCGAGTACGACAACATGTGCACGATGGGTCTCGCGATGGGCAAGGACATAAAGACCGACTGCTCCATCAATGGGCAGATTGGAGGCAAGACCTATTGCTTCGGCAGCGAAGAAGCCAAGACCACCTTCATGAAGGATCCACAAGGCAATCTCGCTAAGGCGCAGGAGTATTACTCGAAGAAGAAAGGCTAGCCCCGCGACTGCTGCCGCAGGGCCCCTTTCGGGGGGCCCTTTCGCTGCATGTCACGATCGTGCCTGCTGGAAGTTCGAGCGCCTCCCAAACGCGGCACTGAAAGGCCGTGGCGCGGATGTCGAGCGGCAACTCAAGCTTGTTTCCTGACGCCTCGACGGGGCTGGTTCCTTAGACATGTTAGTCTCCTAGCGTTGAACTGACGCTTAGCTAGGAGTTGGACACACTCGGTCGCCGATGTTGGGTCATTAGCGAAACATCGCGGTGGCGATCACGGATGTCCGCTTAACCCCCGCGAGCGGACCTGCGCTTCGACCGCATCAATGTCTGCTTTGTGCCAATAACGGACTTCCAGGCTGTGATTCGGCACGACAGGCTTTTTGCTACTTTAGTAGGCGTCCGACGTCTTTCTCCGCCCACTAAAAAATCTTGCAAATGGCTGTAAGCAGACCGCGCGCGCGGTGCCCGCCCTCGGGCATTATTCCTCAGGACTTCATTCCTCGGGCATTCAAGTAGGCCTCGACGACCACCTGAGCAATCTGCTCATTCGTCCAACCGCCCGCAGTGATGCCGATGATATGACCCTCGGCGTTCCGCGTGGCCGCGGGCAGCTCCGCTTCGTTTTGGAATTTCTTGAAGGCCTGGGCGGCGGCTTCTAGGCCAGCGGCGGGATCCTTGCTCATGGTCATTCATTCCCTTGGGCTTCAGGGATTTCTCGCTTCGGCGGGCGCCCTATTATCGAAAACCTCAGCCCTGCTCGCGGCGGGGTTTTGTGTGTGGCTCACCCCGCGAGCTAGCGTAGCGGTTAATCTTGGCCAGCTCGGCGTGCCGTGCTCTTCGACTAAGGCGCGCCAGCCGCCAGTATCCTATGACGCCGACCACGAAGCCCAACGCTGTCACGAGAACCGCGACCAACATGTGGTCAGGGTCTCGCCAGCCATAAAATGCAGAAAATGCAAAGTCGCCCAGAAGCGCGGCACCTGCCAAAGCAACGCCGGCCATGAACGCGCCGCCCGTGGGCTTAGGCGCGTACTTTTCCGCCCGTTCTACAGCGAGGCGATCACGCCAGTTCTGAGGCATAGCGAATGGTATCACGCGCCCGCGAAATGGCCGAATGACCTTTCGGCGCTACGAGGCCCTTAGCTTAATTGGCCATCGCGATTCGAGCGGAATGATTCCATCCGGCGTAGCTACGATCTTCGTGAAGGCTGGCAATGAGTACAAGCGCGTGGCCACGACTGTGAAGAAGGAGGATGGATCGAGCGCTGCTGGTACCCCCCTGGACCCAAAGAGCGCCGCTATTGCAAGGCTCAACAATGGCGAAGCGTACTATGGAGACGCGACCGTTTTCGGCAAGAGTTACGACGCTGGATATGAGCCCATTAAGGACGCATCTGGTGCGGTCATCGGGGCTTACTTTGTCGGCCAGCCAAAGTAGTAGACTTCATCTTAGCGGCAGGGGCGCCGGCCCAGAGAAGGTCGGCGCCCTTTATCGTACACAAGAGCGCACCTGTCTTGACCCGGAATTTGGAGGCTAACGTCGGCCTTGGACTTGAGCTAAGGCGTCTCGATGGGTCGCTGGCGCGACTGCTGTGGTATCGGAGCGTTTGCTTCGAAGAACTTGCCAGAGCGCCATTGCAGAGATCGCCGCGTAGTCCCAGATGTATTGTAGTCAGAAATTTCGTATAGACCTTGCGCAGGAGGCGGCCATGTATTCGCCGCCGACAAAAGAGGCCAGCCCCTGGGCAGTGGGACTATCGCGTTGGTGCGCGGTCCATCTGCTTGTCGCAGTTTTTGTCGCCATGCTTGCACTGCCGGCCAAGGCAGCGGCCCAGCGGGCGATCATCCTCGAGATCAATGACGCGATCGGGCCGGCGATCGCCGACTACATCGTGCGCGAACTCCGGACGGTAGATACCGACCCAGACCGGCCTCATTGTCTTACGCATGAATACGCCAGGCGGCCTCGATTCTTCCATGCGCGAGATCATCAGCGCCATCCTGGCCTCGCCAGTGCCGGTTGCCACCTATGTCGCGCCGAACGGTGCGCGCGCAGCAAGTGCCGGCACCTACATCGCCTATGCCAGCGCGATCGTAGGCATGGCCCCTGGTACGAATATTGGCGCCGCCACACCGGTACAGTTGGGAGTGTCTCCCTTCCTCCCGGGCGGAAGGCCCGAACAACCGCCCGCACAAAAAAATGGCCAAGAGAAGGGAACCGTGGGGGAGCCGACGGACACCGAGTCGCGCAAAGCCATAAACGATGCCGTGGCCTATATCCGCAGCCTCGCCGATCTCAATGGTCGCAATGCGGACTGGGCAGCAGAGGCGGTGCGCACGGCCGTGAGCCTTCCAGCCTCCGAGGCGCTCAAGCTTCATGTCATTGACGTGATTGCCGAGGACGTGCCGGATCTCCTTCGCAAGATCGATGGGCGCACCGCGACGGTAGCCGGAAAGCCGGAACGCTTGGCGACCGCGGGGCTCGAAGTCTTGACTGTCGCACCCGACTGGCGAACACGAGCTCCTCGCCATCGCCACCAACCCGAACGTGGCTCTTCATTCTCATGCTGATCGGGGTCTATGGGCTGCTCTTCGAATTTCTCAATCCCGGCGCCGTAGCCCCCGGCCTTATCGGCGCCATCAGCCTGCTTGTCGCGTTGTATGCACTCCACCTGCTTCCGATCAATTATGCGGGCGCGGCACTGGTGCTGCTGGGCATCGGTCTCATGGTCGCTGAGGCCCATATCGGTGCCTTCGGAGTAATCGGCGTCGGCGGCATTGTCGCATTCGTGATCGGGGCGATCATGATGTTTCCCTCGGGGACACCAGGGTTTGAACTCTCGCCTGCCGTCATAGCAGCAACCGTGATTGTGACCGCTAGCCTCTTCCTGCTGGTGCTGTCGATGCTGCTCCGATCGCGCAAGCGACTCGTCGTCACCGGCAAGGAGGCGCTGCTCGGCGCTGAGGGCGAGGCCGTGGCTTGGCGGGGAGAGGATGGGCGGGTTCGGATTCAGGGGAGAGATCTGGCGCGCTCGCGCCGCCAAGCCACTGCAACCTGGTACCCGCGTCAAGGTTGTCGATCGCGACGGCCTCGTTCTCATCGTTGAGTTCGGCCTGACGCTCGGGTTCCCGAACAAGGAGGAAATGTCATGTTCGCTGCTGCTACTGTCGCCATTATCGCGATTCTCGTCGTGGCCATCTTGTATTCAGCGGTGCGCATCCTGCGCGAGTACGAACGCGGCGTCGTGTTCACGCTCGGGCGCTACACCGGTACGAAAGGGCCGGGATTTTTCCTGCTTGTGCCCCTTGTGCAGCAGATGGTGCGGGTCGATCTTCGGGTCGTCGTCGACGAAGTGCCGCCCCAGGACGTGATTTCCCGAGACAATGTCTCGGTCAAGGTGAATGCTGTCATCTATTTTCGCGTCGTGGACGCCGAGCGGGCGATTATTCAGGTCAACAATTACCTCGTGGCAACGAGCCAACTCGCGCAGACCACGCTGCGCTGGGTATTGGGCAAGCACGACCTCGACACGATGTTGGCCGAGAGGGACAAGCTCAATGCGGATATTCAGGACGTGCTCGACAAGCAGACCGAGGCCTGGGGCATCAAGGTCTCCAATGTCGAGATCAAGCAAATCGATCTCGACGAGAGCATGATCCGCGCGATTGCCCGGCAGGCCGAGGCTGAGCGCAGCCGCCGGGCGAAGATCATCAATGCACAGGGTGAGCAGCAGGCGGCACAGAAGCTGCTCGACGCCGCCCAGATCTTGGCGCCGTTACCGCAGGCGATGCAGCTACGTTACCTCGCGACATTGTTCGACATCGCGAGTGAACGTAGTTCGACGATCGTGTTTCCGTTCCCAATCGACCTGATGACGAGGCCGACGCAGCGCTGACAACCCCTATTTGGCTTGCGGCCTGCTTTGCACACCGAATACCATGGTGGTTCTCGCCGTCGGCTTGGCAGCGCTCGGATCGGCCGCTTCGGCGGTCGCACAGGAAGCGGCGAAGGTCGACTACCCTTTTTTGTGTTTGCGCGTAGCCGTGCGACGCACACCCGATGTTTTCCAACCTTCAATTTCGTTTGACGCCTAGCGGAATTGATAAAACTGATCGTTCAGGTACTTGATGACGTTCTGCATCTCAATCGCGGATAATTGTAGGTTTGCCATATGACTGCAGTTGGCCAACTGCCCTTTCAGCGCATCTAAAGACCGAATGCGTCGGTCCTTGCGGGTGTAGATGCCAGTGTCGTGGCACCCCAGGCAGTTAGCGTCGTGCATGACGCTCCCGTCGGCGCTGTCGCCCGGCAATTCGGCGGCGTAAGCGCTCGGCATCAATAGGATCAATAGCGATAGGCACAAAACGCTTTTCATGGTTTGCCTCCCACTGTGGGACAGATCGTGCGATGTTTTTATTACTTCTTCATGATCGTCGTCGTCATCAGGTACAAAAGCAAGGCCACCGCAGGTCGGGCATTGACGTTCATCGTCCGTATCTTTGTCAACGACACCATCGCCATTGCAGTCTGGACAAGTTTTCATGTGCGTGCCTCGAAGTCGAACCTACCCGTGAGTTTAATCCAGGGTTAGTTCACATCCCTTTCACTTCACCTTCCACATCTTAGCGGCACGCTATGGGTCATCGGCTGCCGTGGCAACGTGCTAATGTGGTCGGAAAAAAGGTGACACTAGAGCGTGCTGTCAGCTGTAAGCAGACACACGCAACCGTGAAGCTTCACTGGAAGCCGCAAAGGGGGTCGTTCGGCGGCTGGCGCATAAGCGCCCTCAAACATATTCGAGATGCGGCGCCTACACCGTCAGAAGCTGAATGCGGATGCCTCTTCACCCATTTCGAGCGCGCTTTATTCGGCGTTTCTGTTGTTCTTGCTTTTGGACAGGCATCGGACCTGGTGCTTTCTCCGCCGCCTCTTTAGCCAATCGCAGCTCGCGAAGGCGCTCCGTTTTCGCAGCCATGGTCTGACGTGCGTGCTCCAGCTCCTGCTTTAAGGCGGATTCGGCGATCTTTGGCGGTCTCGACGGCATTAGCGATTCCGCCTTCCTGCGAGCCGCAGACATTCGTGAAGCGACTTGGTTTGCTAGGTGATTCATTTTTCTTTCTCATGAAGCCACTGCATTGAAAGAAGCCGTCGCGCGCGTTGCTTTTCTCACAACTCTACGAGTATCGGCGGGGCTTGGGATTGGGAAGGATTGAATCCTCCTATGAAGGAACGCCGCCTCCCCGACGTCGTTCCAACCGTACCGTGGGTTCGATCCCACCCACTCCGCCATAATGCTCATTGACGGCTGGCGGGCGCATCCCACAGGCGAGCGGCGCCCCGACTACCGCTGGCATCCCCCCATTTGGGGGCCTTGATAACGACCGAGCTTCGGTCAGCGAAGATACGCGGGCCCATTAGTTGGGGTAGCTGCTCATACAAATGGGACATGTTTGACAGTCCTCCCCCCAACACCAAAACATCGGGATCGATAATGTTGACGACGTGCGCCAGCCCTCGCGCCAGCCGGTCGGCGTGCCGGGAGAGAGTGGCCCTCGCGTCACCATCTCCACACTCGGCGCGTGCGGCAATCTCCTTCGCCGTATGCGTCTCGCCCGTCAGCCTGGCATGATCGGCAGCCATGCCGGGGCCTGAAACCCATGTTTCCAAGCACCCTTCGCGTCCGCACCAGCATAGGAGTCCAGGGTATTCGTCGGGCGTAGTCCAGGGAAGTGGGTTGTGACCCCACTCTCCACCAATGGCATGCCGTCCGTCGAGCAGCCTCCCATTTGCCACGAGGCCACCGCCGCATCCTGTTCCCAGAATAACACCGAACACGATACATGCGTTCTTGGCGGCACCGTCGATGGCTTCCGACAACGCGAAGCAGTTGGCGTCATTGGCGAGCCGCACCGGCGTGCCCAGTGCGACTGCGAGGTCACGGTCGAAGGGGCGGCCGTTGAGCCACGTTGAGTTGGCATTTTGCATGAGGCCAGTGAAAGGCGAAATGGACCCCGGAACGGCAATGCCTATTCGGGGACCAGCCGTGATGCCTTGCCTGAGCCGAGTTGTGAGTTCGACAATGGCCGCGATGGTGGCCGCGTAGTCATTGCGTGGCGTTGGTACGCGGTAGCGCGCTAACTCAATGGCCTCGGAGTTCATGAGGATGCCCTCAATCTTAGTCCCTCCAAGATCGAGGCCGATCCGAAACTCATTCTCGCCGGAAGAGCTGGTCATCTGTCAACCGCGTGCCGCTTCCGCATACCTGTAATGTTCGAGGCCGTTTGCCGCGGCCGCGCTCGACCGCACCGTATCGATGAATTCGCCAGTGTGATTGCCCCAGCCCCAATATCCCCAACTGAATGCCCAGAGCCGTTTCATGTTTAGCGCCGGAATACCGTTGATGCGCCCGCGATCTCAAAAAGAGACAGGCGGATACCCCAGTCAAACCGAAGCGGTGGCTGCTCAAGCACCGGCCTGACCACATCCAGCGCCTTGTGATGCCTGGGGATGTGCAGCTACTGCTCTAACTACGAAAACCGGAATGGTGGGGTTTGGAGTGTGTGCCATAGAGGGCAGGCTCTCAGGCCATTCGTCGAGTAGATATTCGGCGGCCGCACGGTCACCCTCGAAGGTCAACATCAAACGCAGTTTTTCGCTAAACCACTCTAGTGCCTCATCACGGTCGGCTGCGACCGTTGTCGCTACAGCATGATGCTTGTCAATCTCGTGGAGACCGTAGCGCATCAAACGGATCCTTTTCGTCAAGCACACGGACCTTTGGATGCCCTCAAGTCCAGGATGTCCGACCTAGATTGATGGGGTTGCTAACCTCATACCCTACCGGCCTGACCTGCGAGCAAGACCCGTGGAACTAAGTTTCGGCACACCAGTTCTGGTGGACGAAATGGCTTCTCATTGGTTTCCCTCGCGTCAAGTCTTTCTGGCTGGCATTCTGCTAGCCATCGAAATCATACTAAGCCTACCAGGAAGTGCAGCCATGGCTATGATCTTAACGTCGCTTGCCTTCAAACAAGATGGTCAAATTCCGTCGCAGTACACTTGCGAAGGCGATGATATCTCACCGCCGCTCGCCTGGAATGGGATGCCCGAAGGCACGAAAAGCCTTGTCCTGATTATCGACGATCCCGATGCGCCTGATCCGAAAGCGCCAAAGTTGGTATGGGTCCATTGGGTCGTCTACAACATACCGCCAGACGTGAAGAGCTTGCCCGAAAACGCAAGCAAAGCAGGCCTGCCACAAGGCACCGCAGTCGGCCTGAACGACTTCAAAAAGACTGGATATGGCGGGCCGTGCCCGCCTATCGGTCGGCACCGCTACTTCCACAAACTGTATGCGCTGGATACCACGCTCGATCTAAGGCAGGCGACCAAACCCCAAATCGAGCTAGCGATCAAAGGCCATGTGCTCGCGGATGCAGAACTCATCGGCACATATCAAAAGGGTGACCGGTAGTTGCGACGGGAAGACGAAGTGGCCACGGCACGAAAGGCAATGGCCTCCGAACCCCTAGATTTCGCCTCCTATCTAGTGCTGAAACGTCCGGCGCCATTAAGGCTTCACCGGTTGATGGTCCGCATTCCCCGCTAGTCGAACTCCTCTAGCCTGCGGGCGAGCTGGTTGAGCTCCCACTCTCGCGCGAGAACCGCCGCCTGATACCAAGTCGGCTTTTGAGCGCGAAGACTGGGCAACGGCGCTTTCCGGTTCATCGTTGCGATTGACTTGAAGAGTCGCAAACTTTCCGCCTGCGTGGGGAAGCGACCGGCGGCGAGCACGGCTTCCAGACTGCCATACCGCTCCAGAAGTGTCGCCGCTCCGGTTGGACCTACGCCCGGTGCGCCCGGCAGCTTGTCGGACGGATCGCCGCGCAAGGCGATAAAATCGGCAACCTGAACGGGATCGACGCCGTAGCGCGCGCGGACCTCGTCGGGATCGACACGCGCCATCTCGCCCGCGCGGACGGGATAGAGGATGATGGTGCGATCCGAGGCAAGCTGGAACGTGTCGCGGTCGCCGCTCGCGACCAGCACGGTGCCGCCGCGCTTTTCTTCGGTAGCGGCTGCGGATGCAAGGAAATCATCGGCCTCGTAGCCCGGCGCTTTTGCATTCTTAAAGCCGCAAGCGGCGACAAACTCTGGAATAAGATCGAGCTGCTCAACCAGCGCGTCGTCGAACTCGCGGCCGCTCTGATACGCGGGAAATTTCTCATGCCGATAGGTCGGGACTTCCAGCGTGTCCCACGCGACGAGCACGGCACGCGGCTGCTCCTCGCGATAGAGGCGCAGCAGCATATTGGCGAAGCCAAGGATCGCGCCGGCGGGTTTACGGCCTTTGCGAAGAATGTTCTTTGGTAAAGCATGATAAGAGCGATGGGCGAATGAATTGCCGTCGATCACCAACAGTGGCCCCCGCCGGGGCCGGGCTACACGCGGTGCGCTTTGTCTGCTCCCCACCGGCGCTGGTTTCGCCGCGCTCGAGCGAGATTTTCGGCGTGCGCCCGGCGCATCGCGCAGAGTGATCCACGCCGGGGCGTGATCGCTTGCGCCTTCCTTTGCTCGCACTTCACGATCTACTCCGGCATCGACAAGACGCTTAACCGCTTTTGGATTTAGCAGCAGGTGATCGAGCCGCATGCCGGCATCGCGCGACCATCGGTTTCGCATGTAATCCCAGAACGTATACATAGGTTCGTCCGGATGCATTGTACGGATTGCGTCAATCCAGCCTTGACCTAGAAGGCGCGCGAAGAGCGCGCGGGGCTCTGGCTGCACCAGCGCGTTGTCCTTATAGGATTTAGTAGGGTAGATATCGGCGTCGGTCGGCACGACGTTGTAGTCCCCGGCAAGCACGACGGGCGCATCGAGGGCATAGAGCTCAGCGGCGTGCGTTAGCAGGCGCTCCATCCAAGCCAGCTTGTATTTGAACTTCGGACCCGGCTGCGGGTTGCCGTTCGGCGCATAGAGCGTGCCAATCAGCACACCGTTTAAGGCCGCTTCGATATAGCGGCTTTGCGTGTCGGCGGCATCCCCGGGCAGCGCGGTGCGCGTGACAACCGGCTCGCCATCGCGCGTGAGGATGGCGACGCCGCTCCACGATTTTTGTCCGCGCCAGACTGCGCGGTAACCTGTCCTTTCAATCGCGGCAATCGGAAATTCCGAGTTTGTCGCCTTAAGTTCCTGAAGACAGGCAACGTCAGGCTTCGCTTCGCGCAACCAGTCGAGGAGATTGGCGAGACGTCTATTGATGTTATTGATATTGAAGGTGGCGATTTTCATACCGAGACATTGTGCCCCGATGATCGTCGAATAGCCTTAAGTTTCTGCACAGGCAGATAAGAGACACCCCCTGTTCGATCGCCCTAGCTCTTTTTGGAGGTCACCACGTAGACATTGCCCGGTACATAGGACACCTTCTTGCTCCCGCATTTGGGGCATTTCGATTTTTCAGCTTCATGCTCAGAGATGGTTTCGGTACGTTCGAACTTCTTCCCGCATTTCTCGCAACGATATTGGTAGGTCGGCATGGGCTCGCATCCATCAATCAGGGCGGCAGCTAATGCCCCTTACGGCCGGCGGCTAAGCTGTAAACCAATCACTTACACGGCCACCAAACTGACAACGTGCTTGTGATCACCTTGGCAAGCTTCGCCGATCTGTCCTGTGTTTGCAGCTCGTCGATCACAATCAGGAGCAGTTCGGCGTCGGTCGTTCCCTCGGGAAGGCAAATACTAACAGTCTTGGGCACTTTAGCGCTCTTGCGTACTTCAGGGCGATAGTCCGCCAAGATGTCGGAGAGGTGGCTGGTGCACCAGTATAAAGTCGTTGGGTCATCTAAATCCGCGTCTCTCTCTCCGGTGAGGACCGGCTTTAGACCGCTACAGCGCGATAGGAAATAGCCAACGTCCATGTCATCGTCAGAGCTTGCCGCGGAGCAAGTGAGCGCTACGCATGTCGCAAGGAATAACCTTGCCCACGGCATTGAACATCTCCCAAATCGGCGGGTCCGAGTGCTCACATGCCTTGAGGCGGAAGCGCAGCAGATTGGTTACATAGCGGCTACCACCTCATCGAACAATGCGAGCACAGCCGCATGACCCCTCACGTCATTGACGTTGACAAGCGTAGCGGTCCCATACAGCGGCCGCACAGCGCTGATCGCAAGGTCGTGGGCCCGACTAAGGTCGTTGGTAATTTGATAAGCCGCGGCTATCAGAGCGCCAAGGGCGCAGCGCCTCTCTGCCCCGCTATCGGTTGGGCATATGGACAAGGCATTCATGTCTCTCGCGAGCTCACCACGGCACCAGTGCCGCTCATCTTCGATGAGAGCTCGAGCCTTTTCGATGACCTGAAGCTTGAGTGTTTTTGACATGCGACGCCTCAGAATATGTCCACCACACCGCGAGGTACAGGCCGTCAGTTGAGGCAGCGGGCACAGATCGCGGCGATATGGCGATGATCGGTGCCGCAGCAGCCTCCGATCAGCTGCAGATTGGGCAGCGATGGCAGCAGTTCCGCGTGATCGTCGGCGAGCTCGGCGATATCGCCGATATCGATCTCCGGGGATGCATCGAGCTCGGCGTGACTCTTGGCCGAGGCATTGGCCCGCAATCCGCCGATGCGGCCGACCCAGGGCGCTCCGCTCCTCAGCTCGCGGGCGAAGTGACGCGGATGGGCGCAATTGATCATGTAGTAGGCCGGATAGCCGCCGGTCGCCTCGTCGACCTCGGCAATGGCGACGCCAAGCGGCTTGCCTCCGGGCAGGGCCCCGTCGGTCTCGACCGTGAAGGAGAGGACGAGGGGCAGTCCGGCCCGCTCTGCGGCGCGGGCGATGCCGATGGCCTCCGGCGTGTTGTTCAGAGTGTAGGCGTGCAGAGACGTTGCCGCCGTGCCGGCGAACGCCTCGACCTGCGGACTGTGATACTCGAAGGCTTCCGCGACGGTCATGCCGGCATCGTACTGCCAGGCGTCGCGGCGGGGACCGATGACGCCGGCGATAGTGCTCGTCACACCCGCGGCGGCGAATTCGTCCGCGAGCTCGGCGCAAAGTGCCGCCGATGTCGCGTTGTTCTGCTTCAGCAGCGCCCGGTCATAGCCGAGCCGGTCGGCCCAGTCGGGACTTGCGCGCCAGCTGTCGGTGGCAAATAGGAAGCTGCGACCCGCGGCCCGGGCCACGGGCAGGTAGTCGCGGTAGTAGCTACGTATCACCTTGCGGCCGGCCGCGCTGTCGTTGAGCGGAAACGCCGAGAAATGTGGCAGCTCCACACCCATGTTGAAGATGATATGTGTCTCGATGCCGCCGTCGGTGATGAACTGCGGCAGGCGGCCGGCGGGATTTGTGGTCATCGCACCCTCCTAGCCGAGTCCATCGGCGGAACCGGCAGGTCAGACCACTATAGCGCGTTAGCGAAACGCTTACGACGGGCGGAGGCGAAGGCGTCGGTAGCAGGGGCGAGGCGTGCGGCGCGTCGGTCTCGCGCCTCGAGCGCGCTCGATGGGTCCACGTGCGCGTAGGCTGCCAGGAGCACAATATTACCCCAAGCTGCTGTCCCCGCTCAATAAGGGGCAATTCCTCCAATCCGCTTGCAGTCATCGAGGCAAAAAAGACGGCCCTTGATCCATTAATTCAGGGAGACGTCCCCATGACCAAAGTTCTTGATGATGTCTTCCCCGCGAATCAAGCTACGTAAAGAGTTCGGTTATAAAGGCAGGCTCGCCCTGCCACCCGCACGGCGCTTTGCGATCTTAACCTGCATGGACGCGCGGCTCGATCCAGCCAAGTTTGCTGGTCTGGCAGAAGGCGATGCGCATGTGATCCGGAATGCTGGTGGTAGAGCCAGCGACGATGCTATCCGCTCACTTATTATCTCTCACAAGCTGCTCGGCACCAATGAGTGGTTCGTCATCCATCACACCGACTGTGGCATGGAGACTTTCACGGACGAAGTCATGCGCTCGCTCCTGAGACGGAGCCTCGACACCGCAAGAGCTCAGAGAGCGACGGCTGGCACGATGTTGGGCGGGGGCCCGCGCTCGGCCGCCTGCGTGCCGACAGCGATGACGACAAGATTTTCTCGACCTTCGATACCCGCGACCTCGACAAGTCGCAGCCCGATATGAGCTGCGGCACCCACATCATCACAGGTGGCCCGGCAAGTA